>NZ_FRBP01000007.1:26661-315970 GCF_900142645.1 Eubacterium callanderi
CAGGAGCTGCGCAAGGAAGCCGAATTTAAATACATCTCATGTTAATCTTCAACCCGGTCCTAAAATTTTAGAGCTGCTGGGCGTACAGCCAATTTAAATACATCTCATGTTAATCTTCAACCAAAGAAAGTAATCCCGGTTTTGTTTTTAATAACGAATTTAAATACATCTCATGTTAATCTTCAACTTTTAAAGTTTTATGAGAATTATGCGCTGCTGGAATATTTAAATACATCTCATGTTAATCTTCAACAGAAATTTTTGAAAAAAATAATAAACCTTTGGGAATATTTAAATACATCTCATGTTAATCTTCAACGCTCTATGAAGGCGCTACGGCAAAATCTGGCTGTTGGATTTAAATACATCTCATGTTAATCTTCAACCCATCAACAGCGGCGGCGTGGGCACGGCAATGCCATTTAAATACATCTCATGTTAATCTTCAACGCGCGCTGGAAAGAGATTATCTGCGACAAAGACCATTTAAATACATCTCATGTTAATCTTCAACTGAACGCCGGACCGCTGATCGGGAAAAGGAAAAAGCATTTAAATACATCTCATGTTAATCTTCAACCCGCGTCAATTCCAGCGTCAAAGAGACGATCAAGCATTTAAATACATCTCATGTTAATCTTCAACTTCTAATCAGTTCAAGGGCTGGCTTATTCTCGACCATTTAAATACATCTCATGTTAATCTTCAACAGGTTTTCTTTTCTAAAATGGTTTCCGAACGGGCATATTTAAATACATCTCATGTTAATCTTCAACGGCTTCCAGCTTTTCATCGTGCAGCGCGTAGACGGATTTAAATACATCTCATGTTAATCTTCAACCATAATAATCAAGCCATTCTTCCTCTATTTATATTCTCTAAGACCCTTGATTTCAAGCCATTTCTCTACAAATTTACCAGCCGCAGAGATTTTCGTCAATTCTTCTTTCAAATGGCGCTCAAACCTTTTGTTTAAAAGGATTTTGACTTTTTAAAATTTTCTGTGCCTGGTAAAACAGAACTACAGAAAAAGGTCTTCTGAGGATTCGGAGATGCCCATGACTTCTTCTCCAAAGACATTTCCATTCAGCAGTTTTACAATACAGACGAAGTCTTCATCTTCAACAATAATTTTTTTCAGTTCGTTTTTCAGGGCAATCAATTTTGAAGGGGTTATGTCTCCTCTGAATACAGATTTCTGATAATGCACAAGATATTTTTTGCAAATTTTAAAAATTTTAGCCACACGCTTTTCATTAATATCATAAAACACGAAGGCATAATTATAATTAAAATTTTTATCTGTACTCATAGCTTCTCTCCCATATTAAAGGGGATAAATGGCTTTTCCTCAAGAATGTCTTTGATCAGCTTATAGCAGTCCAACTTCAACGCAGTCCGATAGCTGGTCTTTCGTTTGAGCTTTGGATGCTCAAACACACTGTCCAAACGGGCTTCAAAGGCGCTAATAAAAATTTTTCGCCCCTCCTCATTCAGGATACAATAATTCAGCTTTTTTTCAAAATGCTTGTCTACCTGTAGTTTTCGGTTATTGACCACATCAAAAATTGTCTTGAAAACAATGGCTGGTTTAAAAACTTCGCATAAATCGAGGCTCAGAGAAAAACGTCCCTCTGAAGGCTCATGAAGAAAGCTGATCCGCTGGTCAAGATGGGTCTGATAAATCACCGACACGGTTTTGCTGTACAGCAGGCTGTTTCCAAAGGAGACCAAAGCATTGATTGGATTATCCGGAGGCCGTTTGACCCTTTTGTTCATGATAAAATCTTCAGGCAGAAAATACTGAAAGCTGCTGTAAAACCGTTGCCAGATTTCGCCCTCGGCCTGCAAAACCTGCTTGACATCCTCTGCTTTGCCGAGCCGATCAGGCAAGTCATGCCTGATCCAGTCAATGGTCGGCTTGACGTCTTTTTTATCATGCTTATAATAATGATACAGCAGTTCATCGATATTCTTTCCAATGCCGCCTACGATGGCCTTCGCAATGCCTAAACGCCGATTTTCAAATGCTTTTACCTGCGCGATGAGCAGTTTCCCGCTGACCAAATGCTCTTTGGGATAAAAGGTACCGCTGTAACCGCCGTAATAGTTAAAAAAATGTACAATGATTTCATTTTTCGCCAAAAAATCCAACAGCTTGGTGTTCAGCGATATTTCAGACATACAATAAATCTCACTGACCTGCTCAACTGGAATATACTTGTTGCGGCTGCCCACTCGAAAACACAGCGAATTATCCTTTCGGCTCAGCTCACCCATGGAGGTTAAATACTTTGTTGTTCCCATTTTACCTTCTCCTATAAAACACAGTAGTCAAAATACGCGCATTGACGACACTTTTTACCCGTCTCCCGCTCAGGCGGAAAGGGGGTTTCCAGCAGTGTCTCAATGGCGCGAATGATTTCCTCTAATTCTTTTTCGCGCTCCTGGGTTAAATCCTCATAATAGATTTTCCGCTCGGCCTTTTTCTTTTCGATAAATTCAATTTTTCCTCTGCGCTCGATCCCCTTATCCTTCAGAACCTTTAAATAAAACAGTACCTGCCATTTGACCGCTTCATAATCCGCATCCGATTTTTTTACCTCGACCAGATAATCCTTCGTAATCTTATCTAAACGGATATTCTCAATGCTGATTTCCGTCGATTCACTTTCTTCTGCCCTTATCTCGTGCAGGGCTTTTCCAATTTTCACATCTTCACTGTTGCTTTCCAGGTTGATGCGGTTTCCATGCAGCCAGCACTGCCTTTTACAATGAAAATAATAATTGACCAGGGTTCCGTTAACCT
This sequence comes from Eubacterium callanderi, assembly GCF_900142645.1. Taxonomy (GTDB): domain Bacteria; phylum Bacillota; class Clostridia; order Eubacteriales; family Eubacteriaceae; genus Eubacterium; species Eubacterium callanderi. The sequence goes on from NZ_FRBP01000007.1 coordinate 29,471, forward strand.
TCATTTTATTTTCCTCACAGAAAGTCGTTTTCACGCTTTAGTTTTTCACGGCTGAATTTTCCGTTTTCAAAAAATCGCTCGCCGTCCTTAAAATAGTACAGCTCACCCAAAAGCTCGTCTTGGCACAACACACAGGCATCAGCAAAGCTTTTGTCAACTTCATAGATAAAGTAGTCCATCTTTGCCTGCACCTCTGACAGACGGACCCGCTTTTCAGCATAGGGCATTGCCGCATCCTGCAATAGCGCTCCGTAGGATTTCCACACCTGGCTTCCAACAAGGACTTCTCCGTCTTCACTGATAACCTCCGTATTCAGGAACAGGGATACTTTCCTCCGATTATCGTCAATCAGGCGCATCCTTTCCTGTATCTCGGGAAAATTGAAAGTCCACAGATGCCGGTCCCGAAAAACTTCCAGATTTAAATCATTTTCTTTTCGGCTCTGCGCCTCAAGGCCTTCTAAAACGCAGGCATAAAATTTTGAAAATTCTTTATTGATCAGGATTTCCTGCATGGCCTTGTTGGCGCCGGTCAGCCTCAAATTATCGGCTTTACGGATATCCTTCTGATAAATCATATCGGGTGAATCCAGGTTGAAAAAATACACGACAGCGCCTTTTTTCCGGCAGGAACGGTTGATTCTCCCGAGAAACTGTTCCTCGGCGTCCAGAATAGAGGTGTCTTTAAAGCCAATGTCCATGTCGATATCGACGCCGGCTTCTATGACCTGGGTGGCTACCAGTATGATATTTTCTGCTGTTCTCACCTGGCTGATAATCCGTTTGCGTTCCGCCTTGTGGTCATCCCCGGTCATCAGTTCAATGGATACCCGATCATTTTCCACAACGTCCTTCAAACGGTTATAGAAATCAACAGCCGAAGCTTTTTTGATAAACTCAACCACAATTTTGTTTTCAGCGTCTGGATTTTTCCTGAGGGCGTTTGAAACCTCGAGGACCTTTTTTAAAAGCGCATCAAAGGTTTCTTCCGGTTCCAGCTCCAGCATGGAGAAATCCAGCTCTACTCTGTCTTTAAACAGGGGATTCTGAAAATAAAATTCCCGGTTTTTCACGAGATAAGTCACCTTTTCATCTCCAACACTGAGCCGGTTTAAATCTGGCAGGGTTGCGGACATAATGATCACTTTAAAATTTAGAATACGCGCATAGGCTTTCAGAAAGATAATGATTTCCTTCCAGATCTGGTTTTTATAGCTCTGTATTTCATCGAGAATGATGACGGAATTCGCCAGATGCGCCAGCGGAAATACCGCCTCGCGGCCTGTTCCGAAAATACCCTCAAAAAATTTCACATGGGTGGTCAGCACAATGGGATAGTGCATAAACTGCCGGGCCAGCAGAGACTTTTCATAATCAATTTTATCCTGCCTTGTATAATCCCATTCGCCTTCATCGGTCGTTTCCCCGTATTTCTTGATGGGTGTAATGCTGTTAATGACCCCCATTTTTTCGCCGAGGGCTTTCCCAAAGCATTCTTCCAGGGAATCCCGGGTTTGCTCGACCAGGGTGTTGAAGGGAAAAACGTAGAGAATCCGGTTGAGCTGTTGATCCTTTTTTATGAGCTGCAAAGCCAGATTGATGGAGGTTTTCGTCTTTCCAGAACCGCAAGGCGCCTCCAAAAAAACCACATTATCCTCTTGGCTATGAAGCAGATTTTCTTCTGCTTCTAAAAACAACCGGCTTCTTAAAATATTAATATCGCCATCAGGCGCTTGATCTTTTTTAATTTTTCGGATATTTTGTGTGACGGGATCGGCATTGAACGCATCTAGATAGGGCGTGACGTCATCCAGTACGCCAAAATCATCAACCGGGGCGCCGTTCATGTATTCTGAGGTTGCGTAGAAATCGCAGGCAACCAGAATAGCGTAGAGGAATCGGGTATAGATGTAAAAATCCACACATTTCCACGGGTTATTTTTATGTATAATATTCAGCCTTTCCTCAAAAAACAAACCGAGTCCAGCGGCAGTGTCAAAAGTCGTCAGATTCCTGTAAGCCTCCAGTTCCTCTCTCGTCTCGCTCAAATCATTCTCAAACCGCTCCAGAAAAACGCTGAATTCCGTCAGACTGCCGTGATGCTTTTGGATGACAAAGGTGTTGAGCAGCAGAAAAACGAAAAACAAATCATACTGCCGGTCGTCCTCTACCGCATCAATTTTTTGATAATAATAATCAAAATAAACGCGGGCTGAAAAAGCAGAGTGGTTCTGGTTATTGGATTCAGTGCGACTAAAAGCCTTGTTTTGCATCTTACCCCGCTGAAAATTGGGATTAATCTTTCCAATGTCATGCAGATAAAGGATATTCAAAATCATTTCGCGCCACAAAGACACCGTTTCTCTGGCGCAGTCTGGAAAAAAGTTTTTTTCCAGACATCTGAACACACTTTCCAGGTGTTTTTCCCGGCACAGAAGACCGAAATAATCCAGAGTTAAATCCAGATGCTCCTGTAAGTTTTCCGCTTTTTTTTCATCTTTGATGTGTGCATAAAAGGGCTTATCGGTTTCGATAAGCCCTGCAAAATCAAAAACTGGCGTCTTTTCAAAATAAGAATCTACTTTTTTAGAAAAAGACATAATGTCTCTCCTCCAGACGGAAAACGCTGGCCGCATCGGTCAGAGAAACCCGCTGATTCGTGTCGATCATCGCCTGCGTCACGTATTGGTTACATGCTGGTTCCAGAGCCACCGGAAGTCGTTCCTGGTATTTGTATGGTACTTCCCGGCCAAGAGGGCGGCGGACAGAATTCTCTGACAGGCTGCCCTGATTTGCCGGAAAAAGTCCGTATACTCTCAAATTCTCCCTTTTTGTCTCTGCCTCCAGTTCCACTTCCTCCACATTTTCGATGACCGCAGTATGGTCGTTTTTTCCAAGGTAGGGTAAAAACTCAAACCGGGATTCTAAAATCCGCTCCGCGAGGTTCTCAGACTGTGGATCGTCTACGAGAAAAGCAATCTCCCACTTCGGATTTTCCAGCCATTGCTCCTTGACGATGAGGTTCCCGCCCTCCTCCTTAGAGGCATAGCCCACCGAATTGTTAAAGGTCTGTACCTTTTTGGGAATATAGCCCTTTTCATTCAGCGGACAGATCGATACCTTCAGACTCTTCAGCTTTTCATAAAACTCCGGGTAGGTTTCTGCTTTAGTCTGCCCGTTATACCCCCGGAAGCCCATCACCGCACCAAATATTCCCAGCAGGGCGATCTTATGGATACAGCCGTAGGTATAATAGCAGTAAGTATTGACATCCGGTTGTTTGAAAAAAGCGGTCTTCCCCCTTAACAGAAATCTCAGGGCTTTCATTTTAAAGCGCTTCCTTTGTGAAAATATGGTAGGCCTTCGCCTTATCCAAGCTGCCTTCCAGGATTGTCGTCAGGGGATTATAATAGATTTCTATGGATAAAATCCGGTCGCCAAAGGCGTTTAACAGCTCGTCTAACCCTAAAGATATGACGCCTTTTTCATTATCCTCTGTTTTTTTAAATCGGATAAATTGCGCTAAATCCGGCAAGTACAGATCCGCTTCCGTTTCCACAAACAGGCCAAACTCATTTTCACAGCCAACCTTTGCATTGGTGTTAAAGGCCGTAGCGGCCATTAAAGCGGCTTCCTTGAATTTTTCATAATCGTCTTCGGTATAGCCTTCAGTTACGCCCATTTCCATAAAATCTTTGTAGGCTGTCGGATTAATGGCAAATCCGTAAAAATAATGGGCTTCGTTGCTGACAATTTTTGTGCCGAGGGTGGACTGCTCAGCATCTTCCTTTGTGCCATCTCTAAAGGGTGACAGTATCTGCTGTTCTTCAACATTATGGCCGTCATATTGATTAAAACCCTGGGTGATCTGGACCGCCCCGGTGATGGAAGTGTTATTACCGCCCTCCGCAAAGGTTGCACCGAAGTTTTTGACATCGATGGCCTTAAAAAGATTTGTTAACACTGCTTTATTATCATTTGTTTTTTTAAGATCCTCTACCTCAAAAATCTGTTCATAGCGCTCCTTCAATGATCGCGGACGCACCTTGATGCCTTCTTTTTTATCTTCTTCCGCTTTGAAAGACTTAATATAGAGCACTTTTTCTCCCTGTTCATCCCACATTTTTTTCATGGGGTATTTAAAGGCTTTGTCACTGCCAAACACCTCACCTGTGGAAATCGCTTTTGGCATTCCGCTAAAATCGGCATTCCAATTGGCCATAATTGATTTAATTCCGAGCACACCGTAAACACGTTTATTCATTTTCTGCTTCTCCTTCGTTTTTATTTTTCTTTTCATAGACCAGGCTTCTGTCCAAATATCCCGCGATAAGCATCTGACTGTCCGTTTTTTTATTCTCTGGCATATGCAGCAAAAACATCGAGTATAGCCTTGAAATCCTCTGGGGGTATTTAATCGCGTAATTATACTTTTTATACAATCTCTCTAAAACAACCTGAAGCTGCTGCGCTGTTCTCGCGTTAATAACCGGATTGACGAGGGCTGGTGTTGGTTTGCTTGACTGGTTTAAAGAAAGCAAAAACTGGGCGATCTGTCCGGCAGCATAATAATACATTGCATCGTCTTCAATTGTACTCCGCGTGTCGCTGTTTATCATTTCACTTAAACGCTCAAAAATCTCTTCATATGTTTGTTCCATTCTTTCTCCTCCTTCAAAATAATTCAATATTGATTCCCGCACATTAAACTGTTCGATCGCTTTTGGAATATGTCTGTTTAAAATTGAATTTTTAATCAATACCAGCGAGCTCTCCGCAAAAAAGGATCTTACAGCCACGGACTCTCCTTTAAAAAACCAGTTGAAATACCCGGTACGGCACCTGAGCAGCTCCTCCTTAACCTTTGTATCATTGAGCCGGATATCCTTTGCGTCTGTAAAAAAATTTGTGATTAAAAACTTTTTTAAAAATACTGAATTAATAAGTATTTTTACATCTTCGAGTTTTTTAACTTTTTCATACACTAGATCTGTCGCATTCTTTTCCGGAACAGGGATATACTGTTTCAACTCAATGGGCTCGATTTCCGCTTCAAACCCTGTAATCTCGTCGAAGTCGTGGATTTCAAGCTCTTTCCCCTTTTGTATTCTCAAATAATACCCTTTAAAGGATTGTTTGAGTGATTCGTTGTTGCTGAGCGCTATTATTCCGTCTTTCTCGTTTAAATAAATATTGCTTTTCCCAAGGCAGGCCTGATTGTATAAATAATCGAAAAACTTCTTTTGGACTGCCACTTCTTCTGTCGAAATCAGGTAAGGCATGGTGTTTTTACGAGTCTTGTTTTCGAGATAGGGTTTTTTCGCGTTAAGACCCATATTGTCATTGGGCAAACCAAAAATTTTATCCTCCACAGGCACATTATAGTCGGTCGTATTGTAAACATTCGGGATGACATAGCGCCGGTTTTCGCGCTGGTAAGCTTCTTTATTCGCATCAAAATAGATTTTCAGGTAGCTTTTATCGTCTTTTAAATGGTTATCCTGGACAATGGAAAAAATATTGTTTTTAATCCAGTCTTTATGCCTTTCAATCATCTCCAAGTCAGGCTTTCCAATCTCAGCCTCAACCACCTCATAAAGCTCCAGTCCCTTTTTCCTGTACTTATTTTCCGGCGCTTTTAAAAGTCCGTAATAATCATCAATAATCTCCTGGGTCAGTTTAACCTTTCCGTTTTTATCTGGTCTTATGCTGTCCTTTTTCACCCAAAACGCGTAATAATTATTACTGTGAATAACTTTCTTTTTATCAATGGGTTTATTCATGTCAATAAGCGCAGAGAGATAATCCTTTTCAATAAAGCTTTCAAAATCCTCCGGCGGTTCTTTCTGCTTCGGCAGTTCTTTAATCTCTTTAATCGCTCCATCCCTGTCGACCAAAACATAAGAGCCTTCCGCTGGAACATAGGTATCTAAAATCAGGCTTTCCCCTTTTTCTTCATAAATTTTTTTAAAGACATCAAGACATTCCTTAAGCATTCAATCACCCCTTTCTAAAGGTATCTATAACCACAGAAGCCGTTTCCCCTGGCATTATTTTCTCCAAGCCCGCAGCCCAGTGCCATGTAGGCAAGCTCCTGAGCCATGGGATTCTGCGCAAGCTGCAAAGTAATCTTGTCTCCCAATAAGGTTATTCCTTTATAAGGACAGGAGATCGGGCCTTTATTGTCAAATTGCAGATGCGTGTAAAGATCAAAGTCTTCGTCACATTTTTCACCCGTGAAGTTGTTATATTTTTTGATCAGGTTTTCCTTAAGCCTCCGTTCAAATTCATCAAGTGTGACAATCTCTTTCCAATAACCGCCATCGAATTTCTGGATGACTGGCGTTAACGTGTAGATTCGGCTGATGGGAATTTTTTTGATTCTTCTTACGGCCATGGTCAGGGACTTCATCTCTTCGGTATAAGCATTGATGAGGTGTTCCTTGAAATAATTCATCAAATTTTCATCTATTGTCCGTATCTGTATGGTGTAAATTTTATCCTGTCTGTAGACTCTCTCACTCTCTACTGGACAAAAACCAGAAAAGCAATAATTTTTATAGCTGATCTTTTGATGAAACGCCGCCATCTTTTCATTCTGGACCAGCGCTTTGTCAATCAATGCGCTGATTTTTTCCTGAACTGAATTAATTGAAATATCCTTGAGTAAAAATACTTTTAACCGTCCTTCGTAAACCTGCATATCCATCACCCCATTTTAATAATTAAAAATTCAGAAAGTTCTATAGTTCTTTAAAAATACCAGCACACAATGCTTTTCTGAATTCCCAGTTGAAATCCTCTGTATGCTGATAAATTTCTATTTCAGAAAAGTTAGATTCCACTTCGATTGTATCACGTTTACAGTTGAAAGTAAATAAAAAAAGAACCGACTAGCGGTTCCTTATACTCCTCACAATATTAAACGCCAAACAACCTCTGACAATTCTCAAATGTTGTTTCCTGCACCTCTTCCACTGGTATCTCCTTAATCTCTGCGACCTTTTCGGCCACAAAACGGACATAGGCGGGCTCGTTGCGTCTTCCCCGGTAGGGGACTGGGGTGAGGTAAGGGCTGTCGGTTTCGATGAGAAGCCGGTCCAGCGGCATATATTTGACCACATCGGGGGCTTTTCTGGAATTTTTAAAGGTCAGGGGGCCGCCGATGGAGAGGTAGAGCCCAAAATCGAGGAGAATCTTGGCCATCTCAACACTTCCGCTATAGCTGTGAAATACCCCGCCGACATTGGGATCAAGACAGGATTTTACCATATCCAGGCAGTCGCCGTGGGCATCGCGGTCGTGAACGATGATGGGCTTTTTCAGTTCATTTGCCAGGCCGATCTGTTCCTCAAATACCTTCTTCTGCAAATCTCTCGGAGCGCCATCGTCATAATAATAATCCAGGCCAATTTCTCCAATGGCCAGTACTTTATCCTGTTCACACCACTTTCGGATCATTTTTGGGTGCTTATTTTTATCAAAGGACGCGCAGTCAGAGGGATGAAACCCGACACCGGCATAGACGATATCATAGGTCTGGCTCAGCTCTATAGCGCGAACGCTGGTACTTTCCTCGGTGCCGGGGTTTAAAATAAAACCGATACCGGCCTCCCGGGCATTTTCGATGATCGTATCCACTTCATTTTCAAAACGCTCGTCATCTAAATGCGCGTGGCTGTCTGCTAACATTTTTATCACTTCCTTCTGGTTTATTATAATCGAACAGATGTCATTATGAAAGTCCTTAAAAAGATTTATTTCCAAATTTCCAGAATAAATTCAAAAAAGAGAAAAACCCTCGCAACGCATAAGGGGGGACGTTGTCTCGAGGGTTTCTCTATAGGGGAGAGGGGGGGTAATATATGATTTTATTCCGCTGTGAGCCTCACTACTCACAGCTCAATAAACAAATCTGCACCGCTTGAAACAGGGGAGTTTCAATTGGTATTTGTTTATTTGTCTATAGTATACAACCTTTTGAAAATAAGTCAATAGTGAAATGCGTTGCACCTTTTCTGTAACAGTTTTCACGATAATGATACTCGTTTTCGCTCTCACTTTGTGCAAACTTCCCTTCAGAAAGTTTTAAGCTTTTTGTGTTCTCGCCGATGTTTTATTCTGTCGGTCCACTTCCATGGTAATTCTTTTCTTCCGAACATTGCTTAAAATTTCTGTGAGTCCGTCACTGTCCTCAGCTTGGATCATTTTTTTCATGGTGTCCATACTTTTTTCAAACTTTTCAATCTGGTCTACCAATGCTTCCTTATTGCAGATAAACAGCTCTGTCCACATGCCTGCATTGATCATGGCAATGCGTGTGAGGTCTCCGAAACTGCCGCCTTCATAATCCGTGATGTGGAGATCCTCCTCACTGTCCACCAGGGCACTGGCGATAACATGGCAGAGCTGCGAGGTAAAGGCGATCTTCTGGTCGTGGACTTCTGCAGTGGTTTCCACGATATTCACAAAGCCCAGATTGCGGATAATCTCTTTGATAAAAGCCAGATTTTCCGGTTTGTTTTCCGGCTGAGGAACTAAAATATAATTGCGGTCCTTAAAGATGGCATCATCTGCATTGCCGAAGCCTTCTTTTTCGCTGCCGGCCATCGGGTGGCCCAGAATCAAATCCAGATCCTCCCGAAGCACTCCCCTGAGTTGATCGACCAACAGCTTTTTAACGCCGGTAATATCAGTGATAACAGCGTTCTCTTTGAAGTCCTCCATATATTCCAAAATAAAATCCAGCGCAAGCTGTGGATAAAGACAAATCACCACCAGATCAGATACTCCCAGAATCTGGCGGATCCCTTCCGGTTCGCTGACACCCCAGTCGATAACCTCTTTCCTCAGAGCGTCCTCCAGAACCTCCTCGTTAATGTCAAAGGCGCAGATCTTATCCGGCCCCTGCTTTCGGATGCCCATGGCCAGGGCGCCGCCCATGAGTCCCAGACCGATAAAGCTGACAGTTTTTCCTTTTAATGTCTCCATCCTAAAGAACCTTTCCCTCAAATTCTGCGTATTTTTTGAGTGTGGTCATAATTTTATTGAATTCATCCGGCGTAATGGCCTGGTCCCCGTCACACAACGCTTCCTCAGGCTTATTGTGCACTTCAATCATAACGCCGTCCGCGCCGGCGGCAATGGCGGCCTTTGACATGGATTCCACCATCCAGTTAATGCCTGTGGCGTGGCTGGGGTCAATGACCACGGGCAGATGGCTCTTTTTCTTGAGCAGTGGGATACAGCTGAGGTCAAGGGTATTGCGGGTCGCGTTTTCAAAGGTGCGGATACCGCGTTCACAGAGGATCACCTGCTCATTGCCGCCTGCCATGATGTATTCCGCTGACATGAGGAATTCCCGCATGGTAGCGGACAGGCCGCGTTTCAGCAGAATCGGTTTATCAATTTTGCCAAGTTCCTTGAGCATGGTGAAATTCTGCATATTACGGGCGCCAACCTGAATAACATCCACCTCATCAAAGAGCGGCAGCTGAGACATGTCCATCAGTTCAGTCACAATGGGCAGCCCGGTTTCCTTTTTAGCCAAAAGCAGCAGCTCCAGACCATCTGCGCCCATCCCCTGGAATGAGTAAGGCGATGTTCTGGGTTTGAAAGCGCCGCCTCTCAAAAATTTAGCGCCAGATGCTTTGACAGCTCGGGCAATTTCAATGATCTGTTCCTCACTTTCCACAGAACAGGGGCCTGCGATAACGGAAACATGGCCCTCACCGATGAGGTTTCCCTGAACATCAATAATTGAATCATCTGGATGGAAAGCACGGTTTGCTTTTTTGTAAGGCTCCTGTACCCGCATGACCTTTTCAACGATATGATTTGAACGCAGCTTATGGACGTCAATGGTCTGGGTCTCTCCAATTAAACCTAAAATTGTATGATCCACCCCTTGAGAGTAATGGATTTTTAATCCCTGGTTCTCAATGGCAGCGGCCAGTTTCTGTACTTCTTCTTCCGGGGTTCCTGGTTTTACGACAACAATCATTTGTATTTCTCCTTAGGTTTTTATTTGAATTCACGGCCTGCATGTGCACTTGCAGGCATTTTAGGGCAAAAGAAAAGGGAGACTCACCGAGTCTCCCTTAATAAACTGATTTTTCTTCAGTATTGGAAAATTTACAATGCCTCTATGACACCGCAAAACGACTCTCAGGTGAACTTAATTTCATGCACGCAAAGTAACCAGCACCATAATAATAGCCCTGGCTAAAGTAAAAGTATGCATTTAAGCTCATTCTTAAATCCTTCATGACGTTTTTCCTTTACTGAGTTTTTTAAGTTGTTTTTCATTATAGACCTGTTTCCGCGAGTTGTCAACGCGTTTTTGTAAAAATACATTCTCAAAACTTCCTGTTAAAACCGGATGAGCTCCTGATAGATCTTTTCGATGAACTGGTCCGTCATACCGGAGATATAATCAATGATGGCCCGGTAGAAATCCAAAGGTTCTTCGGGAATGTGGTAGATGATCTGGTTTTGCAGAGGACATCCTTCTGTCCGCCGGTCGGTCTGATTCCAGTAGTCGCTGATCCAGTTCATAAAATTGGTAGTTAACAGGGGGAATTGCTTTTGAAAATAGGGAAGTTTCTCCGCAATCTCGCCTCTATTGTAGAGCTCCTTCAGCGCGTCGTACACCCGGTGTATAATCAATTCGCCATAGTCTTTATAGCCGTTCAGCCGCTCGTGATGGTAGATGTTTTTTACATTAAAATCCTGGATATTTTTCAAGACCTCGAAACCCTCGTCAGAAAAACGCAGGCCATTCGCAACAGAGCTGTTTTTTCCAAGGTCCAGGATCAAAAGGTGAATCACCGTGGTGTTGTTGACATTTCCTCTGGATTGTCCCTGCTTTTCAAAATACTCTGCCACGATGCCGTCAAGTATCTCCAACTGGCCGTCACTCAGAATATCCAGCGTTTGCGCGTCCTCGATGTCACGGCCCAGGTAAGATATTTTGTCGGCCAGCTTAACCACACAGCCCTCCCATGTAAAGGGTGAAAACTGGTTGACGCGCTTAAAGGTTGACAGGTCAATGGCTTCTTCTCTTGGGTACAGGGCGGCCTCGCTGACTTCGCCGCAATGGGAAATAATACCATCCCGCACCCCGTAGGTCAAATCAAGATTATATTTTTTCCGGTCCGGCCCTTCCAGAAGCTCAATATTATCCACAAAGTGCAGCCCGTTTTTTTCATGCCAGTAATACTGACCATTCTGGCCGCTCCATAGCTTCTCATCTCGGACAATGTCATTGAGCACTTTTTCACCGTGATGGCCGAAGGGCGGATGCCCCAGATCATGGCCGATGGCAATGGCTCTTGCCAGCTCTACGTTAAGCCCCATGTACTCACAGATGGTGGACGCTACCGATTCCACGTAGTTTACATGCTCGATACGGGTACTGATGTGGTCATTCCCCGGCGAGAAAAACACCTGGGTTTTATGCTTGAGACGCCTGTAGGCTGTACTGTGGAGTATCCGTGTAAAATCTCTCCCAAAGGGTGTGCGGATATCGCCTTCCTTCTGGTACAGCGTATGCTGTCTGGCAGTGGCGGCCTTCCATTTTCCGGACTCTGGAACAGTTGCCACCCTAGCCAGACGCCCCTGTGTATTGATCATTTCCTGTCACCTTCTTTCCGTAAATTCTAAAAAAAGCCCTCCGGGCTTTCCGTCGGGCTTTCTTCCACAAATGGATTCCTCAGGTCCAAATGCTTCCTTAAATTTTATTATACAGCACTTTTAAAAGCCCGTAAAGCATTATTTGCATTGACAAGCATATGGAATAATGGTATATTACATATAATTCTTATTAAATTAATATGTTTTCATGCATTAAGGAGATAAATCATGGATAAAAACTTGAAATTTGAAACCCTCCAGCTTCACGCCGGACAAACCCCGGACCCTGCAACCCATTCTGTGGCAGTGCCCATTTACCAGACCACTTCCTACGCCTTTGACAGCACCGAACACGCAGAAAACCTCTTTGGCTTAAAGGAAAACGGCAATATCTACACCCGTATCATGAACCCGACCTCTGACGTACTGGAAAAGCGTATGGCCGCCCTTGAAGGCGGTGTCGGCGCTCTGGCGGTAGCTTCTGGCTCTGCGGCTATCACCCTGACGATCATGACCATCGCCCAGGCCGGTGACGAAATCGTCGCTGCCTCTACCCTTTACGGCGGCACCTTCAACCTTCTTGACGCGACTCTGCCAAAATTCGGCATCCGAACCACCTTTGTGGACCCGGACGATCCTGCGAACTTTGAAGCTGCGGTCAATGAAAACACCAAAGCCATTTACATCGAATCCCTCGGCAACCCCAGCATCAACATCGTCGATGTCGAGGCTGTTGCGAAAATTGCCCATGACCATAAAATCCCGCTGATCATCGACAACACCTTTGCCACCCCTTATCTTTTCAGGGCACTGGATTTTGGCGCGGACATTGTGGTTTACTCTGCCACCAAGTTCATCGGCGGCCACGGCACCACCATCGGCGGCGTCATCGTGGACGGCGGTACCTTTGACTGGGCAGGCAGCGGCAAATTCCCGGAATTCACAGAGCCTGACGAAAGCTACCACGGCATTGTCTACACCCGGGATGCCGGTGAGGCTGCCTTTATCACGAAGGCCCGTGTCCAGATGCTCCGGGATACTGGCGCCTGTATCAGCCCGTTCAATTCCTTTTTGCTTCTTCAGGGCCTTGAAACCCTCTCGCTGCGGCTGGGCCGCCATGTGGAAAACACCCGCCGGGTCATTGACTTTTTATCCGGCCACCCCGCGGTTACCTGGGTAAATTATCCTGACCAGACAGACAGCAAATACCATGCTCTGGCCAAAAAATATTTTCCCCGCGGCACAGGCTCCATCTTTACCTTTGGCATTAAAGGCGGCATTGAGGCTGCACGCAGGTTCATCGATCATATCCAGATTTTCACCCATCTCGCCAACGTAGCGGACGCCAAGTCCCTGGTGATCCACCCGGCGACCACGACCCACCAGCAGCTTTCCGGCGACGCGCTGCTGGCAGCTGGCATTACAGAGGATATGATCCGCGTGTCTATCGGTCTGGAAAACGCCGGTGACTTAATCGGCGCCCTAGACGACGCGCTGCAGCTTTCACAGAAATAGAAACAGGGAGAGTATAATCAAATGAAAGTCTATGAAGAACTAACCGAGCTCATCGGCGGCACACCGCTGCTGAAGCTTAACCACCTGATGGAAAAGGAGGCGCTGGAGGCTAACCTTTTCGGCAAGCTGGAATTTTTCAATCCCGGCGGCAGTGTCAAGGACCGGATCGCCCTGTCCATGATCCTCGACGCAGAGGAGAAGGGCCTCCTTGCTCCCGGCGGCACGATCATTGAGCCCACCAGCGGCAATACAGGCATTGGCCTGGCTTTGGTGGCAACCCTCAGAGGGTACCACCTCATTCTGACCATGCCGGAAACCATGAGCATTGAACGGAGGAGCCTGCTCAAGGCTTTTGGCGCAGAAATCGTCCTGACCGATGGCGATATGGCCATGCAGGGCTCCATCGACAAGGCCAGAGAGCTTAACCAGAAGATTCCAAACTCCATTATTCTGGAGCAGTTTGAAAATCCCGCCAACCCCATCGCCCATGAAAAGACCACCGCTGTCGAAATTTTAGATGACCTGGACGGAAGCGTGGATATCTTTGTGGCCGGCGTTGGCACAGGCGGCACCCTCGGCGGCGTGGGAAAGGGGTTAAAGGAAAAAAATCCAGACGTGCAGATCATTGCTGTGGAGCCCTGGAGTTCACAGGTGTTAAAGGGTGAGCCCGCTGGCTTTCACGCCATCCAGGGGATCGGCGCAAACTTTGTTCCAGCGGTCCTGGATCTTGACATCATCGATGAGATCATTCCAGTCAAGGATGAAGACGCCTACGCCTACGCCCGTGTGTTAACCAAAACTGAGGGCCTTCTGGTCGGTATTTCCTCCGGCGCCGCGGTCTGGGCAGCCATAGAGCTTGCCAGGCGGCCAGAAAACGCGAAAAAAAACATTGTTGTCCTGATGCCCGACACAGGAGAACGCTATTTATCCACACCGCTTTTTAATTAAATAAAGCCCGGGCAGGCCGGATTGCAAGGCGCAGCAATCTGACCTTAACCGACATTAACTAAAAAAGGAAGTGACTCTATGCCTATTAAAATTCCAGGCGATCTGCCTGCTTTTCAGATTCTCGAGAATGAAAACATCTTTGTCATGGACCAGGACCGGGCAACCACACAGGATATCCGTCCGCTGAAAATCGCCATCATGAACCTGATGCCCACCAAGATTGTTACCGAGACCCAGCTTCTGCGGCTCGTGGGCAATACCCCTATCCAGGTGGATGTCACCCTTTTGCAGTCCGATACCCATGACTGCAAAAATACCGACCAGGCGCATCTGGATACTTTCTATAAAACCTTCAGCGATGTACGCTACGAATACTTTGACGGCCTGATCATCACCGGCGCGCCCATCGAGACCCTCCCCTTTGAGGAAGTGGACTACTGGGACGAGCTGGTGGATATCATGGACTGGAGCCTGACCCACGTCTATTCCACGCTTCACATCTGCTGGGGCGCCCAGGCGGCTTTATACCACCACTACGGCGTGCCCAAGCACAACCTGGACCACAAGCTCTTCGGCGTTTTCGAACACCATCTTGAAGAAAAATACATTCCGCTTTTCCGCGGCTTTGATGATATTTTTTACGTGCCCCACTCCCGTCATTCCGAGGTACGGCGCGAGGATATCGAAAAGGTACCAGAGCTCTCCATGATGGCCATGTCCGACGACGCGGGCGTATACATTGTAACCGCCAGGGAAGGGCGGCAGATCTTTATCACAGGCCACAGCGAATACGACTGGGATACTCTGAAAAAAGAATACGACCGGGATGTCTCTCAGGGGAAGCCCATCAATGTTCCCAACAACTATTACCCGGGCGACGACCCTTCGAAAAAACCCGTGGTGCGCTGGCGAGGCCACTCCAATCTGCTTTTTTTCAACTGGCTCAATTATTACGTTTATCAGGCAACGCCCTATGACCTGGATAACAATCCGGATTTTGATCATCACTAAACGATTTTCCGCAAAAGCTGTACCATTCCTCAAAGGGATGCTACAGCTTTTTGTTTTCTAAAAAACATCAGCCATCACGCTCAATCCCAGCGTTATAAAGGACAGCAGCCCCTGCCGGCAAATTGCTTTGTCCCGGCAAGTATGATATAATTTGTTCTGTAAAGGTACCAAGAAAGCAAACTATAAAAAATACTGATCTTTTATGAAAAACAATTTATATTTTGGCCTGTAAATGATCGCACCCGAAAGAAAGGCAAGCTCTCCATGAATAAAAATAATCAAAAAAGCAAGGACGGAAACTGGCAAATTTCCTTCTCGCCGATTTTTCGGTATGTTGCTGTTTTTTGTCTTTTAATTTTTGCCACCATTATGCTTGGCGGCGCTGTTTTGTCCTTCAGCCAGATGAAATCCAACGCCCAGGTTTTATTGTCGAATGTCCATGCGCAGACTTCGCAGCGCATCGACGAATCCATTACGCTATTGGAATCACTGGCAAGCCTGCCGGAGTTTTATGACCCAAATGTCCCGCCCATTGAAAAGGTGAAAAAGCTCGACCAGATGTCCCCATACTTCGACTACCTGATGATCTGTTATGTGGATTCCAATATCACCGTCTACTCCGATGGTTCCGAGCCTGCCAGCCTGGCCAGCCGGGATTATATGCAGCGGCTGTTTTCCACCGGACAGCGCCAGGTTACCGACAGCTTTGCCGCCGGAGCCGACGGTGTAACCCTCAATTATACAGTGGCTGTTCCTCTGCTTGACGCGCAGAATAATATTACCGGCTGTCTCTTCTGCGCCATCTATTTTGACGAGGTGGTCGATATTTTAAAACAGTCCGCGGCCACCAGCGGCTATGAGGCAACCCTGATCGGTTCACAGGGGCAAATCATGTCCTCTACCGCGGGGCTGCCCTACGGTGAGCCGCTGATGAAGGAGCTGCAAAACGCCAGGGTCATCGGCACAACGCCGGATAAGCTTCAGGAGCAGCTCTTAGCCGCGGAACCAGGGGATTACTGGAGCCTCCAGAACGGCAGTCTTGTCTACACTGCCTACCAGCGGGTCGAGGACACAGGCTGGGATTTGCTGTGCTCTGTTGATTTCCGTACCGCTTTCCTGGGAATCCTCCCCAGCCTCCTGTTGGTCGCGGCGCTGGCGGCGCTGCTGTGTCTTGGACTGTCCTTTCTGCTGCGGCGTTATATTGCGGGACAGATGCATAGCGTGGACCTCCTTGTAGAATCTGTGGAAAAGCTTGAAAAGAAGCTCTATCAGGATGAGCGTCCCGAAAACGTCGATTTCAATGAAATTATCCGCCTGACCAGCGATGGCCTGTCCGACGCCTTAACTGGTCTGGTGACCCGTTCGGTATTTCTCAACCAGGCCGAGACCCAGCTGCAGAAGATCAATCCCGAATATACCAGCGCCCTCTGCTTTGTGGACATGGATAACCTCAAATCCATCAACGATACCTATGGCCACTACGGCGGCGACGTCGCCCTGAAAAATGTAGGCTATATCTTTCGGGAATACGAGAAGAAATACGACGGCCTCGTCAGCCGGTACGGCGGTGATGAGTTCGTCATGCTGCTGATCAACCTGGACGACGAAGCTGAACTGCGCAGCGTGCTGGAGGAGCTTGTTCTGAGGCTTCATTCTGAAATCGGCTCAGCCGGTCAGCAGATCAATGTCCAGTGCAGTGTTGGCGTATCCCTCTGCCAGCCTGGCATGAAGCTGGAAAAAATGATCGCCGACGCCGATGAGGCCTTGTACTTTGTGAAACAAAACGGAAAAGGTTATTACAAAATTCATCAGAACTGAGGTGTGTATGAAACAGCGTGTCAAGCGGCGGCTTCTGGCCTGTGCCGTTATTCTGCTAATCCTGGCTTTCACCGCAGCACTGGGTATGGGCATGACCCGGGCGCTGACCGGCATCCGCCGGAGCGACGCGGAGCAGATTCTCCATTTTTACAGTGAAGATATCCAATTTCAGCTTCAGGGCCGGTTAAACGAAGCTGACGCCCTGGCCCAAATGGCATTGATCATGGACAGAAGCAGCACTGCCTGGTTTGAAAACGCAGCGGCGCCTCTGCTTTCGCAGGAGCAGGTGCGCTATGTCTGCCTGATCGAAGGCGATACCATTACCAGCGCCCTTCCCAGGGAAACCTTCGGCTATCAGACAGGTCAGAGCCTGAGGGATTTATCCTATATTTTTACCCTTTCCAAGGTCGTCAAAGAACTTGTGATCGAGGGTCCTGTTGTGCTGGAGGGCGCATCAGATGACCGGCCGGTCTTTCTCTTTCTGCAGCCCTTTGTCAAGGACAACGCCTATCTGGGGGAGGTAGCCCTGGCTCTGGACAGCGAGTATGTCTTGGGGCAGCTCAGCCTCCAGTATCTCTCAGACCAGGGATATGACTATGAATTATGGCGTGTTAATCCCCAAAACGGCGGCAAGGACGTCATCGCCGTTTCAGGCAGTAATATCGATTTCTCCAACGCGGTAAAAACCTCCTTTAACCTGCCGACAGAGTGGAACATCAGCATCCAGCCGACAGACGGCTGGATTTCTCCCGCCAACCGGGCTGTCATCATCAGCAGCTGTTTTGCCGCTGCACTTCTGATGCTGGGTATGGCCTGCGCGATGTACCAGTCCCTCACACGAAAATGGATTTTAAAGAAGGTCTCCACCGTAGATATCCAGACAGGTCTTTACAATCTGCCCGGTTTTACCGCCGCCCTGGATGGATGGCTCTCCGACGATAGCAGTGGCCCTGTTTATCTTTTTTACTTTGTGTACGAAAGCTACAATCAGGTATCACAGCTGATCGGCCCGGCAGAGGAATCCATCTTTTTAAAGAGTATTCCCGAACGTCTCAATGCCTTTATCCAGAGCCCCTTTATCGCAGGGCGCCTGGGCGATGGCAATTTCGCCATCGCCGTCTGTGAGGATATGAGCCTTAACCAGCAGGAGGACTTCGCAAAGGGCGTAACGCTTGAGCTCCTGCTGAGAACCCGCCTGAACGGCAAGAAGCTCTTTTTAACCACCCACTATCAATACAGACACTGCAGCGCCGGCAGAAACCAGGCCGAAAAGGAAATCACCGCACTGGTACACAGCTATTATGAACACCGTTCCAGCGAATCGCCTGCCCACCGGCTTACCGAAAAATGCCGCCAGCTGATCGCGGGGCAGAATAATGTCACCTTTGACGAATATACAGACCTTGAAATGATGGAGCTCTCCAAAACCTTTAATCAATACCGGAAACAGGTTGAGCAGCTGGCCTACTTTGACCCGGTCTTCAATGTGGGGAACCGGTCAAAATACCAGCGGGACGCCAACATGCTCATCTCCTATGATAAAAAGCGCCCCTTCAGTCTTTTCTGTGTGGATATCTGCGCCTTCAGCCAGTATAACCAGCTGTTCAGCGCAGATATCGGCGACAGAATTTTGCATGAGGTTGTACAGCGTCTGTCGCGGCTCTTCGGCAACTACCTGTACCGCATCAACGGTGACGTCTTTCTGGGCATTACTCTGTCTGGCGAGGATGAAACCTCTTTTGCCACCAAGCTCCAGACCCTGCTCTCATCACCGGTCACAGCCGGGCACGCCACCTTTACCCTTCGGGTGCGCACAGCCGTTTGCCTCTACCCCGCAAACGGCCCGAGCCCGGAAATTCTCCTGGACCGTATCCAGTCCGCCATGCGCTACGCCAAGGAGTCCGGCCAGAAGATCATGTTCTACAATGATGAGCTGGACGAAATTATCCGCAGCGAGGCCGATATTATAACCCGGCTGGAAGCCGCCATTAAAGAGGAAACCCTTGAGGTCTGGTATCAGCCGATCATGCACCTGGCCACAGGCTCCTTTAGCACCGCAGAGGTGCTGGTGCGTCTGCCGGATGGTAACGGCGGTTTTTTCTCCGCCGGCCAGGCTGTCGCCCTGGCAGAACGCAGCGGCATGGTTGACCAGCTCGGCAATTATGTCCTCAGCCGGGCGGGCCGGTTTATCAACGCTCAGGGCAAGGCTCTGGGTTTAAAAAACATACATGTCAATCTCTCGGTTCAGCAGCTTTTGGTGGAAAACATTTCAGACCATCTGCTCAGCATCATCCGCGCTTCCGGCGCAGACAACGGACAGATCACACTGGAATTAACCGAGAGCGTCCTCATTCAGTCCATTGAGCACGCCTCTTCCACTCTCGAAGCCCTGCGCCAGGCAGGCATCCAGATTGCCCTGGATGATTTTGGCGTAGGCTACAGCAGCCTCAACTACCTCTTTAACCTGCCCGTAGACGTCATCAAGATTGACCGTTCGCTGACCCAGCAGATCTGCACAAGCCATAAACAGCGCGCCCTGCTCAACAGCATTGTAGAGATGGCCGAAGTCAATGCGCTGACGGTTGTGGCCGAAGGGGTTGAGACCCTGGAAGAGCAGAGGGAGGTCGCGGCCTCCGGGGTACAGTATATCCAAGGCTATTATTACGCGCGGCCCATGTGTGAAGAAGCCCTGACTAAATTTTTAAGCCAGAAGACCCGCGCCTCAGACAATTAAATCAAGGCTTAACAAAAACAAGCGCCGCCTGCAAAACCGTTTTTAGAACGGCAATGCCAGGCGGCGTTTTTTAAAGACAAAAATTTATTTAAAATAACTTTGAAAAGAGTTATGCACAATTAAGCTTGCAAATTTATAGAAGAGGGGATATAATGATAAAGTAAAAGCAAATAAAAAGTGCGGCATCCGGCAATGTGCGGGAACACATTACCGGCTTGCGCAGGTGAAGACACCACCATACACAACGGCCCTCCCGGGCACGTACCGCTTATTTATTATATGCCATTTTGTGTTTTATCACAAGTGATTTTTTGTGCGCCAAGCTAATAAAGCGGTGTATTTGTGTAACGCGTTTTCGGAGAAAGAGATCGAGGGGACTTCTGTATCCTTAATTCGTTTTTTGAAGCTGTGTATGGTCACGTCTGGCCCTGCATGGCTTTTTTGTTTGCCTTCTGCGGGGCAGCGGGGCTGAACCCCTGTCCCGCGGATAAAAACACAATGACGGAGGAAAGAAAAATGCAGGAACTCGACCACAAGGCCATTGGCCTTCGCATCCGCAAACAGCGGACCTTTTTAAATATGTCACGGGACCAGCTGGCCAGAAAAATCGGCATCACCCCCACCTTTCTGGCAGATATTGAGCTTGGCACAAAGGGCTTTTCACTCAAAAGCCTGAATTATTTCTGCAGCACCCTCAAAATGTCGTCGGACGCGATCCTCTATGGGCCGCGGGAGTACATGGGTACAAAATATTCAGCCATACTGGAGCTGCTTGAGCGCTGCCCCAAGGATAAAGGCAAATACGCGGAAGAGATTCTGACCCTGTTTCTGCTGAGTCATGACCCGGTTGAGGAAGTACCCAGAGCCCAAAAATAAAAAAAAGCAGCCCGCCACGGCTGCTTTTTTACGCTGCAAAAACAAGGTTTAGTCTGCTTTATTCAAACAGCACTTCTTATACTTTTTTCCGCTGCCGCAGGGGCAGGGATCATTCCGGCCAACCTTTGGCGGGGCGACGATGGGCTGCTGTTTTGGCGGTTCACAGGAAAAATCAGGCGCCTCTGTCACCGTCGTATAGCGGTCCTCCGCACTCCTGCTGATAGCCCGGCTTTTTTCCAGCCATTCGTCCGCTTCCTCCGTTTTGCCAAGAATGGTGCAGACCTCAGCTATCTCGTCATACAGGAGGTCGATATCCCGGTAGTGGAGCAAATCCAACTCAGGCTGCTTGGCGCATTCTGCCAGCACAGTATCGATTCCCCTTTTATAAATGGTGTAAGCCCTCTCATTATCGTCACCGTGCCTTCCGCCATATTCTCTGGCGTAGCCTGCCCAGAGATAGACATCTTCAGGATCTTCCTCGAGCATTTTTTCAAAAAGGGCGTCTCCCTCTTCACGCTTTCCCAGTAAATAATAAAGCTCTGCCAGGTTCTGCTCAATATCTCCCGTGCTCCAGGACCGCTCAAACTCCCCGAGCATCGTCGTGCAGAAGATTTCCCGCTCCCGCGCTTTACCTCTTCCGGAATTTAAAAACACCATCTCCAGATCGCCAAGCCAGTTCCCAAAGCTGACACATGCCCTGCTATTCGCCTTGCTGTCAAGGCAGGCCAAAAAATTGCGGCTCCCCGTTTTACGGTTTTCCTCAACGAACTTTTCCCATATCGGGTACCAGACATCAATGGTTTTATCGATATTTTTTTCTACGAAGCTATACCCTCTCCGCATTTCCTTCATCAAATCGGCTGTTTCTTTTTCTGTAAACATTTTTCCCCTTAATCTGCTTTAATTTGTAATGGTTTAATCATAATACATTTCGAAGTAAATTATTCTTACAAAAAAATTATTTCCGAAATGCTTTAAAATTTTATTTTACCGGTTCGGCCGTTTCAGGCGATGCTGCCGTCTCCTCCTCCAGATCTTCGGTTTCTTTTCTCTGATAACTCAGTCCTTCTTATCACTTTCACGCGGATTTGGATTTACATTTGCCTCGTTTTCTGCAGCCTGCGCATGGATCGAGAATTTCAGAAAGCACCCGCTCGTCAAGTGTTTCTATTATTTCTTTTTCTTTATACAAAATGTTATAAGCCTCATACTTTCTGTGATTCCGGATTTCCCTTTCGCACTGTACTTTCAGGTCTTTATTTGTTCTTTGCCAATAGTCCATTTCCTCATCTTTTCCGAGGCTTTCGCACAGCGCTGCAAAGCCCGCTATAAAAATATCCGCGCCGTTTTCTATGAGTATGCTGGCATCCATTCTGCTGTTCAAAAATGCCGCCGCACCTCTTTCACAGATACGGTAAGCCTTGTTCATATCTTTCTTTGTTTCTTTTTTCGTATAGTGCTCAGCGTAGCGCTGCCAGCCAAAAAAATTCACCGGATAATCTGAAAGCGCGTTTTCCACCAGCGCATTGGCTTCATTTTCTTTGCCCTGCAGATAAAAAAGATCGGCCAGGTTAACCTGAAAAACGTTCCGGATATTGCCTGTATCAAAATCATTCATCATAATTTTGCAGAACTCTTCCCGCTCCTTCTCCCGATTGCGTCCGGACCAGAAGAAAGCCGACACCAGATCATCAAACCAACCGCTGATTTCCATCGCTTTCCAATAATCCCTGATGCCCGCATATAAATAGGTGCTCTTCATTGCTTTACTCTCATTTGCAATTTTCAGGAAAACCGAATACCAGATATCGATCGCTCTGTTTGCATCGCTCTCATACAATTCATCCCCCTGAGCAATTTCTTCCAATAGCACGTCTGTTTCAATTTCTGTAAACATATTAAATCCCCTTACTTTTGTAATGGTTTAATCTTAGCACAGCAAGAAATAAAAGTAAATCATTTCTCATAAAAAATTATTTTTCTTAAAGATAACTATGTTTTGTTTTTAACAATCTTTCTTCTCTGCGGCTTATTCACTTCAGATCAATCATACGACCCCATCAAACATAATTTTTAACCAATAAAAAAGCAGCCGTGGCGGGCTGCTTCTTTTACATTTCCGACGATCTTTCAGAAACCTCTTTACAGTATTTCTCTACTAATCTCTGGGCTGTTGTCGGGCTTACCTCAAGGGCCTGCGCGAGCTTTCTAATGGTTGGATACTGCTCATATGCTTTTTGTACCAGCTCCTTTTTAAAGGCATCCACTCTTTTGTTTAGGCCCATACCTGTTTTTTGGTAGTCTGGAAGCCTCTTTGTCTCCTCCAAAAGGTAATCCGGCAGGTTCTTCATGGCAATCTCATTTCCCCGGCCTGTTACCACCAGGCGTTCGATCAGGTTTTTAAGCTGCCGGATATTACCCGGCCACGGGTATTCCTGAAAAAAGTTTATGATCTCTTTTGAAAATCTTTTCGACTTATTATAGCTCAGATTAAAATGTTTCAGGAAAAAGTTCGCCAGGGGGAGAATATCTTTTACTCTTTCTCTTAACGGGGGAATAATGGCTTTAAAGGTACAGATTCGCCAATAAAGATCTTCCCGAAATTCTCCCTTGTCCACCAGCTGGTCAATATCCTTATTGGTGGCTGTTATGATGCGCGTATTCACATATTTCATTTTTGTGCTGCCCACAGGCAGATAACGTTTGTTTTCAATGACATCTAAAAGCTTTGCCTGTATTGACAGCGGCATGTCCCCAATTTCATCTAAAAACAAAGTTCCCTCATTGGCCATTTCGATTAATCCCACTTTTCCAGCTTTGCTGGCACCGGTAAAAGCGCCCCCGGCATAGCCAAAAAGCTCTGACTCCAGAAGCGCTTCTGGAATTGCGGCACAATTCAGTGTCATGAAGAGGCCTTCCTTATGGCTGTTCTCGTGAATATATTTTGCCATATAGGTCTTGCCAGTCCCAGACTCTCCCAGGAGCATAATGGGGATGGACGATTCTGATACTTCTTTTAATTCACTGACAACCTTCCAATACTGATATGAAACGCTGATCAACGGAATCTCTTCCGACTTAAAATGACTCTTAGAGGACCGGCTTTTTTTATTATAATCAACATCCCATTCCTTTACTGGTTCTTCCTGCACGGTTCCAATAATCATCTCAATACAATGGGCTTCATTGAGGACAGGAACGCCAATTGTATAAAAAACAGAATCTGAAGGGATAAAATATTGCCGCAGGAACGCAGTATCCTTTTTTGAATGGAAAACATCAAGTCCCGGAGGCGTCCAGTAGCCCTGATACACATCCGCATTATTACGGTTGATCATTTCTTCTGGCTTTAATCCATAATGCCTTATACAGGCAGGATTTACATACAAAATTTTTCCATCAGCATCGTAAACAATATGCTCATTATAGCTGTTTTCAAGCACTGTTACAAAAAAGCTTTTGGGCAATGAATCCAGATAAGCCAGATATTCTTTACTCGGTTTATATTTTTTATACATTTCCATGCACCTCTGCGTTCATTATAGGAACATATTGTACCATAAATGGTGCAAAAGCACAAAGAGCTATATCGTTTAATCTGCTGAATTCATTATTTTATCACTTTTTTATATGCTTTAAAAAGTTTTAAGTGTTATATTCATTAAAAACAGACTTGGCACACAACTTGCATTATTCTAACAAGCATAACCGGTTAAATATTTTATTTAGGAGAAGCGAAAATGGATTTTAAAAAGAAAAGGTGGATTATCATTCTGTTAGTGACGATCAGCTATGGGGCTGTCTGGTAGTTCCCGTATATGCTGGAAACCTACTATATCCCTGTACAGCAGGCCTTTGGCTTTACAAATGAACAGATTGGCTCAATGATGACTGTTTTTGGGATTGTTTCCGTTATTCTATACTTTCCCGGCGGATATCTCTCCGACAAATTTAGCGTTAAAGCCCTGATAACAGTCTCTTACTTAGGAACAGCCGCACTCGGGTTCTGTATGCTGCTGATTCCTCCGCTTCCAATCATGCTTGTCATTCAGTTTGGCTTTGCCGTTACCACCATTTTTACTTTTTGGGGAGCGATCATCAAATTTATTCGCATTATGGGAGATGACAGTGAGCAGGGAAAGCTCTATGGATTGTTTTTTGCCTTTTCCGGCATCTTTGGCGCACTGGAGGGCTTTGCGGCAACCGCTTTGTACAGCGGTTTAGGCGAAAATATAACTGCTTTTAAAGCTTTGATCATCTTTTTTGCTCTGGTCGTCGCTGTTCCAACGCTCATCTTCTTTGTAATTTTCAAGGAAAAGGAAGCGCTGCCAGATACAGGCTCCGAAGAAAGCAAAGTCAATCTCCGTGATCTTGGAAAGGTATTAAAAATGCCCATTGTCTGGATTATGGCCATTGTTGTTTTGTGTGCCTACATTCCAAAGTCTTCCCAAAGTTATTTTCAGCCTTACATGAGCGAATACTTTGCTGTTCCTGTCGCCTGGATTTCAGTCATTGCCATCTTCCGGCAGCAGGTTGTGCGCTTAGTGGCCAACCCGCTGGCCGGCTGGCTTCGCGACAAAATCGGCGCGTCGTCGATCGTCATGCGGATCGCCTTTGTCATCGGAATCCTAGCCTTTGCAATGGTTCTTTTCACACCACTGAATCCAGCGCTTGCCTGGGTAATTGTTACCTCCTTATGCCTGGTATCTGCCCTCTATAATATTTCTGTCACCTGCAGCTTTATCCCGATTTCAGAAGCAGGTATTTCCGCTAAATATACGGGCACCATCTCTGGTTTTGTTTCCTGTGTGGGATATTCCAGCGATATCTGGTTCTATAAAGTCGGCGGCGGAATGATCGACGCCAACGGCTTCTCAGGCTATCAGCAGATCTTTATCCTGTGCCTGGTTTCCTGTGTTGTTGGAATCGCTGCTACCTTTGTTCTGAAAAAATCAGTTTTAAAAACAAAAACAAGCAATAACCAATAGTATTACTTTATGGAGGAAAAAATGCAAATCACAAACTATCAACCTGTATTATCAAAAACAGAAATGGAATTAATCCATGAAAAGTCTCTTTACCTGCTGGAAAACAACGGCGAGATCATCGAGAGTGATGAAATCCTGGAAATATGTAAAAAAGCAGGGTTTCGTGTTGAGGGACAGCGTGTTTACTATCCCCGGCAAAAGGTTGAAGCCGCTTTAGAGCAGGCCCCCAAAGACTTTATGCTTCGCGGACGGGATGGACGTAAGGCTTTCAGTATCCGGGAGGACGGAACAAAGCTCGCTCCGGCTCTTGGGCCTATGAATGTCCTGGAGGACGGTCATTACCGGCCAACGACCATGAAGGACATGGTGGATTTCACAGTACTGCATGAAACCAGCAGCTTAATGCGAACAGTAGGGGCAAATATGCTGAGACCCCGTGATCTGCCGCTGTCACCCCTCGACAACGCGATGACCCGGCTGGCAATCACCCTTGCTTATTCTACCAAACCGCTTCAAACTTTTTGTGAAGGCGGCGAAATTTCTGACAAAAGCTTTGAAATGATCAAGCAATTTTACGGCGGCGTCCGTGACGAGGATGTCTACGCCATGATCTGTATCAGCACTGCGTCACCTTTTCGTTTGACCCAGGATACCTGCGAAACCTTACTGTCGTTTTGCAGATGCAACCAGCTTCTATGGGCCCAGGGCTCAGGAATGCCCGGTTTAACAACACCGCCGACCCTGGCAGGAACCCTGCTCCAGGGCAATGCTGAAAAGCTGGGAATCATCACTCTTTCTCAGACCATCAACCCTGGAAATCCAGTTATGTACAGCCTGATTTCCATGCTTTCCGACCTGCGCTACACCTCCTGTGTTGTAGCCACACCCGAATCTCCCTACCGCATGATGGCCGAAAAGGATATGGCCGACTTCTATGGTCTGCCAAGCCTTGGGACCACTGGCCTGGCAGACGCCAAGGAGCTCGACTACCAGTGCGGCGCAGAAGCCTTTATGATGTTTTATTTTGCCTACCATTCAAGTCCGGATCTGGTTGCCCAATCTCTTGGCGTACTGGATTCCTATAATACCATCAGCTACGAAAAATTCATTATGGACGAAGAAAACGTTCAGTCCATTCTAAAATTACTGTCACCTGTCGCCATTGATGAAAAACGCATGAAAATCGATAAAATTTTAAAAGCAGGCCCCGCCGGAAATTATCTGGCGAGAACGGACAAAGCTTACCGGGAAGATTTCTACCGCTCATCTTTATACTTTAAAGAAAGCTCAGCGGAGTGGATGGCCCAGGGCCGTCCCAGTCTTGAAGCCGAAGCCCGGAAAAAATACCTTGAGCGCATCGCTGAGTATGAGCCCGGCGATTTTGACCGGATACAGCAAAAGATCATTGATCAGTACATTCCCAAGAACCTTCAGCTTAAGAATAAATAGACTGTCAAAAAGCAGCCTGTCGCCCAACGCATAAAAAGGACAGGCTGCGCGTTTTTTGTCAGAAAGCTTCTTATGTTTTTTTTTTAACAATCTTTCTCCTTATTCCCTCCTGCTATGCCATTGTCAGACGCTTTTCTTTATGATATGCTTTTCATACGGAGGTTTGACATGAGCTATGACACTAAAAAAATGAAAAAAAGGATGCTGGCTACACGGCTTATCCTGGCTTTGATTCTCACCGCATTTTTTATCTATTTTGTCTATCAGATTGCTTTGGAGGATAAGGGGGACGCGCCGCAGCAGGCCTCCGCCGAGGCTGAGGACACCTTTGTGTCCTGGATGAACAACAGCCTGTACAGCAGCAATAATTATTCTATCCGCCTCTATCTGACCGGCGGCTGTCCTGGGGAGACCCTGGATTTTTCTTCTTTAGAAGACCTGCCCTTCTGGAGCTGGGTGAACGCCGTGGCAAAAGGTAACGGCGGCCCGCTGGACATCGCTGTGGACCGGGTAAATAAAACAGCCGCTTTCAGCAGCGGCGGAGAATACCAGTTTCTGTCCGTTAAGGACGGCCGGCTTTTGTTAAGTTTGCCCCAGGAAGACGGCAGCTACAGCACGCTGCAAACCAGCGACCCGGAAACTCTGCGCGCCGTTGACGGCATCCTGTTTTTAGACGATCCCGAATTTTTCAAGGCCTATGGAAAAACAATCCTGAGACCAGAGCCCAGCCCGGTCAACGCTTCAAAGCCTGTCACCCTTGAACGCACAGTAAAAAGCGAGGGCTTCTGTCAGCCTTTTCTGCAGAACAGCGGCAGAATCCTTGAGGGACGTGACAGCATAAAAGGAAACTGGTCCTATAGCGATTATCCTGAAAAAACGCTGGCGATTTCCGGAAATTTTTCTTATTATCTGGACACAGTCAATGCGCTTTTACATAACCTTCCCTTTGAGGATGACAATCATTTCAGGTGGCCTGGCAGCATTTCCCCTGAACCGCCGCAATGTCCGATACAGATTGTTTACAGCCAGATCAACCATACAGGCCCCATCGAACATAATTTTTAACCAATAAAAAAGCTTCGCCGGACAGCAAAGCTTTTTTATTTTAATTCTCTTTGAAATAAATGAATTGGTTTTTTCCGTGAGCCTTTGCAAAGTACAGCGCCTGATCAGCCTTACCCAGCAGTTCTTTATAGGTTGTTCCGTTTTCCGGGAACAGGGCAATGCCGATACTGCCGGAAATGCAGTATTTTTTCTGGACTCCGACGCGGCAGCTCTCAAAAATTCGGATGATCTCCTGCGCCTTTCTGGTCACCACCTCTGTATCCTGAATATTCTTCATAAGCACGACAAACTCATCGCCGCCGATTCTTCCCACAACGTCGCTTTCTCTGAAAATACCGGAAATTTTCCTGGTAACCTCCCGCAGGACCCGGTCTCCGGAGATATGCCCAAAGGTATCGTTGACCTGTTTAAAATCATCCACGTCAATCATCAAAAGCCCGGCCCTCTGGACGCCGGCGTTTTCTTTCATCCAAAGCTGAATACGACTTTCCGCCGCGCCCTTATTGAAGGTCTGAGTCAGAAAATCTTTTTCCGCGGCTTCCATGATCTTTTCCTTTTCCCGTATTTCCTCATCAATATCCATCAGGATACCAATGCCCTTGCTGGGCGCTCCGTTTTCGTCAACAATCAGGCTGACCCGGGAACGGCACCACAGCGGGTAATGGCTGCTGTCATACACGCGGAACTCGCCTTCGGCATAGGGCTCTCCGCCAGCAATTTTCCTGTAGGTCTGCAGGAACACCGCCTCATCGCTTTCGGGCACGCCCCCGGCCTCAATAACCGCCTCGGGAAAATGCTCGCTGGGGGACTCAAATCCAAACTTTTGCCTGAACGTGTCCGAATGATAAATATGCCCGGTTTTTATATCCCACTCAAAAATAATATCCTTTGACTGAGCCATGACGATTTCATAGCGCCGCTCATTGGTTTCAAGCTCCTGATGGGCCCTGCGGAGCTCTTCATTTTTCCGTTTCTGGATTCCGAGGACATAAAGACAGAGCACGGTAAATACACCGAAGAGAATGCAGCAGAAAACCGCAGCCTGCATGACCAGACCTGCCGCCCGGCTCTCAACCACCTCATTGGGCACCACTGAGAGCAGATACCAGTCGTTAATGCCCACTGGCAGATAGCGCATAATGCGCCTTGTGCCGTTCCACTCATAGGACACACTGCCGCTTTTGCCCTCCAGCATATTGACCTGCATGGTCTGGAGGGCAAAGGGGTCCTCAAAATAAGAGTCCTCAAAATCCGTATTCAGATTTTTCAGTGTTTTATCGGCATTCTCATTATTAGAGGTGACAAAAACCTCGCCATTGCGCCGGGCCATATAAGAATAACCCTTTCCGTCAAAGGTGTTGACATCCAGAAGCTCGGTCAGATCGGTCAGATAATACCGGCCCATGACCGCGCCAATGATGGCGCCCTCCCGGTAAACCGGGACAGCCATCACAATGGACTCCTCCATGTTGTCCTTTGGCATTGTCGGGTTTGAGATGACAGGCACACCCACCATGGCGTACCGGAAGTGCTCCTTATCTGACACGTCAAAGGTGTAAACGGCATTGTCCTTAATCTCATAGGCTACTCCGTCTGCCCCGACCACAGCCACATCTCTGAAATCAAGTGCTTCATCGGTCTGCCGCAGCGCCTCCATAATCTGGTCATCGCCCAGCGCCAGGTCTGTCGCGCCAATGACCACTGCCGCGGCCTTAAGATTTTCAATATCATCATCAAATTTTTGCCTGATCAAAGCAGCGCTCTGGATTCCAACCTCCTCCAGGTACTGCCCAGTTTCCTCTGATACTTTCCTCTCAACGGATTTAACATATATAAAAGAAACGCCAATCACAACCAGAACCGCCGCAATGACAATAACGCCACTGCGCAGCCAGCCGGAGCGTCTGCGCTTATCTCTCATCCCTACGCCTCGTTTTTCCAATCTTATGATCTGATAAGCTCAGTATATCGGAAGTCCTATTATAAGTCAATGACTGTGGGCACCTTACTGATTTATTCTAACTGAACGGATAATATTGAATATCAGTATTTTTCTGCCGCACCGCAAAATTTTTGACGTCCTTTATAATTTTGTCCACAAACTGTCAATTTCAGAAAATTGACAATTCCTTTCTGCACATTGACGGCTTTTAAAATTCTTTGTAAAATCATACCAACGTACGAATATCTGATATTTAGCGACATGCCATTTTAAGGAGAGGTACATGAATACTCTATTCACTCTAAAAAAATATTTCACAGCGGTTAATAAAGAAAAATGGTCCTGGTTTGTGACACTTCTGGTACCAGCGATTATAATGCTGATCCCTGAAAATGAGGTATTCACCCATGAAATAAAGGTTTTTTCAGCCATCACCTTAACGGCTATTTTTATATTTGCTTTTGGGTACATTCCCCAACTTGTTGTTGGACTCATTCTGCCCATATTTTATAATATTACAAATCTCGCCCCCACAGAGGTGGTATTTTCTCCCTGGACGAGCACAGTTCCATGGATGTTTATGGGCGGCATGATTCTTTCAAACATTCTCATGCGGACTGGCCTTCTTAAAAGAATCGCTTATATGCTTATTGAGCACGCAGGCAATACTTATTACAAGCTCCTGCTCTCTATTACGCTCTCCGGATTTATCATGAATTTTCTGGCACCGGGGGAGAGCTATATCCCAATGGCCATGCTCACCTATGGTATCTGCGCAGCGCTGGAACTTGGAAAATCATCTACCTCTGCCGGGATCATGCTGACGGGATTTTTCTCGTCCTATATGCCAAAGTATTTTATCTACAGCAGTGAAATCAATAACCTGCAGACATTAGGCTCAACAGTGACTCAGACACATCTGACCTTCTTTCAGTACTTTTATCACAATATCCCCAGTATCCTTTGGATTTTTATTCTTGTCTTTGTTACCGCCCGGCTCACAAAGCCGGAGCATAAGCTGAACGCAGTGCATCACGCTCAAAATGAGCTTGCGCAGATGGGGCCTATGACAAAAACAGAGAAAAAAACAGCGCTTGTCAGCGCTCTGGTCTTTTTGTATTTCCTGACCTCGGGCCTTCATCATCTGCCTCTTGCCTGGGGATTCCCTTTAGTCGCACTGATTTTCTTCCTTCCTGGCGTAAAACTTGGCAGGCCAGAGGATCTTACTTCTGTCAATTTTGGGATGATTGTTTTTATTGCCTCCTGCCTGTCCATCGGTTACGTGGCTAACTATATTGGATTCGGCAGTCTTATTGCCGGACTGATCCTGCCTCACCTCAGCGCTTCAAACATTACACTTACCCTCATGATTATCTGGATAATCTGCGTCGTTACCAACTTCGCACTGACCCCTCTGGCAATCTGGGCCACCTATACGGTCCCTTTTGTACAGGCTGCGCAATCACTCGGCATTAACGCTCTGGTGGTCTATTACCAGATGTATCAGGCTTCCTGCCAGGTCCTTTTTCCTTATGAATGGGCGCTCCCTCTTTTCTATTTTTCTTTTGGCTTAATTAAGACAAAGGACTATACCAAAATTTTTGGAACGGTGATGATTCTTAACTTTTTTTACATGCTTTTGGTTTATATTCCATACTGGCGGCTGATCGGTTTGATTTAGGCCTTTTGAATACGCTGTCAATTAAGTGTCAACCGCTGTAAATTGACAAGTCTTCTTATTTCGTTGATTCGTAATTACAAGATAATATATAATTCAGTCAGGCCATTGCAATGGAGAAAAATTTGAACTTCAAAAATCATTTGAATATGTGAGGATAATAAAATGAGTGATCAAAAAATGACCAGCGCCCAGGAAAAAAAGGCGGAAAGAACAAAGTTATTCGAGGATGTATACAGTGGTATTATCCCCAAACGTGTACCGATTAAAGCCTCAATGACCCTTGAGGCCGCTCTGGAGTATTCAGAAATTCCTGTCGGTAAAACGCTTTGGGATCTCGACCCTGAAAATATAACCACAGCCATGGACCGCGTCTGTGAGTTCATCCCATCCGATACACCGGCTGTCGGCGGCATTTTAAAAAATCCGGCTGTCTTTAAGCTCCTTGGCTCAAAAGGCTACTCAATGGGACAAACTGGTTATATGCAGCATACCGATCTTGAGACATTAAAAGCAGACGAATATGACGCCTTCATCAAGGATCCCTACACTTTTATTGTTACAAAGTCCTTACCCCGTATCTTTGAAAACCTGGACACCGATTCTCCGAGGGCTGGTATGGTTTTAGCCGAAGCGATGAAAGCCTTTTATGACCATCAGGCAAAATTCAATGCGATTAAGGCCCCTGTATTTAAAAAATATGGTTACTTTACACCACCGGCAGGCGCAAACACATTATGCCAGGCATCATTTGACCTTATCGGTGATTTTTTAAGAGGCGTTAAAGGCATTTACATGGATGTCCGCCAGCGTCCGGAAAAAATTATTGAAGCCTGTGAAGCGATGCTGCCCATGCAGGTAAAAAGAGGCCTTCCAGCTAAAACCCATAAGCTTGGAGAAGTTTTTATGCCGCTCCATCTCGGAACATACTTAAGAAAAAAAGACTTTGAAAAAATATACTGGCCCTCCTTCTCTAAGTTCATCCATATTATGGCAGAAAACGGGCAGACCGCGTCACTTTTCTGTGAGCATGACTGGATGCGTTATCTTGACCTGCTCCAGGACCTTCCGGAAAATACCAGGATTCAGTTTGAATACGGCGATCCTAAAGTCATTAAGGAAAAGCTTGGCAATAAGCATATTTTATCCGGATTATATCCCATCACCCTGACAAAGACCGGCACAAAGCAGGAATGTATTGACAAGGCAAAGGAAATGATTGATATTATGGCTCCGGGCGGACGCTTTATCTTCAACTTTGATAAAAGCGCCATGTCGCTCGATACGATCAATATCGAGAACTATGCGGCTGTTATCCAGTATGTGGCTGAAAATACCAATTATCAAAACGCAGGAGCAACAGCCAGAGGCCCTGAAAATACTCCATACGAAAAACCAGATACCACGGTCAGCTCATTTGCATCGCCTTTCTACACGAATTGGAAAGATGTTCCCAAAACGGAAATTGAAGCATCGCTTGAATCCACCGTCGATCCTCTTCTTCAATCCTATGAAGACATGCTTTACAGAATGATTTTTACAATCATTTAACTTAAAGGAGGCGCCCTATGCCAGATGCTATTCGCAAAACAAATCCCAAAACATTGATCATGTGGATCTGTGTGATCGCTGCGCCCATTATCGTCATGCTGATTCCCACGCAGGGTGTTTTTACCCCTCAGCTGCGAACCTTCTCCGCCATCACACTCACAGCAATTCTTTTGTTCGCTTTTAATATTTTACCCAATTTTGTCGTGGCAGTCGCCCTGCCTGTTTCTTATATGCTCCTGAACGTCGCTGAACCAAATATCGCGTTTGCCGCTTGGTTCAGCAATATTCCCTGGATGTTTATGGGCGGGTTTTTACTCGCCAATGTTCTGGAGAGAATCGGACTGCTTAACAGAGTTGCTTTTTGGAGCATTATTAAAACGGGCGGTACCTACAGCGGTATTCTCTGGGGGCTTGCCATCGCGGGGATTATTTTAAATCTCATCGCACCCGGCAAGGCATATGTCCCAATGGCCGCCTTATCTTTTGGTATCTGCAAGGCTTTAAATTTTGAAAAATCAAGAGAGAGCGCGGGCATTATGATGGGCGGCTTTTTTGCCTCATGGTTTCCTACTTTCTTTCTATACAATCCGACCTTTGCCATCATGCCTTCTTTAGGCAAAGAGGTCGCTCCGGTTCAGATAACATGGCTTCAATATTTTATCAATAATATCCCTTTTGTTCTCTGGCTCGCAGTTTGTATTTTTATGGTTATTAAGCTTTGCAAACCCAAAAAGCAGATTGATATTAAGGATTATGCCATTCAGGAGTACTCAAAACTTGGAAAAGTATCCCTTGAAGAAAAAAAGTCCATCATTGTGGTCTCTCTATTATTTATTTTCATGTTTACCAGCGACCTCCATGGTATTGATGTCGGCTGGGGCTTTGCCTTAATTCCGCTGCTTTTCTTTATTCCGGGGATCAACGTAGGCAAGCCTGTCGATATCAGTAAAATCAATTTTACCATGGCCATCTTCACCACCGCGTGTCTGTCCATTGGTCATGTTGCGAACTCTCTGGGAATAGGCCAGATCATCGCCAACGCGGTGCTGCCGCTGCTTCAGGGTAAAAGTGTATTCTTTGTTATCGGCGCAGTCTGGCTGGTCTGTGTCGTCGCTAAAATTTTCCTGACACCCCTTGCGACTTACGCGACCTTGACCGTTCCCCTTACTCAGATTGCCCTCAGCCTTGGTATCAGTCCGCTTGTCATCTATTACACCATGAACCTGTCGACCACAGAAATCCTGTTCCCTTATCAATGGGCACTCGTTCTTATTTTTATGGGCTATAATTTAACCAGCGGTAAAGATTTCACCAGAATCTGGGGGACCAAGATGGTTTTAAGCTTTGTCTTTGTCCTTGCCATCGCTGTTCCATATTGGATGCTTATCGGACTTATATAATATCAAAAAAAGACTGGAATCCCCCTCCAGTCTTTCAGTCTGTCATAACCCCTGAGAGACGAAGCCTTTTACCTAAGGAAGAAAAAGCGTCCTGCGGGCACCGCCCTTACACGGATAGCTTTTTCACCAAAGTAGATTCTTGATCTCGCCAGTGTCCAGCTGTTCCTATAGTGCGGCACGATTCCTGGCCGTTTACCACAGCGCCTGCACCTTTTTGCTTATCTGGATAAAAGGCGCAGTCTCGGACTGTGCCTTTTCTTTGACACGCTAAAAGGCTGGCCTCCAGTCTTTTTTAATCACACCTCCCAGTACAGCGCAAACTGGGTTGTCCGGACCTCTTCCTCCACAATACCGTTTATCGCGTGCTCGATCAGGTATTTTTCGATACTGGCCTCTTCTTCGTCAGTCAGTGTTCTTTTACTTCTCAGGTCGTTTTTGAAAATATCGACGGCCCGTTCCAGTTCAAAGCTGCGCACCCAGTTATGCTCCCGGTATTCCACAGCCGGAAAAAGCCCCTTCTCCCAGAGCAGGTTAAAGGCATACTGAAGCTGGGGATAGCGGGGATCTGGCTTTTTACCAAAAATTTTCTTTTTAAGCCGGTCCGCCACTGAGCCGGTTCTCAAAACCGGATGGATATACAGGCACCAGCCGCAGCTGGCTTCTGTCAGCTTCTCAAAGGTTTCTGCCGACTGGATGGCCGGGGTCATATTCGCCAGCACAAAGTCGAACTTGCCTTTCCAGCCCTTGTCCGCCATCTCCAGGGTATGCCAGTTATCGCAGGAAAAGAAAGCATTGCCTGTTCCGGCCTCTCTGGCCCGCTGCTCAGCGTTTTTAATCATTTCCTCCGAAAAATCGGTTCCCCAGGCCTCGGCACATTTTTTCGCAAAATAGACCGTGTATTTTCCAGCGCCGCAGCCAACATCCAGAAACGCGCCGTCCGCTGGCAGCATGCCGTGCCGCTTAACAAGAGCAGCCACCCAGTCGTCATCCTCAACACCTCTCTGCTTTGCAAACTCCTGTGCCCGGGCGTTCCACATATTCATGGACGCTTCTGTATCGCATTCCGGCATTTTCCAGTCGCCGATGATGATTTCCTTATTCATTTTTCCCTCCTTATATTCAATCGCCATTTTATTGACATAGTGTAATCATATCTCCTAATCCTTAAATATACGCTTCTATACCGTTATCATTCAAAAAAATCTGTAAATTTTCGCAGTGATCATAAAATCAGAGCATGTTTTTCAGTTGTCGGATAACTTCCTCTTTTTCGCGGTCAACAAAGGGAATAGAATACCAGTACTTTTCTAAATAGTTATAAAAAGCAGCGCATATTGATGACTCATTCATCAAAACAAAAGCATCCTCGTTATTTTCTTTATTAATTAACACAGAGCCATGTTCTTTTATCCACAAATCCAGCCCGTCCAGCAAATTTCCCTGATTCTTCCTGAAAAACGCAATTTGAAAATTGGGAAAATTTTTCAAAAGCCAGATCAGATACTCTACCTGTCTGCGGATATCCCCGCTCTCTAAGTATATCAGCTGTCCTGTATATAATTCCAGCTCCTTGGCTTTTGTCTTGTCATCGCACATCCCTCGGATAAGACTTTCCTTATCGATGAGTAAATGATATTCAAAATTTTTAATGTCCTTTAAAAACTTTTGATTATAATTCCGAAAGCTTTCAAAAAAAGCTTTGATATTCTCCGGCGGAATTTCATTTTTTTCTAAAATGTTTTTAAAATTATCTTTTGGCATATTCATAAAGAAGGACAAATCATTCTTTATATATGCGTTCCCGTATTGTCCTGAAAATTCCTCAAAGGTGCTTGGTACCTGATTTTTTGGAATAACGGTGTGTGACTGCCGGCAGTGTTTTTTGGCCGCAAGCACCATCTCTTCGCAATGGCGGACTGTTGGGAGATCCGTATACATGTGAGTAATATCCTTCTGAGTGATATCATCAGACGAAATTTTCGCAAGTGCCATCTTATTTTTCAGCACGACAATATTGGGTTTATACAGCATGTATGAGTAATCCGGGTAATAGAGATACTCGACATTTCCGGTAAGAAGCATGGGAAGCCGGTACAGCAATGTGTTAATAAGGTAATCAATGCTATGATTTAGTGAGATCAAAAATGTAATCCGGTGTCCGGCTTCTGCAACTTTTAAATATTGCTTTTTCCACTCGGTAAAAAACGCGGTGTCCTCAGACTGCCAGCTATAATGCTCGGTCCAGTCGAGCACGTATACCTCCTGCGGTGTTTTTTCGAGCAAAACTGACTGGATAAATTCCTGAGCCGCCTTTCTTCTGCCGTTCTTTCCCTGAAATGTTTTTACCTTGGCGGTATAGACTGTCTTATCTGTAAAGCTGCCTCCTCCGGCGCTTACCTCATCAAGGGAGGTCAGCCAGCGCTTCAGTAATATGACCAGAGCCTCTCTTGTGAGATCATCGGTTTCCTGATAGGTTTCGGCCAAAAGCTTTTTAACAGTGCGGTACTCTGTCTCTTTATCCAGGAGAATAAAAAAATTTGCGATCTCCCCGCAGGCTTCTGAGTTGACGTTGAGCTTACGTTTCCCATTTTTCAGCTTACTGACCAAAGAGGTATCGACATGAAGATAATTTGCCAAGTCGGTTCCTTTTACATGAAATAAATCCATCAGATAGTTTAAACGTGATAATTCCTGATCCCTTTTCATTTTCCCCTCCATTAAATTCTTTTTTGTCCATAATCTGTCAACACGTGAAAATTGACATTTCCTGTGATTCAATTGACGTTTTTATATAATCTTTGTAAAATCAACTTAAATACGAATCAGCTTAACAAGAAAACCCATACATCCGCAGATAAAAGCCGGAAATAAAAAAATCGGTATCTACTGATAAAATAAAGTTTGCCTGATTCACATTCTTTATCCTGCAATTACTATTTTATCAATTCCCAGAAGTAACTTTTTACTTAAATATTAAAACGTTTTTAGCTCCTATACTCAAAGCGATTGTTATTTTTACTTCTGGGAATGCGCTGACCCCATTGCCGCCTTACCACTCTTATCTTTTATAATATCATAAACCCTGACTCCATAGAGGTTGTATTTTCACCCTGAGCAAATGCTGTTTTCCAGATGCTTATGAGCAGCATGCTTCTCTCCCGGTTGAAAGCGTACTCTGGTTGTTTATCATACAGAAAATTGGCAGACTGATCTGAAAAATTCCAGTCCAATGGTTTTTCAGTCTAAGCTTCAATCTTCCTTCTGTCACTAAAGCTCAATCCTTGCCGTTAAACATGTCTTTAAAACTTATTGATTCGTAATAACAAGAAATACACAATTTTATAAAAGCATTGCAATGCAAATAAAAATATATGAGGTAAAAAAATGAATGAACAAAAGCTGACACCAGCACAGGAAAAAAAGGCGGAACGGACAAAGTTATTCGAAGATGTATACAGCGGTGTTATCCCAAAACGTGTTCCAATAGTGGCGAGTATGACGCCTGAGGCTGCTTTGGAATATTCAGACATCCCTGTTGGAAAAACGATTTGGGATTTAGATGCAGACAGTATTGCCAGGGCTTTAGACAAGGTCTGCGAAATGATTCCCTCCGACACACCGGCAGTGGGTGGGATTCTTAAAAACCCGGCGGTCTTCAAGCTTCTGGGCTCAAGAGGCTACTCCATGGGGCAGACTGGTTATATGCAGCATGTCGACCTTGAAACACTCAAGTCTGATGAATATGATGAATTTATTAAGGATCCATTCGCCTTTATTGTGACGAAATCTCTTCCGCGTATATTTGAAAACCTTGACAGTCATTCACCAAGAAGCGGAATGGCGCTCGCAGAAGCGATGAAAGCTTTTTATGATTATCTGGCAAAATTTGATTCTATAAAAGCACCGATTTTTGCCAAATACGGCTACTATTCACCACCGGAAGGTTCAACCACCCTCTGCCAGGCCTCCTTTGATTTAATCGGTGATTTTTTAAGAGGCATTAAAGGGATTTACATGGATGTGCGCCAGCGTCCGGAAAAAATTCTGGAAGCCTGCGAGGCGATGCTGCCCATGCAGGTGAAAAGGGGGCTCCCGCCAAAGCCTCATAAACTTGGCGAAGTATTCATGCCGCTCCATCTGGGAACTTACCTGAGAAAAAAAGATTTTGAGAAACTGTATTGGCCAAGCTTCTCAAAATTTATCCATATCATGGCAGAACACGGACAAACTGCCTCGCTTTTCTGTGAACATGACTGGATGCGCTATCTTGATTTACTGCAGGATCTTCCAGCAAATACAAGAATCTTATTTGAATACGGCGATCCAAAAATTATTAAGGAAAAGCTGGGCAATAAACACATTCTCTCCGGCTTGTATCCCATCACCTATATAAAAACTGCGACTAAACAGCAGTGCATTGATAAAGCAAAAGAAATGATCGACATCATGGCACCCGGCGGACGCTATATTTTTGATTTTGATAAGAGCGCCATGTCCCTTGATACGATCAATATGGAAAATTATGCTGCCGTCATTCAATATGTCGCTGAAAATACCAATTACGCCAACGCAGGCACTGCTGTCAAAGCGTCAACAGCCGAATATGAAAAGCCCGACACCAAGGTGCCGCGTTTTGAATCTCCCTGTTTTACAGACTGGCAGAAAATTGAAAAAAACGAAATTGAAACTCAGCTTAAAGACACTGTTAATCCCATTTTACAATCCTATGAAGAAATGCTGTTTCGGATGATTTTTACCATTATTTAAGTATTTGGGGGGATTGTCATGAATGATACTTTGAAAAAAATGGATCGCAAAAATCTGGTCAAGTGGATCTGCGTCTTACTTGTGCCCATTCTTATAATGCTGATACCGGTGCAGGGGGTTTTTACCCCCGCGCTCCGCACATTCAGCGCCATTACCATTACCGCGATTTTACTCTTTGCTTTTGGCCTTTTGCCTAACTTTATTGTGGCTATAGCCCTTCCAATTTCCTACATGCTGCTGAATGTAGCAGCTCCGGACGTTGCTTTTGCCGCCTGGTATGGCAGTATCCCCTGGATGTTTATGGGTGGATTTTTGCTGGCGAATGTTCTCGAACGCATCGGGTTACTCAACCGCATTGCCTTATGGAGTATTATCAAAACCGGCGGAACTTACAGTGGTATTCTGTGGGGACTTACTCTCGCGGGTATCATTTTGAACCTCATTGCACCAGGGGAATCCTTTGTTCCCATGGCCGCTTTATCTTTTGGTATCTGCAAAGCTCTTAATTTCGAGAAATCCAGAGAAAGTGCTGGCATTATGATGGGCGGATTCTTTGCCTCATGGTTTCCGACCTTCTTCCTCTATAACCCAACTTTCGCCATCATGCCCTCTTTAGGAAAAGAAGTCATGCCAATTCAGGTAACCTGGATACAGTACTTTTTTAACAACCTTCCCTTTGTGCTCTGGCTGGCCCTCTGTATTTTTATGGTTATCAAGCTCTGCAAGCCAAAAACTGCCATCAACATCAAAGATTACGCCGTTGAGGAATACGCTAAACTTGGAAAAATAACAAAAACAGAAATAAGATCTATCTTTGTTGTGGCTCTGTTGTTTATCTTCCTCTTTACAAGCGGCATGCACGGCATTGATGTGGGCTGGGGCTTTGCCTTAATTCCATTGCTCTTCTTTATCCCCGGGATTAACGTTGGTAAAGCCGAAGATATCAGTAAAATCAACTTTAATATGACTATTTTCACCACAGCCTGTCTTTCTATTGGTTATGTCGCAAACGCTCTGGGCGTTGGACAGATCATTGCAGACGCAGTGCTGCCCATGCTTCAGGGAAAAAGCGCTTTTTTCGTAATTGGCGCAGTCTGGCTGGTTTGCGTCGTGGTAAAATTCTTTTTGACACCACTGGCGACTTACGCGACACTGACCGTCCCATTAACGCAAATTGCCCTGAGCCTCGGCATAAGCCCTCTGGTTATTTATTACACCATGAGTGTAGCCACCACTGAAATACTCTTTCCATACCAATGGGCGCTGGTCCTTATTTTCATGGGATATAACCTAACCAGCGGTAAAGACTTTACCAAAATATGGGGAACCAAGCTTATTATGAGTTTTGTATTTATCCTTGCCATCGCAGTGCCTTACTGGATGCTCATCGGGTTAATATAAACCTTACAGCTCTTATGCTGAAACACTGAATCAAAAAACCTGCTCCTTTAAATTAAGGAGCAGGTTCAATATTTTTATCATCCGACTCATATAACCATTAACTTTTCAGCTTACACGTTTTCTGCCTGCGCTGCCTGTTCCAGCTGTTTGGTCTTAACACCGCGCCGTTTCAGTAAAATAGCGGAGAAAACACCGAGAACAGCCCAGACCACCATCCAGACCAGCATCATGTTAAAGCCCAGCTCTACATTGCCGCCTGCTTCACCATAGGCCAGAAAACGGCTGATGATGGGTGCCACAAAGATGTCTGGCGTCAGCGCGATAAAGGAGATAATTCCAGTGGCGATGCCGGTCATGGCTAACGGCACGCCCGCTTCACCCAGAATCGACCAGTAGGTGGATTTAAGCACATTGACCAGGTAAGCCAGAATAACGGTAATGACCACACAGACCGCCACAATCTTGGAGGTAAACAATATCGCCAGCACACAGACGCCCGTGGCCAGGAAGGTCCAGAACATGCCCTTGCCTTTATAACTGAACTTGTCCATGATAATCCCGCCGGAAATGCCGGCCACAAAGACAATGATGTAGCTCCGGATAATGGACAGGGTGCTTGAGAGCTCTGGTGAAATGTTCAGCACACGGGTACAGTAGGTGCCCATGTAGCCATTGGCGGTATTCCAGAGGGTATAGCCGCACATGATCACAAAAATACACAGCCAGGTGGAGGACATGCCAAAAGCTTTCCACATGCTTTCCTTTTTTTCTGCCTTGGCGTTCTGTTCTTTTTTGCCCTTATCAAAATCCGGTACCAGAACAATTACCAAAACCGTCAGCAGGGCAAAGGCCGCAGCGTTGATTAAAAGCACTGCTCTGAAGCCAGCCGCCTGAGTGGCAAAAAGGCCCATGGCCCACAGGCAGAGGAAGGCGACTGCTGTCTGCCCGATACCGCGCAGCCCTTCACTGATACCAAACAAACGTCCCTGTTCATTTTCGCTGCCCAGGTTGCGGATAGCCTTAAGGTAAGGCGACCAGAAGGTGCCCACACTGAAGATGCCGTAAAGCGCGTGAATGATAATGAGCGCTGTGTAGCCCGGGAAACTCGAATACCACAGTGTTACCAGGCACATGGCCCCACAGGACAGAATCAACAATTTCTTTGTATTAAACTTTTCAGCCAGAATACCGCTCGGCACATAGCCGATAACATTAAAGAGCCCGTAAACGCCTGCGATGGTCCCCAGCTGAACATCGTTGATATTCAATGCCACGATCATCTGGTCATAAAAGGAAAACCGGATCAGCGGCGTCAGGTAAGCGATCCCAGCGATCATACTCAGAATGACGAGAACAATATTTCTTTTCTTTTTATCTAATTCCATAATTACCCCTCCAAATTTAACAAACAATCATCTTTCCCACTCTTTGCTGATGGCAGCACTACTTATCGAATTCCTCTTTCTTAAGATACTTGAAAAATCCTGCCAGCATCAGGCAGATAATAATCAGGAATGGGAAACTGAAAGCAAAGGACAATGACTGCACTGCAGAAAGCCCTCCAGTCACAATAAACATAATGGCCAGCAAGCCTAAGATCACACCCCAGATGACCTTGATAAGCTTCTGGGAATTTTCTCTGCCCCTGGAGCTCATGGTGCTCACCACCTGCACACCCGCGTCGGCTGAGGTCAGGAAAAAGACCAGCAGCGACAGCATGACAAGGACAGATATAACACCGGACAGCGGCAGATTACTGAGCATCTGGAATACTGAGCTGTTGGTATCCACAGCGCCGTTCTGAATCACGCTGCCAGGATTGGCAAGCTCCATATTAAGGCCGGTTCCGCCCATAATCCCAAACCAGATACAGCTCATGATGGTCGGAACGCCCAGAATGGCGAGGACAAACTCCCGGATCGTGCGCCCTTTAGAAATCTTGGCAATAAAACTGCCCACAAAGGGTGTCCAGGTAATCCACCAGGCCCAGTAAAAGACTGTCCAGTTACCGATCCAGTTTTCACCCGTATGAGCCGCCACGGTGCCGTTGGCATCGGTGAAAAAACTCATGGGAATAAATTTAAAAATATAATCGCCGATACTTTCCAACGTAATATTAAAAATATACAGTGTTGGTCCTGCCAAAAGGACAAACAGCATAACAGCGAATACGATGACCGTGTTGGTATTGCTGAGAAGCTTCATGCCTCGGTCAATGCCCGCTGTCGAGGAAATCACAAACAGAATCGTGCAGATAATGACAATCACCACTGCCAGCAGCGTTCCGCCCGAGATATGAAAAACAAATTCCAGACCGCTCTGAATCTGCAGCGCGCCCAGCCCAAAGGATGTGGCTACGCCGATCAGAATGAGAATAACTGTAAAGGTGTCAATTCCTTTTGAAAACCCACCCTTAAGCGCCTTATCGCCAAGAAATGGGTAGAAGGAAGAGCTTACCAGCAGCGGCAAACCTTTCCTGAAATGGAAGTAGGCCATGGGCAGCGCGACCGCCGCGTACAATGCCCAGGGATGCACTCCCCAGTGCAGAAAAGTATACTGGAGGGACTCCACAGCCGCCTCCGGTGTCTGCGGGTCCGCGAAGGGCGGCACCATAAAATGGTTCATGGGCTCTGCCACGCTCCAGAATACCAAGCCAATGCCCATACCTGCCGCAAAAATCATTGAAAACCAGCTGATGTTGCTGTACTCAGGCTTTTCATCATCTCCGCCCAGCCGTATTTTTCCATATTTGCTGAACGAGACAAACAAGCAGGCGGCAATTACAAAGAGCGCAAAGCCAATATAGGCAAATCCCAATGTGTTCGTAAAGAAATTAAAAATACCAGAAAATACGCTTGCGACCTGTTCTGTAAAAACAATGCTGACAATGGCCAGTAACAAAGTGATACTTCCGGCTACCAAAAAAATTGTTTTATCTACAGACTCAAATATCTTTTTCATAATTGCCTCCATTCTGAGATAAACAATGACAACGATCAGAATACTTTAATAAAAAGCATGCCAATTTGTGAAATACATGTCTTTTATAAACGCAGTATAACACGATTTTATTGGAACCGTCAACCTAAAAAATAAATATTTTTCTTTTTTTACGACATTTATCCAAGGCTTCTATAGAAGAAAACCCAGATTTTTTACTAAATAGCGGGTTTTTATCCTTGAAATTCATCGTTATTTTTTTGATTTTTCCATTTTTTAGTATTGACAACCTTTCCATATCGTGATATATTGTGCTTGTGAAATACATGTATTTATTAAATTTGGAGGTGTACCATGTACGTTAACAGAAGATTTTATGACAAATATGTTTCTACCAGAGATGTTGAATTATTACACGAATACTCACTGAGAGTTTTGAAGGAAGTAGGGGTTTCCTTCGATTGTGAAGAAGCACTGGAAATATTTAAAAAACACGGCGCAACCGTTGAAGGCAGTATTGTAAAAATTGATGAAGACCTGTTAAACCAGGCGCTGGAAACCGCTCCTAAGACATTTACTGTTACCACATCTGCCGGCGAAACCAAAATCGGCGAACGTTTTAAACCAAAAACCGTTGGCTGCTACGGACCACCGAAGTTTTTATTTGAAGATGATGAATACCGTGTTGCTATGAAAGACGACATGGTTAAGTTCCTTAAGCTAATGGATACCAGCGATGTGACTGACTTTGTCAACAACTCCGCTTACGATACAGCCGATTTGGACAAAACCAAGGACGACTTTTACATGCCTCAGGTTGCAATGTGCTTAAAATACTCTCAAAAGCCAACCTATGGAAATGTTGCTAACAGCTTGAATGTTCGCGGCAAAAGTCTTAAGGAAGCTGCTAAGGGCATCGCGCAGCTTTACAAAGAATTCTATGACATCTGGGATCGCCCGGTTCTTCTGAC
The DNA here is from genome assembly GCF_900142645.1 of Eubacterium callanderi. Classification (GTDB taxonomy): domain Bacteria; phylum Bacillota; class Clostridia; order Eubacteriales; family Eubacteriaceae; genus Eubacterium; species Eubacterium callanderi. The sequence continues at coordinate 74,159 of NZ_FRBP01000007.1, forward strand.
AAATGCGTGTGCTTTATCACCTCTCGGTTATTCATATGAAGTTTTAGATAATATCATGGGCCTTGTTGAAGAAGGACAGCCTGTTACCATCATTACCTGTTCCATGACCAACCTGACCGCTCCGGCAGCGCTGCTCGGCTCTGTTATCCAGAATAACGCCACCATTCTGGCTGGTATCGTTCTGACACAGCTCATTAACCCTGGCTGTCCGGTAATTTACGGTACGGTTTCCAGCCCGACGGATATGCGTACCGTTTCACTGGCAATCGGCGCACCGGAAGCCCAGCTCATCCAGATGGCTTCTCTGGCCCTTGGCCGCTACTACCAGCTACCCGTGAGAACCGGTATTGCCGGCACAGACTCCTTAAAGCCAGACTATCAGGCCGGTGTTGAAAGCTTCATGATTCTTATGACCACCTATCTTGGAAAATCCGACTTTGTCCTGAATCATGCCGGCATTCTCCAGTCCTACGCGCTGGGCAGCTACGAAAAATTTGTTCTGGATGAAGAAGTCAACCGTATCCTCATGCGGCTCAACCGGGGCATGGACATTTCAGACATGAGAGCTGAAAAGGTTTTTGCAGAAATCAAAAAGGCCGGTCCTCTGGGCAATTACCTGTCCGGAAGAACACCGAAGGAATACCGTCAGGAACATTGGCTGACCAAGCTCTTTAACCGCCAGGCCGGTAATCCGCAGCCAATTTTCGACGAAATCGGCGATCTCCGCGAACGCGCCAGCAAAGAAGTTGAAGAACGTGTCGCAGGCTATACATTACCTGACTTAACCAAGACCCAGAAGGATATCCTGAACCGTTATCTGCCTGAAGACGAAAAGTTTTAATTAACCCTCTATATATAGTATTCATTTTTCGGATAAAATCTGGTATCATTAGTGGTATCAGATTTTATTTTTGTTACCCGGTTATACTTAAAAGGAAGGTCACCCATGAAACTACGCTATTCATTTGCTGAAAAAGAAGAGTGCCAGCAAATTCATGAATATTCTCTGGATATTTTGGAAAACACAGGTATTGTTGTTCATTCTGAAAAAGCAAGAAACACCTTTAAAAAAAACGGCGCAAAGGTGGAAGGCAAAAAGGTCTTTCTCCCGCCCAAAATCGTAGAAGACCATCTTGTCCATGTGCCCTCCTCCTTTACCTTTAACACTCCCGGACACCGAGTAACCGTGGGTGACGGCACCACCTGCACCATGCCGCCCTACGGCGCCACCTACGCAAAGAAAAACAATGTCAGCCATCTGGCAGGGCGTGAAGACTTTATCAATTTTACAAAGCTCAACCAGGTGAGCAGCCAAATGAGCATGGCCTGCCCCTATGTCCTTGAGCCCATGGATGTTCCCATTGATTTCAGAGAAAAGTATAAAATGGCCATGTGCCTGAAATACTCCGACAAGCCCACATTTTCCATGACCCAGGACGGCCCGTCGGCACGGGAGAGCATTCGTTTTGCAAGAGAATACTGGGACTCCCAGGACAGCAATATACTCATCGGAAATATTAATATCTCCGCGCCGCTGATCATGGGAGAGGGTACTGCCGACGTTATTCTGGTACACGGCGAGGAAAGCCAGCCTCTGATGGTAGCCTGCGGCAGCGGACTGAGCGGGCTGACCGCACCGCCTTTGCCAGCAGCCAACTTCCTCATCAGCAACGCTGCGGTGCTGGCCGGCATTATTCTGGCCCAGATGGTACGGCCAGGCCTTCCCATTGTTTACGGCTTCCCGCTTTTTGGCGTGAACCCTTTAAGCGCAGACGCCTCCCCCGGCGAGCCGACCACCGCGCTCTTTACCATGGCCGCGGCGGAAATGGGGCGGTTTTATAAGATTCCCGTCCGGTCCGGCGGCGTTTTTACAGACTCCACATACCTGGATTACCAAAACGGTGCTGAGAGCTTCATGAATCTTTTTTCCTGCCTGTTTTCTGGTGTCGACTGCATGATGCACGCCTTTGGCATGGAGGATTCCCTGAACACTGTCAATTACAATAAATACATCCTGGACGAAGCCCTCTACAGCACCATCAAGCATTACCTGAACGGCTTTGAGGTGAACGCAGTTACACTGATGCTCGACGCCATCAAAAAAAATGGCTGTACTGATAACTATATCAACATGAGTAATCTCCGGCTCATCCGAAAGCATTACGCGCCCTATCCCTTTAAAAACACCAACGGGGAGCAGGACATCCTGGAAGAAACCAGCGCCGTCATCGACGAGCGGCTTGAAAATTATGTGGCACCGGCGTTTACCCGCGCGCAGCAAAAACACGTCGAAGGCTATCTGCCCAAAGCATTCATCGACTAAAAAGGAGGCATTCCCATTGCTAGAATCCATCGTAACCGCTGTAAAAAAACTGGAAGAAAAAAAGGTCATCAAGCTGGTACGCTACGCCGTTAAGGAAGGCGCCTCCCAAATGCAGATCATCGAATCCGTTCAGGCCGGACTGGACGAGGTGGGCAAATACTTTGAGACCGGCCGCTATGGCGTCACAGATCTCATGATGGCCGGCATCATTTTTGAGGAAATTTTGAAGCTCGACTGTCTGAAGCTCGAAAAAGAAAACCCAGAGGAGGCCATCGGCACCATTCTTTTATGCACCATCGAATGTGATCTCCACGACATTGGAAAATCGATTTTTAAAAGCGCGGCCCTTATGTCCGGCTTTAAGGTCATCGACCTGGGCATTGACATTTCGCCGGAAAAAATTGTGGCGGAAACAAAAAAATCCCATCCCGATGTGATTGCCATCAGCTCAATTATGGCAAACGGCGTAAAATATATGAAGGAAACCAACGAGCTTCTGGTAAAGGAAAACCTGAGAGACGAGGTGAAGATCATCCTCGGCGGCCTGTCAACGCATAAGGACGCTGTGGAGTACGTGGGCGCCGACGCTTTTACCAAGGATGTTTACGAGGGTGTAAACCTCTGTAAGGAATGGATGGAGGGGGGCGTTTCCCATAAGCTATAAATACGACGAAATCTGCGATAAAATAAAAAATAAAATCAAGCAGCGCATTTATCTGCCGGATACGCCGCTGCCCCCGGAGAACACCCTTGCTGAGGAATTTAAGGTCAGCCGGATCACCATCCGCAACGCCCTGCGCAACCTGATCGAGGAGGGCTATGTCTATACCATTCCCGGAAAGGGCAACTATGTGCTGGCTAAAACCAATGACAAGTTTGTCCTCTCCCTGAAGCCTGAAAATATTTTAAAGGAGCCCTACAACCGCGTAGAACTGCTGGGCTCAGAGATCATCAAGCCCACCATCGAGCTGGTCTACCATCTGCGGGTCGCGCCGGACTCCCGTATTGTGCTCATCAACTGGCTCTTGTTCAGGGACGACCTGCCTGTCATTTACGACAATCAGTTTATTCCTTATTTCCCCGGCATTTCTCCCTGGAACGACGATTTTGAGTACAACAGCTTCAGCGAAATCGTCAACCAGCGGAACCACCTTTATATTACCCAAGAGCGCATCCATATCGAGGCTGTGGGCTGTGACGCCCAGGCCGCGGAAAAGCTGAACATCCCAGAAGACACCCCTGTCATGCAGATTACCCAGAACCTCATGGATAACGACGACCCGCTGGGCATGCGCAAGCTTTATATAAGGAAGGAATGCTGCAAGCTGACCGGCATTACCTATCTGCCGTAAAGGCCAAAGCAGGTGACATCAATGAAAGTAAAAATATACGATCAAATCATCAATGATATTATGGATGACATCCACTACGGCAACCTGAAGCCCGGAGAAAAACTCCCCACCTATGCCGAGCTGGCGAAAAAGTATAATACCAGCATCGTCACAGTCCGCAAGAGCATCTCATCCTTAATTAACAAGGGGTATCTGAGCGCAGTGGAGCGGGTCGGGACCTTTGTGCGGGAATGCGAAAAGGAGCAGTACCTCATCAGCTTTGCGCCCCAGGCCAATATTAACGAAGAAATCACCGAGATCAGCGTGGAGGACATCAGCCTGTCCCTCATTAAAATGCGGGAGATCCGGCAGGAAATGAAAGCCGTGGAAATGCGCCAGATCCTGTACTCCGACACACTTCCCATCTGCTACATCATTACCGCGCTCCTCTTAAACGGCCGCTATAATCCGGAAAGCATGGCGGACATGACCGAAAGGAACCTCCAGACCATCAATAAAATCCTCGACGGCTTTGAGATCAAAAAAGTCCTCGAGATCACCATGGATACCCCCAACCGGTTTATCCAGAACAAGCTGCTGGTGGACAGAGACGACCCCGTGTTCTGCTTTACCACCTATTATTACACCATGAAGGACGAACCCGTTGGAAAAAGCGTGCTCTACGCAGCGGGGGAGAACATTGATTTGTATGGGAAATCTTTTTTGAAATAAACTTTTCTTTTAGAAAAAGCACAGCTGCATGGAAACAGCTGTGCTTTTTTACTTCCAAAATTTGCAGAAATCTTCTCTTTATCAAAATAAAGCTCAAAAATATAAAAAGCTCGTGGAATAATGTCATTCCACGAGCAAAAATAACGTGCTCTTTAGAGAAAATATTAAATATTGTTTTTATTATATCACTTTCTTCATTAAATATGTATATTAATTTTTAAAAAAATTACAATTAAAATCTTTTTTTGCAAAAATTTGATTGCCTAAGTAGCACTTTTAGAGCTATTGAAGTTTTATAATTATTATATATCTGGTCAAAAAAATGGTATAAGGAGGTAAGGCAATGAAGAAGCATCGCAAAAATATATATCAACGCTCTGATAACCGCTACGAAGGGCGTTATATTACTGGCTATAAGGAAATTCATGGTAAAGCAATTTATCGGTCAATCTATGCCGACACTTATCGGGAAATTGTAGCGCTCTTGGAAGAAGCTGAAAAAAGTGTCTCTGAAAAAGTAGCGTTTGAACGTCTGATTCGCAAACAGAAAAGAAACAATCTGCCCGTGACAAGTTTAGAGCACATGGCCGAAAATTATTCTTTCAGAAACTCTGTCCAGGGAGGCACAACGCTGAGACAATGCCTTGTCCAATGGCTGGAAGAACATAAAAAGTTCTCAGTAAAAGCCTCCTCATACACGCGCTATTGCAGCATCGTTTATAAACATATTGTGCCGCAGCTTGGTGATTTTCCGGTCGCTGATGTCACAGCGGCGGTAGTCCAGGACTATATTCATTATCTTCGTACAGACGCGAATAAGCATAAGGGACTGGCGCCATCGACGATAAAAATTCACCTTGTTCTGCTGTCATCTTTTTTTGAAAAAATGATCGAATTAGAAATGGTTCAGAACAATCCCTGTGAAGCGGTCCGGATTCCACCCAGTCAGAAGAAAAAACCCAATTATCTAAAACAGAATGAGTATCAAAAATTAGAAAAGGTACTCGAGGATAAAATCTGCGACAAAAGAGCCCGCGCCATCCTGCTCGCCTTAAAAACAGGTATCCGCCTGGGTGAGCTGGCAGCCTTGCGCTGGACAGACATTGATCTTCAGTCAAAAACAATTCATGTCCGCCATTCAATCCAGCGGGTCAAGGCCAAATCGCCTGGAAAAAATAAAACCGAAATTGTATTTGGCCAAACAAAGTCCGTCTGTTCCCAAAGAGACATCCCTATGAACGACGGTATCTACACCCTTTTATACTCATACCAGAAGGTCTTGAAAAAAAGCGGCATTTTCACTGAAGAAAGCTTTGTGTTCAGTAACCGGCAGGGCTCCTATCTTGACCCGCGGGCTTATCAAAATTATTTTTCAAAGCTTTTGAAGAAAGCAGGCATCCGCTGTGTGAATTTTCATGCTTTGCGGCATACCTTTGCCACCATCGCGGCCAGCAAAAATATGCAGATTTCAACGCTGAGCAGAATTCTTGGACACTCAACTCCCACCATAACCTTACAGATTTACGTGCACGCCGTTGATGAACAGGACCGTATCGAGATGGCTAAAATCGAAAGTATTTAAAATCTGGTCAAAATCTGGTCACAGAATCGAAAAATCCCCGTACTTATGGGATGAATGCAGATAAGTTCGTGGAATGACATTATTCCACGAATGAAAAACGAGCTGTGCCTGTATCCTCTAAACAGGCAGCTAATATTATAAACAAATAAGGTTAAAGAAATATTTAATCGCTTTTGGGCTTAAGGAGACAGTATGAAAGAAAATACGGTTGAAATGCAATATCTGTATGAACTGGCAGCTTCAGTGCTTGAAGTGCGCCCGCCGGCCCGTCCTCCCTCAAAATTAAATTGGGAGCTTGTCTGCCGGGAGGCAGAGCGTTTATCCATGCTTTCATTTATCTGTTATGGTTTGGAAGGCCTAGGTGAAAACGATCAACCCAGTAATTCTGTCATGTCAGAATTAAAAAAATGGAAAATTAAGGGTATATTAAAAGAAGCCGAACAGCAGCGGCTGCTGACAAATGTATTCTGCGGTTTTGACGCGCAAAATCTAAAATGCCTTTTGTGCAGCGATCTGCCTTTAAAGCGCCTGTACCCCTATCCAGACCTGCGCTGCCGCCAGGAAGTCGAGATTTTTATGCCCGCTGAAGCCATTCCCTGTGCCCGCTGTATCCTGCGGGATTTGGGCGGTTCGCCCGTGGCAGCGGAGAGCACGGATTTTGGCTGCTGCCGGTTTGGCCAAACCACCCTCATTGTAAAAAAATACGCTGATGAAGCTTCCTTTCCATCCTCTGGCGAAAAAATTCAAAAATACAAGCATTATTCAAACATATATGAGCCACCACCGGAAGCTCTGTACAGACAGCTGGCCGGCAGTGCCGCCCAAGCCGCCCGCGGCCAAAAAGAGTTTATCTGGCCATACTTTGATTTAAGCATGCTCCAGCGCTTTTATCATTTTAGTTTACCCGCGAGACACAGCGCTTTTCAGGTAAACTTGAAATCCCTATTTTCCCATCAAGGGCAACGTCCCTTAAATATAGATAAAACAATTATACACGAGAGGTAAAAAGATGAAAAAGAAAAACATCGCGATCGTCCTTCTGGCAGTGATCACCATACTTTTACTGGTTTTTGGCTGCGGTAAAAAGAGCAGCCCTCAGGCAGAGGCAAAGGTCTTTGACACAGCCGGAACCTACAGCGATCAGGCCACCTATGGTGACGTGCAGATTAAATCGGACGGCGTCACTTTAGAGAACGCCACTATCACCGGCACCCTGACCGTAGACAAGGCCGTCGGAGAAGGGACTGTCATCATCCGGAACAGCCGTATATCAAAGGATACAGACATCAATGGCGGCGGTGCGAACTCCGTCCATTTTGAAAAAACTGCGCTGCATAAGGTCAGCCTCAACAAGAAAGACGTCCGCCTTACACTGGACAAAGAATCTGAGGCGGCAGAGCTGAACGTTATCCAGCCCGCAAAGCTGGAGCTCAGCGGGAAAGTCACCACCCTGTCAATCGCTAAAAACGGTGAGGGGAGTACGGTTACCATCGCCAAAGACGCAAAGGTCGAAACCGTCAAGCTGGACGGCAAGGCTGAAATGACCGTCGACAGCCCGCTCAAGACACTGGTCATCGGGGAAAACGCCCAGGAATCCAGACTCGTCATCAATGGCAGGGTTGACAAGCTTGACGTGAACGCCAAAGCAGAGATCAACCTCAATGCCGGCGCCGAAGTCGGAAAGCTCATCGTGACAGACAAAGCCAAAGACAGCACTGTGAACATCGCAAAGGACGCCAAGGTGAGCACACTGGCCACAGAAACCCCACTGAGCCTTAACGGCGAAGGCAGCGTCGAGAATGTTATTACCAACAAAGAAGAAAATATTCAGGGCAGCATCAAGCCCGCCGGCATCCGGGTTTCCGCCAATCCAATCGCGAAAAGCCCCAACGGAAACGATGTAAACAGCAAAACAGACGCGGCCAAAAATACCGATACAAACACCAGCACGACGGCCAACAACAGCTCCACTGGCAGCACCAGTCCTGAAAATAACAATACCAGCAGTAATACTGGCAATACCGGCAGCGGACAGGACAATCCACCGGCACCGCAGCCAGCTCCCGGCCCAGCGCCACAGCCGGCACCTGATCCGACACCAACGCCAACTCCACCGCCGACGCCAACACCAACACCATCTGTGGTACACGTGACCGGCGTAACCCTGGATCAAAGCCAGCTGATCATGACCGTGGGTGACAGCACTGTATTGACCGCCAGGGTCGCTCCGGACAACGCCACAGACAAGACCATCGCGTGGTATGCCGAGGACAGCAAAATCGCAGCCGTCGATGGAAACGGCAAAATAACCGCCCTTGCAGAAGGCCAGACCAGGATCACCGTTGTCACAAGGGACGGGGACCACAAAGCCTTCTGCGATATTACCATCCACAAAAAAGCGCCAACGGATATCCCCGTTGAGAGCATTGCCATTCAGAAAACAGCGGACAGCATTGAGGTGGGGAATACCCTGCGCCTGACCGCTTCTGTTAAACCCGATAATGCCACGAACAAAAACGTCAAGTGGCACAGCGCCGCAGAGAGCGTTGCCTCCGTCGATGAAGCCGGCGTCGTCACCGCCAAGGCGCCCGGTGACGCGGTTATCACAGCGACTCCTGAAAATCCGGCCTCGCCTTCCGTCACTACCGCCATCACCCTCCGGGTAACCGCGCCGTTTAAGGCGGTTGTCATGAGCGGCAGCGGAAAAGCGGTTATGGTCGGGGATGTCCTTACCTTCACCTCAGTCGACCCGGAAAACGGGTTATCCGATGCCCTGTTCTCCTGGAAAGCAGACGGGCAGGAGGTTGGCAACGGCAGCGCCTATACGGTGAGCGAAGGGGATATCGGCAAAGCCCTGACCCTGACCGTCACCGGCAAAGAAAACAGCCATTACACCGGCAGTGTGACAAGCGAGGCCACCAAAGCCGTCACAGCCAACAAGACCGCTTTAACCGCTGCCCTCAATGCAGAGATCGGGGAGGATCACCAGAACCCCACCTATAAGCTGAAAAAAGACGACTATAAAGCAGTCACCTGGAACACCTACACCGATGCCGTCAATGCCGCCATTGGTGTGGAAGCCGATCCACTGGCCACCACCGGGCAGGTGAGCGCTGCCATCAACAACATTGGTACCGCAAAAGCCCAGTTGATTTTTGCCGGTATCGACAAGCTGGAAGAACTGAAAAAGACAGCCGACGCCAAGCAGGAAAGTGACTACACCGCTGCCAGCTGGCAGGCATTCCAGAGCGCCTATGGAGCAGCAAAAGCACTGCCCGAAACCACACAGGCAGAAATTGTGGCAAAAACAGAAACCATCAGCAAGGCCATGGACGAGCTGGTCTTAAAGACACCTGTCACCGCTGTTCGCCTGAGTATTGAAAAGAATCAGGCCGTTGTCGGGCATCAGGTCACAGCCACCACTGACCCCGAAGACGCCACAGTCAACTACCTGTGGCAGAGAGGCAACGGCACCGCCTTTGAACCCATTCCTGACGCAGACAGCGCGGTTTATACCCTGAGAAGCGACGATATCGGTAAGGTGCTACAGCTGACCGTCACCGGAACCGGCGATTATCAGGGCAGCTCAAGCGCGAGCATCAGCAAGATTCTGGATAACAAGGTCACGGACGTCACCCTGGATCAAGCGACGCTGGACATGAAAGCCGGCGATTCCAAAGTGCTGACCGCAACGGTCACACCGGAGTACGCGGCGGATAAAACCGTTACCTGGAGCAGCAGTGACGCAGCCGTGGCAGCCGTTGACGCAGACGGCAAAGTCACCGCTGTGGCAGCGGGCCAGGCCACTGTCACAGTGACCACAACAGACGGCGGAAAAACCGCTGCCTGTGCTGTCACTGTCACCAATCCGGTAATTTCTGTGGAAAGTGTAACCTTAGCACCTGTGAGCGCAGAGCTCTACACCGTGGAAGGACACAAAACCCTTGAGTTAACCGCAACGGTTACCCCAGAAAACGCGACCAATAAAGCCCTTGCCTGGAGCAGCAGCGATAGCGCTGTGGCAACAGTGGCCGCAGTTGAAAATAGCACAAAAGCAACGGTTACCGCCCTAACAGCAGGAACCGCCGACATCACCGCCACAACCGCCGATGGCAGCAAGACAGCAAAATGTACCATCACGGTTAAGGAGCCCATTCAGCTAACAGTTTCCGGTACCACTGTCAAGAGTAAGGTTTATGATGGAAATCCAGATGCAGAAGTGGAAAACGCTGGTTCATTAACCAACAAAGAAGCCGAACACGATGTTACACTTGCCGCAACAGCCAAATTTAACGACAAAAAGGCGGCAGACAATAAGCCTGTCACCGCACAGTATACCTTAACTGGTACAGATGCCTGGCGTTATCTTGCGCCAAAAGATAATACTGATTTATCCGCAAGCATTACAAAAAAAGAGATCCGTATTACAAACATTAAAGCAGCGGATCGAGCTTACAATGGTTATACTGCTGTAGCTTTAGCGGGTGGTGATCTCAGCGATATTGTTGACGGCGATGATATCCACTTAGACACATCGGCAGTAACTGCACAAATGGCCGATGCAAACGCAAAGGAAAATAAACCTGTCGTTGTCACCGGATATACCCTGGCAGGAGCTGACGCAGAGAACTACAGCTTAACACAGCCTGTGGGGATTACCGTCAACATTACTAAAGCCGAACAGACAGCGCCCACGTTCACAGTAACAAAGACCTCAAACAGCATAACGGTTACGCCAACAGCTGCATCGAACAAGCTGCTTTACGCTTTATATCAATCAGGAACTTCAGTAAAAGATTGGTCTATGACACCCAGCTTTACAGGCTTAGCTGCTTCAACCGAATACACTGTTAAGGTCAAGCTGTCCGGCGATGACAACCACAACGAGTCCCCAGAAGCGACAGCCAGCGTGACAACAGACGCCGCAGATATAAAGCCAGCGCCTGTCATAACCATAGAAAAGCCTTCCGTAACAGTGAGCGGTACAGCGCAAAGCCAAAACAGCACCCTGGTGGGCATAAAAAACACGATGGAATATGTGAAAAGTGATACAGAGCCAGCTGCAGATGCCACCTGGACTCCATGTCAAAACCAAAATATGTCCGTTGAACCAGGCATCTACTATGTCCGGTATAAAAAAACAGCCAGTGATGCGGCATCCGCCGCAATCCGGCTGGAAGTTAAAAAAGTGTACCGCGTTACCTTCGCTCATGGAGATCACGGCTCCTGTCACCCGTCCGTTGCCGTTTTCTATGAAGGAGAGCTGCCATCTTCAACAATAAGCCCAAACAGCGGCTATCTGGTTAATCCGGAAAATAATGGATGGGACAGACCGATTACAGCGGCAGCAGGAGAAAGCGCAGACATAAAATATACAGCACAATATATCGAAACCAAGGCCATGGTCATGGCATTTGATTCAAAAAGCCAAACCTATACGATTAAAAACACCGGAACCGCCACAATCGGTGAAGATTTCACAGTACCAGCAACGTATAATGACAGCATCAATGGAGAACACCCTGTAACGGCCATTGGTGATAAAGCCTTTACCAGTAACAATTGCAAAGACTTAAAAACACTGACAATTCCAGAATCAATTACAAACATTGGAGATTATGCATTTGATGGCCGCCTCGCCTTGGAAAAAGTTACGATAAAAGGAAATCCCAATATTGGTAATTACGCATTCAGCGGCTGCACTGCTTTGAAGGAAATTCATATTACCAGCAACGAAGCCCCCGGAACAACAGGCACCGAGATTCTCTATAACATTCCGGGTCAGGTAAGAATCTTTGTCCCGCAAGAAAAAGTTGCCGATTATAAGAACAGCTGGGTAAGCTATGCTGACCAGATCTACGAAACAGGCACTGCATTCTTTACCTTAAGCTATGATGCCAATGGCGGAACAGGCAGTGTACCGGCAAGTGCCGAATACGCACAAGGAACCGAGGTAAACGTCAAATTTGATCCGCTGCCATCCACAGAAGGAAAAACTTTCCTTGGCTGGGCAGCAAACAAGAATGCAGAATCGCCGGATTATACCGCTACAGGAACAACAAACAGCATCAGAGTCGAAAAAGCAACAACACTCTATGCAATCTATGGCGATGTCGTAACACCGCCAACGGAAAACAATCCGTGGGACGGCAAACGGGACATCAGCTGGTATGTTGGGCATGAAGAGGGTACGAGCTATTCAATTACCACACCGCAGCAGCTGGCAGGCTTAGCTTTGCTGGTAAACGGCGGCGGCCAAGATGATTACGGCAAATCCTCTGGAGGGGCTGTCGATTTTTCTGGAAAGACCATCACAATCACAGCGGATAAGCTTGATTTAAACAATGTCAATTGGGTGCCCATCGGCAAAGACGATGTTCATCCATTTAAAGGAAGCTTTGACGGTGGCTTTAAGTCAATCACTAGCCTTAGCATTAACAGCGAAAACGAAATTGTTGGCCTCTTTGGCGTGATTGACAGCGCAAACCTCCAAAATGTAGAGCTTTCTGACGGTACAGTAACAACTACTCATGAAGGCGGTATTGCAGGCGGCATGGTCGGCTTTGCGACAGACAGCAAAATTGAAAAATGCCATAATGACGCTGCGGTAAGCAGCCAGATATCAGCAGGCGGTATTATCGGCGGAGGACAGGCGGAGGTAACTGAGTGCTGCAACACTGGAAAAATAGAGGCTAAAGCCGAACTGTACAGTATGGCAGGCGGCATTATCGGAACAGGAACAGGCATTACCGTCAGCAACAGCTATAATACCGGCGAAGTGAACGCACCGTCAGGCAGCGGTATTGTTGGGATGGCCTCCAGTACAAGTGAACTAAAATCTTTTGTTCAGAATTGCCACAATGTCGGCAGCATCAATTCTGGTCAAGGATTTGGCATAACGGCTACGCTAGATAATAACGGCAAAATTCAAACTTCTTATTCACTTGAGGGTTCTGCGGCAACGATTGCTACTATTGGTGCAGATGACAAAAGCAAAATGCTAACCGCTGAAGAGATGAAAACCCCCAATAATTTTACCGGCTGGAGCTTTGATGAAAGTAACAGCATATGGAAAATGGGCAATGCATACCCAATTTTAGCCTGGCAGACAAACGAATAGGCAACCAGTTAAATGAATTGATGGCAGGAGGTTACACTTCTGCCTCAAAATAAAAAAAGGAAGGTATCAGATATGCGTAAAAGAAGATTTGGGAAAAAGATGTTGTCCGCGTTATTGATCGCGGGAATGCTGTTGACGGCAATGCCGCTCGGTGTATTTGCTGAAGAGGAGAGCAATGCCGTGACGCCAGACGAAAGCGGGGTATATGTGGTGACAACCCCTGAAGAGCTGCAATGGGTTGCGGATCAAACACGGTTAGCTGAAAATGCAGAAAATTTTGCAGGAAAGATCGTAAGGCTTCAAGCTGCGGAAATAGACATGCAGAGTATTCCATGGGTGCCCATTGATAATTTCAGAGGAACCTTTGACGGAAATAACGTACCGATCAAAAACCTGACGGTAACAAACACCGGCGAGGACGGCTCAGGGCTGTTTGGATCAATTGCTTATACTGAAAGTGCAGCAGCTCCGACTTTTAAAAACATTGTGATTGACGGCGCGACCATCACAGGCGCAAACGATGTTGGCGGAATCGTCGGAAATGCTTACTCAGCCGATATCATCAATTGTAAGGTTATGAACGCGATATTTAACGGCGGCACCAGAATTGGGGGCATGGCCGGCCTCAGCTATGGTGACATTACAAACTGCGAGGTCATCAATTGCCAGATGACCGGTACCGATGAAAACGGCGCTGTCGGCGGGATCATCGGCCTTATCGGAGAAGGCGGTTCTGTGATTGACAGTTGTAATGTTAACGGCTGTACCATGGTTGGCAACCGCAAAATCGCCGGGATTGCCGGGGCAATACAATATGGCAATACCATCAAAGGCTGTACGGTAAACAGCTCAACTATCCGCGCGACCGTAAAATTCTCTTCTATCCTCACCCCAATTATTAAGAACGCGGCTGCCGCAGGCGGTATCGCAGGAGAAGTGATTGGAACCTCAACCCTAATGACATTACAGGATAACACGGTATCCGGCGATATGACTGTTCAGAGCAACCAGAATAAGTTCAGGGGATGGCTCATCGGCAGTATGACTTACCGCTCAGGCACGCAGTACGTAACCTTGACAAACAATCAGGATTTATCCAATCTTACAGGCGCTGGTGTGCCAGAAATTGGTACAAAATAACTTTTAATCCGGGCATTGGAACGTCTTCCAAAGCCCGGATTTCTTATTTATACCTCCACATGCACAAACAACTGCTCAGGGTACTCGATCACACCCAGCCCCAGCTCTCTGGCCACAGCGGCCACCTCGGAGTAGTGGACGCCGGGGCAGTACAGGTCTGCGGCGCAGCCGATCTTATGCTTGGAGTACTCGATGCCGCCCACCTCATGGTTGCGCTGTGTGCAGCGCACGCCGGAGGTGATGATGACCGGGCGACCGAGGCGGTTTCTCAGGTTTTCAACCTGGGCCAGAAGGGCCTCCTCCATGAGCTCGGGGAAACCGCCGCAGTACATGCCATCACAGTCACACTGGTATTCGCTCATGGCAAAGTGTTCACTGGCGCGGCTGTTTTTATAAGCCTCTGCCAGATGTCCCCGGGTTACCGGTCCCGCAATACCGTCAGCCTTGATGCCAGCCTTTCGCTGAAAGGCTTTGACGGCTGCCTGGGTGTTCGGGCCGTCCAGTCCATCGTGCTCACCCGGGTTATAGCCCAGGTGGGATAAAATTCTCTGTACCTCTAAAATACTCATTTCTTTTCCTTTTCATCCTTTGTAAATTCCTTGAGTACGGCCTTAAGCTTATCAGGAATGGGAATAAATTCTGCGGCGTTTTCGACCAGTGAGATGCCTTCATTGGAAATGTAGAAAAGCACGGTGATATCCCGGATGGGCAGCTCGGCCGTTATGATCCTCTGGACCATGAATGCAGCGCTGACCACCAGAAATAGCATCAATTTTTTCAGTATTCCGTAAAAGCCCACCGCGCTGGAAAGCTCATGCCTGTAAATTCCCTTGATAACGCCGGACACATAGTCCAGACAGACTAAAACCGTGAGTACCACCAATAAATCATCGAGTCCCCCAAACAGGAAGGAGAGGGTGCCGCCTGCCACAGCGGCGGCGCCCCGGATGATTTCCCTCATTGCCTGCTGCCTAAGCCAAAGCCACTTCGGTTTTGGTGGTGTCGATGCGCACCGCGGATACCAGTGCCGCCAGCGGCTGTCCGTCGGGCGCAAAAATCCCCTCGGTTAAAATACCGTTTGCACCTGTGGCGATCTCGGCATCGGTGATGCCGTCCTTATAATCCGGAATGGTCAGGGTATAATTTTTGCCGTTAGCCAATTCATAAATCAACTGTAAATCTTTTGAAACATTTGCCATTTTTTTCCTCCTCTATCCTTACGCCACATCCATAAGCTCTTCGGCGATTGTTTTGGTACAGGACTCGCCGACGGGTTCCTGCATGTTCTTGATCAGCTTGTAGGTATTGTAGATGCTCTCATTGGTGGCATCGCTTTTGACATCGCTGTAGGTCTTGGACTTCTTAACGATTTTTCCATTCTCTTCACCATAGTTTGATACAATTTTCAAACCGACACTCTTTACATTTGCTGTTACTGCCATTGTTAACCTCCAAAAGTTTTTCAGGTCTGCGCGCTGCCTGTGATTTTAGTTTAAGGCCTGTCAAGACTTTTTGCAAAGGGATTAAGAGGGCAGTTTTACATTGACACTCACCGCATTAAGGCATAGAATATAGGTTATACTCATGAATTTTCAGAAAAATCTTTCGGACAGACGAGGGGGAACGTCTATGCTGTTTAAATTTATCATCTGTTTTATCGCCGGTATCGGCGCGGGACTGGGGACAGGCTTCGCGGGTATGAGCGCAGCTGCGGTGATCAGCCCGATGCTTATTACCTTCCTGGGTATCCCGGCCTATGAGGCTGTTGGCATTGCGCTTGCCAGCGATGTGCTGGCAAGCGCGGTCAGCGCCTATACCTACGGCAAGCACAAAAATCTGGATATTAAAAACGGACTGGTCATGATGGCAGCGGTTCTGTGCTTTACCCTGGTTGGAAGCTGGATCTCCAGCCTGGTCCCCAGCACTGCAATGGGCGGCTTTTCAGTTTTTATGACGCTGCTGCTCGGCATTAAGTTCATCGTAAAACCTGTGATGACCACCAAGGACTCCATGACCGGCACAAGCCCCCAAAAGCGCTTTGTGCAGTCTGTGGTCTGCGGCATGGCCATCGGCTTTATCTGCGGCTTTGTGGGCGCGGGCGGCGGCATGATGATGCTGCTGATCCTGACCAGTGTGCTGGGCTATGAGCTCAAAATAGCTGTCGGGACCAGTGTTTTTGTCATGGCCTTTACGGCCTTTACCGGCGCGGTCAGCCATTTTGCCATCGGTGGCCCACCGGATGTCTGGAGTCTTGTTTTCTGTGTTTTATCTACCCTGCTCTGGGCCAGAATTGCGGCCAAGTTTGCCAACAAGGCCAGCCCCATTGTGCTCAACCGGGCCACCGGCGTGGTACTCTCTGTCCTTGGGGTTTCCATTATCCTTGTAAATTTTCTGAAATAAAAAAACAACCGCATCCCTTTAAAGGGAGTGCGGTTATTTTTTTATTCGCCATCATTCTCTGTCAGAAACGCCTGGAGCTGCTTCAGAAAAATTTCTGAAGCTCTTGAGAACGCCGGATGCTTTTTCCAGACAACGTACAGCTGTGCCTCGAGGCGGGGGCTCAGCGGCCTGAAGCACAGAGCGCTGTCGCCGGTGGTGTTCACCAGCTTATCAAGGCACAGGGCATAGCCGATGCCCTCCTGCACCATGATGGCCGCGTTGTAAATCAGGTTATAGGTCATCACGACGTTCAGCTTGTCTGAGTCGCTGCCAAACCAGCCGGACAGCTCATTGCGCACCAGCGACTGCCTTGAGCAGAGCAGCGGTATCTCCAGCAGGTTTTCTGCCTTAATGTCGGGCAGCGCCGCCAGAACGCTGTCCCTGCGCATCAGCAATCCCCAGGTGTCCGTGGCAGGCAGGCGTATATAATCGTATTTTGTAATGTCTCCCGGTTCGATCAAAATCCCAAAATCAAGCAGCCCCTTATCCAGACGTTCGGTCACATCGTCGGCGTTTCCGCTGAAGAGATGTACCCGGATATGGGAATAATCCCTCCGCATTCTGCCAACCACCTGGGCGATAATCCGCATGGCGTCGGTTTCTCCGCCGCCGATATAAACATCGCCGCCGACAATCTCATCGGACGCTTTAAAATCAGCCTCGGTGCGGTCCGCCAGGTCTACGATCTCCTGGGCGCGCTTGCGCAGGAAAGCCCCCTCGTCGGTCAGGGTAACCCTTCTGCTTCCCCGGATAAAAAGCTTTTTTCCCAGCTGTTCCTCCAGTTCCATAAGCTGGCGCGAGAGGGTGGGCTGGGTCACATGCAGTGACTCCGCAGCTCCGGAGATCGTTTCCTCTCTGGCAACTGCCAGAAAATAGCGTAAAACCCTCAGTTCCATTGGCTGCACTCCCTTTCTCTGTTTCTCTCAGTATACTGGCGTTTTCCATGCTTGTCAAGCATGGTATCGCATAGCATATAAGTATTTGCTATTACAGCAAGTCAGGTTATATAATAAAGCCATGATAAACAACTATTTGAAAGGAAGCTGATTACCAATGAATCTCGACACATTTTTAGAACATTTAAATAAAGGCCTGACCGTTGACGGCGGGTCAGAAGCACATGAATTTATGCACAAGGTCAGCCAGGAGGCGCTTCGGATCACCAGCGCGCTCAACAATACCTACCACAGCCCCGAGGAAATCCGGGAACTTTTTTCAGAATTGACCGGCAAGCCTGTGGACGCCTCCTTCGGCCTGTTCCCACCCTTTTACACAGACTGCGGCAAGAACATTACGGTGGGGAAAAATGTTTTTATCAACAGCGGCTGCCGTTTCCAGGATCAGGGCGGTATCACCATCGGTGACGGCGCGCTCATCGGTCATAACGCAGTGCTGGCCACCCTCAACCATGACTTTTCCCCTGAAAAACGAAGCTCCATGCATCCGGCGCCTGTGGTCATCGGCAAAAATGTCTGGCTGGGCGCAAATGTCACTGTGGTGCCTGGCGTGACCATCGGGGATAATGCAGTTATCGCCGCCGGAGCGGTGGTCACAAAGGACATCCCAGCGGGCACCATCGCCGCCGGAGTCCCCGCGAAGGTTCTCCGTGAGCTTAGCGTATAAAAAATCCTTAAAGAAAGAGGTTATCCATTATGAAGAAAAATATTCTAATCCTTTCAACCAGTCCCCGCAAAGGCGGAAATTCCGACACACTGGCCGATGAATTCACACGCGGCGCCCGGGACGCAGGCCACGACGCCGAAAAAATCAGTCTGGCTGGCAAAACCATTGGTTTCTGCCGGGGCTGTCTGGCCTGCCAGAAAACAGAGCGCTGTGTCATCCAGGACGACGTCAACGCCATTGTACAAAAGATGCTGAGCGCCGACGTGCTGGTGTTCGCGACACCCATCTATTTCTATGAGATGTCCGGCCAGATGAAAACACTGCTCGACCACAGCAACCCACTGTTTCCAGCAGATTACGCTTTCAGAGAGATCTATCTGCTGGCTGCCTCGGCGGATGAAAACAGGGACTCAATGGATGGGGCTGTCAAAGGCCTCCAGGGCTGGATCGACTGTTTTGAACGCGCAAAGCTGGCCGGCGTACTCCGGGGCACTGGCCTGGACGCTGTGGGCGCAGCCAAAAACGCCCCGCTGGTTTTAAAGGCGGCCTATGATATGGGCAAAACTCTCTGAACAAGGAAACCGGAGGTACTAAAAGTGATGATTCGCCTGAAAGCCGCTTTCCTGTGCTGTTCTCTGCTTTTGGCTGCTGCCTTCACAGGCTGCGCCGCAGACACGGCAGCCTCAAGCGCACCCGAACCGGAAAAGCCCAGCCCATCTGTCCAGACCACTGCGCAGGCCGAGACCACTCCCACTGCTGTCACAGAGCTGCGCATTCAGGCTGGGGACAGGGTCTTCACCGCGCAGCTGGAGGATACTCCGGCCGCTCAGGCTCTGGCCGCCGCCATGCCCATGACCTTGAATATGGATGAAATGAACGGAAACGAAAAATATTTCTTCCTCTCAGATGCACTGCCCACAAACGCCGAGCGGTCAGGCCATATTGCTGCCGGCGATCTGATGCTCTACGGGGACAACTGTCTTGTCCTGTTCTACGAAAGCTTTCAGAGCGCTTACAGCTATACCCACCTTGGGTCCATCACGGACACTGCTGGCCTTGCCGACGCCCTCGGGAGCGGGAGCGTCGAAGTGAGCTTTAGCCTGGCTGAATAAAAGAACCATAAAAAACAACCCTGCTTGCGCTTAACAAGCAGGGTGTTTTTCAATCTAGCTTATTTTTCTTTTACGGTAGGCTGCCAGTCCGGCAACGGCCAGAATAAGCAATCCCGCACAGAGGAACGCCGCGGTCTGGCTATCCTCAACGATTCCGGTTTTTACATTATCCGGTTTGTTTTCAGGATTTACCGGCTGTCCGCTGTTATCATCCGGCTTTTTGTCTGCTTCCTCTCCCGGTTGAAGATTGATGGTTTCAACCGCGGTTGCCTTGAAAATATAACCGCCCGGTGCTGTGTAGCTGGCGGCCAGCACGTAGAGCTGATCGTGGTAGGCTGTAGCGCCTGTTCCGATGAGTATACCGTCGTCAATCCGTTTCCCGTAAGGGGTTATCACCCCTGTCTGCGGATCAACCGTGTAGGCATCTGCTACTGCCGCCGGATCTTCACTCGCACTCTGGGGACCGGCCAGCATAAAGCCGTTCTTTACAGTGGCATTGGCAATGCTGTTAAAAGCCTGGCCTTTTTTTATATCAAGAGAGACCTTCATTCCCTGATAGCCGTTTTCGCTCTGTGTCACGAGCTCAATACTTCCTACCGGTTCGCCTGTGCTGTCTGTACCGCCAGATATGATCAGACGATTTTCATGGGCGTTTACCTTACCGTAAACTCTTGCTTCGGCCAGTTCTCCAGCTTTTGAAACCGTACCGGCTTTAGTGTCGATGGCCACGATATCCTTTGTAGCTGCCGCTGCCGCCTGATTAGTTTCTTTATCAATTTCGATATATTGGCCGCCCACGCCCATCAGTGTGCCGTCCGCATTGACCAGGGAAGTGGCAAATGGGAGTCCTTCAATCTTTTGTTCCTGCCACTGGCCGTCATAGAACCACAGCTTCTCAACCGGCTGATTCTTTTCATCAACCGTCAAGCCCGCAACGGCAAGCCTGCCGTTCCAGGTTGCGCCGGTAAGATTCACTAAGGCCTCCGGCAGCTCAAGGGTTGACCATTTCTGGTTTTCAATACTGTAAGCCCATATTTCGGGGGAGGGTTCACTCTCCAGCCCGTCCGGCAGGACGTAAAGCTGGTTTTGATAGCCCACAATCTGTTTGTTTTCCGCCTTATAAAAATCCTCATCCTCTGGAAGCGGCAGATTCTCTTCAAAGTAGTCGATGTTTACGTTCTGGCCGATTTCAAAGGTCTGATGCCCCTCACCATTGCCTGTGGTGAGCGATACCTCGGCGGTACCGCCTGCAAAGCCTTCGGGCTTTTTAAGGGTAACAACTTTTCCTCCATCGGTGGCAGAAACCGCCTCTGGCACATTTGCCACAATCTCAGCGTCCATTCCGCCGATTTTCGCGCTCTCCAGGTTTTCAAAAAAGTAACCGTCAACCTCAACGGTATCCCCCTGATCCACAATGCTGTTGAGTACCGGGTAAGGTCTTGTCTGGCTGACATTGACCATCCCGCCGGACACGCACTTATCCGTAAAATTGGGATATTTAGTCACGCTGCCCACCACCCGGGCTGCCAGTGCCGCGCCGGATTCGTTATATTGACTGCCGAGCAGGGCAGCCGCACCGGCTGCCGCCGGAGTTGCCATAGATGTGCCGTTTTTATAATCGAAGGGCAGCATTTTGGACGCGTCGCCAATGCCCATGGCGTCGGCATAGACTGTGCCGCTGTTTGGTGTCACTGACGGATTGGAGCTGTCCGGTAAAAAGGTAATATCCCGGAAAGCAAACAGTACCTTCATCTGGAAGTTCTTATAATCCGTATCTTTTGGAAGGGCCGCGCTGTAATTCATCCACGTGCCGTCAAGGGCTGAGCCTCCCGAAATTTTAACTTTCTCAAACTCGCCTCCGGTGTTTTTTACCAGTAAAGCGCAAGCGCCGACTTTCTGTCCTGCCGCCGCAACCTTGATGCTGATGGCCTTATTCTCTATTGCACTGGCCTTTTCCGACAGATCCATCGGTTGGCTGTAAAGCACAACGTTTCCGCTTTCAGCATCCTCAATGTCTATACTCAGGCTCTTTGAACCTTCATAAACCTTGTCGCCGCTTATCTTGGTGACTTTCGCAGCCTCTGTACACGCCGCATCATAAAAGAACGAAATGGCCGGGGCCTGTCCGTCTTCAAAATTATCATACCAGACTGGCGCTTTATCCTTTTCGGGATAATAGACGCTCTGGTCCATGGGTACTGTGGATAAAATCTGGCTCCCCGGCGCTACGATATCCGTGGTCCGTTTCCCGTAATCGCTGAAGGTAGACATGGTTCCTGTCGGATTTGCTGAGTTGACCACAACCGCGTAAGGATTATTTGAAAATCCTGAGGCCATGCTGTTGCTGATGTCGTTATCCCAGCCAGAGTTACCTGAGGCCACAAGGGCGATGGCGCCGGCCTTTCCAGTTTCCTCGATGGCTCTGTCCAGAGCTTTGGACTGCCCGGGACCGCCCCAGGACAGGTTCACAGCCTTGACGTTAACCCCTTCCTGGCAGGCCTGTTTGACATAATCAAAGCCCTGAATTTTACTGGAAATGGCGTTATTGCTCTGGATCGCCATGATCTCAATCTTTTCACCCGCGCCGGAAACACCCATATTGTTCCAGGCCGCGCCCACAATACCGGCGCAGTGCGTCCCATGGCCGTTCGTGTCCACCACGTTCTCCTGGCTGCCCTCACCGCTGACATTAATGCCGTGATCGCCGCCGGGGAGGCCTGAGCCGGCTGGCCGGGTCCACAGCTTGTCCTTTAAATCCGGATTGGTGAGGTCTACGCCTGTATCCAGAATCGCGACCACTGGATTATCACTTTCAGCGCTCGCGCTGGGAACATTCCAGTCGGGAACCCCGATGTTAAAGCCTTGGGGATTTCCAAAGGGATTATTTTTGCTGCTCTGATCACTGTTTGCCCACTGCAGATCCGATAAATCCGGATAAGTCTCTGTGGCTGTGGTTTCAAAATTTGTCGTAATGTAGTTCGGTTCTGCAAAGACCACCTGCGGATAGGATTCAAGCTCTGCGATCAGCGCTTCCGTTGAACGGCTTTCATCCTTAACCAGCGCGAGCACCTGTGTATCCGCAGAAGCCGCTGAACGGCTGCGCAGCTGTGCGTTATCTGCATCCCCGGCGCTGTCCGACAGGGTCATAAGCTGCTCCGCACCAGCCAGCAGCTCCGGCAGGGCTGAACGGCTGCGCAGGGCGGTGCTGCCGCTGTCCATGCACACGATAACCTCTCCCTGAACATAATCGCCTGTGATCACAGGCGTTTCCTCTGATGCTGTCTGAGCAAACGCGGCCAGCGGCAGTGACGCCGCGACCAGAAGCGCGCTCAGCAGAACGGTTAAAAACTTTTTCATGGGTTTCTCCTCATCTGTAATGCTTTAATCTTAATTTAATTATATAAAAAAGATATTTTTGTGGCAATGGTTCTGTATCCAATAACGGCTGAAACGTATCGAAAACGGCATCCCTTAAGAAAAGCGTGCTTTTATATTATAAGAAAATCTATCATAAAAAACCATTGACTCCCTGACTGGGGTGATGGCCATGCGCTTCTCGGACGCCTGCAAAAAAGTCTCTGTCTTAAAAGACCGCAGTCTCTCCTTCCCAGTCAAAATTTCAGGTAAAATCCTTTAAAAAAGGGCCATGTTTAGAATGCCTAAACATGGCCCTTTTTTCATATCAAGCTTATTTTACGCCGCTTCCAGCGCCGCCTCACCCGCAGGAGTGATGGTAAAGCCAATGGGCAGCCAGCCGCCTGCTGCGATGCCGTCAATGTCATGAATGACCGGCAGACTCAGGGCATGCCCCTCATAATAATAGGGCAGGGGACCCGTATACCGCCTCTGGATGCGCCCCTCCTCCACCAGCTGAGCCAGGGCTTCAAAGGTCTCCTTATTCCATCCAGACCAGAAGTACACGGGCTGGCCGCCGCCAACGGCTTCAAACACCAGGCTGCAATCGCCCTGATAATCGTACCCATAGCGGTCAAAGTTGCGCTCCATATCCGTAAAGGTTGCGCCGCCGTTGCTGTGATAGCGGTGGATACACTTGAGCAGCTCCTCCTTTAAATCAAATTCCGGTTTCATAAAATCCAGAAGGATCTCGTCAAACCAGAGGCGGTAAGCTTCCTTTTCCGTAATATAATGGGCAATGTCGTTGATGATTGCCAGGGCCTCGTGGCAGGGAACTCCCAGCACCTTCCGCATCTTTCTGGTGTCCGGCCCCACCGGCACCATCAGCATCTGCTGCCCCTTACAGAGGCGGCGGACCAGCGCGTCATTACATTTATAGCCAAAACGACCTGTAAAATCTTTTGGAATAAAATAGACCTGCCCATCCTTTAAGGCAACTGTCTGAACCCCAAGCTCCGGATGGGTGTAAAATTTTGTTTTTTCGGAATACATCAATTATTTCCCCCTTTTCTCATCATTCATATTTTTATTTTTCTTTTCATAATAGCGCCGGTTCGTCTGGGCCGTTTCGGTTTCCAGCGCGTCCCGGATTTCCTCGTCCACCTGTCTGGCCGTCTGACGGCTCATTCTGGCAAAGCATTCCTTCTGTGGGATAACTCTGGACAGGGCCCGGCAGTTATTGCCAAAGCGCTCGTCAAAATTTCCACAGAGCCTGTAATCACATTTTTTCAATTTGACCTCTTTTATCGTTTTCAATTCTAAAAAAATAATCGGATATTTTTTCATGGTCAATGTTTAACAGCATAACCGCACGGTCGATTTCCTCCTTTCTGAACGGGGTCTTATTCTCAATCCGGCTGATCAAGACAGCTTCGGCCATCTGCATCTCAACGGCAAAAACACGTTTATCCCAAAAGACTTCAAGCACTCTTTCCAATAATCGGTCGTAATTAAAACACATGACGCTCCCCAGATTCTTTAGTTTTAATAAATTTTATTATATAATAACACATTTTATTTATGAATACAATAATAATTTCATTTTTTTTCTAATTTTATTTTATTTGATGTATTTTGTTAGAAAATAGCATATAATAAACGAACGGGGTACCGTAATCAAAAACGATATGTCTGTAACTAAACCATCGACATTGGGAGAAGACCTTATGAAGCAAACCATCGGCCAGCGCATCCGGCTGGCTTTAGAAATAAACCATATGCGGCAGAGCGACCTGTCCAAAAAAACCGGGATCAGTCCCTCTGCCATCAACCAGTATATTTCGGGCAATTTTGAGCCCAAGCAGAATAATATTTATCTGCTGGCAAAGGCCTTAAACGTCAATGAAGCCTGGCTCATGGGCTATGATGTCAGTATCGAGCGCAGCGATAACAGCGCCCCGCTCATTACCGAGCAGGAGGTTGCCCTCCTGAAGCTTTTTCGGAAGCTCAGCGAGACTGGGCAGGACGAGGCGCTGAAGCGGGTGGAGGAGCTTTCAGAGCTGTCCCGGTATGTATAAATCCTTCTTCCCATTTGCTGCGGATGAACCAAAGCTGCTATTCCACGGTTAAAACCACCTTTCCGCCTTTTCCTTCCCTGACGTCACGGTGTGCCTGTTCCGCCTGGCAGAGAGGCAGTTCTTTTCCGATAATCGTATGGAGCCCTGTCTCCATGGCCGCTGACAGTGTGTACATATTGGCAATATAATCCTCCTGGGGCATATTGCCAATGTTCATTCCCATCACCACTGCATCCTTGGTCATGGCCGAACGCGGGTCAAACTCAAGGGTTCCATGATTCCCTACAATTACTACCCGGCCATATTTTGCCAAAAGCTCCATATCCTTCATCAAATTTATATTTGCGACCATTTCAATAATTACGTCCGGCCCATGTTCACCAGTCTCCTGTTTTACAGCCTCCAAATAACCTGGACTCCTATGGTTAAATGCCCGGTGTGCGCCCAGCTTTTCAATCAGCGTCATGCCTTCAGGATCACCAGCAGTTCCCATGACAAAAGTCCCGGTTCTTCTGGCAAGCTGTACAGCCAGAGAGCCTACGCCGCCGCTTGCGCCATGGATAAAAACTGTTTCACCTGGTTTTATTTTTGCCTTTGAGTATAAAGCGTAAGTTGCCGCAAGCCCCGGTGTGCCAAGGGCTGCGCCCTCTGAGAAAGAAAGATTCTGGGGTAAATATCGGACTGCGTCAGCATCACAAACGGTATAATCTGCATAGGTACCCGTATTGCGGCGGGCCAGTGCCGCCGCTACAAACACGCGGTCGCCCTTCTTTAAATGCTCTACGCCATCGCCCACCGCGTCCACGATTCCAGAGCCGTCATTTCCGGGGGTGTAGGGAAGAGCGGGAAGCGCCGTATAGTGTCCTGACCGAATATAAGTCTCTACAGGATTCACCCCTGCTGCCTTTATCTTCACACGCACCTCGCCTGCCGCCGGTGTTGGCGTCTCTGTTTCCTGATACTTCAATACTTCTTCATCACCAAAGGATGATACAATAATTGCTTTCATCTTTACCTCCGTCAGCCGTCCAAAATAAAATTCAGAACGCCCGAATAAGTTATTTTTCTAATGACTATATACCACAAAAATCAGAAAATCGACTGACGGAGAAATGGTTTAAATAATTTGTTAAACAAAAAGGCGGATTCCGTCATTAAATGGAATCCGCCTTTAAAGCTGAACTGCTCAGTTTATTCTATTTCCTCGTTTTCTTCCTCCTTACTTAAAGATATTGTTGAGCGAAACCGTATCACGAACCTGCCGCTGCTTGAAGCGGTCATTCGATTTTCGTTGTACGAGCAGCTTCCTCCATCTCCTCAATATAAGTCGCGTCGTACTTATCCCTATGCAGGATAAACTTCACCCCGGCAATGAGCACGATGAGGGTAAAAATGACCGCGGGGAAGCCCAGAGCCACAATAACCTGGTTAAGGGCGTCGTATCCGCCCACAAAGAGCAGCACCATGGTCAGCACGCCCATGAAAATGGCGACTGCGGCGTTTAAGGCTTTGGGGATTTTGGTCAGAGAGATGTCGGTCGAGTTTTTTTCATCAGGAGCATGGGAAAGGAGTAGGCCACAGAATCGGAGAAGGTGATAAAGGTCATCATGGCCACGATGATAAACACCCACTTCATGATCTGTCCCAGGGGGAGGGTATCCAGAAAAGCAAAGGTTGCGATGCCGTCGCCGAACTGCTGCATCTGGGCAAAGAGATCACTGCCGTTTAAAATGCCCAGCATGGCGTTTCCGCCAAAGGCGGCGTACCAGGTAAACACCACGGTGCAGGGCAGCAGGCAGTTGACGAGCAGGAACTGGCGCAGGGTACGCCCGTAGGCGATGCTGACATAGAAAAGCGCCTGCATGAGGGCCGGGACCAGATTCCAGGCATAGTAGAACATGGAATTGCTGTTCTGCCAGCCGGTCTGATAGATGGGATCGCCAAAGGAGATCATGGGGATAAAGTCTCTGACAAACTCGCCGAGGGCGGTAAAAAGCAGGTTAAAGGTATCGTTCACGCTCGTCGTAAACAGGACAAAAATAAGGATTACCGCATAGCAGACCGCGTTGACATTGCTCAGCCGTCCCATAAGCTTATGGGCGCCGGAGGTGGCGAAAATGACCGTAGCGACTGTGTAGATGACAATCAAAACCACCTCAAAGCTGGGCGTCTCGGTCATACCCGCCACTGTGCCGATGCCCGCGTTCAACTGGATAACCGCAAGACCCATATTGGTCCCGCAGACAATCAGGCAGACCACCATAAGGATATTGGCGATATTCCCAATCCAGGTTTTGGATTTATCCCCGATGAGTGGAAAGAGGGTAGAGCTCCCCCGCAGATCCCGCTTTCCGTTATAGTAGACCAGAGCCAGGATCATGGCAAAGAAGACCATGAGAAAATAGGATGGTATGCCGTAATGCAGAAAGCAGTATTTCAAGCTTGGGATAACCGCCTCCGGGCTCCCCGGCGCAACGTGCAGAAATTCCGGCGGGTTCATAAAGGCGTTAACCGGGCCGGACACACCGTAGAAGCAGATACCGACAGCGATGGTGCCGGTGAGGGACAGGGTGCACCAGGTAAAGAGGCTGAAGCTGGGCTTTGCCTTTTTTCCGCCGAGGCGGATATTCCCGTATTTGCTGAAGATGAGCCAGAAACAGACAATGGTGATGGCGCACACGCAGACGATGTACAGCCATTTAAAATGCGCCATAATCCATTCCACACAGGCGCTCAGCCCTGTCTCGAACTGTGCGGGAAAGACCGCACCGGCCAGAACGACCAGAAGGAGGCAGATCCCCCCGGGGATGAGCACCCGCTTATCAACCTCCTGCCAAACGCTTTTACCTTTTTCTTTATTTTTACCTTCCATGTTCTTCTCCTCTTTTCTCAAAACCCTCTTAAAACCATTTGGACTGGAGGAGGCCCTTTATACCAAAGGACCTCTCAGCGTGTCAAAGAAGTGGCGTATCCCGAGACTGTGCCTTTTATCCAGATAAGAAAAAAGGTCCAGGCGCTGTGGATAACGGCCAGGAATCGTGCTGCATGATAGGAACAGCCGGACACTGGTGAAATTAAGGATCAACTTTAGTAAAGAAGCTATCCGTTAAAGGTGGTTCCCGCAGGCCGCTTTTTTCTTTCTTAGGTAAAAGGCTTCGTCTCTCAGGTTTTTGACAATCTGGGAGGCCCTTATATCGAAGGACCTCTGACCCCAGTCTGAAGCGTTTTATTTTTCTATATGACTTAATACCAGTGTTCCTTTGGAATGTATTTTTCAACCAAGGCCTTCTGGTCCTTATCCATTTCGGGCATCACATATTCCTCCAGACGTTTCTGGTACGCTGCCTTTGTCCGGCTTTTGACAATCGGTTTTCCGGCAGCGATCCAGTTGCCGTGGGACAGCCGGTTGCAGATCTCGGGCATAAAGTAGTCCCTGCGGTACAGTCTTGTGGTTCTTCCCAGAAAATCGCCGCCCGGGCCGGCCTTCTGTATTTTATCAAGCTGCAGTGTTTCCTCGGTCACCTCATAGCCGCGGACAAAGCGTTCGATGGACTGGATCATTTCCTCATCATAGATGTACTTGTCATAGCTGATGGTATTGACCGAGTCCAGCATGCCGCAGGACAGGAGCATGACGTCCACGCCGGACATGATGGCTGCGTAACCGCTGTTAAAGGATTCGACGCCGGCCTGGATGTCCATATCCTTGGCGTCATTCATGAGACCGCCGGTGCGCACAGGCATGCCGTAAAAGTTTGCCAGAGCCTTGGCGGTCTGGAAGATGAGCGACTGTTCTGGACTGCCCATGGTGCCGACCGTATACCGCAGGTCTGAGCCAAGCCCCTGGAGTCCGTAGACCACCGGAACGCCCGGGTTGATGAGCTGTGTCAGCACAACGCCGGCCAGAATTTCGGTGTTTGCCACCAGAATATGCCCGGCGAGGGTATCCGGAACCGTCAGGCCGCTCATGCCTGCCGAGGTCACAAAGGTTGCCTGTCCTTCTGAGGCGTATTTCATCAGGCCTTCACACATGGCTTGTGAATAGTGA
The DNA here is from genome assembly GCF_900142645.1 of Eubacterium callanderi. Lineage (GTDB taxonomy): Bacteria > Bacillota > Clostridia > Eubacteriales > Eubacteriaceae > Eubacterium > Eubacterium callanderi. The sequence continues at coordinate 103,041 of NZ_FRBP01000007.1, forward strand.
AAGGGCGAGGCCACGTTGATGAGCCCGGACACCACACAGCGCTTGTCGGAATCGTCCATGCCGTAGAAACGGCGGACCATATTCAGGCAGTCTGTGGCGCTTTTCTTTCCGTCTACCATGCCCATGAGGGGCTTGTCAAGGTACATGAGGGTGGCCGCCATGGCGTAATTGCTCCGTTCCTCGGGCTTGATCTGGGGCATATCCATGTTGTTGGGATTTCCGATGGTCACCACCCTGCTGCTCTGGTCCAGTTTTGCGAAGTTGGCGAAATCCAGCGGCGTAGGAAAATGATAGTCGTCATCCTCATAGACGTACATGGGGCCATAGCTGGAGGCATAGATGGGCTTGCCGCCGCCAAGGGTCAGGGTGTTCTTCCGGCCGTGCCATTCGTAGGTTTTGGGAATGGTCCTGAGGGCCTCGTTCAGCATTTTTTCTTCAATAAAAACCGTCTCGCCGTCCACACGCGCGCCGTGCTTTTTAAAAACTTCCAGGGCTTCATCGCAGTAGAAGACAACGCCAGTTTCTTTCAGAAGCCTCAGGGAATGGGCGTGGATGAGCTCCAGCTCTTCTTTTGGCGCAAAATTGTATTCTTGTTTCATGATTTCCTCCTCAATTATTCTGCGTCAGCAACTGTTTCTGCTGCTGGCTGTTTTGTTTTATTTTTTGCCTGTAATTTTTTAGAATAGGCCAGTGTAATGACGGCTGTGATAATCCCCAGAATACCGCAGCCAATGGCCCAGTACCAGATAAAATCATAGCCCGCGCTGCCGTAGGCGTCCAGCCAGGAGCCTGCCAGCTTGGCAAAATAAATATCCGGCGTGTAGCAGATCAGAGAGATGATCCCAGTCGCCACACCGGTGAGTGACAGCGGAATCCCGACCTCGCTCAGGGTTGCGAAATAAATGCCGCGCATGCCAGTGTAGACTGTGGCGAACACGAAGGTGACGACAATGCACAGCATGGTCGCGTCCTTTGTCAGAATCATGACCACTGCCATGACGGTCGCCAGCACCAGGTATATGCCCAGGGTTTTTACCTTTGAGCCGATCTTATCTGCGATGAAGCCAATGGCCAGGGTGGAAAGCCCGGCGATAATATAGTTGCGGATAACCGCAAAATTGCTGGCCTGGGTCTCTGAAATGCCGAGAATATTCGTGGTGTATGTCCCAAGATAACCCGCGCCGGCAGAGGTAAAGGAAAAACAGAAGAAAATGAGCAGGGCCAGCAGCCAGGTGCCCGGCATTTTTAAAACCGTGGTGATGCTCTTCATGCTGAAGCCCTCCTGAACCACCTCATTGCTCTCTTCAGCGCCGGTGATCTTCCGCGGCACAAGGATAAAAATCAAAATTCCCAGAACGATGAACAGCGCGCCGTTGAAGAACAGCATGAGCTGCCACTGCTGCCCCAACACCTGCGCGTCCACGCCTGTGCCTGAGAAAATGGCTTTGTTTAAAAGGCTTGCGCCAAAGAAGCCGATGGCTGTGCCGACAATGGCCCTTACAAATTCTGACGTGGAGTACATTCTGCCCTGCTCGGCGTCTGTCCCCATTTTGCGGACAACCTTCAGATAGGCGGACCAGATAAAAATACTGGTGCCGATGCCGTAAAGAATGTGGATAATCATGATCTCCGTGCTGCCGGGCACCATGCCATACCAGAAAGAGGCAAGGCCCATGATGGCCGCGCCGATGACCAGCAGGTTCCGCTCGCTGAATTTATCGGCCAGAATCCCCCCGATCGGGTAGATCAATACCGAAAAGATACCAAACCACAGGCCAATATCGCCGATAAACTCGTGGGCGTAAGATTCTGAGACAATGGGCTTAAACTGTGTGAACACGGTGATCATCTGGTCATAGTAGTTATAGCGCAGAAACGGCACATAAACCATAATCCCGCCGAGCAGTGAGACCAGCGTGAGTACAACCCATCTTTTTTTCCCGGTTACTTTCATATTATTATCCCCTCTTCCCGCTTAGCGTCCGCGGACGCCAAGCTTTAACACATTGCGCAGATAGTTGATGCTCTTTTTGCAGGCCTCGATTTCCTTTTCCCTGGCAACCTCCAGGGTATCCTCCCCAATCTCATACTCCACCTCAAAGGTGATTCGGGAAAGCGGCGCTTCCTCCTTGAGCATTTTCAGGATTTTGGCGCAGTCAATATCCCCATCGCCAATGGCCACACCGATGGAGTGGGTGCCGTCCGGGTCGATGACCAGCTTGTTGTCGCAGAAGTGGCAGCAGTTTGCGTAAGGCGCCATCTTCTGCGCGCAGGCTTCCGGACCTTCCAGCACACACAGGGAGTTGATGGTGTCCAGACACGCCCCGATGTCTGGGTGGTTCAGCTGTTTTACCAGCCAGATAACCTCGTCGGCGTAGGTATCGCAGTGGTTTTCGATGGAAACCTGAAGCCCCAGCTCCTCCATGAGGGGAATATTCTCCTTAAACTCACGGTAGCGCGCTGCCAGCTGCGACATGACCTCCGGGTGGAAGCAAGTGCCATACAGCGGCTTTGGCCGCTCGATGTCCAGGCTGAATTTGACCAGATCTGCGCCCATGGCCTTGGCGTTCACCAGGGCGTCATGCACGTTTGAGTTGACACGCGGGTCGCAGGGGGCGTCAAAGGATACGTTGTATTCCAGATAGAGCCCGTGATCCTCGGCGGCAGCCTTCACCTCTGCCAGATGGGCGGGATCAAGGGTTTCCAGGTCCACATTGGTGATGTGGAGGCCGTCCAGCCCCCATTCCACAGCCAGATCCATGAGCTGCATGAGGTTGATGGACTTTTCAAAGGCGTGGGTGTCGTCAAATCCCCAGCTCTCGCCAAGTCCGCTGAGGTGCAGGGTATAGGTGTGCATGCCTAACTGTAATGGTCGGTCGTTTCGTCTCATTATTTTACTCCTCTTTCTTCTTATCTTTTATAAATCGTATTTATGGCCTTCCGGCAGGTATTCATTTAACAGTTTTTTCTGGGTGGTGGTGACATCTGGCAGCGCGTAGCTTTCCAGCCGTTCGTTGATAACCTTGCGGGCCCGGGCCACCAGATTGCCGTTCTTTTCAATGACATCTGCCGGGGAGCCGCCCTCGCGGACAAAGATGTTCGGGAAATAGTTTTCCTTTCTATAATCCTTTGGCGTGCGGCCCTTCAGATAATTGCCGCGGGGGCCGGTCTTTTTGATGAGGTCAAAATACAGCTTGTCCTCGGTGATGTCCAGCCCCTGGTTCACACGCCTGAGGTAAGCGATATTTTCTTCATCCAGCACAAAGTTTTCCAGAGAGCCCAGGTTATAACCGCCGTAAGCACCCGCGGCGTTCAGGATAAAGTCCGTTTTGCCGAGCATGCCGGTCATGAGGGTCATCATGGATTCCGCGCCGCACTGGAAGTCCAGGTCAACGGCGGTGGTGGCAGATACGCCGGAGCGCACTGGCAGGTTATAGTAACGCCCCATGGCCACCAGTCCCATCTGCATGAGCACAGCTTCGGGCGCGCCGGTAGCCAGCTGGACATTGCGCATGTCGGTGGGGGAGGTTACCGAGCCATAAACCGCGCCTACGCCCGGGTTGATGAGCTGGGTGAGGACAATCCCGGCCAGGATGTTGGCGTTGTCCTGTACAATGGCGCTTGCCAGCGTCGGCGGACAGGTCAGGTTCGTCATGGAGCAGGAGATAATGATGACCGGCTGGTTTTCAAGCACTGCGCCCACAATGGTGTCCACGACTTCTGCGCCGATGGCCAGCGGCGAGAGCACACAGCAGTTGGACATGGTCACAGGCTTGTCCCAGATGTCGTAAAATTCGCGGTGCAGCTTGACCAGTCTGCGGTTTGCCTCCACCAGGGAGCCTTTTTTGTAATTGATGGGGGTGATGGTGTTGCCCTGATAGATGGGCTTACGGCAGTATTTAAGTCCCATGGCTACCTGCGGCGTGTGGAAATCATCGCCGGATTTGTCCAGATCGTCAGTGTTCTGGCAGGAATGGGTGGGCATGTCAATGACTGCGCTGGTTTCCTGGAGCATATAGTATTCGGCCACATCCTTCAGGTTGGCCGGCCGGTAGGTGTTGTTTTCAAAATCCTGTATGGTGGTCGGGGCCACAGGGCCTGCGCAGATGGTCGGGGCGGTTTCACCCAAGGTAAGCTTCCCCGATGGGCTGTAAATGTCAAATTCCTTGGGCACTGTGGAGAGGCCCCGCTTTAAAAGGGCTTCATCGATAAAAATTTTATGGCCCTCCACGCGGGCGCCGTTTTTCGCGAACACCTCCGCGGCGTAGTCGCTCTCAATGACCACACCGACCTCGGCTAAAATTTTTAAGGTATATTCATGGATCAGCTCAATTTCATCTCTGGTGATATATTTCTCAAATAAATTACGGTTCGGGTACATGGTTTTCCTCCAATTTTTCATATCAGTCATTTTTCGTTGATTACACTTGATTCCATCATTCTGCAGATTCTGGAAGGATCGGCTTTCCGATTCATGCCGTTTAATAACGCAAGACCCGTGCCAATTTTAAAAAAGCCCCAGATGCGCCATTTCTCCATAAAAAAGGGCCGTCTGTTAATCATTTTTAACTACCCATACTTTTTAATATTTATTAATCTATGCAAAAATGACTATTTTTTCGGAAATCGCTTGTTTTTTATAAAGAATCCCGGTATACTTTAGAAAAGGCGGTGATTTTGTGAACAATCCATTTCAGCACAGCGAAGAATACATGAACTATCTCATGTCTCTTCCAAAGGAGCTCTATATTAAAATTCTCGAAAATCTTTTTCTGGGCGTTTTTGTCAGCGACCAGAACGGAAAAACCATCTACGTGAACCCGGCCATCTCAAGGCATTACGGCAAGCTGCCCGAGGATCTGGTGGGCGACAGCGACTGGGGGAAATGGGAGGGTGTTGTCTACCCGCCCGCCTATAAAAATATGCTGGCCATGAAAAGGCCGCTGATCTACCGGCAGAAAAATATGCTGTCGCGCAATTACATGGAAATCATTGACACCCCCGTCATGAAAGAGGAGGCGCCGGATGACATCGACTTTACCGTCTATGTGATTCAGGAAAATTTTTCGGATGTAGATTTTGACGCAGATGCTAAGCTTATGGAAAAGCCCGAGAAAGTAAAAAAGCGCCAGCGGCGCAATATTGTGGGGGAAAGCCATGCTTTTCTGAAGCGGATTGTGGAGCTGGAACGCATCGCGAAGTCGGACATGTCCATCCTGCTGCTGGGCGAGAGCGGCACTGGCAAAACCCTGATCGCTGAGTACATCCACCAGTGCAGTGACCGCGGCTTTGGCCCTTTTATGTCCATCAACTGCGGCGCGATCCCCGACAATCTGCTGGAAAGCGAGCTTTTCGGCTATGCCTCCGGCTCCTTTACCGGCGCCAATACCCGCGGAAAAAAGGGCCTGCTGGAATCCGCCGACAAGGGGACTGTTTTCCTCGATGAGATCGGGGATCTGCCTTTAAACCTCCAGGTAAAACTTCTGCACGCCATTGAGAGCAAATCCTTCCTGCCCGTCGGCGGCACCACGCCTGTCCATGTGGATGTGCGCATTATTTCCGCCACCAATAAGGACTTAAAAACTGCCATCGCGCAAAAAACCTTCAGAGAGGACCTCTACTGGCGTATCGGCTCCTTTATCAGCTATATCCCACCCCTCAGAGAACGCAAGGAGGATATCATCCCCCTTTCTCTCCATTATCTCAAAAAACAAAATTTAAAATACGGCACGAACAAAGTTTTTTACTCTCTGACCCTGCTGGCACTGGTCAACTACGACTGGCCTGGCAATATCCGTGAGCTCAAAAATGTCATTGAGCGCATGTATGTTTTAACCAGCGGCTCCATTATCTACGAGAGCAAGGTGCCCGAGGAGATCCGCATGCACGTTCCCCGGACGGATGATAAGTTCTACTATTCCTACGACCAGCTTTTGGATCAGGTCAAAAGCTACATCATCCAGGACTGCTACAGCCGCAGAAAAACCTCTGTCGGCGTGGCTGAGGAGCTTGGCATTACCCAGTCAAAAGCCAGCCGGCTCATACGGAAATATTGTGCTAAGGAGGAGTAAAAACAGCAGGAAACAGGCCTGTCAATCCTGCTTCCTGCTTTTACGCCTAATGGCCCAAAAGCGGCCCCATTGGCAGACCCCTGTCTCCAGCTGAAAGCAAAAGATCATTGACAAAAAGATAAGCTGTGCCGACTCCCACAATCAGCGACAGGTATTTGTTAACTGTAAAAATGATCAGCGAGCCAACAGAAAGCAGCTCTAATCCATAGGTAAAAAGCCATATCGCAGCGATACCATAAACCACAAGCGGGATAACAGGCCCTTTAAGCATCGGCTTGAGCAGCGCAAAAACAGCAAGACTTCCCCAAAACATGGGAATCGCTAAAATCGAAATGTTCATATCCCAGCCAAACAGAAATCCAAAATGCAGAGCAATGTAGATTAAACCAAAAATTCCTCCGAAGAGAGAGCCAAAAATGAAATAACAATTGCCCATATAAGCATCATTGCGCTTATAATAAATAAAAGCGCCTATAAGATAAACGGGATAAACAGCCAGCATTAAGCACCCAAGCACTAAGTATGTTCCCTCCGAAAAAACATCCAAATAAACGGCCCAAAAAGATATTACCTCCATTGAAAAAACAAACAGCATGGCCCCTCCCGGATCTGCCGGAACACTTACTCTGTTTTCATCCATTGTTTTTCTCCTTTACATAATTAAAGTGATTCAGTTAATTTCTCCATTCTGAATTACAAAGGCGCGCAACTTTGAATGCTTTCAATATACACCCATTATTGAACGTTGTCAATATTTAATTTTGAATGCTTTCAATTTTTAAGAAAAATGGTATAATAACCGTAGCTTAAAACTGATTAAAATTATAAAAATAGTGTAAAAAACAAAAATCGACTGTCTTACTCACAGTTTTTTAATCATCAATCCTAAAACAAAGAGGTAAAAATATGGAACAGGATTTAAAGGCGCTGCGCCCCCTGAACATTGGTGATCTGGAGCGCATCACGGACATGGCCGTGATGATTCTTGACGCCGAGGGGCGTATCATCTGTTACTCTAAGGGCTGTGAAAAAATTGAAGCCCTGCGGCGTGACGAGGTTATTGGAAAAAGCCCGGAAGAGCTCTATAATCCACAGCAGTTTCCAAACATCATCCGCCCAAAGCGCTCAATGGTGCTCGATACGCTGAAAACCGGAAAAATCTATCAGGAAACGCTGGACTATTACACCACAGTCGGCGGCAATGAGGCAAATATTCTGTGCAGCACCTACCCCATTTACGGTAAAAACGGTAAAATAGACTACGCCCTGTGCATTTACCGCGAGGTCTCGGATTATCTGGAAATGATCGCCGACGGCAATAAAAAGCAGAGCGACCGCCAGGCCCCCTCCCAATACCTGCAAAACGGTACCCAGCACACCTTTGCCAATGTGATCGGCAGCAGCCCGATGCTGCAAAAAGCAGTCTACCGGGGGAAAATCGCGGCTAAAACAGATGCCCCTGTGCTCATCTGGGGTGAGACCGGCACCGGTAAGGAGGTCTTTGCCCAGAGCATTCACAACTACAGTGCCTTTTCCTCCTATCCCTTCGTGGCTGTAAATTGCAGCGCTATCCCGGAAGCCCTGCTTGAAAGCACTCTGTTTGGCACCTGTAAAGGCTCGTATACCGGCGCTGTCAACCGAAAAGGACTGTTTGAAGAGGCTGAGAACGGCACTTTGTTTTTGGATGAGCTCAACTCCATGGATATCGGGCTCCAGTCAAAGCTGCTGCGTGTTCTGGAGACCGGGCGCTTCCGCGCGGTGGGCGGCCAGGAGGAAAAGCCCTGTAAATGCCGTATTATCAGCGCCATCAACGAGGAGCCTTTCATCGCCATTGAAAATAGCCATTTAAGGGCAGACCTCTATTACCGCCTGGCGGTTTTCTCCATTGAGCTTCCACCACTTATCCGGCGCCGGGAAGATATTTCTGAAACGGCTGAGTATTTTATTGGCAGTATGGCGCCAGTGCTCGGAAAAAAGGTCACCCGGCTGTCCAGCGCGGTAAAACAGATTTTTGAATACCACAGCTGGCCCGGCAATGTCCGGGAACTGCGGCATATCATCACCCAGGCCATCTACTTCGCGGGAAAGGACGAAGCCTTTATCAAACCCCACCACCTGCCTGAGTACCTACTTAGGACAAAGGCCGCTCCCGAAAAAGCGCCGCCCTCCGGCCTGCCCGGAACCAGCGGGGAAGAAAGGCTCAGCCATCTGATGAACGCCTATGAAGCAAAGATCATCCAGGATGCCCTTGAAAATAACGGCCATAATATCAGCCAAACCGCAAAGCAGCTCCAGATTTCCCGGACAAACTTGCACAATAAGATTAAGAAGTACAACCTGGAAAAAGCTGAGGGCTAAATGCCCTCAGCTTTTTTGTGCCGTCTGTAAATAATCACAGCCAGTATGATACTGATCACCGAAAAACTGATCATCCAGATAAATATCTTATTAAAGCCCACCACCGGGTCCGCGTCAATCCACGAACCCATGATGGTCGTCATAAAGGCCTCCGGCGCATAGGCGATAAAGGAAATGATGCCTGTGGCGGCCGCGGTCAGTTCAAGGGGAATCCCGCCTTCACCCATGACTGAATAATAAACAGATTTAACCGTAAAATACAGGAAGGACATGACCATGGTAATGACAATGGACACCGTTACCAGGCTGCTGCTGAAAATCAAAAGCGCTGCGCACACGATAATACCGCCCAGAAGGCCGCTGATAAAAATGGCTCTGGATTTCGCCTTATCCGCCAGTATACCGCCCAGCACACCTGCCGCAATCACGATGACATAGCTTCTGAAAATCGCCAGTCCGCTGGAGACAGAGGCCGATACGCCCAGCACCTGTGTTGTGTAAGTGCCGAGGTAGTTTGTCCCGGTATTGATCACGCAAAAACAACTGAACAGGAAGAACGCAACCAGCCATGTGCCGGGGAGCTTGAGCGCTTTTATAATATTTTTCATTCCTTTTTCCTGAGGACTGTCCTGCTTTGAGCCCTTAACCTCCGTTTTAGGTAAAAAGACGATGCTCAAAGCCGCGAAGAGCACATATAACCCAACCGAAATCCACAGGAGCACCTGCATTCCTCCCACGCTGTCCACAAAAAGGCCCAGCATCCAGAGAAAAACAAAGCCGGTTACCGCGCTGACCACACCGCGCATGGCCTCGCTGACACCAAAAAGCTTTCCCTGCTCCTCCTCTGTTCCCAGATGGCGCACAAAACAGATATAAGGTGACCAGAGCGTGGCGGTCGTAAAGAAGCCATACAGGACATAGATAACCACCAGTGTATTATAGCCTGGAAAAGTGGACTGCCAGAAAGTGAGCCCTGCCATGACTAAAAAAGAGATGGTCAGCAGAATACGCGCGCTGAAACGGTCGGCCAGATAACCGCTGACCGGGTAGCAGAACAGGGCGACCAGGCCATAAATCGACCCAAGCGTGCCCAGCTGCAAGTTGGTCAGATGAAATCCGTCCAGCATCTGGTCATAAAAGAAAAAGCGGAGGTAGGGGATAAAATAGATAATTCCCACCATCACACTGATCAACACCAAAAGAAAATTACGTTTTCCCTTACTCATGACAGGCCTCCTAAATCTGATCCCGGTAAGCTTCCGGCAAATACGGCTTTAACAATTCTTCCTGCTCTTTTGTAATTTCCGGCGCCTGGTAAGCCTCAATTCTCTCCTGCACCTTTTGGCCGGCATTTTCCTTGAGCCCGACCCGGCCTTTATTCTGCCAGTCGTTGGCGTCGGCCTTGTTCAGGTACTGGGTGAGATAAAATTCTTCACGGTACATTTTCGGCGTTCTGCCAGACAGGAAATTTCCCCTTGGTCCGGTCTTTTCAATATCCTTAAAGCAGATTTTCTTCTCCGTTACATCAATGCCCCGGTGAATCCGTTCGGCATAGGCAAAGATTTCCTCATCCATCAGCATTTTTTCAAAGCTGACGATATTGTATGTCCCCAGACAGCCTGTGCTGTGGAGGATCATATCCGGTTTTGCCTCTACGGTCGCTTCGGCCATCATCATGGATTCCATACCTGCCTGGAAATCAAGATCCTTGGCGTCGCTGATGGCGCCGCCGGCCCGGAAGGGAACGCGGTAATAATCGGCCAGAGCCGCTGTTCCGTAAATCATCAGCGCCGCCTCTGGATTCCCCATGCTCAGCTGAATAGTCCTCAAATCTGTCGAGCCGGATACATTGGCGTAAATCATCGGTGTTCCGGGTTTTAAGAGCTGCGTAAAAACAAAGCCTGCCAGAATCTCTGCATTCACCATGGTCAGGATTGAAGCGACCGAAGGCGGAGCTGTTAAAACCGGCATCACACAGGAGGCCAGCCAGATACCCTGGTTTTCGCTGCAGGTTCCGATGATCCGCTCGATGGGGGCATGGTCATAGCAGAGCGGCGAAAGAGGGTTGATCCCCACCGAAGCCAGACATTTATCCTCAACGCCCTCAAACCGTTTCATCAGGCGGATACCGCCTGCCATGGCTTCCCGCAGGCTACCCTTTTCTGCCGAGGTATCGGGAATGGCAAAAGGGAAAGGCTTATTGGAGTATTTCATGAGCAGCGCCAGATAGGAATAGCGCTTCACATCATCGGAAAAGCCTTCCGATTCGGTAAAAAAGTTAACGTGGTTACAGTCAAGCAATGGACTGGTATCAATAAGCTTAAACAGATCAATAATGTCTTTATTTAAAATTTTACGGATATTGCCACGGTCCTCAATAAAAGCCGGACAGCCCACCGGCAGCTTGACCATACTGCCGCCTCCAACCTCTACGGTTCCTCTGCCCGAGTACAGCGTAAAGGTCTCCGGAACCGTTGACAGAGCCGCGCGCACATCCTTCTCACCCATATAGACGACATCGCCCTCGACCCGCATGCCGTGCTTCCTGAAAATCTCCAGAGCTTCCTCATGCTCAAATTTTACCCCGACGTTTTCAAGAATACGAATGGTATTCTCATGAATTAATTCAATGTCCTCTTTTGCAATAAACTGTTCGTATTTTTTCATCTTGTTCCTCCCAAATGTAGCAGCATTAAATCTTGATATTTAGTAAATGCAATTCTTATGCCAAAAATATACCGAAAAAACCAGGATTTATCACTCTAAAACACCGTAATTTTATTTTTTTACTTAGTTTTTCTTTTATTTTTGTTCAAAATATTGACACTGTCATAAAAAACAACAAACCTAAAAACCAATATTTTTAACGAAATTTCAACTAGATGAAGAAAAGCTGTCCAAAATATTGACACTTTTTGAAATTTTTATTTTAAAAACAGCCGCAAAGAATACAATTAATCTTTAAACTCAAAAAAATACTTGCTTAAATTAGAGTAAATATTTGTCCACTCCAATGGATTTCATTGACATTTTCTCTTGATAAGCGTATGATCATTTAAAAAGAACATATGTTCGAAAAAGAAAATTCATTCGAAAGGTGGGAGTATATGAAATTATTGGAAAAGGACGACTCTGTCATCAGTCTGAAAGCTGAGCTGGCCATTATCCAGGAGGAGATTATCCATCTTACTCAGCTTGAAGAAAAATGGATGCGTTTATCTGAAAAAACATCCTACACAAGGGTGGAAAGAAAACAGCAAATTCTTAAACAGCTAACGCTTATCCGGGAGGCGGTGGGTGAGAAGCGCCGTCAGGAACACCTGCTTAAAAAAAGCCTTAAGGTTATTCTTGAGGCAATTCCAAAGCTTAAAAACATCCAGAAAAAAGTATTTTACATGCAGCGCTATACTGGAAAATCACTGGTGCAGATCGCCGAGGAGCTTGAGTATGACTATGATTATATCCGCCATGTCGCTTCAAAAGCAAATCAAGTGATGAAACGCTAGATTAAGTAATCAAATTCTCCCACTTGCCTCCAAAGAGCCGGAAGGCTCTTTTTTTTAAGCAAACACAGCACAAAGTGAGCACAGCCGGTCCACAAACGCAGTGCTATAATGTGCTTATCGAAAGCATAGCTGTTATCGCGATACCACAACATCAGCAGACTTCGATAGAAAGTAGGTGATAATCGGAATGAACTTAAAGATTCGATTAAAGAACAAAGCCTTCTGGGTTGCCTGTATCGGCCTGATCGTTTTGATCCTGCAGTACGCTCAGGGATTTATCTCAACGGATTTTAACGTGCCTTTAATCGAAAAGATTTTAAACGCAGTTGTCATCTGTGCCGTTGCAATGGGCGTGATTGTCGATCCGACAACCCCCAGCATCAGCGATTCAGAACAGGTATTAAAAAAGAAAGACAAAAAGGAAGGCGGTGAAAAAAAATGGAGATGACCTTAACACAGGTACAGGAAGCCCTCAAGCTCTGCAACTACGCGCCGGGGACCGTCGATGGCTATGATGGACCCGAAACCCAGGCTGCTGTGAGGCGGACCCAGGAAGGTTATGACATTGAGGCTGACGGCATTGCCGGTCCGGTGACAAAAGAGCATCTGTCCAAGCAGGTACGCGGCATACAGGCGCAATTGAACGCAAAGGGCTGCGGCTGCCCTGTCGATGGCCTTCCAGGCCCCTTAACCGATGCGGCCGTCAAGACACTGCAGGCCGATTTTGGACTCGTCGCTGACGGCATCGTCGGCTATAACACTGAAGCGGCCCTGTTTGACTATGCCACAGCCGATCCGGCGCCAGCTTTTGACCCGCAGGAACAGGTAACCGAGCATTTTAATATGCAGGAGTTTAAATGTGAGTGCGGCGGCAAATACTGCGATGGGTTTCCGGTTCCGATGAATCGGACACTCATCGAAAAGCTGGAGCAGGTGCGCAATGACCTGGGGATTCCCCTGGTCGTGACCTCTGGCGTAAGGTGTGAAATCCTCAACGCAGAAGTCGGCGGTGTGCCGGATTCCTACCATAAACTGGGACGGGCGGCTGATATTGCCGTCTATGCCGCCAATGGGTACACCGTCGATGCGGTAGCAGACGCGGGTGAGCGGTATGGCCTGAAGACCATCCGCTATTATGACAGGAGCTTTGTGCATTTTCAGTGGAATGCTTAAAAACACACAAACTGCACACAGACAAAGCAGAGAAACGCGGATAAAATAGCATTATAAAAGCGCCCGACACTGCATAAGGCCAAAAACTAAAGCAGAGGACCGGTTCTTCTTAAACCGGCAAGTGCACATTGTCGGTTTACTAAAAAAATAAAAACAGAAAGAAGGATTTATATTATGGATCAGAAAGTATTAATGACGCAGAAATGGTTAAATGCAACCTATAAAAATTTTAATGGTTATATCTCATGTACGGAAGACGGCCAAACAGGGAATGGCACAGTGGCATCTTTAATTTCAGCTCTGCAAATTGAAATTGGTGTTTCCACACCAACTGGTGAGTTTGGCCCAATGACCGCAGAGCTTTGTCCAACTGTCCAAAGTGGCGCGAAAGGTCATATTGTCAATATTATTCAGGGAGGGTTATGGTGTAAGGGGTTCTCTTCCCAGGATCTGACTCAGGATTTTGACAATACAACCGTTTCCGGTGTAAACCAATTTAAAATGGCAGCTGGGCTTACCGCTGACAGGAAAGTGGATGCAAAAACAATGAAAGGCTTATTATCCACAGATGCTGTCGTTTTAATTTCAGGCGGTGACAGCCGCATTCGAGCCATTCAGCAGGCACTTAACAATAAATACAGTGATTACTTCTGGATGGACTTGAATATCTGTCCCTGTGACGGGGTCTATGGCAGAAACACCTGTAACGCGCTGCTTTATGCCTTTCAAAAAGAAGTTGGTATTGATGAGCCAAATGGTGTGTTCGGACCTGGCACAGCACAGGGAGCGAATGATCATAATGTTGCGTTAAACAGCAGACAGACCGCTTTGGTTTACCTGCTTCAGTATATGCTCTATGTCAATGGATTTAACCCAGGCTCTTTTAATGGTATCTTTGATACCGGCGTTGAAAATGCTGTGATCAATTTCCAGAGCCTGATGGCATTGGAAGCCGATGGATGGGTTGGCTTGTCGACTTGGGCGGCTTTACTTGTCAGCAAAGGAAATGTGGACCGCAGCTGCAATGCCTGCGATTGTACTGACCGCATCACGAGCCAGCGAGCTCAGTATCTAAAAAGTATTGGTATCAACTATGTTGGAAGATATATTACAGGTTATTGGGCCGTATCCATTTCAGAAATCAGTTTAATTCTGGAAGCTGGAATGAAGTTTGTTCCTATCTTTGAACGATCAGGTAATGATTTATCCGGAAACATGGATGTTACCGATGCAAGCTACTTTACCCATGAGCAGGGCCGACAGGACGCTTTATATGCTGCATCAACAGCTCAAGAGCTAGGACTTCCTGAGAATACAACGATTTACTTTGCAGTCGATTTTGATGCTTATGATTTTGAGGTGGATAGCAATATTCTCGAATATTTCAGAGCACTTTCAGTATATTTACTCCACTACAATGTGGGAATTTATGGACCGCGTAATGTCTGCACTCGTGTTTCAAATGCAGGTTACGCCAAAACAAGCTACGTTGCGGATATGTCAACAGGCTTTTCAGGTAATATTGGTGTACGAATTCCAAGCAATTGGGCCTTTGACCAATTTTATGAAACAAGCTATGGTTCTGGTGACTCACAAATTAATATTGATAAGGTAATGGCTTCAGGACAGGATACCGGGGTTTCATCCCTTACTCTATCTAATGTCGCTAAAGGACTTTGTAATGAAATGCTTAGAATTTTTCACATTGATCCAAGTATTGGCTGGGATTGGAATCAGAAAACCACTATTCCAGGGCCGTTCATTGATATTGAATACAAGTTCGGCCTGAGTGGTTCATTTACGCCAATGGTAGACACCAGTACCATTCCTTCAAGTGATAAAGCCACAATTACCATTAATAACGGCGAATTTGAAAAAGGTGACATTACTACCGCAGAAAAAATTTTAGATACTTTAACAGCGACCGATAAAGCTATCATCAATGCTTCTGGAGGTATTCAAACATCCGTTGCTTTTGCGAACAGTATTAATCATGGTACACTCACCATTTCATTTTCAACCGTTGATGGATTCCCAACATTTAATATTCAGGTAAAACAGTTAGTCTATAGTACATCCGTTGAAAACAGAAATGTTTATTTCGAAATTTCCTTTAAAATGAAAGGACAACCAGATTATCAACAGGATCTTGATAATATTGTTGCAAATCATAGAGCACTTTTATATACAGGTGGGCTTGTTTTAGCGATAGTACTTCTGATAGCCGCTGTTCCAACGGGCGGTCTTACTGCATCTACTGGCGCAGCTTTAATGATTGCTGTCCTGCTGGCCATCAATACATATAATAACTAATAAACGTCTTATAGAAAGCTTTCTTTTAAAGGGGGCTTTCTTTTGGTATAATATAAAAAAATAATGGAGGTCACCATGGAAGCGCTATACATAAATGAGCCGCACTACACCAAGGCGGATACTGAAGAACTTCTGAAAAAAAACACCCTGGGGTTATCCAAAGATATGACAAACATAAAAATCATGGGAGTGCTTATCGCCGGAATGGAAATAATCATTTTTCTTTTAAGCGGGTTTAAATTTGATCTGATTTCACTCATCGGCTTAGCTGCACTGAGCCTTGTAGCACTCATTGAACTTTATGCATGCAACTATGACCGTTTTATCTTTTTTATAACAAAACTAAAGGGCGCCAGACTAAGAAAAGTGAATAAGGTTGAAGACAAGCCCCCTGTGTTTTTATTTTATGAAAACTACGCCGACTGTACTTTTATGAAGCATTTGGAATACAGTGAACTGACCAATTTTAAAGAGGATGATCTTCATTTTGTTTTTTACTACAAAAATATCTATTTTGTGCTCCAAAAGAATGCTTTCACAAAGGGAACACCGGAAAATTTCAGGGAATTTTTTCTGAATAAAACGGGCAATGCGCTTTAAGACTGACCGTATAGACTTTTTTACTCCCAGGCCAGCTCCCTGAGCACCTTCATATAGAGCTCCTTATCCCACCGTGGTTCCTCGTCAAACAGGCTGTACTCACTGTGGCCGCCGGATTTCCGGTAGCCGCGGTAGCCGGCCCGCACAGCCATACAGAAACGCTGGAGGCAGGTAGTCTCAAGATAGTCGAGATCGCCAAAGCACACGCCTTCAAACTGCTCCTGCATAAAGGTCAGCAGCTCGTCGTCTGAAACCAGATCATCAGATTCGTTTTTATACAGGAAAAAAATATCCTGCAGCCGCTTAAGCGTCTTGACATAATTCTCCTGCCAGATATACTGGGAGTCACAAAAAAGGTGGATGATTTTTTTAGTGACACAGGGACCAATCTCCACGCGCTGGTGTTTCTTAAGGCTTTCATTTCGGGATTCCATCACTGCCAGCGCATCCTCGCCGGACAGGGTAAGGCCAAAGTGTTCGCTTTCTTCGTTGCAGGCCAGCACTGCTTTTGTGTCTTCCACCAGCTGTACTTCAGCCGCTGTTTTCATAAGATCCATCATTTCCAGACACTTCCTTTCTCTTGCAGAGTAACCCCTATTGTACGCCCATTCTTCAGAAATAAACAGTCTTGTAGTTGAAAATTTTGTGGGGTATAATGGAGGTAGAGGGGAAGTGCTTATCCCAAAATAAAAAGTTCCAGCCAGGTTTTGGCTGGAACTTTTTTCATGTTTTGTTTAAGGATACCGCAATCCGCGACTGGTTGAGGGCTTTGTAGAACTTGGCCTCGTTCTGCATAAAGACGGACAGGTACAAGATATCCACAATCACCAGCTGGACGATTCTGGACGCCATGGCTTCGGAGTGGTATTTTTTATCATTGGTGGAGCTGGATAAAAACACATCGGATTTTTTCGCCAGGCTGGAATTGCTGAAGCTGGTCAGCGATATAATCTTTGCGCCGTTTTCCTTTGCAAGGCTGGCTGCGTTCAACACCTCCACACTTTCACCTGTATGGGAAACCACAAACAGGACGTCCTCAGAGGTCATATGTGAGCAGTGAATGTTCATCAGGTGTGAATCCTGAAAGCCGTTAACATTTAACCCGATTTTCCCAAACTTATGCAGCGCATCAATGGCGACGGCCGAAGAGGCGCCGATTCCAAAAAATGTCACGCGCCTTGCATTAAGAATCATCTCTGCACATTGGTCAATATCCTTCTGGTTGATAGAATACTCCAGATCGCTGACCGCGGTATTGGTATGCTTAATCACCTTGCGCTTGATATCAGAGGTACTGTCGCCCTCTGCAATTTCTTCATTGATGGTCTCACTGGGGCTGTCGATCAGCTCTTTTGCGAGATTAACCCGAAAAATCTGATAAGAATCATAATCCAGCTTTTTGAGAAACCGCATAACGGTTGTCTCACTGGTGCTGCAATAATTGGCCAGCTCTGTAATGGACAAAAGAATGGTAGCATCCGGATTATCCAGTATGTAGTCTGCAATGGTCTTCTGCGTTTTAGAGAGCAGATTGTATTTTGTTCGTATATCACTTAATAAAGAAGCCATAAGATTTCTCCCTTTTTCCTCTTTTTGAATTAATTATACTTCATAACTCTCTGAAAGTAAAACACTTTTTCGTTAATAATTTACGATATGTATGTTGACATCGTCAAAAAATGATGTTATAATTCGTTTATAATTTACGAATAGTAAATACAAAACGTAAATTTAATACTATTTTTGTGTAGAAACAAATAATCAGAGGAGGCAAAGATTAAAAATGAAAGCAGTAAGAATGTATAAGCCTGGAGACTTGAGGGTTGAGGATGTCGAAAAACCAAAAATGATGGACGACGAAGCGATGGTGAAGGTTCGCGCTGTTGGTCTTTGCGGTTCAGATATTCCAAGAGCTCTGGTCTATGGCGCTCACGTTTCACCGATTACCATCGGACATGAATTTTCCGGTGAAATCGAAGCTGTTGGAAAAAATGTGAAAAACTTTAAGCCCGGGGACCGGGTTGTGGTTCCGCCGCTCATTCCATGCGGGAAATGCGAATGGTGCCAGAAGGGAATCTACTCTTTATGCGAGGATTATGATTATTATGGCTCAAGACGCGACGGCGCCCTCGCCGAATATGTATCCGTCAAGGAATCCAACCTTTTAAAGGTTCCGGAGGGCGTATCCTATGAGGACGCCGCAACTCTTGACCCGTGTGCGAACGCCTATCACGGCCTCATGCGCGGCGGCTTTAAAGAAGGCGACAGTGTCTGTGTCTGCGGCACCGGCCCCATCGGCTTATTCGCCGCACAATACGCAAAGCTCTGCGGAGCGTCTCAGGTCATTGCGGTGGACGTATGGGATGAAAAGCTGGATATCGCCAAAAAAGTCGGCGCAGATGTGACCATCAATTCCTTAAACGAAGATCCTGTGGAAGCGGTTAAAAAAGCGACCGACGGAAAAGGCGCAAATCTGGTCATTGATTTCTCCGGCGTGCCGGCCGCCCAGAAGCAGTGTATTCTCATGGCCTCTAAAATGGGCCGGGTTGTCTTCCTCGGAATTTCTCATAAAGGCTTAGACTTAAGCGAAAAGGAAGTGGACACCATCATGCGCAGCCAGCTGAGCGTTATCGGTTCATGGAACTCCTTCACGAAGCCTTATCCCGGTGAGGACTGGACAGAATCCTTAAAAATGTTCGGCGAACGCGGAATGACCGCCAGGGATATCATCAGCCACCGCCTGCCGCTGGATGACTGCCCGGGTATCTTTGATAAAATCAAGGAAGGCGGCTTCTTCTACAACAAGGTCATGTTCTACCCCTGGGGACAGGAATAACCGAAAGGAAAAAAGCGATGCAGGCATTTGTACTTAATGAAAACAGAGAGCTCGAGGTTCGGGAGGTTCCCGAGCCTCAGGGAAATGACGATAACATCATCGTCAAGGTAAAATCCGCTTCGATCTGCGGCACAGACATGCGCACTTTCTTAAAGGGAAATGACAAAATTGACGTGCCGCGTGTCCTGGGCCACGAGTGTGCCGGGGATATTGTCCATGCCGGCAAACTTGCCAGGGAGCACGGCTATCAGGCAGGGGACCGTGTCACCATCGCCCCGGCCATCGGCTGCGGCGAGTGCTGGCCCTGCAAAACCGGCCATACCAATATGTGTGACCACCTGACCACCATCGGCTTCCAATATGAGGGTGTTTTCGCACCTTATCTGGAGATTCCGGCCCAGGCCATCAAGATGAACAATGTCATCAAGCTGCCGGACAGCATTGAGTATGATGACGCCACCCTGATCGAGCCAGCAGCCTGCGCCTTAAACGGCCAGCGCTACATGCACATTGAGCCCGGCGATTTCGTGGTCGTTTACGGCAGCGGCATGATCGGCTGTATCCATGCCGAGCTTGCTTTCCAGAAAGGGGCTGCAAAGGTCATTATTGTGGAACCTGTCGAAAAACGGGGAAAAATCGCCATGGAAAAGGTACCGGGTGTGATCTGGGTCAATCCCTTCACACAGGACACGGCGGCAGAGGTTGAAAAAATCACTGAGGGCCGCGGCGCCAATGTGGTCATCACAGCGACCTCTGTTCCTTCTGTCCACACCGAGGCTCAGGTCATCGCCGCAAAGATGGGGCGTATTTCGTTGTTTGGCGGGCTTCCGGGTGAGAGCAGGGGGCACATCGACTCGAACCTCATCCATTATAAGGAGCTTCAGGTCTGCGGTGTGCACGCCACTACGCCGGACTGTATGCGCGAAATTATGCAGCTCATGGCAGAAGGGAAGCTGGATGCCAAAAAGTATATCGAGCGTTCCATTAAGCTGGAAAATATCATGGACGGCTTCACCGCAATCCGGGATGAAAACATCATGAAGGTTGTTGTTCACCCATAAACTAAAAACAGGAGATCATCTATGAACTACCCAAAAATATACCTGGTACTGGATAACTGCTTTGCCATCAAGCGCTGGGTGGAGCCTGAAACCTGGGGGCCGCTCATTAAACAGCTTGGCTTTGACTATGTCGAGGCAAGCTTTGACAACGAGGCGGACTTTTTCTACTCGCCGGACTGGTACCTTGACGCGTGGTTTGACCGGGTAAAGGCAGTGGAGGCCGCGCAGGATATCCATGTCGCCAACTTTTTCACCGGCTATCAGACCTACCGCACTGCCGGACTGGCCCACCCAAACGAAAAAATGGCCCGCCATATGCTGGAGGGCTGGGTAAAGCCAGCCATTGAAAGGCTGGGCGCGCGCGGCTCCGGCATTGGCTTTTCGCTTCACGCTTATCCTGACAGGGTGCTCCAGGACCCGGAGCTCTACAAAAAAGAAACCCGCAAAGTTTCAGAGCTGCTGTCTGAAATCGGCGGCATCGCAAAGGACAACGGCAATATTCCGGTGTGCGTTGAGGCCATGTACGCGCCCCACCAGACTCCCTGGACCATCGAGGGCACAAAGAACTTTCTGAGAGACATCTACAACATCGGCCAGAATCCCGTCTACACCACCATCGACATGGGCCACATGGTTGGACAGGTGCGCTTTCAAAAACCCTCCCGGGACGCTGTCCGTAAAAGCATTGAAGCCGCAATAGAGGGCCGTGTCTTCACAGAGCCCTGGCTGGGCGGTGATACCACCTACGCAGTCTGGGAGAAGGCCATCAAGGACAAAGATACCGGCGACGGTATCCTGGACGCCATTGAGGCCGACATGGCGCGCTATCCTCACCTTTTCTCCTTTGATCCGGCAGATTCTGACCCGTATGCCTGGCTTGAGGCGCTGGCCTGCTATTCCCCCATTATGCATATGCAGCAGACCAACGGCGTTACCTCCTCCCACGCGGCCTTCACAGAGGACAACAACGCCGCGGGCATCATCGACGGCGCCCGGCTCCTTGCGGCCATCGCAAAATCCTATGAAAAGGAAGATCCGGCCATGCCGCCAAAGGCTGAGGCCATCTACCTGAGCTTTGAAATTTTTGCATCCAATGCTGAGCATCCAAGAGAAATCAAAAACAAATTAAAAGAGACCTGCGCGTACTGGCGTACGTTTATTCCGAAGGATGGCATGCCGCTCAACGAACTCATTGAGCGGCTGAAATAAAACCGACAAGACTGAATGAAGGAGTAAAAAAATGAACAAACAAGAAATTTTAGGCCACATTGACCACACACTTTTAAAAGCATTCTCAACCTGGGACCAGATTAAAGCACTCTGCGACGACGCGGTGGAATATAAAACCGCTTCTGTCTGCATCCCCCCTTCCTTTGTAAAACGGGCGAAAGAGACCTACGGCGATGCCCTGAATGTCTGCACCGTTATTGGCTTCCCGCTGGGCTATAACACCACTGCCGTCAAGGCTTTTGAAGTGAAAGAAGCCATCCGCGAGGGCGCCTCGGAGGTGGATATGGTCATCAACATCGGCGCGCTCAAGGACAAGGATTACGACTATGTTCAAAATGAGATCGCTGAGCTGAAAAAAGCCGCCGGCGACCACATCTTAAAAGTCATTGTTGAAACCTGCTACCTGACCGAGGAGGAAAAGGTCAAGGTCTGCGAGCTGGTCACAAACGCTGGCGCAGACTATATCAAAACCTCCACGGGCTTTGGAACAGGCGGCGCTACCATTGAGGACATCAATCTCTTTAAAGCGCATATCGGGCCCTCTGTAAAAATGAAAGCCTCCGGGGGCGTGAAAACCGTAGAAGACCTGGAAATGTTTTTAGACGCAGGCTGTGAGCGCATCGGCACCAGCTCAGCCATCGGACTTTTAAAAGAAAGCTAGGCCAGGTGAAAAAAATGTATGATCTTGTGATCATCGGCGCCGGTGTTACCGGCTGCTGTATAGCACGCGAAATATCAAAATACGAAGTAAACGCATGCGTCATCGAAAAAGGGGACGACGTGGCTTCGGGAACCTCAAAGGCCAACACCGGTGTTATCCACACCGGCCTTGAGGCAGACCCGGGCTCCCTGATGGCAAAGTTATGCGTCGAAGGTAATCGATTAATGTGGAAGCTTTCTGAGGAACTGGATTTCCCGGTAAAGAAAAACGGAAAATTCATTGTCTGCACCCATGAGGAAGACCTGCCAAAGCTCCAGGAGCAGCTGGACCACGCTGAGAAAAACGGCGTCCCGGGCTGCCGTATCGTCCCAAGAGATGAGGTGCTCAGGCTTGAGCCCAACCTCACCGAGCGGACCGTCGCCGCGCTTTATGCACCCACCGGCGGCGTGATCTGTCCCTTTAATCTCGCCATCGCCATGGGTGAAAACGCAAACGTCAACGGCGTGGCGTTCAAATTTGAAACCGAAGCCTATGACATTATCAAAGCAGACGGCTTCTACACCATCAAGACAAACCGCGGCGATATTCAGACAAAAGCCATCGCCAACGCTGCCGGCGTCTACGCCGATAAATTTCACAACATGGTCAGTGAAAAGAAAATCCACATCACTCCCAGAAAGGGCGAGTATATTTTCTTTGACAAATCACTGGGAACCATTTTCAACGCGACGGTGGTGCCGCTTCCCGGCAAGATGGGTAAAGGCATCGCCGCTTCCCAGACCATCCACGGCAACTTCTTTGTA
Source organism: Eubacterium callanderi (assembly GCF_900142645.1). Lineage (GTDB taxonomy): Bacteria > Bacillota > Clostridia > Eubacteriales > Eubacteriaceae > Eubacterium > Eubacterium callanderi. Next base: position 125,653 of record NZ_FRBP01000007.1, read on the forward strand.
GGACCGACCGCCACCGACGTGGACGACAAGGAATCCTTCCAGACCACCCAGGAGGTGCTGGACTCGCTGAAGGAAATCGCCGCCTCACCTGATTTTCTGCATAAAAACCCTCTGCCGCTTAATAAAATTATCACCTCCTTTGTGGGCCTGCGCGCACATGAGGACCACCACGAGTTCATCGTTGAGGAGGTGGCCGACGCTGAAAACTTCTTTGACGCCGCTGGTATTGAGTCGCCGGGCCTCACAAGCTCACCGGCCATTGGCGTGATGCTCTCCGGCATCATCACGGAGAAAATGCAGCTTAAAAAGAAAACGAACTTCATCGCCAGACGCAAGGGTGTCCTGAAATTCGACAGCCTGTCCGATGAAGAAAAAATGGCGCTCATCAAGGAAAAACCCGAATACGGCAATATTGTGTGCCGCTGCGAGATGGTCACCGAGGGTGAAATCATGGACGCCATCAACCGTCCCATCGGCGCAAAGTCCATGGATTCTGTCAAGCGCAGAACCCGGGCCGGCATGGGACGCTGCCAGGCGGGCTTCTGTACACCGCGCACCATGGAAATCCTTTCCAGAGAGCTGGGCATTAAAATGACAGACATCACCAAAAAAGGTGGTGCGTCGCAGCTTCTGACCGGCTGCGACAAAGAAATCGGACAGGAATGAGAGGTTGATTATGAAGTCTTATGAAATAGTCATCATCGGCGGGGGGCCGGCAGGACTTGCCGCTGCCATTTCCGCCAAACAGTCGGGCGTCAATGATATTTTGATTGTGGAGAGAGACCGGCGGCTCGGCGGCATTTTAAACCAGTGTATTCACAATGGTTTTGGCCTGCATACTTTTAAGGAGGAACTGACCGGGCCGGAGTACGCCCAGCGCTTCATCGACGAGGTGGCCGACCTGGGTATCGAATACAAGCTGAACACCATGGTGGTGGACATTGAGGGAGACAAGGTCCTCACCATCATGAACAGCACCGACGGCCTGGTTAAGCTTAAGGCAAAGGCCATCGTACTGGCCATGGGCTGCCGGGAACGCCCCCGGGGCGCCCTCAACATTCCCGGCTGCCGGCCCGCGGGCATTTACAGCGCCGGCACTGCCCAGCGTTTTGTCAATATCGAGGGCTTTATGCCCGGCCGCGAAATCGTGATTCTCGGCTCTGGAGATATCGGCCTCATCATGGCCAGGCGCCTGACCCTGGAAGGGGCAAAGGTAAAGGTCGTCGCTGAGATTATGCCCTACTCCGGCGGTCTTAAGCGCAACATCGTCCAATGCCTGGACGACTATGGCATTCCGCTTAAGCTGAGCCACACGGTTGTAGACATCAAGGGACAGGAACGGGTAGAAGGCGTCACCATCGCCCAGGTGGATGAAAACATGAAGCCTGTTCCCGGAACCGAGGAGGAATACAGCTGTGACACGCTCCTGCTGTCTGTTGGCCTCATCCCTGAGAATGAGCTTTCCAGCAAAATGGAGGTCAGCCTTGACCGGAAAACAAACGGCCCAATCGTAAATGAAAGCTTTGAGACCAATGTGGAAGGCGTTTTTGCCTGCGGCAACGTCCTCCATGTCCACGACCTGGTCGACTATGTTTCGGAGGAAGCTGCCGGCGCGGGAAAATGCGCGGCAGAATATGTCATAAAACAGCGAAAACCTGAATCCGGGCCTGTTGTCGAGCTGGTCACAGGGGAGGGCGTCAGCTACACGGTGCCCAAAACCATTGACCTGAGCCGTATGGACGAAACCCTCAAGGTCCGCTTCCGCGTCAGCGGTGTTTATGAAAACTGCACAGTCTCTGTTTACTTTGACGATAAACGCGTCAAGCACCGCAAAAAGCGGATTGTCACCCCTGGAGAAATGGAACAAATCGAACTCGTCCGACAGGATCTCCAGGCTGAACCGGACTTAAAGCAGATTCTGATTAAAATCGAGGAGGCCTGAGCTTATGGAAAAACAAATCACCTGTATTGGATGCCCCCTCGGCTGTGCCGTCACGGTCACCATGAATCAGGGGGAAATCACCGACATCACCGGACACACCTGCAGCCGCGGCGAAAAGTATGCGCGTAAAGAGGTGACACATCCCACCCGTATCGTCACCTCCATTGTCAAAGTCAATGAAGGGGATATCCAGATGGTATCGGTCAAGACAGAATCCGACATACCAAAGGATAAAATATTTGACTGCATGGAGGCTATTCGTGAAATCGTTGTAACCGCACCTGTGAAGATTGGGGATATTATTGTACCGGATGTCTGCGGCACCGGCGTCAATGTTATTGCCACCAAAAACATCGACAAAAAAGCTTGCTCGTATTAAACACAATTGATAGGGAAAATTTAAATTAATTTAAAATAAGGGGTAAAATCATGAAAGAAAAAAAATATGTAGTAGGGATTGACTTAGGAACAACCAGCGCGAGAACGGTTGTGTTTGACTTTGACGGCAATGAAATCGGTTCAGGCCAGATCATGAATCCGCTGACTTATCCGGCTCCCGGACGCCAGGAGTGTGATGGCGATGAGCTCATCAAGCATTTGTACCGCACCACCCGCCTTGCCATTGACAACAGCGGCGTTGACCCTGAAGAAATCGCGGCCATCAGTACAGACGTGTTCCGCTGCACTGTGGCTCTGCGCGACGAAAACGGCGGCTTTACCATGCCCATCATTATCTGGCAGGATATGCGAAGCGCGGAAATGATCCCCGAGGTTGAGCGCAAGCTTGTGGCCGCAGGCTTATCTGCCGATGAGCTGTACGACCGCTGCGGCATGCCGCTTGGCGGCGTCAACCCGCAGAGCAACCTCCAGTGGATTCTGAAAAACATGCCGGAAGCCTATGAAAAGGCTGCCACCATCCACACCATGATGGGCCTTGTCACCAAGGCTTACGGCGCGGATGATTATTACGATGACATCAACGATACGCCGTGGGTACAGCTCAACGGTCCAGACTTCCAGTATGACCCGCAGATCTGCGCAGCCCTCGGCATTGATATCAATAAAATGGCGCCGCTGCGGCAGCCGGGCACCATCATCGGCAAGGTAACCGCCGAAGTTGCCGCGAGAACCGGCCTGGCAGAGGGCACTCCCATTGTCATGGGTACCGGCGACCAGCAGTCCGGCTGCCTGGGCTGTGGCTGTGTGCGTGAAGGCGTCGGCTATGCCTGCGGCGGCACTGCCGGTATCGTGGCTGGCAAGTCCTTTAACCTGCTGCGCGACCCATCCAGAAGATGCTACGTTTTAGGCACTCCCGACGGCGCATGGGTTATGGAAGGGGTTGCCAACGCCTCTGGCTCTGCCTTCAAATGGTTTAAAGAACAGTTCTGCGACGTTGAACAGCTGGCCGCGGAATCCCTCGACATCAGCGTCTATGACTTCCTGACCTCTGTGGCCACCAAATCGAACCCTGGGGCAAACGGCCTGTTCTTCCTGCCTTACTTTGCCGGTGCGGTCACACCAAACCAAAACCCCAACGCCCGCGGCACCTATATCGGTATGACCGTCGGACACACCAAGGAAGACTTTATCCGCGCCACCATGGAAGGAGTAAACTATGATATCCGTGATATGCTGGACGCCATGGTCTCCGGCGGCGCTCCAGACTTTGACATGGTCCGCCTGACCGGCGGTATCTTCCGCTCAGAGCTCTGGTGCCAGATGCAGGCCGATATCTTTAACCGCTCCTGCGAAGTTGTCGCCGTGGAAGAAGCCACAGCCCTCGGCTGCGCCATGGTCGCCGCTGTCGGCGTAGGCATCTACAAGGACTTTGAGGAGGCCGAAAAACACATGGTAAAAATCCGCAGACGCTATGAGCCCAATCCAGAAAATGTCAAACGCTACGAGGACGCCTTCCGTACCTGGCAGCAGATTTACAAATCCCTGTCTACCGGCGCCTTTGACCAGGTGGTGGCGTTTCAGGATAAATACCGCTAAACCTCACATAAATGCATTCAAAGAGCAGCCCCCGGCTGCTCTTTTTTATTTCTCAAGTCTTATTCAGAGCCACAGCGATACGGGACTTGTTCATCTCTTCAAAATAAACATCCTCATTCTGCATAAAGGTCGCAATATAAAGAATATCAATGATGGTCAGCTGCACAATACGCGACGCCATGGCCTCAGAATGGTACTTCTTATCATTGGTCGAGCTCAGCAGATAAAGATCCGACATTTTGGCCAGGCTTGAGTTGGCATAGCTGGTCAGGCTGATAATTTTACTTCCGTTTTTCCGGGCAATGGATACCGCATTCAGTACTTCCTGGCTCTCCCCGGTGTGCGAAACCGCTATGAAAAGATCATCCGGTGTCGAATGCGCGCAGATAATATTCATCTGGTGCGGGTCGGGATGGCTGCACACATTGATGCCGATATTGCCGAATTTGTGCAGCGCATCCTGAGAAATGGACGCGGACGCGCCCACGCCAAAAAAGAGAACCCGCTTCGACGCTGCGAGAAACTCAAGAAACTCGGCAATGGTGTCTTCACTCAGGGTCTGCTCCAGGTCATTGATGGCTGTTACATTATGCTTGATGACCTTTTTCTTAATGGTCGCCAGGCCATCTTCCTCACTCAGCTCTTCATTAAGGGTCTCGCCCGGTTTTTCTGTCAATTCCTTTGCCAGGTTAATGCGAAAAACCTGGTAGGAATCGTATTCCAGCTTTTTAAGCAGCCGCATGACCGTTGTCTCGCTGGTGTCGCCCTTCCCGGCCAGTTCTGTAATTGACAGCAAAGTCACCTTCTCCGGTTCACACAGGATATAATCCGCTAAACGCTTCTGTGCCTTTGAAAAGGTATTGTATTTTATTCTGATATCTGATAAAAGAGATTTCAAGGTACCCTTTACCTCCATTCTATATTTATCTTTTTTTTATTTTTATAAGATTGATTATACTTTATAATTTTGCTTTTGTAAAACACTTAAAAACGCAAAAAATTAATTAACAGAAAATTTTTTACGCTTTTTGTTGACAACCTCAAAAAATCATGCTAGAATAAGTTTAAAATTTACGGTAAATAATTTACTTTAGTAAATAATAAACCGTAAATAATCCAAGCAGACTTTTCATTTAAGGAGGATTATGATGAAAGCAGTACGTATGTATAAACCTGGAGATTTAAGAGTTGAAGATGTGCCAAAACCAGAGATGATGCCCGATGAAGCCATGGTTAAGGTAAAGGCAGTCGGCCTCTGCGGATCGGATATTCCAAGAGCGCTGGTTTATGGGGCGCATGTTTCTCCAATCACCATCGGCCATGAGTTTTCTGGTGAAATCGAAGCCGTTGGCTCAGAGGTTAAGAATTTCAAGCCGGGTGACCGCGTTGTGGTTCCGCCGCTTATTCCATGCGGTGAATGCGAATGGTGCCAGAAGGGGATTTACTCCTTATGCGAAGATTATGACTACTATGGTTCAAGACGTGACGGCGCGCTGGCCGAATACGTATCTGTTAAGGAATCCAACCTTTTAAAGGTTCCGGACAAGGTGTCCTTTGAAGACGCCGCAACCCTCGACCCCTGCGCAAATGCATACCACGGTCTGATGCGCGGTAACTTTAAAGAGGGCGACAGCGTGTGTGTTGTGGGAACAGGCCCGATCGGTTTATTTGCAGCACAGTATGCCAAATTATACGGCGCTTCCAAGGTGATCGCAGTGGACGTCTGGGATGAAAAACTGGAAATCGCTAAAAAGGTTGGCGCAGACGTGGTGATCAACTCAACCAAGGAGGACGCTGTCGAAGCGGTTCACCAGGCAACGGATGGTAAAGGGGCAAACATCGTCATTGACTTTTCCGGCGCTCCGATCGCGCAGAAACAGTGTATCTTAATGGCCAGCAAAATGGGCCGCGTCGTTTTCCTGGGCATTTCTCACAAGGGTCTGGATTTAAGCGAAAAAGAAGTGGATACCATCATGAGAAGCCAGCTGAGCGTTGTCGGTTCATGGAACTCCTTCACCAAACCATACCCCGGTGAAGACTGGACAGAATCCTTAAAAGGCTTTGATGAAAAGGGCATGACCGCCAAGGATATCATCAGCCACCGCCTGCCGCTGGACGATGCGCCCGCTGTACTCGGTGAAATTGCCAAGGGCGGCTACTTCTACAATAAGGTTATGTTCTATCCAGATGGTTATGACGGGGATTTTGATACGGTTTAATACAATTTGTTTTTAAAATAAATCTATAGGGAATTTAAGAGGAGAATCATTATGTACGAAGCTCAATATTTTATGGGAGTTGACACCGGAACACAGAGTGTGCGTGTCGTTGTTGCAGATATCAGCGGGAATATCGTCGCCAGTGACGAGCAGGTTTATGAAACCTATTATCCGCAGCCAGGCTGGGCGGAACAAAAGCCCGCGGACTGGTGGAGCTGTTTTAACAAAGCGGTTGAAAATGTTACAAAAAACTTATCAATGGGGATCCGCTACAGCATTAAGTCCATCAGTGTCTGCTCAACCTCATCCACGGTTTTAGCTGTCGACGAGCAGGGGAATCCGATGATGGATGCCATCATGTGGATGGATACCCGCGCGGTTAAGGAAATGGAAAAAATCAACGCCACTGCTGATCCGGTTCTGGAATACTGCGGCGGGGAAGATTCCGTTGAATGGATGATCCCAAAAACACTCTGGATCAAAAACAACAAACCAGAAATTTACAAAGACAGCTACAAAATCATCGAGCAGCTGGACTGGATGAATTATCAGCTGTGCGGCACCTTTGCCACCTCCATCTGCCAGGCAGCCTGTAAATGGAACTATGTATCCTGCGAGGGCGGCTGGAACAGTGCGTTCTTCAAAAAGATCGGCCTGGACGATTACGAGGAAAAGCTCGTCACCGATGTCAGACGTCTCGGCGAAGAGCTTGGGAGAATTGATCCCGCTTTCGCAGAAAAATATGACTTGAACCCAGATATGATGGTGGTGCAGGGGGGCATCGACGCCCACATCGGCATGCTTGGCCTTGGCGTTGCGAGACCGGGTAAAATGGCCATGATCATGGGCACCAGCTTTGTGCAGCTCGCATTTGCCAACGCCGATGAAAAGCTGAAGCTTGACGGCATCTGGGGCCCTTACAACGAACCCGTTGTGCCAAACGCGTGGCTTCTGGAAGGCGGCCAGATTTCTGCCGGCTCCATTGTCAAATGGTTCATGCGCGAATTTGACCTGAACAAAATGGAAAACCCCTATGCTTACATGAATGAACAGGTCGAAAAAATCGCACCCGGTTCTGACGGCTTAGTGGCTCTGGATTTCTTCCAGGGTAACCGCACACCGTACAAAGATCCCAACGCAAAGGGCGTCATCTACGGCCTTACCTTAAGCCACACCAAAGCACACATTTACCGCGCTTTACTTGAATCCGTTGCCCTGGGCACAAAAAACATCATCGACAACTTTGAAAAACAGGGCTGCCCGGTCGATATGGTCGTTGGCTGCGGCGGCGTCACCAAGGACGCCACCTGGATGCAGATCATCGCAGACGCCACCGGCAAACCCATCATTGTTACCGTTGACCCGAGTGCCGGCGCACTGGGCTGTACCATCGTCGCCGCTGTCGGCGCAAAGGCCTACCCAGACTTCGAGCAGGCCACCAAGGGAATGGTTAAGGAAGCCTACACGGTTACCCCGAACCCGGATGTATACGACGATTACCAGAAGGTATTTGATACCTATGTTGAATTATATGAAGAATTAAAAGGCACCATGTCTAAAGAAAGATAGAGGAACTGACAAAATGAACAATCAGGAAATTTTAAGCCACATTGACCATACCTTATTAAAACCCTTTTCTACCTGGGAGCAGATCGCAGAAATCTGCAATGACGCCATTGAAAACAAGACCGCGTCTGTCTGTATCCCCCCATCCTTTGTAAAACCAGTTAAAGAAGCCTACGGTGATAAGCTGACCATCTGCACGGTTATCGGCTTCCCTCTTGGCTACAATACCACTGCCACCAAGGTTTTTGAAACAAAAGAAGCCGTAAAGGAAGGCGCGGCCGAGATCGATATGGTCATCAACATCGGCGCTTTAAAGGACGGCAAATACGATTTTGTCCAGAATGAAATCGCAGAGATCAAAAAAGCAGTGGGGGATAATATCCTGAAAGTGATCGTTGAAACCTGCTTCCTGACCGAGGAAGAAAAGATCAAGATCTGCGAGCTCGTCACCGCCGCTGGCGCAGATTTTATCAAAACCTCTACCGGCTTCGGCACCGCTGGCGCCACCAGAGAAGATATCCGCCTGTTTAAGGAACACATTGGTCCAAACGTGAAAATGAAAGCCGCAGGCGGCGTAAAAACCAAAGAAGATCTGGTCGACTTCCTGGAACTCGGCTGTGAACGTATCGGTACCAGCTCTGCTGTCTCCATGCTCAAGGGCGGGGAAGCTCAAGGGTATTAAAAAAACAAACCCAACCTGCAGATAATTCCTGCAGGTTGGGTTTTCTTTTATTTAGAACATTTTATGGCTCCGCTTTTTGATAAAGGCTGCTGCCACATCCAGCAAAATCAACAGTCCAAAAATAACGGACCATGGATCAAACAGCCTGAAGCTCAGGCTCAGGGGCTGTGTGAGGAAGAAAAGCGTCAATAATGCGAGGGATACCAAGGTGGTAGTCCAGCGGATTACCTTATTCTTCTTTAAAGATGTCATCATCAGGAGCATTGCTCCCATAACGGCCAGCAAATTAAAGACGGATATCTCTCTGCTGCCCAGAACCGCCGCATTGCTGCTGCTTTTCCCGACAATATGGCTGAGCAGGCTTTCACCTTCGCCGCTGATCCAGCGCTCCACAGTGCTTCTCTGCGTTTTTCTTCCAGGCTTTCCACTTATTCCAGAAGCAGAGGCAGCACTCTGACCACCATCCCTTATGCCAGTATTTGGCGCAATACTGCTGGCTTTAGCCGTGCGCGGCAGGATTTTATCAGCTTCCTTCTGGATCTTATCCAGTACGCTGCCTTCTGCATTCGTGTCTGGTATCTCTAAATCTGGCGGATCAATTGAAGGTCCTGATGTATCAGGATTTTCTGGTTTACCAGGCTCCGCCGGGTTGTCAGGCTCAGGCGGCAGTGCCGTATCCTTTGCGAACTCGACCTGTACCGTCTGTGTCTGTGTAATGTTCGTGAGTGTGACACTGTTTTTATCCAGTAAATCTTTGCGCTCAGCATTGTTGACAAACACCCTGGCCGTATGCCAGCCCTCAGCCGGTTTCCAGCTGACGGAATAATCTCCATGCTCTGGAACGCTGCTGTTTCCTGCGCTGATGCTTCCATTACCGGCAATAATTCCTGTGATGACTGGCCATGCTTTTGATGGTGTTTCGTCTGTATCTTTTTTGAAAACAACCTCAACCTGATGGTCGGTGTCAATCTTTTCAAACCTGACACTGCCTTTATTTTCCGGATTTTCAATCGGAATATTGTCAACCTTCACGCTTTCCACATGCCATCCGCTGTCTGCTTCCCAGCACACCTCATAGGATGCACCCGTTTCGACTGTCTTTGTGCCGTTAACCTGTCCCTGTCCATTTTTAGAAACCGTTATGCGGTGCTGGACTCCCGGAGCTGGCGGTATGGGCTGGCAGACTACCTGTACACGATGGTTGGCGGTAATATTTTCAAAGGTAACACTTCCGGCAGACTTCAAGTCATCCCGAACAACATTATCAATAATCACGGTCGTGACATAGGCATTGCTGCCTGGTTTCCAGCTGATAGTAACTGTTTCATTTTCGTCTGCAATCCGGCTGCTGTCAATGGTGCTGCCAATACCGCCGACAATTTCGGTGGAGATGGTATAGGTTTTGGCCGGTTCATCAGGCGCTTCTGGTTCATCAGGAGAGCCAGCCTTTCCAAATTCAACAGCGATAAAATGATCCTGGGCGACATTTTCAAAGACAACATGGTCCGTGGTTAACAGGTCGTCCCTTTTGACACCGTCAATATGGATTGCCTTCACCGTATAATCATTGCTGTCCGGCGCCCATGTTACCGTAGTGGTATCTCCCTTTGCCACCACCGATGAAGCACTGATGCTGCCGCCGGTCGTACACTCTGTTGTGATCGTAAAGGCATCGGTGTCCGGTGCCGGATTGGTGTCTGGTTTTCCAAGAACAACCTCGATGCTGTGGTCGGTGTTCACCTGGCTGAAGGCATAGCTTCTCAAATCTTTTACCGCGCCACTGAGGGGCTGGCCGTCTACCTTTACAGCTTTGACCTCATAGGCAGTATCGGACCAGCTCCAGCCAATGCTCACATCACTTCCTTCTTCAATATTTCCAGCCAGCGATGGTGTAATGGACGCGCCGGGAGCGCCGGAAATACTGGTGCTGACGCTGTATTTGGGTGCAGTCTCCGGAGCTGCCTTTTCCACTGGCCTGAGCTGGACAGTTACCTGATAGGGATCTGCAATATCGCTTAAAATCAAATGGTTATCCGCATAGCTTACAGGAATCGGGACACCGCTGGCAGTTACCGAAACGCCTGCCGTCGCATAGCCCTCGTCGGGAGTCCATGAGACCTCCATGCTGCCGCCCTTTTCAACAGAGCTTCCGGCAGTGATGGTACCAGTACCACCCTCCATTCCGGTCGCTACCGGGAATAATTCTGTGGCCGCGCTGCCATCCAGCCGTTCTGTTGTCACCTTTATACGATGATTATCCACAATTTTATTGTTGCTGTCTGATGGTACATCAATGACAACGGTACTGTTGTCACCCGCAGGCTGTGGCTCACCCTCAGACATTGGCATTAAGGCTGCGGACTGCGGGGAAGACACTGTCTGCTCTTCACCGTCGTCAATTTGATAGCTCTTGATATACCAGCCGTCCGAAGCCTTCGCGGCTACCGTATAGGCTTCATCATTATAAAAAACGGTTTTTGTCGGGTCGATGGATCCCTGGCCCTCTACCATTGTTGCGATTTTTAACAGGTTCGGCTTCAGGACAACCTCTACCTTTGTTTCAGCTTCTGCCTTAACCTCAATATGTCCTGTGGTCACCGCTTCCGCTGCCACCTCCTGCCGCTCTCCGTTGACCAGGATATGATCAACCAGATACCGCTTGTCTTCCGGGGCATTCCACTCTACTTTGTAGGATTCGTCCTTATTGACGACGGCAGAGCTGCTGATCTCACCCGGACCTCCCACAAGCACTGTCTCTACAGGTACTTTATCCGCCGGCGGGTTTTCGCCGTTTTTCTCAAAAACCGCTTTAACAGTGTGATCCTCCCGGATATCATTGAAAACCACCTTTTTTGCTGTCATAATATCCGGGCCTGCAGGCTGCCCATCAATGGTAATGGATTTTACGGTATAACCCGAATCCTCAGACCATGTAATTTCTCTGGATTCACCTTCTTTTACCACACCGGTTTCTGTAATGACGCCGCCTTCATTCCGGACAGTGTTCACGGTATAATAGCCCGGCAGGGCAGAAGGACTGCTGTCTGGCAGCTTTTCTTCAAAATGAACTTCTACCCTGTGGTCTGCGTTCATATCACTGAAGGTAAAGCTTCCGCCATCCTGAAGAGGCCGCGCGGATCCATCCACAACAATCCCTGTGACCCGGTACAAATCACCCGCGTTCCATGTCACCGTATGGTTTTCACCTGCTGCGATGGTCTGGGTTTCTGTGAGGGTGGTGGTGGCGTCGCCGCCAATTTTCACGGTCTGCACGGTATAATAAACCGCGTCGCCGGACGGGGCGTCCGCGTCCTTTTCAAAAATGACATAAACGGTACGGTTTCTGTCCGCCCTTGGCTGTGTATAGCTGCCGCTGTGTCCATCACCCAGCAGCTCGTCATGAACGCCGTTGTCGATCATGACCTGGGCCACATGATAGCCCTCGTCAGCTTTCCAGCTCACAGTATAGCTGCTGCCCTCATCGACGGTTTTAGAAGAATCAATGGTTCCATGGCCCACCTTGGCGGTCAGAATGTCATAAACCTTTTTCCATTGCGCCTTAACGGTCATGGCGTCGCCTGAAACCTGCCCCTCATTCTTGATGGTTTCAGCCGTGATGCTTTCTGTGCCGGATTTCCAGCCGTCAAAACGCCATTGCTGGCCCTGGCTGTCCATCCAGTTCTGAGGCGTTTCTGGCAGTTTATCCCCGATGGCCTGCCCATAAACCATATTTACCCTGGCTGCCTCTGTGCCCTGAGGGCCGTAGTCAAAGGTGACCACATAGCCTGTGTTCTGCCAGACCGCGTAGAGGGTTGTGGGGCTGTCCGCTTTAAAATCCTTTCCAAGCTTGTCCTCAGAAATCAGCTCAGCAGCCGAAAAATCTTTGTCTGTCGCAGCAAAATCTGCGTGTGGCTTGGCCGACCAGCCCAGAAATTTATAGCCCGCCCTTGCGTTTGCCTGTGCGGTCATATCCGGCAGGGTAAAGGTGTTATCAGCCGCGACATTGGCCTTTTCGCCATATTGCTTCAGCTGGTCTGCTGTCTCTGGGGTTTCACCGCCCTGCTTCTGGCTGCTGTCCAGAAAGGTTATCTGAGCGTCTTTGAATACACTGTAGATTTCCAGCTGTGTGTTTTTCCCAGCTGCTGCGTTCTCCGCGTCCCTGGCAAAGGCCTCTTTTCCAAAGAGGTCTTTTGTGATTTTGCTGTCCTTGGTAAAGTAGATGTCCTTTTCCTCAGAGGGGGCTTGCTCCTCCTCTGTTTCTGCTGCCGGTGCCACAGCCTTTGACGGGTCCTTCACGCTCCAGCCTGTAAACAGGCGGGATTTTGGCTTGCCTTCATCATCGAATGCTGTGGTATCCACAAAATTTTCGGCTATCGGCACGCCGTTAAAAGAAGGAAAATCACCTTCCTGGACCGAGCCATTATAGACGATATCCTCAACGGTTTTGCCATCGCCGGGTTTTGCCGGCTCAGCAGCAGACGGATCAAAATCGAAATGGACATCGTAGGCGTTATTTTCCCAGACCGCGTATACCTTTGTATCCGCAGACACAGTGGATTTACCCGGAATAAAGGCATTGGCGGGCTCGGTATAGTCCGGGCTTTCGGGGTTGGCTGCAGTAAATGCCTGCAGCTCCTGTTTGAAATCGGCCAGACGGATATCGCCGTCTGTCATTTCCTCATCCCTGGTGCTGTCTGCCACCACCTGCCTGTTTTTTGACCAGCCCGCGAATGTGTATCCTATACGGGATGGGGCGTCAATGGTGGTCTCCACACCGTCATCGCCGGTTACTTTTTTATGCAGCGCTGTTGTTCTGTCACCAACCTTGAGTGCCCGTTCGCCATCGTTGTCGCCGTAGATGTCAAACACGGCTTTATCCGCAGCCGTATCTTGGTCAGCCTCCTCAAACCCCTCAGGATTTGCATATTCGGCCGCATCCGGGTCTCCTGCTTTTACATTGTTGTAGTAGGTGACCGTGAGCGGGTCTGTGACGGTGAGGGTTTTGCTGTCCTCGTAGGTGGTGACCGCGCCCGCGTCGCCCGCTACGGGGATTTCCCATTTATACTTGATGCGATAGGTTCCCCGGTCATCAGAGGCTACCGTTTCTGATGCATCCTCGCTGCCATTTGTAAAATCTTTTTCTCCGCGGAATTTAGCGTCCAGGTTATTTTGAGACAAATCTGGAATCAGCGTCTCAATTTCCTTACTGGGGTCGTCCGGATCCTTTGTCACCTTATATATCGTCGTAGTTATTTTTCCACGGTCAGCGTTCGCGCTGTCGACAGCGATATTTGTATATCCCGTATCCGTAATATCCGGATTATACCGGATGGCTGACAGACTGGAACCGCCTGGATTTTTCATAATATTATCCAGCTCCTCTGCGCTGGTCTTGACAAAGGCAATGGTATTCCGATGGTTATATTTCTGGTCAACATCTGTGACAAGGCCGCCGTCATTTTTCTGCAGCCCCACATAGATGCGGGAATCCTTAGAGCCCGGCGCCAGAGGATGGTCACTCTCGCCAAGGGACATGGTAGTGGTAGGAATAATACGCATGGCCCGTTTACCGACAACGGTATTTTCACCTTCTGTCATGGCGACCTCCACATTCGCCCAGCCGACACCTGGATACATCCGGGTGATATGGTCATCCTGAACCACTGTTCCGTCTTCTTTAACAGTGCGTCCAATGGTCAGTACCGGCGGATTGACCATCTCCTTTTCCGGGTTTCCATCTGCGTCCAGTACTGGTTCGCCTTTGTCGTCCTTTTTTGTCTGTTCAATCTGGAGTGGGCTGGCGTCGCTGCCAGCTGTCCATTTAACATTGTATTTGCCGGTGTCAACCACCGTGTTATTGCTGAAGGTCGGCGGCTTTAAAATATTGCGAACCGTGTCGTAGCCCTTGATGGCCCCAGTGTTTTTATCCTTCTCAACGTTAAAGATTGCGCTGGATGCCGAGGCCGCTGAGTAAGCCCTGGCAGTCAGCCGTTCGTAATCGGAGGAAAAGGTTGTATCCGCCGGGTTTGCCAGCGTACTTAACTGCGGGTATAAGCCGCTTTCAATGGTATAGGCATCCATGGGCTGCCTCTGGAGCTCCTCAGTGGTGAGGCCTGTGATTCCATCCTGCTTATCGGTGGTACCGCCCTTGGCGTACTCACCCATGGCAGTGGTCTGTTTATCGTAATAGCAGTTTGAATAAGTGGCTGTACTTGCGCTTGAGCCCACAAAACCGCCGACAGACGCCGCCGCGGTTCCCGGCACTGTGGTTAAGCCGCCGACTTCACCTGCCGCGTAGCAATTTTTAAAACTCGGACTTGATGCGGCATACCCAACGAAACCACCCATGCTGGTTCCGCTGTTTAACATGCCCACCATTGTTGTAGAGTAACAATTATTAAACTCAGCTGCTACATTTGTGTGTCCTACAAAACCTCCGATGCTGCTTGTTCCTTCTACACTGCCCGCGGTCCAGCAATTATTGAAAACTGTTTTTTTTCCTTCTGGGTATCCTACAAAACCACCTGTATATGCTGTACCATAGACTACGTTATTCGTGAAGCAGTTATTCATCGTATATCCGCCGCTGCATGAGACAAATCCGCCAGAATGCCCGCCGCCTGTAGTGATAAGCGCACCGTCAATGGCGTAACAATTATTAAATTCACCTCCGGAAATTGGGCCTAATAGACCACCACTACACTGAGATGCAGTAACATATACTTTTTTTGCATAGCAATTGGTAACCCTTATGCCATTTGTTGTTTCAGCTGATTTTCCGATTAAACCAGCTGCGCCATAAAAAGCGGTTTTTGAAAGTGAGTTTTCTACTCCAATATTTTCCATTATCAATCCATTACCGGCGTATCCGATAATCGCAACTCCCTGTACTCCAGAACTGGAAGTTGTCCTTATCTTAGCACTGTCAAAATAGAAGTTTTTAATGTTCACATCACCGCTTGTTGACGCAATAAAACCCGTATGTCCACTGGCAGTCTCCACATTTAAATTGTAGATGGTCGGGTATTCCCTGCCGCCATAATAGCCGCAGTTTTCATCCCGCTGGCCTTCAATGCTGATGGCTCCTGTCAGCGTTACCGGTTCCCATTTTGGCGGCACAGCATCTTCACGCCCGCCCATGTCCATGTCTGCTGCAATGACAATTTTCGCAATGCTGTTTGTGCTGTACTGCGTCATTGCCCAGCGCAGCGCCTCCGGTGTTGTTACCGTACATACATTTCCAGTAATATCCGCACCTGCCGGCTTTGTTGTGACACTATTTATACCATCCCACACGGGTATCCCGTCTTCTGCAGAAAAGGTTTTAAACTTAATTTCTGCCTCATAGGCATCCCTTATATCTTCATTTTTCGCTTCCGCCGTTTCCGGCATCGCCACAGCCATCAAGCCCAGGAGCAGGACGATAATCATCATCATACATCCCAGACACCTTATTCCTTTTTTCGCGCCACTCATTTTACTCTCCTCACTTCTTACCTTTTTTATTGTTCAGGGGAAGCTTCATATTCCTTATTTATATCTGTTTTGTTCTTTTCTGTCATTTTAAACTTTTTTTTACCGGATTCCAAGAATCCCTGATAAAGCGTTCCCTGATTTTTTAGACCATCTTTTTTGGAAAAAGGGTTCATTTTTTATGCCTGTGCTTAAAAAATTTTCTGTTCTTGACAGAATGCTGGGATTAGCCTATCCTATAATCATGAATAAAATGAGCCCAAAACTTAAGAAAAAAATTGAATCCTTGCTTGTGGCCTATGGAAAAGGGGACTGGTCGGCCTTTGAGGAGGTATACCGGCTTGCCTACAATTTTCAGTTTCTTCAGGCCTGTCAATTTCTCGGCGACGCCTGCATGGCGGAGGACGTTGTTCAGGAGACCTTTCTGCGCCTTTATAAAAACCCTGGGAAAATCGCCAATATCCGCTATCCATACGCTTATCTGAAACAGATTACCTATAATCTCTGTATCGATAAAATCTCCGCACCTGTCAACACAAATGAGTGCCGGGCGGATGAAGAGCTTCTGTGTTTTATCGAGGATGAACGGCCAGACGCTTCTCCAGAATCTCATGCCATTCTCACAGCTGCCAGCGATGAGCTGAACGCCGCGCTCCAGACGCTGCCGCCGGACGAGCGGACCATTTTTATCCTGCGCTTTGTGGACGAGCTGAAAATAAACGAAATCGTCCTTGCCACCGGGCTGTCAAAAAGTACGGTTAAACGCAAAATCCAAACGGCCAGGGAGCACATGAAAAATATTCTTCATCCCAGGTGGATGCCTGGTTTTCTGCTCACTGGAACGCTGGCTTCCCTTGTCCAGAACGGATTTACTGACTTTGCCATGGACACGGCAAGGGCAGACCGTATCCTTTACGCGCTGATGGAACATGGTTCTGAGCTGGCAGGGCAGGGGAGCGCTGCCGGCATCTCCGCACACGCGGTATCCTCCATATCGGCCAACTCCAGGCTTTCTGCTTTTTTCTCATCCTTAAGCTCCTCGACCCTTGTCACTGCAACCTGTACGGTAGTGGTGACCGGAGCAGTGCTGATTGCGCCATCGGCCATTCATCAGAGCATTGTAACAGCAGATGATACAGCAGAAGCCCATGAACCGGAACCTTATACCCTTGCTGAAGAAAGTCCGGAAGCGGCAAGTGCCCCCGCCGACACACAAATACCAGAACTGGTTTCCTATGAGTGCATCGACGGAACCATTGTTCTGACTTTAAAGGATGATCTCTCCGGAGTCGATTACGCTGCCATAACGGCCTCTTCGGATAATGGGTCTGTCCCTCCTGTTAACATCAGCGAAGCTGAAAACCAGGTGACCTTTGAAATCTCAAACACGCCCTTAACAGTCAATATCTGCGATAAAGCAGGGAACAGCGGAAGCATGGTTATTGAACCCAACCCAGCTTTTGATAAAGATTTACCCACTGAGGACAACCCTGAGTAGGCCGCAGACCTCAACTGCACTGTCTTCTCAGGTCAGATAATTTTTTGTATTAAAAAAGCCAACTTCAGTCCGTTGGCTTTTTTCTTTTCTCAGCTTTTTCAATATTAAATTTTTTCTCTGATCCTAAAGGCCCTCATTAAATTCCATTGCCTTTACCTTTTTAGTCCTCCTCGTCAGCAGGATGGCTGAGATAATTCCAAGCACTGACGACGCTATCAATAAAATAAAGATTTTGTCAAAACCATCTGCCACATTTCCCGCTGCCGCGGCGTCATCCAGCCATTTTCCGCAGACCGGCGTCACCAGAAAATCTGGAATAAAGGCGATAAAAGAGATGATGCCTGTGGCGATGGCGGTCATGCCGACAGGCACGCCGGCCTGGTCCATCACAGACCAGTAGGTTGACTTCATGATATTGGCCAGAAAGGCGATGACCAGTGTCAGCGAGATACAGAGGGGGATAATGGCTGAGGTGGTCATCACGCCGATAATCGCCGCGATAATGGCAACAAACAGGACTAAAAACCCAGTGCCCTTGTAAGTGAATTTATCCAGAATAAATCCGCCGATAAACCCAGCTAAGAGCACGATGATGTAGCTCCTAACAATGCCGAGGGCGCTGGCCGTGCCCTGGGAAATGTTGAGCACCTGCACCGTGTAGGTGGTCAGATAGCCGTTGCCGATGGACCAGGAGATGTAGGCAAACATGATGATGAATATTGTGACCCAGACACCGGGATTTTTCAAAACTTCCATCAGAGAGTATTTCTCTGCGGATTCTCCGGCTGCGCCGTCATCGTGCCGGACTTCGCTCTTTGGCAAAAAGACAATGGCCAGCACAAAAAACACTGCGCACGCGCCGCTTCCCAGCAGTAAAACAGCTTTCATTCCTGCTGCGGCACTGGTGGTCACGCCCAGAATTCCCAAAAACGCAAACCCCATAATTGTCTGGACAATGCCGCGGGTGGCCTCGCTGCTCCCAAAAATTTTGCTTTGATTGTCCTTGTCGGCCAGATTCCGGATGCCGTTGAGGTAAGCGGACCACAATGTGGCAATACCAAAAAAGCCATATAAAACATGGATGATCAGACACACCACAAAGTTCGTTGTAAAGGCAAAGACCAGGGTGACTGCCACAAAGGCAGCCAAAGTGGTGCAGATCAGCGTTTTGGTTGAAAACCGGTCCGCGATAAAACCGCCGATGGGGTAGCAGAGGACATTGGTCAGATTCAACGCCGACGCTAAAATCCCCATCTGTGTGTTGGTCAGCTGATAGGCGGCTGCAAACTGATCATAGAAGGTATACCGGAGATAAGGGATCTGGTAGGCCAGCGCAACGGTCGAGCTCAGTATAAAAAACACCATAAATTTCTGAAAGCTTAAATTTTTCATTATATCCTCCCCAAATCAATCACCAGATATCTCCCACTGTAAAGCCTTCGGGAAAAGGATCTGTCTCGTCGAGGACATACTGGCTGTAGCCGTAAATCCAGGCCTGTCCGCCGATGGTTGGGACGATGGCCTTATGGCCGTGTATCTCGGTCTCCTCCACGGGGTGTCCGGTAAATATAATCCCCAGCAGGCCCTCACGCCTGAAGGCTTCACCTGTTTTCAGCTCTCCCTTCGCATGCTTTGCGGCCATCAGCGCACAGGTGCCGGTGCCGCAGGCGCAGCGGTCCAGAGCGCCGGTCCAGGTCTCTGGCTGTTCAAAATCAATGTCACCGGTAAAAACCGTGTTGACGCTTTTCCAGTCTGCGTCCGGGTTATCCGTTGGCCCATGCAGCTCGGAGATGGTGATCCCGATGCCTGGATAATCCGGATGCTCGACAGGCAGCTGTTCCTGCGCTGCCTTCATGCACAGAGCAGATACCTTCGCGATTTCCTTTCCGTTTTCGGGCACAAGCTCCAGCCCTTCAAACTGCCTGACATCAATCAAAACATAGAACATGCCGCCCCAGGCGACGTCCACCTTGACCTTGCCCAAATGCGGCACGTCGATCTCTTTATCCAGATAAACCACAAAGGCGGGGACGTTTGAAAAAGTCACCTGCGTTACCTTTCCGTTTTTACAGTCCGCCTTTATACCGATGAGGCCTGCCGGAGCCTCCAGATTAAATTCTGTCACGGGTTCTTTCATTGGCAGCATCCCGGTTTCCAAAAGCGCGGTTGCGACGGAGATGGTGTTCCCGCCGCTCATCATGGGGTATTCTGTCTGTTCCATGATAATATATCCCGCGGCTGCTCTTGGATCTTTCGCGGGCACAATTAAATTGCAGCAAAGCGGGGGATATCCTCTCGGCTCTCTCAGCATCAGCTTACGGAATTGATCATCATTATTTTTCAGCCAGTTGGACTGTTCGTAAACTGAATTTCCTGGAATGGTCGGTATGCCGCTTGTGACAACCCGCATCGGCTCTCCGCAATGTGTCTCCACAGCGTTAAACATTCTTTTAAACCCCATGATTTTCTCCTTCTCAATTTTATAATGAGCTTTTAACGTTTTTTCTATTCTGAAGCGACGTCCAGAACAATCTTTCCAACCAGCGTCTTGGATAAAAAGGCCTCCTGGGCTTTGACGATTTCCTTTAATGGAAATTCTTTCGCGACAACAGGCTTGATTTTTCCATCTTCGATATAGCTGATCAGATTTAAAAACGATTCTTTTGACTGGTAGGTCGTTCCGAATAAGCTCAGATCTTTTAAATAAAGCGTGCGGACATCCAGCTCAACCAGCGGGCCGCCGATGGCGCCGCAGACCCCGTATTTTCCGCCTTTTTTCAATATTTCAAGGTGCTCTGGCCATTGGTTTCCCGCAACCATATCCAGCACAACATCCACTTTCATCTTTCCGATTTTTTCAATATAGCTTTCGCCCCTGAAAATAATTTCATCAGCGCCATAGCCTTTAACCCTCTCAGCCTGGTCTGGTTCACAGACGGCAATCACTTTTGCGCCGCGGATTTTCACCAGCTGAACAAGGGCAGAGCCCACACCGCCGGACGCACCGGTTACCAAAACAACATCATCTTTTTTGACACCCACACGGCAGACAAGATTTTCCGCTGTCGCGTAGGAGCAGGGGAAGGTTGCCAGCTCTTTGTCGGATAACTCTGAATGAATGACAAAGGCCTCGTCGGAGAGGGCTGCCGCGTATTCTGCAAAGGTCCCGTCACATTCCGAACCAAAGGTGATACATTCCACGCCATCCTGGCTGGAGGGTCTCTCCTGAACACTCCGAATCAAAACCCGCTCTCCAACACGATCTTCACTGACGCCTTCTCCAACGGCAACAATGGTGCCGCAGCCGTCTGCCCCCTGAATTCTCGGGAATACCATTGCCTGACCAAGCCATGAACCATCGTCCTTGACCTCTTCCTTAAATCCGGTGGCGCCGCCGGCGTTTGTTTCCTCTTTGACCTTTTTTGAATACCAGCCAATGCGGGTGTTGACATCCGTATTGTTAACGGCTGCCGCCCCGATCTTAACCAGTACCTCACCGGCCTTTGGCTTTGGAACATCAATATCTGTGCGATACTCCAGCTTTTCAAACCCTCCGTTTCCGGTTAAATACACGCCGCACATCTTCTTTGGAATTTCGTTCATAATAATCTCCTCATTTTTAAGCTTTCAGGATTCTGGTTAATGAATTCAGTCTTTTGCGCAAAAAATTCGAATATTTATTACCACCTGTATTGAGCTCATTATAAAATACGCTTTTTCAAAACACAATCAATTAGAATTGAATACAGGATTCGAAAAAATTGAAGCATTGCCATTAAAGCATTGATGGATGGGTTCTTCTGTACTATAATAAAGCCATCACAAGCCGAAAGCACAGGAGAAAGCCAATGCAGGAACGTTTTAATTTAGAATACCTCAACACCTTTGTAACCGCGGCGGAAACCGGAAAACTAAACATCACAGCTGAGATGGTGTACCGCTCACCTTCATCGGTCAGTACTCAAATAAAAAATCTGGAGACGCAGATCGGCGCGCCCCTCTTTATCCGGAATAAGGAGGCTTTATCCCTGACCAAATCAGGCGAGATTCTGTACCAGTATGCCCAGAAAATTCTGGAGATCAACGATTCAGCTTTTAATATCATCAATAATTCCGACTGGAAAGGCGCGCTGACCTTTGGCGTACCCACCGATTACGCCCAGCTGTTCCTGACCTCGATTTATCCGAGGCTAACGGAAATTTATCCTGATTTTCATTTCACGACGGTCTGCTCCAGAAGCCGGGAAATTCGGAGACAGATTGAGGAGGGAAAAATCCATATTGCCATCGTGGCCATGGAGCCGCAGTATACCGATGATATTTTTCTCTGGGAGGAGCCGCTGTACTGGGTCGGTTCAAAAAATTTTATCCACAAGCCGGATTCACGCCTCCCTGTCGCGCTTTTTTCAGATAACTGCATTGTCAACAACCATTCCCTGTACTGCCTAAAAAAGACAAATGTCGATTTTCAGATCGTTTTTACAAGCACAGTGCTGGATAATATTGCCGACTGTGTGAAAAGCGGCGTCGCTGTCTCCCTTCTGCCAGAATCCCTGATCACAGATGCCTTTAGCACATTGTCTGAGGATTTTATCACCTGTCCCTTCACCCTGAAATTCGGGCTTACCTGGGGAGAAAACGCGGATAAAGCGATGCTGGAGGAGATTACGGAGATTGTGACTTTGAGTCTGAAAAAATATCCCTGCTGAAAAAAGCATCCTGCGGACACCACCCTCAAACGGATAGCTTCTTCACTAAAGTAGATGCCTGATCTCGCCAATGTCCAGCTTTTCCGGTAAAGAGGTACGATTTCTGGCCGTTTATCACAACGCCTGGACCTTTTTTCTTATCTAGATAAAAGGCACGGTCTCGGTCTCTGCCACTTTTTTGACACGCTGAAAGCCCCGCTATAAAAAGCGGGGCTTTATCTAAGTGGTCTAAGTTGGGTGTATTAACGAGTTGGTTTAATCTTGATAATGGATTACGGTCTAATCTACCAGTCCTTCAAGCCCTTCCATGGAGATATTTTGGGTCAGGGTTTTCTGGACTTCGTTGTTTTTGATGTAGAGAACCGCCGGCACTTCGGAGATGCCCAAACGTCTGGCAATGCCGTCGGATTTGTAGATATCCACATTGGTGACGTGGAGATCACCTGCGTGTTTTTCCTGGAAGGCTTCTACGGTGGTCATAAGCTCACGGCATTTGGGGTCTACCGCGTTCCATACATAGACGACGGAGGGTTCGCCATTGTTGAGCACCTGGCTTTCGTAGACTTCCAGCTCTGAGATGTATTTTTCTGCACCATAGCCGGCAATGGCGCCGTCGCCTACGGCTGTGGCAACCTGTTTTAAGAATTTATCACGGACATCGCCTGCGGCAAGGACGCCTGGCACATTGGTTTCCATACGTTCGTTGGTAATGAGGTAACCGCCGCGGTTCATATCCAGGATATCCTTAAACCATTCGGTATTGGGGAGATAGCCGATAAAGAGGAAACAGGTATCCACCTTGACGGGGATGGATTCTTCGGTTTTAATATTTTTCAGTACAACGGTATCCAGGTGTTCGTCGCCCTCAAAGCGTTCGGCAACGGTATTCCAGATGAATTCCATCTTTGGGTTTTCCAGAGCCTGGGCCTTGGCGATCTCGTTACAGTCCATTTTGCCTTCCTCGTGCATGACGGAAACGATGACCTTGTCCGCAAACTTGGTCAGGAAGGTGCCTTCCTCGATGGCGGCGTCGCCGCTGCCAATGACCATCACGGTCTTTCCGGTGTTCGCGGCCGCGTCACAGGTCGCGCAGAAGGAAATCCCCTTGTCGTACAGATATTTATCCTCGTTTTCGGCGCCGGTCAGGCGGGGCTTTCCGCCGGTAGCCACAATGACGACCTTGGCTTCAAAGCGGTTTCTGAAGGTTTCAACCACCTTGGTTTCACCGGAGAAATCCACGGAGCGCACATCAGTCAGCTTGAACTTGACGCCGAATTTTTTGGCCTGTTCATGGAATAAATCCATGAGACCCAGGCCGCTCGAGCCTTCTGGAAATCCGGGATAATTTTCAATTTCACTGGTATAGGTGGCGAGGCCGCCCACCAGTGCCTTTTCGATCAGCAGGGTTTTGAGACGGGCGCGCCCGCAGTAGATCCCGGCTGTCAGGCCAGCGGCGCCGCCGCCGATTATTACAACATCATATTTCTCTGTTTTCTTATTCATTCCATACTCCTAATTGATTACAGATTACATAAAATACTTTGCCAGCAGCTTGCTGCCAATAAAAGCACCAACCATTAAGAAAGCTGCGAAAATCCAACCGGAAAGCGACAGGGAAGCAATTCCGCTGTACAGCGCTCCGATATTACAGCCGTGAGCCATTCTGGCGCCATAGCCCATGAGGAGCCCGCCTAAGACAGCGGCCACTACCTGGCGAATGGACTTGATTTTCTTAATTTTAAACTGTGATGCGTAGAGCGTGGCCAGTAAAGCACCGACGATAATCCCTATATTTCGGATGGAACCTCCGTCGTGCAGGAAGCCTGCGGCCAGGGTATGCTGCGCCTTTTCACTGGCAAAATAAGCCCAGGAGCTCACATCCCCGCCGAGGCCCTGGTAAATCCAGGCGCCCCAGTCCGCAAAGGCACTGGTGACGCCCCAGGCACTGCCGAGGGACGCCAGATGCGCAATCTGGAAAACAGACAGCAGCACCGCGCCGGCCACATAGGTCAAAGGCTCTTTCATCAATTTTTTATAAAAATCATTCTTACTGAGCTTTTGAAAAAATTCTTTCACAATAACAACCTCCCCCTCATATTGGGTTATTTGGTTTTTTCAATCACAACTTCCCATTCGCCGTCGTCCACTTCTTCGATTTCAACGTTATGGCCCTGAGCGCGCGCCCATTCCGGCACGTTTTTCATCGCGCAGCTGTGGTCAATGGAGACAATCAGCAGGTCCCCTACATTCAGCTTTTCAAGTTCCTTTTCAGTTTTCATCAATGGCACTGGACAGGCTTCACCTAAACAATCTAACGTATATTCACTCATTTTAATTTCTCCTTTTTCTTATAATATTTTTTTGAATTCCAATTAATCCGCTGTTCCCATTTTCTTTTTCTGCCACTGCCTTGCGGCAATATACAAAAGAAGAATGATTAATCCCTGGACGACTAAAGCGCCGAACCATCCAAACACATCTGGTAAAAAGATCTTAGGCGCATTGGTGTTAAAAACACCGTCCCAGAATCCCATGTCGTGAGCGCCCCAGAAGGAACCGACCACAAAGAACACCAAAGCCAGCATCTGCATGGTAAACCCTTCACCGACACGCATCAGCGTTCCAGAGGCGCATCCCCCTGCGATAACCATGCCGATCCCGAAGAATACCGCCCCCAGCGCCAAAGGCAGACTGATGGGTGATACGGAGCTCATGCCCGGTATTTCCTGGCCATTGATGTAAGCGCCATACTTGATGGCTGTAAAACCAATGGTCGTTACCGCGAATGCAATGAGTACCGCCCGGGTCAGTGAGGTGCTCCCGGTAAGGCTTGGGTCACGCACCGACGCAGTAAAGCAGAAGCGCGCCCGCTGAAGGATAAAACCAAAGCAGAGCCCAATAATCCAGTATACTGGCAGCTTCTCGCTTCCCAGTCCAAGATAGACGCCTGCGGCCACGACTAAAATCGTTACCACAATGGCGATGGGTATCTGGTTCTTTTTCGGTTTTCTTGGCGCGCGTGTCCTCGTAGACCGCTGAATCTTTTCTTCTTCCAAATCCTTTCCCCTCCTTTGTTAAAAATCTATCAACTTTTGATGATTCCATTATAGCATCTCATCACTAATTTTAATAACATCGAAAAGCGATTCTGCATAAGAAAAACTGATGATAAAATTTCGTTACCTTGCTCCTGTTCTGTGATATACTGTAATCAATCACAAAGGAGGCGAGAGGATGAATATCGAGTCTTTAAGAATGTTTATCAAAATCGCAGATAACGGAAGCATCACCAAAACCGCGGAGCAGACCTTTATCTCACAGTCGGCCTTAAGCCAGCAGATCAAAACCATGGAACAGCTTTTTAACACCAGCCTCATTGAGCGCAGCAACAAGGGCGTAACGCTGACCTGCAGCGGAAAAACCGTCTATGAATATGCCTTACACCTGACTTCTACCTATGACAGCATGATCCGGGAGCTTCAGGAGAATGAAGAGAGCAACCGTGTGCTCCATATTCTGTCCACGCCAATCATCGCTTCCTATGCTTTGCCCTGCACGCTTTATTATATTAAGAAGAATTTCTCGACCTATTCGCTGGAGATTTCATCCATGGCCAGCCACAGGATCGAGCAGCAGGTCAACTGTGACCAGGGCGACATTGGTTTTATCACGGGCCCGCCGTCGGATCCTTCACTGACAGGGCAAAAAGTTTTTTCAGACGATGTCTTTCTCGTGGCCGGAAGCGATATGAAAATTGAAGACCATATCTTAAAAGAGGATCTCAGCCGCTATCCGCTGCTCACCCTGACCACTGACCAGAAAACAGAACAGCATCTCGAAAAACGCCTCACAGACGAAGGGGTGGATGTCGAAAGCCTGATGATCCTTTTTAAACAGGATTCCATTGAGTCCATTAAGCTTTCCACCATCAACGGCTACGGCATGGCCTTTCTGCCATATATGTGCATAAAAAAAGAGCTGTACCATAAACAGCTCAAAATCATCAGCGTTGAAGGGCTTACCCTGCAGAACGACTACTACATTATTAAGAAAAAGGCTTCGGAGTACCGGGACCGCACGCTCCTGAAGCTGATCTGTTATATTGAAAAGATCCTGGCCGACACTATCTGCTGACCGTGATCTCCCAAACCCCGTTCATAACCTCATCACAGACGCACGCCATCTGCATGCCCGCACAGAATTCCCGGACACTTTTGACCGTGCAGCTGTGGTCTGTGATGAGAAGAACACGCTCGCCAGGCTTCATCTTTCGCGTTTCCCGCTGAAGCTTCATGACCGGAACCGGGCACATATCGCCGAGACAATCAATTTTTTTCATTGGTTTCTCCTTATACAAAACCCCCACATGCTTTTCATATGGGGGTTTATGTTTAGTTAACAATCTTTATGAGCTTAAAAAAGTTTTCTGTTATCCGCACAATGGTGTCCACCATGTCGTCGATGCTTCCGATTTCCATGCGGTGCATGATCAGATAGTTGGCGATGGTGAGGGACAGGCGGCAGGCCTCGTTGCGTTTATCCCGGTCCTCAATGGTATCAAAGTCGGGGAGAGGAACAAGACCGCCCACACGGCTGGTGATCTGGCAGCCGGTAAAGCCGCAGACCTCCTGAATGAAATTTTTGAGGATGGACTCGCGGAAGTCGTCAAAGTCACGGTAGGTAACCTTTGCGTCCTTTTTCCAGCACTCGGTATAAACCGCATTGTAGGTATGGATAATGTCCCGCATATAGCCGAGAATGGTTTCCCGGAAATCCTTGCAGAAATCCTCAGGGTAATCATCCATATAAAACCAGCGGATGTATTCATAGAGCACACTGCCCATGAGATAACCTGTATCGGAGGATGAAGCCCCCATAAAGGCGTATTCCTGGTCAATGATTTTCATCTTTTTATCGTTTATCATGATGTTGGAGGTGTGCAGATCGCCGTGTACCAGGCATTCGCAGTGCTTCATGTGAATGTCGCGCAGTTTGAGCATCTCGGTGCGGAAAGCCGTGCTTTTCCAGGGCGCGTCACCCATGGCCAGCCGTTCGGGATCCGCATTCGGATCATCATGCGGGTCATGGTCGTCGATAGCGTGCTCATCTTTTAGGAACAGGCCGATCTCAAAAACCAGACGCATACTGGGGTTCAGGAATTTTGCCTGAAGCTCTTTATAGACCGTTGCGTCTAAATAATATTCAGAAGTGTAAAAGTTGGACTTGGCGATAAATTCCCCAATTTTTTTCGGGAATTCGGGGAATTTTTTTCCTTTCATGAGTTCAAAACGCAGGATTTTTAAATCGCTGCAGTCCTCACAGAGGTAAATATGGTTATCCAGGTCTACCTGATAGACCTTTGGAATATATTCGGGTGTAATGGCACCCTTGATGCGCATGACATCCGCCTCCAGCGCGTTGCGGTCCTGTACAAAGGGGCCCACGCCTTCCTCAAAGGCTTTATAATAGGTTTTGGCCTGCTTGACGATCACGGATTTTCCGTTTTCGTCCCAGACACGGTACAGAAAATTGATGAAGCCGTCGCCGTCTTCCTCGCTTTCACCGATTTCGTACACGCTCAGCCGCGCGTCCGGCGCAAAATAATCTGTACATTCCTTTAAATAGTCCTTAACGGTTTCTTTGTTTATGTCTTTAAAATTTTTACACCCCATGGCAATTCCCCCAAGCTGATACTAAACTTTTACTTATTTATTATATCACTCTGGTGTCACCGGTTAAATGCACTTTTTGTGCTCATAAAGGCTATTTTTTGACTCCGGTTAGTTTTCGTAAAATAAAAAAACAGCGCTTTCGCCATTTTTGGCGGAAGCGCTGCCTGTGTTACTGGGTCTTTTTATAAACATGGACATCGCCTGTATCCCGGTCTGTCAGAGTCAGGGTATCCCCGTCAATGACATAGGACATATGGGTGGTCTGTCCGCCGTAGGCCTGAGCATACTTCATGTCCACGTTTTTTTCCTTTGTGTCCATTGTATAGGTTGCGACATCGTCGCCAAACATTCTAAATACATTGTTATCCACAAATTCAATATTGACGCCAGAATCATCTGCCCACGCTCCAAGAATCAGCTTTTCATCCTTTGCAGCCTCTGAACCTGTTTTAACCTTTGTACTGATACCGGTAGTCAGCAGCGCCAGCACAAGGCTGAGCACAGCAACCGCCACAATGCCGATGGCAAGTTTTTTTTTCTCCATTTAAATCTCCTCAAATCCATTGGAAGTTCCTAATGGATTTTATTATATCATAATTATTTACACGTGGTGTGATAGTTTTTGGAAGTTCCTAATGGATTTTATTATATCATAATTATTTACACGTGGTGTGATAGTTTTATGATTTTTTGGGAATTAACCTTTCTTTAAGGATATAATTAACGGTTTTTATCTTTACAAATTTAAGCAACAGCGTATATAATAAAGTTATATAGGATCGATTTTCAATTTTGGAGGTAATATTGATGAATGAAGCATTAAAAGAAACCCTTGACAGCATCAAAGGTTTTATCTGTGATATGGACGGCGTTATCTATCATGGTAACCGCCTTCTTCCTGGCGTTCCCGAGTTTGTGGACTGGCTGTACCGGGAGGATAAAAACTTTCTCTTCCTCACAAACTCCAGCGAGCGCTCGCCCCTTGAGTTAAAGGAAAAGCTTTCCCGCCTGGGCCTTGATATTGATGAGAGCCATTTCTATACCAGTGCCCTGGCCACCGCTAAATTTCTAAGCACACAGTCCCCGGGCTGCTCTGCCTATGTTATCGGCGAACCGGGCCTCATCAACGCTTTATACAGCGCTGGCATTACCATGAACGATATGAACCCGGATTATGTTGTTGTGGGTGAAAGCTATAACTACAACTATGACACCATCCTGAAAGCTGTTCGTTTTGTCTTAAATGGCGCTAAGCTCATCGGGACAAACCCGGATCTCACCGGTCCTGCTGAAGGCGGCCTGGTACCGGCCTGCCGCGCATTTACCGCTCCCATCGAGCTGGCAACCGGAAAATCCGCTTATTTTGTCGGAAAGCCGAATCCGCTCATGGTCCGCACCGGTATCCGCATGCTCGGTGTACATTCTGAGGATGCCGCCATTGTCGGCGACCGCATGGATACGGACATTATCTCCGGTATTGAATCCGGTATGCACACCATCCTGGTGCTCTCCGGCGTGTCCACTCCCGAAACCGTTCAGGAATTCCCATACCGCCCGCAGTTTATTTTAAACGGGGTGGGGGAAATCCCGACCAATTAGTAAGATTACTTTTCAGCGGCCTTCTGGCCGCTTTTTTTATTTGACAAATCTCAGAATCTGTCTAAATCTTATACAAAACTCTTGTTTGTCTAATTACATGCAACTCTCTTGGTGTTATAGTAAAATCAGAAAACCAGGTAGCAAATGTAGTCAGGATTTACAGAATGGAGGCTGTGAAATGGCATCAAACATGAGTTTAAGTGAAAACATCAAATCCTTTGGAATGAAACAGGTCATTAAGTATCTGGATGCAGATCCAGATAAAAATATCCCGAGAGTGATCGAATGGGTCGAAAAATTTGATAAGGACCAGACCATAGCCGGGCAGATGAAGGTTGTCAAGGAGGCCCTGGCCGACGAAAACAATAACTGGAACCGGCTGGTAAAAAGCTTATGGACAGACATTGATCCCGGCGTCCGAAAGCGTCTTTTTAACAATTTTATCGTCAACAGTGTCATTATCGGCTGTAAACGCCAGAACATAAACAAGGAAAAATATGACTGTAATATCCCGTGGGCCATTCTCATGGACCCTACCTCAGCCTGCAATCTGCATTGTACAGGCTGCTGGGCCGCGGAGTACGGGGATAAAATGTCCATGGATTTCGATACACTGGACAGCATCATCGAGCAGGGAAAAGCCTTCGGGACTTATATGTATATCTATTCGGGAGGAGAGCCCCTTGTGCGCAAAAAGGACATTATCCGGCTGTGTGAAAAACACGATGACTGTGCCTTTCTGTCTTTTACCAACGCCACCCTCATCGACGAGGACTTTGCCGATGAGATGCTACGGGTTCAGAACTTTATCCCGGCCATCAGCGTCGAAGGATTTGAGGAAGAGACCGACATGCGGCGTGGTAAAGGAACCTATGCCGCGGTCGTAAAAGCCATGGATATCTTAAAGGCTAAAAAGCTGCCCTTTGGCTTTTCCACCTGTTATCACCGCCAGAATACTGATGTCATCGGCAGTGAGGCGTATTTTGACGCAATGATCGAAAAGGGCTGTAAGTTTGGCTGGTTTTTTACCTACATGCCCGTGGGCGTGGATGCTGTGCCCGAGCTCATGGCCACCGCGGACCAGCGGGAGTACATGTATCACCAAATTCGCAGCTTCCGGGCTACCAAGCCCCTGTTTACCCTGGATTTCTGGAACGACGGCGAGTACGTCAAGGGATGTATCGCAGGAGGACGCAATTACCTGCACATCAATGCCGGCGGCGACATTGAGCCCTGCGCCTTTATCCATTACTCCGATTCCAATATCCATGAGCAAACCCTGCTGGAGGCTTACAGGCGGCCGCTGTTCATGCAGTACCATAGAAACCAGCCCTTCAACCAGAATCATCTGCGCCCCTGTCCACTGCTCGATAACCCAGGCCGCCTGACCAGCATGGTTGAGCTGTCCGGGGCCCACTCCACTGACCTCACCCACCCTGAGGATGTCAAGGCACTTTCCGACAAATGCCTGGATGCCGCAAAAGCATGGAAGGTCAACGCTGACCGTCTCTGGAATGAAAGCCATCCAAATCACTGACATTAAAAAGCACTTCTGTTTCAGGAGTGTTTTTTTTATTGGCCTGGTATTTTTAAAAAAACAATCTTTTGGTTGTTAGACCTTTACAAAGACGCGGAATTGCGATAATATCAAACTCATAATCAAAAAATGGAGGATTTGTAGAAAATGAAAAGAAAATTTAAATTGGCAAGTATTCTCGTTGCGCTGCTGTTGGCCCTCAGCTTTGGAAATACCGCGCTCGCTGCCGGTGGCAATGGCGGCGGTGGTGGCGGCGGTAATGGCAGCGGCGGGGGAAACGGGGGCGGAAGCGATGAAACCCTGACAATTGTCTCCTCTACCCCGGCAGATGGTGAAACCTCAGCTTCTGTCAGTGACCCCATCAAGCTCGAATTCAGCAAAAATGTTGTCAACGCTGAAGTCAAGGACGGGAATATGGCAGCCGTTGTACTTTATAAGAACGGCACACCTGTTGCGGCTGAAGTCACCATGACTGATGACCAGGTTGAGCCTGATCTCAGAAACTTTATAACCATCACGCCTTCAAGCCCTCTGGAACCCGGAACCGAATATCAGGTTAAAATAGCCGGAACCTTAACAGCAAAGAGCGGCGCAGCCCTGGGAGAAGAAAAGACACTGCGCTTCAAAACTGCCGGTACAGCCCCTGCAGCGGCCAGCGAGGAAAAAACAACTGCTGAAAAGCCAGCCTCGAATAATACCACCCTTTACATTCTTTTAGGTGTCGCCGCAGTGGTTATCATTGCGATTGTTGTCGTTGTGTTCGTTAAAAAGAAAAAATAATGCTGGATGTAATCATTATCGGCGGTGGTATCCTCGGGGTTACCACCGCCCGGCTTTTAAGCCGTTTCAACCTGGACACGCTTGTCCTTGAAAAGGGTGCCGACCTGGGAGAAGGCGCCTCCAAGGCTAACAGCGCTGTTTTGGCCGCTGGCTTTCATCCCAGAGGCGGCAGCCTGAAGGGGATCTCCTGTGTGCGTGGAAATGCCATGTATCCCCAGATCTGCAAAGAGCTCGGCGTCGAAATCGCCTATCCGGGATCACTTTTCGTCGCCTTTCACAGAGAAGGGGAGGAGATGATCCGTGAAAAATACAAAAAGGGCTTGAAAAATAATGTGCCGGATATGGAGATTCTGTCTGGCAGTGAAAGCCGCGCGCTGGAGCCGGGGCTTTCTGACCGGGTGACCATGGCCCTTTATGCCAGGACCACAGGGATTATTGAGCTTTTTCCCTTCTGCTGAGAACAGCTCAGTCAGCTGAAAAAAACGGGGTTCACTTTGCATTTGATGAAGAGGTACAGGAAATTATCGAGCACGAAAACCACTTTGAGGTGGTAACAGGCCGGCGCTCGCTGAACGCCCGTTATGTGGTCAACACCGCGGGTGGAATGGCCATGGCTGTCGAAAGCGGCGTAAGACCTCAGGATTTGATCATTAAGCCGCGCTGCGGACAGTTTTTAGTCTTTGACCGTCAGGGAAAAGACGGCATCCGCCATGTACTCTATCAGGCTCAGGAGACTGATGAAAAGGGCTGTCTGCTGGCGCCCTCCACCGAGGGAAATATCATCGCTGGCCCTACCTCGCAGGATGTACCGGACTATAAAAATGTCGAAACCACTGACTGGGGGATTCATCACATTGAAAAAACAGCAAAAAAGATACTGCCTGATCTGGACATGGGAAAGGTCATCACCTCCTTTGCCGGTGTGCGCGCAAATATCAAAAATGTTGTCAAGGAGGAAAAGGACTTTATCATCCGCCGTTCAGTCCCCCGGATGGTCAGCGCTCTCGGCATTAAAAACCCGGGAATGACCGCCGCCCCGTATCTCTGTCAGATGATTCTTGACCTGCTCATCGAAGACGGGCTGTGCACTGCTCCCAATCCAGATTACTGTCCGGTGCTGGACCTCCCCAAACCCTTTTTAAAACAGACTGAAAACATACAGAAAAAATGGTATGAACAGGACCACCGTTACGGCAATCTGGTCTGCCGCTGCGAGGGGATTACAGAGGGGGATATCCTCCGGGTGCTCCGTGAGCCGCTGCCGCCCAAAAACATGAACGGGCTTAAAAAACGGCTCCGCACCACCATGGGAAGGTGTCAGGGAAGCTTCTGCACACCGCGGATTCTTGAAATACTGTCGAGAGAATGGTCGGTACCGCCTGAAAAGATTATGAAAGAAGCGCCGGGCAGCCCGTTTGTCAAAGGGAGGGTGAAATAAAATGCATTATGACTGCGCAATCATTGGCGGCGGCGCTGGCGGTATGGCCGCCGCTCTTTCCGCATCCCAAAGGGGCGTGGAAAAAATCGTGCTTTTGGAGCGTGACCCTGCTGTGGGCGGTATTCTGCGCCAGTGCGTTCACGATGGTTTCGGCACGCTCTATCTGAAAAAATCGCTCACCGGTCCAGAATATGCCGCTCACTTTAAAAATCAGTTAAAAAACACACCGGTCACAATAAAAACAAGCGCGTCGGTTTTAGAGCTCTCCGGAGAATACGGGGCTTTCAGCGTCAAGTATCTCAGCAAAACGGAGGGGCCTGCCCGTCTGACCGCGGACACGGTTATTCTGGCCATGGGCTGCCGCGAGAGAACCCTTGGGCAGCTGCGTATCCCCGGAAGCCGTCCTTCCGGCATATATACTGCCGGTACAGCCCAGTATATGATGAATATCCAGAACCTGATTCCGGGAAAAAACGTGGTGATCCTCGGCTCTGGTGATATTGGTCTCATTATGGCCAGACGGCTGACACTGGAGGGCGCCAGAGTCAGTCTGGTGCTTGGAGAAAAAGCCACAGGGCTGGCCCGCAACCATCTGCAGTGCATCCAGGATTTTAACCTTCCCATCCGTTTTGGATTTACCGTCGTCTCTGTGCATGGATACAAGCGTCTGAAAGGCGTGAGCATTGCCCCGGTCCTGGCAGACGGACGGCCCGAGCTTTCCAAAAAAACATATGTTCCCTGCGATACCCTGCTGGTAGCTGCCGGGCTGATTCCGGAAACAGATATACTGGATTCGGATTTTGTCCGTCTTGACAAAAATGGCGGCATTAATGTCTATGACAATGGGCAAACCAGTGTTCCAGGACTTTTTGCCTGCGGCAATGTGACCGGCGTCCACGATCTTGTGGACAAAGTCAGCATGGCCGGAAAACAGGCCGGCGAGTCTGCTGCATCCTTCCTCGCCGGAAAGCCAGCCGCATCGGGTGAAAAGCTTCCGGACGCTTACCTTGAAAAGGAACCGACCTGTGAAGTCCTGAACAGCCTGAAGGAAAATGAACGCCTCTGTGTTCTGTGCCCAAAAGGCTGTATCCTGAGCTTCGACACTGCCTGCGAACCACCGGAAATCACAGGATACAGATGCAGGCGCGGCCTCCATCATGGCCGGGAGGAGTGGAAGACCCCCAGGCGGATGCTCACCACCACGGTCAAAACCGCCGCTGGCGGGCTGGTTCCAGTCAAAAGCAGCGTTCCACTTCCTCAAAGATCACTTCTAAAGGCGATGAAAAAAATACGGAAAATCACACTGACATCGTCTGTTGCGCCAGGCACCATTATCTGCAAAAATATCCTGAACAGCGGAGCAGACATTATCACAACAGGAGAAGCACATGAAAACTGAGACGGCATTACAGGATCATCGGCATTTTATAAAAAAAGTCATCTTTATTCTTCTGCTTTTGGTGATTCCTCTGGCTTTTATTTTTACCGCGCTGTTTATCGGCCGTTACAGCGTGTCGGTTTCTGAGGTTTTGAGAAGCCTTGCCAGCCCCTTTGCCGGCGGGGCTGGCATCTCACCACAAACATTGACCGTTGTACTGCAGTTGAGACTGCCGAGGGCCATCGCCGCTGCCTTTGTGGGCGCGGGACTATCCGCCAGCGGTACTGCTTTTCAGGGGGTTTTCCGCAATCCACTCGTCGACTCAGGCTTTCTGGGGGTTAATTCCGGCGCCGGCTTCGGAGCAGGTCTTGCTATTCTTCTCTTTGGCACAAGCCTTGCCACCTACGGCTTTGCCTTTGCTTTCGGTGTTTTAGCCGTTATTTTCAGCTACCTGATCGCTAAAATCTATAAGGCTGTTCCCACCATTATGCTCATTCTCGGCGGCACGATTGTCTCCTCAGTCTTCAGCGCACTGCTGACCCTTCTCAAATCCATTGCCGATGTCAACAGCGAGCTTCCGGCCATTGTTTACTGGCTCATGGGAAGTGTGGCCTCCGTCAGCTATAAGGACTTCTGGGCTGTTCTGGTCATTCTGGCGGGAATTGTCGGGCTGGCCTTTTTCAGCTGGCAGATCAATGTGATCTCCATGGGGGAAAAGGAAGCCCGCACCATGGGCGTCAATGTCGTATTCAGCAAGCGCATGATCATTGCCTGCGCGACCCTGGCAACGGCTGGCGCAGTGTGCATTTCCGGTATTATCGGCTGGGTCGGACTCATTATCCCGCATATTGGGCGGATGCTCATCGGCAATGATACCCGTAAGCTTCTGCCGGTTTCCATGAGTCTGGGGGCTGTGTTCATGGTCACCATTGACACCATCAGCCGGAGCGTCACCACCTCCGAAATTCCTCTGGGCGTTTTGACAGCGCTTGTGGGCGCGCCCTTTTTTGTCTTTCTGCTTAAGAAAACAAAAGGAGGGGGGTGGCAGATGTGAGTGTGTTAAAAATTACAGATGCTGCTTTTGCCTACGGCGAGCAGCTTATTTTTCAAGATATTACACTTGAAACCCGGCCAGGTGAAATCTTCTGCCTGATGGGACGAAACGGCTGTGGAAAAAGCACCCTTCTGGACTGCATTCTGGGCATTCATCCTCTGAAAAAAGGCACGATCCAAATTTCTGATAAAAGTGTCGATGCCTACAAGCCCGCTGAGCTGGCAAAGAAGATGGCTTACCTGCCCCAGAGCCACGAGCATTCCTTCCCTTACAAGGTGCTCCAGGTTGTGCTCATGGGAAGAACCGCCTATATGAGCCGCTTTGGCTCTCCCACCCAGGAGGATAAGGTCATTGTCAAAAATCTCCTTAACAAAATCGGCATCACCCACCTTTCCGACAGGCCGTATACCCAGCTCAGCGGCGGAGAGCTTCAGATGGTCATGCTTGCCCGTTCCCTGGCTCAGGAAGCTCCGCTCATTCTCATGGATGAGCCCACCGCCCACCTGGACTACTATAATGAGCTTTTATTTTTAGAGACCATCGCCTCACTGGTTAAGGATGGCAGGCAGACCATTTTCATGGCAACTCACTCGCCCAATCAGGCTTTTTACCTCGAAAACCGCGGAATCCCTGTCCGTGTAGGTCTGATGTGCAACGGAAAACTTATCGAAACAGGGCCGCCTGCCAAAACTCTGACGTCTGCAAATCTCGGGCAGGTTTATAATATCGAAGCACGTATTCTGGATTCTGGGGAGACAAAGCAGGTAATGCCTGTAGGTACTTTAAAATAAAGGAGTTAAAAAATGAAAAAGATTAAAGGATATGTCCGTATTACGCTGGCTCTGTTTTTTATCACAATGCTTTTGAGCGGGTGCTCCCAGCCCGGAATCACCGCCTCAGATAACACTCCAACACACACCATTACCGACAGCGCCGGCCGCCAGGTGGAAATTCCCACGGAAATAAAGAAGGCCGCGGTTCTCGACGCTTTTATGACAGAGGCCATTGTCATGAGCCAGGGCGGTGAGCAGATTGTCAGCTGTCCTGCCGGTACGAAGCGCAATGTACTGCTCAAAGAAATTTATCCTGAAATTGAAAATGCCGTCACAGTCACCAGCAGCGGGGTCATTAACGCCGAAGCATTGATGGAACTCAAGCCGGATGTGGTTTTAATCAAGCGTGAAATCTACCAGAGCGAGGCTGAGGCGCAAAAGCTGGATAAGCTGGGAATTCCCTATGTGGTGGTGAGCTATGACAATATGGCTGAGCAGATAGAAGCCCTGCGGCTGATCGCTTCAGTCATGGGGGGAAGGGTTGCTCAAAACATGGAGACCCTCTGCCAGGAATACGAGAGGGTCATCACTCTGTGTGAAGAGCGGAGCGCCAGAATTCCTGAGAGTGAACGCGTGAAAGTCTACCATTCCATCACAGAGGCTGTGCGGACAGATGGTGAAAACTCTCTCGGAAGTGACTGGATAAAAACCGTGGGCTGTACCGATGTATCTGTCGGCTCAGAGCTCAAATCTGAAGGGGATGACTACTATGCCAGTATTGAGCAGATTTTTGTATGGGACCCGGATGTGGTGATCTGTAATGACGCCAGCACAGCGGAATATTTCAAGACCAATGAAAAATTTCAGGGCCTTCGGGCAGTACGTGAAAACCAGGTCTATAATATCCCCATTGGCTTTACCCGCTGGGGCCATCAGGGAAGCTGTGAAACCTTCTTTGGCATGCTCTGGCTTGGGACCACTGTCTATCCGGAAGTTTACGGCGACATTGACCTCCGCGCAGAGGTGACGGATTTTTACCAGAATGTTGCCGGTATCCAGGTAGACGACGCCCTCTGGGATAAAATACTCTCCGGCAGGGATATCCGCCAGGGCGGCAAGAATTCAGGAAAATAAGGAGCTTAAAAATGATTAGATATTACCTCTGTGTCGATGACACCGATGACCTGACCAAAAAAACCAGTACCGGAAAAATAGCCGAGCATATCAAAAAAGAGGCCGAATCCCTCGGCAGTGTCATTGATTACGGCATCACACGGCACCAGCTGCTTCTGGACGACGCAATTGCCTACACCTCCCACAACAGCTCCATGTGCTTTTCGGGCAGTCTCTCCGAAGGCCAGCTCAGCAGGCTGTGGGAAAAAGCTGCAGAAATTATCATGGCCGAAAAAGCTGAAACAGCTGACCCAGGCCTCTGTCTCTGCCGTCTGGATCAGCTGAAATTTCCGGAGAAACTGCTGACTTTTGGAAAAAAGGCACAGCGCAGCGTCATCAAAAAGGAGGAAGCTTATGATCTCGCTCGCAGCGTCGGCGGCACACGCCTTGAGGAATTTGGCGGCACAGGTATCGGCGTCATCGGCGCCCTGGCCGGCGCAGGGCTGAGGCTTAGTGGAAACGATGGCAGTATCCGGGGGAAATCCGGTATTGGCACATGCCAGACCACCCTGAGCGCCGCTGAAATGCAGAACCGCCTTGGCGTATCGCACATCATCGAGCGCTCAGGCGCTGTGCTTCCGCCGGATACCCCGGTTTACATTGAAGATTATGCCAAAATCGTTCTGCTCGGCCACCAGCTGGTGGCCGTGGCAAAAAGAAACGAAGCAGATGGCTTTGAGCTCTGTAAAAAATCCGATCTCTATACCGGGGATAAAAAAACAGGCGGCTGGGAACTGGGCTGCGCTTTTTTCAAGCGTGACAATGATGAGGAAGAGTGCCTGGACGATCTGGATAAAACCTGCTGTAACTGTCTTTACCGGCGATGGACAAAGGAAGGCTATCGGTGCAGCATTGAAAAAAGATAGGCTTTTGCCTATCTTTTTAATTATATAATACTATTTGCCAAACTCATTCCACTAAAGTACAATAGAATCATCAAATCTCACACAAAGGATTTTTATATGGATGCCAAGAAACTTTTTAAATTGTTTATCTCAACCTTCAGTCTAAGCATGTTTACCTTTGGCGGAGGCTACGTTATTGTGCCGCTCATGCGCAAAAAATTCGTCAAAGAGCTGGGATGGATCGAGGAACAGGAAATGCTGGATCTCACAGCCATCGCCCAGTCTTCTCCCGGCGCCATGGCCGTTAATGCCTCCATTCTGGTCGGATACCGAGTCGCGGGTGTTACCGGCGCTTTTGTGGCCATTGTCGGGACCGTGCTGCCGCCGCTGATCATTTTGTCCGTCATCTCACTGTTTTACACAGCCTTCCGCGACAACCTCTACGTGGGGTTCCTGCTTAAAGCCATGCAGGCTGGGGTATCCGCTGTCATTGTGGATGTTGTCATCGACATGGGGGGAGATGTTTTTAAATCCCGCAAGGCGCTGCCGGTCATCATGATGTTTGTGGTTTTTATCCTCAGCGCTTTTGTAAAAATGAACGTGATTATCCTCATTCTGATCTGCGGCCTGATCGGCGCTCTTGTGACCTTTACAGCCAGGCGCACCGGAAAAAATCTTTTATAGGAGGCGGCCATGACTTATCTTCAGTTATTTATCAGCTTTTTCCAGATCGGTCTCTTCAGCATCGGCGGTGGATACGCGGCGCTGCCGCTCATTCAGGAGCAGGTCGTCAACCTCCACGGCTGGATGGACATGACCCAGTTCATTGACATCATCACCATTTCCCAGATGACGCCAGGCCCCATCGCCATCAATGCCGCCACCTTTGTGGGCATCAAGACCGCCGGGATCGGCGGCGCTGTCATCGCCACTGTCGGCTGCGTCACACCTTCCTGCATCATCGTATTGATTCTGGCCGCGGTATACTACCGCTTCCGCAATTTAAACACCATCAAAGGCGTCCTCTCCGGCCTCCGTCCCGCTGTGGTGGCCCTCATCGCCTCAGCCGGCCTCTCCATTGTCATCGTGGCCTTTTTTAAAAACGGCCTGGTGCAGTTTGCAGCGGACAATATTGATTTTGTGGCGGTGGTCCTCTTTGCCGTCAGCCTTTTTATCCTCCGGAAATTCAAGCTTAATCCCATCTACGTCATGCTGGGGTGCGGGGTCATTGGCATGGGGATATATGCGGCGCTTAATTTTATGGCCTGAACATTTCCTCCCGGATGGTCTCGCCCGGCGGAATCACGATAAACCGCTCATCGCTGCTGCCGTTCAGCATCTCGATGACGAGCTTCACGTCACCTTCGGTTTCCTGAAGCTCGAGGTCCAGCTTTTCGACCACCCCAGCGCATTTTTCACGGACATTCTGATCCTCCACGCCGGTTTTGACAAACATAAGGTACTTATAAT
Source organism: Eubacterium callanderi (assembly GCF_900142645.1). Taxonomy (GTDB): domain Bacteria; phylum Bacillota; class Clostridia; order Eubacteriales; family Eubacteriaceae; genus Eubacterium; species Eubacterium callanderi. The sequence continues at coordinate 165,456 of NZ_FRBP01000007.1, forward strand.
TCTTATACATGGCTTTTATGACGCGTAAAGCCCTTTTTTCGCCGTATTTTTCCTTCATGCGGTCATATTCATATCCAAGGCCTTCTTCACCCCATAACCAGCCTTGTGAGACGAAATACGAGGTCCGCCGCAATTCGGCGGTGTTGGGGTTATGGCAGAGCAGAACATCGATGCAGTCCTCCACCTTTGGCAGCACCACTGGGCAGTTCTTTGCCTGTATGCCGGTCATGGCCTGTCCGCAGTGCCCATAAAGCAGGTAAATCCTGTCTGCGCCGGTCTCCGCGTCAATGGCGGACTGTACCTTTTCGTGAAGGGTTTCCGGCACATTGTGCAGCTGGTCCTCCAGCCAGTTAAATTTAAAATCCGACGGATCCTCCAGCCCGGCTTCAATTTCTCTGCGAAGCACGCTGCATCCGATAACCACCTTTTTCATTTTTCTCCTCCTTTGCGCCGCCTTTCTGACAGCTTTCCTTTAGGCCATTATAAAAACATGCGAAAGTCCTGTCAATCCTGCAAAAAAAGAATACAAAAAAGCGGCCAAAGCCGCTTATAAATGAAATCCTATTCGAAAAAACTCGTCTGTCTGTTATCCTCTCAGAATTTCCAGCAGCTCGCCGGTTGTCTTCTGAAGATTGATGCCTGTTAAAAAGGAACGGCCATTCATAACTGGAATATCAACGTCGCCCTCGAGCTGACAGGTACATACAATAATGTCGGGCTTAATCTCGGCAGCCTTCTGAGCCACCTCCGATGCTTTTGCCTGGACGGTTTTCAGTTCAACACCATTTTCTGACGCAATTTTTTCAATTTTTTTGGCCACTACGGTAGAAGTCGCCACAGCGGCGCCGCAGGCCACTAAAACAGTTTTCATTTCTTTGCACCATCCATTATTTTTCTGAAATGGCTGATATTTTCTTTCATATCGCCGCTAAACAGGCAGGAGCCGGATACAATGACATTGGCGCCAGCTTCGACAACAGTGCTCAGGGTTTCAAAGTTCACGCCGCCGTCGATCTCCAGATCAACATCACGGCCGCCGATCATGGCCCGGATTCCCTTTAAACGTTCTGTGGTTTCGGGAATATACTTCTGCCCGCCAAAGCCTGGATAAACGCCCATGACCAGAATCATGGAAATATCGTCAATGAAAGGAGCCAGCACATCGATTGGCGTGTCCGGGGAAATGACCAGGCTTGCCTTGCAGCCGGATTTTTTAATCAGGTCAATACATTCCTGTGTATCGTCCTCGACTTCAACATGCACGGTGATGATATCCGCTCCGGCGTCAGCAAAACGTTCGATATATTTCAGCGGTTCACTGATCATCAGATGGACATCAAATGGAAGGCCGATGGTTTTACGGAGGCATTTTACCTGATCTGGCCCGATGGTAATGTTTGGAACAAAATGGCCGTCCATCACGTCCACATGAAGCCAGTCCGCACCGCCGGCTTCCACGGATTTTAAATCACGGTCCAGATTGGCAAAATCCGCGCTCAGCATTGATGGGGAAATTTTGTAATTCATAATGAGTACCTCTCTCTTATTAATGATCATCTTAACGATCGGCTGAGAAGCTAATCCAGCCCGTCGATATCTTTTACTAAATTATATATCCACTCAGGGTTTTTTGCACCTGCTATTTTTTGTAAAACCATTTCATCTTGTATCATCAGGACAATTTTCTGCAGGGTTTCAATCTGCTTTTCACCGTCTTTTATGGCTAAAAGAAAGACGATGGAGACATCGATACACTCCTCAGGCGCGCCCATACCGTGAAAAACCACAGGATTTTTTAAAGTGATAAGCGATACCGCCTCCTCGAGCACATTGTCAGGCTCGGCGTGGGGAATGGCGACGCCGACGGGCGTCGGCAGACCTGTCGGGAAAATTTTCTCCCGCTCACAGGCAGCGGTGATGTAGCCCTCATCAATTCGATTGTCCCTTAAAAGGGGAGAGGCGGCGGCCTCTATCGCTTGAAAGCAGTCCGCCGCCTCTACATTAATCTGAATGTATTTTTGATTAATCAGCATTTTTTTATTTTTCGTCCAGAATGGAAACCTGGCCGTCCTCAATGTCTTCTTCCGGGTCTTCCTTATAAACCTTGGAAATGGTCGCAATCTGTTCGCCGGCCTGAAGCTTCATCAGGCGGACACCCTGGGTATTACGGCCAACGGTGGAGATGTCATTGCCCTCCAGCTTAATGACCACACCCTGGTTATTGATCATCATGATCTCACCGTCCCGGCTGATGACGCAGAAGCCCACCAGCTCGCCGGTTTTCTTGGTCACCTTATAGGTCTGAACGCCCTTGCCGCCGCGTTTCTGGGAACGGTACTGGTCACCGGAGGTCAGCTTGCCATAGCCGTTGTCCGATACGCAGAGCACAAACAAGTCATCCGATACAATGTCCATACCCACAACCACGTCGTCATCGCGCAGCTCGATACCGCGGACACCGATGGAGGTACGTTTCAGCGGACGCACTTCCTTTGAGGTAAACCGGATAGCATAGCCCTTCTGTGTCCCCATGACAATATCCTCGTTTTCTTCCACCAGACGGACGTTGATGAGCTCATCACCTTCGCGCAGGTTAATGCCAATGATGCCGTTCTTTCTGGAAGAATCATACTCCGTGAGGTCGGTTTTCTTAATGATCCCCTGCTTGGTCGCCATGATCAGGCATTTATCCGCTGTAAATTCTTTAACCGGAATCATGGTCGTGATCTTTTCATCCGGATCAAGCTGAAGAATATTGACAATGGCAGTCCCTCTTGCGGTACGGCCGCCTTCAGGCACTTCAAAGGCCTTCAGGCGGTACACCTTGCCCTTGTTGCTGAAGAACAGCAGGAAGTGGTGGGTGGTGGTGGTGAAGAGGTGTTCCACAAAGTCGTTCTCACGGGTGGAAAGAGCAGTGATCCCCTTGCCGCCGCGCTTCTGTGAGCGGTAGGTGTCTGCCGAAATCCGTTTGACATAGCCAATATGGGTCATGGTGATGACCACTTCCTCCTCTTCAATGAGGTCTTCCACATCAAAGTCTTCCACGTCGATGTCAAAGGAGGTTCTCCGCTCATCGCCATATTTTTCCTTGATTTCTGTCAGCTCATCCTTGATGATGTTTAACACGAGCTGTTCGTCTGCCAAAATCGCTTTGTACTCAGCGATCATTTTCTGCAGCTCAGCGTATTCTTCCTCGATCTTTTCGCGTTCCAGACCGGTCAGGCGCTGGAGACGCATGTCCAGAATCGCCTGCGCCTGGATTTCGGTCAGGGCAAAGCGTTCCATGAGCTGGACTTTGGCTTCCTTGCCGTCCTTAGCCGCACGGATCAGCGCGATGACTTCATCGATGTTGTCAAGGGCGATGCGCAGACCTTCCAGGATATGCGCTCTGGCTTCTGCCTTTTTCAAATCAAAGATGGTTCTTCTTGTAATGATTTCCTTCTGGTGCTCAACATAATAGTGCAGCACCTGCTTCAGGTTCAGAACCTTGGGCTCAAGCTTTTTCTTATCGTACTCATTGCCCACCAGCGCCAGCATGATGACGCCGAAGGTATCCTGGAGCTGTGTGTGCTTATACAGCTGATTCAGGATGATGGTCTCATTGGCGTCGCGCTTGAGCTCAATCACAATGCGGATACCTTTTTTAAGGTCTGTTTCATCGCGGAGGTCTGCAATGCCCTCCACACGCTTTTCCTTGACCAATTCAGCGATTTTTTCCACCAGCTTGGACTTATTGACCATGTAAGGGATCTCGGTGACAACGATCTGTTTACGGCCTTTTTTGGTGGTCTCCATCTCAACCTTTGAACGTATCTTAATACGTCCGCGCCCGGTGCGGTAAGCTTCCTTAATACCGGATTTTCCAAGCAGAATACCAGCGGTTGGAAAGTCCGGCCCTTTGATATGAACCATAAGCTCATCGATGGTGATGTCCGGGTTGTCAATATAAGCGATGGTGCCGTCGACCACCTCGCCTAAATTGTGAGGCGGAATGTTGGTGGCCATCCCGACCGCAATCCCGGCAGAGCCGTTGACCAGCAGATGGGGGACACGGGCCGGAAGGACTTCCGGTTCCATTTCAGATTCATCGAAGTTCGGAATAAAGTCAACCGTGTCCTTATTGATGTCACGCAGCATTTCCAGCGCGATTTTGGACATCTTGGCCTCTGTGTAACGCATGGCAGCAGCGCCGTCACCGTCGATGGAGCCAAAGTTACCCTGTCCGTAGATAGTCATATAACGGGTTGAGAATTCCTGGGCCATACGCACCATGGCGTCATAGACCGCGGTATCGCCGTGCGGGTGATATTTCCCCAAAACTTCCCCGACAATACGGGCAGATTTACGGGTCGGCTTGTCGGGCGTCATGCCAAGCTCGCTCATGGCGTACAGGATACGTCTGTGAACAGGCTTTAAGCCGTCGCGCACATCCGGCAGGGCACGCCCGATGATAACACTCATGGCGTAATCCACATAGCAGGACTTCATCTCTTCTTCAATATTTACTTCTTTTATTCGGTCATATTCTATAATTTCATCCATATTTTAAGTTTAACTCCCAAGTTTAAAATGATCGTATTTTATATAAAAAATCTTATATCATCCTTCGGATGATTTTTTATACAAAATGCCTTAGCCTCATTGCCGAACACCCAGGATCGGCCGCTCCCTTTTCGTGTTCTGCCAAATTTTTTCAAAATTTGGATTCGGCGTCATATATCCAGATTCTTAACCTTAGCCGCGTTGCGTTCAATAAATTCTTTTCTCGGCTGTACCTTGTCGCCCATGAGAATGGTGAATACCTCGTCGGCATAGGCGGCGTCCTCAATGTTGACGCGGTTCAGGATACGGACAGAGGGGTCCATGGTGGTTTCCCACAGCTGATGGGCGTCCATTTCCCCAAGACCTTTGTAACGCTGGATGGTGTACTTGCTGCGGTCTTTGTCCTCGAACATTTTGTCAAGGGCCTTTTCATTGTAGACATACTCGACATGCTGCCCCCTGGCTACCTTGAAAAGCGGCGGCTGGGCAATGTACACATAGCCCTCCTCGATCAGGCCGCGCATATAGCGGTAGAAAAAGGTTAAAAGCAGCGTACGGATATGGGCGCCGTCAACGTCGGCATCTGTCATGATAATGATCTTGTGGTAGCGGGCTTTTTCAACATTAAAGTCCTCGCCGACCCCTGTGCCAAAGGCAGTGATCATGGATTTCAGCGTATCCGCTGTCAGGATACGGTCAAGACGGGATTTCTCAACGTTCAGGATCTTACCACGCAGCGGCAGAATCGCCTGGATTCTGGAGTCTCGACCAGACTTGGCCGAGCCGCCCGCGGAGTCCCCTTCCACAATAAAGATCTCAGACATGGACGGGTCCTTTTCGCGGCAGTCCGCCAGCTTGCCCGGCAGCGCTGTGGTGTCCAGAGCGCTTTTACGTCTGGTGAGCTCACGGGCTTTTTTGGCTGCCTCACGGGCTCTGGAAGCGCTCAGTGTTTTTTCGATAACGGTTTTGGCAATGGTCGGGTTTTCTTCCAGGAAAGCTGAAAGCTCATCGCCGACAATAGTTTCAACAATTCCCTTGACCTCAGGATTCCCAAGCTTTGTTTTTGTCTGGCCCTCAAACTGCGGATCCAGCAGCTTAATACTGATAATGGCTGTCAGGCCTTCACGCACATCCTCACCAGTCAGGTTTTTGTCATTTCCCTTGATGTAATTATTCTTTCTGGCATAGGTGTTGATGGTACGGGTCAGAGCGCTCTTAAACCCGTTTAAATGGCTCCCGCCCTCGGGTGTATAGATATTGTTGGCATAGGAATAGATATTTTCGGAATAGCCCGCTGTGTATTGAAAAGCGATTTCCAGACTGTAATCATCCATTTCCTTTTCATAATATGCGATCTGTTCATAAAGAGGGTCCTTATTCTTGTTCATGTATTCAATGTAAGAACGGATACCGCCTTCGTAGCAGTAGGTTTCCTTGCGCTTTTCAGCTTCTCGCTCATCGGCCAGGGTGATGGAAACGCCTTTGTTCAAAAATGCCAGCTCTCTGAGACGGTGTTCCAGAACATCAAAGTCATACACCAGCTCGTCAAAAATATCCGGATCGGGCTGGAAATGGACAGTGGTACCCGTCCGGTTGGTGTTGCCAGTCACTTCAAGCTCAGAGGTCTTTTTACCCTTGGCAAAGGTCTGGTGGTAAATCTTTTTATTCTGCTTGACCTCAACAGTCAGTTCAGAGGAGAGGGCGTTGACAACGGAAACCCCAACGCCATGAAGGCCGCCGGATACCTTGTACCCTCCACCGCCAAATTTACCGCCGGCGTGCAGAACCGTCAGTGCCAGCTCAACCCCGGTCTTTTTCATTTTGTGGTTCATATCGGTCGGAATACCACGGCCGTCATCCACAACGGTGATACCGTTATTTTTATCAATGGTGACCACAATATTCTTACAGTAACCCGCCAGCGCCTCATCGATGGAGTTATCCACGACTTCATAGACAAGATGGTGGAGCCCCTGCTTGCCGGTGCTCCCGATATACATCCCAGGTCTCTTCTGGACCGCCTCAAGGCCTTCCAGCACCTGTATCTGGTCGGCAGTATAATCATTTTTCTCATTTTTTAAATTGTCTGACATAAAAACCTCCGTATTTCAATGGAGAATGAAGAATTGAGAATTGAGAATTATCGGTATAAAATCGCAAAGCGATTTTAATTATAATCGAACTGCCTGGCAGTTCGTTCCTTTAATTCTCAATTCTCCATTTTCAATTCTCAATTTGTTTTAATTGCCGTCCATCCTCTATTTTTAAAATCTTAGATGGAAGTTCGCTGTAATGCTCGATAAAAGATGGGTCCGTACAGGTGATAAACGCCTGGGTCTTTCCAAGAATGGAAAGAATGTTGCGCTGACGCCTGTCATCCAGCTCGGACAAAATATCATCAAGGAGCACCACCGGATAATCCCCGGTGCTCTCCCTGTAAATTTCTATCTGAGAAAGCTTCAAAGAAATAGCAGCTGTCCGCTGCTGTCCCTGTGAGCCGTATTTTTTTGCGTCCTTACCGTTTAGGTGAATCATGATATCGTCCACATGGGGCCCGTAGGTGGTAGACCCACGGGCAATGTCCTCCTGCCGGGAGGCCTGAAGCTTTTCTCTGAAAATCCTCTCAAGGTCAGAAAACTCCTGGGGATTCTCGAGCACGTTGTTCTGATAAAAGAGCACCAGCTCCTCCTGGCCGCCGCTGAGCTCACGGTGAAGCTCCCGGGCTTTTACATTCAGCCGCCTGAGGTAATCAATGCGGTAGCGCATGAGCATCGAACCGTATTTGACCAGCTGCTCATCCCATGAATCCAAGGTAAGGGCCAGAGTGCTGTCGTACTTTATTTCTTTAAGCAGCGCATTGCGCTGATTATGTATTTTGGCGTAATTCTTCAAAATATAGGGATAATTGGGCTTAAACCCGCTGATTTCATTGTTCATGAAACGCCTTCTTTTTTCAGGCCCTTCCTTAACGATTTTCAGGTCATCAGGCTCAAAAAGAATGGTGGTCAGGACCCCCAGCACAGCATCTCGCCTGGTTTCCTTCTTACCATTTAAAAGAACCGTCTTTTTTTTATCCTGCATCTTAATGGACAGGGTATGGGAGGTGTCCTCCTTGACAATATCCGCCTGCACAAAAAAACCCGATTCGTCGAAGCCCACCATATCCATCAGAGTTCCCGTCTTATGGGAATAGCCCCTGGACAGCAGGTGAATACTCTCGACTAAATTGGTTTTTCCCTGGGCATTCTGGCCGCAGATGACATTGATGCCAGGCGAAAATTCTAAGGTCTCATCCCTGTAGTTCCGGTAATGGACAAGGTGCAGCCTGGTGAGAATCATTGGGCAGCGGCAACCTCAAAGCTTCCGGCGTCCTCCACCTCAACCACATCTCCGGGACGAAGTTTTTTACCGCGCATGGTACAGATTTCTCCGTTTACACGTACCATTTCATCCTGAATCACCATTTTTGCGTCGCTGCCATTACCAACCAGCCCGGCAAACTTAAGAAGCTGATCCAGCTTTATGAACTCCGTGTTAATTTCGATAATTTCCATATTTATTCCTCTTTAAGTCTGTAAGCCTTTTAAAAAATAGTTTTTCTCGCGTTTTCCCCTTAAAATTGGAAATACGCTTAAAAAACAGCAATAAAAATAGCATACATAGGATAGTATACCACAAATAAAAAAGGATTTGTAAACAAATCCTTTAAAATCATGATTTTTCTTAATGATAATACAGATTTTTCTCAAAGTTTCTATTTTAGAAAAAACTCAGGCTTCCTCAGCGATCCGGACTGGCAGAATCAGGTAAATAAATTCATCTGAACCGTCTGCCGGTACGATCACCGCCGGTCCAACAGAGGTGGTCAGCTCAATACTCATCTCATCCCGGTCGATAACCTTCAGCGCATCGATGAAAAACTTGGAGTTAAAAGCGATTTTGATGGGATCGCCTTGATTTTCAATTGGAATCACCTCAAAGACATCCCCGATTTCAGCATTGGAGGTCAAAATCAGCTGGTCAATGTTAAAGTCCATTTTAATGAGGTTATTCTTACCCTCTCTCGCCAAAAGGGCAGCGCGTTCACTGCTCTCTAAAAGTAGCTTTCTGGAAACCTTGACCTGGGTGGCTTTTTCTGTTGGGATAATGTGCTTATAATTGATGAATTCACCCTCCAGCAGGCGGGAGGTGAACTGGGTATTGCCCATTTCAAAGAAAATCTGGGTTTTTGAGAATTTCACAATGACATTTTCATTATAACCGGATAACAGCTTATTGAGCTCGTTCATGCTCTTTCCCGGGATAATCACAGAAATACTGCCGTCAATGGCTTCCTTGAGCTTACCTCTCTTTAAGGAAAGGCGGTATCCGTCCAGGGCGATTAAGCTGATGGCGTCATTTTCAATTTCCATTTTAAGCCCCGTGAGCACTGGAATGTTTTCGCTGACAGCCACCGAAAAAATGGTGCCGCGGATCATTTCTTTCAGAACACCTGCTTCAATGACAAAGCTGTGCTCCTCAATGACTTCCGGAAATTCTGGAAACTCATCGGTCGGGAAGCCCTTAATGGTAAAGTTTGACAGGAGGCATTCAATTTTCACCTGGTTCGAGTCATCTTTTTGGAAAAAAACCTCTTCTCCCGATAATTTCCGGATCACTTCAGTAATCAGATTGGATGATAAAATAATCTCACCATCCATGTCCACATTGGCCGGAATACTGGTTTGAACGCCGATTTCCAGATCCGTGGAGGTTAAAACTAATTGATTATTGTATACCTGAAACAAGATTCCCTCAAGAACAGGAAGGGTGGTTTTATTAGATACCCCTTTCTGGGCAATGGATAAAGCGTTGATAAGCGCGTCACGCGAGCAGCTGAATTTCATAAAGGCACCTCTCTTTTGGGAAGGCTGCTTCCCTGAATATTAGATATTATATAAGTATTTATTTTAGTAATAATAGTAGTAGGGGATGTGTAGATTGTGGATAACTCAGAAAACAGCGAAAGGCCGCTGAAATTTGAAGTTACTTACAGTGGACAAGGTGTGGATAAACAGCGTCATATTCTGTTGAGAAAAAACGGGTTATCCACAGGGGTTAAGGATCGTATTTTAACTAAAAAATCATCCGAAGGATATTAAAAGATTTTTTAGTTAAAATGCATTAGCCTCGTTACCGAACCCCCGGGAGCTGCCGCTCCCTTTTTGTGTTCTGCCAAATTTTTTCAAAATTTGGACTCGGCGTCAGTTTCCTGTAATCTCTTTTTGTATACGGATGATCAGGTTTTTAAAGTCTGTGTTCGCTTCCATTTCCTCGTTGATCTTCTGGCAGGCGTGGATGACGGTGGAGTGGTCACGGCCGCCAAATTCTTCGCCGATCTTTGGAAGAGAAAGGTCGGTTAAATCACGGGTCAGGTACATGGCCACCTGCCGTGGCAGTGAAATGGCCTTGGTTCTTTTTTTGGAATCGATGTCCTCAATGGTAACATTGAAATATTTGGCGGTCATTTCCTTGATATAGGTACTGTTGATGACGATGTTTTCCTTGGCCTTGAAAATATCCTTTAAAGCGTCTTTGGCTGTTTCCAGGCAGATAGGCTCGCCATGGAGCTTGGAGTAGGCGACCACTGTGGTTAAAGCACCCTCCAGCTCCCGGATATTTGAGTGGATGCTGTCCGCGATAAAGCTGAGCACATCATTCGGAATCTCTTCCTTATAGGATTCGGCTTTTTTGCGCAGGATGGCAATTCGTGTTTCAAAGTTCGGGGCAGAGATGTCTGTGATCAAGCCCATTTCAAAGCGTGAGCGCAGGCGTTCCTCCAGCTTTGGAATTTCCTTTGGCGGGCGGTCTGAGCTGATGACAATCTGTTTGTTTTCCTCGTGCAGGGCATTAAAGGTATGGAAAAACTCCTCCTGTGTTCCGTCCTTGCCGGCAAGGAACTGAATATCATCAATGAGCAGGATATCCACGTTGCGGTATTTATTTCTGAAGTCAATGTTATTCTGGTTCTGGATGGCGTCGATGAATTCATTGGTGAATTTTTCGCAGGACACATAAACCACTTTTTTGGTGGGCGCATAAGAGAGAATATAATTCCCGATGGCCTGCATGAGATGGGTTTTCCCGAGACCGACGCCCCCGTAGATAAACAGGGGGTTGTAGCGTTCTGACGGCGCTTCTGATACAGCGACGCAGGCAGCGTGGGCAAAGCGGTTGTTTTCGCCGATGACGAATTTTTCAAAGGTATACTTGGGATTCATGCTGCCGCCGTTGTTTGAAGATTTGGTATTCCCCTCGTTTTTAGGCATGGGAGCGCTCTGCTCAGCAGTATCCGGTACTTCCTTTTCAGATAAAACGATCTGGACTTTGCACTCCTGTTCCATAACCTGGCTCAGTGCGTTGGTGATCAAAGCCTTATAGCGGGTTTCAAGCATGCCCCGTTCAAAATCATTATCTGAAATAAGATAAAAGGTGCCGCCAATTATTTTCAGCGGTTTTGTATTCGTAAACCAGGTATTGTAACTGAGCTCAGACATCTCTTCCTTAATAAGGCTCAGCGCTTTCTCCCAGATTTTTACAATTGAATCATCCACAGGTCAACCTCCGATTTGTTTGTGAGTATTAGGATATTTTAATTAAGATTCTATGCACAAAAATTGAACAGAGTTGTGCACAGAGGTTAAATTGTTTTAATTGTAAACACAGATGTTAATAAAAGATTAAGGTTTTATCCGCAAGAAAAACCGCCTAAACAAGCCGGTTTCAGTGTTTTTATCAAGTTGTGCACAGCTTATCCATAGACTAGTAAACAAAAAACAAAAGCTGTGGAAAAGTGTGGATATTTATTAACAGTATAGTACAGTATAACAAAGTCCTGTGGATAATTCAATAAGATTAAAAGAGATTGTGGATAAAAAAATGGGTTTTTACCAGATTCGGACAAAAAATACCATTATAAAAGCCATGAAAAAAACAAAGGAAAACATGCCTTTTTGAGAAAATTTCTTGACAACAGGGAGCCAAAATTATATAATCCTAAAGTAAAAGTCTAATATGCTTATGAAAACTAAATGATGATAAATCGGAAAGTCAGGGGGTGTCGTAATGAAAAGAACATTTCAACCAAAAGTAAGACAGCGTAAAAAAGAACATGGTTTCAGAAAAAGAATGTCTACCACAAGTGGTCGTGTGATTTTAAAGAAAAGAAGATCAAAAGGTAGAGCAAAATTATCTGCATAGACTTGTATGGACCGTTTAAGCTTCTTGAACGGTCTTTTGTTTACTGTGGCTTACCTGTAAATCGGGTAAAAACTCAATGTCAGGAGTAATCTTTTTGGCAAAAATTTGTACATTAAAAAAGCAGAAAGACTTTAAGCTTGTGTACCAAAAAGGGAAGGTCTTTGGCAATCGTAATCTTGTGATGCATTATTTAAAAAATGGGAAAGATACCAATCGTCTGGGTATCATAGTGAGCAAAAAAGTTTCCAACCGCGCGGTGGTGCGCAATCGTATCAGGAGACAGCTCAAGGAAGCCTACAGGCTTAATGAAAATCAGTTTGCACTGGGATATGATTTAGTATTAATTGCCAAAGCCAGCTGTAAAGATGAAAAATATCCGGTTATCGAAAAATCTTTAAAGCATTTATTTTATAAGAAGAATCTTATGAGGCAGGATCATGATTAAAAGGTTTATTTTAAAATTGATACGCGGCTACCAGCGTTATATTTCGCCCTGTTTGCCGCATTCATGTCGATTTTTACCAACCTGTTCAGAGTATTGCTACCAGGCCGTACTAAAATACGGTATATTTAAAGGACTGTTCCTCGGTACTAAAAGAATTTTAAAATGCCATCCCTTTCATCCGGGAGGCTATGATCCGCTCCCCTGATAATTTCAGGGGAAATTTTAAAGGAGCTATTGCATGCATATTTTATATCAGGCATTTGGGTTTGTGCTGTTTCAAATCTACAATTTTGTTCAGAATTACGGTGTGGCCGTTATTCTGTTTACCATTCTGGTAAAATTCTGTATTTTACCACTGAACATCAAGCAGACAAAATCCATGAGAGAAATGCAGGCGTTACAGCCTGAACTGCAGAAGCTGCAGAAAAAGTATAAAAATAATCCAGAAAAGCTCAATCAGGAAACCATGAAGCTGTACAAGCTTTACAATGTCAGCCCAATGGCCGGCTGTCTGCCGCTCTTGATCCAGCTGCCCATTATTTACGCTTTGTTTGGAGCTTTGAGAGATCCTGGAAAATGGGTATTTACCAATGGCGATGTTTCAGCTATCAGCCAGCAGTTTTTATGGATTCCTGATTTAGGGAACCCGGACCCGTGGTACATTCTGCCAATCCTTTGTGTGGTCTTTACCTTCATTACACAGAAGTTCACCATGTCTGTACAGAAGGGGACCATGGACCCGTCTGCTGAAAAAACTCAGAACATGATGCTTTACATTATGCCGATCTTCATCGGTTTCGCAGCCATTGGCATGCCGGCCGGTGTGGCGCTGTACTGGGTTGTTCAGAACGTCTTTACTTTTGTCCAGCAGTTTATCATGCTGCGCAAACCTGCTGAAAAGATCGATCCGCGTGAAGCTGAAAGACGTGTTGAAGAGGCAAAACGTGAAGAGATCAAAAAGAAGAAAGAAGAACGCAAGCAGCAGAGTGAAGCCAGAGCAGAAGCCATGGCGGCTCAGTCCGGTAAGCCAGTGAAAAAGAAGGAAGAGCCGACCGACAAAAAGCCTCTCACAAGACCGGCTTCCAGTAAAAAGGTAAAACGCCAGACCATCACAAAAATTCCTGAAAGGGATGCAACGGTGGAGGAGCCAAAAAACAAATAGGATTATGGGAATGAGGCTCTGGTCCCTGGCCGGAGTCAGGATATCTGCTAAGGAGAAGAATCATGAATAAAATGGTAGTTGGTAAAGGAAAAACCATTGAAGATGCCATTAATGCAGGTTTAAAAGAATTGGGAGTAACGCTGGACGAAGTGGAAACCAACGTCGTTCAGGTACCGGAATCCGGCGTTTTTGGTATTTTTGGAAAAAAGGAAGCGGTTGTCGAGGTCACGGTTTTAAACAATGCGGGCAAAACGGCAGAGGTTTTCCTGGGCGAAATGCTGGATGCCATGAATATTCCATGCACCATCACCTCACATTTGGAGGACGATGTGCTTCATGTTGAGCTTGAGGGGAAGGATATGGGCATTCTGATCGGCCGCCGCGGCCAGACATTGGATTCCCTTCAGTATCTGGTAAGCCTGGTGGTCAACCGTTCCGGTGAAAAATACATCCGCGTGGTTCTGGATACGGAAAATTACCGCAGCAAGCGCCAGAAAACATTGGAAGCGCTGGCTGAAAAAATGGCTTCAAAGGCTGTGCGCTATGGAAAGAAAATGTCTCTGGAGCCTATGAATCCATCTGAAAGACGTATCATCCACGCGAAGCTTCAGAACAGTGATAAGGTTTTTACCTTCAGCGAGGGTGATGAGCCTTACCGCCACGTTGTTATCCAGTTAAAGGATAAGTAGAGGAAGAAAGCACTGTTATAGGTTTATTTAAAAAACTATGCTATAATGTTAAGGAAAAACACTTTGATTCTCATAGAATTAAAGTGTTTTTTCTGAATTAAGGCCTTCATTAGCCATTACCAATGAACAATTTTTGAAATTATTTATTGCTAATTGTTAAAACGAGTAAAGGAAATAAAAATGAACGAAGCATTATTAAATGAAGATACCATCGCAGCGGTCGCCACAGGACTCGGCGGTGCGGGCATTGGCATTATACGTGTCAGCGGACCAGAAGCAGTAGATATTGTCACCCGGCTTTTTGTGAATCATGCCGGCAAAACCGTGGAGGGTGCAGAATCTCACAAGCTGCTTTACGGCAATATTCTTGAGCCTGAGGATGGAAAGATCATCGACGAGGTTCTGGTCTCAAAAATGAAAGGGCCTTTTTCCTACACGGCGGAGGATGTGGTGGAGATTAACTGTCACGGGGGGATTGTGTCACTGAAAAGAATTCTGGATGCCGTCATCCGTTCTGGCGCCCGTCTGGCAGAGCCAGGCGAGTTTACCAAGCGCGCCTTTTTAAACGGACGTCTCGATCTGGCCCAGGCTGAAGCAGTCATGGACATTATCTCAGCCAAAACGGAGAAGAGCCTGGAGTATTCCGTTGGACAGCTTGAGGGAAAGCTTTCTCAGCGCCTGACTGCCATCGATGACCTGCTCATTGATGTCATGGCAAATGTGGAGGCGAATATTGATTACCCGGAATACGATATTGAGGAAGTGACCGCCGCTTACCTGAATGCCCATATTCATCAGGCCATGGACATGGTGGATATGCTGCTGAAGGCGTCGGAGACAGGAAAAATCTACCGCGAGGGAATCACCACCACGATTCTTGGAGAGCCCAATGTCGGGAAATCTTCTCTGCTCAATACCCTTTTGATGGAAAACAAGGCCATTGTCACAGAGATTCCGGGAACCACCCGTGACATCATTGAGGAGTATATCAACATCGGCGGAATTCCTTTTAAAATCATCGATACCGCCGGCATCCGCGAAACGGATAACCTGGTTGAGCAGATCGGTGTGGAAAAATCCCGTCAGCTTATTAAAAATACGAACCTTATTCTGTTTATGACAGACCTCAGCCGTCCTTTCTCTGAAGAGGAAAAGACGCTTATTGAAGAGCTGGACCCTTCAAAAACCATTTTTATCGCGAATAAGACGGACAGTATGATTGAGAATCGCGATGTGCCAGAGGGATGGCTGCCGCTGTCCTTAAAAGAGGATGAAGGCGTCGAGGCACTTAAGGATAAGATGCTTGAAATGGTCATGGGCGGCTCAGTGGATCAGGAGGCGGATTATATCGTCAACAATGTACGCCATGTCCACCTGCTGGAGGAAGCCATGGCCTGCCTGAAAAACGCTCTCGGAACCATCGATATGGGAATGCCGCTGGAGCTTGTCTCCATTGATATCCAGGACGGGCTTGAAAAGATCCGTGAAATTACCGGCCGTTCGGTGGGTTCGGATATTATCAATCAGATATTTAAGAATTTTTGCATTGGAAAGTAGAGGAATATTATGAACTATCATGGAGGAAGCTTTGACGTTGTCGTCATCGGCGCCGGACACGCCGGTGCGGAAGCGGCTCTGGCGGCGGCGCGTCTGGGCTTTGAAACCTTATTATTAACCATCAATCTGGATTCTGTTGCCATGATGCCCTGCAACCCATCCATCGGCGGAACGGGTAAGGGGCATCTTGTACGTGAGATTGATGCTCTGGGCGGCGAGATGGGAAAAAATATCGACGCTACCATGATCCAGTGCCGGATGCTGAACACAGGAAAAGGGCCGGCAGTTCACTCCTTACGGGCGCAGGCGGATAAAAAGGCCTACCAGTTCCGAATGAAAGAAGTGATTGAAAATCAGGAGCATCTGCTGTTAAAGCAGCAGGAGGCTACCCGTATTATTGTGGAGGACGGAAGGATCACCGGAGTTGAGGTACAGACCGGGGCGGTTTATCAGTGCAAATCCTGCGTTATCTGTACTGGTACTTACCTTAAAGGAAAAATCTTTATCGGTGAGGTTCAGTATGACGGCGGGCCTAACGGGCTTTTTCCGGCCATGCAGCTGTCTGACAGCCTTCTTGAGCAGGGCATTGAGCTGCAGCGTTTTAAGACAGGCACCCCTGCCCGGGTAGATGCTAAAACCGTGGATTACTCCAAGATGCAGGTTCAGAACGGCGATGAAAAAATCGTCCCCTTTTCCTTTGAGACGGAGAAAATTGAGATTGACCAGGTACCCTGCTACCTGACCTACACCAACGAGGAAACCCATCGGATTATTAATGAAAATATGGAGCGGTCACCGCTGTATACTGGGGATGTTGTGGGGGTTGGCCCGCGCTACTGTCCATCCATTGAGACGAAGGTCATGCGTTTCGCCGATAAGCCTCAGCATCAGATTTTTATGGAGCCTGAGGGCCTGCACACAAACGAAGTCTATGTTCAGGGAATGTCCTCCTGTCTTCCTGAGGATGTGCAGATCGCTCTTTACCGTACGGTTCCGGGAATGGAAAAGGTTGAGTTTATGCGCTCAGCCTATGCCATTGAGTACGACTGTATTTATCCCACACGGTTAAAGGCCAGTCTTGAATCTAAAGATATCAAGGGGCTTTTCTTCGGAGGGCAGATCAACGGGACTTCCGGTTACGAGGAGGCGGCAGCCCAGGGGCTCATTGCAGGTGTCAATGCGGTGCGCTGCATCGAGGGTAAGGAGCCGGTTATTCTTGACCGCTCACAGGCCTATATTGGTGTTTTGATTGATGATATTATCACCAAAGGAACAGAAGAGCCTTATCGTATGATGACTTCCCGGTCCGAGTACCGCCTGCTTTTACGCCAGGATAACGCGGATCTGCGGTTAACCCCCATTGGTCATGAGATCGGTCTTATTTCTGATGAACGTTACACCGCTTTTCTTCACAAAAAAGCAGCGGTTGAGCAGGAAAAAGAAAGGTTAACCCGGTTAATGATTAAACCCGGTGAACACACTAATAAGGTACTTGAAGGTATTGGAAGTTCACCCATTAAAAGCGGTGTGACTCTGGCAGAGCTTATCCGCCGGCCAGAGGTAGGCTATGCCAATACCGCAGCGCTTGACCCTGAGCGTCCGGTGCTTTCTGACGCTGTTTGTGAACAGGTAGAGGTTCAGATTAAATATGACGGCTACATTAAAAAGCAGGTAGCCCAGGTAGAGCAGTTTAAGAAAATGGAAAAAAAGCTGATACCAGAAAATATTGACTACACTGCCATCGGCGGTCTTCGTCTTGAGGCTGTTGAAAAATTGACGGACATTCAGCCAAAATCCATGGGACAGGCTTCGCGTATTTCGGGTGTATCTCCTGCAGATTTATCTGTACTGCTTATTTATCTGGAGCAGAACCGCAGACAGGCGCCGGTGGAGGAAGAAGAAAATGAGTAATATGGAAAAGCTGATGGCTGCCGGTGAAAAATGTGGGATCGCCATTGATGAAAAACAAAGCCGACTGATGATTCTTTATATGGAAAAGCTGCTTGTTATGAATGAAAAGATCAATGTGACCCGCATTACGGATGTGGACGAGTTTATTGAAAAGCACCTGATCGATTCCCTGACCTGCTTGAAATTTATTCATAAAGATGTGAAATCAATTTTGGATGTGGGTACTGGCGGTGGTTTTCCGGGTGTGCCCCTTGCCGTTATGCTGCCGGAAGCAGAGATTACCATGATGGATGCTACTGGCAAAAAGCTGAAGGTTATTGAAGATATCTGTCGTGAGATTGGAATAAAAAATGTGGAGTTTCTCCACGGCAGGGCTGAGGATTTAGGAAAAGACCCTGCCTACCGTGAGGGCTATGATTGTATTGTCTCCCGCGCGGTGGCGAACTTATGTTTGCTTTCGGAGCTGTGTCTCCCCTTAGCGAAAAAAGGTGGCCAGTTTATTGCTCTTAAAGGAAAGAATTATCTGGAAGAGATGGATGAGGGAGAAAAAGCCATTAAAGTTCTTGGCGGAAAAATAACCGGAATAGAATCCTGTTTGTTACTGCAAAGCGACTTGGTTCATGTTATAATATTAGTTGACAAAGTTAAAAAAACACCGGAGAAGTTTCCAAGATCCTTTGGTAAAATCAAAAAGGAACCTTTTCCGGGATAAGATGTTTCACGTGAAACATATCATATGAAACACATGCAGGAGATAATCAAATGAAGAGTATTATTGAATCAATTGTTGAACAGATACCAGTTGATAAAATCCTTCCAAATCCAAATCAACCAAGAAAACATTTTGAAGATTCTGCCATTACTGAGCTGGCGGAATCCATTAAGTCCTTTGGTATCATTCAGCCTATCCAGGTTCGGAAGATCAGTGAGGAGTTTTATGAACTCGTTTCTGGTGAACGGCGTCTGAGAGCCAGTAAGGTGGCCGGGAAGGAAACCATCCCGGCCATTATCGTGGAAATGTCTGATCAGGATTCCGCTTTGATCGCCATTATGGAAAATGTTCAGCGTGAGGACTTGACTTACTTTGAAGAGGCAGAAAGCTATCGGCAGCTCATGGAATACTATAATTTAACTCAGGACCGCATTGCTGAGCTTCTGGGAAAATCTCAATCCTTCGTCGCAAATAAAATTCGCCTATTAAAGCTGGACCCCTCAATTATTGAAACATTGACTGAAAACAATCTTACAGAACGCCATGCAAGGGCGCTTTTGAGGATTCCCGATACAGAGCTTCAAGAAGAGGTGTTGAAACAGGTTGTCAAAAAAGATATGACTGTTAAAAAAACTGAAGAGCTGGTTGAGAAAATCCGTAAGGATGTCTTAACCAATAATTATGATGAAAAGCTGACGCCGGAAAAGAAGGCCCGTGTCAAATCCTTTATCAATGCTCAGATCTATATCAATACCATCAAAACAGCATTCAAGGCTGTTAAGGAAAGCCGGAACACAGCAGAATATAAAGAGATTGAACGGGAAGACTACGTTGAGATTAAAATAATTATTCCTAAATAGGAGATTTCCATAGCTAAGGGACCTACGGGATGCCGATTAAAACGGGTTAGTTCAGTATGATGTATAAAAAATTAACATAACCCAGATGCACCAACTCGTATCAATAGCTTACCTTGGTGAATATTCATTACAATTTGAAAACATTTTGCTTCTTCATTCGAAGAAGCATTTTTATGCAAAAAAATATTTAAGATACCAATAAAAAATGGACAAACCAGTCTGTTGTTTATTATAATGTTAGAGTACAAACTGTGCCGAGATTATATATGTTTCACGTGAAACATACTGGAAAGGACCCTGATATGGCAAAAACTATTGCGATTTTTAATCAAAAGGGTGGTGTCGGAAAGACAACGACAACCATGAATCTCACCACTGCGCTAAGCATGATGAATTACAAAGTACTGACCGTTGATACCGATCCCCAGGGGAATACAAGCAGTGGCTTCGGCATCAATAAAAATGAACTGGAAAAAAGTATTTACGATGCGCTCATAGTCGGGGATGACCCTAAAGAGATTATACTG
Source organism: Eubacterium callanderi (assembly GCF_900142645.1). Classification (GTDB taxonomy): domain Bacteria; phylum Bacillota; class Clostridia; order Eubacteriales; family Eubacteriaceae; genus Eubacterium; species Eubacterium callanderi. The sequence continues at coordinate 185,100 of NZ_FRBP01000007.1, forward strand.
ACAACCTCGTATAAAAACCTTCATATTCTTCCATCCAATCTGGAACTGGCAGGAAGCGAAATTGAATTGACAAACATGAGCCAACGGGAGCTTCGGTTGAAACACAGTCTCGAAAGTGTTCAGGATTTTTATGATTTTATTTTCATTGACTGTCCGCCATCCCTAGGGCTTTTAACCATCAATGCTCTGGCAGCTTCCGATTCAGTTTTAATACCGATCCAGTGTGAGTTTTATGCGCTGGAAGGGGTTGGGCAGTTGATGAGTACTGTAGGTCTGGTAAAAAAAGGTTTAAATCCCAAGCTTGAAATTGAGGGGGTTTTAATGACCATGTATGACGGCCGCACCAATCTTTCGCTCCAGGTTGTGGATGAGGTAAAGGAATATTTCAAGGACAAAGTGTATAATACCTATATTCCCAGAAATGTCCGGCTGGCGGAAGCGCCGAGCTATGGTCAGACGATTTTTGAATATGCGATCAACTCAAAAGGTTCGCAGGCCTATTCGGAATTTTCACAAGAGTTTATAAAAAGGCAGGAGTAGATCATGGCGAAAAGCAGAGGATTAGGAAAGGGTTTGAAGGCATTGATTCCCGATGAAAGCTTTATGAGCATTGACAACAGTGATACCGAAAATGCCGAAAAGCTGGTCTTTTTTCTCCAGATCAACAAGATAAGACCAAATGCCGACCAGCCCCGCAAGAAATTTAATCGGGAAAAACTGGAAGAGCTGGCTGCTTCCATTAAAGAGCACGGTATCCTGCAGCCCTTGGTGGTGAGGCCGGAAAATAATGGCTACACCATTATCGCAGGGGAGCGCCGCTGGCGTGCAGCCACCATGGCTGGGCTGAAAGAGGTTCCGGTTATTGTGAAAGACCTGCCGGCCAAGGATGTTATGGAGCTCGCGCTTATCGAAAATGTTCAGCGAGAGGATTTGAACGCCATCGAGGAAGCTGAGGCTTACGGCGCGTTAATGGAGCATTTTAATCTGACGCAGGGAGAGATTGGTATCCGTATCGGCAAAAGCCGGGCCGCGATTACAAATACCATGCGGCTTTTAAATCTTCCGGATAAGGTGCGGCAGGAGGTTCTGGATGACCACATCAGCTCGGGTCACGCAAGAGCTCTTTTGTCACTGGAGGATCAGAAGCAGATGGAATCCCTGTGTGAAAAGATTATTGATAAAAAACTCAGCGTACGTGAAACTGAAAAAAAGGTGAAGCTGCTGAAAAATCCTCCAAAAGAGGACAAGGCAAAGCCTGAAAAAAATCCGTACATTACTGCAGTTGAGGACGGATTGAAACAGAAATTTGCCACCAAAGTAAAAATCTCAGGGAAAAAGGATAAGGGGAAAATTGAGCTGGAATTCTATTCCACCGAAGACCTGAACCGTATTCTGGATCTTTTGGGATATGAAAATGACGGGAGTAATGATGAATCAGAATAATTACCACATTAAAAAAAGGATGAGTCCGATAGAGACAGCGCTGCTCGGCAACCTGATTTATATCGTGCTTGTTCTGATTTTGAAAAATGTTCTAGACCTTATAGGAAATGATGGCAACTATAAGCTTTGGTTTGGCGCCATCGAGTTGGTGATAACGGCAGGCTACTGGATAATCCTGAACTGGTTTTTATTTAGAAATCCGGCAAGCCATCAGGACGGGAGTTATGCAAAATACATATTTTTCAGTCTGCTGCCCATACTGGTCTTTACCATCGTATCTACAATAGTGATCTACGCAGCGCCAGGGACAAACTTCACCAGCGCCTGGAATGAATTTACCTTTCTGGTAGCACCGACAATTTTCTGGTATCTGCCTTATGGGTTGATCTATCATTTTATTGGCTCTGCCATTCCCATTGTTGTGTATTTTATCATCTGCCTGATACTGGTCATTGTTTTTCAGGGGATCGGTATAGCGATGGGCTCCGGCAGACGTAAAAAACTGCGCGAGCGTGCAGAAAGACGGGAAAAAGAAAAAGAACAGATCAGCGTTGAAAAGGTCATTGAACCTTATAACAAAAAAAGAAGACCAGCTGCCAGCCAGCAGGCCGCGCCACAGAAACCAAAGAAAAAAGCACCACCAAAGCCACAGCCTAAAAAGGCTGACCCCAAAGATCCATTTGGCGATGACGATGATCAGCCGCAGATTATTTATACCGAAGCTTTTTCCGTGATAACCGATGAAATGCTTGAAGAAGCAGAACGGCGTAAGCGGGAAAACCTTGAAGATAAAATGGCCGAAGCAGCCACTCCCTCAGGTGAAACAGAGGAGATACTGGATCATGTGGAAAAAGGTCTGATCGATGAAATTGATACGGAAGCTGTTAACCGCGCCATAGCTGAAACCCAAAGAGGCCTTAAGGCAGCGAAGCAGCCGGGAAGAGCGCCACGTGAAAAAGATAAGGTGCTGGACAGAGAAAAATCAGAAACACAGGACATCACAGCAGAGCTGGAACATATCCGTAAACTGATGTCCCAGAATGATAAAAACAAAAGGAAATAAATATGAATATGACAACTCTTGACATCATCTGCATTGTGCTGGTGATCGGAGTTGGAATGATCGGTTATATAAAAGGTGCAATAAATACGCTCATTGGTCTGGCGGGATTTATTGCATCTTTTGTCATAGCAAGGATCTTTTCAGCACCGGTAACAAACTGGCTACTTAATGTAGAACCCGTAAAAAATTTTATAAATGACACGATCACCCAAAATGCCATAAATGCTCTGGGACAGTATGGAAGTGAGGCGCTTACAAATCTCCAGGGGATTGGAGGGCTGGATTTTCTGTCTGGTATTACGGACACATCCGTGATCTCGGGCAGCACTGCCGCCGCCCAGGCAGTCAACCAGGCACTTCAGCCAGTCATCTATCAGATTGCAAACGGCTTTGTATTCCTCATCCTGCTGCTGTTATGCAGCGCCGCTTTTGGTATTATAAGACATATTGGGAAGGGGATGAACCGGGTGCCGGTTATCGGCACAGCCAACCGCGTGGCAGGTTTGGCCATTGGGTTAGTGATTGGACTGGTCATCGCGGTAATTGTGATTGCTGTTGTATTGTACTATGGTATTTTTTCAGGAGACGTCACCATTGTGCAGATGGTAAAGGACGGTGTGCTCACTGGACCGGTCGCATTGTATCTTCATTAGAAAGGAGGATTTATGGTATACGAAAATGTTGGAGATCTCTGGCAGCATTTGCTGAGTGGAATAGATCTGAGCGAGCTGACTGAAAAAATTATTTCAGTTGTCATCACGGTCATTGTCTTTTTTATTCTCATCAAGGTCAGCAATGGGCTGGTTAATAAATTTTTTAATGAAAACAAGAAAAACATCACTCCACAGGAGCGAAAAAGAGTACTTACCCTTAAAAAGGCTTTAAAGACGTTTTTAAGGACGGCATTGCTTTTGACAGAACTATTGACCGTTTTATCTTTTTTCACCGACGTAGGGGCCCTTCTCGCGGTTGCCGGAGTTGGAACTCTGGCCATTGGCTTCGGCGCTCAGGGCCTGGTGGAGGATGTCATGAGCGGTTTTGTCATCATTTTTGAAAATCAGTTTTCTGTCGGAGACTATGTCACCATTGACAATGACCACTACGGGATAGTGGAGACCATCGGCGTCCGGACAACGTCTGTCCGGGAAATGGATGGTGGTTTGTTTATTATTCACAATGGGAAAATCGACCGGCTCATCAATCACTCCAAGGGAACCATCAAGGCTGTGGTTGATGTCGGGGTTGCCTATGAAGAAAATATTGATTATGTACTCTCTGTACTACGGGAAATCTGCGAGGAAGTCTACGACGCCAACGAGACTTTATTTGTCGGGAGGCCGGAGGTACTGGGGGTAACCCGCATGGACCCATCGTCCATGAATATCCGTATCATCGCCGATGAGGATGCAGCCAGAAAGGTCAGGGCAGAAACCGCGCTCAGAAAACGTATTAAGGAAGTTTTCGACGAGAAGGGAATTGAGATCCCTTATGGCAAGTATGTTGTCTATTCCAATGGACAGTCTAAGCCGCAAATTATGCAAAAGTAGAAAGGAGCCAGCATGGAAAACAGGGATTATGGTCTCGGGGATATTGTGGAGCTGAAGAAAAAGCATCCCTGCGGAAGCTACAACTGGAAAATTCTCCGTATGGGAGGAGAAATCAAATTAAAGTGTACAGGCTGTGAGCATATGGTAACGGTGCCGCGGTCCAAGTTCAATAAGATGATCAAAAAAGTTGTCGAACACAACGAGAACAATAAATAGCAAAGACGGCAAATTCTTTTTTAAAAAAGAGTTTGCTTTTTTTTATTTTTATGATATACTATTGAACTGTACCCTTGCGCATTGCAGAAGCGGTGCGCCATAGTCCACAAGGAGGTGAATTGAAATGAGAGCTTACGAAACAGTATTTGTTTTACAACCTGAATTAGAAAAGGAAGTTACAGATTCCTGGATTGAGAAGGTTAAAGGCGCCATTGCAGCAGCAGGTGAAGTTGGAACTGTTGATGAATGGGGTAAAAGAAAGTTAGCTTACGAAATCGACAAAAAGTATACCGAAGGTTACTATGTTGTGATTGAATTCAAAGCTGAACAGTCTGTATTAGACAGCCTTGACTACTTATTCAAGATGAATGAAGAGTTCATCAGAAGCATCATCGTTAAAAAAGAAAAATAGAGGTTAAACCGTGAATAAAGTAATTTTAGTAGGAAGATTAGCAAGAGACCCTGAACTGCGCACAACTAACACCGGAAAATCAGTGGCGACATTTTCGTTAGCTGTTGACAGACGGTTTAAACAGGAAGGTCAGCCAACTGCCGACTTTTTCAATATTGTTGCATGGGGAAGACAGGCTGAAGTCATTTGCCAGTATCTTGGCAAGGGCAGACAAATCGCTCTGACCGGAAGATTACAGTCCCGTTCCTACGACGCTCAGGATGGCTCTAAACGTTATGTGACAGAGGTTGTTCTGGAAGAATTTGATTTCATCGGTAGCAAAAACGATGGCGGCGGAAGCGGCTATAACGATAACTTTGGCGGCGGCTATAATCAGGCGCCGGCAAAAGCAGCACCGCAGCCAGCCAATAATATGCCTTTAGATTTCGACGACGATTTCCATTTGATGGCAGACGATGACGAAGTACCTTTTTAAGATAGGAGGATAAAACAATGCCAAAACCGTTTAAAAGAAGAAGAAAAGTATGCGAATTCTGTGAAAGACATGAAACAGAAGTCGATTATAAAGATGTGGCTACGTTAAAGAAATACATTTCTGAACGCGGCAAAATCTTACCAAGAAGAGCTACAGGAACCTGCGCAAAACATCAGCGTAAGGTAACCGAAGCTGTTAAACGTGCACGTAATATCGCATTATTACCATACACATCTAACAACTAAAAAGTACAAAACACCGGAATCCAGGGATCCCGGTGTTTTTTTAATACTTTATTTTAAATTTGCTGTCCACGCCCAGGGCGATAGGCTTCATGGAGTAGTCCTCCACACGTATAAAGTGGTTCCCCTTCCGGACGGCGGTCATAAATTTATGGATCAGGGCGTCCTCACCCTGAACCTCCATGTCCACCATGCCATTTTCCAGATTGCGGACCCAGCCGGTCAGTCCATAGCCCGCGGCAATGGACTGGACAAAATACCTGAAACCAACGCCCTGAACACGGCCCTCAACAATGATATAATAACGTTTCATAATTTCCTCCTCAGTTAATCGCGCTCCAGGCATGACCCAGAAGCGCTACGGCTGATTCAATTTCTTCCTCTGTAAAGCTGGCGTAACCCATGACAATGACGTTGCGCGGCATCCTGGCCTCGGGCTCAATATAATATTCTGACAGCCCATAAACCCGGATGCCAGCCGCCTTTGCATGTTCAACAAGGGCTTTCTCAGTGTAGGGAGGCTCAAATTTCAGCAGCAGGTGAAGACCAGCGTTTTCGCCTGTGATTTCTATTTTATCTGCCATGGGCAGACTGCGGATGCACGCCAGCATTTTATTCCGCCGCACCTTATAGATTTTACGCATCCGGCTCAGGTGGCGCTCAAAATGTCCGCCCTCCATAAACTGGTGCAGTGTGTGCTGCTCAAAGCGGGGAACGGTTGAGGAATAAAAGGAAAAATCCTCACAGTAACTGTGAAGCAGCCGCTCGGGCAGAATCATGTATGAGATACGCATGGAGGGCGCCAGGCTCCGGGTAAAGGTATTAAAGTAAATGACCTTATCCGCTGTGTCCAGCCCCTGCAGGGCAGGGATGGGTCGGCCGCTGAAACGAAATTCACTGTCATAGTCATCCTCAAGAATATAGCGATCCGGGGATTCCAGCGCCCATTTCAGCAGCGCCATGCGCCGGCCCACAGGCATGACGATGCCCAATGGAAACTGGTGCGATGGTGTCAGATGAAGGATTTCCGCCCCGGAATACTTCAGGCTTTCCACGGAAACACCGTCATCGTCCAAAGACATAAGGCTTACATCAGCCCCGTTGCTTTTAATGACCTTGTAGACCTTATTGTAATTGGGGTTCTCCACTGCGTAGCGGCTTTTCCGGCCGAGAAGCTGTACCGCGAGCCCCAGCAGATATTCTGACCCTGCGCCGATGATAATCTGCTCCGGTGTGCAGTTGACCCCGCGGTACTGGTGCACGTAGTCCGCGATGGCCTTTCTCAGGGGATAATACCCTCGGGGGTCTACCGCCCGCAGCAGATTGCGGTTTCGGTTGTGGAGGATTTCCCGTGAGATTTTTGCCCAGGTAGGAAAAGGAAAAAAGTTAGCGTCAACGGTATTGGTTTTAAAGTCATAAAGCCATTGCTCGCGGTCAGGTTTTTCAACGGCCTGAATAATTCCTTCAGGAGGGGTTTCTGGTATATCGGGCAGCATATCCTCCAAAACAGCCACATAATAGCCGCTCTTTGGCTTAGAGATGATATAACCCTCTGCGGCTAGCTGCTCATAGGCTGTGGCCACAGTATTCTGGCTGATTTTCAGATGGGCGGCGAGCTTTCGTTTTGAGGTCAGTTTTTCACCGGGCCGCAGCCTTCCGGTTTCGATTTCCTTCCGGATAAAGCTGTACAGCTGCTGGTACAGTGGAATTTCATGATCGGGGTTCAGAATAAAAGTCAGCATAATTCTCCAATCTGATACTATTAATTATTTTAAATCTGGTTATTGTGCAGGAGTCAGTTCTTAACTATAATAATACCCAAGCTTACAGATATCTGTCAATAAAAAATATAAATTGGAGAAAAATCATGTCAAATGAATTAAATAAAAACCTGGCCCAGAGGTTTAAAGGCGGGGTAATCATGGATGTCACCACACCGGAGGAAGCGAAAATCGCCCAGGAATGCGGTGCGGTAGCGGTTATGGCACTGGAACGTGTTCCCTCAGATATCAGAAAGGAGGGCGGTGTGGCCAGAATGAGCGACCCGAAGATGATTAAGGAAATTCAGGCGGCAGTGACCATCCCGGTCATGGCAAAGGTGCGGATTGGCCATATCGCTGAAGCGCAGATTCTTGAAGCGCTGGGAATTGACTATATTGATGAAAGCGAAGTCCTGACGCCTGCGGACGAGAGCTTTCACATTGACAAATCAGCCTTTAAGGTACCCTTTGTCTGCGGCGCGAGAAATCTCGGAGAGGCGCTGCGCCGCATCGGGGAGGGTGCTTCCATGATCCGTACAAAGGGTGAAGCAGGCACTGGCAACGTCGTGGAAGCCGTGCGCCACATGCGGACCATTCAGGCAGATATGCGCCAGGTGGCCGGAATGCGCAGAGAGGAGCTCATGGCCTATGCCAAGGAGATCAGTGCGCCATACGATCTGGTATGCGATGTCCACGAAACGGGCAGCCTGCCCGTGGTCAATTTTTCTGCCGGAGGCATTGCCACGCCGGCAGACGCAGCGCTGATGATGCAGCTAGGCAGTGAGGGTGTTTTTGTGGGATCAGGCATTTTCAAGTCAGAAAATCCTGAAAAGGTTGGAAAGGCCATTGTCCGGGCAACTGCCTGCTACAGCGACCCGGAAATTCTGGCAGAGGTCAGCGAGAATCTCGGAAAAGCCATGTCCGGCGTCGATTTGAAGGATTTGGGCGAGGAAGAGCGCTATGCAGGCCGGGGATGGTAAAAACCGCATATTGGGGGTTTGGCACTCCAGGGATCAGTGGAAGAGCATGACCATCGGCAGGCTGTTGTGGGTGTGTACTGCTGCTTCCTGAAGATGATTGAAGAGGCCGGATACCAGAGGTTCATTCCGGCATCCACTAAAAAAACGAACTGAGTTTTCAGTTCGTTTTTTATTGCTTTTATTATTCTGCGTCCACAACCTTAAATTTCTGCATCTTTTTCTTTGTCACCAGCTGGAGCAGGATCTGCAGCTCCTCAGGGGTAAAGTAGTAATGCTTGCCGCAGAAATCACAATTGACCTCAATGGTCTTGCCGTCGTCGATCATTTCCTGAAGGTCTTTTTCGCCAACACTGATGAGGGCCTTGGTGACACGTTCTCTGGAACAGTCACATTTGAACTGGGTAGGCAGACGGTCAATGATATTTACGCCGAAATCGCCCAGTATAATTTCCAGAATCTCTTCGGGGGTCTGGCCTTTTTCCAGGAGTGAAGTGACCGATTCAGCCTGACTTAATTTTTTTTCAAGCTGGTCGATGATTTCGTCAGAGGTGTAAGGCATCAGCTGAATGATAAAGCCGCCAGCCTGGTTGACCTCGGTTTCTTCCTTTAAGGTAAGGCCCAGTGCCACAGAGGTTGGAATCTGTTCAGAAAAAGCGTAATAATAAGTTAAATCCTCGGCGATTTCTCCGGTTACCAGCGGTGAGGTGCCCACATAGGGTTCCTTTAAACCGATATCCTTAATAATGCTTAAATTTCCATTCCCAATGACCTTTTCCGTTTCGAGCGGGTTTTCGCTTTTTACCTGGGGTTCAAAGACAAAGCCCTTGACGTCGGCCTTGCTGTTGGCTGTAACGGTAATGCCTCCGATGGGACCGTCGCCCTTGATCTGCAGGGTCAGTACTTCATCATCGTTTTTCATCATGCTTCCCATTAAGCTGCCGGCTGTCAGCAGGCGGCCGAGGGCTACGGTGGCAGCGGGGGAGGTGTTGTGTATTTTATGCGCATGGGCACAGAGCTCCCGGGTCGTCGCGGCATATGCGCGGATCTGGCCATCGGCAGCTGTGGCTCTTACAATATAATCAGACATTGTTTCTCCTTTCAGTTATCCACTTAAAAATAGTTTAACATTTCGTAAAAGAATCTTCAATTAAATGCTGATATTATTTATACCACAAAATTATAAAGATAAAAAGAATGTTGCAAAAATGTTGTGAAATTTACAGAAATGTGTTCATTAAGCTGGGAATGTGGTATAATATCTAGGTTCATTTTAGTCTTTTTTAAGGACAACAGGGATTTTAAAACTAATTCAAGGTGTATTATGTATAATAGAATTGGATATATATGCCTTGAAAAGGAAGGTATGAAAAAATGAAAACAAAGGCCATAACAGAGGGTGCAATGCTGTGTGCATTGGCGGTAATCATCGCTCTGTTTTCTTCTTATGTTCCCTTTTTACTGCTGCTTTTTTTCCTGATTCCAGTGCCAATGGTCATACTGGCGGAAAAACAGGGCTTTAAGGTGACACTTATCGCGGGCCTGGCGGCAACGCTGATTTTATTTATGTTTATGGATCCGCTTACAGCCGGGGGCTACGGTATCTATATGATTTTTGTGGGCTGTAGTCTTGGGTATATGTATTACAAGCGTAAGGATGGTTTTCTTAAACTTGCAGTTGCTTATGCGGGGGTTTTTGCAGCGATCATTCTCATTATCATTTTGCTGCAGGTTCTGACAGGACAGAATTTCGTCGCAATGCTTACGGAAACCATTGACACCTCGTCGGCGCAGGTAATGGATGTTTACCGATCTCTGGGCGCTTTTCCAGAGGATCAGCTGAGCCTTTTGCAGACAGCCGTCGACCAGATGAAGGAGACCATGAAAATGGTTATTCCACTGGCGTTTCTGATTTCGCCCTTCTTTATTGGCTGGGCGAATGTGTTGATTTCTGACACCATCTTGAAACGGATGCGTCTGCCAGTAAAGCCGCTTCCACAGCTCAGTAAATGGCGTCTGCCGAGATCCTTTAAGAATTTCCTCATTATGGTGGTCATTGTCCTTTTAGTCATTGACCTGGCGCATATTGATGCGATTCCGGCGGTCTACACCTATACGCTGATGATGATCATCTATCTTCTGTACTTTTTAATGGGGATATCCTTTGTATACTGGCTGATAAACCGCAAGCGGGCAAAGGAATCCATGGGCCTGAAGATTCTGATCGTCGTACTCTGTCTGTTTATACCGTATATTTCCTATATCATTTCCTTTGTAGGTGTTGCGGATATTTACATTGATGTACGAAAATTTATAGAAAATCGAGATGGTACAAACATATGAAAGAGAAGCAATCAATCGCGTCGAAGCTCTATTTAGTGATTTTTCTGCTGTCGCTGATTCTCCTGTTCTACAATATCCCCCTGGGGTGTCTGGGCGTTTTGCTCTGCGGCATCTGCTTCTGGCGTGACAGCCAGGAGGAAAAGCAGTCCAATCTGAGACTTCAGAAAGCCATTGAGACCATCTATGGCGATATTGACCGTTTAAACCAGGAGCGGATGTATGAGCTGCCGATTGCCCTGGTCATTGTCAATGAAGACGGACAAATCTGCTGGTATAATCAGTATTTTGACCGGAACTTTAAGAAGAAGGATACGACAGCCAACTTTTTCGGGAAAAAAATTCAGGAGGAACTGGGGATCGACCTCGAAACTCTGCTTAAGGAAAAGGAACAGGACTTTAATCACAGGGATATTGACTATACCATTGTGTCAAACAGCTTCAGCGACGGGGACGAAACTCTGATTCTGCTGCATTTTTTCGATGTCACTATCCAGAAAAAACAGCAGGAAATTTACAAGGAAAACGAACCGGTTTTCTGTTATATTTTAATCGACAACTATGACGATATCATCGAGCAGCTCCCCAGCCACGAGCGGTCTGCGGTTCTGAGCCAGATCGACCTGAAGATCAACGAATGGGCAAAGAAGGTCGGGGCTGTGATCATCCAGTATGAAAATGACCACTATTTAATGATTTTTGAAAAAGAAAAGCTGAGGGCCATGGAAGAAGAGCGTTTCCGTATTCTCGATGAAATCCGGGAGACAGAAACAGAAGAAAAATCCCAGGTGACCCTGAGTATCGGTATTGGTGTGTCTGATGAGCCGCTGGCCATCCGTGAGGCCGATGAGCTTTCCCACGCGGCGCTGGATATTGCCCTTGCCCGCGGCGGCGACCAGGCTGTTGTCAGACAGGATGAAAAAATGGCCTTTTATGGTGGAACCACTGAAGCCACGGAAAAACGAACCAAGGTGAAAGCCAGGGTAAAAGCCCACGGCCTCAGAGAGCTTATCCGCGAATCCGACAATGTCCTGATCATGGGGCATCAGACACCGGATATGGACTGCCTCGGCGCAGCAGTCGGCCTTCTGGGCGCCTGCAAGGCGCTCAATAAAACCGGTAAAATTGTCATCAAAGAGATTAACTACAGCATCAAGGAGCTGTTCCAGTACCTGATGGAAAACGACGAGTACCGGGATTCCTTTATCAAGCCAAAGGAAGCAGAGGACTACATTACACCCAATACCCTGCTGATCATTGTGGATACTCAGAACGCCAATTATCTCGAGGTTCCAGAGCTGATCGACCAAATCGAAAAGATTGTGGTCATTGACCATCACCGGCGTTCTGGAAAATTCATTGAAAAAACGGTGCTTAACTATACAGAGGCCTATGCCTCATCGACCTGTGAATTGATCACCGAGCTGCTTCAGTACCTTGATGAAAAGGAAAGTATGAACGAAACCGAGGCAAACGCCCTTATGGCAGGTATGTGTATGGACACAAAGATGTTCACCTTTAAAACAGGGGTACGTACCTTTGAGGCGGCCTCTTATCTCCGCCGTAAAGGTGCGGACACCATTATCGCCAAAACCATGCTACAGGATGACCTCGCAACCTATGCCACCCGGTCAGAAGCGGTGCGGAACGCGAAGATCTATTTTGACAGCATTGCCATTTCCCAGTTGGAAAACGAATCGGAATACGCCAAGATCATTGCTGCCCAGGCGGCGGATGAACTGTTAAATATCAAGGGAATCAACGCGTCCTTCATCCTGTTAAAAAGCGGCAGCGGGCTGGTTATCAGCGGCCGTTCCATGGGTGAGGTCAATGTTCAGCTGATCCTTGAAAAAATGGGCGGCGGCGGCCATCTGGCCATTGCAGGCGCCCAGCTTCCAGATATCAATGATCTGGATGTCGGAAAACAGATGCTGCTCAGTGCCATTGAAGAATATATGAAAGAGAGAGAAGAAAAATGAAAGTAGTTTTATTAGAAGATGTTCAAAATGTCGGCAAAGCCGGCGAAATTGTCAATGTTAAGGATGGCTACGGCCGTAACTTTTTGATTAAAACCAACAAGGGTCTTCCGGGAACAAAGGAAAATATTGCCAAGGCAGAGGAAGCCCAGGCTCTGAAAAAACAACAGATGGAAGAAGAACGCCAGGCTGCTGTGGCTTTGGCAAAGGTCATTGACGACACGACCATCACCATCGCTGAAAAAGCAGGGGAAGACGGAAAGCTTTTTGGCTCTGTCACCAGCAAGGATATTGCTGAAGCCCTGGAAGCCCAGAAAGAAATCAAAGTGGACAAACGCAAGATCGCTTTAAACGCGCCGGTCAGAAATGTCGGACGCATTGAGGTAAAGGTTAAAACCTATGCCGGCGTTGAAGGCAACCTGACAGTTGTGGTTGAAGCTGCAAAATAAATTTGGAAATCCGTGCCGATTTCCTGGGAAATTTTTTTGAAAAGGAGGTGAAATCAGGTGATTAACCCGAAGACTCCGCCCCATAACCTTGAAGCAGAGCAGTCGGTTCTCGGGGCGATTTTGCTGGAAGAATCCAATATTGCCAGGGCAGAGGAACTGCTGTCGCCGGACGACTTTTACAGTACCGCCAATGCCCGGATATTTGAGTGTATGCTGGCGCTGCATGATGAAAGACGGCCAATCGATACCGTAACTCTGATCAATATGCTTAAAAACCGGGGCGTTCTTGAAGAAATCGGCGGGCCGTCCTATATCGCGGGCTTGGTTGACCAGGTCCCCATGTATACAAACTATGAGGAATACTGTAAGATTGTTCAGGAAAAGTCGGTCATACGCAACCTGATTGACACCGCCACCGAAATCCTCAATGAAAGCTACGGCCAGTATGATGATGTGGAATCTGTCATTGAAAGTGCCGAGCAGAGTATTTTTAAGGTTTCGCAGGGAAAAAAACGCGGAGACTTTGAGCCTATCAGCGAAACCCTTGGTGAAACCCTGATGCAGATTGAGACCATTCAGCAGAACCAGGGGAATCTGACCGGCCTGACCACAGGCTTTTCAGAGCTTGATCTTTATACCTCTGGTCTGCAGAGGTCTGACCTGATCTTCGTGGCGGCGCGCCCCTCCATGGGTAAAACGGCCTTTGCCTTAAACCTGGCCCAGAACGCTGCCCTGAAGGAAAATGCCGCAGTCGCTATTTTCAGTCTTGAAATGTCCAAGGCCCAGCTGGTACAGCGTATGCTCTGCGCGGAATCCCTGGTCGACAGCAATAAGATCCGTACAGGGGAGCTTTCACCAGAGGATTGGGAGAGTATCTCCCTTGGCTATAGTCATCTATACAATACCAATATTTTTATTGACGACACCCCAGGGGTGACCCTGTCAGAGGTACGGTCAAAATGCCGCCGTCTCAAAACAGAAAAGGGACTGGATTTGATTCTTATCGACTACCTTCAGCTCATGAGCGGCAGGGGAAAAGCGGAGAACAGGCAGAATGAAATCTCGGAGATTTCAAGAGGTTTGAAGGGGCTTGCCCGTGAAATGGACTGCCCGCTGATCTGCCTGTCACAGCTCAGCCGTGCGCCGGATGCAAGGACAGACCATCATCCCATGCTTGCCGACCTCCGTGAATCCGGCTCCATCGAGCAGGATGCCGATGTGGTTATGTTTTTATACCGTGACTACTACTATAACAAAGAATCTGAGCCTCATATCGCCGAGCTCGATATTGCCAAGCAGCGTAATGGCCCGACCGGCCGCCTGAAGCTCGCATGGCTGCCTGAATACACCAAATTCAATGATCCTGCGCCTGATTTTTATGAGGACCCGGGGTACTAAATTTGGTGGTGCAGCGGGAATGGTGAGGCGGTTTTCAAGCTGCGGTACAATGGAAATCTGTGGTTATTGAATGGAGAATGGAAATTATTTTTTTATTGAAGGTTACCTTGGCGTTCAGGGTAAGAAGGGTTTCATATGAATAAGTATGATGTAATCATAATCGGCGCCGGCCCTGCCGGCATTTTTGCTGCGCTTGAGCTTAAAAAGGAAAAACCTGAGCTCAGTATTTTAATGCTGGAAAAGGGTAATGCCATCGAAAAACGGATTTGTCCAAAAAGGAAGACCGGCGTGTGTGTGGGATGTAAGCCCTGCAATATCACGACGGGGTTTGCCGGAGCGGGCGCTTACTCAGACGGGAAGCTCTCGCTGTCGCCGGATGTCGGCGGAGAGCTGCCGGATTATATCGGTTATGAAAAAACCGAAGAACTTATCGCCTATGTGGATGAGCATTATCTGCGTTTTGGGGCAGATCCCAAGGTACATGGTCTCGATAATCCGGAGAAAATCCGCGAGATAAGAACAAAGGCCATCCAGAGTAATCTAAAGCTTATCGAATGCCCCATACGCCACATGGGGACAGAGGTTGGCTACACCATCTATAAGCGCATTCAGGATCATTTGATCCATGATCTGGGAGTAGAAATCAAGTTCCGCGATCCGGTAAAAAGCCTGATCGTGGAGGATGGCGTGGCCGTTGGTGTGAACGCTGACGGCGAATACTACGCGGACAAAATTTTAGCCGGTGTAGGCCGTGAGGGTTCGGAATGGTTTAAAGCCATGTGCGACACCTACGGCGTAGACACCACAGTGGGCAAGGTGGATATCGGTATCCGGCTTGAAACCCGCAACGAAATCATGAAGGAAATTAACGATGCCCTTTATGAGGGTAAGCTGGTCTACTATACGCCAACCTTTGACGACGCAGTGCGGACCTTCTGCTCAAATCCCGGCGGAGTTGTTTCAACGGAATACTATGATGACAATCTGGCAGTGGTCAATGGCCACAGCTACAAATCAGACACTCTAAAAACAGACAACACCAATTTTGCGCTGTTGGTTTCCAAAGGCTTTACCGAGCCTTTTAACGCGCCCATCGCCTACGGCAAGCACATTGCCAGCCTTGGAAACATGCTGACCGGGAATAAGATTCTTGTGCAGCGCTACGGCGACTTTATCAGAGGCCGGAGAACCAACGAGGAAAGGCTTCACCGAAACAATATCCGACCGACTCTCAAGGATGCAGTGCCGGGAGACTTGTGTCTGGTGCTTCCGTACCGCATTATGAAGGATATCGACGAAATGATCCAGGCGCTGGACCATGTATCACCGGGTCTGGCCAGTGATGAGACCCTGCTTTACGGAGTAGAGGTCAAATTCTACTCCAACAAGGTGGCTGTGGATGAAAATTTTCAGACTAATATTAAAAACCTGTACGTGCTGGGCGACGGGGCTGGAATCACCCGCGGCCTGATGCAGGCCTCTGTCAACGGCGTCTATGTGGCGCGAAATTTGTTTGATTAAAAATGGAGAATGACATGCCGGGAAAACTATACATTGTCGGAACACCCATCGGTAATCTTGAGGATATTACGCTGAGGGCTCTCAGGATTTTGAAGGAAGTGGACGTGATTGCCGCGGAGGACACCCGACATACGGTCAAACTGCTCAATCATTTTGAGCTTAAGAAGCACCTGCTGGCCTATCATCAGCACAATGAGCAGAGCGGAAGTGAAAAGCTGCTGGAGCTTTTGGCAGAGGGTAAAGATATTGCCCTGGTCAGCGACGCGGGAATGCCCGTTATCTCTGACCCTGGCTCGGTTATTGTCAGCCGGTGTAATGAAGCTGGAATCCCGGTGGAGGTGGTACCCGGACCAAACGCCGGACTTTGCGCACTCGTGCTCTCAGGCATTGATGCCCGGGCCTTTACCTTTATGGGGTTTTTAGGAAAACAAAACAAAGAGATCCGCGGGGGTATTGAGAAAATAGCCGCCTCTGAAAATACGGTTATTCTCTACGAAACGCCCCACAGACTGGTGAAAACACTGGAAGCTATGGTTCAGGTCATTCCGGACCGAAAAATGAGTATTTCCAGGGAAATAACAAAAAAATATGAAGAGACCCGAATGGGCACAGTTCAGGAGCATCTGGACTGGTATTCTGAAAATCCACCCAAAGGTGAGTTTGTGCTGGTCATTGAAGGAGGCGATGGCCTTCCGTCAGACAGCCAGGATTTGACAGCCCTTTCTCTGGATGAGCACATGGCCCATTATGAAGACCAGGGCATGGGCGAAAAGGAAGCCATGAAGCAGGTGGCCAGAGACCGGGGCGTGAGCAAGCGGGATATCTATAATCTGATCAAACGGTAATTTGAAAACAATTGAAAATGGAAAATTATAGTACAAATCTGCCTCTGGCAGATTTGATTGGATGGGACTAAGTCGCTTTAGAGATCAGCATGAACGCCATGCTAAAGCAAGTTAGGGGCAGACATCTCGGGTATTTGCGGGCGTCGCTCTGCCACTTTTTAGTGCGGTGGCCGCCCTTTTAATCCCTTAAAAGAATTCGTTAATTTTCCATTGCCTTAAAAGTGCTTGCATTTTAAAAATATTTGGATATAATAGTATAGTAATAAATTGAATATGAACTGCGATGAAGAGAAGAGTACATTCGGAGGAAGCATACAGAGAACCGGGAAAGGTGAAAGCCGGCTGTGGACAAGGAATGGAAGATGGCCTCGGAGCATGCTTTGGTGAGGGCTGCCGCCTAAGCCAGGGCCGCGGAAAGCGTTAAAAACAAATAATAAACCCTGCCGGTTTATTAGCTGAGCCGTCTGCCGTGAGACAGGCGGAAAGTAAGGTGGTAACACGAGAGCTTCGTCCTTATATGGAGGGGCTCTCTTTATTTTTAGAAATTTTCAAGGAGGAAATATGATGGAAGAAAAGAAAACTTTTTATGTGACAACCCCGATTTATTATCCAAGCGGGGATTTACACATCGGCCATACCTACACCACCGTAGCCGCCGATACTCTGACCCGTTTTAAAAAGCTGACGGGCTACGATGCCTATTTTCTGACCGGTACCGATGAACACGGCCAGAAGATTCAAAAGGCTGCTGAGGAAAAGGGCGTCACCCCACAGGCCTATGTGGATGACGTGGTGGGAAGAATTAAAGAGCTGTGGAAGCTGATGAACATCAACTATGACCAGTTTATCCGTACCACAGACCCGGAACATGAGAAAACCATCCAGCAGATTTTTAAAAAGCTTTATGACCAGGGCGATATTTACAAAGGAAAATATGAAGGCTGGTACTGCACTCCCTGCGAATCCTTCTGGACGGAAAGCCAGCTGGTGGACGGCAACTGCCCGGACTGCGGACGTCCGGTTGAAAAAGCTTCCGAAGAGGCTTACTTCTTTAAGATGTCAAAATACGCAGACCGCTTACTTAAGTACATCGAAGACCATCCGGATTTTATTCAGCCGGAATCCCGGAAGAATGAAATGATCAACAATTTTATCAAGCCCGGCCTTCAGGATCTCTGCGTTTCCAGAACCTCCTTCAGCTGGGGCGTTCCGGTAACCTTTGACCCGGGGCATGTGGTGTATGTCTGGATCGACGCTCTGCCGAACTATATCTCGGCTCTTGGCTATCTGAATGACAAGCCGCAGCTCATGGATAAATACTGGCCCGCGAATGTGCATCTGGTCGGTAAGGACATCATCCGCTTTCATACCATCTATTGGCCGATTATTCTCATGGCACTGGACCTTCCGCTGCCGGAACACGTATACGGCCACGGATGGATTTTATTAAAGGGTGGAAAAATGTCCAAATCTGTAGGCAATGTTGTCGACCCGGTAGAGCTGGCTGAAAAATATGGCGTGGATGCACTGCGCTACCATGTGCTGCGTGAAATGACCTACGGCGCAGACGGTATTTATAACGAAGATCTGCTGGTCAGCCACATCAATTCTGACCTGGCCAATGACCTGGGCAATCTCCTGAGCCGGACAGTGGCCATGACCGTGAAATACTTTGACGGCGTGATTCCAGCTGAGCGTGAAAGCGGTGATTTTGACGCCGAGCTCATTGCTCTGGCAGAGGAAACTCCAGGTGTTGTGGAAGATTACATGAATAAGCTGGATTTCAGCCGCGCGCTGGAAGCGGTCTGGAAGCTGGTTTCCCGCACCAATAAATACATTGATGAGACACAGCCATGGGTTTTGATCAAAGATCCTGAAAAGAAAGCCCGTCTGGCAATGGTGATGTATAACCTGACAGAGTCTCTCAGAATAATTTCTGTACTCGTAAGCTCTGCAATGCCCGATACCGGCGTTAAGATTGCCGATGAACTTAAGGTACCAGAAGAACTCAGGACCTGGGAAAGTATCCAGTCCTTTGGAAAATACCCGGACGGCATCCAGGTAGAGCGCTGTGAACCAATCTTCCCGAGAATTGAAGTGAAGAAGGAAAAACAAGAACAGAAACAGCCGCCTAAAAAGGAAAAACAGGCCAAGAAGGAAGAAAAAGCCGCGGTGCCAGAAGGCCTGATCACCATCGATGATTTTGCCAAGGTTGAGATGAAAGTCGCAGAGGTCATCTCCTGCGAACAGCATCCTGACGCAGACCGCCTGCTGGTGTTCCAGCTGGATCTGGGAACAGAAAAGCGCCAGATTATCTCTGGAATCGCCAAATACTATAAGCCTGAAGACCTTGTGGGCAAAAAGGTTATTGTCTGTACAAATCTGAAGCCGGTCATGCTGAGGGGACTGGAGTCCAACGGGATGATTCTTTCCGCTGTTAAGGGGAAAAAGCTGAGTATTTTAACAGTCGACGGCGATGTAATCCCGGCTGGCGGCAAAGTAAGCTAAAAGGATAAAACTTAATTTCTATTGAAAATAACACAAAATCTTCTGTTTAATGATATAATAGTCAGAGAACAGGAGGTTTTTTTTGGATTCTGTAATCAATTTGACAACGAGTAAAAAAAGAATATTGGCAGCACTGGCGACAGTGGCGGTGCTGAGCCTGAGCCTGTCGCTCTGCTATCATATGATGGGGTTTGATGAACGTTACCTGAACACAGCGGGGCTGTGTGTGTTTATGATCGGTCTGGCTGTCTTTTCAAATATAGAGTGCAGGGAGCGTGCAGCGGCTCTGTGGAATGTGCTGCTGCTTGTCCTGACCTCAGCCTTTTCTTATACCATTTTCCAGATATTTCAGGAAGCACCCTTTGATACAGAGGGAATCCGCCTGTTTTTAAATCTGGCCTGCTGTATGGCAGTCTATGTTTTTTTATATATTTTAACAGGGCGGATGAGAGCATCCTTGATGGGCGGAGGAGTTCTTCTGTATATTTTTGGGTTGGCGGGCTACTTTGTCCGTCTGTTCAGAGGAGATACACTGCTCTATACGGATCTGTTTTCAGCGAAAACAGGACTTCAGGTCGCCTCAGCCTATCACTTTGAGCTCAGCGGCACGATTCTGCTGGCGGCGCTGGTTCTGGCAGCGCTGTTGTTTTGGGCCTTTAAAGCAGACAGACGCGTCCGGGATAAATATAAAAGCCGCAGGCTGCGCCTGAGGGCCTTTGCAGCCCTGACCATCACCTTTGGTTTGTTTTTCGAGACCAATGTGGAGCGGTATTACTATGCCTGGGATATGCCAGTTAACGGCTATCCTTATACCTTTACCGTCAATGCCAAGCTCTCACATGTCAGAGAGCCTGAAGGATATGATCTGGCATTTTTGGGTGAGAGCATCAAAAACGTACAGCAGCCCATGACCACAGGAGCTGTCGGCCGGGGCGGGACAACGGAAAAAGCCGCTGCCGGCCCTGGAATGAAAGACAGCCATAAGCCCAATATCATTGCTATTATGAATGAGTCTTTCAGTGACCTGCGGGCCGTGGGGGATTTTTCAACCAATATTGACTACATGCCTTTCATTGACAGTCTGAAGGAAAATACCATTAAAGGGAATCTCTACGTGTCGGTTTTCGGCGGTGGCACCTGTGACTCCGAATACGCTTTTCTGACAGGAAACACCACGGCTTATCTGCCGGAAAACGCGAGGCCCTATCAGCTTTATATCAAGGGTCCGGCTCCCGGGCTCACGTCGACGCTGAACCATGAGGGCTACAGCAGCTACGCCATCCACCCCGGAGAGCGTAACGCCTGGAACCGCGATAAGGTTTATCCAAATTTTGGATTTCAGCAGTTTTTTTCAGAAGAAGAATTTATGGAATCGCAGACAATCAGAGAAAAATGGGTCAGCGATACGGCTACCTATGACAAGGTCATTGAGCTTTATGAAAATAAAGGCGACAATCCGCTGTTTGTCTTTGATGTGACCATCCAGAACCATGCCGGTTACCAGCTGAATGCCGATGATCTGGAGCCTGTGCTTCTGGAGGGGATGGAGGGAAGTTATCCTGAAACTGAGCAGTATTTATCGCTGATGCGCAGCTCTGACGCGGCGTTTAAAAATCTGATCGACTATTTCAGCAGTCAGGATGAGCCCACGCTGGTGGTCATGTTTGGCGATCATCAGGCGTATATCGAGCAGGCTTTTTATGAAGAGCTCATGCAGAAGCCTCTGGACCAGTGGAGCACAGAGGAGCTGCAGAGGCGCTATGTCACCCCCTTTGTCATCTGGGCAAATTACGACATCCCAGAAGCTCAGGTGGATAAGCTGAGTGTAAACTATCTTTCCAGCCTGCTGCTTGCGCAGGCGGGTATCCAGGGGACACCCTACAATGATTATTTAATGAAGCTGTCCAAAACACTGCCGGTCATCAATACGGTAGGGATCATTGACAAGGAAGGGCAGTACTTCAGAAAGGGTGATCCGACCGTCCATGACCGTGAGGTTCTGGAGTATCAGCAGATACTCTACAATAACATGCTGGATACGGCGAGGCGGCGAAACGATTTGTTTTACCCGGCTTCAGACTTTTAACTAAAAAATCCCCGGATCATTTGATCCGGGGATTTTTACTTATTTTTTCAATTTAAAGCCGTCAGTCATCACCTTGATGACATCGCACACGATCTTGGACTGCTCGTCATCGAGCCCTTCCATTGCAGTGGACAGAAAGTGAATCCGGCTGGTAAAGGATTCGACGGGGAAATCGGTAAGAAGTGCGCTGACAGGAACCTCCAGTGCTTCGGAGATGGTGATGAGCGTTTCAAGTTTGGGCAGATGGGTGCCGCGTTCCAGCATGCTCAGATAATTCGGTGTAATATGAACACGTTCCGCGAGCTGGTACTGCGTCAGTTTTTTATCAAGACGGGCTTCACGAATATGCCTGCCAATAACTTTGTTATCCATTGTGATTAACTCCTCTGCGTGAGATTGGGGCAATAAAAAGACCCCGGCATAAACCAAGGCAGGGAGATTGCATTCAGTAAGTTTAATACCCGAGCAACCGGCTGTCGTTTCATCTTGAGATGAATTAGACCCTTGGCTTTGCGTCACTACCTTTCAGTAGTTTTGCCCTATTTCAAAATGATTCGGATGTATATTATTTACTATAACTCACAATGCGAATGAAGTCAATATTCAATTATAGTTTTGTCCAAGAATTTAAACAAATAATTCAGTGATTTGTTTTTTTGAAGTGGTCACACATTAGCTTGATCATTTCCTGAACCAAGACGAGCTGTTCATCTGTTAGGTTGTCAGACGGAACACAGAAAGAAGGATACAAATTTTTCCGAGACTCCGTTTGATCCTCCATCAGAAGGTCGTCCGCGGAAACAGACAGGACATTGGCCAGATTGATAAAGGTTTCCAGCCGGGGCAGCTGCGCGCCCCTTTCAATGATACTGAGGTAGGTGGGGGTAATACCGGCCTTTTTAGCCAGCTGGTTTTGTGTAAGATGGGCGTCTTTTCGGAACTGGCGAAGCCGCTGCCCGAGGTATTTAGTGTTCATCTGGAGTTCCTCCCGAGGGTTTGACAGTTATGACTGAAAATAAGGAATCTATAAATAATTTTCATAGTAACATATTTTCAAAAAAGGTTCAAGGATTTTCGAAATAATAGTTATAAAAATAGAATGAAAAGAGAAATGCCCTGTATTGTAAGAGAAAATTTAATAAAAAGTAGTTCGATAAAAAAAGACCGTGCCCGGAGCACAGTCTGAAAAAACTTATAAATTTTTTAGGGTATCAATGTATTCCTGCCTGTCGCGGCTTCCCACGAAACGCTCGACTTCACTGCCGTCCTTTAAAAATACACAGGTCGGGATACTCATGACATGAAACTGTCTGGCCAGATCGGTATTTTCATCCACGTTCAGCTTACAGATCTTGGCGGTTGCAGGGACTTCGCCGGCGATTTCTTCGATGATCGGAAGAAGAGCCTTGCAGGGGCCACACCATTCAGCCCAAAAATCGACCATGACAGGGCCTTCCGTATAGTTTAGCACTTCCGCTTCAAAGTTAGTCATATCGACAGAGATGATATTTGCCATCTTTTTCACTCCTTGAATTTTTTTACAGTGATTATCATATCAATAATCCATCTAAAAATAAAGGGGAAAAATCCGGATTTTATGATAAAATAAATCCATGAAAAAACGAATTTTATATACAAGATTACAAGAACTGAGTGACAGAGGGACTTTGCGCTTTCATATGCCAGGGCACAAGGGAAAAATTTGCTTTGATAATGAGAACTGGGCAACCCTGGATACAACAGAAGTGCCTGGGGCGGATAACCTGCATGATCCCTCCGATATTCTTTTAAGGGTTCAGGAAAAACTGGCAGAGGCTTATGGATCAGAGGAGTCCTGCATACTGGTGGGCGGTACCACAGCCGGCATACAGAGCGCCGTCATGGGTGTGTGCAGAGAGGGCGACAGCCTCCTGGTGCCGCTGAACTGTCACCGCTCTGTTTACGCGGGGCTTGCTTTGGGCAGGGTAAAGGGTGTTTATTTTGAACCGGAATACGATGCTTGGCTGGGCTTTGGAAAACGCATTACTCCGGAGCAGGTAGAGAAAAAGCTGCAGGAGCATCCAGAGGTGAAGGGGATGATCCTGGTCAATCCCACCTATTACGGCACTGTCAGTGATGTGGCCGCCATAGCGGAGCTGCTTCACAAAAAGGGAAAGGTGCTGATCGTGGATGAAGCTCACGGAGCGCATCTGAAATTTTGTGCTGCGCTGCCGCCGGACGCGGTGAGCTGCGGGGCAGATATAGTTATCCAGAGCACACACAAGCTTTTAGGGGCTTTTACCCAGAGCTCCCTGCTGCATATGCAGGGAACATTGGTGGAAAGAAGCCGTGTCAAAAAGTTTTTGGCCATGCTTCAATCTTCAAGCCCCAGCTATCTTCTGATGATGAGTGTGGAAAACGCTGTGGATGAAGCCTGTGAAAAGGGAGAAGCCGTTTTTCAGGCAATCGCAGAGCGTTGGGATTATTACCGGAAACAGGTGGGAGCAGGTGACTGCATCGCCCTGTACACTCCGGGAGAAGAGCAGCTCTACGATAAAAGCAAATGGTTGCTAATGGTGAAGGACGGACAGGGAACGGCTGCTGAAAGGCGGCTGCTTACAGAGTTTAACATCCAGTGTGAGATGTCTGGTTTTAATTATGTGCTGGCCATGACAGGAATCGGAACTACCGTTGACGAACTGGACCGGCTGATGGCAGCAGTGGCAGATATGAACAGAGACTGCCCGGAGGTCACAGAGCTGCCACAGGTCGGATTTGTCAGTCTCTGGAAGCACGAGGAGAAATATCCGCTTTGGCAGGCGCTCTGCAATATGGAAACTGGGAGAATGCCTCTGGCGGATGCTGCAGGCAGAGCGGCGGCGGGCTTTGTTATCCCGTATCCTCCGGGAATACCAGTGCTGCTGCCGGGAAGCCTGGTCACAGAGGAAACTGCCGCAGAGCTGCTCAGGCGGCAGAGAAATGGCGAGGCCGTTGTGGGAATCGACAGTGAGGGAAGGATTGAGGTCATTCTCAATTCTTCGTTTTAATGCATGGGTCGTTATGATATAATAATGCCTGAAATAAAATGAGAAAAGAAGGTTTATCAATGGAAAATAAAGGACAGCTGATTGTCATCGAGGGTGTTGACGGCAGCGGTAAGCAGACACAGACAGAAAAGCTCTACGACCGCCTGAAAAGGGAAGGGCAGCGGGTCATGAAGGTTTCCTATCCCCGTTACGATAAGGCGTCCTCCGCCATGGTGCGGCTGTACCTGTCCGGTGCTTTTGGAAATGACCCGGACAGCATCAGTCCTTATATCGCGTCGACCTTCTATGCAGCTGACCGCTATGCGTCCTATAAGGAGGATTACGAGACTTTTTACAGGGATGGCGGCATTGTGATCGCTGACCGCTACACCACCTCGAATATGGTTCATCAGGCGGGAAAAATCAGTGATCCGGAAGAGCGCGTCCGTTTTATGGACTGGCTGTCAGATTATGAGTTTAATAAGATGGAGCTGCCTGTGCCCGACGCGGTTTTCTTTTTGAATATACCGCCGGAGATCAACTTCAAGCTGATGGAGGGCCGCGCCAATAAAATAACAGGTGAGGCGGAAAAGGATATACATGAAAAAAGCCCAGAGCA
This sequence comes from Eubacterium callanderi, assembly GCF_900142645.1. Lineage (GTDB taxonomy): Bacteria > Bacillota > Clostridia > Eubacteriales > Eubacteriaceae > Eubacterium > Eubacterium callanderi. The sequence continues at coordinate 209,982 of NZ_FRBP01000007.1, forward strand.
TCTGCTCCACGCATACCAGAATGCCCTTGAGCTCATTGAAAAATATAACTGGACAGAGATCGTATGCGTCTCGGAGGGAAAGCTCCGCAGCATTGAGGATATACACGAAGAAATATATGAGAGGGTGATGACAAGTGGAACGGTTTGAGGATCGCTACGCGCTTTTGAAGGTAGCCTATTCGGACATGGAATTTGCCGTGACGCGGAGTTTTCTGGAGGCGAACGGCATTAAGGTAACCTCGCGGGAAAAGGGGTTCGGCGGCCCGATCCGCAGTATTTTTATGGGAACCTTCACCACGGCCAACATTGAGATATTTGTGGACCCGGGAGATCTTGAGGAAGCAAAAAAACTGCTAAAAACAGATTTTTCGGAGTTAGCCGAGGAAGAATGGCACTAGGGAGGAGCAGGCATGTTTAAGGCAGTTGTTGAACAGGAGCGGATCAAAAAGCTTCTGGCGGGGAGCATTGCCAATCATGAGGTGAGCCACGCCTATCTCTTTGTGGGAAAAAAGGGCATTGGCAAGACCATGATGGCCCTTGAGTTTGCAAAGGCTCTTTTGTGCCGGGGCGATGAAAAGCCCTGCGGCACCTGCATTCCCTGTGAGAAGATCGAGCACGGAAACCACCCGGATGTTTTGATTACCCAGCCTGGAAAGGGTGAGAGCGCCATTAAAATTGACCAGGTACGTAAGCTCATCGCCACGCTGCCGGTCAAGCCGTTTGAAAGTGAGCTGCGGGTCAGCATTATAAAGGGCGGCGATAAAATGACGCCAGAGGCTCAGAACGCCCTGCTGAAATCGCTGGAGGAGCCGGAGCCCCATAATGTTTTCATCATCACAGCGGAAAACCTGGAAAAAATGCTGAACACCATCCGTTCACGCTGCCAGGTCCTGGGCTTTGAGCCGGTCTCGGATGCGGGCATCCGTGAGATTTTGAAACAGAAGGGCTGTGCCCCGGGCGAGGCCGTAGATCAGGCCATCTACAGTTGTGAGGGGTCCCCGGGAAAGGCTTTAGAATTTCTTGAAAATACCGAGCTGGAAAGCTTAAAAATTGAGGCACTCAATGTATTTTATGCTATACTTAAGGGAGATACCTTTAAGGCGTTCGCTTTCAGTGAAAAAATAGGGAAGGATAAAAACGCCAGTGCTGAGGTCCTGAATTTTCTGCTTGTCTGGTTTCACAGCATGGCGCTGTTTCTAGAAGGCGCGGAGGATGAAGGAAATCCTTATTACAGCTGGCAGGTAAAATACGCTTCGGTTTTGACGCCGCGTCAAAACAGCCGGATCGCAGAGATCCTTTTTGAGTTTATGAACACCCTGCAGTATAATGTCAACCTGAGGCTGCAGTGGGAAAGCGCCCTATTAAAAATATAAATTACAGGAGATACTATAGATGGCAAAATCAGTGGTTGGAGTCCGATTTAAAAAAGTCGGTAAAATTTATTATTTTGATCCGCAGAATCTGGAAGTAGAGCAGTACGACCATGTCATTGTCGAGACGGTCCGCGGCGTGGAGTACGGCGAGGTTGCCCTGGGACCGAGGGAGATTGAGGATGATTTGATCACAGCGCCCATCAAGCCCGTTATAAGGAAAGCCACCGATAAGGATACATCGGATTTTGAGCGGCTGAAGCGCAAGGAAATTGAAGCAAAGGATATTTTTATCGAAAAGGCAAAAGCCCACAAGCTTGAGATGAAGCTCATTGATGTGGAATATACCTTTGACAAGAAAAAGGCGATCTTTTACTTTACGGCCGACGGCCGCGTGGATTTCAGAGATCTGGTCAAGGATCTGGCAGCGGTGTTTAAGGTGCGCATCGAGCTGCGCCAGATCGGCGTCCGGGATGAGGCCAAGATTTTCAAAGGGCTGGGCGTATGCGGGAGAACCACCTGCTGCGCTCAGTGGCTGGGCGATTTTACCCCTGTGTCCATTAAAATGGCCAAGGAGCAGAACTTATCGCTGAATTCCACCAAAATATCAGGTATCTGCGGCAGGCTGTTGTGCTGCCTGACCTATGAACAGGAATTTTATGAGGAAGTCACCAAGAAGATGCCAAGAGTCGGCCAGCAGGTCATTACGCCGGACGGCGAGGGCGAGGTGTTTAAACTGAGCATTCTCGAGGAAACGGTCTTTGTCAAAATGCAGCTGGAAAAGGATGAAACCGAAGTCCGAAAATATCTGTTAGCGGATATTCAGAAGAAAAAGCAGGAAAAAAAGCCGGAGCGTAAGCCCGAGCGGAAACGCGAAAAAAAATCCGAAAAAAAACCTGAAAAAGGCAAAAAAGATAAATAATTGTCTTGCTTTAAATCAAGAATAAGATATAATAAAATAAATGTTGTTCAGAAAGGGGTGTATTAAATGGCTTACAAAATCACAGACGAATGTATCGCTTGCGGTTCTTGCGCAGATCAATGTCCAGTAGAAGCAATTTCTGAAGGTTCTATCTACGAAATTGATGAAGCTTTATGTACAGATTGCGGCGCTTGTGCTGATCAGTGCCCAGTAGAAGCAATTGTACCTGAAGACTAATAAGAATACAATGATGAAGAATATAAAAAACGCCATTCTTTAAGGGATGGCGTTTTTTATATTCTTTTTTTGTTTTGACCAGGATTTCATTGCTCTGTAAACTTTAAGGGATTCTTCAGCTATAAAGCTAAAATATTTTTTTTATACTTTTTTTATATTTTAAGGATATTCCCAAAGATAATCATACGCATTTCTGGCAAAAACTGTCACAAACAGGTCAATTTTCAAACGTGAAAATTGTCAAAAGCTATATAATCAAAGAAAATATACTTTATAATAGAATATGCTGTATATAAAAAAGATAGAAAAAGTTGTTTTTCGCTGAAAGGATATTTTTGGCAGAAAAGAGTAACTTTTTAAAAAAGATGAAAGCAAAATGCAAATCAGAGAAAGGGTGTGGGGGGAATGGTCTATAGATGCTATATAAAAATACTAATTGATATTTTTGTAGCAGTGCTATCGCTGATCGCTTTGATGCCGGTGTTTGGTGTTATCGCCGCTGCTATTAAGTGGGACTCGGAAGGACCGGTGCTTTTTAAGCAGAAACGCTGCGGACAGTATGGGCGCACCTTTCTGATCTATAAATTCAGAACAATGTATAAAACTGCTCCATATGACAGGCCGGTGAAAGAGCTGAAAAATCCAGAGCAGTATATCACCAGAACCGGGCGGGTGCTGCGCAGGACAAGTCTGGACGAGCTGCCTCAGATTTTTAATATGATAAAGGGAGAGATGAGTTTAATTGGTCCACGTCCGTTTCTCTTGGCGGAGGGGGAGGTGCTGGCTGCCCGTGAAAAAGCTGGCATAACAGCAGTGAGGCCGGGGATCACGGGCCTGGCACAGATCAATGGACGCAACCTCATTAGCAATGACGAGAAAGTGGTTTTTGACAGGAAGTATGTTGAAAATATCTGTTTTCTTACAGATGCAGCCATTTTTTTCAAAACGATCCGTTATGTTATAAAACGACAGGATATTTATGAAGGGATGCTGGAGGAGGAGTGCCAGAAGTTGGGGCAAGCGCCAAAAACGTTCCGGAAATGGCAGGAGGACAATCAATGAGAATTTTTATGGTGAGTCCACATTATTACCCGGATACATTCCAGGTTACTGCCCTTTCAGCAGCACTTGTGAGGCGGGGACATCAGGTCAGGATATTGACTGGACTTCCGGATTACACAACCTCCCGGGTGCCAGAGGCATATCGGTATTTTAAGAATCGGAGGCAGTGGATTGATGGGGTGGAGGTGGTCCGTATACCGGTGATTGCTCGGAGAAGCGGTGCTTTCTTCCGCTGTATGAATTATCTTTCCTTTGCGCTGACAGCGGCCATTTATTGTCTGTTTATGCGTTGGCAGTTTGATGTGATTTACGTGTACGGGATCTCGCCGGTGACAGTGATTTTTCCTGCTGCTGTGCTTAAAAAGATTTCAAACAAGAAGCTGTTCTATTATTGTATGGATATATGGCCAGAATGCGTGAAGGTTTATGGCATCGGGGAAGGGAGTCTTTTTTACAGCATAATCAGCTGGCTTTCCAGAGGTCTTTATCGCCAGTGCGACCATATTGCCGTTACATCAAAGCCCTTTATCGACTATCTGCACTATGTCAATGATGTTCCCTTTGAAAAGATGGAGTACCTGCCTCAGGAAGCCGGTGACGATTATTTATCACAGGATTTAACTACAGAGCCGGATGGTATAACGAATTTTGTGTTCATGGGAAATATCGGAAAGGCTCAGGATGTGGCTTGTATTATTGAAGCAGCAGACAGGCTGAAGGGAACTCCCGGTTTTAGGATTCATCTGGTGGGGGATGGGTCGGACGCGGAGCGGTGCCGTGTGCTGGTTCGTGAAAAGGCTCTGGAAAATCAGATACTGTTCTACGGCAGACGTCCTCACGAGGAAATGGAAGATTACTACCGGCTGGCGGACGCCTGTCTGTTGACTCTCAATGGGGATACGGCAGTGGGATTGACACTTCCAGCCAAGCTCCAGGGATATATGGCGGCGGGGAAGCCAGTGATCGCAGCTGCAGACGGCGCTGTCCGGGAGGTGATTACAGAATCCGGCTGTGGTCTTTGTACTGGGGCCGGCGATGCGGAAGGTCTCGCGGAGCTGCTGCTGCGGTTTATGGAAAATACGACGCAGTACAGCAGCTGTGGCGAACGGGGACGCGCGTACGTCAAGAAGCATTTTACAGAAGAACGGCATTTAAACCAGCTTGAAAAACAGCTGGGCGAATTAATACAATGAGGTGAAAGATGTTAAAAAATAAGACACTGATGATTACAGGAGGAACCGGGTCCTTTGGCAACGCGGTGCTCAAACGTTTTTTGGCTACAGATATTAAGGAGATCCGGATTTTCTCCAGAGATGAAAAAAAACAAGATGATATGCGCAGGGCTTACGGAAACGAAAAAATCAAATTCTATCTCGGGGATGTCCGGGATAAGGCAAGCATCCAACACGCTCTTTACGGTGTGAATTATATTTTTCATGCTGCGGCCCTGAAGCAGGTGCCCTCCTGTGAGTTTTTCCCCATGGAGGCGGTTAAAACCAACGTGCTGGGGACAGACAATGTGCTGACCGCCGCCATTGAGGCTGGAGTAAGAAAAGTTGTCTGCCTGTCAACGGACAAAGCGGCTTATCCCATCAACGCTATGGGAACCTCTAAGGCCATGATGGAGAAAATGTTTATGGCGAAATCCCGGACGGTGGCTCCAGAGCGCACGGTTATCAGCGGAACCCGTTATGGGAATGTTCTGTGTTCCAGAGGGTCTGTGGTGCCTTTGTTCATTGATAAACTAAAGGCCGGTGAGCCATTGACAGTGACGAACCCGTCCATGACCCGCTTTGTCATGAGCCTTGAGGAGGCGGTGGAACTGGTGCTTTTTGCCTTTGAGAACGCGGATCCGGGGGATATCATGATTCCCAGGGTACCGTCCTGTACCATCGGCACACTGGCTGAAGCAGTTCAAGAGCTCTTTGGGGTAACCAGGGAAATCCAGACAATCGGTGTGCGCCACGGAGAGAAATTTCATGAAACACTCCTGACACGGGAGGAGGCATCACGCGCCATCGACCACGGGGGCTTTTTCAGAGTGCCCATGGATCAGCGTGACCTCAATTATGAAAAATATTTTTCGGAGGGGGAAACGGTAATTGCTGAGGAATTCACCTCAGACAGTGCAGAAATACTTAATGTGGAGCAGGTGATGGAAAAACTGAGGAACCTGCCGTATATTCAGAATGAGCTGGCGCAGTGGTACATCCAGAGCGGCAAGCACATTCGGCTTACAGCCTAGGAGAATAAAAATGAAGATACTTGTAACAGGAGCGGGAGGTTTTATCGGAAAAAATCTGGTGGCCGCATTGGAACATGTGGGCGTTTCTGGCAGTTGTCCAGAACTGGGGCAGGAAATTGTGAAGGTTCTGTGCTTTGGCCGAGAGTCGGAAAAGAAAACTCTTGAGCGCTATACCGCCGAGTGTGACTTTGTCTATCATCTGGCAGGGGTTAATCGGCCGGAAAAGCCCGAAGCTTTTGAAGAGGTCAATACTGGCCTGACCTGCGAATTGCTTTCTCTGCTTGAAAAGCACGGCAACAAAGCCCCGGTGGTACTGGCATCCTCAGTTCAGGCTGAAAAGGATAATCCTTACGGTAAAAGTAAGAAGAAAGCCGAAAGACTGGTGACACGTTACGGCAGGAAAAATGACGTTGAGACCTTTATTTACCGCCTGCCTAATATTTTTGGAAAATGGTGCCGCCCTTATTATAACAGTGTAGCCGCCACTTTCTGCCATCAGATCAGTCGGGGGCTACCGATCCATATTAATAACCCGGAAGCGGTTTTGCAGCTGGCTTATATCGATGATGTTATTACGGCAATGCTGGGCGCACTGACTGGAGGAGATCACCGTATTACAGAAACCTATGAGGTGACAGTGGGCAGTCTTGCCGAGAAGATAGAAGGTTTCAGAGAAAACAGGGAAAAGCTGGAGGTACCGGATATGGCAGATCCTCTGACCAAAAAACTTTACTCGGCTTACCTGACCTACCTGTCGGTGGATAATCTGAGCCAGCCGCTTAAAACCCATACCGATGCCCGGGGTGCCTTTGCGGAGTTCATTAAAACACCAGACCGCGGACAGCTTTCAGTCAATATCACAAAGGCAGGCGTGACACGCGGAGACCATTGGCACCACACAAAAAATGAAAAGTTCCTGGTGGTCAGAGGAACTGGGCGGATAAGGCTGAGACGGCTTGGAAGTGACCGGATTTTGGAATATCCGGTATCTGGTGAGCAGCTGGAGGTGATGGACATACCCGCGGGTTATACCCACGCGCTGGTTAATGACGGCAGCGAGGATATGGTTACGCTGATCTGGGCTTGTGAGATATTCTACCCACAGCAGCCAGATACCTACTCATTGGCGGTAGAACCAGAAATCATAAAGGAGGTAAGGGGGAATGAAAAAGCTGAAGCTCATGACGATTCTCGGAACACGGCCTGAAATTATCCGGCTGTCAGCAACGATAAAAAAATGTGACCAGTATTTTGACCATATTCTTGTGCATACCGGACAGAATTGGGATTATGCCCTGAACCAGATTTTTTTTGAGAACCTGGGGCTTCGCGCTCCAGACCACTATCTGGACAGCGCAGGAGAAACGCTGGGCGAAACAATGGGGAATATTATTGCCAGAGCCTATGAAGTAATGGTGCGCGAAAAACCTGACGCCCTGCTGATTCTTGGTGATACAAATTCCGCCCTGTCGGCCATCAGCGCAAAAAGGCTAAAAATACCTATTTTTCACATGGAGGCCGGGAATCGCTGCTGGGACTGGAATGTGCCGGAGATGGTCAACCGGACCATTGTGGACCATATCGCAGATATTCACCTGCCCTACACAGAGCACTCAAGACGTTATCTGCTGAGGGAGGGAATCGATGGAAAAACCATTTTTGTCACCGGGAGCCCCATGCGTGAAGTGTTGGAGGAGCATCGGGAAGCCATCAGGGTATCTGGGATTCTTGAAACACTGGGGCTGGAGAAAAGCGGTTACTTTCTGCTGTCTACCCACCGGGAGGAAAATATCGATGAGGAAAGGCATTTTCTCAGTCTGATGACAGCCGTCAACCAGCTGGCAGAAAAGCATCAGCTGCCTGTAGTCTATCCGACGCATCCCCGCAGCCGTAAGATGATTGAAAAACGGGGATTTGTATTTCATCCATTGGTAAAATCCATAAAACCTCTGGGCTTTTTTGACTATAACAAGCTACAAAAAAATGCCCGCTGTGTCCTGTCAGACAGTGGCACCCTTTCAGAGGAAAGCGCATTGCTGAATTTTCCTGCAGTGCTGATCCGGACATCGACTGAACGCCCGGAGGTGTTTGACAAGGGGACTATGGTCATTGGCGGCATAACCACAAAGGAAATTGAGCAGGCTGTTGAACTGGCAGTACAGATGGCTGAAAACAATGAACCTCTGGTCATGGCAGGGGATTACACAGACACCAACGTCAGCGTCAAAGTCGTCAAGCTGGTCCAGAGTTATACCGCCATTGTAAATGAAACAATCTGGAGGAAAAAATAATGAGACTTTGTTTAATTGCCCCCATACCGCCACCTTATGGCGGCATTGCCAACTGGACGCGGCTGATCAGTGAACACATTGAGAAAAAGCAGCAGGATATTGAGTTGAATATTTTAGATACCGGCACTGGAAGAAGGACGACCGAGGGGAGGAGCCTCTGGGACCGCGTGGTGGTCAGCGGCATAAAAATGCTGGGACTGAAGCGACGCCTAATCCGTGAAATAAAAAACAAACGGCCTGATGTCATTCATCTCACCACCAGCGGGAGCCTTGGCCTGATCCGGGATGGCCTGCTTCTGAAAACCGCGCGGAAAAACAGTATTCCCACAAACTACCACATCCGTTACGGCAGAATCCCACAGCTTGAAAAGGAGCATTCCGGGGAATGGAGGTATCAGCTGAAGGCCTGCCGGCTGGCTGATCGGGTAATTGTCATTGATTCTAAAAGCTATGCCTGCCTAAGACATTACTTGCCAGAGGAAAAGCTGTCTTATGTGCCAAATCCTATCAATCTTGAGGAACTTCCTGATCCCGGGGAAAAAAGAGGCCGGAAGATTGTTTTCTTGGGATGGGTGACACGGGAAAAAGGAACCTGGGAGCTTCTCGAAGCCTGGCAGGACTTAAAGCAGGAGTACCCAGACTGGATACTGGAAATTATAGGGCCTTTTCAGGAGGATTTTGCCAGGACTTTAAAAAGAAAATTTAGCTTTGAAGGCGTTGAGCTGGTTGGTGAGCTGCCGCACACTCAGGCAATAAAACGCCTGAATGAGGCGGAAATTTTTGTTCTGCCAAGCCACACTGAGGGGTTTCCAAACGCAGTTTTAGAGGCGATGGCATTGGGAAAGGCTGTTGTTGCCACCAGGGTAGGGGCCATACCAGATATGCTGGAAAACTGTGGCATATTGGTTGAAAAACACAGTCCGGATAATCTCAGGAAAGCCCTTGATGGACTGATGGATAATGCTGTGCTGCGGCAGAAGCTTGGTGACAGGGCCTTTGTGAAAGTGACTAATCAGTACAATCTGGAAAAAGTGATTGAACTGTACAATGAGATATGGAGGAATAATGAAACATTATGCAGCGCTTAAAAATAGAGAGACAAAACTATCTGTTATCGGACTGGGCTATGTGGGCCTGCCTATAGCCGCGGCTTTTTCAAAAAAGGTACCTGTCATCGGCTTTGACACGAACCAGAAAAAAATAGAAGTTTACAGGCAAGGTGAAGATCCCACAAGGGAAGTAGGTGATGAGGCGGTCAGGAACTGCTCTGTGGATTTCACAGGGGATGAAAAAAGGCTGGGGGAAGCGCGTTTCCATATCGTCACTGTGCCCACTCCGGTCAGGCGTGATAAAACACCGGATCTTTCTCTGGTAAAGGCAGCCAGCCGGATTCTTGGCAGAAATCTGAAAAAGGGTTCGGTGGTAGTCTATGAAAGCACGGTTTATCCTGGCGTTACCGAGGAAATCTGTCTCCCAATATTGGAAAAAACCTCTGGCCTTAAATGTGGAAGGGATTTTAAGATTGGCTATTCACCAGAGCGTATCAATCCTGGAGATAAGGTACACCGGCTGGAGAATATTGTCAAGATTGTATCCGGCATGGACGCTGAAACTCTGGATACAGTGGCGGAGGTTTACAGCATGGTAGTAGAGGCTGGTGTGCACCGGGCAGAGAGCATCCGGGTAGCTGAGGCGGCTAAGGTTATTGAGAACAGTCAGCGGGATATTAACATCGCCTTTATGAATGAGCTGTCTATCATGTTTAACAGGATGGGTATTGACACAAAGGCCGTTCTCGAAGCCGCAGGCACCAAATGGAATTTTATGGAGTTTACCCCTGGTCTGGTGGGCGGTCACTGTATCGGAGTAGATCCCTACTACCTGACCCATAAGGCAGAGATGTTAGGCTACAAATCTCAGGTGATCCTCTCCGGGCGCCGGATTAATGATAGTATGGGCTGTTATGTGGCTGAAAATGCTGTGAAACAGCTCATCAAAAAGGATGTGACTATTCCGCAGGCCCGTGTGGGGATTCTGGGTTTTACATTTAAGGAAAATTGCCCGGACAGCCGGAACACTAAGGTAATGGATATCATCAGGGAGCTCAGGGAATATGGCATTGAGCCAGTGGTGTGTGACCCCGAGGCCGATCCCGCGGAGGCCAGGGCTCATTTTGATATAAAGCTTTCAAATATCACTGATCTTGAGGAGCTGGATCTTTTGATCATCGCGGTGGCACACAGCCGCTTTAAAGAATTACCCCTTGAGGAGCTTAACCTGTTTTTTAAAAATAAAAAGAAAAAAATCCTTTTTGACTTGAAGGGCGTTTATGAAAAAAAGGACTGTGAAACGCAGAATTATACTTATTGGAGGCTTTAAGATGGGATATAAGCATTTGATATTTCCGAAGGGAAGTCGCTTTCTGGTGACAGGCGGGGCGGGCTTTATTGGCTCCGCTGTCTGCGAGGCACTGCTTTCCATGGGCTATTTTGTCCGCTGTCTGGACGATCTGTCAACTGGAAGTAAAGAAAATATCCGGCCCTTTTTTAATAATCCCGGCTTTGAGTTTATAAAGGGGGATATTCAGGATTATGACATCTGTCTGGAGGCATGTGGAGGAATAGACTATGTCTCGCACCAGGCGGCTTGGGGCAGCGTGCCCCGCAGCATCAAACTGCCGCTGCTTTACGAGGGCATCAATGTCAAGGGAACACTGAATATGCTGGAGGCGGCAAGACAGAAGGGCGTCAGGCGTTTTGTTTATGCTTCGTCCTCATCGGTTTACGGCGATGAGGAGAGACTCCCTAAAACAGAAAGCCAAATGGGAAACTGCCTGTCGCCCTATGCCCTGACCAAGAAAACGGCGGAGGAATACGCAGGGCTATACACCAGGCTTTATGGCCTTGAAACCATCGGATTCCGCTATTTTAATGTTTTTGGAAAACGCCAGAATCCTGAAGGCGTTTACGCTGCGGTTATACCGAAATTTGTCAAAAGCCTGATGGCTGGCGAGGCACCCCGGATCAATGGCGACGGCAGCCAGTCCAGAGATTTTACCTATATTGAAAACGCAGTGGAGGCAAACCTGAAGGGAATGCTGGCACCGAAGGAAGCGGCCGGAGCCGCATACAATATTGCCTGCGGCGGCCAGATCAGCCTGAACAGGCTGTATTATACCCTCTGCGGACTTTTGAACCGGGAGCTGCCCCCGGTTTACGGACCAGAGCGTCCGGGAGATATTCGCCATTCCTGTGCGGATATTACAGCGGCCAGGGAATTGCTGAACTATGATCCGGATTACAGCTTTGAGGATGGTATTGAGAAAACCATTGAATGGTACAGGGAGCATATATAAGACGGACACGAGAATTCACAAAGGACTGCGAGGCGGTAAATGCCAAAGAAAATACCGGTACGAAAAGCCATGGTCTATCTGATCTTTTTTATTCTGATGATCAAGCAGCTTTACAGTTACGCAGGGATGGGCTATACACTGATTGAAAACAGCACCTATGGCTTCCAGCAGCTGCCGAGGATTGGGGGTGTCACCATCGCTCTGGATTACCTGGCGCTGGCACTGCTCATCACACTGTTTTTGGTGGAATACCCCAAAATTATCCGGAAGCTGACTGAGCTTGGAATGACCGCGCTGCTGGTCATGACCGGGGCAGTGGTGTGCTGGGCGTTTATTACCCTCATACGTTATGGGGCAAAGACTGTTTTGTACTCGGAGACCACGCCCGAGGTCTATCTGACCATTTTGGCAGTGGTGGTAGGTGTGGACGACAAGCTCTATGGAAGCTTCAGCAGAATAGCCCTGCGCATGGGTGTTTTCTCTCTGGCGGCCAGCCTGACTTCCTATCTGCTTTTTCTTAGTAAACACCCCTCTGGACTTATGGGGAATACAGCGGCCCTGATCCTTTATGTCCAGGGCTTCTGGCTTGTGGTTATCGGCAGCATTGATTATTTTAAGAAAAGGAAAAAGAGAGCTTTCATTTGTTTTCTGATGACCATATGTATGGTGCTGGCGCTTCTGTTTAACGCCAGAAGCTACGTGATCCAAAGCCTTATCTGGACGTTGGTGTTCCCTTATATCACGACACAGAAGGGGAAACGGGGGCGGTTCAGGGGCGTCTGGGCAGCTGTGGTCATCGGAGGACTGGCTTTTGCATTTGTGGCAAACTTTGAGCCGCACCTGTTTGAGACTTTTATGGAAAAAACCGACCGGGATACCCGGTCTTTCCAATATATTGAGCTTTTTTCCCAGACCAATCTGAAGGACTTTCTCATCGGGCAGGGTTATGCTTTTCAGTACTACTCACCGACGATGGGTGGCTTTTACAGCTATATTGATAACGGCTACCTGTTTTTGATGATGCGTTACGGTATTTCCATTTGCCTGCCTTATGTACTGCTGTTGGTTATGGGGATTTACAACAGCCTTTTTTACAACAAGGAACGGCTGGTCCGGGGGTACAGCTTTGTGCTTATCATGTGGATGTGCGCTCTCGGCGGGCTGTCTGTATATACAATGCTGGTCTTTGATATTAAATGTCTGGCCATCGCAGTCGTTATCGGGCGGTGCCTTGCTATTCACCGGGAAAAAAGAAAAAAATCAGAGAAGGGAGCAAAAACAGATGCCAGACCATAAAATTTTATATATTATCCGCTGCGGACTTCCCGAAAGCGCGGCTGGGATTCGTGTTTTCCAAATGGCGCGCCTGCTTCAGAAAAACGGATATATTGTGGATTTTCTCTGCGCGGACCCTGTGGCTGCCGAAGGTGCGGCGAACCATGGACATGACCAGCAGACCGGAGACCGGGTTTACAGCTATCAGGGCTTTCGCTATTTTGTGCCAGAGCCCTCTGAAAGAGGCAGATTCAGAAACCTTGCTGAGCTGGTCACCGCCGAAAGGCTCTGCCGCCGGGTGAAAAAACACCAGTGTGCCGAAGGATATGATGTGTTTGTTTTGTACAATGACCCCGGCCCGCTGACCTGGAGACTGAGAAAATACTGCGCGCAGCAGTGTGTCCAGCTTATCGGGGACATTACCGAGTGGTATGCGCCGCGAAGCAGAGGTAAAATTGGCGAGCGGCTGATGCCTTTGATGGTCGGCCACCGAATACGGAGGCTGGACAAATGCTGTCTCGACGGAGTGATAGCGGTGAGCCCTTTTTTATATGATTATTACCGCAGAAAAGGCATGAAAACCATTTTTATTCCTCCGCTTATGCAGGGCAGCGGCCAGCAAACAGCTGTTAAGTACCATTATTACACACATCCGGTTATCAATCTGGTTTATACGGGCTCACCCGGGGAGAAGGATCTGCTGGTGCCGCTGTTTGAGGCAGTGGAACACCTTAACCGGAAAAAGCTGCGGTTTCGGCTGGACATCGCGGGTGTGGGAGAGGAGTATCTGAAAGTGGTATGGAAACATGGAAGCTACAGTGAACTGGGCATTTTTGCTCATGGCAGAGTCAGCCGCGAGGAGGCCCTTCTCCTTGGATATCGGGCGGATTTCTGTGTGCTGCTTAGAAAAGCCAAACGTTATGCCCGGGCAGGATTTTCCACCAAAATGGCTGAGTGCATGAGCAGCGGCACAGCGATGATCTGCAACGATGTATCCGGGCCGGAGCAGCTGCTGGTGAATGGCCGGGAGGGTTTTGTCATCGCGGGTCTGGAGGAGCTTGAAGCGATGTTGGAAAAGGTTGCGGGCATGGAGCAGAACCGTATTAAAGAGATAAAAGAAGCGGCCCGGGAAAAAGCAAAGGTGCTTTTTTCGCCAGCGGCTTACGCGGCTCCGCTGCTTAAGCTGATGGAAAAGAGGTAAAAAATGAGGCTGTTAATTATCGTGGATGATTACAGTGGCGGCGCGGGAAATATGGCGCAGCTGCTGGCATTGAATGGAAAAAAGCAGGGTCTTGACGTGAGCCTGTTGCCGCTCTGGGTAAAGTCGCGTCCCCGGTATAACCTGAGTGGGATTAAATGTTTTGAAAACCGTGCGGCAAACCTAAAATCAAGGGTTCTGAATCTTCTGAGAGCCATGGTTTTTATCCGGAGAACGGTGGCGGCTGAGGATTTTGACGCAGTGGTCTCCTTTATCACCAACAACAGTATACTGGCTGTTTTTGCTCTGCTTGGGAAAAAGATGCCGGTGATCGCCTCGGAAAGGTATAATATCAAAGCCCGGATACCTGAAGGAATGTGGCGGCTTCTGATGCGGCTTGCCTACTGCAGAGCCTCCCGTGTGACGGTACAGTTTGAACATTTCCGGGATTTTGATAAAGGCCGCTTCAGGCATAAAACAGTGGTGACGCCGAATATCATACAGGCGGCCCCGGCGGTCAAAGATTACCGGAGACAGGAGGATACCCCGGTTATCCACTTCGTCTCCTGCGCCCGCCTTGTCCCGGTCAAAGGGCTTGATACGATGATTGAGTGTTTTAAAAAAATTCATGACCATAATCCCCGGACACAGCTGAATATTTACGGCGAGGGGAGGGAAAGAAAATACCTGCAGGGGCTGGTCATCCGCTATGGACTGGAGGACACGGTGCTGCTGAGAGGAAAGACCAGCAACCCTTGTGCTGAGCTTGTAAAGAATGATATCTATCTGATGACCTCAGAGCAGGAGGGATTTCCCAATGCTCTTGGGGAAGCCATGGCTGTGGGACTGCCCTCAGTAGTTTTTGAATGCCATGAGGGCATCAGAGACTTAGTGGGGGCAGGCGGTTTTGCCGTACAGCCGGGCGACCAGCAGGAATTTATGAAGAAAGCTTTATTATTATGCCAAGACAGCGAACTTCGGGAAAAGATGGGGAAGGAGGCTCTGAGCAGATTAAAGCGCTACCGTCCGGAGCGGGTTTTAAAAATCTGGAAGAAGTGTATCGGGGAGGCCATCTGCTGAGGAGGTTTAACGAATGAAAATTTTATGCTTTATCGATAACCTGGGGTCTGGCGGCGCCCAGCGGCGCTTCACGAATTTGGCGGTGCTGTTCAGAAAAGCGGGGCATCAGATCTCCTTCCTGACTTACAGCGAGGGTGATTTTTTCAAAAAAACTTTGGATAAAGCCGAAATTCCTGTGACAAAAATCAGCGTCCCCTCCAAGGTTTTTAAATTTTTACAGATCATCCGTTTTCTCAGGAATTTTGACGGTGACGTGGTAATTTCTGTGATGGAGTCCCCTAATGCTCTGGCCTGTCTGGCAAAGATAAAGTCAACGGGCTGGAAGCTGATCACAACGGAAAGCAGCAGCCGGGAGCAAACTTTCCAGTCGTTCAAAAGAAAGGTGGCAAACCGACTCGAGCGCAGAGCAGACGCTAAAATTTGCAATTCAGAGAGGGCGCGCGGTATGTGGCTCAGGCATTACCCGGATTATGCCGATAAGCTGAAGGTAATCTATAATCCCGTGAGCCTGACCGGATACGGTCAGAAAAGGTCTTCTGAGGAGCAGGAGGTTGTCCGGCTTTTGGTCGCCGCAAGTTATCAGCCAATAAAAAATGTGGTCGGGGTGATCGAGGCGGTCCACACTCTGCCAGAAGCTGTCCGGAAAAAGCTGAGAATTGACTGGTATGGCAGAAAGGAAGCCATACGGGGAGATGATCAGACCTACCGCAACGCGGATAAAAAGATTATAGATTATGGTCTGGAAAAAACAATCCATCTCCACAGCGAGACGCCGTTTATTTATGAAAGGACGGCTGAGGCAGATGCGGTCGCACTTTTCAGCAAGGCTGAAGGCCTGCCTAATGTAATCTGCGAGGGGATGTGCCTTGGGAAACCCATTGTCATGAGCTTCGTCTCAGACTACAGGGTTATTGTGAACGGCAACGGGATCTTGTGCGATCCCCATGAAGTGCCATCAATGGCAGAGGCACTCATGAAAATAGCTGGAACCTCAGAGGAGGAACGGCGCATAATGGGGCAGAAATCAAAAGAAATGGCCCAGTGCCTTTTTGATCCAGCGGTGATCCGGGATCAATGGCTGGCGGTAATGGAAAATGAGATGAGGTGATGGCGTGAGCCGGATAGAGGGAATTGTAAGATTGTTTTTTGGAAAAAAGGAAAGCTGTTCTGAGGCGGAAATAAAACAAAAAAGGCAGCGCGGTGTTATTCTGACCGCCGGAGCAGCAGCGGTATCCAAAGTTTTTATGACATTGATCCCCCTGATTACAGTTCGGATCACTCTGGATTATCTGGGGATAGAGCTCTACGGCTTATGGAATGCGGCCACCTCGTTTTTTGCCATGTTTTCCTTTGCGGATCTGGGGCTTGGAAGCGGTCTGCAGACAGAGTTAAGCCGTGCTGCAACTTTTGGGGATGGAGAAGTCAACCGAAAGATTATAACAAGCGTCTATGTCATGATGGCAGGTGTGGCATTCCTGATGTCCGTTTTTTGGGGGCTGGCGTATTCCTTTGTGGACTGGCCCGCGGTGTTAAACGTCCAGGATGGTGAAGGTGCACAGATGGCAGGCTGTGTGCTGTTTGTGATTGTGGTGCCGACTATTATCAATATTCCCGCGTCTTTAATCCAGCGGACACAGCTGGCTCTTCAGGAGGGATACCGCTACCATTTATGGCAGTGTGCTGGAAGCTGTCTGGGGCTTTTACTGGTACTGCTTGTGGCAAAGATTAATCTGGGACCGGTGGTTATGATTGGTGCGGTATCTTCTGTGACGGTGGTTACTGCGATTTTAAACTCCTTTGTGTACTACGGTTTTCAACAGCCCGGGCTCCGCCCGTCACTCCGCTTTTTTGATTCACAGATATCGAAAAGGCTGCTGCAAACCGGACTTGCTTTTTTTGTCCTGTCTGTTTTGACAGCCCTGAGCCTGTCTCTGGACAATTACCTGGTGGGAAAGGCTGCCGGAATGGATGCGGTGACTCCTTATGCCCTGCAATATAAAATTGCAGGCATGATCAGCACAGTGACGCTGATGCTCAGCACACCCATGTGGACAGCAAACGGCGAAGCACTGAGCCGGGGCGACTATGACTGGGTAAAAAAGGCGACCCGCAAAGTCGTCTGGATATCTCTGCTGTTTTCAGCATCGGCGTCGGTCGGGTGCCTGTTGTTTGCAAAGCCAGTGCTGGATATTCTGTCTGGCGGGGCAGTTGCTGTATCCTACGGGACGCTGCTGGGGATGTGTCTGATGCAGGTACTGCTGTCTTTTACAAGTCCTTTTTTTATGGTGCTCAACGGCGCCAAAATTATCCGTTTTCAGGTGGTCATGTATCTGGTTTTCGCGGCGGTATCCCTGCCCCTGAAAATCTTTCTCGCGGAAATGCTGGGGCCCGCTGCCATTGCCTGGACCGGGGCAGTCTTTTATCTGTTCTTTATCACCGTCCCCACCTTTTTAAGAGCCCGGAAAGTATTCTTATAAAAACAGCCAGGCTGTGATTTTAGGTAGAAAAAACGGGTCTTTCTATGATATAATACTTCTATTGAAACCGTATAGCGTTTGAGAGGATTCAGAAGACAACAGAGGTGCCTTATGGGAAAAATAAACAAAGAATTTGGAATTGATGAGGAGTACCTAGAATATCTCCGTTCCATTCCGGTGGACGTCTATATTAAAATTCTGGAAAACTGTTCATCGGATGTATATGTGATGGACAAAGAAGGGAAGATTATTTATGTTAATCCCAATTCCATCCGCCATTATGGGGTAGACCCGAAAGAGATGATCGGTCAGAATAACTACTCTTTCAGAAAAGGGAAGTGGACGCCAACGGCTCTGGAAAAGTGTGTCGGGGAAAAACGGACTGTTTTTGCGGAGCAGAACTATCTGCTCATTGGAAAAAGCGTTTCAACGGTGCTCACGCCCATTTTTGATAAGGATGGGGAGATTGAAATGGTCGTGACCATTGCCAATGAAATCCCTGAAAAATATGACATGACCTGGCGAAAGCTGGACGGTGAAAAGAGTAAAGCCGGGAGCAGGAGCAAAACCCACACAATAGAGGCTGAGGACGGCAAGGACGATGATGAGATTGTCGGTCAGAGCTATATTTTCTGCAAGATTCTGCTGACCATCAAAAAAGTTTCAGAGTCCGACGTCCCGATTCTTTTAACCGGAGAGTCGGGGGTAGGCAAGACACTGATTGCCGAATATGTGCATAAAACGAGCCTGAGGGCCTCAAAGCCGTTCTGGGCTATTAACTGTGCCACGATACCGGAAAACCTTCTGGAATCGGAATTAT
Organism: Eubacterium callanderi; assembly: GCF_900142645.1. Taxonomy (GTDB): domain Bacteria; phylum Bacillota; class Clostridia; order Eubacteriales; family Eubacteriaceae; genus Eubacterium; species Eubacterium callanderi. Next base: position 228,314 of record NZ_FRBP01000007.1, read on the forward strand.
TCGGTTATGCGCCCCATGCCTTTACAGGAGCCAGCGCCAAGGGGAAGGTCGGCCTTGTGGAACTGGCCGATGGTGGCACGCTGTTCCTTGATGAAATCGGTGAGATGGCCCCGGGGCTTCAGGCCAAGCTGCTGGACGTTCTGGAAAACAAGCGCTTTATCCAGGTGGGCGGAAGTGAAATGAAACATGTGGATATCCGTATTGTGGCAGCTACCAACGCCAACCTCGAAAAACTGGTCTCGGAAAAGAAGTTCCGCTCAGATCTGTACTGGCGGATCAACACCATCAATATTGAGATTCCTGCTCTCAGGGAGCGCCGGGAAGATATTCTTCCTTTGACAGCCTATTTTCTGAAAAAATATAATAAAAAATATGGAAAAGACATTGATTTTTCTCCCAAGTCCATGGCGATCCTTATTGCCTACGACTGGCCGGGAAATATCCGGCAGCTGAAGAATCTCATTGAGCGGACGGTTCTTCTGTCCACCAGCGGCCCGGTTGCGCCGAAAGAGCTGCCAGAATTTATGATCGAGGGTACGGCCATGGCAGAGGAGACCTATAAGGAAAGCTATGATTATATTCTGGAAAGCGTTGGGAAACAGCTGATCCGTGAGTCCTATAAAAAACACAGAAACATGAAAAAGGTCGCTGAAGATCTGGACATCAGCCATTCCAAGGCTTTTCGGCTGGTAAGTGAATACTGTAAGGATTTAATGAAAAAATAGAGAATTTAGATTAAGTGTTTATTAAAAAAATATCAGCATTAAAATAAAAAAGAGGCAAAGCAAGGCGTTCTGAGACAGATCGCTTACTTTGCCTTTTTTTATTTTTTGTCAGCATGTGGTAAGGTAAAATCACCCGGTTCAAAATCTGGTGTGGGGTCTTTTTCCTTTTCAATAATCTGCGCCCGCGTCAGGCTTCCAAAGTCCTTTCTCATCCATTTATACAGAGATACAACACAGAGGATGAGCGTTACAGACACCGGGAGCGCTGATATAATAATGGCCGATTTAAGAGAATCCAGCGGCGCCTTTGCAAACATGAGGCACAGCGGAATCGCGGAAATGACAATGGCCCAGAACAGTTTGAGATGGTTCGGCGGGATTTCGTCATCCTTAATATTTTTGATGGAAGCCGCGGACAGAGTAAAGACAGCGGAATCCAGAGTGGTGATGAGCAGCATGGTGCCAGTGAGAAACCATACAAGCAGGATGATTTTCCCGAGAGGCAGGGCCGCGATAACCGTTGAAATAACCTGTTCCGGACTCTGGGTCTGGAGGATTTCGACAAAGTTAAAGGAGCCGGTAAGCTGCAGCTGGAGTCCGTAGTTGGACAATACACCAAAGAACAGAAGTGTGCTGAGCATACCTGCGCCAGTGATGCTCAGGATAACCTCTTTGATGGTCCGCCCCTTGGAGATTTTAGCAATGAAGATCCACATCCAGGGCGCCAGGGTAATCCACCAGGCCCAGTAAAAAACGGTCCAGTCTGCTGTAAAACCAGTCTTGATAATGGGCTCAGTTTCGGTGATCATGGGCACAAAATTAGAGAGCATCATCCCAAAGCTCTTGATGGTATTTTCAAGCTGGAATTGAGGCCCGCCAAAAATAAAGACATAAGCCAGTAAAAAGAAACACAGGTAAATGGTGGAGTCTGAACAGAATTTCATTCCCTTTTCAAGCCCTGCATAGGAACTGGCGGTAAAGAATATGGTGACTGCGACCACCATAACGACCTGCATGATAAAGTTATCGGGTGTGCCGAGACTGGTGTGCAGATTGTTGACCAGCATTGGAACCCCTGTTCCAAAGGTTAAAATAATACCTGAAACGATTCCAAAAATAAAAATAATGTTAATGATCTTATTCCAGATTGGCCGGCCGCCGGTAACACCTTCACAGCCGTTTGCCAGTGAGAGGCCCTCCTGTCTGCGGACATAAAAACGGTAGGCCAGAGGAATGGTGCCAATGGCATAGATTCCCCAGGCGGGAACGCCCCAGTGGAAAAAGTTGTAGGATACAGCGACCTGCGCGGCAGCGATGCTCTCGGGTGTAATGCTCTGGGGCGGCGTGATGTAGTAATAGACCCATTCGAGAACGGCCCAGTACAAAAGCGCAGCACCCATCGTTGCGCAGAAGATCATGGCGATCCAGCTGAAGGTTTTGTACTCCGGCTTATCCTTGCCAAGCTTGATATTCCCAAATTTGGAAAAAGCAACGGCGAAGTTAAAGACGAAGATACCGATAGTGATTACAATAAAGTAAACGCCCATCTTGGTTGTAATGAAAATTCGAATATTATTCAGAATTTCCGTCGCTGCTGTGGGCATCAGTATGATATACACACTGAAGACAGCAACCAGTGCCAGAGTGATAATGATTGCCCATTTGTCAATTTTATATTTTTTCATGGGTTTATACCTCCTTTGATATGCAAAGATAAGCTAGCTAGGAAAATCTTTACATTCGCAAGGTATTATTATTTTACTATATTTTTGGTGTTTTGTCCAATGCTCCTTCATTAAAGTTACTAATAAAGCCTGGATGCTATAAAAACATCCAGGCTTTATAAACATCACTCGTGTTCATTCAACGCATCGATCACACTTGCTTTTTCACATGAACTCGGGGAGAGCGGTTCTTTTTCAGGGAAGTCTGGAACCGTTTCCTTTTCCTTGCGGGTGATTTCATCTCTTGTCATGTCACCGTAATCCTGCTTCAGCCATTTAAAAATGGAAATGATGCAGAAAATCAGCGTGATGGAAACCGGAATCGCTGTGATGATAATGGTCGATTTCAGCGAATCCAGCGGAGCCTTGGCAAACATCAGGCACAGCGGAATCGCAGCGATGATGACAGCCCAGAAAAGCTTCAGGCTCTTCGGCGGTATCTCATCAGTTTTCAGGTTGGTAACTGAGGCAGCCGCCAGTGTGAACACAGCAGAGTCCAGCGTAGTGACCAGCAGCATAAGACCGACGATAAACCAGACAAAGAGCACAATTTTGCCGAGCGGAAGTGCCATAATAGCCGAGGAGATGACCTGCTCAGGACTCTGGTTCTGCAGAATGGAGACAAAGTCAAACTGTCCGGTCAGCTGTAAATTCAAGCCGTAGTTTGAAAGAATACCAAAGAAGAGTACGGTGCTGATGAGACCGGCCAGGGATATGGTGAGAACGACCTGCTTGATGGTGCGGCCCTTGGAGATTTTTGCGATAAAAATCCACATCCAGGGCGCCAGTGTAATCCACCAGGCCCAGTAAAAGACCGTCCAGTCTGCGGTGAATCCAGTTTTAACAATAGGTTCTGTCTCAAAGATCATCGGGACAAAGTTGTTAATCATAAGTCCGAGGCTTTTAATGGTATTTTCAATCTGGAATAAAGGGTTCCCGAAGATAAATACAAAAGCCAGAAGGATAAAAAAGAGGTATGTTGTAGAATCTGAACAGAATTTCATCCCTTTGTCAAGGCCGGCATATGAGCTGAGCGTAAAAATAAAAGTGACGACCACCACCATGATTACCTGCATGATGAAGGTATCTGGCGTTCCAACGCTGTTGTGCAGATTATTGACCAGCATTGGAATCCCTGTTCCAAAGCTGATGATAATGCCGGATACAATACCAAAAATAAAAACGATATTGATGATTTTATTCCAGACAGGCTTTCCGCCCGTAACCCCTTCACAGCCACCGGCCAGAGAAAGGCCGTCTTTCTGGCGGATGTAGTAGCGGTAAGCAATGGGGATTGTGCCAATGGCATAGATCCCCCAGGCCGGAATACCCCAATGGAAAAAACTGTAGGATACGGCAACCTCCGCGGCGGCCATACTCTGCGGGTCCAGCCCCATTGGCGGACCGGTATAATAATAAACCCATTCCAGTGTGGCCCAGTACAGAATACTGGTCCCCATGGTGGCACAAAAGATCATGGCAATCCAGCTAAAGGTTTTGTAATTTGGGTCGCCCTTGCCGAGTTTAATGTTTCCATATTTAGAGAAGGCAAGACTGATGTTTACAGCAAAAATACCGATGGTAATCAAAACAAAGTAAAACCCCATTTTGGATGTTGTAAAAACGCGCAGGTTATTGAGCGTTGCAGTTGCCTGCTCCGGCAGGAGTACAATGTAGATACTGAGCGCCAGTACAATGATCAGCGTAATAATAATAGCCCATTTGTCGATTTTAAATTTTTTCATAAGTCCGCCCCCTTCTGTCTTTCACAATCACACATTAGCATTCGTAAGATAATTGTATCTTACTACGATTTGATGGTTTAGTCCAATGATTTAACGGATAAATTATGGTAAACAGGCTATTTTATATTTTTGCGGGAAGGCCGTAGCCTCCCCGCGCAGGTGTATGCTATTTATCTTCAGGTTGAATATTCTTTTTCTTAACATAGATACGGATAGCCACCGAGCAGAGTACCGCGATGATGGAAGCTGCGATCAGGAAACATCCAAAGCTCATCTGATAGCCAAGCATACCCGGATGCTGATCCAGCCAGTTACCAGTGATAACTGGTACAAACATATCCGGAATAAAGGCGATAACCGACAGGATACCTGTAGCGGCACCGAAGATGGTAGTGGGAACACCAGACTCAGTGAACTGTGAGGACGCAACGCCATAAGCGCCGGTCAGGAAGAAACCAACCGCCAGAATAAGTATGATGGCGATCATCAGCATAGCGGCTGTGGTTGGCAGGAAGATCAGAATAGCTGAGCACACAGCGGTTAAGGCCATGATCAAAATGAGTACCTTGGCCGGTGAATTAATTTTTGTGGCAATACTGCCGATGATGGGCGCAGAGAGCAGGGCGATACCATATGTACGGATCATGCCAACGGTTGAGGTAATACCCATGGAAGCGCCAAAGACGTCAGTCAGATATGGTGTGGTATAGGCCATTGCGGCATAGGCGCAGTAGACAAAGAACATGGACGCAGTGGTCAGCCAGACACCAGGATGCTTGATGGCTTCTTTAAATTCATTGAGGTTAAAGCCCTGTCCCTCTTTGATTTCATCATCGAATTTTGGAACAAAAAGCAAGGTGGCGATACCAAAAATAACATTTAAAATAGCGCTGACAATCAAGACAACAATAAAGCCAGCCGCGGAGTCAGATACAAAGGCGTTGAAAATCTGCTGAGAGACAAAGCCCAAAAGCAGGCCGCCGACGCCATAAATCCCGTAGCTCAGGCCAATGTTTCGCGAATAGGTGCTGTCATCGCTGACCAGGCGGATCAGCTTATAACGGATACCCCAGAAAATAAGGGTACTGGTAACGCCGAGAAGGCCAAAAATGATCATGATGCTGGTGTAGGACGGAAGCGTCGCGAACCAGCAGATAACGGCAGCGGTGGTGAAAAAACCAACAGCTGCAAGATATTTTGCCCGGATCTTATCTGCGATAATCCCTCCCGGAAGATAGCAGATCGTGGCGACCAGGCCGTAAATACCACCGGTGGCGCCGAGCTGGGCGTTGTTGATGTTCAGGCTTGTCATCATGGTGTCATAAAACGAAAAACGGAAGTAAATAATCTGAAAAAGAACGGCCGAGCCGAAGCTGACCAGGAAAACAATCAGCATGGTTCTGAATTTGCTTAAATCGTCCTTATTGATAACACTTTTATTCATCATAGGTCTCCTCTCTCCTTGATAAAAAAATTAGTGCAAAATAAGTTCTGGTATTGCCGAATCCCTATTTTGCACTAATAAAATGGGTTAGTTAATTCGTTAAGGAATTTAGAATCTGAATTCTTCAGGAATCAAATCTGCAATCATTTTTTCCTGGAATGCTTCGAGCTTGGTTGGCAGTTCGTAGTTGGCTACGCGGTCCTGCCAGGCTTTGCGTGCAAGTTCCTGTACAGTTGGACTGCCAGCAGCTTCCCAGTTGCCGATGGATTGACGGTTGTACAGTGGTGGCAGGAAGTAGTCCGCCTTATACAGCTTATTGGTACGGGCGATATAGTTTGTTTTGTGTTCAACTTTTTCCATTTTGTCCATCATGAGTGTCTGGTCATTGATGGTGGTTCCCTTTAAGAGATGTTTGACAATGCGGGCAGTTTGTTCATCGAGCATATATTTTTCATAGCCTAAAGCACCGTAGGAATCTAAGATACCGCCGAGCATGTATAATTGTTCAGGTTCTACCATATAGCCGGATAAGCAGATCAGCATGGATTCAGCGCCGCTCTGGTAGTCGTCCTGTTTGGCGTCTGCGAGACAGCCGTTGGCACGGCAAGGCAGTCCGTAGAAGTCTGCCAGTTCACGCATGGTACAGAAGGACTGGAAGGTTTCAGGTCCGCCACATACGCACAGAGAGTATCTCAAGTCACATTCAAGAGAGCTTAACTGGTAAATAACCGGTGCGCCTGGCTGAACAAGCTGAGACAATACGAGACCGGCCAGCAGTTCGGTATTGTTCTGAACAGTGGTGGAAGCCAGGGTCGGCGGAGAAGTCATACCGGCTAAGCCAACGCCTGTGATAACCAGGGCCTGGCCCATTCTGGCGTAGGTGATGATGGTATCACACATTTCCTTGTTCCATGCAAATGGAGCGGAGTTGGTGGCCAGAGTAATGGTCTGACAGTGTTCGTGGTCGTCATTGAAGTCCTGAACCAGCTTGATGAATTTTTCACAACGTTCCTTGGTACCATTGTGACCACCGATTAATTTATCAGAATATTTCAAGTTTGCCAGTGTTGTCCATTCGGTATGGATCTTAGTCGGAATATCGTTTGGCACGACGATATCCGCGTCGATCAGGTGCATGATGTCGCTGTCCTGATGAATTTTAATAAAGTTGATATAATCTTCAGCGTTGGCCTTGCGGTATTCGCCGTTATCCAGAACATTGACTGGACCCAGTGAAGACTGAACCATCATTTCCTGACCAACACCTGTTGTGAATTTCATACCCCTTGAATACATATCAAAGGTCTTTGGAACCAGAGCCACACATTTTTCGACCAGGTCTTTGTCGATATAAACGATCTTGCCGTCTACCTTACAGCCTGCTTTTGCTAAAATATCGCGTGCTTCTTCGTTATCAAATAAAATCCCCTTATTTGCGAGCAGATACAAGCTTTTGTCGTGAATGAGTTCAATGTCCTCTTTGCGAGTGAATAAATTGGAATAAAAGTTACGTGTCATAATCATTACCCTCCATGATCATTATGTGTTTTTTCTTATGCCTTTATATAACGCAAGTCCCGTGCCAAAAAATCAAAAGCGAAGGAATGGCTAGAATCAGCCGTTTTTTGTAAAAATAAATTTTAAAGGATTTCAAAGATGAAATATGAAGATTTTTATCCATGTTTTTAGATTTCTATTTTAAAATTTACAATATTTTACGAAAAATAGAATAAATCTTTTTGAAAGAAAATGGTTTGCCCTATATATAATAAGGAAGGACAGAGATATTTACAGGAGATGAAAAGCTAAATATAAAGCCGGAAAACGCAGCGCGCTCTCCGGCAGAAAATAAAATTTAAAGTTAAAAAAATTCAAAAATGAAATCAGCCTTCAGGTTCGATTTCATCTTCAGAATTGCCCGAAGGCTTTTCCGGCAGTGCGGTCAGACAGACTGATGCAATCACCAGAGCCGCGCCGAGCAGCTGCAGCGCCGTGAATGTCTCACCGAGCACCAGGGCGCTGAAGACAATGGTGACGACCGGCACAAAATTGACGAGGATGGTCACAGTAAGAATAGGGATGCTCCGCAAGGCATACATATAGGTGAGGTTGGCCGTGGCGGAGACCAGTACAGCCAAAAACAGGAAATTGATGATGATCTCTCCGGTAAAAAGGCTGAAGTCCGGTGGGAAGGCGAAGGCCAGCGGCAGTGTAACTCCCGCAATGCAGGCCGAGAGGTAGGTGGTGATATCCAGCCCTGTATAACGGCTGTAAAGAGGCTTGGCCAAATAATTATATAAAAGCCAGCCAAGGCCTGATAAAATCATGGCGCCGCATCCCCAGGGGTTGATCTCAATCTCAGAAAGCCCCACAATCATGATAACGCCCACTACGGAAAAGGCCACAGCACCTGCCTTTATGAAAGTAAACCGCCGTTTAAGAATTACCGTGTCAATGAGCATGCAGAAAATCGGCACAAGACTCAATAAAATGGAGGCCATGGAGGCTCCGGTCAGGTCTACACCCACCGCCTCAAACACATAATAGCCTGTGAAGCCGATAAGCCCTGCGATTAAAACACGGGGAAGATCCTTTTTCAGAAGCCGCTGCTCTGGTTCGAGCTTTCGCTTGACCAGAAACAGAATGATCGCCGCAATGGCAAAGCGTCCGAAAATTAAAGCGTATACCGAAAAAGCCTGAAGACAGATTTTTGTACTGATAAAAGAAATGCCCCAGAAAACCAGGGTGTAAGAAATAGCCAGATAGGGTTTTATTTTTTGCATAAGTGCCTCCGATGACAGGTGTCGAAAACTATTATACCTTAAAATCCCGAAATATTTAAGTTTCCATTGAAAAATAGCGAAAATTTCGTTATAATTGCGGTAACGGAGTTTAAAATCAAATTCTCCGGGGTATATACAAGATAAATAAATTCTAGACCTTCGAAGGAGGAGAAAAAAATGCAAAAATATGTATGTGATATCTGTGGTTATGTTTATGATCCCGCTGTAGGTGATCCTGATAATGGTGTAGCTCCTGGAACAGCTTTCGCTGATCTGCCGGAAGATTGGGTTTGCCCGGAATGCGGCGTCAGCAAAGATGAATTTTCACCGGAAGCTTAATTAAGGCTTTTGAATAAGTCCCTGGATTGCCGGGGATTTTTTATTTTTTTCGGTTTTTGACGGCCTTGCAAAACTTCCCTAAATCGGGTATGATAATTGAAAAGAATCGATTATCAAGGGAGATTATTATGGCAGTTAAAGCAAGAGAAGAGGTCCGCAGCCGTGAGTTCAGCGCCATTGGCATGATACTTATCGGGCTGTTTGTCGTGGCCTATGTATTTATTTATAACCGCTCCATCAGCCAGATGGATGACTACGCTTTAAAAACAGGGATCGGTATCGCGGCTCTGATCGTGATGATTGTAGTGTTTGTCGTGATTCTCAGGTTTATTACCACCGGGTTCTTTATGCTGCTGACGCATCAGAGCCTGAACATTGAGCGGAAAATCTTTTTCTGGCGCAAGGAAGTTGCAGATATTCCGGTCAAGGCAATGTTTGATGTGGTGCCGGAAGATGCCTTTAAGGGGATTAATGGCAAGGTTAAGAATTATACCGTTGCCCGGATTGAGAATAAAGCCAAGTATGTGGTACTCTACCGGGAGGGAGACCAGGTACGCGGCGCCAAAATCCAGTGCTCTTCCAAATTTCACAAGGCATTGAAAAGCGTGGTCAGCCAGAACAAAAACGCCAAAAAAGCTTAAGGGGTAATTAAGCAAAAAGCAGTATGATAATGACGTAAACAAGTTACCCTCTTTCAAAATTTTTACAAACCAGCCGGAGTATTCTTACTCCGGCTTTTGTGTTTTTTGCCTGAATCCGCTATACTTGTCATAAAGGAGAACGATCATGAAAATACTACACACCTCAGACTGGCATATTGGCCGGACACTCAATGAAAAAAGCCTGCTGGAGGATCAGGAGGCTCTGCTCACACAGCTGCTCACCTGGCTTGACCGGGAGCGGCCGGACATCCTTTTAGTCGCCGGCGATATCTATGACCGGTCGGTCCCTTCCAGGGAGGCGCTGGGGCTGGTGGACACAGTACTTTCTGAAATTATTCTCAGGCTGGGGATACCGGTTCTGCTCATCGGCGGCAACCACGACGGTCGTGAGCGGCTGGCCATGAATGGTGGTATTCTTGAAAAGCAGGGACTCCATATCGCGGGAAATTATCTGCCGGGGCAGGAGCCTGTGACACTGAGCGATGACTGGGGCGAGGTCTGTTTCTGGAGTGTGCCTTTCATCAAGCCGGTGGAATACCGGAGCCTGATGAAGCTTGAAAAGCCCATGGGCTACGATGAGATGTACCGGGAGATTACCGCTGAGATCACCGGGCGTATGGATACATCCAAACGTAACGTCCTGGTCTCTCACGGCTTGATTTTAGGTAATATGGCGGATATTCAGACCATTGACGATTCAGTCAGGCCCATTGAGATCGGCGGCATTGAGTACGCCTGCGCCGAGATCTTTGAGGCCTTTGACTATGTAGCACTGGGGCATCTGCACAGGCCGCAGAAGGCGCTGTGGGACAAAGTGCGCTACTCAGGGTCTCTGCTGAAATATTCCTTTTCGGAGTGGAACCAGAAAAAATCCGTAACGCTGGTGGAGCTTGGTGAAAAGGGCGCGCTGAGTCTGGAGCCGGTGAGCTTTAAGCCGATGCGTGACCTGCGCGTCATCCACGGAAGACTTGAAGAACTGACGGCCCTTGAGGCCTATGAAGCCGAAGGCCGGGAAGATTATCTGAAGGTGATTCTGGAGGATCAGGAGCGACTGGTAAACCCAATGGACAAGCTCCGCAGGGTTTATCCGAATGTGCTGGAGATGGCCTATGAGAAACGGGAGAAAACCGAGGCTCAGAAGAGCAGTCGCCGTATCAAGGAGCGGATACAGGACCCGCTGAAGCTGTTCGAGGATTTTTACGCCTTTGTCAACGGAGAGGCCATGCAGGCGGACGAGCAGGCAGTGATTACGGAGCTGCTTGAGACCACCATGGAGGAAGAAAGATGAAACCCATTGCCCTTTACATGCACCATTTTGGCCCTTTTATGGAGGAGCAGATTGATTTTACAAAGCTGGACAAGGAACTTTTTCTGATTACCGGCCCCACCGGCAGTGGGAAAACCACTATTTTTGACGGGCTGTGTTACGCGCTGTACGGCGAGGGCAGCAATACTTTCCGGCAGTCAAGAGAGATGAAAAGCCAGTTTGGCGATCCGCTGGAAATGATGTGGGTGGATTTTACCTTTGAGCTGCGGGAAAAGACCTATCGTATCAGGCGAATCCCTGAGCAGGATCGGAAAAAAGAGCGTGGACAGGGCACTGCCCGGCAAAAGCACGAGGCGGCGCTGTACGAGATAGCGGGTAGTGAGGAAAAACTGATTTCCGCCTCAGTAGCTGAGGTGGGAGAAAAGATCCAGGAAATCCTCGGCATCAATGCCAACCAGTTCCGCCAGATTGTCATGCTGCCTCAGGGGGAGTTCAGCCGTCTTTTGAAAGCAAAGGAGGAGGAACGGGTTGAGCTCTTAAAAAGTATTTTTCGGATGGATTTGTACAATAACCTCAAGGATAAGGTAGCCTCAGGCCTGCGGGAAATCCGAGGGCGCCACAATGACTTAAGCGTTGAGATGGAAACGGAGCGCCAGCACATCAAATGCGGCGGAGACTCCGAGCTTGCGGACACCCTGACACAGAATGATAAAACCATGGATTACGTGCTGGATTTAACCCGGAAAGAAATCGAGGCTGACACGGCCAAAATTGATGCGCTGGCAGAACAGGAGAAAGAGGCTGTCCGGTCACTGGAGCAGCTGCGCATCACTCTGACCGCCGGCGAGCAGATTAACAGCCGGTTTGAACAGCTGGAAAACCAAAGGAAACGCCTGAAGGCGCTGCAGGATGAGCAGGATGTTATCCGGGAAAGAGAAGAGGCCCTGGCCCTGTCAAAGAAAGCACTGTCGGTCAAACCCTATGAGGAAGCCTGGAACCGGGCCTACCGCAAGAAGGAAGGGGCAGCGGCAGAGCTTGAAATGATTAAAGAGCGGCTGGAAAGCTGTCAGAAAGACCTTGAAAAATCAAAAGCAGAATACGAGGCAGTCAGCGCACCCGCATACAGCGCGGTTGTTGAGCAGCTTCAGGAAAAGCTCGACATTGAAAAGAGGCTGTCCGAAAGCCTGCGTGCTTTTGAGGAAAAGCACACTGGATTACAAAGACGAAGCGGGGAGCTGGCACAGCTCGAGGAAAAAGGAAAACGCCAGCAGGAAGACAGTGAGTCCTTAAAAAAGCTGGAGCATGAGAGCTACACGCTGGATAAGGAAATATTCGAGCTGGAAAAAGCTTTTCAGCGAAGCGGCCATGAGCTGGAAAATCTGACTAGCCGGCAGAAGCGGGTGGAGGAGGCTCTGGAAATTTACAGTGTCATCGAAAACCGTGAGCGCCGGATTACAGCCCTGAGAAAGGAATGGAAGGAAAACCAGAACCGCATCAAGGCACAGGAGGCCGCCTGTCAGGCTTTAATTGAGAAGCAGCGGCAGCAAACCGCCGCGGGACTGGCCGCAGGGCTTGAGGAGGGACAGCCCTGCCCGGTGTGCGGCAGCGTCCACCATCCCCGGAAGGCCGAGCTCCAGGAGTCTGTCGATGCGTCGGCTCTGGCCGAGATGACAGAGGCTTTGAATACACTCAAAATTAAAAGCGGCTCCCTGAAAAATGAGGGTACCCTGCAGCGCAAAGAAATTGAGACACGCCAGAAAGAGCTTTCAGGCCGACTTGCGGAAATGATGGATACCGTGGATAATGTGCTTCCAGATAAAGTGGAAGTGACCAGACTGCAAAAGCATCTGGAGGAGAGCTTTGAGGTTCTGCACGCCAGATGTCAGAATGCTGAGAAGGAGCTCAAGGCCAGGCAGAAGGAAAAAGGCGGCCTGGAGTCTGTGGCAAAGAAACTGAAAACTCAGCTGGAAAGCTACGGGGCATTGGAGGGACAGCTGAGGGAAGCCCGGGAAGAAACTGGGCTGCTGCGCGGGCAGCTCTCCCAGATGGAGGAACAGATAACAAATCTGGCGGAGGCTTTAAGATTTCCGCCCGAAATGGAAAACCCAAAGGCGTTTTTGAAAAAAGTTGAAAGCTTTGAGCGCAATACCAGTGCGTTAATCGCTGAAAAGAAGGGGTATAAAGATAACATTCAGGCCAACCACCAGAAGCTGCTGCAGGAGGAAGCCGTACAGGCAGCCAACTTCAAAAATGGCAGTCAGGCTTTGGAAAAGGCCGCCGAGGAAGAAATCAAGCAGAGTGAAGACTACAGCAGAGCCCTCAGAGATGCGGGGCTTACATCGGAAATCTATGCGGGCTGCCATAACATGAGTGATGAAGCGATCCAGACAATGGAAGCCGGGCTGGAGCAGTACCGGTTTAACCTCAAAAGCACTGCCGAAAGGGTGCAGGAGCTTGAGGACGGGCTCAGGGATAAGAAACCCGTTGAGCTTACGCGTTACCGTGAAGACCAGCAGGCACTGGAAGCGCAGATCGAAGGCTACCGCCGGGAGATAACGATTCTGAATGAAAAGATCACCCAGAACCGTCAGCAGATCGGGAAAATAGAGGGATTGGTACAGGAACTGAAAGAGGTCGAGCGCCTTCAGGGAATTTACACCCATCTGGACCAGACCATCAAGGGAACCTTGGCAGGAAAGCCAAAGATCAGCTTTGAGCGGTATATCCTGTCTGCGTATTTGCAGGATATTCTGGAAAGCGCCAATGTTTTTCTGGAAAGAATGTCCTCAGGACGTTACCGCCTGGAGGTCATGGGTGACTTCAAGCAATCCGGCAACCGCGGCCTTGAAATCGAGGTGGTCGACGCCTATACCGGGCTGCGCCGCAGCGCCAACACCCTGTCGGGCGGGGAAACCTTTATGGCGGCACTGTCCATGGCCCTCGGACTTTCGGATATTGTCCAGTCCTACGCAGGCGGCATTTCACTGGATACGATTTTTATTGATGAAGGTTTTGCCACCCTGGACCCAGAGGCCCTTGATAATGCCATCAGCTGTCTGCTGTCCATCAAAAATGACGGCCGTACCGTGGGCATCATCTCTCACGTCGAAGAGCTTAAGGACCGTATTGATACCAAAATTATTGTGGAAAAAACCGAAGCGGGAAGTCATATTGACATTTCCTGTTAAAGGGTTTAGGATAGAGTTACCAACAGGACGAGGAGAAAAGAATGAAAATTACCGCGATTATGGGAAGCCATCGGAATAATGGCCACACCAGTAAAATACTGAATTATTTTCTGGAGCAGATCCGGGAGGATAACGAGCTCCGACTCATCAATGTAAACAAGGTGCATGTGGAGCACTGCAAGGGCTGTGATTACTGCATTCCCCATCAGGGCGAGTGTGTGATCAAGGACGATGATATGACATGGATCTACGACGATTTTATGGACTGTGATCTGCTGGTCATCGCAAGCCCTGTGTACTTTACCGCGTTTCCCTCCAAGCTGAAAACTGTTATTGACCGGACCCAGATGATCTATAATCTGGGGGATCACTCCCATATTCCAAACAAGAAAATCATTTTTATCGGAGTGGGCGGCGCCCCGTCCTACGGGCACCAGTTCAAAGGCATGGAATACACGCTGGAATGGTATTTGAAAAATCTGAACGCCGTACCCATGGGTTTTGTGGAGATTTCCCACACCGATGAGACGCCGGCACTTGAAAATAAAAAAGCTGTCGCAGAGCTGGATGCGCAGGCACAGCAGATTAAAAATTTATAGGAGGCATTAAAATGGCAAAGAAAGTAAATTCAAGCGAGTTTAAGAGTGAAGTTTTAGATCATAAAGGCGTTGTCCTGGTCGACTTTTTCGCGACCTGGTGCGGACCCTGTAAGGCTTTAACACCCATTGTGGACAAGCTGTCTGAGGAAATGAGCGGCAAAGTAAAGATCGTCAAGGTTGATATTGATGAAAACAGCGCCCTGGCCACAGAATACCGTGTCATGAGTGTCCCGACCATGAAGCTGTTCAAGAACGGTGAGGTGGTAGAGACCCTGGTTGGTTTGAGACCAGAGTCCGAGCTCAGAGATAAGCTGAATTACTACTCAGCGGAATAGAGTAATAAAAAACAGAGACCCCGGTCAAGGCTGCCAAGAGCAGTCCTGACCGGGGCTTTTTCATACCATGGATTTTCCCTTGATAAAAACTTTCACAACATTCAGGCTTTTATCAAGCAGCACCATATTGGCGAGCTTGCCGGGTTCCAGACTGCCCAGACGGTCAGACTCACCGATGACGCGCACCGGATTGACAGCCGCAGCCTGTACCGCGTCTGCCAGAGGAATGCCAAAGGCCACAGCGTTTCTCAGACAGTCCATAAGATTGGTAACTGAGCCTGCCAAAGTGCCGTCCGCAAGGGTTGCCCGGTTTCCGTGGACATGTACAGACTGTCCGCCGAGAGTATAGTCGCCGTCGTCCAGACCTGTGGCCCGCATGCTGTCGCTGATGAGAACAATGCGTTCGGCTGAGAAAAGCCTGAAAGCCGCCCGGACCATAGCCGGGGCGACGTGAACACCATCGCAGATGAGCTCGGCCGTAACGCCGGGATGGTCAAAGGCCGCGCCGATGAGCCCAGGCTCCCGGTGGTTAAAGGGCGGCATGGCGTTAAAGAGGTGCGTTACATGGGAGGCCCCCAGATCAAAGGCATTGGAGGCTGTCTCAAAAGAGGCTTCGGTGTGGCCGAGTGAAATGACGGTTTCATCTTTCAGGGCAGTGATGAACTCAGAGGCGCCGGCAAGCTCAGGCGCCAGGGTGACCAGCTTGATACGGCCGCCTGAGATGGCGTTCAGCCGGCGGAACATCGGGATATCCGGCGGCATAAGATAACGGGCGTTTTGTGCGCCTTTCTTTTTTTCGGCGAGAAAAGGCCCTTCCATGTTGACGCCCAAAAGCATGGCGCCGGCTTCCTGCTCTTGGTGGGCAGCGTTTTCGAAAATGCCGGACAGCTTTTTTTCAGAAAAGGTCATGGAGGCAGGCACAAAGCCTGTCACACCACTGCGTGCCTGGTAAGCCGCTATGGCCTCAAGAGTATCTTCGGCGGCGTCACAGAAATCATGGCCCATGCAGCCGTGAAGGTGGATATCGGTGAGCCCGGGAATGGCGTAGAGGCCGGAGGCATCAAAAATTTTAGAATCCCCGGCAGCAGGCTCAGAGATCACGCTGCCGTTTACTGCCAAATCCCCTTTTTTAAAGGTATTTTCCGGCGTATAGATCAAAGCGTTCTTTAGAATCATCTCCGGACCTCGTTAATAATGGACAAGGCCGCTCTGTCCGCTACGACTATCAAATGGTTATGGAGCTGTAAAATGGATGCCGGAACCTGTGGCGTGATGGGACCATAAAGGCTTTTGCAAAGGGCCTCGGCTTTCGCTGGCCCGCTGACGACCATCAGGATACAGTGAGCCTGCATGATAGCTTTAATTCCCAGCGTATAGGCATGGCGCGGCATTGTCTGAGGACTTTCAAAATAGCGTGCGTTGGCCTGGAGGGTACTTTCGGTCAGCGCGACACAGTGGGTCTCTTTTTCAAAGGCTTCGCCGGGTTCGTTAAAGCCGATATGTCCATTGCGTCCGAGGCCAAGGAGCTGGAGATCAATGCCGCCGGACTCTGCAAGAAGAGCGTTGTAGCGCAGACATTCTTTGTGGGTATCGGTCTCCATGCCGTTTGGCAGGTGGGTGTTTTCTTTTTTGATATTGACGTGGTCAAACAGGTGGCTGTCCATAAAATAGCGGTAGCTCTGGGGATGACTGCCGGCAAGGCCCTTATATTCATCCAGGTTGATCGAGCGCACCCCGGAAAAATCCAGGTCACCTTTTTTATACCATTCCACCAGCTGGGCATACAGCCCCTCAGGGGTTGAACCAGTGGCCAGTCCAAGGGTACAGTCAGGTTTCATGATAATCTGTGCCGAAACAATATTTGCCGCTTTTCGGCTTAAATCTTCATAATTTTCCGCAGAATATATTTTCATTGTGTTTTGCCTTTCTGGTTAACTTGTTTTGTTTGTTGTGTCCATTATAGGTAGGATAAAGAAAAATTTCAACGGAAGAAAAATTTTAGCAAGAACTTTCAAAGGAAAACGTTTAGATTTTAATATTAAAGGGTTTCAGGCATAAATAAGAAAGAACTTTCTAAAAATAAATAAATATTGAAAATAAAGTTCAAAGAAAATATACTGGTTTCAACAGCAAGAAGTACAAAGGAACAGGAGTTTTAAAATGGATATACAGAATCATTTAATCGTTTCATGCCAGGCCCTGCCCGACGAGCCGCTGCATTCCTCATTTATTATGGGACGGATGGCCAAAGCAGCAGAGGAAGGTGGCGCGAGGGGGATCCGCGCGAACACAAAGGCCGACATTACTGAGATAAAGAAAAACGTAGATCTGCCAGTGATTGGAATTGTCAAAAAAAATTATGCTGACAGCGAGGTTTACATTACGCCCACCATGGCGGAAGTGAAGGAGCTGGCAGAAGCCAGGGCAGAGATCATCGCTATGGACGCAACGGTTAACCTGAGACCGGGAAAGATAACTTTGGATCAATTTTTTAAGACAGCCAGAGAGCAATATCCAAACCAGATGTTCATGGCGGACTGCTCGACCGTTGAGGAGGCCCTGCACGCCGCGGCCATTGGCTTTGATTTTATCGGGACAACACTGGTGGGCTATACAAAACAGAGCGAGGGAATGAGAATTGAAAACAATGATTTCGAAATCATTCGGGAAATCCTTAGAAAAAGCAAGACTCCGGTCATTGCCGAAGGCAATATCAATACGCCGGAGAAAGCGGCGAGAGTGCTGGAGCTCGGCTGCTACAGCGTTGTGGTGGGGTCGATTATTACGAGGCCGCAAGTCATCACCCGTAATTTTGTAAAAGCCATTGAGGCGCGGTAAGGTCACTGCGTTCAGGTTTAATATAATAATTTTTTAGAAGGAGTTATAAAATGAAAGGTATTTATTCTGCATTGCTGGCATCCTTTGACGAACAGGGAAAGATTAACGAACAGGGGGTCCGGGAAATCGTTCGTCACAATATTGACAAAATGATGGTTGACGGGCTGTACGTTGGAGGCAGTACCGGTGAAAACTTTATGCTGTCGACCGAGGAGAAAAAACAGATTTTTGAAATTGCCAAGGACGAAGCGGGCAGTGAGGTTAAACTGATTGCCCAGGTGGGTTCTATTAACGTCTATGAGTCCATTGACCTTGCAAAGCATGCCACTGCGCTGGGGTATGACGCGATCTCGGCTGTAACGCCATTTTATTATAAATTCAGTTTTGAGGAAATCAAGGACTATTACAATATGATCATTGACAGTGTGGACAACAGGCTGATTATCTATTCCATTCCGTTTTTAACCGGTGTGGACATGAGTGTTGAACAGTTTGGGGAGCTTTTTGAAAATCCAAAGATTATTGGCGTTAAATTTACCGCGGCGGATTTCTTTTTACTGGAAAGAATGCGAAAAGCTTACCCTGATAAGCTGATTTTTGCCGGATTTGACGAGATGATGTTGTCAGCGGCGGTGCTGGATGTAGATGGAGCCATTGGCTCAACCTTTAATGTGAACGGCCCACGCGCCAGACAGATTTATGAATTGGCAAAAGCTGGAAAAATTGAGGAAGCCAGAGAAATCCAGCATACCACCAATGATCTGATTGCCGCTATTTTGGACAATGGCCTGTATCCCACCATCAAATGTATTCTTGAGGAACAGGGCGTGCACGCGGGCTGCTGCCGTAAGCCGATGGCCAGCGCCACACCGGAAGCGCGTATACGCGCCAGAGAAATTTACAAGCAGTATATTAAATAAAAAGAAACCAAAAGATTGTTTTTACAGGGGGGAAAATAAATGCAGGGTTTTACAACAATTGATTTAATTATTCTGATCGTTTATCTGGCAGCTGTCCTGGTTATCGGGCTGGCTTTTGCAAAGAAAGACATGCAGGGAAAAGAATTCTTCAGGGGGGACGGAACGATTCCATGGTGGGTGACCTCTGTCTCGATTTTCGCCACACTGTTGAGTCCGATCTCTTTTCTGTCACTGGTGGGAAATTCTTATGCCGGCACATGGATTCTGTGGTTTGCGCAGCTTGGTATGCTGATTGCCATTCCAGTCACCATCCGGTTTTTCCTGCCCATGTACAGCCGCCTGAATATTGACACGGCCTATGAGTATCTTCAATTGCGTTTTGACAGCAGGGGTCTCCGTATTCTCGGGGCCATTATGTTTATCATTTACCAGATCGGCCGTATGTCCATCATTATGTACCTGCCATCCATGGTGTTGGCTAACCTGATGAATATCAATGTCAATATTCTGATTATTCTTATGGGCATTGTGGCCATTGCCTATTCTTACGCTGGTGGGATAAAATCTGTTTTATGGACCGATTTTATTCAGGGCTGTGTTTTGATTGCCGGCGTTGTCTTCGCTTTGATCTTCCTGATCTGCAGCATCGATGGCGGCATGGGCGCTGTGATGGGTGAGCTGGCGAATGGGAAATTTTTGTCCGATACCCAGATGCTTATTGATCCGAAAATATGGAAGGACAGTGTTTTGATCATCCTGGTGGGCGCGGGCTTTAATACCTTTTCATCCTATATCTCAAGTCAGGATATTGTACAGCGTTTTACGACCACAACAGATGTTAAAAAGCTGAACAAAATGATGCTGACAAACGGCGCGCTGTCCATTTTTGTGGCAACAGTCTTTTACCTTATTGGTACGGGCCTTTATGTTTTCTACGGTCAAAACCCTGCGCTGGCTCAGACCGCTCAGCAGGACCAGATTTTTGGCTCATTTATCGCGTATCAGCTGCCTGTGGGCATTACGGGCATTCTGCTGGCGGCTATCTACGCGGCTTCTCAGTCAACCCTGTCCACAGGATTGAACTCTGTGGCGACAAGCTGGACCCTTGATATCCAGACCATGGTGAGCAAAAAGGAGATGAGCTTTAAAAATCAGACCCGGATTGCCCAGTTTATTACCCTTGGAGTAGGGATCATTGCCATTGTGGTTTCCATGGTTTTAGCCAATGGAGAAATTAAGTCTGCCTATGAATGGTTTAATGGATTTATGGGGCTTGTCCTTGGTGTATTGGGCGGAACCTTTGTGCTGGGGGCTTTTACTAAAAAGGCTACAGATATCGGGGCATATGCGGCTTTTGCGGTATCTGCAGCGGTAGTGATCTATCTGAAGTACAATGTGCCGGAAGTTTCAATCTGGGCTTACGCCATTATTTCAATTTTTGTATCACTCATAGTCGGTTATATCATCAGCGCGGTACACCGGGCAGTCAGCAAAAAGAGCTTCAATTATGATGACCGGACCACCATCTTTTTCAAAAAAGATAAACAGGAAACAGGAGAAAAAGCATGATCTTTGGTAGAATAGAAGACAGAGAACATATCGAGTTTCTGCCGCCTTCGGTACTGCAGTGCTTTGACTGCTGCCAGAGCGGAAAACTGGGTGAACTGGAAAAGGGCTCCCATGAGATCAGCGGTGAAAATATTTTTGTGAATATTGTTGAATATGAGACAGGTGACCGGGCGGAAAAAGCCCGGGATTCAGACAGAGACGCCTCAGATGATCCGCAAGGCGATTTTTAAAGTGAGGCTATGATGAAAAAGTATATTTGTATTGATATTGGCGGCACTGCCATTAAGCATGGGGTGGCCGATGAAGGGCTGAGGCTGCTTGAAAAAAGCGAGATACCAACCAAAAGCCAGGTTGACGGAGGGCCGGGAATTGTTAAGAAAGTCCTGAAGCTTGTAGAAAACTGGCGGCGCTGCTACGATATCTCCGGCGTGGCAATTTCCACTGCGGGTATGGTGGAACCAAAAGAGGGAAGAATCATCTATTCCTGTGAGCTGATACCCGGTTATACAGGCACAGAATTAAAAAAAATTGTGGAGGCAGCCTCTGGGCTGCCTTGTGCCGTGGAGAACGATGTAAATTGCGCGGGGCTTGCGGAAAGTGTGACTGGCGCCGGAAAGGGGGCGTCCAGCTGTCTGTGCCTGACCGTCGGTACGGGTGTTGGCGGCTGTCTGATTCTGAACGGAGAAATCTACCATGGCTTCAGCAACAGCGCCTGCGAGGCAGGTTATCTGAGTGTGGGAGGAGAGAGCCTTCAGGAAAAAGCTGCCGCCAGTGTGCTGGTACGGAAGATAGCGGACCTGCGCGGAATTTCAGAGGATCAGCTTGACGGAAAACAGATTTTCAGTGAAGCGCAAAAGGGAGCCGCGGACTGTGTCCAGGCCATTGACGAGATGGTTGAAGCATTATCCCTCGGAATTGCAGACATGGTTTATATTCTGAATCCGGAAGTGGTTGTTTTGGGAGGAGGAATTATGACTCAGAGGGAATATCTGGAGAAGCGGCTGCAAGCTGCGCTCAGCGAAAAAATTATTCCCGCTGTTTACAGAAACACCCGTCTGGCCTTTGCCCAAAATGGAAATGATGCCGGCATGGTAGGCGCGCTGCTGAATTTGTTAAAAGAAGAAAAAAGTAGGTGAAAAAAGCCAGTATTTCTGATATGATCTTTAATAACAGAATCATGAACGGGGATTGTAACAATGAGTGATTATCAGAGGACGGTTATTCCTGTAATCGAGGCGGCCTATGACAGTATGACTGCAGTGGAGAAAACCATTGCGGATTTTTTTATTAACAATAACGAGAGGATGGATTTTGCGGCGAAGCGTGTCGCGCAGCGGCTTTTCGTTTCAGAGGCGTCGCTGTCACGTTTTGCCAAGAAGTGCGGTTTTAAGGGATACCGGGAGTTCTTGTATCACTACGACAGCACCTTTACTCAAAATAAAAAGGTCGTGGACAACCTGACCAAGGGTGTGCTGAATACCTATCAGGAGCTGCTGAATAAAAGTTACGCTTTGGTGGATGAGCAGCAGATGCAGCGGATCGCTCTGCGCCTGGGCAGGAATCCGCGGGTTTTTGTGTACGGCAAGGGGAGCTCTGGTATGGCAGCTCAGGAGGTAAAGCTGCGGTTCATGCGTCTTGGGCTGGATGTCGAGGCCATCGTGGATACCCATATTATGAAAATGAACTCAGTGCTCGTCAATGAGAAATCTTTGGTTATCGGGATCAGTATCCGGGGGAAAACGCCGGAGGTTCTCTCCTCGCTCAGGGCGGCCAAGGAGCATGGCGCGAAAACAGTCTTAATTACCGGAAATGCTGCTGGCAGTTACCCTTACTGCGATGAAATCCTGCCCATAGCTGTTACCAAAAATCTGGAAGGTGGAAATATTATTTCTCCGCAGTTTCCCATTTTAGTCATGGTTGATATTTTTTACGCTTATTTTTTAAATACGGATCTGGTCAGCAAATCTGCGCTGTATCTAAACACCCTGGGGGCGCTGAGTAAAGTGCCAGAAGAATAGCTGAATAAATGACAGAAAACAGGGTAAAAAATTTAAGGCTTGACAAAAGACACAGGCAGGCATATAATACGAACAATAACAAAAAAATAAACCTGTGATTAAGAGTAAGTAAACAGGCATGTCATCTGGATAGAGAGCCGCGGACGGTGGAAAAGCGGTGAGGTGCGGTCCGTTGAATGGGCTTATGAGGGCAGAGCAAAAGGACAGTGGTCCGAGTATCTCTGACGGGATCTCCACCCGTTACAAAGGGAGCGTGTATGTTAGTATACGGACTTAAGTGGGCGATTTATCGTCAATTTGGGTGGTACCGCAGGCTTATGGAGCTTGTCCCTTGTGTAAGGGGCAGGCTCTTTTTGATGTTTTGTCCAAATTCCATGGGAATCTGGCAGTGAGTAAGGAGCGTTAGCGGACGAACGGCAACAAAATATGATCCATAACAAAAAAAGGAGTTGATGCCATATGGTTGGCTGGTGGAAAATCAATATAAAATACGATAAAGATAAAAAACGGAAAAAAGAAAATTAAAACAGAAAGAGGAAAAAAGAAATGAATAAATTATTTAAAAAAGTAATGGTTGGTGTGGTAAGTGTCGCGATGGTGGCAGGTTTTACAGCTGGGTGCAGCAGTAATGGCGGCAGCGCGTCGGACGACGGCAAGGTCACCGTCGGGGTCATCCAGTACGCCACACACCCGTCCCTTGATAATTGCTATGAGGGCTTTAAGCAGGGCCTGGAAGCCGGCGGCTTTAAAGAAGGCGAGAACCTCACCATCGAGTTCCAGAACGCCCAGGGTGATGTCGCCAATGCCGACATGGCTGCGAAAAATATGGTGTCTAAAAAGGATAACCTGATTGCCGGTATCGCCACACCAGCAGCGATGTCCGCCTATGCTGCCACAAAGGGCGGTGATATTCCAGTGGTCTTTACCGCAGTATCAGACCCGGTATCTGCCAAGATCGTCCAGTCCATGGAAAAACCCGGCGACAACTGCACCGGTACGGCCGATGTGCTGCCTCTGGAAGCCCAGATTAAAATGATCCGCTCCTTCCTTCCAGACGCCAAGAAAATCGGTATCCTGTACACCACCAGCGAGCCGAACTCCGTATCGCATTTGGAAAAATTCAAACAGATTGCCCCGAACTACGGTTTTGAGGTAGAGGCTGTGGGCGTGACCAACGCTTCAGAGGTTGCCGCAGGCGCACAGACACTGGTGTCAAAGGGTGTCAACTGCATTAACAACTTTACCGATAACAATGTTGTCGATAATCTGAGCACTGT
Organism: Eubacterium callanderi; assembly: GCF_900142645.1. Lineage (GTDB taxonomy): Bacteria > Bacillota > Clostridia > Eubacteriales > Eubacteriaceae > Eubacterium > Eubacterium callanderi. The sequence goes on from NZ_FRBP01000007.1 coordinate 251,747, forward strand.
GTTAAAAGCGGCTAACGACGCGAAAATCCCAGTGTTTGGCTCAGAGGAGGAACAGGTTAAAAACGGCTGCCTGGCTTCTCAGAGCATCGACTATGTCGCCCTTGGAAAACAGACCGGGGAAATGGCCGCTAAAATCTTAAAGGGTGAAGAAAAAGCTTCCGATATGGCGGTTCAGGAAGTGACTGAAAGCTCACCGGTTTATAACAAAGAAGTGATGGAAACCCTCGGTTTAACACTGCCCCAGGATTTAAGCACAGCGACCGTGGTCAGTAAATAATTGAGAATGAAGAATTGAGAATGGAGAATTACAGGAACAAAACCACAGAGTGGTTTTGATGATGATCGAATCGGCAAAGCCGGTTCGCACCTTTAATTCTCCATTCTGCATTCTCAATTCTCCATTAGCAGTGTGTAAAATTTTAAGTTTGAAAGGAAAATGTCAATGGATATCATATCCGGATTAGTTATCAACGTCCTCGAGGAAGGCTTTATCTACGGGATTATGGCCGTCGGGGTGTACATTACCTATTCAGTTCTGGATTTTCCCGACCTTTCAGTGGACGGAACCTTCCCGCTGGGGATGTGTCTTACCGCCATGCTGATTACTGCCGGGGTCAATCCGTGGCTTGCGTGCGTGGCGGCCTTTGTTGTGGGAGCGGCGGCTGGCTGTATTACGGGTTTTCTTCATGTGAAGCTCGGCATCACCGACCTGCTCTCCGGAATTCTTGTGATGACAGGGCTTTACAGTATCAACCTGGCCCTGACCGGCGGCAGCGCAGTGCTGCCCTTTTACAATATGCCCACCATTTTTAACACCGGGCTGGCAGCCGTTCTGCCCTCAGGCTACGGTCTTGTCATCATGGTGGCAGTGATTTGTATTGTGGTCAAGCTGCTCATTGACCTGTATTTAAAAACCCAGTCCGGTATGCTGCTCCGGGCGTCCGGGGATAACCCGCAGTATGTTGTCTCACAGGGGCGTGATCCCGGAAAGATGAAAATCATCGGTCTGGCCATCGGCAACGGCTGTACAGCCTTGTCCGGCTGTATTCTGGCACAGCAGACCGAATCCGCCAATGTGGCTGTGGGGACAGGGATGGTCGTTATGGCACTGGCTTCAGTCATCATTGGGATGAACCTGTTCAAGCGGGTATCCTTTGTAAAACCGACCCTCGCGGTGATCTTCGGGGCCATCATCTACAAGGCCTGCCTGGCCATCGCCATGCAGATCGGCCTGCCGACCAACTACCTCAAGCTGCTCATGGCCGTTATTTTTACCATCGCTCTGGTAGGCGGCAAGCTTTTCCCGGAAAGGAGAAAGAAAAACCATGCAGAATCATGAACCTCTTGTCCGTATGGAACATATTTACAAAACCTTCAATCCGGATTCTGTCAACGAAGTGGTGTTGTTTGAGGATTTTAACCTGAGCATTAAAAAAGGCCGCTTTGTCTCCGTCATCGGGAGCAACGGCTCTGGAAAAACGACCATTTTAAACCTGCTCTGCGGCAGCCTGCCTGTGGATCAGGGGAAAATATATGTCGGCGGCAAGGACATTACCGGGCTCAAGGAATACCAGCACTCCGCCTTTATCGGCCGTGTGTTCCAGGACCCGTCCCTGGGTACCTGCCCCAGCATGACCATCCTTGAAAATATGGCGCTGGCAGACCGGAAGGGCAAGCCCTATGGACTGGGCATTGGCGTCAATAAAAAGCGTATTGATTTTTATAAAAGCCAGCTGGAGCTTTTAAAGCTGGGGCTGGAGAATAAAATTGATCTGCAGGTCGGCAGCCTGTCCGGCGGCCAGCGTCAGGCGCTGGCGCTGCTCATCTCCACCATGACGCCCATTGACCTGCTGATTCTGGACGAGCACACTGCCGCCCTTGATCCAAAGTCCAGCGAGAACGTCATGGAGCTCACCGAAAAGCTGGTGCGCGAAAAACATCTGACCACCCTCATGGTGACGCATAACCTCAAATTTGCCATCAACTACGGCGACCGGCTGGTCATGATGCACCGCGGCAATATCGTGATTGATAAATCCGACGATATGAAGGACGCCTTGGTGGTCAGAGACTTGACGGATAAATTTAATGAAATCAGTATTGAGGATGGCAATTCGTTATAAAAAGAAAAGGATCTGCGAAAACAGGTCTTTTTTTAAACGGTCTGATTTTTCTTTAAGCGAGACGGGGTATAATGATTGTATTAACACCGGGAGGAAATCATGAAGAAAGATTATAAAATTACCAAACTCAACACACTGGAGTCCGGCTTTCGGCACCAGGCTGTCCGCTTGTTTGTCGAGGGCTTTTACGATATGATCAAGTCCATTTCAGCTGATAAGGATGTGCTGTTTCAGCTTTTTGAGCCAGCGCTGCGAAATGATATGGCCTACGTCTGCCTTGACGGCGAAAAGGTTGTGGGGCTTCTGGCTTACTCCGACAATAAACGCCGCGCCTTTGATATAGAAAGAAGCGGGGTGTCCCGGGTGTTTGGGCCTGTAAAGAGCCGAGTCATCAAGACGCAGCTTATGTTTATCATTGGAAAGCCCGCTGTGAAAAGGGACGACGAGGGCTACATCGATTTTCTGGCCACTGACCCGGCCTGCAGAGGACAGGGCATTGCCACAAAGATGATCAATTATGTGGCTGAAAATGCCGGAATTTCCAGTCTGAGCCTGGACGTGATCGGCGGCAATGGAAATGCCATACGCCTGTACCGCCATCTGGGTTTTAAGACCACAGAAATACAGGACAACCTGCTGCTGCGCATAGCCGGCATCCGTAAGCTGCTGATTATGAAAAAAGAGTTATACGAATAAAAAACCCGGAGGATAATGATCCTCCGTTTTTTTATACGTGTTTTCTGTTTCACAGCAGGTTATACCTTTTGTCTGTTAATATAGCCGCGGCGTTTCTTTTTTTACCCAAAGATGATACAATAAATTATCAATATATTTAAATACGAGAAAGAGGAACCAATGAAAAAAGGCGATATTATCGATATTAGAATAGAAGGCATTGAATTTCCGGGGAAATCCTGGGGAATGGTGGAGGAAGAGAGCGGCGCCAAAAAGGTTGTGATTAAAAACGGTATTCCCGGGCAGCTCGTTAAAACCCGGATTACCAAAAAACGCAGTAAGAAAATCGAAGGGCAGCCCCTGGAAATTCTGTCGGCCTCCCCCTTGGAAATTCCAGCAGAATGCCCGGCCTTTGGCAAATGCGGCGGCTGTACCTACCAGAGCCTTCCCTACGAGAAACAGCTTGAGCTAAAGGCCAATTATGTTTTAAGCCTGCTGGGTAAAGCCGGAATCGACGGCTTCGAGTTTGGAGGGATTATCCCCAGCCCGGAAGTGTTTGAGTACCGTAATAAAATGGAATACTCCTTTGGCGACGACGTGAAGGACGGCCCCTTGCTTTTGGGCATGCACGAGCGCGGCAGTTTTTACAACATTGTCAAAACCGACTGCTGCCGCCTGACAGACGAAGACTTCAACATTATCCAGCGAGCCGTCCTCGGCTATTTTCAGGAAAAAGACCAGACCTATTTCCACAAGCGGAGCCATGAGGGCTTCCTGCGCCATCTGGTTATCCGGAAAGGCAGGCAGACCGGAGAAATCCTCGTCAATCTGGTTACCACCTCCCAGTCAGAACTGGACAGCGCGGATTTTACCGAGCTACTTCTGACCCTTGAGCTGTCCGGCGAAATTAAGGGCATCCTCCATACCATCAACGATGGAGTGGCCGATGTGGTAAAAAAAGATGACCTGCATATTCTGTACGGCGAGGACTGTATTCACGACAAAATCCTCGGCCTGGAATTTGAAATCTCGACCTTCTCCTTTTTCCAGACCAATACACTGGGCGCAGAAAAGCTGTATTCTGTTGTCCGCGATTACGTCGGAGACCGCCAGGATAAGACCATCTTCGACCTGTACTGCGGCACCGGCACCATCGCCCAGGTCCTGGCCCCGGTGGCGAAAAAAGTCATCGGTATCGAGCTTATCGAGGAAGCCGTCGAAGCCGCAAAGATCAACGCCGAAGCCAACGGCCTGCACAACTGCGCGTTTATCGCCGGCGATGTTATGGAGAAAGTAGCCGAGCTGCCCGACAATCCCGATATCATCATCCTCGACCCCCCGAGGGATGGCATCCATCCCAAAGCGATCTTTAAAATTATCGGCTTCAAGCCTGATACCTTTATCTACGTGTCCTGCAAAGCCACCTCCCTGGCGAGGGACCTGCCGTTTTTTAAGGAAGCAGGGTATGGGGTGGAGAAAGTCTGCTGTGTGGATATGTTTCCGCATGTGGGACATGTGGAGTGCATAGCGTTGATACAAAGAGTGAAATCATAAAAATCCTGCATTTTAAGCAGTTTTACAAGCATTATGTCTTTAATGAAGATGGCGATGGAGGAAGAAAAAAAGTCCTAAAAAATTATATTGATGTTTATGTTTGCATTGATATGGTGTGTGGAGATACAAGGAATGAATTGGGAAGTGAGGAATAAGAAATGATTAGGTGGATAATAAAAATAATATTGTTTCCATTCAGCTTGCTACTTAGTATCCTCACAGCCTTTCTAACATTCCTGCTCGGCATAGGAACAACTATTCTGTATTTCTTAATGCTAATGTGTATTGTTACTGCAATAGGATCATTTATGCAAAAAGATATATCACTTGGCATTGAAGCACTGGTATTAGGATTTTTGTTAAGTCCTTATGGAATACCTATGGTTGGAGCAACAGTTTTAGCCTTCCTTAAAGGTATAAACGAAGTAATAAAATCAATCTAAAAAATTTCATACAAATGGTTACCAAAGACGATAGAGAAAAAAACTATCGTCTTTTTCTTTGCAAAATTTTAAGGAGGGAGGTGATCCTGTATGGACTTTGACTATTTCTATAACAGAGAAGCTGAGAAATTTAATTTCCTGAAAGTTCCGGAGATATTAGTTGATGGAGAAGAATTTAAGGGATTATCGGCAGAAGCAATTATCCTTTATTCCATGCTTTTAAAACGCACAGGTATGTCCTTTAAGAATAACTGGGTGGATAAGGAGGGCAGAGTATTTATCTATTTCACAGTCGAAGAAATTATGAAAAAAAGAAATATTTCAAAGCCGACTGCCATAAAAACATTGGATGAGCTTGATATGAAAAAAGGAATTGGACTGATTGAAAGAGTAAGGCTTGGACTTGGAAAGCCAAACATTATTTATGTCAAAGATTTTATGAGTGTATTTCAGGTAAAAGAAAATGACTTTCAGAAGTTAAAAAACTTTACTTCAGAAGTAAAAAATATTGACCTCAGAAGTAAAGAAAATGAACTTCAAGAGGTTAAGAATGTTGACTCTAACTATATAGAGAATAATAAGAGTAAGTATAGTAAGAGAGATAATAGTTTTGGTAAAAACGGACTTGGAACATTTCAAAATGTATTTTTAACGGCAGAAGATATATCCGATTTACAAATTACATTAAATTCGCAGCTTGAAAATTACATCGAACGCTTATCCGCATATATCAAAAGCACCGGAAAGACATATAAAGACCATAAGGCAACAATCCTTTCTTGGTTCTATAAAGATCAGGGAAGAAGTAAAGACACCAAAGCATCAAATATCCCGACATGGGAAGAATATGACAAAGGAGAACACCTATGATGAAAGAATTAGAAAAAATAATGATAGAGGATGTAGAGTATTCTTACGATCCTGAAAAAGAGTATATCAAGGAGGGACACGCCTATTGTAAGGTCTGCCACGAACGAAAAGATGGAAAGCCAATCCAAATGTTAAATAAGCCGATGATTTTCAAAATGCCTTGTAGGTGCGACAGAGATAGAGAAGTCAAAGAAAAGGAACGAGAAAAGCAGATGGAAATAGAACGATTAAAAAGGAACTGCTTTAATTCCATTATCCAGTGGGCATATACCTTTGAGAATTATCAGGCAAAAGAAAATCAAAGTCTTATCATCGCTAAAAACTTTGTAAAAGACTATGAGGAGATGAAAAAAGAAAATATCGGACTACTATTCTATGGCTCAGTAGGAAGTGGTAAGACATACCTTGCTTGTTCCATCGCCAATGCTCTAACTGAACAGTATCAGATAAGTGTTAAGATAAGAAACTTTGCTCAAATCATAAATGAGCTACAAAAAAGCAGTTTTGACTTTGATAAAAACGCATATATTGAATCCCTTGTAAATACTTCCGTTCTTATCTTAGATGATTTAGGAATTGAAAGAGATACAAGCTATGCTAAAGAGCAAGTATATAACATTGTCAACAACAGGTACTTAAAACAGAAACCGACTATTTTTACTACCAATCTTTCCTATGACACAATTCTAAATTGCACGGAAAGTGTGGAATATCAAAGGATTTATTCACGAATTATAGAGATGTGTATTCCTGTGATGGTTGTAGGAGAAGATTTTAGAAAGGTTATTCAAAAGGATAAACTGAATCGTAATAAAGACAGACTACTGAATGGAGGTGTGAGAATTTGATCAATGAAGAAATTGCAAGAAAAACACTGAATATGGAAATCAAGGCTGCTAAGGTAACGGGAAAACTTCTTTTTACATTACTAAAGAAACTGATGAAAGAGGCAGAAAAACTTGGCGGACTTGAAAAACTCGTAAGTAGCAAAGGAAACGAAGTAAAGCTTAAAGATATAGTTAAAAAGGGACAGCTTGAAGAAATTCCGGTAGAAGAAGCGGAACTTAAGGAACTGAAAAAAGAGCTGAACAGATATGGTGTTAAGTTTTCGGTGATGAAAGATAAGGAAAGTGGGAAATACTCAGTATTCTTTCAAGCTAAAGATATGAAAGTTATGGATAAAGCCTTTAAGCATGCTTTGTCAGAATCAGAAAAGAAAACGGAAAGGAAAGAGTCCATTCATAAGAACATAGAGAAGTTTAAGGAGATGGCTAAAAATGCTATTTCAAAAGATAAAATCAAGAATAAACAAAAGGAGCAGAGCCTATGAATAAGTTAATAACATTTGAAAATACGGAATTTGGGAAACTCACTGTAATTGAAAAAGGCGGTGAGTTTTTCTTTATTGGGAAAGAAGTAGCTGAAAAATTAGGATATATCAATCCACAAAAAGCTATACGAGATCATATTGAAGATGAGGACAAGCTGACCGAACGATTCGTTCAGTCAGGTCAAGGTAGAAATATGTACATCATCAACGAGTCCGGTCTTTATTCTCTTATCCTCTCTTCCAAGCTACCACAGGCAAAAGAGTTTAAGAGGTGGGTTACCAAAGATGTACTTCCGAGTATTCGTAAAAACGGCGGATATATCAAAAATCAAGAGAATTTGTCAAAAGAAGAGATACTCGCTAATGCGGTGATTGTTGCAAATAACCTCATTGCTGAAAAGGAGAAAGTGATTGAGGATTTAGAGCTGAAAGCCAAGTATTTCGATGAACTGGTAGATAATAACTTGCTTACTAATTTTAGAAATACGGCAAAGGAGCTTCATCTTCCGCAGAAAGTATTCATTCAATTTCTTATAGACAAAGAACTTATCTATCGGGATAAGAAAAATAGGCTTCTTCCTTACGCCAAGAATAACAAGGGATATTTTGAGATTAAGGAATGGTGTAGAAATGATAATGATGCGGTAGGTATTCAAACCTTTGTAACACCTAAAGGCAGACACTTTCTTTTACTCCTAATTGGAGGTGATGATACTTGTGATAGATAAGATACTAAAAGACATAAAAGGGTTATTTAAGGTGCAGGATAAGGCAAAGTTTTTTAAGCGGAACATTCCATATCTTGCATTTTTCTATGTAGGTAATATCTTCTCACATCATGTAAGAGTTTATATAGGTGGCGATATTATCGACAAAATCTTTCAGGGCATATTAGAGCTTAATACTATGAGCTTTATTCCAAGTCTTCATATAATGGATATACTTTCAGGGATATTAGTAGCAACCTTAATTAAATTTATCGTCTATACCAAAGGCAAAAATGCTAAAAAGTTTAGACAGGGGAAAGAGTATGGCTCAGCCCGCTGGGGAACGAAGAAAGATATTGAGCCGTACATGGATGAAAAGTTCCAGAACAATATCTTGCTTACACAAACAGAACGATTAACCATGAACGGCAGACCTAAAAATCCTAAATATGCTCGTAACAAGAATGTACTTGTCATCGGTGGATCAGGCTCCGGTAAGACGAGATTTTATGTAAAGCCTAACCTAATGCAAATGCACAGTAGCTATTGTGTAACCGATCCTAAAGGAACGATAGTGATTGAGTGTGGTAAGATGCTTGAGGATAATGGATATGAGATAAAAATCCTAAATACCATCAATTTCAAAAAATCCATGAAATACAATCCATTTGCCTATATCCGTTCTGAGAAAGATATTCTAAAGCTTGTTCAGACAATCATCGCAAACACTAAGGGCGAGGGAGAAAAAGCAGGCGAAGATTTTTTGGTGAAAGCTGAGAAACTCTACTATACGGCACTTATCGGATATATCTGGTACGAAGCTCCAAGAGAAGAAAAGAACTTTGCAACACTACTTGATATGATAGACGCTTCAGAGGTAAGAGAAGATGATGAAACTTACATGAATCCGATTGATAGACTCTTTGAAGCATTAGAAAAGAAAGAGCCAACACACTTTGCAGTGAAGCAATATAAAAAGTACAAATTGGCTGCGGGGAAAACAGCGAAATCTATTCTTATATCTTGTGGTGCAAGACTTGCTCCATTTGATATACAGGAGCTTAGGGACTTGATGAGTGAGGATGAACTGGAGCTTGATACACTGGGAGATAGAAAGACAGCACTCTTTGTCATTATCTCTGATACAGATGATACTTTTAACTTTGTGGTATCTATTATGTATTCTCAGCTATTTAACTTGCTATGTGATAAGGCAGATGATGTGTATGGAGGAAGATTACCTGTTCATGTAAGATGCCTACTTGATGAGTTTGCAAACATCGGCTTAATTCCAAAGTTTGAAAAGCTAATAGCGACAATCCGTTCCAGAGAAATATCAGCAAGTATAATTCTTCAAGCACAATCTCAGATAAAGGCAATTTACAAAGATAATGCTGACACAATCGTGGGCAACTGTGATAGCACCTTATTTCTTGGTGGAAAGGAGAAAACAACACTTAAAGAGCTTTCTGAAACGCTTGGTAAAGAAACCATTGACCTTTACAACACATCTGAAACAAGAAGTAATCAAAAGAGTTTTGGACTTAATTATCAAAAGACAGGTAAGGATATGCCATAATTCATGGTGACGAGTTCAGTTGCCTTGAATAACAGATGAACAGGGACACGATCAACTGGATTCGGATAAAACGAAAACAGGAGGTCGCTATGGAGAAATTGAAAAAGCATATCCATGATGACAGTAACGGTCTGGACTATGTTCTGGTCGGAGACTACTATATTCCAGACTTACAGCTGCCGGAGGAAAGCCGCCCAATCGGACGGTGGGGACGGAAGCACAGGGAATATCTGCAAGAGTATTGTCCCGACCGGTACAATGAATTGCTTCTGTCTGGAAAGCTGTGGACATATCTTGCCGATCTGGATGAGCAGGCACAGAACCGTCTGGATTGTATCATTGCCCAGATAAAAGAAACAGAGGGAGTCACGGAGGAATTGAAAGCAAAAGACCAGCTTGCATGGGTCGGTCACATGAACAGCATACGCCACCGGGCAGAGGAAGTCATTCGGTCTGAGATGATTTTCGTCTGAGAAGGTGGAAAAACTGAGGCCATTCACTTTTATAGTGGATGGCCTTTTTGCTACCTGCGCTTTTTCTTTTTTGGCATATAATACGGCTGTGACTTGGCTTTTCCCCGCATATTGTTTGGGTTTTTAAGCAGTTTGGACAGGCTCAGTATCCGCAGAAAAGCCGAAAAGTCCTCGGATGAAATTTTTTCAAAAGGAATCTGCATTTTATCACAGAACTCATGGATCATAGCTTCTGTGTCGGTTCCCATCTGTATGGCCTGTTCAAAATTCTCTTTGACCTCATCCAGTGTTGGCTGTGGGTCGGCTGTGGTCTTGTCTTTCAAATGGGCTTCCCGTATATCCCGGACAATGCTGTCCAGATCATCATGAAGGATATGGCTGTAAAAATCGTTCTCCTGTACCTGACCCAATTCCAGCGTCCGCATATACAGATCATTTTCTCCAGGTGCGTGTTCTTTAAGAATGGTCTGCCGGGTAGCTTCCAGAATCAGATTCATCTGGTTCACCCGCATATCAGCGATCTGGTCAATAAAGATTTCCATATCAACCATCAGCCGCAAAAAATTTGGATGAGTCGCCAGTTCACAAAGCAGGCGGTTGTTGATCTTTCCGCTGCTCAAAAGTTCCACCATAGCGTCACTCAGATGCAGAGCTTGAAGCTCCGTGTTTGGGTGATTTTTATTTTCTGACACGCCCATCAGATAATCAGTGGACACTCCGTAAAACTTTGCCAGTGTCGCAATCGCAAATGGGCTGATGTCTTTGTAGTCATCGCTCTCATATTTCCCCAGTGCCGACTTAGACAGGCCGGTCTGTTCTGCCAGCTGTTCCAGCGTCAGGTGCTTATCCACCACTCGCAGGTCTTTGAGCCGTTCCGGGATTGACAGTTTTGTGTACATCAAAGCACCTCCTTGCCATCGGTTTTTGTTTTTCATTATAGCACATTTCCGAGAGCGTGGAAATATGCGGTTTTCATGTGTTTTTCCTGCGTCTTGGACATACGGGAGCAGCCCTCTTTTTTCGGTAAACTGGTTCTTGTCAGGAGACATAGAACCTTGAAAAATGAATGACCGACTGCAAGGGGGACGACCTCCGGGGAAGTGACGCCACGATAAGAGCGCACCAAAGAGGACAATACGCTGGGAGAGAATCCGGGCAGGAATATTTTGCAGACAGACCGGCAGACAGAAAAATAAACGATGCGGAACATACCGCATCAAATGAATGGAGGTAGATCATTATGAAACTGAATATGAAGGAAAAGAAAATTCTTTACGCTTACGCCTGCCCCAGCCATCACAACACAGTGACAAGGCTGAAATGGCTGACAGCATTGACTGTTGACCCGGAGGCGAAAAGCCAGATGCTTCATCTTGCTCGTAAAATTGAGACAGAGACAGAGGAAAGGTGGTACGAAGCCTTTTACCATCATCTGCGTATGGAGATGGACGAATACCGCCGGATTAGACGCAGTCTGCGTGCGCTGAAAGCAAACACCGATTATGAGGAGGAACTGTATGAGGAAGCTGTCTAAATATGAAAAAGAAACCATCATCAACTGGAATGAGGGCGAGACGATTGCCAGTATCTACACCTTCAATGCCAGCTTGAAACGCAGACTGGAGGATTTCAGCCGGAAGTACCCTCTGCTGTGCCGCTTGGAACGCAGTACGCCGGAAGGTAGCGTGACCTATGTGATGGACAAGTCACGACTTTCGATCCGGCTGGTGCCGCCGTACAGCGAAGAACGGCTGGCAGCTGCAAGGGAGTGCGCAAAAGAGCATGGCTTTCAGGTCATACAGACAGAAGAAAAAATCGCTTAAAATGAGGGCGATTTACGAAAAAATATCGGGTCTGCACCCGCTGTTTTGATCGGCAATTTCCGCAGGCGTATTCTGTATCCACTTCTCGCCTATGGGCGTAAATGTACGGATACGGAGCCGGTGAAACTGGCAAAAACCGCTTCTGCGGTGAAGGCCAGCTTCGCCGGTGCGGGAGTACAGAGGGCAGCCAGCCCTTTGTGCCGGGGTGCAGGGGCGGCAGCGCACTGCTGGGGTCAAGGGGCAATGCCCATTGGCGGGTTGAGGGCAGCCAGCCTCATCGGGTCAAGGGTGAAACGCCTTGCCCAGGGAAAGTTGATGCCTGCGTCAACTTGTACTGGGTATTACCTGACGCAAAACTTCGCAGGTCTGGCGGCTTTGCCGCCCTCCCCAGCCCAGAACATCTTTGCAGGAAGGAGGAAAAATATTTGAAATTAACAAGACACAATGGACGATCTGGGAAGCATGGCACTTACAATCCCCGGCACAATGACCGTCGGTTCGATGTAGAAAATAGCGAACACATTGACGCTGAGCGTGCCAGACAAAATGTGTACTGGGACTGTTACCGGGGCTTTACCACCCACGACTTTCGGGAAAACTCAGAGCAGCCGGATTTCAGCTTTGAGGAAATTGAACGGATGTATTACTACGAGCATTATGCCGACCATGTCAATGCTCAGAACGCCCGGAACGAGAAAACCCGGCACATTGAGCGCAATCGCACTGTGGATGATCTTTTGAAAAATAACAAGACCTGTCCAGAAGAAAGCATCTACCAGATCGGCACTATGGAAGAATCCGTTCCGCCAGAGACTTTAGCGCTCATTGTCAGTGAATTTTATGAGGAATTTGAAAACCGTTTCGGTTCTCATATCCACATTTTAGACTGGGCGCTCCATCTGGATGAAGGAACTCCGCACATCCATGAGCGCCATGTATTTGACTGTGAAAATCGGTATGGAGAGCTGTGCCCCCAGCAGGAAAAGGCGTTGGAGGAACTGGGTATCCCTCTCCCTAAACCGGAACAGCCAAAAGGAAAGCACAATAACCGGAAACAGACTTTTGATGCAGTCTGTCGGATAATCTTATTTGACGTTGCCAAACGGCATGGGCTGCATCTGGAACAGGAGCCGTCTTATGGTGGGCGTGACTATTTGGAAAAGCAGGATTATATCCTGATGAAGCAGAAGGAGCAGCTGGCGACACAGGAGCAAAAGCTGGAGGAACTGACGCTAAAAATTGAGGATGTAGAAACCTTGCTGGAAGATGTTTCCGGTGCAGCCTATGACAAGGCGGTGGAGGTTGTGACCGACAAGGTTCGGGAACAAACCCAGCTTGAAGATATGGAAGTAATTGAGAAATATCGAAAGAGCGTGGTATCGCCCAATGCCAAAAATTCGCCAGAAGTTGTGAAGATAGCGAACACTCTGCTGAGTAGGGTGCGAGAAAAATTACAGCAGTCTGCTGAAAAAGTTCTCAAAAAGGTACAGGCGGTGCTGTTAAAACCGGAGGTCAAACAGGCTGGCAAAGAGCAGATCAAAAATAAAGCCAGAAAATCCATTAAGGAGAAGCTGGCACAAGGCAAACTGGACGCTGATCGGGAGAACCGGGTGCGCTGGGAGCGTGAAGGACGGATTGCTCCAACAAGAAAACAGGATATGGAATTGTGAGGCATCTGATTTTCTATGGAAACCGGATGCCTTTTGCATTGTTTGGAGGTGGAAGAAACGAATGTATTTGAAGCAGTAAAACAGTCTGTTACCACAAGGCAGGCTGCTTTGGTTTATGGAATTTCAGTAGGACGCAACGGGATGGCTTGTTGCCCGTTTCACGATGACAGGCATCCCAGCATGAAGGTGGACAGACGGTTCCATTGTTTTGCCTGTCAGGCAGATGGAGATGTGATTGATTTCACTTCCCGTCTTTTTGGACTAAGCAGTAAAGAAGCTGCCTTAAAGCTGGCAGAGGACTTCTCAATCAGCTTTGACCGCAAAGGCCACGATCCGCCACAAAAGAGAGTAATCAAAAGAAAAATCAGCGTGGAAATGCGATACCGGCAGGCAGAGCAGAAATGCTTTCGGGTGCTGTGCGACTACCTGCGTTTGCTGGAACGATGGAAAGAAGAATATGCGCCCAAACAACCGGAGGATGACTGGAATCCTTTGTTTGTGGAGGCTCTGCACAGGCAGCCATATATCGAATATCTGTTGGATCTTCTTCTGTCTGACAGCATAGAAGAACGAGCTTTTGTAGTTGCTGAGTATGGAAAAGAGGTGAGGAAAATTGAACAGCGAATATCAGAGTTTATCGCCAGCCACCCAGCAGGCTGTGATGAGCGCAGCCGAAGCCATAGCGACGGAACAGAGCGTTGATGAGGTGCGGCAGAGCCTTTCTGTTACCGACAAGGGAAAAACAGCCAACACCATCGACAACTGCCGGATTGTGTTCTGCTGCGATCCACTCCTGCGGGATGCCATCCGGCTTAATCTCCTGACAGACCGGGTAGACATTGTACAGGACTTGGGCTGGCGCAGGAATACCAGCGCTCTGACGGATACGGATGTGAAATATCTTCTCCTCTATTTTGAGAGAAACTATGAGCTGACCAGTGAGAAAAAGATCACGGCTGCCCTTTCTATCGTAGCAAACGAAAATTGTTACCATCCAATTCAGGATGTGCTGAACAGCCTTGTCTGGGACGGTACACCACGCATCCGATCCTGTCTGCACCATTTTCTTGGTGCTGATGAAAGTGACTATGTGGAAGAAATGCTGAAACATTTCCTGCTGGGTGCTATACGCCGGGTATTCCGTCCCGGTTCCAAATATGAGGAAATGCTTTGTTTGGTGGGCGGTCAGGGTGCCGGGAAGTCCACCTTCTTCCGACTGCTGGCGATCCGGGACGAATGGTTCTCTGATGACCTGAAGAAGTTGGATGACGACCGGGTATTCCAAAAGCTACAAGGTCACTGGATCATTGAGATGTCAGAGATGCTTGCCACCAGCAGCGCAAAGAGCATTGAAGAAATCCGTTCCTTTATTAGCCGACAGAAGGAAACCTACCGGACACCTTATGAATCTCAGCCTAAAGACCGGCTTCGGCAGTGTGTGTTCGGTGGTTCCTCGAATACGCTGGACTTTCTGCCGCTGGATCGAGCCGGGAACCGGCGCTTTCTCCCAATCATGATTTACCCGGAGAATGCAGAGGTTCACATTTTGGAGGACGAGGACGCTTCCAGAGCGTATCTGTTGCAGGTATGGGCAGAAGCTATGAGCATTTACCACAGCGGCAAATATTCCATGAAATTCAGCAAGTCCATCCAGCGTCAACTGGTGGAGGTGCAGAAAGACTTCATGCCGGAGGACACCGAAGCCGGACAGATACAGGGATTTCTGGAACACTACACCGGAAACATGGTCTGCTCAAAACAGCTGTTCAAGGAGGCGCTGGGACATACCTTTGATGAGCCGAAGCGGTGGCAGCTCCACAATATCAATGAGATCATGAATACGGTCGTGACCGGTTGGAAGCCTTTTTCCAATCCCCGGATGTTTGCCGGATATGGCAGACAAAAGGGCTGGGAACGGGACACTTCCGGCAACGAACTACCCAGCAACGAAGGTGGATTTGTAGAACTGAGTGAAGAAGAATGTCGTCAGCTGGAACTTCCGCAGGAGTGGATCGCCTGACAAGGACGGTCTGTTGCCGGGATGGCTGCCGGTTGGTTGCCGGGTTCGTTGCTGATAAATTTATGGGTTTGATATAGAAAAAGCCCGCAAGTAAAGGCTTTTTATGATCTATCTATGTTTTCGGCAACGAAAGCAACGAGATTTTATAAGAAAATTTGAAAAGTTAAGAAATCAGGGTCAGACGATAGTTTACAGGTTTTTTGATGTCCGTTGCCGGACTTCGTTGCCGCAACCACCGTCTAATCCCCCTATTCTATGGAGGTAGCCTATGGAGAAAAACAAGAAGCAGAATAAAAAAGTCCAGTTTGTAGTGGTTCGTGAGTTTTCTGGGGACAAAACCATGCGAGAAGCCTTTGAGCAGCTGATCGAGCGTCAGACCTGCGAACACTTTGAGGAATGGCTGGAGCATCGGGAAATGGCACAGAAAGCGGCGTAAAGCAGTTGAATCATGGACAGGGACATGGTATTATAATGATATCGTGTCCCTGTTCATAGAAGGAGAACACTATGAGCAGGAAAAAACAAGTTAATCAGAAAATCACAGCCCTTTATTGCCGTATCTCTCTGGAGGATGGCGGCGATAATGAAAGCATGAGCATCAGCAACCAGAAACTTATGCTCCGGGACTTTGCCGAAAAAAATGGGATGTTCCAGTATGAGTATTATGTAGATGACGGTTATACAGGCCGCAACTTCAACCGCCCCTCTTTCCAGCGCATGATTGCCGATATTCAGGCGGGAAAGATAGGCTGCGTTATCACCAAAGACCTGTCCAGGCTGGGCAGGAATTATATCGAAGCTGGCAGCTATATCGAAATCTTTTTCCCAAAACACAATGTACGCTATATTGCCATTACAGACGGAGTGGACAGCCTGACCCGTCAGGAAATGGACATTACGCCGTTTAAGAATATCCTGAACGATATGTACAGCCGGGATATTTCCAAAAAGGTGCTGGCAGGGCGTATGACCCGTTCCCGGCAGGGGAAGTTTTGTGGTGGGCAGCCGCCCCTCGGTTTGATGCGTGACCCGGAGGATAAGGGACATTTGATCCGTGACCCTGAGACAGCACCGGTAATCCGAAAAATCTATGATATGGCGCTGGATGGCTGGGGATGCATGCGGATTGCAAAGCAGCTCATGGATGATAAAGTCCCGATCACCAGAGTAAAAAGCAACACAGAATGTGATGTAAATTACTATTCATGGGGAAGTGCAAGAATCAGCCATATTCTGCGGAATCCCTTTTATAAGGGCGCACATCTGGTCTGCCGGACACATCAGAAAGGGATTCGCTCCAACACCTATGACATTATCCCTCGTGAGGACTGGGAAATTATCGAGGATTGCCATGAAGCAATCATCTCCCCGGAAGAATGGGAGCAGGTACAGGAAATCATTGACCGCAGACCAACCATTATGAAGGGCAACTCCTGCCCCTTTTATAACCTGTTCCACGGTATCATTTATTGTGCGACTTGCGGAAAGTCCATGCAGGTGCGGTATGAAAAGGTTGGCAGAACCGGAAAGAATCGTTTTACCGGCGAACAGCGAGAACCGATTGATAAGGCGTATTATATCTGCCAGACCTACAACAGGCTGGGCAAGAACGCCTGTACCAGCCACAAGATCGAAGCCAGAGATTTGTACAACCTTGTGCTGAAAGATATTCAGGAACTGGCAAAGACTGCGCTCAAAGATGCCGATGCTTTTTATCAGCGGCTGAGCAGCCGGATGGAGCGCCGGTATCTTCTGGATGTCTCCCAGACACAGAAGGAATGTCAACGACTGGAAAGCAGGAATCGTGAAATTGATGAGATGTTCCTGAGCCTATATACCGATAAGGCAAAAGGAATCCTGACTGAGCAGCGTTTTATGAAGCTGACAGCAACACTGGAACAAGAGCAGGAAGCCAACCAGAAGCGCCTGCAAGACCTACTGTTGATGATGCGCCACTCTGACGAACAGGAAAATGAAGTCCGCACCTTCATCAAAGAAATCCGGCGCTATGCAGCCATTGAAGAACTGGATGAAGCGGTGCTGAACCGGCTCATCAGCAAAATTTTGGTGGGCGAAGTCAAGAAGATTGACGGACAGAAGGTGCAGGAAGTCAGAATCGTTTATAACTTTGTCGGAGAAATCCCGGAGATTACAGCATAATCATTTCGCCTCATCTCTCAATCAGCGAGGGATGAGGCTTTTCTTTTTGTAAAATTGCAATAGATATATTCATAATTTATTTACAATTAAATTCCTAGCCGTACAGCAGAAAAATGATGACGAAAGATGATGCAAATGCTATAATGTTTGCATATAGATATGACAATTTGACCATATCGGAATCTTTATTCAAACAGATGATTGGAGATATTGCTATTATGAGAAATCCATGGCCAATTTTCAGCATTGCGGCTCTCTCCGGAGCTGCGTGCCTGATATATGATCACTTTTTTTCTTACGAGACTATGTGGATTGCTGTTGTAGTGTTTCTTGCGCTGCTTGCTCTATGCTTTTTCGCATATTGCAAATATGAACACTGGCTGGCAAAGAAACTTAACCCCTATGTGGTGGCGTATCAAAGCGACCATAATCTTGAGAATTTGAAACAGGGATTGGATCGCTGGCGTCCTTGGGCACTCAGCAAGCATTCCAAAAACATCATTACAGCGAACTGGTTCTCCGCTCTGCTGGAACAACAGCGCTGGACAGAAGCGGAAGAAACTTTGGAGCAGTTTTTGCATCGAGCAAAAAATACGCAGGATAAACTGGGGTATCACCTACTTCGTGAAGATTACGCAAGGGCGATCGGAGACACTGAATTAGAGAAGCAGGAACGACTTCTAAGCGAACAGCTAAAAACCCAGCTTGGAAATAAAAAGGGAGAATCAAGAATACCCGCAAGCGCCAAAGAGAGTAAATATGCTTTCTTTTGCTGGCTCTCTTTCAGCGTTGGTCTGGCACTGTTCGGAATCATCAGCAATATCGCCACCGGGGACTCAATCCTTGGATCGTTTGGAGCCGGAGTTTTTATTTTGGGCTTGTTCTCGTTCCCAGTCTGCTTGATCTGGCTGATTCTCTGGTTGATCCGGCGCAGAAAGGAGGCTGCTAAATGACTTATATCCTCCCGGTACTCTATGTAATTGTGTCTTATACATTCTTTCTTTTGGCAGTTCATTTTGGCAATGCAATCACATTGCAGATAGTATCGATCCTTCTGCCCTTTATTATGGGGATCGTCAATTTGATTGTTGTGCTGACCGTAGGAAGAAAGTGGTCGAGAAAAACATTGCTGAACTGCACTTTGATTATCAAGTATGGACTAATCCCGTTCTACCTGATCGGAGGGAGCATCACTGTATATGTAACGCTGATGGCATTCTTCCCATTGCCGCTGATGGCGTTGTTCGGACTGGTAACCATTGTTTTTTTGATTTTGGGATACGGGATTCTATTAGGGGCAGCTCCCTATGCTATCGCTTATCTGATAAAGTCATGCAAAGACGGCATACATCCGAAATGGTTGGCGGTTTTAGCTGGAATCTGCCAGTTCTTCTTTTCCTTTGATGTACTTGCAATGATGGTTCTGACATTAAAGGAGCGGCACAGGGTCAAAACGACGATTGCCGTTTTCTGTGCAATGTGTCTTGCGCTCCTGCTTATCGTACTCTATGTGGTCATGACGCTGATAGGGGCATAATCGACCTTTATATAGGATATGAGTTGTTCATACATAAAACAAATTTGATAGAATCGCAAAAAGGATTTACGCTTATGAAAAAACAATGGATTGCTTTACTGACAGGATGTGTGCTGGTATGCAGTATGCTGGCCGGATGCGGCTCAAAACCTCAGACATCAGCTCCGGCAGCTGCGGGCAGCGATAAAGGCTGTACGGATGAGGCCATTCTGTCTCAGCTGAAAAATGACGGGACACCTGAGTTCGTACTGGATGGTACTTACTATACGCTTCCTTTGGAAACTTCCCAGCTGATACAAGCCGGATGGAGTTTGGAAACGGAAGAATATGATGCAGCAGAGGTTTCTCTGCAACCCGGCGAGCGTATTTATGGGGAACTTTCCAAAGACGATCAGGAAATAGATGTTGCAATCGTAAATGCCGGGACAGAGCCATGCAAGCCTGCTGAGGGCGGAACGGTGGTAGAACTGGAATACTCTGCCGATAAGGATCAACCAAATCCTGATTTCTTTGTAACGCTCAATGGGATCAACTGTGCGATGTCCAACGCAGCTTTACAAAAGGCGCTGGAAGGTGTAGACGGATATAAACTGAATTCCGCAGGAAATATCGACATCAATCGTACTGTTGATGATGATGAAATTGCTGTTTATAAAGTCATTCTGGATGATGACTACACAGCAATCACGCTTGCTTCGGACAATGTTTTTGAATACAAGGATTATCAGCCGCAAGAGGTAAAAGAACAGGCATCTAATGAAAAGATTGCCGCTTACAAGGATACTACAAAAGCCGAGATGGAGCCGTATGCTCAGGATTTCAATGCGATCATCGAGGGATATGAAGAAAATATGGTCGTTGGATTTTACAGTGAAGGTACTATTTGGGGCGAAGAAGTCGGTGAATATAAATCTATTGCCGGAACGCCGCTCGCTTCGGATGTGTCTCTCTACATCGCAGAGGATACAACCGGCCAGCTCTACTGTATTGCTAACCAGATTTTGAATGAAGATGGTACTGTAAGCACTGCCATTGAGCTTGAGGAAGGCGATCAGGTCAAGGTTTGGGGTTATGCTTCACAGTATCTGGAATTGCAGGAAGGTCTGAAAATCGTCGTGGTTCAGCCTGGTATCATTGAACGCAACGGCGAACTGGTGATCCTGGACAAAAATTTGAAAGCAGACTAATGCTTTTGAACGCCGGGTGCATCTATCAAAGGATTGCATCCGGCGTTCTCAACTTAAAACAATAATTAGGAGGAACAATTATGCTTACAATGAATGAAAAAGATAAAAATGAAATGCTGGAAGCCATTTTGAAGGAAAACGAAGCCTATCAGTGCAAGTTATGGGCGGTCATCATGGCCGGAGCTGATACCTATGCACTGATTGGAGGACTTTCTACACTGACGGGGGGTGCTGCCGCTGCATTAGGCGCACTGAGCAATGCTTACTGCTATCTGGGAGTTACCGAGAAACACCTGAATATGGTCATTGTAAATTCCGTCAATGTCTCAAAAATTGAAAACCGGCTTTCTCTGCCCTTAAGCAGCATAACAAAGGCAGAAGTCAAGGGTGGGCTGCTGCCCGGAAGAAAAGTCGTAATGCTGCATTTTGGAAAAGAAAAAATGAAAATTTCTTTGATGAACAATGCGATTGGCTCTGATATTCAGGGGCAGAAAGAAAATGTTGAGATGTTCTGCCAGATTGTTTCCAAACTCGGATAACCAGTATTATAAAGTGAGAGGAATCAGAGTATGAAAAAAATCTTAATTGTGTTATTAACTATGGTGTTGCTCCTTGCTGGATGCGGCAAAAATGGGGCTTCATCGCCACAATCTCCCTCTGATGAATCTGTGGCGGATCGGCAGAAACCCTCTTCTTCCGAAACCGAAATATCATCTGAAGATCATGCGATTCCCGGAAGTTATACCGTCCCGGAGGGATGGGAGAAATCTGAGAAGCATTCTACTGATTCGCAGATTTTCTACATAGAGGAAGGTCACGAAAATGATGAAAAGCCGGACAACATATCCATCCATGTAGGAAAGAACAAATATAGTCTGGAGGAGCATGAGCAGTTCCGGGATGCGATCGTCCAACAGATTTTGATGCAGCTGGATGGTATTGAAGCTCAACTGAACGGGGATGGAACCTATACCGAGCAGGGAGATCTGCTTTATATCTTTACCATCGACGAGGGCGATATTGTCACCACGCAATACTATATTGTAAGGGATTACGGGTTCTGCCTGATCCAGCTTACAAATTTCAGCGGATCAGAAACCACGGAACAGGCCGCCAGGGACATGGTAGATAGCTTTGTTTGGGATACAGAAGGATAAATTGACACAGGAACCGTGATTTTATAGGAAAACGACGAAGATGGAGAAACGAAAACTTTCAGGAAAAACAATTTTGAAGCTGGCAGGGGCACTTTTGACTTTGGCTTATTTGGGATTTTGCCTCTATGCAGGTATTACCGGGAAATTTCCGAATATGCACAGAGTCGAGCATGTGATGCGTTTTGGCGACCTTAAAAACTGGGTGTCTGGCGGGATATCGGCTGTGATGATTTTTGCCCTGTGTATTACTTCTGCGCTCAATGACCTCAATCTCCAGAAGGGACGCAAAAAATCATTTTTACCGTTTTTTCTTACTATGATTTTGCCAATTATCCTTTTACTGCTTTTGGAGTCTTATCTGGATATTGGTTGGATCGGGATTGCCCTTTATGCCGGTATTGCAGTTTTTCTATTTGGAGTTGCATGGACTCCACAACTGTTGAATCAGTGGATCGCCCGCCGACTTTTGCGTGATGAACCTATGAGCGGCAAACAACAGGTACAGATCATTGAATGGATTCATTTTCATCCGCTGAAAAAGCTGCTGATTTTCGGGCTGTGGGGCTTTGGCGTCGTGCTGGTTCTGCGTGGCATCTGGGTAACGGCAACTGGAAAAATCGAAATGGACGGAGAGCTTTTCTTGTTTTTACTTGGTACAGCAGTTCTGGTTGTGGCGCTGTTTCAGAAAATGAGACGCTATATCTGCGCGCCTTACCGGAACATACCGGTACTGAATCAGATTCTCAGCAAAAATCAGCTGGAGCTACTGCTGGATGGAGAACATTTTGAACCAATAGAGTTTGAAGATGAGGGCATGAAAAAGTATCTGGAAATATACCAAAGCCAGAACTGGATGCTGATTGGCGGTAAGCTGCTCTCAAAAAAGCTGGCTTTATGGTTCACAATGAATCGGTTCAGAAACCATACTTCCTTGAAGGTACTTTACCTGAACGGCATGACTGCCAAAGCGACAGTCGATCTGGATATTCGAGGGGACCGGTACAAGGAGTTTACTGCTGTGCTGAAAGAATTGATTGGATACGAAGGCACACTTAAACTGTATGAAAAAGAAGAACAGCTGGCACAGAAATTTGCGTCTTTTTTCCCAGAGCAAACTTCCGAACAGGACCGTGTCGCTGCTTTTCTTTCTCAGGATGTGACGCTGATCCGGCAGGATTACATTCAGACCTTCTCTCCGCCGCCAGATTCCCGAAAGAAAAAACGGAGTAGACGGGAACGGGAATAAAATATTTTCTTCATTTTTCAATGGAGAAAGGCTTACAAAAATAAAGAGAATTTAACTTGGGGGTTACCTATGAACTATGATATGAATATGATTAAATACCGCAAAAATGGTTTTTTTAGAATTGCAGCAGCTATTCTGATTATCTGTTTTACACTATTGGGGCTTACCGCTTGCGCCGGTACTACTGACAGCAAAGATAATAACGATGATAATGCACTGATACAAGGAACATGGGAAATAGATACCGGCTCTGGTGCTGGTTATAAATTCGTTGACGATAAGTTTATGTGGTTAAAATCCATCGAGAATGTTAACGATAACTACTGGTACGGAGATGTTGAGTATTATAAAGGTGCTGAAGCAATGGATATAGCAGGACTAACAGAGGAGGAACTTAAGAGCAGCCTGCCAGGTCTTAAACCTGAAAACATTTTTGTAACAAAATTAGATCCCGAAAAAATCATTACCGATGGTGAGGATAAAACTGCTACCAATATGAACGACCAAACCTTATGGACTCGCTTATGGCTTATTGAAGAAAATGAGGACAGTGTTGCTGCGGTAGTGTTTGATTTAGAAACTTTTAGTATGGAGAGCTACACTAAAGTTAAGTAAAAAACAAAAATTAGAAGTTGTGTAATTGAAATGTCACAGATGTATTGGGAGAAAGTGTTATGGTTGGGTTTAAAGTGAAGTATTATTGGTTTCAAATAGGAAGTGAAGATTTTTTATTTTCATTTTTTTCAACGGTTGCTTATAATTTGGAAAATAAAAAATGGGGAACTAAATTTCCAGTCATTATGAACGAATTGTATTTAGGTGAATTAAATAGTTCCCGTATTCCTGAAGCTATCAATGAATTGGAACAGATGAAGCAAGGATTAGCAAAATATTCTCCAAATAAAGTAATATGGAATATAAAAAATCTATCTGCCCA
This sequence comes from Eubacterium callanderi, assembly GCF_900142645.1. Classification (GTDB taxonomy): domain Bacteria; phylum Bacillota; class Clostridia; order Eubacteriales; family Eubacteriaceae; genus Eubacterium; species Eubacterium callanderi. Next base: position 275,238 of record NZ_FRBP01000007.1, read on the forward strand.
GCCACCGTGGGGAACAAATATCAGCGATGATATAACCGATTTATCAAATTATTTTGTTACAAGTGACGGTGAGGATTTTATTACAATTTTCAATCATGCCTTGCTAAAAGCAGAAGAACTTAATTGTGCACTAAAAATAACAAGTATTTGATATTTACACAACCCCAGTTTGTATAACTGGCAACCCAACCACAATTAAATATTCACAGCTCTACTAAGCAGGAGATCCGAAAAGGTCTCCTGCTTTTTTGCACCCTAAATTAAATGTATCACAGCTAAAACTATCGAAAACAAAATAGGCAGATACCATAAAAGAAGTTTTTCTTTGGATAGTGCTTGTCTTTTTTGAATTCATCACTTGACATTGTGGCAAAGAGCTTATGAGCCAAGATGAAATTACAGTCATGGATGGCGGTAAATGTATTTTTCAGCTTCGTGGTGTCAGACCTTTTCTATCAGATAAATTCGATATTACAAAGCATAAGAACTATAAGCTACTGGAGGATTATAATAAGAAAAATTTGTTTGACATAGAAAGCTATATGAAGCGAAAAGGAAAAGCAAAATTAAATAGAGAGACGGTTATTACAAGAATGCAGTAAGTCTTAAAAAGATTTGCTGTTTTTTTATTCAAAATCAGGAGGCAAGATGATAAGGATCAGAAATCCCACTTAAACGAAAACTAAATAGTAAGAGTATCAGCGATTGGAAAAGAAAAACTCCAGTCGTTTTTTTATTGAAATGAAAAGGAGAAATTTTTAATGAAGCAAGAAATGATTAACATCAACGCCAACTTAGTGGCAGAACCTACTTTCTCAAGTTTTGAAAAAGAGGGTGAAGAAGTAGAAGTTGTAAACTTTACGCTTGTAAAGAAGTACGGTAAAGGCAAGGAGTACATCAATTGTGCAGCCTATGGAGAAAAATCGGAGAAAGCAAAGGACTTTGAAAAAGGCGATTTGATTCATATCTTTGGTTACTTTAAGAAGCGTGAAAAAGAGGGAAAGACTTACAAAAACTTTGTAGTTAAGTCATATAACAAGATTGAAAAGAAAGAAGAAAGCGAGGAGGAATAAATTATGGAATTTTTTACACAGGCAGTTAATGTATTAAAGATTTTGGTAATGGCAGTAGGTGCAGGACTTGGAGCATGGGGTGTTATCAACCTGATGGAAGGATATGGCAATGACAATCCAGGTGCAAAATCTCAAGGTATTAAGCAGTTGATGGCTAATTAAAGGGAACAAAAAGAAAGGAAAAGCACAATCCAGACGGTATCAGCGGCAGTCCACAAGAATAAATTGTGATTTCACAAGATTGGTGCTATAATAAGAGAAAAGTTCCTGCCGGGGCAGCCGCCCCGGTGGTATGGATAGGAAGGCGGGAAAGCAATATGCACATCAGCTATAAACCACTCTGGCATACACTGTTAGAGCGTGATATGAGAAAAGAAGATTTAAGGCTTGCTGCTGGTATGACAACGAATATGATTGCCAACATGAGCAAAGAGGGAAAGCACATCAGCATGGATACATTAGCCCGTATCTGCGAAACGCTGAATTGTGAGATTACCGATGTAATTGAGTTAGTACCAGACGAGCCTGCTTCCACAGGAGGTAAGGAACATGAGCGAATTAAAACCAAGAATAACAGAAAACGGAATTGATTATATCCTTGTTGGAGATTACTACATCCCGGACTTGAAACTGCCGGAGGAACACCGCCCTATTGGAAAGTATGGATGGATGCACCGGGAATATTTAAGAGAAGTCCACCCAGTCAGATTGAACACATTGACCTTGACCGGGGAATTTTGGACATACCTTGCTGACCTGAACGAACAGGCACAGAATCGGTTAGATACCATCATGGAGCAGATGAAAGCCGCCGAGGGTGTGACAGAGGAATTGAAGCGAACCCAACAAATGGAATGGGTGCAGCGTTGCAATAACATTCACAACCGGGCAGAAGAAATTGTTTTGCATGAGATGATTTATTCATAATGGTATGGTAGAATAATTGTTTACTTTATATGGTAGTGAAAAATAACAAAGAAAATTTTATAAGGGTGAATATAGGAGAAACAATATGAAAAATACTAAGAGATTTTTGATGGAGCAATTTTATACTTGCCTCAAGAATAATTTGATAGATTTAGAACTTGATTTTTATAGTGAGGAGGATTTTTATGAATACTTAGAGGTGAGGGACGAAAAAATATTTGATAGAAAATGGTTGGAGATTCATGCGGAGATAAGCTTATTAGAAAACAAAATTGAAAATAAAGATTTGATAGAATCTATTTGTGAAGAAGTATATATGAAAGTGATGAGCTTTTCTGGTGTGGAGGATCTGGCTGCGTGTATTTCTGATGATTTTGAACTTATATTTAAAGCTTTAGATGTAGATTATAACAATCGGTGGTTAAATGGCATGATGGTAATGTATTTAGACGATAGGTTTCCGAATGATGCTGATGAAATTGAAGAGGAAGGAACAGAGGAAAGTATTAAATCTCAGTTAGAGAAATATTTAAAAATAAAATCATAACCACAAAAGATAGCGGAGAAGAAGGTGTCTTAGGAGAAAATTGTCTTATTGATTGTTCTCAAATTCCTATGATTTATTGTAATTATGATACACACGATGTTGTAGATATAACTCTTGATGATTTACAGGTTGGGGACGAAATCATTTTGACTATTCGGAGTTCGGAAATAGAAAATCATCAAAAGGAAGATAACAATAAAGCAAAAATAGAAGTTGAACAATTACAATTAGGCACACAAAGAATTAAATAATTTCAAGTTTGCCATTTTGAATTTTAACTGAATATCCACAGCACAAACCGTTGTTACATGGAAACTAAGAAACCATGCAACAGCGGTTTTTCTTTATCGTTTTTTCCTCTGGCTGATAGGCGTTCCCATTTTCTTTGATTTTTTGAGAATCCGAATGAGCCAGCGAAATTCTTCGTCTGACAGATTTTTATAGTTGATGCCGAGCTGCTTGCAGTAAAGAACAACCAGCTTTTCATCCCGGCTGCCCTTGAAATTTTCGACCGCTTCCAGATTTTCTTTCAGTTCATCGGCAACGGTGGTCTGGGGCGCACTCTCACTGTCCTTTTTGTGGTTTTCCCGAATATCCCGGATAATAAGGTTGAGATCATCCCGTACCATGTGACTGAAATATTCATCATCGCTGATATGTGCGGCTTGCAGCACTTTCAAATGGGGGTCATCTTCGCCGGGGCGATACCGTTCAATGATTTCATGCCGGACGGTATCGACAAGGGCGTTGAGGTTCTGAATCTGCATGGTGGCAATCCCATCCACATAAATCTCAATGTCCGCAAGAAACTTGATAAAGTCCTTATGGGTGGCAAGTTCGCAGAGCAGACGGTTGTTAATCCGACCGTTTTTCAGAAGTGCCACCATTTCATCGCTCAAATGCAGCTCCCTTAATGGCGTGTTGATCTCCGCCCGGTTCTCTGTCCGGCAAAAGAGATAATCGAGGGACACCCCATAAAAATCTGCCAGCAGGATAAGGTTGCCATGATTGATTTCCTTATAGTCGTCTTTTTCATAACTGCCAAGAGCCGATTTTGAAATACCCGTTTGCTCAGCCAGTTCTTCCAGTTTTAATCCTTTGTTTAATCGTAAATCTTTTAGCCGTTCCTGTATTGTAGTAGCTCCGTTCATTGAAGCAGTTCCCCCTTTTTGACAACATATATAACCGTTGAATTGATTATACCATATCAATTCCGCAATCGTGGAAATTTTTGATTTTTGCCCTTAATTCCTACTTTGTGGACATACGGCACAGGGCACAAAAATGTTCTATGATACAGGTAGTTCATCGATGGATTATTCCAATCGAATGACCAGCCTGTGTGGGATATGCTTCCCCGGCGATGTAGTGCCATGACTTTTGGCAGGGATATGGAGGAACCCTTACCAAAACGAGCATACCAAAGGGAGCGATACGCCGCTGTGAGATTCAGGGGAGGAACGACACCGGGGAGAACTGGCGAACTGACACCGAAATGATACCGAAACACGACAATCTGATAGGGGGATAGTCTACCCTATCGCTGATGCTTCGGGAGATTTTAGGCGGCTCTATGGCTGTAATTTTGCCGAAAATCGCCCCGAAACTATACACGAAAACGGGAGGAAGCGCAATATGCCGAGAATGAGCAAAAAGAGGAAGCATGAGCTTTCCTTTTACCTCAATGACCGGGGGCGTGTCACTTACAACGAATTATGCCGGAAATGCCAGCATGGGTGCAAGCAGAGCTTCCGGGCGGTTGTGATTGACTGCCCCCGTTATTTATCCAAACGAGCAAAGAAAAAGGAGGAACACACCGAATGAATTTTGAATTTATGACGATAGACACACCATTGCCGCCCTGTATGCCATTCCCCAGAGCGTTGACAGGATTTCCAGTCAGCAGCACCGCAAAGGTCATGTATTGCCGGATGCTGGACGCTATGCTATCCAAAGGGCAGGAGGACGAGAACGGAATCCTGTTTGTCTGCTTCCCTGTTACAGCCATTGCCGCAGTCTTGTCCCGCAGCCCCATGACGGTCAAGCGTTCTTTGAATGAACTGGAAATCGCCGGACTTATCATGCGGGTGCGTCAGGGAGTTGGAGAACCAAACAGGATTTATGTGCTGATGCCGGGAAAGGAGGACGCTGCCCTTGCCTGATACCTCAAAGCTGGAAAAGCTAAACCAGAAGCTGGAGAAAAGCGAAAAGAAACTGCGGAAAGCCATCAATGATGAAAAGGCATTGCAGCACCAGTTAAAGCAGCTTACCCGAAAGGAACGGACGCACCGGCTCTGTACCCGTGGCGGTATGCTGGAAAGTTTTCTGCAAGAGCCGGAACGCCTGACAGATGATGATGTCATGCTGTTGTTGAAACTCATTTTTCACAGGCAGGACACGCAGGAACTATTGAAAAAACTGCTGGAACGGAAGAAGCCGGAAACCCCTTAGTTTACTAAGGGCGCAATTATACACCACCTAAAGGCGGTGCGTTGCGCCCTGCCGGGGGCGTCTCCGTTGCCGCTTTGGTCGGCGCAGAGCAGATGATTCCCTGCAGCATTCTGGCTGCCGTCAATCATCACAGGGGACGCTACACTTCCCCCTGCGCTGGCTACCGCCAGCTACCCTTTTGTGGACTTGTCGGGATATTTTACTTCTCAAATATGGGCGAGTATTGTATAATGAGGGCAACGACATATTCTAAATTTGCAGGAAGCAGGAGTAAAAATGGAGGTTAAGCAATTAAACGAAGCTCAATATATGTGTACAATGGGAACTAAAATGTATGATGTAACAGAAAGCGCAGAAGCTGTGGTAAATATTTGGAACTATGCAAAGCAGTTATTGAAAGATAACTTGATTTCAAAGTATGGGTTCTCAAAAAAATATGTGGAGGCAGTTTATGAAAATAATGAACACACATATCAACATATTTTGCTCTTTACCAACCAGAAAAATTCTTATGCTGTAATTATTGTTGACATAATTCATAAAACTATTTTAGGTCATTACATTCTTGAGTTGAATGAAAAGTATAGTTTGAATAGATGAAACCGTATAAAAATGCCAGTTTGTCGAGCCGACCCACCTTCGGGCCAACATGGAGCCGTTGACAAAAGCCTATTTTGAAAAAAGGGTTTGATTTTCCTACCCGGTCTTTGCCGTTTTTATGGCAGAAATGACTTTTTCCTGAACTTTTTTCAAGACAGATTTTTTAGAAAACCACTTTGTCAACAGCCCCAACATGACCCGAAGCGCGTAGCACTTCCCTGTTACGTTTAGGGGCGAAACAGCCCCCATTCCATCAGGCTTTCCGGGTATGAAATCCGCATAAGCGATATTTTCCCCGTACCTGTTGGAGCGCTCCCCAGTGTATCATCTGGGAGCCATTTATAACTGAATATTGGCCGCCCACCGGCGGCACCGCCGAGCAGGAAATCTAATTTAGGTTCCCTGCTTTTTTCATGCCCGAAACCGGGAGAAAGGAGGACACTCTTGCCATGCCCACACTTTGATATCAAAATCGTCCAACGTAGCAACCGTCAGTCCGCCGTTGCGTCAGCCGCCTATCAGAGCGGGGAGCGGCTCTTTTCAGAGTACGACCAGAAACAGAAATACTACTCCCACAAGAGCGAGATTGTCCACACAGAAATCATGCTGCCGCCCCATGCACCGCCGGAGTACACCGACCGGAACACCCTATGGAATGCTGCCGAGGCCGTGGAAAAACAATGGAACTCCCAGCTTGCAAGGCGGCTCATCATAGCCATTCCGAGGGAGCTTCCACCGGAACAGTATGCCGGGCTAATACGGGACTATTGCCGGGAGCAGTTCGTCTCCAAAGGCATGATTGCTGATTTTGCCATTCACGACAAGGGGACGGGCAACCCACACGCCCATATCCTGCTTACCATGCGGGCGTTGGACGAATCCGGCAGGTGGCTTCCCAAGAGCCGGAAAGTCTACGACCTTGACGGTAACGGGGAACGAATCCGGCTCCCGTCCGGCAGGTGGAAAAGCCACAAGGAGGATACGGTGGACTGGAACGACCAGAAGTATTGTGAAATCTGGCGGCATGAATGGGAGGTCATCCAGAACCGCTATCTGGAAGCCAATGACCGCCCGGAGCGTGTGGACTTGCGTTCCTATGCCAGACAGGGGCTTGATATAGTCCCTACTGTCCATGAGGGAGCTGCTGTCCGGCAGATGGAAAAGCGGGGTATCCAGACGAATATCGGAAACCTGAACCGGGAAATCAGAGCTGCCAACAATCTGATGAAGTCCATCCGGCAGCTTATCCAAAACCTCAAAGGCTGGATTACCGAGCTGGGCGAAAAACGGAAAGAGCTGCGTGCACAAAAGGCGGCGGAGGAAGCAACACTTCTTCCCAATCTGCTGATGAAGTATATGGCGATACGAAAGGAAGAACGGAAGGACTGGACAAGGGCTGGACAGAACCGGGGGACTTCACAGGACTTAAAGGCAGTCAGCGAAGCCCTGTCCTATCTCCGGCAAAAGGGGCTTTCCACTGTGGAGGACTTAGAAGCATTTCTGGAATCCTCCGGGAAATCAGCCGCCGATTACCGCAATCAGATGAAGCCAAAGGAAGCCCGAAGCAAAGTGATTGACGGGATTCTTGCCAGCCGGACAGACTGCAAGGAATGTAAGCCTGTCTATGAGAAGTACCAGAAGATATTTTTCAAGAAAACAAAGGAGAAATTCAAACAGGAACACCCGGAGGTTGCCCGGTATGAGAAAGCCGCCGCCTACCTTGCCAAGCATCCGGACGATAAGGATAAAACGAAAAAGGAGCTGCAACAGGAGCAGGAAACGCTTCTTAGCGAAATCGCAGATCTGAAAGTACCGCTGACCGAGGTACAGGAGGATTTGAAGAAGCTGCGGGACATCCGTTACTGGGTACGGAAAGCCATCCCCGGCACAGAGGAAAGCAAGGAGCCGCCCAAGAAGCAGCCCATTAAGGAAGCCTTGCAGGATAAGGCAGACGAGAAAAAAGCCCAAAAAACCGCCCCGGCACAGACGAAACACAGACAACAAAATATGGAACTTTAACAGGCACTTGCCATTTTCAATCAGAGAATGTCAGGTGCTTTTTTCTTTTTAAGGAGGGATAGATTTGAATGTATTTGAAGCTGTGAAGCAGTCCGTCACAACAAGACAGGCTGCGGAGCATTATGGAATCCGTATAGGTCGGAACGGGATGGCTTGCTGCCCGTTCCATCATGATAAAACCCCAAGCATGAAGCTGGATCGGCGTTATCACTGCTTCGGCTGCGGTGCTGACGGGGATGTGATTGATTTTACCGCCGCCCTGTATGGGCTGGGAAAGAAAGAAGCCGCTATACAGATAGCACAGGACTTCGGGCTTTCCTATGAGGACTGGAAGCCACCGGGAAAGGCGAAAAAGCCCAAGCCCCGGCAGAAATCCCCGGAGGAACAGTTTCAGGAAGCAAAGAACCGCTGCTTTTGTATTCTTGCCGATTATCTCCATCTGCTGATGGCATGGAGAACGGACTACGCCCCACACTCCCCGGAGGAAGCCTTTCATCCCCGGTTTGTGGAAGCCTTACAGAAGCAATCCCATGTGGAATATCTGCTGGATGTGCTTCTGTTCGGGGAAACGGAGGAAAAAGCAGCCCTGATTACGGACTGCGGAAAGGATGTGATACAGCTTGAACAGCGAATGGCAGAACTTGCAGCCGCAGACGCAGCAAGAACTAAAAAACACCATGAACGCCATGCAGCCGCCCCAGAGCATTGAGGAAATCAAGGCGGGGCTGGAAACCACCGAGAAAGGCGGCGTCCGGCAGAGCATACGGAACTGCCTGACCGTATTCCAGCGTGACCCGCTGCTTTCCAGGGCTATTGCCTACAACATCCTGACCGACCGCAAGGATATTATAAAGCCCATCGGTTTCCACAGAGAAAGTCCCGCCCTGAACGATACGGACATGAAGTATCTGCTTCTTTATCTGGAAGAAACTTACGGGCTTACCAATGAGAAAAAGATTGATAACGCTATCGGGATTGTGGCGAATGAAAACAAGTACCATCCCATCCGGGACTATTTAAGTTCCCTTGTGTGGGACGGGACAGAGCGAATCCGTTTCTGCCTGCGGCACTTTCTGGGGGCTGACGCAGACGATTACACCTATGAAGCATTGAAGCTGTTCTTGCTGGGTGCAATCTCACGAGCCTTTCAGCCGGGATGCAAATTTGAAATCATGCTCTGTCTGGTAGGCGGTCAGGGGGCTGGCAAGTCCACCTTCTTCCGTCTGCTGGCAGTCCGGGACGAGTGGTTCTCCGATGATTTGCGGAAGCTGGACGATGACAATGTGTACCGCAAGCTGCAAGGTCACTGGATGATCGAAATGTCGGAAATGATGGCAACCGCCAACGCCAAGAGCATCGAAGAAATCAAGTCATTTTTAAGCCGGCAGAAAGAGGTTTACAAGATACCCTATGAAACCCACCCGGCAGACCGTCCCCGTCAGTGCGTGTTTGGTGGCACTTCCAATGCCCTTGACTTCCTGCCCCTTGACCGTTCCGGCAACCGCCGCTTTATCCCGGTCATGGTGTACCCGGAGCAAGCCGAGGTTCACATTTTGGAGGACGAAGCTGCTTCCAGAGCCTATATCGAGCAGATGTGGGCAGAAGCGATGGAGATTTATAAAAGCGGCAGGTTCAAGCTGGCTTTCAGCCCCGCCATGCAGCGGTATCTCAAAGAACACCAGCGGGATTTTATGCCGGAGGACACCAAAGCCGGGATGATACAGGCATACCTTGATAAGTACACCGGGAGCATGGTCTGCTCCAAGCAGCTCTATAAGGAAGCCTTGAACCATGCTTTTGACGAGCCGAAGCAATGGGAAATCCGGGAAATCAACGAGATTATGAACCAGTGCATTTGCGGCTGGCGGTACTTCCCGAACCCAAGAATGTTTTCAGAATATGGCAGACAAAAGGGCTGGGAGCGTGAAAACCCGGCAACGGACTCCGGCAACCCGTCTGAAAAAAAGATGGACGGTTTTGTGGAGGTCACAGAACAGATGGAGCTTCCATTCTGAAAAGGACAGCCCGTTGCACCTCCTGTTGCTATCCCGTTGCCGAGCCGGTTGCCGGGGAAAAACCTTTATTTCCGGGCTTTTCTCCCTTATAACAACCAAAACAACAGAAAAATAAAAGAAAAGTATAAATAGTAACCATCGCCAGATTGAGATTGTTTGCAAGGTCTTTTGAAGCCCGTTGCCGGACTTCGTTGCCGACACCCTCTGTCTGGCTATTTTCATGTATGGAGGATAACTGCCTATGGCAAAAAACAAAACAGAGATTCATGTGACTACTGTGTTTGACGGGGAGCTGGACGCAACCGATGTGTTCGTCAGCCTGATTTCCCAGAAATACGGAAAGATAAATACAAAAGAATATCTTGCTAAAAAGAAAGAATTGAAGTATAATGAAGATGAGGTTCAAAAGAGCCAGATACCGTCTGGATTGTGCGGGTAAATGGCTATGATGAACGAAATGGAATACAGAACAATCGGAAAGGTACTTGCCGGGGGCTATCGTGCAGCGGTCTATTGCAGGCTGTCAAAGGACGATGACCTGCAAGGCGAAAGTGCCAGTATCGCAAACCAGCGTGATATGCTGGAAAAATACTGCGAAAAGCAGGGATGGGAGGTTGTGGCAGTCTATCAGGACGATGGCTTCACAGGTCTTAATATGGAGCGTCCTGATTTACAGAGAATGTTGAGAGCCATTGAACGCAGGCAAATCAACCTTGTCATCACGAAAGACCTCAGCCGACTGGGGCGTAACTATCTGCAAACCGGGCATTTGATTGAGGACTTTTTCCCAAGAAACGGTGTCCGCTATATCGCCATGAATGACGGTATCGACACCCTGCGGGATAACAACGACATTGCCCCGTTCAAAAATATCCTGAACGAGATGTACAGTAAGGATATTTCCAAGAAAGTCCATTCCTCTTATCTTCTGAAAGCGCAGAAAGGACAGTTTACCGGGTGTCTTGCCCCCTTTGGGTATCGGAAAGACCCGGAGGACAAAAACCATCTGCTCATTGACGAGGAAACCGCCCCGATTGTGCGGCTGATTTTCGGATATGCCCTGAACGGTCATGGTCCGAACTATATCCGCAGACGGCTGGAGGAAGAAAAAATCCCCTGCCCCACATGGTGGAACCGGGAACGGGGGCTTCGCAACACCCGCACCAAATGGGAAAAGAAAGACCCGGAAAACGGGCGGTATATGTGGGACTTCTCCGTTATCAAAGATCTTTTGATGAATCCCGTCTACACCGGGGCGATTGCTTCCCAGAAAAAGGACTACCGTTTCAAAATCGGCACGATTGGGGAAAAGAAGCCGGAGGACTGGATTGTGGTGGAGGGACAGCATGAACCGCTGATTGACCGCATGAGCTTTAACATTGTGCAGAACAAGCTGAAATCCCGCCAGCGTCCGGGGCAGAGCAATGAAATCAGCCTGTTTGCCGGACTGCTAAAATGCGGCGAGTGTGGGAAGTCGCTGACGGTACGCTACACAAACGCAAAACATCCCCAGCGGATTTATTCCTGCAAGACCTACAATGCCTTTGGAAAGAACCACTGCACCCAGCACCGGATTGATTATGACACCCTTTACAGCCATGTGCTGCGGAAAATCCGGGAATGTGCCAGAGCTGCCCTGATGGACGGAGAAGCGGTTGCCGACCGCCTAACCAATACCTGTGAAGCAGAGCAGCGGGAACAGCGGGAAGCAATGGAACGCTCCCTTACAAGGGACGAGGAACGGATTGAGGTTCTGGACAAAATGATCATGCGGCTGTATGAGGATATGATTGCCGGGCGTATCAGTGAGCAGAACTTCAACACCATGCTGGAAAAGACACAGACCGAGCAGACGGAGCTTAAAGCAAAAGTGTCCGAGGGCAGAAAGCGGCTGTCCGATGAAGTCCAGCTTGCCAATGACGCAAAACAATGGGTGGAAGCCATTCAGGAATATGCCAACATCACAGAGCTGGACGCAGCCACCCTTAACCGCTTAATCAAAGAAATCGTCGTGCATGAGCGCATTGACGAAGATAAAACAAGACACATTTCTATCGAAATTCATTTTAATCTCAAACCCATCCCGGAGGTGGAACAGGTCACTGCCTGACCTGTCCCGCCGGGACGGTTCTCTTAAAAACACCATATAGATTTTTTGTACGCCGCCGCCCGCCATCGAGCAGAGTTTTACACCTAATTGGGGATAAAACAACTTATGGCAGGAGGAGGTATTGTCCTTATCGGACTTAAGCTGATTCCACTTCTTGCCAATGTACTCAAGTAAGAAGAAAAGGAGAGCTTAGATGTTTGGAATATTCGACAAGATAGAAGAATTCTTTAAAGAGCTTCTACTGGGCGGTATCCAAGCAAACTTAGAGTCCATGTTTCTTGACATCAACGACAAGGTTGGTGCAGTTGCAACAGATGTAGGGAAAACGCCTATGGGGTGGAACGGAGATGTATTTGCCTTTATTAAAAGCATTAACGATTCGGTCATTATTCCCATAGCGGGACTAATCATCACAGCAGTCCTTTGTATCGAGCTTATCAACATGGTAATGCAAAAGAACAATATGCACGATACGGATACCTTTGAATTTTTCAAGTACATCATCAAGATGTGGATTGCTGTATGGCTTGTATCTCATGCCTTTGAGTTTTCAATGGCGGTCTTTGATGTTGCACAGCACATTGTAAACAAAGCGGCAGGGGTGATAAACACCTCTGCCATAGTTTCCGGAGATCAGATTGTGGCAATGGTTGATTCCTTAAAAGATAAGGGGCTTGGGGAGCTTGTCATGATTCTCTTTGAAACCTCAATCATAAAGGTTGCCATAGAGGCAATTTCCATTGTAATCATGCTTGTGGTTTACGGAAGAATGTTTGAAATTTATGTTTACTCATCGGTATCAGCCATTCCGTTTGCTACGATGGGAAACAAAGAATGGGGACAGATTGGAACAAACTATATCAAAGGACTTTTTGCACTTGGTCTACAAGGACTCTTTTTAATGGTTTGTCTTGGAATATACGCAGTACTAGTTAAGACAATTGAAATAACAGATATACACACAAGTACCATGACGATACTTGGCTATGCGGTTTTGCTGGGGTTAATGATGCTAAAGAGCGGAACACTGGCCAAAAGCGTATTAAATGCACACTAAAAAAGAAAGGAAAGACAGTATGAATAAAAGAAAAACAGTATTTACAGCAGTAGTAATTGGAGCAGGCATTATGGCGGTAATTGACAGAATCAGACTTTATAACAAGGTAGAAGAATTGGAAGAAAGAACAGAGGACATCGGTCGCTGCCACAATGATTTTTGTTTAATGCAGCAAAGATATAACAAGAATACAGATGAACAGCTTGCAATTATTCGAGATGAAATCGGCTCTGTATATGAACACTTTGAGGAGCTGTCAAAGGACAAAGAAGATGGGAGGTAAGCTATGGCATATGTACCAATCCCAAAAGACTTAAAGAAGGTAAAGACAAAGGTGGCATTTAACCTTACAAAAAGGCAACTCATCGGATTTACCATTGCAGGACTTGTTGGAATACCTGTCTATTTATTTATGAGAAAGGTAGTGCCAAATGATATAGCCGTCATATTTCTGATTGTGTCAACGCTTCCTATCTTTTTCATCACACTTTTTGAAAAGGACGGACTGACCTTTGAGAAATATTTTAAGCATATTTATCTTCATAAGTTTTATCAGCCAAAAAAGAGAGTGAGAAAGGAGGTTTACCTTGAACAAGAAAAGAAAAATTCAGCAGCTAAAGTTAGAAGAAAACAAAAAAGCATTAAAAAGGGAGAGAAAGGACTTAAAGCAAAGTAAGGGAAAGGCAAAAAAAGAAAAGAGCGGACTATTTGACCTTATCTTTAAGAAAGAACAAAAACGCTATACGGTAGAAGATACCATTCCCTATCTAAGACTTTTAAAAAGCGGGATATGCCAGCTTGACGAAAAACATTTCAGCAAGAGCATAGCCTTTCAGGACATTAACTATCAGCTTGCTTTAGATGAAGATAGGGATTTGATTTTTAATCAGTTTGCAAACTTTCTAAATTCCTTTGATCCAAGCATAGCGATTGAGTTTTCCTACATCAATCAGCTTGGACGAAACGAAGAAATGAAATCGGCAATTCAGATACCGGATAAAGGGGACGGATTTGACGATATACGACTTGAGTTTAGAGAGATGCTAAAAAGTCAGATTGTAAAGGGAAATAACGGATTGAAAAAATCAAAGTATGTAACCTTTACAGTAGAAGCGGATAATTTAGAGCAGGCAACATCAAAACTTGAAAGACTGGAGATAGATATATTATCTAATCTCAAAAGCATGGGGGTAAGAGCTGAAAGTCTTACAGGAGAGGAAAGGCTAAAGATTCTTCACGATATATTAAATCCGAATAAGACCTTTGAGTTTTCCTACAAAGACCTGAAGAAAAAGGAAAGTACCAAAACATATATCGTGCCTGATGAATTTAACTTTATGCCAAGCAGGTATTTCAAGTTTGGGAAGTTTATCGGAGCAGCAAGTCATTTTCAAATCCTTGCAAGTGAGCTTTCAGACCGTATGCTATCGGAGTTTTTGGATATTGATGATAACATCAATATCTCTTTTCATATTAAGGCAATCGACCAGTCGGAAGCCATTAAGATGGTAAAAAGAAAAAACACCGATATTGATAAGATGCGAATTGAGGAAAACAAGAAGGCGGTACGGTCAGGCTATGACATGGACATTCTTCCAAGTGATTTAATTACTTACGGAGAAGATGTAAAAAGTCTTTTAAAAGATTTACAGACAAGAGATGAGCGTATGTTTGTTGTAAGTATTGTTTTTATGAACTTTGCAAGGACAGTGCAAAAGCTCGATAACACCATTTCTCAGATAAGCTCCATTGCCAATAAGCATAACTGTAAATTGAAAAGACTTGATCATACGCAGGAACAGGGACTTATCAGTGTGCTGCCTCTTGGGGTAAACAAGATTGAAATAGATAGAGGACTGACAAGTTCATCAACAGCGGTCTTTATGCCTTTTACCACAGAGGAGCTGTTTATCAACTCATCAAACAGCTTGTATTACGGTTTAAATGCCCTGAGTCATAACTTGATTATGGCGGATCGAAAGAAATTAAAGAACCCAAATGGCTTAATTCTTGGAACTCCCGGAAGTGGTAAGTCGTTTTCAGCAAAGCGTGAAATGGCAAATGCCATCTTGGTAACTGACGATGATGTTATCATCTGCGATCCGGAAGGAGAGTATGGAAACCTTGTAAGGCAGTTTAAGGGAGAAGTCATTAAGGTCAGCAGTAAGTCAAAAGACTACTTAAATCCCCTTGATATAAACATGAACTATGGCGATGGAGATGCACCGCTGAAAGACAAGGCAAACTTTATTATGTCTATGCTTGAACTTGTAGTCGGTGGCAGCGGACTTACAGCAGAAGAAAAGTCGGTTATTGATAGGTGCCTTCCTAAAATCTATGAAAAGTATTTTGAAAATCCGGAGCCTTGTAATATGCCGATTCTTCAAGACCTATACGATATGTTAAAAGGGCAGGAAGAAAAGGTCGGTAAGAAGCTGGCAACGGAGATGGAAATCTATGTATCAGGCTCACTAAATGTCTTTAATCACAGGTCAAATGTGGGCTTAAATAAGAAGCTCCTTTGCTTTGATATTAAGGAGCTTGGAAGTCAGCTAAAGAAAATCGGTATGCTTGTCATTCAGGATCAGGTGTGGAACAAGGTATCGCAAAACAGAGGAAACAAGGCTACAAGATACTATATCGACGAGTTTCACTTGCTGTTAAAAGATGAGCAGACAGCTTCATACTCGGTAGAGATTTGGAAGCGTTTTAGAAAATGGGGAGGTATCCCGACAGGTATCACGCAAAATGTCAAAGACCTGCTTATGAGTAAGGAGATAGAAAATATCTTTGATAATACGGACTTTGTCTTAATGCTAAATCAGGCTTCGGGAGATAGAGAAATCTTAGCAAGAAAACTTAAAATCTCACTTCCTCAGCTTAGATATGTAACTAACTCTAATGAGGGTGAGGGACTCTTATTCTTTGGAAATACCATTGTACCTTTCCTTGATAAGTTTCCGAAAGATACAATTCTTTATCAGAAGATGACTACTAAGCCGGAAGAAGTGAGGTAGCCTATGGGAAAGAAGCCGAAAAAGGACTTTAAAGAAAGGTATAAGGCAAGTCTTGAAAGAGAAATGCTTAAAGCTGAAACAAGCTCCATACCCGAAGAAGGTAAGCTAAAGCATAACGATGATTATAGAGGGAAAATCGTTCATGACAAAGAAAGATTTCAGGATAAGGTTCATGAAAAGATAAGTAAGGTAAGCTCTGATAATGAGAAGATAGAGGGAACTTCCAAAAGAAATGCAAGGTATAGAGCTTCCGACAAAGGCAGTATAAATCAGATAAATAAAACAGAGAAAACTGACTATGATACTGAGGTTAAGAATGGGAAAGTGTATGATCCTTTAGGACAAGACCTTGATAATGACGGGATTATAGACAGATACGATAATGACTTTAGAGACAGCAACTATTTTGAATCGACCTATGATGTGGAGGATAATCTTTCCCATAAAGAAAAATCATTAGAAAATTCCTTTAAAAATCATAAGACTCAAAAAAGCAGGTACAAGAGGAAGAACTATTCTGAAAGCCTTTATACAAGGAAAAAGGACGATGCACCAAAGGGAAATAAGGCTGATGATAAAAAGGCGGGAAAAGATGCTGTCAGCGGAAAAGTTTATAGCAGCCTATCAAAAGACCAAAAGAAAAAGCTAAAAAAAGACATGGTAAAGGTATCTGCCCTTTCAGGACTTGCTAAAGGAAGTGAAACTGTAAGAGATTACTTGTCTCATGGAAGTGATGAAAATCAAGGAGTGGAAGCAGGAGAAAAGACAGCAGATACAAGCTCCAAGCTCATTCATGGCATAAAGAAGTACTCTGATAAGAAAAGAGCTAAAAGAGGCTATGACCTTACAAATAAGGACTATAAAATCAGAAAGCGTAAGTCAAAGTTGGAATTTCGTGATGCCAAAAAGGAACTGAAAAAGACGGATGAGTATAAAAGAGCAAGTGCATATAAAAGATTTCAAAAGAAAAATCAGGTAAAGGCAGCAATTTCTCGTGAGAATAAGTCAAGGCTTAGAGATCGAATTAAAGAGGGACTTATCGGAACACTGAAAAGCTCAAAGGATATGATTATCCGAAAAGCAAAAGGACTAATGCTTATTTTCATAGGTATCATTATCTTAGGGACTTTTGTGATTAACTTTGCAGGAACGGGAATGACAGGCTTTATGAACTCTACAAGCTCTGTGCTTACAACAAGCTATTTATCAAAGCCAAATGTCCTAAGTGAAATCAATCAGAAATTTTCAGATATGGAGGGTGAGCTTCAAAGTGAAGTTGACTATGTGAAAGAAAATTATCCTGGATATGATGAATATATCTTAAATAATACAGAATACATCGGTCATAATGTCCATGAGCTTTTATCCTACATTACATCAAGGTGCGGAGAGGTAAAGAGTGTATCGGAAGTAGAATCCATATTAAAAGAATTATTTGAGTCCATGTATGACCTTGAGTATAGGGAAGAAATTGAAATCAGATACAGGACGGTTACGGAAACCTATACCGATGAAGATGGCAATGAATATACCGAAAGCCACGAAGAACCTTATGAGTATAAAAAACTCATCGTAACGCTTCATAAAAAAGAGATGGACAGTATTATCCGAAAGGTCTTTGCAAACTATCCCGATAATCTAAAGCACTATGAAGCCTTGTTCCTTGCACAAGGCAATATGAGAGAAGCCTTTGGTAATTCTGACCTTATCAGTGCAAATGGAGGTATCGGCGGTGGAAAAGAGTATGAGGCATCTACGGAAGTACAAAAGAAGATTGTTAATGCTGCATACATTACGCCATCTCCGGGTGCAGGCTGGTGTGCCATGTGGGTATCACAGGTCTATCAAAATGCAGGACTTGGATATATAGGCGGGAATGCCTGTGATATGTACCGAAACTATACCTTTACATCAGACAGGTCAAAGCTAAAAGTGGGAATGATTGTGGCAGTTGAAAGCAGCAGTAGCGGAAGCAGTGCAGGGCTTACCTATGGTCATGTAGGTATTTACATTGGAGATGGAAAAGTGATTGATAACATCGGTCGAATAAGAGTAACTACCTTAGATGATTGGATAGCAACATTTTGTAAGCACCATCCCGTAGGATTCGGTTTTCCGCCAAATGTAAAGAAATAGGAGGTAACAATTTGAAAAAGGAACTTACAACAGTAAAAAACAGAATAAAGAAGTTAAAGGATAAAAAGGCTCTGATTGATGAAGAATTGGAGCCTTTATTCATTCGTGAAGAAGAGCTTGAAAATGAAGAAATCATTGCCATTTGCAGAAAGAACAACATCACAATCAGTGATTTGATGGCAAAGGTAAATAGAGAAAAAGCATAACTGAAAAAGGAGAGGACAAATGAAAACCAGTTTGAAAAAGAATAATAAATTTTGGACAGTAGCACTTGCAGTAATTGTAAGTATTAGCTGTATTTTAGGTCTTTGGACGGTTGTTTATGCCAAGGAGCAAAAGTCGGAAGCTCCTACCAAAAATGAAGCTGTTCAAACGGAAGTTGAAGTAAATGTAAAGTATATCTTTGAAGATGAAAAGGTCTTTAAGGAAGAAAAGATAAAGGCTGAGAAAGGACAGCTTCTCGATAATGGAGATCTTCCAATGCTCCCTGATGATATGAAATTTATTGATGAATTTCTATTTTATGAGGTAAAGGGAGATGGAAAAGATGAGATTATCCGTAAGGTAGCAAAGACTGAGGTTAAGGATAAAGAAACTAAGACGGAAGAAAAGCCAAAGCAGGATGAAAGCACACAGACGGAAGATAAAAAGACTGAAGATAAGGGAACACAGACGGAGCTTTCTAAAGATGATATTTCCAAAATGGAAAAAGAGGCTAAGGAGCTTCAGGAAAAATTTGATAAGTTAAATTGTGAGCTTAAAGACAAGGATAAGTTGAGTGATAAGCAGAAAGAAAAAATCAAAGACCTTGAGGATGAGATTGAAAGTTTGAAAGAAAAAATGAAGAAAGATAAGGGAAATAAAGACTTATCAGAAGATATGAAAAAGGAAATGGATAAGCTGAATGAAAAGGTCAAAGAGCTTGAGAAAAAGAAAGAAGTAAGTAGTACGCCTTCAACATCTCACTCGATTACGCCGATTAGTCCTATTTCCGGAATTAAAACAAGTTCGGGCATTTCTCCTCAAACACCACAGAGTTCCGGTAAAGGCTCATCTGATACAGTAAGTTCAAGCAATACCACAAAAGATACAGGTAAAACAGAAGCAAAGGAGAAAGAAAAGGAAGTTCGCTATCCAAATAAATTGACAGCAAAAGCTCCTGCTAATAACAGCAGTCAGGATTCATCTATGGACGGTACAAGTAAGAGTGTAAATACCAATAAGGGTGTGGCTTCCGCACCGTCAAAGGCAAGAGCTTCCGTTACGGAGAATAAGGATAATGCAAATAAGGACTACCCGATCCATCATGGAGATAGCAGCGATAACAAAGAAACGAATATGTATTCAGCAGATGCAAGGCAGTTTATTACCTTTCAGACTAAAAATGGTAAGACTTTTCATCTCATCATCAACCACGATGAGGATAGTGAGAATGTAATGCTTTTAACAGAAGTATCTGAAGATGACCTACTTAACATGGTGGAGAAAAAAGAAGCACCAAAGCAGGAAGTAGTAAAAGAAGAACCTGTTAAGGAAGAAGTAAAGCCTGAGAAAAAAGAAGAAAAGAGTAATTTAGGAGCATATATTATTCTTTTACTTGTTGTAGGCGGAGCATTGGGAGCAGGATACTACTTTAAGGTTGTAAAAAAGAAAGAAGATAAGGAGCTTGAAGCCTTAGAGGAAGAAGATGATGATTTCTTTTCTGAAGCTGAAAGCGAAGAAGAAACAAATGATGTAGATGAAGTAGAGGATGAAGATGAGCAGTAATGCTGCACCAAAAAAATACAGTATTTGGTGCAAAATCAAGGGCGGGAGAATAAAATCTTTCGCCCTCTTATATTGAAAAACAGGAGGAAGTACAGAAATGAAATTAGTTATTGCAGAAAAGCCAAGTGTTGCAATCTCCATTACAAAGGTTATTGGAGCAAATAAAAAGAAAGATGGATATTATGAAGGAAATGGATATAGGGTTTCTTGGTGTGTTGGTCATTTAATTCAGATGGCAAATCCGGATGCTTACGATGAAAAGTATGCCAAGTGGAATATGGCTGATTTACCGATTATCCCCAAGGACTATAAGTATGAAGTGGCAAAGTCAACCAAGAAGCAGTTTAACATCCTTAAAAAGCTGATGAACGACAAAGAGGTTGATACAGTTATCAATGCGTGCGACTCAGGTAGAGAAGGAGAGAGTATTTTTAGACTTGTATATAATCAGGCAAATTGCAAAAAGAAGATGAAACGCCTTTGGATTTCATCTATGGAAGATAGTGCCATTAAAGAGGGATTTGATCATCTAAAAGACGGAAAGGACTATGAAAATCTCTTTGAATCGGCACAGGCAAGAGCCATTGCGGATTGGTTAGTCGGAATGAATATAAGTAGGCTCTATTCTTGCTTGTATAAGCAAAATTACAGTGTTGGCAGAGTACAAACACCGACTCTTGCTATGATCGTAAAAAGAGATGATGAGATAGCAAACTTTAAAAAGGAAAAATACTATACGGTAGAGCTTTCTATGAACGGATTTACATTATCGACAGATAGGATTGATGATGAGGTTGCTGCCGAACAGCTAACCAATTTAGTGGGAGATAAGATTGAAATCACAGATGTCATTCAAAAAGAAAAAATCACTAAGCCTGATTTACCTTTTGACCTTACAACACTTCAAAGGGAGTGCAATAAATATTTTGGATATAGTGCCAAGCAGACGCTTGATTATGCTCAAAGTCTATATGAGAAAAAGCTCATCACTTACCCAAGAACGGATAGCAGATGTTTAACAGAAGATATGATTGTGAGTACGGTCAATAATATTTTAGGAAAGAACGACTTTGATACAGAGCGTATCAAGACGGTGTTTAACTCAAAAAAGGTTACAGATCATCATGCGATTATCCCGACAGTAAGCTCGCTGAGTGAAGATTTATCAGGTTTTCCTGAGAGTGAAGCAAAGGTATATAGGCTTATTTCTAATAAGCTTCACGCAAGTGTGGGCTATCCATTAGTGGAAAACACAACAAAGATTGTAGCTGTATTTGACGGTTTTGAATTTACAAGTTCAGGAAAAGTAATTAAAGATGAGGGGTTTACAAAATATATTAAAGAGTATAAGTCCAAGAAGAATGAGGATGCAGAGTTTCCTGATGTAAGTGTTGATGATGTTTTGAGCATTGAAAATAAAGAGATTAAAGAAAAATATACCCAACCTCCGAAACACTTTACTGAAGATACGCTCTTAAAGTCTATGGAGATTGCAGGAAATGATGCCTTAGAAAAAGGTGTAGAAGTGGAAAGAAAAGGTCTTGGCACTCCGGCAACAAGAGCAGGGGTCATAGAAAACCTAATTTACAAAGGCTTTATTGAAAGAGATAAGAAAAATCTTATAGCCACTCATAAAGGAATTAGCCTTGTAACGATTGTAGCGGATAGCTTTAAGTCGGCAGAAACGACAGCGAAGTGGGAAATGGAATTATCGGATATTGCTCAGGGAAAATCTTCAAAGGAAGAATTTTTGAAAGATATTGAAAATGAGATAAAAGAGGTTGTTCTGACATATACAAAGTAAGAGGCAACTAATCTCAGAGTGGAAAAAATGTCCTAAAAGTGCTATAATCTTTTGTAGGAAAAGTAGGGCGAAAGGAAGTAAGTATGAAAGATATATTTATGGATACTGCAAAAGTTATGGCAAAAGGACAGGTTACTATCCCAAAAAGGATAAGAGAACTTTTGAATTTAGAAAATGGAGATTATGTTACTTTTGTAGTCAATAAAGATAGAGTTGAAATTCAAAATTCCAATGTTTTGATTGAAGAAAACATTAAAAAATAACGGCACATTTTTAGAGGTAGGTGAAACAATGAATAAGGATAAGGTGGCATTGCAGAATACAGATATTGGAAAAGATAATCATCTGTTTGAGGATATTGTTAAGATTGTTGAAAGTGCAAAGGATCGTGCTTATAAAAAAGTCAATGAAGAACTGATTTTGATGTATCAGGAAGTGGGAAAATACATTAGTGAAAAAACTAAGGAGGCATCTTATGGCTCCGGTTTCGTTGATAATGTAGCTGAATTTTTCTCAACTAATTATCCTGAATTAAAAGGTTTTAACCGCAGAGGTCTTTACAGAATGAAGCAATTTTATGAGCTGTATAAGGACGATGAAAAAGTGTCACCACTGGTGACACAATTGAGCTGGACTAATCACTTGAAAATAATGTCAGCTTCTAAAAGCCAAGAAGAGAGAAGATTTTATATTGAATTAGCAATAAAAGAAAGATATTCAAAGCGTGAATTGGAAAGACAGATGGATAGCGGATATTATGAACGCTATATGCTTTCAAATGGTAATAATTTACCTACTATACAATGAGTAAAACGGGAAACACATAATTTATTTATGGATAGCTATGTATTGGAATTTCTTGATACTCCCAAGATTGGAAATGAAAGAGAATTCCAGAAATCAATTCTTGAAAATCTGAAGAACTTTATCTTAGAAATTGGAAAAGATTTTTCCTTTATAGGTAATGAATATAGGGTACAGGTTGGCAATCATGATTACTATATTGACTTGTTGTTTTATCATAGAGGTTTGTCCTGCTTAGTAGCCTTTGAACTTAAAATTGGAGAGTTTAAGCCGGAATATATCGGAAAAATGAACCTGTATTTAGAAGCATTGGATAGAGAAGTAAAGAAACAAACTGAAAATCCAAGCGTGGGAGTAATCCTTTGTGCTTCAAAAGATGATGAGGTAGTAGAATTTGCATTAAGTAGAAGTCTTTCGCCTACAATGGTATCGGAGTATACATTAAAACTTATTGATAAGAGTCTGTTGCAAAGAAAGCTGAAAGAGTATACAGAAATTGCAGAGGAAAAAGTAGAAGCAAATGAGGAAAAATGAAAAAGGAATACTATAGGAGAAGCTTTGATTTGCAGGCAATTAAGATGAAGAAAGGAGTGAAATGATGAGTGTTGAAAGCATGCTAAATGGTGTGGAAGATACCCTGTATATCCCGCTTGTAGGAAGAATATATGCAACAAAAAAGTTCCCTGAATTTTTCTATGATGAAAAGGCTTTATCCTTAGAGTCACATATACCGACAGACAGCATAGACAAAAACAGCAATGAATATTTTTATATGGCGAGTGTTTGTAGACAAAAGACAATAGATGAAAAGATAATAAGTTTTCTTAAAGATAATCCTGATGGAAATGTAGTGTTTTTAGGTGCAGGCTTAGAAACTGCTTATCATCGCATAGGAAATAAAACTGCCAACTTTTATCAAGTAGATTTGCCGAGTGTTATCGAAATTAGAAAAAGAGTGCTTGGAAATGGCAATAACGAAAATCTTATTTCAGGTGATATGTTCAGGCTTGATTGGATTAAAGAAATAGATACAATACTTCCAACACTGATTTCTGTTTCGGGTGTTTATCAGTATTTTGATGAGTCTAAAATTATAGAGATGATTAAAAAGATGAAAGCTCAAATTCCTAATGGAGAATTAGTCTTTGATGCTACAAATTCTAAAGGGTTAAAACTTGCCAACAAATATGTGAAGAAAACGGGAAATACAAATGCACAAATGTATTTTAGTGTAGATAACCCAAAGGAATTTGCAAAGTATACGAACACCAAGCTTTTAGAAGTAGATGGATTTTTCCAAAAGGCATTAAAGGATTGTCATGGATTAAAGTTAAGTACAAAAATATATATGTATTTTGCAGATAGATGGAACAGGACACTGGTTATACATTTAAGATTTAATTGATAGAATTTTCTATATATTTAACAGGAACATATTAAACTTAATTTAAATAGCAGTAAGTTGCAATACACAGAATTTAGAGGTGATTAGAGTAAAATCTAACACCTTTTTTGTTTGTAAAAAAGAAGGAGGTAAAAATGCGAATAAATGATTTTCATAACATTTTAGAGCTAATAAAACAAGATGTGCTTCATAGTGAAGCAGAATATCTGAAGCTCCTAAAGGTTGTAGGAAACAATCAAAGGTATGACTTTAGAAGTCAATTAAGTATCTATGATAGAAATCCTGAAGCGACAGCCTGTGCCAAGTTCGACTACTGGAGGGAACGCTTTAACCGAACAGTTATGCGAGGGCAGAAAGGTATCCCAATTTTAGAGGACTACGGCACATACAAAAAAGTGGACTATATCTTTGATATAAGCCAGACAGTTTCAAAAAACAGGGATGTCAACGAGGTCAATCTTTGGAGATTTTATAAAGAAGCCCATCAAGATGTCTTAAAGGAAATGATAAAAAGCGAGGGCTATGAGGAAAGTGAAAGCACACTTGAAAACATCTTTTCTTTAAGCAGACTCTACGGAGATGAAAAAATAGATACCTTAATGAATGAACTTAGAGTAGCGGATGAGGATAGAATATCATTTACCAAGTTTGTAAGGGACTCGGTAAGCTATGCGGTAGCTTCAAGATTTAAGTTAGATTATCCGATGGATAACGAACTTTTAAGAGAAAATTTTCAAAGACTTGATAGTATATCTCTTATGAGTCTTGGTGAAACCGTATCGGATATTAGTGGGAATATTATTGATGAAACCATTCAGAAAAGTAAAGAGCTTGATAAAGAGGTTTTAAGAGGTAAAGAAGCAGAATATAATAAGATTAGAGAAGAAATTGAGGAGGTAGAAGAAAATGTACTTCGACGAGATGATCAGAAAAGAAATGAAAACGAGCGAGTTCTCCGAAATGGAGAGTACGGACGAGATAATAGAGAAAATCAGGGAGAATACGCTAAACAGCTTGGAGGAACAGGCGGACTTCATGAAAGAATTCCCGAATCCGACTTACGCAGTGATGAGGCTGGATTATCTTTCACAGAGCGAGGAGCAGAGCCACTTCGAGATGCTTTTGGATCTATACAAGGAGAAGAAGCTGACAGGACACCTGATGGATATTCAGAAACAAGCGATAGAGTTTATGAGAACAGAGAAGCCGAAGCTGATGGCAGCTTGGAAGATAGAGGGCGAGAACAATCCGCAGTATGGGGCGATGATTTCAGCACTAAAGGAAGTGACCATCAAGGAAGTAGTGGAAATCTAAAAGAACATACTGAGGAAGAGATAAGAGAAGCTGAAAATGCTTCTTTTTCTTTACCTAAAAATACCTATGGACAGATAAGGCTTACCATTCCATTAACTCAGAGGGATATAGATACCGTCCTTATTAACGGAGGAAACCATGATGGTGGTAGACTTCCTATCATTGCTGAGTTTTCCAAAGGAAAGAGCAATGAAGAATTAGGAGAATACTTCAAAGATACCTTTAAGGGTGGAAACGGACTATATATTGATGAAAGAGAGGTATCTTCCTGGTATTCGGATAAAGGCATTCATTTAGCGTATGGGACTTCGGCAAGAGAAGATGATACGCAAATTTTAAGCTGGAATGATGCAGCAAGTAAAATAAACGGGCTTCTTAATAGCGGTGAGTTTGCCACAAATGTAGAACTTTCTGAAGCATATGATTATGAAAGGGACAGAATTTCAGAGTCATTATGGTATCTATACCATGATTTAAGCGAAGAAGGAAAAGCACAGGGTTATTTTGATTTTATAGAAAGAGGTGGTGGCTTTCCGGAAGAAACGAAAAGACTATCTGAGGCATTAAAAAATCCTGAATACCTAAAGGACACAATTAAAGAATACAGTAGGTTCTTAGCAGGCTACAAAGAAAACAGAGGTGTACTAAGATTTCATTATCACAAGGTAGATAGCCTTTATCAGAAATTACAAGAACTTGAGCTACCACGAAAGGAATATAGCACCAATTTGACAGAACTTCCTAAAGTAAAGCCATTTATTACAGATGACGAAGTTCTTGCTACCCTGTCAAGAGGAAGCGGAATAGATAAGGGAAAAGAGCGAATTACAAAATTTTTCAAAGAAAACCATACACTTCAAGAAAAAGCAAATTTCTTAAAAGATGAGTATGGCATAGGTGGAAGCTCTCATGCTGTTTCAGGTGCAATGGGAAGCGATGAATGGCACGATGCTAAGGGACTTAAATTGCAAAAGAAAGATTGCAGTGATGTATTTCTTACTTGGTCAAGCGTGGCAAAGCATATTGATGAGCTGCTTTCTAAAAATCTTTATCTTGAGGAAAAGAAAATAGAAAGTAAGGTAGAGATAGAAGAAGCAAAAGAAACACAATATTATTCTAAAGATGATCCTGAAAACTTAATTACCGATGAAATGCTTGAAAGAGTGCCTGAGCTTTATGCACAGGAAGATGTATCTTTAGCGGATAAAGAGGTTCATGCTGCATATATCATTCCGTTTAGAAGTAATTGGACTTGGTATATGACAGAATACGATAGGGAAAGTGGAGATGCCTTTGGACTTGTACTTGGTATTGAACCTGAATGGGGATATTTCAATCTTGAAGAATTGAAAGAACTAAATGCTCAAAGGCTTATTTTAGAAGATTTCCCAAAAACCTTTAGAGAGCTTAAGGACACAGAACTTATTAAGCAGATGGATGAGCAGGAGCTTCAATCAGTCTTTAACGGAGAACTTAGTTTTGAAGAAGAAACAAAGCTTGAAGTACCTGAAGAAGTAGAAGAAAGAATAGCTGCAACACCTGTTCAGGGAACACTATTTGATTACCTCAAAGAAAGAGAAGAAGTAGAGCTTAATGAAAAAGAGGAAAGCCTTGCAGATGAATTTGCAGTTAAAACAGGCGATACCGTATATTTCAACCATGAAGAATACACTGTAAGGGAGATTTCTAAAAACCAAATCACAAGAAGAAATGATTTATGGATTGATCCGGCAAGAAGTGGAAATCATCAAATCCCTATTGTAGCCTTTACGGATAATGAAGATTTATTAAGACAAGTAAGCCCTGAAAGACCTGCGTTTATCGTTGGAGATGAAGTTAAATATAAGGATAAAAACTATACCATCACACGCTTTGATGATATGGGAAATAACCTAAAGACAATAACAGTCAAGGACAATACCGAATATCTTGGTGGTATGATAACAGGCTCCGATGTAATCCCTTATCGTCTTGAAAGCGACCTTGATAGGCTATTTGAAAATCTGACCTATACGAAACATGAAAAGACTATTGAGGAAGTAGAAGTAAAGAAAACTGAGGCTCATAACTTTAAAATCACAGAAGAAACACTTCCTGAAAAGTTATCTCCAAGTGAGAGATTAAACAATAATTTTGAAGCAATCTCTATGTTAAATAGAATTGAAAGAGGTGAGAGAGATTTAGATATTAACGCTCAGGAAGTCCTTTCAAAGTATGTCGGTTGGGGTGGACTTGCTGATGTATTTGACGAAAGTAAAGAGGGACAATGGGAAGTTGCAAGAAGTTTCTTAAAGGAAAATTTATCACCATCTGAATATGAAGCTGCAAGAGAGTCTACCCTAACAGCTTTTTACACACCGAAAACAGTGATTGACAGCGTATATAAGACACTTGCGGGTATGGGATTTAAGAGCGGTAATATCTTAGAGCCAAGTATGGGAGTTGGAAACTTTATCGGTAATCTTCCCGATGAAATGAGTAAGTCAAAGTTTTATGGTGTGGAGCTTGACTCGGTAAGCGGTCGCATAGGAAAACTCTTATACCCTGAAAGTGAAGTGCAGATTAAAGGGTTTGAAGAAACGAGCTTTTCCAATAACTTCTTCGATGCTGTGATTGGAAATGTGCCGTTTGGCGAGTATAAGGTAAATGACAGAGAGTATAACAAAAATAACTTCTTGATCCATGATTATTTCTTTGCGAAATCCATTGATAAAGTCAGAAATGGCGGTGTTATCGCCTTTATCACATCTTCAGGCACAATGGATAAAAAGGACGAGAGTGTCAGACGCTACATTGCAGCAAGGGCGGAGTTTTTAGGAGCCATCAGACTTCCAAACGATACCTTTAAGGGCGTTGCAGGAACAGAAGTAACATCGGACATTATTTTCCTAAAGAAAAGGGACAGTATCAGAGAAAGAGATGAGGACTGGATACATCTATCTGAAGATGAAAAGGGACTTGTATATAACAAATATTTTGTAGATCATCCTGAGCAGGTACTCGGCACAATGCGTGAAGTTTCAGGAAGATTTGGAAACACACTTGCGTGCCTGCCGAAAGAAAATGCCGACTTAAAAGAGCTTCTGACAAAAGCAAGTGAAGAAATATCCAAAGGATCAACTTATGAAGAAATAGAGCTTTTAGATGATGAAATCACTTCAATTCCTGCAACGGATGATGTCAAGAACTTTTCATATACCGTTATTGATGATGAGGTTTATTACAGAGAAAACTCACTTTTCGTAAAGAAAGAAGTAACGGATAAGAATAAGGAAAAGATTAAGGACTATCTTGAACTGAATACTGCCCTTAAAGATGTTATCTACAAGCAGAAAGAGGACTATTCCGATGATGAGGTAAAGAAAGCTCAAGAAAAGCTCAATGAAGTCTATGACAACTTTTCAAAGAAGCATGGCTTTATAAATAATTTAAGCAATACCAGAGCCTTAAAAGAAGATAGTAACTTTCCGCTTGTATCTTCCATAGAAATCCTTGATGAAGAAGAAAACTTTAAGGCTAAGGGAGATATTTTTTCAAAAAGAACAATCACAAAGGCAAAGACAATCGACCATGTAGACACTTCCCTTGAAGCTCTTGTTTTATCGGTATCTGAAAAAGGATATGTGGATTTTGAGTATATGGGAAGCCTTACAGATAAAGACAGACCGACTTTGATAGAAGAACTTAGAGGAGAAATCTATCTAAACATCAGAGAAGAACAAAACTTTTATAGACCATTATCTTTTAACATTGAAGATGGAGATCTACCTTTTGCTTGTGCAAACGGCAGTAATTCATATAAGTACGGCTATGTAACAAAGGATGAGTATCTAAGCGGAAATATCAGGGACAAGATTGCCATAGTAGATAGCTATCTATCAAAGCTCAGACAGACCGAAAGAGAGCTGCCTCATCTTGGATATGAAGAAAACGGAAAAGAAAAAGAACTTATAAGCTATGAAATGAACCGATTGGAATACCAAAAGGCAGAGCTTACAAAAGTTTTACCAAAGGAGCTTGAAGCAAGTGAAATCAATGTAAGGCTTGGTGCTACTTGGATACCAATAAAAGATATTGAAAAGTTTATCTTTGAAACACTGAAAACGCCGGGCTGGGCAAGATGGGATATTAAGGTTAAATTTTCAAATCTTACAAGCGAATGGAATATTGAGGGAAAAAGCAAAGACAGAGGAAATGACCTTGCTGAAATGACTTATGGTACATCAAGGGTAAATGCCTATAAGCTGATTGAAGATGCCTTAAACCTGAAAGAAACAAAGGTATTTGACCAGATTATAAATCCTGACGGCTCTAAAACTTCTGTCTTAAATAAAAAAGAAACCATGCTTGCAGGACAAAAACAAGAGCTTCTAAAAGAAGAATTTAAGAACTGGATATTTAATGATCAGGAAAGAAGAAACCGTCTTGTAAAACTGTATAACGAGCGTTTTAACTCCATCCGTAATAGAGAATATGATGGAAGCAATCTTTCTTTTGAGGGAATGAATACGGAGATTGATTTAAGACCTCATCAAAGAAATGCCATAGCAAGAAGTCTTTATGGAGGAAATACCTTGCTTGCCCATGTAGTAGGCAGTGGAAAGACCTTTGAAATGGTGGCTTCTGCAATGGAAAGTAAAAGGCTTGGAATGTGCAGTAAGTCCTTGTTTGTTGTACCAAATCACTTAACAGGACAAATCGGTCGTGAGTTTATGCAGCTATATCCATCAGCGAATATTATGGTGGCTGATAAAAAAGATTTTGAGCCGAAAAACAGAAAGAGATTTATAGGCAAGATTGCCACAGGGGAATACGATGCGGTTGTTATCGGACATACGCAGTTTGAAAAAATTCCGATGTCAAAAGAATATCAGGAGAAGCACATCCAAGATCAGATTGATGAAATCGTAAACTATGTAGAAGAATACAAGCATGACAGAAACCAAAACTTTACAGTAAAACAGCTTGAAAAGACAAAGAAAAAACTGGAAACAAGGCTTGAGAAATTAAATGATGATTTTAAGAAAGACGATGTGATTACCTTTGAGGAATTAGGCGTTGATAAACTCTTTGTGGACGAAGCTCATAGTTTTAAGAATTTGTACCTTCATACCAAAATGCGTAATGTAGCGGGAATCGGACAAAGTGAAGCCTTTAAATCCTCCGATATGTTTATGAAATGCCGATACATGGATGAAATGACAGGTGGGAAAGGTGTGGTCTTTGCTACAGGAACACCTGTAAGTAACTCTATGACAGAGCTTTATACCATGCAAAGGTATCTTCAGTATGAGAGCCTAAAGAAAAAACATTTAGAGCATTTTGATGCTTGGGCTTCCACTTTTGGAGAAACACAAAGCTCTTTTGAACTATCTCCTGAAGGAACAGGATATAGGGTGAAAACAAGATTTTCAAAGTTCTATAACTTGCCTGAGCTTATGAGTATGTTTAAGGAAGTAGCAGATATTCAGACTGCGGATATGCTTAATCTTCCTACACCTGAAGTTAACTATGAGGTTATTAAAACAGAGCCTTCTGAAGAACAAAAGGAAATCCTAAAGAGCCTTTCTGAAAGAGCAGATGATGTCAGAAATAGGGTTGTAGAACCAGATGTTGATAATATGCTAAAGATTACCAATGACGGTAAGAAACTTGCCTTAGATCAGCGTTTAATCAATCCTTTGCTTCCTGATAATCCTGAAAGTAAGGTTAATGTATGCGTAAAAAATGTATTTGCTATTTGGGATAAGACAAAAGATAACAGGTCAACACAGCTACTTTTCTCCGATATGTCTACACCAAAAGGAGATGGAGAATTTAACATCTATGATGACATTAGAGAAAAACTCGTAGCAATGGGAATACCGAAAGAAGAGATTGCCTTTATCCATGAAGCGAATTCAGATAAGCAAAAGGATGAACTCTTTGCAAAGGTAAGAAAAGGCGAAGTTCGTATCTTAATGGGTTCAACGCAGAAAATGGGAGCCGGAACGAATGTGCAAAACAAGCTGATTGCTTTGCATGACCTTGATGTTCCATGGCGTCCTGCTGACTTAGAGCAAAGAGCAGGGAGAATTGTAAGACAGGGAAATGAAAATGAGAAGGTAAATATCTATCGTTATGTTACGGAGAATACCTTTGATGCCTACCTTTGGCAGGCGATAGAAAATAAACAGAAATTCATTTCTCAGATTATGACCAGTAAGACTCCCGTCAGAGTTGCAGAAGATGTGGACGAAAGCTCCCTTAACTATGCAGAGATTAAAGCTCTTGCCACAGGTGATCCAAAGATTAAAGAGAAGATGGACTTAGACAATGAGGTTACAAAACTAAAAATGCTTGAAGCGAACTATAAGTCTAACCGTTACAGATTAGAGGATAAGGTGGCGAAAAATTATCCTGAAGAAATCGCAAGAACGGAAAAGCTCATAGAAGCTGTCAAGAAAGACATATCTGATGTAGAGCCTAAAGCGGAAGGCGAGGAAAAGTTTACTTCCATTACCATTGCAGGAGAAAAAATTACCGATAAGAAATTAGCCGGAGAAAGACTACTTGAAGCTATTTCAAAGGTTAAAATCAATGAAAGCAAGGTTATAGGAAAGTATAGAAATATGGATTTAGAGGTAAGCTATAACTTCTTTACCAATGAGCATAACTTTAGCCTAAACGGTGCTGCAAAGCATTCAGGAGAGCTTGGAACAAGTGCGGATGGTAACATTACAAGACTGGATAATGCTCTTGAGAAAATGCCTGAAAAATTAAACAGGCTTGAAGAAAAACTTATCAGCGCAAAGGAACAACTTGAAAATGCCAAAGAAGAACTCAAAAAGCCTTTTGAAAAAGCAGATGAGCTAAAATCAAAAGTGCTTCGCTTGGCAGAGTTAAATAAGCTCCTTGATATGGGAGAAGTGGAAGAAAAGAGAAATGATAATCCGCTTGTAGAAGATGTAAAAAGAGCAATCATTGACTTCTGCAACAGAGAGTACGAAGAAAATCACAGCTATGATGAATTTAATACCTTGTATCCTGACTTGAAGCATATCGGTATCGCCTATACCAATACACCGGATGAAAGGCATGGTATTCAATTTGAGTTAAACCTTGAGGAATATACAGCTACTCAATATGTAAATGATGTGGCGGTAAGCCATTATGATTATGTAAAAGAAAATGGTAGCGTTGAAAAAGCTCTTGATGTTATGAAGTTTGAAATGGAAAATGGAGAGTTTAATACCTTTGTTTCGGTAGATGAAGAAGAATTAAAGCAGGCTATGGGACTTGATATTGACGATGAAGGCAACTTCTATGATCCGCTTTCTAAAGACCTCGATAATGACGGTATTTCTGATAGATATGACAATGACTTTAAGGACAGTGATTATTTTGAGTCAACCTATGATGTGGAGGATAACCTGCATACCAAAGAGGAAGTTACACAGAAAACAGAGGATAAGCCGTCTATTTTAGATCAGATAAGAGCCTATCAAAATGAAAGCAAAACAGAAGAAAAACAAACAACAAAAGAACAAGAATATGTACGATAAGGGAGGGAAACCTCCCTTTTACCATGAAAGGAGATAAAAACATGGATTACAAAACAATAAGAAATCAGATAGAAGATATTGTAAGTGATAACCACAAGGACTTTGTTAAGGCGGTTATCAGCATGGAAAAAGGTATCAACGATGAAAGTGCTTTAGATAAGCTCTATGAGGCTTATATGGACAATGACAGCCTTAATTTACTGCATGAGGAATTTGATTACATGATTGAGGATTTAAGAGAACAGGGACAGGTAAAAGACTTGCCATATGTTCAAGAAGAGAAAGACAATCTTGTAAATATCGTGGGCAATATTGTAGGTATGGTAGATGTAGTTGAAAGGGAAAATAAGAACGGAGAAGCCTTTAAGGTGGCAAATTTCTCTGTTGTTTCTAAAGATGATGATGGAAATAAGGTGTATCATAATTGCTCCGCATACGGAGAAAAGAGCGATATTCCAAAGGATTTTAAGCAGGGAGATTTTGTTAAGTTCTTTGGACAAATCAGAACTTCCATTGATGATAACGGTAAGGAGCACAGCAATGTAAGGATACTTTCTTCAAAGATCTTAAAGGCAAAAGAACAAATGAAAGGACAGGAAGAAAAGAAAGAATCTGTGCTTGGAGCTATCAAAAAGTATCAGGCTGAAGATAAGGAAAAGCCTAAAGAAAAGAAAGAAGCTTCCAAAGAAGCTGAGAGATAAATTTATGGTCGGTGTGGTCTTAGGACTGCACCAACTCTTTTTTTTATTTGCAAGAGTTCGAATAAAGAGAATATATTTATGAAAAAAGTATATTTTGTGATATAATATACTAAATATAGTTTTCTTGAAGGGAGGTTGTTGAATGAAAAAATTTGATAATGAAAAATATCAAATATTAGCAAAAGATTTAATGGGGGATATTTTTTATTCGGAGACATCTAATCGAAATAAAATTGCTACCATTCGCCAGTATGCAGAAGTGATAGTGAGAAAAATTTTAGACATTGACCCAAGTCAAAAGATGACGATTGGTGCGAATGAAATATCTAAAAAAATTGATACTCTTAAAAATAGTAAGTTTTTAAAAGAAGCGTTAGAGAATATTAAACAGGATGGTAATAAATTTACACATACTGAGTATTTAGGAGAGGTTACATCTAATGAATTTGATATAATTGTTGATAAGCTTTTGGATATGCTTTCTTTTATGCTTATTAATTATTTTGAAACTTATAAATTTGGATCAAGAAGTGATGTTTTACGGTCATTTTCATTGTTACCTCCAATAGTGCGATACAAGGTGTTAATATTTTTATATAACAAATATCCCAATAACATTCATGTTATTGATAGATTGGCATTAGCTATTGTTAAAGCATTTGATAAAGAAGAAGCAATCAGATGGATTGAAGAAGAAAAAAACAACTTGATTAATTTAGACACAATGTCAGATAAAGTGTTTGCTGAGATTGCAAAAAATAAAGGGATAGAAATCGCAGAATTTATTAGATTTAGTTCACCTTATAAAAATATGTATGAGTTGTGTATTGATAAAATTATGAAAATCGGAAATGAAATAGATTCGAAAGGTCATTTATATATTGATTTTGAAAGTGCATTGCCGTATTACAAGCAATATGGAATTATAGATGAGGATAGTGAAGAAATAAAAGAATTTAATGATATTATGGATTTTTTATATCTTGGAAGAAGAATAAAATTAGACGATTTTATTAAACTAAAAGAGCCATATGTGGTTCTAAATGCAATTATAGAGGATGATAATATAAATGAGGGTATTTAGCTATAAAAGACTGTTCAAAAAACTCATTGATTTAGAGATGACAAACAATGAGCTGATGAAAAAAGCGAAGGTAAGTAAAAGTACATTTTATAAAATGAAGAATGGGCAAAATGTAACTACAGATGTTTTACTTAGGATTTGCAATGCTTTAGATTGTGATATTGATAAAATAGTGGAGTGCATTAAGATACAAAGTGAGTTTGATACAGAAAATAATGATGATATTTAGGAAAGGAAAATATATATGAAATTTGATTTACATATCCATTCCATTGCTAGTAAATATAAAGAGAGTGATGGCATTGTGGATAATTCTACCATAGATAATGCAGAAGTTTTATTAAACAAGTTAGATGAAAATGAAGTCGGATTATTTTCTATCACAGACCACAACAGATTTAATGTTGAGTTATATAATAAATTAGACAGTGAAATAAAAACTGGAAAGTATGAGAATGTAAAAGGTATTGTTGCAGGTGTTGAATTTGATGTTCAAATAGATAGTGATATGGGGAAATGCCATATTATTACAATTTTTGATGCAAAAAACAAAGAGGATAATTATAAAAAAATAAAAGAATGTATTGATGAAAATAAACTAGAGAAGAAAGAAGATTATTATACAAGAGATAAATTCGAGTCTATTCTAAAAAAAATTGGTCTTGATGTGATATTGATTGCCTGTCAAAGAAACAGTTTAGATAAACATGACGGTAAACATAATTCATTGAGCGAATCAACTAAGGATTCAGAGGGTTTAATTATGACTGGATATATAAATGCTTTAGAGTTTCAAAGACCGAATGTAGAAGGTATTTTAAAAAATAATTTGAGAGGTATTCCTGTAAATCTTGGTTTAGTAATGGGGAGTGATTGCCATGATTGGAACGAGTATCCAAATCACGACAAGAAAAACGGAAATAATCAATTCGCTCATTCTCGTGCTAAAATTTTACCAACATTCAAAGGATTATTGATGGCTATTACATCTCCTGAGACCAGAATAAATCAACAAAATAGTAAAAATTTAAACTATATTGAAGAATTCAAAATAGGAGAAGATAAAGTTAAACTTGTAAATGGAATAAATGCAATAATTGGAGAAAATGGCTCAGGAAAATCCACATTGCTAAACCTTTTGAATAATAAAGTTAGTACACCGAAGTATGTAAAAAATCTAGTTGAAATCAATCAATTATATTGTGAAAATAAATATTCAGCAAAAAAACTATTTATCGGGCAAGGAGAAATTGTTCAGATGTTTGCTAATAGCACACTATTCCCAAAAGATAACTTTTTACAGGTTTCACATGATTCTTTTAGGGATGCTTATTCTAATTATGCCGAAGATATATTATCATACATCAAAAAAAATATAAAAAAAGAAGAAGCAATAAATGGATTAAGAAAAAATTATTTAGAGTATAGTGAATTAAACAATATAGCTACATACTTTATTCAAATTGAATGTGATAAAGATTTTTCTAATATAGATAATATTCATAATACACCCAAAAAAGAGCTATCAAGTATTATAGATAAATTAGAAACAGTATTGGGTAAAGAGTATTTTAAAACATATGCAACTAAAATTAAGAAAGCTATTGAGCTATTAAAGTCAATATTTGATGAGATAGATAAAAATTACAATATTATAGAAATGGAAGAAAAGTTAAAGAATATTATAGCTTCGGAGCTTTCAACATATAATTTGAAAATAGAAGAAGCAGCTTCAACTCAAGAAAGGGATCAAAGAGATTATAGCTTAAGGAAAGCTGATTTTATTGCAAATATTATTGAGGCAATAAAGAAAGATAATGAAGAAATAGAATTTCCTCAAAAGCCCAATATATTTGAGGGATGTAGCAAAAAACCTAGTTGTGGATTCAGTTTTAATTCAGAATCTAACTATAACGGAAAGGATGTACATGACGAATTTTTATCTAAGATGTTTAACCAAAATTATGCTGACATAGAAAAATTAAAGACGATAAAAGATACGGAAACCTTAATAGCGGCGATAACTGGTTGTACATCGTATGATCAGCTAGAAACCAACTATAGTAACAATTTAAATAAATTTTTGAGTAAGATGTGTGAATGTAAAAATTATATTGTAGATATATCTAATGAAGAGAAATCTTTGGGAAGTACTTTAGGAGAACAATCTTTGGCATATTTTAAATATATAACGGAATTTGAAAAAGAAAAATGTATTTTTTTAGTAGATCAACCAGAAGATCATATTTCAAATAATAATATTAGTAAAAAGCTCATAAAGTATTTAAACTCGATTAGAAATAAGAAACAAGTAATTATTGTCACCCATAATCCGTTACTGGTAGTGAATCAGGATGTTGAGCAAGTGATTTATGTTGAAAAAAATAATAATAAAATAAATATAACTTCAGGTTGTTTGGAATTTGAAGACGATAGCGTTAATATGCTAGAACTTATTGCAGAAAACATGGATGGTGGAAAAGATTCTATTGAAAAGAGGTTAAAAGTATATGGATAAAAAAATAAAAATTGAAATGAATGAAAATAAAGATATTGTAATTAGCGTTAATAATGATGAAATAATTACGATAAAAAAAGACAACCGAAAAATCCAAGCAAATGAAATTTTTGAACTTTTAAGTTATTCAAATGGTGATAATTTTTCGTTTGAGATAGTGAATGAAAAAGAATATGACGTTCCTGTTTTGCAGTTTTTTTATGAATTGCTAGTTGAAATTGTAAATAAATTAAATATAGAAGAAACTACAGGCGACGAAATTGATTTCAATCTGTCAGAAAGTGAATGCCCTTTTTAACGTATAGAGAGATGAATAAATGTCATCTCTCCATCTCCTTACCCATATAAATTCCGTAATTTTTTCGTATCTTGTAAAACTCGTCCATAGTAGATTTTGAGGAAGAATACTCTTGCATTAGGGTATTCTTTTTTTCTTGTAATTTATCAAGCTCAGCTAAAATATCCTTCGAATTTGGCAGCTTGGAATAGGATTTTTTAAGCTCTGAAAGAGCATTTTCATAGAGAGTAATGTGAGCTTTGTACTCTTCAAAAAATGCCTTGTCAGATGGATTAGCCTTATATTCCTTGTAGTATTGCCTGTATTTTTTAACGGTATGAACTTGCTCCATAGCGGCAGAAAGCTCCTGCATTTCCTTATCAATAACCTTGATTTTATCCTGTAAATTTTGTCTTTCATCGGCTGCTTTTTGGATGTACTCGTCAAGCTGCTTAACGGATTTAATACCATGTTCTCTGATATATATAACAGACTCAGCCATTGTATTAAGGTTATGTTTGGTTGCCCAATATTCATAGCCTTTGCTTTCTTTTACTTTCACATTGGTATTCATGTCAATAACATTGCCAATGCGTTTTTTGACGGCAGGGGTTTTAATAGACGATATTTCTGCAATGCGCTCTTTTAACCTTTCTTCAGTATAATCTTCTCCGATGGTTTTAGCCCTTGTAAATCTCGCTTTATCTTTTGGCTTAAAAGCAATGTGCTTGCCGTACTTGATTTCATAGCCAAGTTCAGCCATTTTCTTTAGAAATTCATTCCAATCCTTAGACTGCTTTATCATTCTGTCAATGTCAAATTGGAGCCTGCTTTTCCAAGAAGTGCCACGCTTTGCCTGTTCGTTTTCATACCAAGACTTACCGTTAGTCCTATACTTCTTCTTATAGCTTTCGTAGAACTCGTCAATGACGGATAAGCTGTTTTCTTTGCATAGCTTATCGCTGTGATACCTGATTTTATGATAGCTTTTTTTATTAGACTGGTAACATCTACCCGTTACCATATTTACATTATTAAAGATGATGTGATTGTGAATATGCCCCTTATCTATGTGGGTAGACAAGACAAATTCGTATTCGTCTTTGAGTATCTTTTTACACAGCTCCATACCGATTTGGTGAGCCATTTCAGGATTTGTTTCTCCCGGTAAAAAGGATTGAATGAGATGTCTTGCAAGAACGGTTCCTTTTGTTCCTGCATCGTTTCGTGTCCTTAAAAATTGTGTATGGGCAGTTTCTTGATGGCATTTATGAGTGCTGATTAAAAGCTGCTCGTCTGTTTTATCTCCATTTACAATGTACTCGATTGCAAGATTAAGAGTCGATTTTATTGGATGTATTTTTGTAATAGCCATAAAAACTAATCACCTCCGGAAGTCCTGTTAAGCAGCAGTGAATGAATTTGCCATAGCTCTTTTGAGAAATGTTCAATTTGTTTTTTCATATCATTTATATCATCCTTATAGATTACACCTGTCGAATTTACTCGTTTTGCAATCTGGTTGATGTTGTTTGTAGCATTGGAAAGTAAGCCTTGTAAATCTCGGAAAGGTTCTAAATCTACTTGATAAATCTCCTTTTCCAAAACGCATTTGCGGATAAAATGGCTCATGTTTCTGCACTTTGAAAGTTTTCTTTTCTCCTCAAAAAGAGCCTTTTCTTCTTTTGTTAGTTTAATTTCAAGTCTTTCGTTTCGTACTCTATTTACCATAGGTAGTTCCTCCTTTGAATGTATTTCGGGGTCTTAGGGTTCCCCCTAACAAGCTAAAAATTGATAAAAAAAGAAGCAGATCCCGAAGGGCTGCTTCATCAATTTTTTCGTAAGTGTCCGTACACTTACTGTGCTTGCTCATATACTAATAGTATAAGAACAGCTTTAAGCATAGTTCTTAAAAATGAACCTAATCATCTATGATAAAATTATAGATATTAGGGATGAAATGGGATTGTTTTATGTGCTTGCTGGGTTTCCAATCTAGGAATTACTCATTTAATAGACTCCACCCTCATTCCATTGCCTTTCATCTTTTCGGTTGGTTAGGTTCATTTATTGATTACCTGTATAACTCGTGAGCCTGTTGTGGTTTTGGATTAACAGGGCATCCCAAATTATAGGAGGTATATTATGTCAGAAAAAATTGTTGTAGGAATTGATGTGAGTAAGGTTTTCAGTGATATCTGTATTCTATCAACCAATAATGACATCATCAAAAGACTTAAAATTTCTAATGATATTAATGGTATGAAGTCGCTCATATATGTACTTGAAAAGGTAGAAGATGAGTACGAAGACAGAGCAGTAATTATCATGGAAGCTACTGCACACTATCATCAAATTTTAGCTAATTTTTTTCGTAAGCATAATTACGAAGTCATTGTAATTAATCCGATTCAAAGTGGAGCATTGAAAAATATCAATATCCGAAAAATTAAATCAGATAAAACAGATGCATATAATATAGCGTTACTATATCGTATTAAGAATTACAACGAAACAATTACACACTCAGATA
This sequence comes from Eubacterium callanderi, assembly GCF_900142645.1. GTDB lineage: Bacteria > Bacillota > Clostridia > Eubacteriales > Eubacteriaceae > Eubacterium > Eubacterium callanderi. The sequence goes on from NZ_FRBP01000007.1 coordinate 314,941, forward strand.
CCGTTAACAGTATCAAAAAGCTTTGCAGACAGCATAAAGAATTGACTGATGAAATTGTGGAACATATCAACCGATTAATCGCTTTTTTAGATATTTCCTTTCCCGATTTCAAGAAAGTATTTACGGATTTGCAAGGGAAAACACCTTTGTCTTTGCTTGAAAAATATCCTACTATACAAGAAGTATTATCTCCTGAAAATAAGCAAGATATTATTCAACTGATAAAAGAAAATTCACATAAAAGCAGCTCCTATGCCGAAGCAAAATATGAAAAACTATTGAAAGCTGCTAAAAAATCTATTGAAGTTTGTATAGTAAACCTTAGTTCAGCAGTACTTATTCAAACAACTGTAAAGGTTATTTTCAGTTTACAGGAAGCTTTGAAAGCAATCGATGATGAGATCAAAAGACTATCTCTTTTAGATGAAAAGTTTCATAAAGAAATAGTGTTTTTACAAAGTATTCCAGGCGTTGGAGAGTATACAGCATGTGTTGTTTTATCAGAGCTTGGAGATATATCCAATTTCTCGAAACCGAAAGAATTAGTTGCCTTCTTTGGATTGGATCCAGGAGTATCCCAAAGTGGAACATACAATAGGAAAAACAATAAAATCTCTAAAAGAGGATCACCTAATGTTCGCTCAATTCTCCATATGCTGGCAAAATCTAATGTGTATCCAAATCGCAACCGAGAGTATTTAAATCCTGTTATGCGAGCTTATTTCGAAAAGAAAATAGCTGAAAAACCATACAAAGTTGTAATGTGTGCAATTATGCGAAAGATGGTTCAAATTATTTTTGCTGTTCTCAGAAACCAAAAATCATTTGAGTTAAGAACACCCGAAGAACATCAAAAACTAATTCGAGAAAAAAGTAAGCTAGTCGCATAAACTATTAAAAGTGTTGCCTCAAAAAAAGAAAGTGTATGAGGCTTATTTGCTATGCACATTTTTAAGTTTTGTGACTTAAAAATTTTTTAAAAAATTTTTAAAAATAACTATTGACTTCCTTAGTTGGTCTACAAAAGAAT
>NZ_FRBP01000009.1 GCF_900142645.1 Eubacterium callanderi
GTCCGGGACGCGGTGGTAATCGCGTACTGCGTGAATGAAATGTTGAGCATTGTGGAAAATATGGGCTTGATGGGTGTTCCGATTCCAGAAGCCATCACAAAGGCCATTGAGATTTTAAAAAAGAAGTCTGAAACAGAAGATAAAAATGGAGGTAAGGAATAATGTTAAACGGAATTGATATCAGTGCATGGCAAAGAGGCATTGACGCCGCATCGGTGCCATCCGATTTTGTGATCGTTAAGGCAACCCAGGGGCTTGACTACATCAACGATGACTGTGACCGGGCGTACCAGCAGGCCAAAGCGGCCGGAAAGAAGCTGGGCGTGTACCACTTCTCGGACGGGAACAGCTCCGGGGTAGCCGAAGCGGATTTCTTTATTGATAATATCCAGGGCTACATCGGTGAAGCGATTCTGGTTTTGGACTGGGAAACCGATGCCGTCAACTGCGGCCCCGGCTATGCCAAGGCGTTTCTAGACAGAGTACAGGCCAGAACAGGCATTAAACCCATGATCTACATGACCGGCTCCGTGGTCAACGAATGGGATTGGAGCGCGGTCGTCGCCGGGGATTATGGCTTATGGGTGGCTTACTACAGCAAAGACAGCTGTGATGGCTACTGGCCGGACGCGCCGATGTACCCGATCAGTGATTGGGCTGGTGCGGCGATGCTCCAATATACTTCTGGCGGTTACCTGCCGGGGTGGGGTGACCGGTTAGACTTGAACGTGTTCTACGGCGATCACGCCGCTTGGGATGCCTACGCGGGTGGTGGAACGGGTGTAACGCCACAACCACAGCCTACACCGACACCAGAAGCACAGGAGAACGCTCAGAATACGGGCACCTATATTGTACAGAGTGGAGATACCCTGTCTGCTATTGCGGACCGATATGGAACCACCTACCAGCATCTGGCAGCCATCAACGGTATCGCTGATCCAGACCTGATCTATCCCGGCGATGTGATCGTAATTGATGGGGTGGCATTTGGCAGCGGGCAGACGTACACGATCCAGAGTGGTGATACTTTGTCGGATATTGCTGGAAGGTTTGGTACGAGTGTTGCACATCTAGCTGCGTTGAATGGGATTGAAAACCCGGATTTGATTTATGCTGGGGATACAATCAGAATTAATTAGTATTAGAAGGTCAGTCTTTTAGGCTGGCCTCTTTTTTTGTTTTTTGGTATAATAGCTTTATTAATAAAACAAGGGGTTATTGATGGACAATTCGAAAAGCGCATTAATCAAAATGTTCATTTTATTATTCTCACTAGGTTTATCATGTATATTTGCAATACAAAAACTTGAGTTTGCACTTTTACCTCCAGTTTTACTGCCGCTTTTAACATGGGTGGGAGAAAAAACGGTGGATATTTTCGTAGACAGCCAAGCTTATAGAATATTGCCACTAAAGAAGCCGGTCATTGATAGAATACTTTTAAATACATCTTCCTTATGCAGTGTCAACGGCGAAAGAGACGTTCGTTATGGGTTTAATTCTGCTGGAGGAACAATCAATAAACTTTCATTTAATATATTTAATAGAGAATCATCTGCAATGTTGATAAAAGAGGTCGCTTTTAGCGTCAAATCATACGAAGATATTGAATCTATTAGTACATTAAGAAGCAAGTGCCAAGGAGGGTATATTGATCCAGTATATTATAGTGTGGAAGAAGATGTACTGGCTGATAAAAAGACATATATAGGAATTTTATGCGAAGAAAATAAAGGGAAAATCTATAGAAGCACGAAAGAGGTTAGAATAGATCCAAATGGAGCTGAATTTATGCATATTAACTTCAAAGTGGCAAATCCAGGAGTATATGTTGTCTGCGTTAACATTAAATATATAATAAGAGGTAAAGAAGATGTTGTCGAATCACCGAGCAATAAATTTGCGATTATATCAAACGCAATATTGGGTGAAGTAGGTATGGAAATGGAAAGTTTAGGATTTTGGTCGAAGGAGAAAGGGATAGTTAAATATTAGTTTATATTAGTATAATATTTAAATATTTTATTTTTGGGTATAAATATTCTCGAACACACATACCTCTTGCTTTTTAAAATACAAATTATTCTCCCCAACTAGCTTTTCCTTTTTTAGAGCTCTCGGTCTTCGGATCGGGAGTTTTATTTTTTTATTGCAAAAATAAAACAAAAGTTCTATAATATAAATACAAACGTTCTTTATGAGGTGATACTATGCGGCGAAAATATGGCAATGCAAAGGTCGATTTGGTAAAGATTAAGGGGAAATACATCCCTTGTGCTTTTCATGTCGAGAAAGAGGTATTTATAATTGAGGAGATTTTAAGCATCCGGAAGGGTATGGTAAAGTGTGGAACCCCGGGACTGCGGTATTTCGTGAAAACGCAGGGGAAAGAAACAGAACTACTTTTCGATAATACCGAAAAAAGTTGGACTGTCATTATACACGATCCACAGGTGTACGGAGAAACCGATGGGCCTCAGCGCGTCCTTGAAGAGCTGAAATATTTAAACTGAGAAACTACAAAAGCCGCCCCGAAAAAGGACGGCTTAATTTGTGTCTTAAGTGTGTGTCTTGCGCGTGTCTTATTTGTGTCTTATCATGTCATTTTTACTTATTTTTACTTATTCTTAAAATTGTTGAAACCCGCATAGACACGTGGTTTAGCTGTTTTGGGATTATTTCATGGCTTCCTCGATGGCAACTGCAACCGATACGGTAGCGCCAACCATTGGGTTGTTACCCATGCCGATCAGACCCATCATTTCAACGTGGGCTGGAACGGAGGAGGAACCGGCAAACTGAGCGTCGGAGTGCATACGTCCCATGGTATCGGTCATACCGTAGGAAGCCGGGCCAGCTGCCATGTTATCCGGGTGGAGTGTACGCCCTGTACCGCCGCCGGAAGCAACAGAGAAGTATTTTTTACCCTGTTCAAGGGCTTCTTTTTTATAAGTGCCGGCAACCGGATGCTGGAAACGGGTCGGGTTGGTGGAGTTCCCAGTGATGGAAACATTCACGCCTTCATGGTGCATGATGGCAACACCTTCCTGAACGTCGTTAGAGCCGTAGCAGTTAACCGCGGCGCGTTCACCGTCTGAATAAGCGGTCTTTTCCACGATGTTAAGGGTACCAGTCGCATAGTCATAATCGGTTTTTACATAGGTAAAACCATTGATGCGGGCAATAATCAGAGCCGCGTCTTTGCCCAGGCCGTTTAAGATAACGCGCAATGGTTTTTTACGAACCTTATTGGCGTTTCTGGCAATCCCGATAGCACCTTCGGCAGCCGCGAAGGATTCGTGGCCAGCCAGGAAAGCAAAGCAGTCAGTTTCTTCACGCAGCAGCATCGCCCCCAGGTTACCATGGCCTAAACCAACCTTACGCTGTTCAGCAACAGAGCCTGGAATACAGAAAGCCTGTAAGCCCTCTCCGACGATTTCAGCCGCGTCAGCCGCTGTTTTTGCACCGCGTTTGATGGCCAGTGCGGCGCCGAGTGTATAAGCCCAGCAGGCATTTTCAAAACAAATTGGCTGAATACCCTTTACGATACCTGCAACGTCAATGCCTTTTTCATCGCAGATGGCCTTTGCTTCTTCTAAAGAGGCAATGCCGTTTGCTTTTAAGACTTCATTGATTTTGTCGATTCTTCTTTCATAACTTTCAAATAATGGCATCTCAGAACCTCCTATTCGTTTCTCGGATCGATGTACTTAGCAGCACCATCGAACTGTCCATACTGGCCGGAAGCTGCGTCCATGGCTTCTTTCGGGTCCATGCCCTTTTTGATGTTTTCCATCATTTTGCCAAGCTGTACGAAAGCGTAACCGATGATTTCGTCTTTTTCGTTTAAGGCGACTTTTGTGACGTAACCTTCTGCCATTTCCAGGTAACGCGGGCCTTTGGCCAGTGTACCGTACATAGTACCAACCTGGCTTCTCAAGCCTTTACCCAGGTCTTCAAGGCCAGCACCGACCGGAAGACCATCTTCAGAGAAAGCTGTCTGAGTACGGCCATAAACGATCTGTAAAAACAGCTCGCGCATAGCGGTGTTGATGGCGTCGCAGACAAGGTCCGTATTCAGGGCTTCAAGAATTGTTTTACCCGGCAGGATTTCAGATGCCATGGCGGCAGAGTGGGTCATACCAGAGCAGCCGATGGTTTCAATCAGGGCTTCCTGAATAATACCGTCTTTTACATTTAAGGTTAATTTACAGGCACCCTGCTGAGGGGCGCACCAGCCTACACCGTGTGTTAAACCGGAAATGTCTTTAACTTCTTTTGCCTGTACCCATCTGCCTTCTTCAGGGATTGGGGCACAGCCGTGGTTTGCATTGCTGGCTACACAGCACATACTATTTACTTCATGAGAATATTCCATTCGCTAAACTCCCTTCAAATTTTTCCTACAGCTATTATAATATGGGCGTCTCAAAAAAAATATGGTAATTTTTTGTCATTTTGTATTTTTTGTCCCGCTGGGACAAAAATGTAGAAAATGAAAACGGCTAATAGAGTAAAATTTAGCCATTCTTAGAAAATTGAACTTTTTTTGTGAAAAGTTATCTGTAATAGACAAAAAGTTGGGTTGATGTTCGTTTAAAGGTAAGGTACAATGAATCTAAATGTAAATTTGCTAAAATTTACCCGAACGTTGTGTTTAGTGAGATGAAATTTTGTATAGATGAAAAGAGGTAATGGGATGGATTATATTCACAAATTTAGCATCGGTCCGGTAGAAATGGACAAAATGCTCGAAGAGTATCATCAACTGCGAAAAACCCGCCGCTACTGCGCGGCATGTCCCAACTACAACAAATATTGGTCCTGCCCGGACTACGCCTTCGATGAGGCTTTGTTTTTAAAGGAATTTAAGTATATGTACCTGATTGCCCGGGAATACGAAATTCCACGGGAAGACCGCCAGAAAATCTTTGGTATTCAGCCTGTGGCCGAATACTGCAAGCAGGTTATGCAGGCCATGAAGGTTGAATCTTGGAAAGATCTTCTGGACCTGGAGGCAGAATTTCCGGGAACACTGTCCTTAATGCCGGGCAACTGCCATGTCTGCGACATTTCTGGAGAAGGCTGCGCAAAGCCAAAAGGACAGAAATGCCGCCATCCAGAGCTCATGCGGTTCTCGCTCGAGTCCCTGGGCTTTGACGTGGACGCCATCTGCAAGTATGAAATTGGCGTACTCCTGCTCTGGCCAAAGGAAGGTCATCTGCCCGAAAAACTATGCGCAGTGATGGCTCTTATGAGCAATGAGAAGATCCCGATGGATGCCATCAAGGCCCATTTTCCAGATGCCCAAAAGAGCTGGCTGCGTTTTTCGGACACAGCGCCTGAGGCACGGAATGAGGTGCGCCCAAGCGTTAAGCGCCAGGAAAGCTGGCTCGACAATATGAAAAAGCAGAACCAGGAAAAGGCAGAAGATCCTGCCTACAAGCCTCAAAAGAGCTGGATAGGCTTTAAAAGCGAAGCTTTAGACAGCGGCGACTATGTCAAAGAGCGCCCCTGGCGGGAGGAAGAGCCCGAGGCGATTCCGGCAGCTCCTGAAGAAACCGTCGCTTTTTCAGAGGAAATGATTGAGTCCAGTGCGGAGACCGAACCGGCGGTGGAACCGGAAACCAATGTGCCGGAGCCGCCAGCTCAGCCAGAGGCGGTTTCAGAGGACGAAGAAGATTCCAAATACAAATGGCTCGGTTTTAAACGGAGTGTTGAGGAAGCGGAAGAGGAATTAAAAAAGCGTCCAATTCCCAAATTTAATATTCCTGAGGAAGAAGAAAAGCCTGAAGAAAGCGCTGCTGAGGCAACACAGCCAGAAGCGGGAGTGCCGGCGGCAGAGACAGTGCCGGAGATTATAGAACCACCGACGGCCGAACCAGAGCCTGTACAGACAGCACCAGAGCCTCAGCCGGAACCAGCGCCAGAACCACCAGTTCCAGAGCCTGTTGAGGAAGAAATTGAACTGCTGGACGCCTCCAGTGTGGCCAATGTGCTTAGTGCCGCCATTGAAATCGCCAAGGATGTTGTCGGCGACGACTTTATCCCTGGGGAAGCCCCGGTATTTAACGAGTCTGCGCCCGCTCCGCAGACCACAGCCGCAGAGCCGGCGCAGGCCGATGAGGAGGATGACTCCAAATATAAATGGCTGGGCTTTAAAGCCACGAATCTGGACGAGGATGACGGCTTGAAAAAGGGCGGCTGGAAGAAAAATTATTAAGCTGAAGGAGTGGTCATATGAATCCAGCACTCATTCTGATTGATTATACCTATGATTTTGTGGCGCCTGACGGTAAGCTGACCGCCGGGGCGCCTGCCCAGGCCATTGATGAAAATCTGGCAGCCGCCATCGGTGAAACCATTGAGGCGGGCGGCATGGTCTTTGTGGTGAATGACCTGCATTTGGAAAACGACGGGAGCCACCCCGAAACCGCGCTGTTTCCGCCCCACAACCTTTTGGGGAGTCCGGGCAGAGCGGTGTATGGAAAAACCGCTGAAAAGCTGCGGGCGTACCAGACACTTGAAAACAGACAGGTTTTCTATATGGATAAGTTCCGCTATTCGGCCTTTGCCGGGACAGCGCTGGATATCCTGCTCAGGCAGAACCATATCCAGAAGCTGGAGCTGGCCGGTGTGTGCACAGACATCTGTGTACTGCACACTGCCATCAGCGCTTATAATCTGGGTTATGAGGTCACGGTTCACAAAAACCGTGTGGCAAGCTTTAATGCCGAGGGCCACAAATGGGCCCTGGAGCATTTTAAGTCATCACTGGGATTTACAGTAGTATAAAGAAACAAGGAGATAAGCAATGTTATATTATAAAGCAGATATCGGCGTGATTGGCGGTTCCGGCCTCTATGAGCTGTACCCGGACGTTAAAAAAATTGATGTGGATACACCCTACGGCAAAACCTCCGATGCCATCAGCCTGGTAACCGTCGGGGACAAAAAGGTTGCTTTTATGCCAAGACACGGAAAGGACCATACCCTGAACCCGTCCGAAATTAATTACCGGGCCAACATCGACGCTTTTGCCCAGCTGGGAATCCGGGCATTGATCTCACCCTGCTGCGTAGGTTCGCTGCGTCCGGAAATCGCACCTGGCGATTTTGTCGTCACAGACCAGTTCATTAATATGACCTCGGGCCGCAAGGATACCTTTAACGAATCCCCCAATGTGGTGCACCTGAGCTCGGCAGATCCTTACGATCCTGGTCTTCGTCAGATTGCCCTCGAGGAAGCGGAAAAACTGGGGATCAAAACCCATGACGGCGGCACCGTTGTGGTGGTTAACGGCCCGCGCTTCTCGACCCGTGCCGAAAGCCGCATGTTTGCCATGATGGGCGCAGATGTCGTCAATATGACCCAGTATCCCGAGGGTTACCTGTGTCTGGAAAAGGGGATTCCAGTTGTCAACATTGCTCTGATAACCGACTATGACGCTGGTCTCGAGGGCCGCCCGGACATCAAGCCAGTGCAGGCCGAGGATGTAGTGCGTGTGCTCGAAGATAACAATGACCGGGTAAAACAGCTGATTTTTAAGATGATTGAACGAATATAGAAAAAGTTACCTCCCTTAACCAAGGGAGGCTTTTTCAGATATCGAGAAAGGAAGAACCATGAAACCTGTTTATTATGAAAACGGCGCTTTGAAAATGCTTGATCAGACGCTGCTGCCAACCGAGGAGGTAACGCACAGTTACACTGACTACCGTGAGATTGCAACAGCCATTGTGGATATGATTGTCCGCGGCGCGCCGGCCATTGGTGTTACCGCCGGATATGGCGTTTATTTCGGTGCCCTGGAATTTGAAGGACTGCCGCGGGAGGCTTTTTTAAAGGAAATGGAGACAGTCTGCCAGGTGCTCCGGGCAACACGGCCAACTGCAGTCAACCTGTTCTGGGCAGTGGACCGGATGGAAGGTGTGATCGAAAACAACGCGGAAAAAACACCGGCAGAGATCACAGCACTTCTGAAAACCGAGGCAGATGCCATTTGCAGTGAAGATATCCAGATGTGCCGGGATATGGGCGCATATGGCGCGGAGCTGATCCACCGAAAGGACACCATTCTGACCCACTGCAACGCCGGAGCCCTCGCTACAGCGGATTACGGGACAGCGCTCGGCGTTGTGCGCGCCGCCTGGGAGGCTGGTAAGGAGATTTCCGTCTATGCCGACGAGACAAGGCCTTTCCTGCAGGGAGCCCGCCTGACCGCCTATGAGCTTCACAAAGATGGTATTCCTGTTACACTGATCACCGACAATATGGCCGGCTGGATGATGAAACAGGGAAAAATCGACTGTGTGGTGGTGGGAGCAGACCGTATTGCCCGAAATGGTGATGTGGCCAATAAGATCGGAACCTACAGCGTCTCCATTCTGGCAAAGGCCCACGGTATTCCCTTTTATGTGGCAGCGCCAACCTCAACCATTGATTTTAATATGTGGTCCGGCGATGATATTGTCATTGAAGAAAGGGATACCCGGGAAATCAGCCATATCAAGGGGCAGCAGATTGCGCCGGACGGTGTGCGCATGGAAAACCCGGCCTTTGATGTTACCCCGCATCAGAATGTCACAGCGATCATCACAGAAAAGGGCGTCGTGTATCCGCCCTTTGACCTGAGCATACCCAGGCTTCAGGACAAATAGGGGAAGCTGATGAAATACAGTATGTTTTCGTGGTTTGGCTATTTCATGCCTTTTGAAGAGCGTATTGACGTGATCAAAGAAGCTGGCTTTGACGAGGTGATGATTTCCTGGGAGGACGAATGTGAGCCCTATTATCTGGAGAAGGAAAAATTCCCGGACATTGTGCGGAGCAAGGGGCTTGGGATCACCAACATTCACGCGCCTTTTATCGGCTATAACGATATCTGGGAAAAAGGACCTGCGGAAACCCGGGCGCTTTTAGACACCTTTGTCAGCTTTGTGCGGGACTGCCATATCTTTGAAATCCCGACGGTGGTGGTGCACACCAATGATCTGGATCTTGGTCCTTATAAATGGGAAAACGGGCTGGCCTTTTTTTCCGAGCTGGCGGAGGCCGGAGAGAAGTACAGTGTCAATATCGCCGTTGAAAATGTGTCGCGTCCGTTTTTGCTGAAGGGGCTGCTGGACGCCATCCATGCCGATCATTTTGGGATGTGCTATGACAGCTCCCATGACTATATGCTGCCCTGCGGCAGGGGAAGAATTCTGGAGGCATACAAGGACCGCATCAAGGCACTGCACCTGTCCGACAATGACCTGCGTATTGACAGGCATTGGATACCGGGCGAGGGGAAGATTCCCTTTGGCGAGGTCATGTCTGAGATCCTGAGTACGGGTGTGGATTTTATATCCTATGAGGTTATCGCGAATGACGAATGGAAAAAGCGGGAGCCCCTTGACTTCTGCCACGCAGTTCGGAACAGTCTGGATCTGAATAACAATAATTTCTAATTGCACAATTCGGGGATTTGTGCTAAACTTCAATTAATAACTTAATGATGCTGTTTTGTTAGAGGAAAGCGGTTGAAATCCGCTACAGCCCCCGCTACTGTAATTGCAGACAAGATCCTCATAGACCACTGTCAGGCGTATCCTGACGGGAAGGGAGGATGGAGAAGGAAGCAAGAGTCAGGACACTTGAAGCAAAGCAATATAATCACTTCGGAGGGAAGTAGAGGATTGTATATTATCATAATCCGGTCTCTCTCATGGGGCCGGTTTTCTTTGTTTTAAGCTGTTTTAAATTTATTTTATGGAGGGACCAATGAAAAAGAAAGTATTGAAAAGTTTGCTGATGGCTCTGGCCTGCGCGGCGCTTTTGCTTGGCGCGGCAGGTTGCGCTCAGAAAGGTCAGGAGGGCGGAGAAGTTTCCGGCGCAGTTACCGGAGAAACCGCTTATCCTGTCTCCATTACTGACGATTTGGGCAACAATGTAAAAATCGAAAAGGAACCTGCAAAGATCGTGTCCTTGTCGCCTGCGAATACAGAAATTCTGTTTGCGCTGGGTGTGGGAGACAAGGTTGTCGGACGGACCGATTACTGCAATTATCCTGAGGAAGCCGCTCAGGTAGCGGCCATTGGCGATTACAATAATCCCAATGTGGAAAAGATCATTTCCCTTGCCCCGGATGTTGTTCTGGCAGGTGATCTGATCAGCGACGATGTCCGCAGTCAGATTGAAGCCACCGGTGCGAAGGTCATCACCTTTACACCCATGTCTGTGGACGCGGTGGAAAGCACCATCATCAATACCGGCAAAGTGGTCAATGCCAATGACAAGGCTAAAGAAATCACAGACAGCATGACTAAGAAATACGATGAAATCAAGGAAAAGGCCGCGGCAGCCAATCCGCAGAAATCGGTCTTTATTGATATCGGCGGCTACTACAGCGCTGGGGACAACTCGCTGCTGGGTAACATGCTCAAGGATATCAATGCCAAGAACATTGCCTCCGATGCCGGCACAGACTGGCCGCAGCTGAGCGTTGAGCAGATCATCGCAAAGAATCCGGACGTCTATGTGTCTTTCTTCACCACACCGGATGAAATTAAGAAGGTACCGGGCTTTGACCAGGTCAATGCGGTTAAGAATGACGCCATTGTCTATTATGAAATGCTCTCTCCGGACAGCGACCTGATCCAGCGTCCGGGACCCCGCGTTGTGGATGGGCTGGAGCTGCTGGCTGCAGCCGTTTATCCGGATCAGTTTAAGTAGAAAAATTTCTCCGCAGGCAGGCATTTGCCGCCTGCGGAGGTTTTAAACAGACGGTTGAGGAAGAGGACGGATGAAAACAAAGTTGAAAAGATACGCGATGCCCTTATCCATTGTGGGGTGCCTGATCTTAATTTATTTATGCACCATTGTAGGCATTACCTCCATTCCTTTTGGCGAAGCCAACAGGATTTTACTGCACGAGGTTCTGCACCTGCCTGTTAATATGGAGGGAATATCCGCCGGTAATATTGCGATTATCTGGAATGTCCGGCTGCCAAGAGTCATTTTGGGCTTTCTGACAGGCGGAGCGCTGGCGGTCTGCGGCGCTGCCTACCAGGGGATTTTCAAAAACCCCATGGCAGACCCTTTTATTCTTGGGGTGTCCTCCGGCGCGGCGCTGGGCGCGTCCATCGGGATTGTCATGCACTTTTCAGCAGATTTTTTAGGATTAAACGGAACGGCTGTTTTAGCTTTTGCTGGTGCCTTTCTGGCGATCTTTTTAGTGTACAACATTTCAAAGGTCGGGAGAAAAGTGCCGGTCGCTTCCCTGCTGCTGAGCGGGATTGCCGTGAGTCAGTCGCTGACGGCTTTTATGTCCCTGCTCATGATTTTCAATGTCCAGAGTATGAATCAGATTATGTTCTGGACCATGGGCAGTCTGAACGGTAAGGGATGGGACCAGGTAATCACTGTTTTACCTTACGTTGTCATTGGCTGTCTGATCCTGTTCACAACCGTCCGGGAGCTGGATATTATGCTTCTCGGCGAGGATGCCGCCACACAGCTTGGGGTCAATACCGACCACCTGAAGAAAAAGGTGCTGGTAGTCTCCTCAGTAATCACCGCAGCGGTGGTTTCTGTGACAGGGATTATCGGTTTTGTCGGATTAGTGGTGCCGCACATTGTCCGGATTTTATCCGGCCCGAAGCATCGGATTCTGCTGCCCTTTTCACTGGTATTTGGTGGGACCTTCCTCATTATCTGTGATACGCTGGCCCGGACGGTTTCCTCACAGGAAATTCCGGTAGGAATCATCACCGCTGCCTTTGGCGGGCCTTTCTTTATTTACCTTTTGCGTAAATCGAAGAGAGGAGGCGCCCGTTAATGGAAGACTCTGTTATGTTGAAATTTGAAGGCGTTCATACCGGTTACGGCAGCAAAGAGGTGATCAAGGGCTTTACAGCAGATATCCATAAAGGCGAGTTTGTCGGCCTTATCGGCTCAAATGGTACCGGTAAATCCACACTGCTCAAATGCCTTTCTGGTCTTCTGCCCATCACAGGCGGCCGGATCGTAGTGGGCGGAAGGGATAACGCTGGTCTCAAGCAGCGCGAGCGCTCTCAGATGGTAGCAGTGGTACCGCAGTCCTTTGACATCGATTATGATTTTACAGCTGAGGACATTGTGCTCATGGGCCGAAATCCTTATCTGAGCTACAAGGATCGTGAGAGCGCCGAGGATTACCGGATTGTGGAGCAGGCCATGAAGATGACCAAAACCCTTGGCTTCAGAGGCCGCATGTTCAATGAACTGAGCGGCGGTGAGAAGCAGCGTGTGATCATCGCCCGGGCCATTGCCCAGGAGCCGGATATTATTCTGCTGGATGAGCCCACCTCTGCGCTGGATGTGCATCATCAGATTGAGGTCATGGAGCTGATCGACCAGCTCAATAAAAACGACCATATGACCGTAGTGGCTGTCCTTCACGATATTAACCTGGCGTCGCGCTACTGTGGGCGCCTGATCATGATTCAGGGAGGCCGGGTGGTGGCAGACGGGCCGCCGGCCGATGTGGTCATTGAGCGGAATCTGAAACAGCTTTACAATATGAAAATGCTGGTGCGGGAGAACGCGGTTTTTGAGAAACCGGAGATTGTGCCTATCCGTGTCCTGGAGGGCGAGGAGGCCCGGAATCCGCTGCATATCCATGTAATCTGCGGCGGCAGCGGGGCTTCAAAGGTCATTGAGGAGCTGGACGACATGGGACACCGTGTAACCGCGGGTGTCATCAATGAGGGCAGCGATGACTGGCTGGTCTGCAAATCGCTGAACCTCGATATTGTCGGGGAGCGGCCCTTTACCACCATTTCCATGGAAAAGCAGCAGGAAAATTTAAAACTGATGCAGGATGCAGACATCGTTCTGATCGCGGATGTGCCCTTTGGGCTTGGCAATGTCAATAATCTGGAAGGTCTGGAAACTTTGGATGCAGAGATTTACCTGCACGCAAACTGTCTGAATAATGATTTTACCGAGGGCAGGCTGAAAGCCTGTCTGAATAAGATACGCGAAAAGAAAACAGTGGTCGAAATCGGAGACCACGACGAGTTTCTGGAAATACTTCAGCAGCGTTAGAAATTGGGATACCTGGGAGATTGTGCTATGAATACTTTTATGCTGGCAGGAGTCAGCAGTAATGTTGGGAAAACAACCGTAACCATGGGGGTGATGGCAGCCCTGTGTAAAAGGAATTGTCCGGTTGTTCCCTTTAAAACCGGACCGGATTACATTGATCCGATGTTTCACACCTTTGTCACTGGAAAAAAATCTACCAATCTGGATACCTGGATGGTGGATCGGGAGACAATCCGGTCTTTGTTTTACCACAAGCTGTCGGTGGATTCGGTCGCTGTGATCGAAGGCGTCATGGGGCTCTATGACGGACACGGCCTGGAGACCGATGTGGGCAGCAGCGCTTACCTGTCAAAGGTTGTGGACGCGCCGGTCTTTTTGATTATTGACGGCCGGGGTATGTCCAAAAGCGCGGCGGCCATGGTAAAGGGCTATGTCGATTTTGACCCGGATACCCGGATTGCCGGCGTGATCATCAATAAGATCGCCTCGGAATCCCACTACCAGCTTTTAAAGGAAATGATTGAGACCTATACAGGAGTTCCCTGCGTGGGCTATTTTCCGAACTGCCCGGATATTGTTATGAACAGCCGGCATCTGGGCCTCATTCCAGTGGATGAGCTTCAGGGACTTCGGGAGCAGGTGGAAAAAGCAGCGGCGCTGGCAGAGGAACACATTGACCTCGATAAGATGCTTCTGCTCAGCCGGAGAGAAGCCATACCGCAGGTTCAGGAAGATCCGTTTGACGCCTGTGCAGGGCACTATGACGATCTGACCATAGGGTTTGCAAAGGACAAGGCATTCAGCTTTTATTATGAGGATAATTTCAATGCCCTCAGGAAGCTGGGGGTCAGGCTGGTGCCCTTCAGCCCTCTTGAGGATTGTGAACTGCCGCAAGGTCTGGACGCCCTGTATATCGGAGGAGGCTTTCCCGAAATGTTCGGAAGAGACCTTGAGAAGAATCAGGCTTTCAGGGAAAGCATCAGGGCGGCTTTAGAAAACGGCCTTCCCTGTTTTGCAGAATGCGGCGGTCTGATGTATCTGACAGAAAGTATGGAAATGCTTGACGGAGAAAAGTATCAGGCGGCGGGCTTTTTTAAGGCGGACACCAAAATGACCAGGCGGCTTCAGCGCTTTGGCTATATCGATATTGATACCGTGATTAACCATACGCCCATACATATTAAGGGGCATGAGTTCCATCGCAGCCTGGTGCATGAGAAGGAGCCGATCCCCACGCGTTACCAGATCACCAAGGGTGACCGTAAATGGACCTGCGGCTTCTGCAAGGGCAATACCCTTGCCGGGTACCCGCACATCCATTTTTACAGCAACCCGCAGTTTTTGCTGGCACTCCTTGATAAAGCCGAAGAAATCAAAAGGTTGGAGGAACAGGATAGTGAGAACAGTAACGGTTAAATCACCCGGCTCCTGCGGAGAATTTATCCAGGGAATTTATCAGGAACAGCCATGCCTTGTATCCTGTCCCGTCGATCTTTATTCCAATATCCGTATGGTGGAAGGGCCGGCTACCCGTATGCTCGATACCAAGGCGGTTCAGATGCTTGATCTGATCTTTTCAGAATACAGCATCCCCAGAGAGGAAAAGCATCATATTAATATCCAGATGTCCTCAGAAATTCCCATTGAAAAAGGCATGGCCAGCAGCACTGCGGATATCGCTGGGATTGCCATGGGGCTGAGCGCCTACTATGATCTGGGGCTCAGCGACAAAACCATTGCAGAGCTCTGTGTGTTTATCGAGCCGACCGATAATATCATGTTTGAACGGCTGAATCTTTTCAACCATGTGTGCGGCGATGTGCTCATAAATTTTGAGGCACAGCTTGAAGCGCAGATTCTGATTGTGGAGTTCAAGGGAGCCGTCAACACCATGAATTTTCATCGTCAGCAGGATGGCTATACGCGCGAGGAGGTCGATCGGTTTGAAGCGGTTCTGGACCTTTTTAAGCAGGGGCTGCAGGATAAAAACCTCGACGCCATTGGCCGTGCCTGCACCGAAAGCGCCCGGTTAAACCAGAAGATTTTATACAAGCCCCATCTTGAAGCGCTGGCGGCCCTGTCTGAGGCGTTCGGCGGTCATGGGGTCATCACCGGCCACAGCGGCACGGTGATCGGGGTGCTTTACAGCGAGGAGGCCTTTGACTACACTGCCTTTATGCAGCGATTTTTAAACGTTGTTCCCAAGCAGGATTACGACGCGCTGTTTTTGAAGAATATTATTCCCGGCGGCCTGAGGGTTTCCATAGAAAACTGAGCATGGCCTTTCTTTTAGACCACAGCCGGAGAAGCGGCGGATTTACCGCGCAAACAACGAAAGGAAAATTAAATGACAGCTTATATCAACAACCCGAAAGAAATTGAAAAGAGAAGC
Organism: Eubacterium callanderi; assembly: GCF_900142645.1. Taxonomy (GTDB): domain Bacteria; phylum Bacillota; class Clostridia; order Eubacteriales; family Eubacteriaceae; genus Eubacterium; species Eubacterium callanderi. The sequence goes on from NZ_FRBP01000009.1 coordinate 15,467, forward strand.
TTTGAAATTATTACCGAGGAGCTCGGCGGAAAGACCTTTCCGCCGGAGATCGCGGATATTGTAAAACGTGTGATTCACACCACCGCTGATTTTGAGTACGCAGACCTGATTGAATTTAAGAACAACGCGGTTGAGAGCGGACTGAAAGCCCTTGAGGCCGGCAAAAAAATCTATGCGGATACCAGCATGATCAAGGTTGCGGTTAACCGCAAAGCACTGGCAGACCATCAGCTCGAAATTGTCAACTACGTTCATGATGAGGATGTTGCAAAGGCCGCCAAGGAACGAGGGGTTACCCGCTCAACCGTAGGCATGGAAAAAGCCCTGGATGACGATTCGGTCGGTATTTTTGCCATTGGCAACGCGCCAACCGCGCTGTACAAGCTCATCGAATTTATCAAGACCGGAAAAGCAAAGCCGGATTTAATTGTAGGTGCGCCCATCGGCTTTGTGGGTGCGGCAGAATCCAAGGAAGCGCTCGACGAGCTGGACGCCCTGGGGGTCCCATACATTCGCATTAACGGCAGAAAGGGCGGAAGCCCAGTGGTTGCGGCGATTTTAAACGCCATGCTTTATAAATTAGGACGGGATTGGTAAGAGGAAGAATGAAAGGTATATTTTATGGTTTGGGCGTTGGCCCTGGAGATCCGGATTTACTGACAGTAAAGGCACACAAAATTCTGCAGTCGGCAGATGTGATCATCACACCGACTAAAAAAATGGGAAAACCAAGCATCGCATATCGTATTGTGGAAAGCCACATCACCGACCACACACGTGTTGTGGAGATGTCTTTTCCGATGATTTCCTTAAGCGCGGAGCGCGAAACCCTGGAAAAGCAGTGGAAGGAAAACGCAGATGAAATTGAAAAAATTCTGGAAGAAGGAAAAAGCGTTGTCTTTTTAACCCTTGGCGACCCAATGGTATTCAGTACCTATTCCTATGTGATGGAATACCTTCTGGAGCGGGGCGTCGAGGTGGTGACCCTTTCCGGCGTGCCGTCCTTCTGTAACCTGGCCGCGCAGATCAATGTTCCGCTGACCCAGGGTGAGGAATCACTGGGCATCGTGGCAATGACACAGCCCATTGAGGAAGTACAGCAGATTCTGGACGTGCACCGCAACATTGTTATTATGAAGGTGAGCGCGGACAACAAACGTCTGGCAGAGGAGCTGGAAAAACGCGGACTGGAAAATTCTTTTGTGCTGGTATCTAATATCGGTATGGAAAACCAGAGCATGATCCGTGATATTGAGGTGCTCAAAGGTGATATTCCTTATCTTTCTACCCTGCTGATCAAAAAGGATTATGACATCACATTATAAAAAGAGTTAAGAAAATGGAGGCCGATGCAGAAATCGGGGTGCCCGGGGCACAAACGGTGCTGCAAAGGCCTCTTTTAGCGAGGATAATATGCTGGAAAAATATATAGAAAAAGGCGGCAAGCGGCTGCGCTACGGCTATACAACAGGTTCCTGCGCCACAGCGGCGGCAAAGGGCGCGGTATCCATGCTGCTTAGCGGTCAGAAGCTGGAGAGCATCGGCATTGACACACCAAAGGGGTGGCCGCTGACCATCGAGCTGTTTGACTGTGAGATTGGTGATCAGTGGTCTTCCTGCTCAGTGATCAAGGATGGCGGCGACGATCCGGATATTACAAACGGCGTTAAAATTTTTGTGAAGGTGACCAAAAAGGCTGAGCCCGGTATTACTTTTAAAGGCGGCAGGGGCGTTGGGAAGGTTACCTTGAAAGGCCTGAGCCTGCCAGTGGGGGAACCGGCCATCAATCCGGTTCCGCGGGAGATGATCACCCGCGAAATTATGAAGGTTATGAAGGAATACGGGGCAGAAGGCGGCTATGAGGTAGAGGTCTCCATTCCAGACGGTGAGGTTCTTGCCGAAAGGACTTTTAACCCCAAGCTGGGTATTGTCGGAGGCTTGTCTATAGTGGGCACCTCCGGTATCGTTGAGCCCATGAGCGAGGATGCGCTCAAAGAATCCATGCGGCTGGAGCTCTCCATGCTCAAAGCAAAAGAAGTTGATGCGGTTATCTTTGTTCCGGGCAATTACGGCAAGGATTTTGTGGAGTCAATCCATTTGAATACAGAGGTGCTTGTGAAAACCAGCAATTTTATCGGCTTTATGCTTGAGGAAGCCGAGCGGATGGGCTTTAAAAAGATTCTCTTTGTCGGGCATTTGGGAAAACTGGTAAAGGTGGCAGGCGGCCTGTTCAACACGCACAGCGCAGTAGCTGACGGGCGGATGGAAATTCTGGCCGCTCACTGCGCACTTCTTGGCGGAAGCCAGGCATGTGTCGAAAAAATTATGAACAGTACCACCACCGATGAGGCGACGGACTACCTGCTGGAGGAAAAAATACCGGGATATTTTGATCATCTGGCCGAAGCGGTAAAAAGGCGCTGCGAGGCAAAGGTCTATGATAATATTGAAATTGAGACCATTATTTTTTCAAAGGCACATGGTCTTTTGGGTAAAAGCGCCGGGGCAAAGGATATGGTAAAAGCACTATGTATAAATTAAAAGTAATAAGCCTTGGGCCGGGACATCCTGATTATATTCTCCCCATCGCTAAGAAGGAAATCGCCGAGGCTGAGGTCATTTTATGCGGGGAACGGCACCTGGAAAGCTTTGACGCTGCCGATAAAGAGGTTATGATTATTGGCAGGGGAACGCCCCTGTCTGAGTTGATGCAGCGTGTGAAGGAATGCTATGCCGATCGGAAAACAGCCATTGTTGTGTCGGGTGACTGCGGCTTTTACAGTCTCTTAACCTACACGAAAAAGAGGATTCCATCAGAGGATATCGAAGCGGTCCCAGGGATATCCTCCTTACAGTATCTCTTTGCTAAAATCGGCATGACCTGGCAGGACGCAGAGATGATGAGCCTGCACGGCAGGGATCAGGATTTGCTGGATCGGGTCGCAACAGGAAACAAGGTTGGCATTCTGACAGACGGAGAGCATAATACAGCCTATATTGCCAAAATGTTGATGGAGAACAGGTATGGGGAAAAATTCCTCTATGTTGGGGAAGATCTCTCCTATTCAGATGAACGGATTACAAGATTAACAGTGGAGGAAGGCCTTGGCTTTAAGGAAAAAGGTATGGCCGTAGTGGTGATTGCAGATGAGTAGAGTAGCTGGTTATAAAGATGAAGATTACATCCGGGGAAAGGCCCCGATGACAAAGAGAGAGGTCCGTATTCTGACAATCTCTTTATTAGGCATTCAGGAAAAAGACGTCGTGGTAGACATTGGCGCCGGCACTGGCGGTCTGACTATGGAGGCGGCTTACGCGGCAAATGAGGGAAGGGTTTATGCGGTCGAAGCCAAAGACGCGGCGCTGGAGCTTGAAAAACAGAACATTGAAAAATTCGGTGCAGGCAATGTGACTATTATTCCTGGAAAAGCGCCGGCAGTGCTTGATGAAATCAAAGAAAAAGTTGATAAGGTGATTATCGGCGGTACCGGCGGACAGCTTGAGGCGGTTTTTATCTGGTGCAAGGAGCATTTAAACCCAGGCGGCAGGCTGGCAGCCAACTTTGTCACCATGGAAAACGCATCCCTGGCCACAACCCTGATGCGCAAGTACTTTACCGATGTGGACATGATCCAGGTGGGCGTCAGCCGGGGTGAGTTTATCGGCGGCCTCACCATGCTGAAAGCCTCCAACCCGATTTTTATTATTACCGGGAGTGTGGAATAGGTGCTGCTTCTTCGCCAAAAAGTATAAATTTTAATACACAGGAACAAAAGAATTTATGTTTACGGTGAAGCGCCAAAATGGTATGATATATTAAAGATTATTATTAATAAAGTATGCGGCAACGGCCGTCTGCTTAGAATAACAGAGAGGAATTGAAAATTATGGAGAATTATTTCCAGCCTGAAATCGAGTGTGCCTCACGGGAACAGATCCGGGCCTGGCAGGATGAACGTTTGGTGGAGACGGTTAAGCATGTTTATGAAAACGTCCCTTATTACAGAAATCTGATGGAAGAAAAAAATGTGACCCCTGACGATATCAAGGGTGTGGACGATTTACACAAGCTGCCGTTTTTGACAAAGGATGACCTGAGAGAGGCCTATCCTTATGGCCTTTTGGCAGAGCCGCTGGAAAACTGTGTGCGCATCCAGTCTACCAGTGGCACCACTGGACGCCGGGTCGTTGCTTTTTATACCCAGGATGACATTGACCTGTGGGATGAATGCTGCGCCCGTGCCATTGTGGCAGCCGGAGGAACCAAGGAAGACGTAGTGCATGTCTCCTACGGCTATGGCCTGTTTACTGGCGGCCCTGGCCTGAACGGCGGTTCTCACAAGGTGGGCTGCCTGACACTGCCGATGTCTTCGGGAAATACTGAACGCCAGATTCAGTTTATGCGGGATCTGGGCTCCACGATTCTCTGCTGTACGCCATCCTATGCCGCGTTCCTGGGCGAGACCATCTGTGAAATGGGCCTTCAGGATGAAATTAAGCTGAAAGCTGGTATCTTCGGCGCGGAAGCCTGGAGTGAGGAAATGCGCCAGGATATCCAGAACAAGCTCGGCATCAAAGCCTACGATATCTATGGTCTGACAGAAATTTCTGGACCGGGCGTATCCTTTGAATGCAGCGAACAGACCGGTATGCACATCAATGAGGACCACTTTATCGCAGAGATCATCGACCCGAATACCGGCGAGGTGCTGCCAGATGGCGAAAAGGGCGAGCTGGTATTCACGAGCATTACCAAAAAAGCATTCCCGCTGCTCCGCTACCGCACCCGTGACATCTGTGTTCTGAGCCGCGAAAAATGCTCCTGCGGAAGAACCCATGTCAAGATGACCAAGCCAATGGGCCGTAGCGATGATATGCTCATCGTAAAAGGCGTTAATGTATTCCCGTCTCAGATTGAGACAGTGCTCTTAAACAAGGGGTATCCGGCAAATTATCAGATCATTGTCAGCCGCGAAAACAACAGCGATAAGCTGGATGTTCAGGTTGAAATGACCCTTGAAATGTTCTCAGATAATCTGAGAGAGGTTTCAGCCAGAGAAAAAGAACTGGTAGACGCGCTCAAGGCCATGCTTGGTATCTATGCCAATGTTCAGCTGGTTGCGCCGAAGTCCATTACCCGCAGCGAAGGCAAGGCCGTTCGCGTCATTGATAAACGTAATCTATATTAAATGAGGTGTGAAAGATGACTATTAAACAGATTTCCGTATTTGTGGAAAACAAAGCTGGCCAGTTGTCGAACTTTGTGGATGTGCTGTCAGAAAACGATATTGACATGCGCGCCCTCTCCCTTGCCGAAACCAAGGATTTTGGCATTGTCCGCGTCATTGTGGATGATTCTTATAAAGCGTCGACAGTCCTCAAGGAGGCTGGTTACATCTTTAAGCTGACGCCAGTGCTGGCAGCGGCTGTGCCCGATGAACCGGGAGCGCTGAAAAATATTTTGAAGATTCTGGGCGACAGCAATATCAACCTGGAATACACCTATGCCTTTATTACCCGCAAAAAGGATCTGGCCTATATGATCTTGAGGGTTGAAGACAATGAAAAAGCCATTGAAGCGCTTTCCAGAAGCGGTGTGAAGCTGCTGACTCAGGAAGACCTCGAAGAGCTCTAAATCAAAGGAAATAAAAAACCGGGGCGTAACGAAAAGTTACGTCCCGGACTTTTTTTGCGCTGTTTAAGCGTCTGCCTTTCCGGTGGAACCGAAAAGATCCATTTTTACTTTTACAATATCTTTGATGGCCTGTGTGCCAGGTGCCAGTAATTTACGAGGATCAAAACCCTTGCCTTCAAGGTCTTTGCCGGCTTCAATGTATTTTCTGGTCGCTTCGGCAAATACAAGCTGGCATTCAGTGTTTACATTAATTTTTGCTACGCCTAAATCAATGGCTTTTCTGACCATTTCATCCGGAATACCGGTGCCACCGTGGAGAACAAGGGGCATATCGCCGGTTTTTTCCTGAATTTTAGCTAAAACGTCGAAGTTTAAGCCCTGCCAGTTTTCAGGATATTTTCCGTGGATATTACCGATTCCGGCAGCTAACATGGTGACGCCCAAATCAGCAATCTTTTTACATTCTTCAGGATCGGCGAATTCGCCAGTTCCGACAACGCCGTCTTCTTCACCGCCGATGGCGCCTACTTCTGCTTCCAGGGATAAGCCCTTGCCGCGGCAGATTTCAACCAGTTCCTTTGTTTTTTCGATGTTTTCATCAAAAGGCAGATGAGAACCATCAAACATGATGGATGAGAAGCCAGCTGCGATACAGGCTTTTGCGCCTTCGTAGCTGCCGTGGTCTAAATGAAGGGCAACCGGAACAGAGATATTTAATTCGTCCAGCATTCCGTTAACCATATTGGTGACTGTTTTGTAGCCGCACATATATTTTCCAGCACCTTCAGAAACCCCTAAGATAACAGGTGATCTCTGTTCATTGGCCGTCTGAAGAACCGCTTTGGTCCATTCAAGATTATTGATGTTGAACTGTCCCACACCATAATGGCCTGCTTTTGCTTTATTAAGCATTTCTTTTGCTGATACTAACATAATAGAATGATCCTCCTAAAATTTTGAGTTTAACTAACTGTTTAAATTATATATTAAGTGCAAAAAAGTCTCAAGACCCATACCAATTTTTCCAGTACGAAAACCCGGGTTAATCATTTGCAGATTTTATTAAAGCGGTTTCATTTTTGGGGATCAGAGGGTCTTTTCTTTAATTTCTTCAGTTTGCTCTGAGTAGAGAAGCTTTAATTTTTGCTCTGAGTACTCGTAGGTCTGCCTGTAAGTGTTTTCAATGATTTTTCCAAGCAGGGCAGTGTCATTGTTTGTGACAGCTTTTGTGAGCTTGTCCATATCGCCGTACAGAAGGCGGTCAACACGGTCATAATCATCATTGCTGACAAAGGTTTTAAGGATGACGCCATAGGCCAGTTTGATTTTCAGATGCTCATAAATGTTCTGCATGGCCGGGGACTGGATTGATGAGATCAGAATATCGGTTAAGGCTGTGGTGATACCGCGGCTGTAACGCTTGCTTTCCAGAAGCTCAAGGATATGTTTTTTGTCCGTTTCGCTCATGGATTTAAAAGCGTCAAAAGCGATGGCTTTGCATGAATAACGCAGAATCTGGAGACTGCTCAGATATTCATCCAGCTGTCCGAGGACTTCCGGGGAATGGGAACGTTCAAAAACGATTTGAGTACCCTTTCCATTAAAGGTTCTGGTCAGGCCGAGGGAATTCAGAATAGACAGGGCTTTTCGGACGGTTACCGGTGAAACGCCGTAAACTCTGCGCAGTTCGGACTCGGAAGGAAGAAAATCGCCGGCCACGTTGCCGGATTTCTCGCTCTCCCACATAATATCACTGGCAATTCTCAGGTAGAGCGGTGTCGGGGCATTGTCAATAAACCAATTAAAACTTTCAGCTTCGGAAGGCGCCGCCGGTGCGTTCACCATATAGGCCGCATCAAAGCGCTGGCTGATTTCATTAAGCCCCTGAAGCAGTAAGTGATGAAAATGTTTGAAATTCTGCTTGGCGGCATGATCCAGCAGTTCCTTATACCATCCCTTGATCGCTTCCTCTGAGAGGTCTTCATGGAGCGTATGGCCGGTAATATTGCTGTGAATGGAATCGATCCGGACAAAATCGCAGATCTGTTCAAAAAGCTCGATGACAAAGGGGTTCTCTGTTCTTCTCAGGATATTCCGGATAAAGCGGCAGTGGAAGGCAAACATTTCGATCGGGTTGGAAGAATCCAGGCTGTCGGTCATTTCGTATAGGGTCATGAAATCTTCACGGCTGCATTTGGAAGCGCCGTATGTGATGGTGCTGGGTAAAAGAATAGAGAGCATCCGGTATGTATCACTGATGCCGTGACGCCGGTTTTCAAAGCGCTTTTCATAAGCCTCACGGTGTTCCGGCAGGCGGCTGTCAAAGATTACCTGAGCATTTTTACCGTGGGAGCAGAAAATAAGATTGTTGTCCTGCAGCAGACGCAGGGCTTTTCGAACGGAATTACGACTGGCACCCATTTGTTTGCTGATTTTTGGTTCAGATGGCAGGGCGTCACCCAGTTTTAATTTGCCGTTGTAAATATCATCCTCAATCTTTCTGCAAATAAATAGATACAATGGAATTTCTTTTTTCAAAATACAATCTCCTTTTGGGGGTATTTTAACAGTATAACATCATTTGCTAAAACTTACATCTAAATTGAGAAAAAATTATAAAGAAATTCTTTTTCGGTCAGCCTTTACCATATCGGAATTAGATGTGTGTTCCTCTGAATGAGGTGTACCCATTTTGAAGAGAATTAAACACATGAAAAATATTTTTAAGGTAACAGAAATTTGAAAATATTTTAAAATGGGTTTTTTACATTGCAAATTCGGGTAAAAATAAGAAAACAAATAAAAAGGATATAATTGGTTGAATTAAAATGATAACTTCAATTGCAGATAAAAAGTTTTTAAATAAAGAGATTGCTTTGACAGGAGATTCGATTTATAATAAAGTATATATATTGGGAAAACTAAATAGAAATTGCGGCATCCGGAAAGTGCTGGCACACTTATCCGGCTTGCGCAGGTGCACAACCACCATACACAACGGCCCTGGGGGGCACGTACCGCATTACTTATTATAGGCTATTTTTGTGCTAAAAACAAGAGGACACCCTATAAATAAGTGGGCTTATTTGTGTTAGCATTTTATAAAAGTGTCATATAACTGTGCATGGTTGGTTTTATCCTGCACAGTTTTTTTATTTGGTTTTCCCTGAAATTTAGGAGAAGACAATGGAATCAAGGTTAGATCAAAAGGCAATTGGCCAGCGCATCCGGCAGCGTAGAACTTTTTTAAACATGAGCCGTGAGGATTTGGCGCGAAAAATAGGGATTACACAGACTTTTTTAACGGACATCGAGCTGGGAACCAAAGGCTTTTCGCTAAAGAGTCTTGAACGTTTCTGTGAAGCGTTAAAAATGTCTTCAGACAGCATCCTGTTTGGCAAAAGCCTGGATGAAAAAGAAAAAAACACTGCACTGCTTGATATTCTGGAGCATTGCCCCGATGAAAAAAAGGAATACGCAGAAAGAATGATGATGCTCTTTTTAATGAGCCATGAAACAGAAAACTAGCGTGGATGTATAAAATGACCGGACTCAGGAAAAGAGACCGGTTTTTTATTGCCTGTAATCCGATTACAGAAAATATGTAAAATATTCGGTGGAATCGGCAAAAAACTGCTTATTTCCCATAAAAAGGGGTAGCGCCTGAGTCGGATTGGTGATATAATTGGAAACGAAAATTAAATAGGAAAGACTAATGTAAAATCTGTTTTGGATTCTTTCGTTTTTGCCCTGGTAAAAACAAAGGATAAAGGGAATCTGGTGAAAATCCAGAGCGATCCGGTCACTGTAATTCGTTAAGTCTCCTTATGATGCCACTGGAATGAAAACCGGGAAGGCAAGGAGAATATAATGCGATGAGTCAGGAAACCTACTGGACAGAGTGCTAATAATTACCTCCAGGGAAAAGGGAACTTAGTAACGTTAATTTAATTGTAGTATCCGCAATAGACAGCGTGGATAAATAATTCTGTTGACAAACCTCTTTTTTACGGAGACGTAATGAAGAGGTTTTTATTTGTTTTTAATGAATGTTTGATTGAAGGAGAAGGATTGAAATGAAATTAGTTGTAGTGGGAATCAATCATAAAGACACACCTCTGGAAATCAGGGAAAAGGGTGCTTTTATCAAGCGGACCGTAAAAGAGGGTATTGCAAGCCTTCTGGAAGAGGCGTGTATCGAAGAGGTGATCATTCTTTCTACCTGTAATCGAAGCGAAATTTATGTGGCGACCCGCGACGTTGAAGCAGCGGACCAGGCGCTGAGAAATTTTTACATCGAGGAGAAATCCGGCGATCTCGAAAATTATCTGTTCTGTGAAAAGGGCAGAGAAGCCATCCTTCACCTTTACCGGGTAGTGACCGGGCTGGATTCAATGATCCTGGGTGAGGACCAGATCTTGGGCCAGGTAAAGGATGCCCTTGAATTATCCCAGTCTGTTCACGGCTGCGGAAAATACTTAACCAAGGCTTTCAGAGAAGCCGTCACCTTTGCCAAGAAGGTTAAAACCGTTTATAAAATCTCCGAGACCCCGCTTTCCCTGAGCTCGACAGCGGTTAAGCACGTTAAAAGAAGTTATGAGGACTATGCGGATAAAAAGGTGCTGATCATCGGTTCTGGAAAAATGGGGCTTCTGGCACTGCGTTATATGGCGGCAGAGGGCTTTAACAGCGTTTATATGACCAACCGTACCTATCATCCGGGGGATGAATACCGTGATATTTATGAGGGTGTTAACATGATCCGCTACGAGGACCGCTATGAAGCCATTGGGGATATCGATGTAATTATCTCGGCGACAGCCTCACCCCACGTGATCTTAAAACGGGAGCTCATGCCCGAGCGCAAAAAGCCGCTCATGGTCATTGACCTGGCGCTGCCAAGGGATATTGAGGAAGCCATCTCGGAGATGGATCAGGTTGAGCTGCTGACCATTGACAATTTTAAAGACATTATTGATGAAAAAATGCACTACCGTGAGCGGGTGGCAGAAAAGATCGCCCTTGAGATCGAAGAGGAAATCGATGGCCTCATGGTCTGGATTACCAAATCCAAGGTAGACAACATGGTGGCACATTTTAACCAGGTTTCCGGACAGCTGGCGGACGAAACCATTGAGATTCTCAACAAGCGCTATCAGTTTGAGGGGAAGGACAAGGAATTTCTTGAAAAAATCGTCCATTCAAAATTCCGTGAAATGGTAATGCCGTCCATCAGGCAGCTAAAAACACTGGACAGCGAGGACGATATTCTGCGCTTTGAGAAAACACTGGCTTTTTTATTTTCAGGTGGCAATGCGGAGGCGGCCCAATGAAAGGGCCGATTCTGCTCAACTTTACCGGGAAAAGGGCCCTTGTAATCGGCGGCGGGAAGGTAGGAATGCGGCGCGCGGAAACCCTAGCCGGGTATGGGTGTTCTGTGACCTGCGTGGATAAAAACATGGAGGTTCCGGAAAAGCCGGTTGAGAACATCCGTTATGTCAAAGCATACTGCCGGATCGAGACAGCCCTTGACGGCATGGATCTTGTCGTGGCGGCGACAGACCAGCGTGAGCTGAATGCCCGGATTCTTGAAAACTGTAAAATACGCGGTATCTGGTGCAACGTTTCAGACGACCCCGAGCATTCGGACTTTATTTTTCCCTCAGTGGTAAAGCGCGGGGATTTGACGATCTCGGTCTGTACCGATGGGGCCAGTCCAACGCTGACCACCCAGATAAAAAGGGAGCTGGAAGAAAAATATGATGAAAGCTATGCAGAGCGTCTCAGGCTGCTTAAGCAGCTGAGGCTGCATATTTTGAAAACGGAAACCTCACCGGATGAAAAAAAAAGACAGCTCAAGGGGCTGACAGCGTTAACCATTGAAGAATTGCAGAGAGAAGTGGAGAAAATATGAAAATAATTGTAGGCTCAAGAGGCAGTAAGCTGGCAGTGGTCCAGACCAACTGGCTTCTTGAGGAGTTAAGAAAAGCAAACCCGGAGGTCGATTTTGAACTCAAAATCATCAAGACAAAGGGCGATAAGATACAGCACAAAGCCCTTGATAAAATTGGGGATAAGGGTATTTTTACCAAAGAGCTGGAGGATGCCCTCTTAAGCGGTGAAATCGATATGGCGGTTCACAGCATGAAGGATATGCCCTCTGCGCTGCCCGATGGGCTCACACTTTCGGTGCCGCCCATGCGGGAAGACCCGAGAGATGTGCTGCTGACACCGCATAAAATCAGCGCCATCCAGGAGCTGCCCGAAAATGCAGTCATCGGTACCGGGAGCAAACGCCGGATTTATCAGCTGAAAAATATCCGAAAGGATTTTGAAGTGGTGGGAATCCGCGGAAATATTGATACCCGTATCCGGAAAATGAAAGAGCAGGGACTGGATGGCATTATTCTGGCGGCGGCGGGACTTAAACGCATCGGTGTTTATGAGAGCGGGGATTATACCTGCCTTCCCCTTGATCCATGCCAGTTTGTATCGGCCCCAGCCCAGGGGATTCTGGCAGTGGAAATCCGTGAGGATAACGAAACCGTCAAGGCACTCATGGAATCTGTCAGCAACCCGGTTACCAAGGCGCAGATGACAGCGGAACGCCAGTTTTTGATCAGTCTAAATGGCAGCTGTCATATTCCTATCGGGGCATACTGCAATGTGGAGGGTGAAAAACTGACCCTTTACGGACTTTTCGGCAACGAAGACGGCACAATTCTATACAAAGGACAGACAGAGGGAGCCATGGGCGAGGAAGCAAAAATGGGAGACCGTCTGGCAAAGGAACTGAAAGAAATGGTAGAAGCAAAAATCAAACCGGGCACCGTCTATCTCGCTGGCGGCGGCTGCGGTGATAAGGGACTGATCACCGTCAAGGCCATGGAAAAATTAAAGACCTGTGACGCGTTGGTTTATGATGCGCTGGTCAATGAGGAATTCCTGAAATGGACAAAACCCGAGTGTGAAAAAATATACGTGGGCAAAAGAGCCGCCAACCACGCGCTGCCCCAGGATGAAATCAACGCCCTGCTGATCAGGCTGGGCAGGGAAGGAAAAAATGTTGTCCGCCTTAAGGGCGGCGACCCCTATGTTTTCGGACGCGGAGGAGAGGAAGGCGAGGAGCTCTACGACGCCGGGGTTCCCTTTGAGGTGATTCCGGGGATTACCTCGGTTATCGGCGGTCTGGCTTACGCGGGCATTCCCATTACCCACAGAGACTGTGTCTCTTCCTTCCAGGTGGTTACCGGCCATCTGAAATCTGAGGAGTCTGAGCTGGACTGGCCAGTACTGGCCAAATCCAAAGGGACCATTGTGTTTTTGATGGGCGTCAAAAATCTTGAAAAAATCACCGGAGAGCTGATGAAAAACGGGATGGATAAAAATACGCCGGCGGCTGTGGTGCACCGCGCTTCCACCCCTTATCAGCGAGTGGTGGAAGGCACACTGGAAACCATCTACGGCATTGCCACAGAAGCCAGGATCACAGCGCCAAGCCTGATCGTAGTCGGCGATGTGGTGACCAAGCGTGAGAAGCTGCGCTTCTTTGACAGCAAGCCCCTTTTTGGAAAAAATATCGTGGTAACCCGTTCCAGAGAACAGAGCTCTAAAATGGTAGCGCAGATCGCCGAGCTCGGCGGCAATGCTATTGAGTACCCGACCATCAAAATCGAGCCGATTCCGGAGAATGTCGACGCGCTGGCCGAGAACTTTGGATCTCTTGACAGGTACAGCCACATTATTTTTACCAGCACCAACGGCGTTGAAATTTTCTTCGACGCGCTGAAGGCCTCGGGCAGAGATACCAGAGCCCTCGGGAGCATCCATGTGACAGCCATTGGCTCCGCAACAGCGGCGCTGCTTGCCGAGCAGGGGATCACCGCGGATTTTGTGCCGAAAAAATATGTCGGCGAAGAGCTGGTTGACGGTTTGATGCCGCTTTTGACAGAAACGTCGCGGGTACTGATCCCGCGCTCCAAAAACGCCCGGATTTACGTGGTTGAGGAGCTCCGCAAGGTTTGCCCGGTGGATGAATACCAGATTTACGAAACAGTCCGCGAGGACAACACCGACGTCGATGTGGCGGAGATGTTAAAGAATAAAGAGATTGACTACATCACCTTTACAAGCTCCACAACGGTACAGTATTTTGTGGAAAAAATTGGCAGTGAAAATGTGGATGATACTAAAAATGCAAAATGCGTTTCGATTGGACCTGTAACCTCAGACAAAATGAAAGAGCTGGGTTTAACGGTCGATGTCCAGGCAGAGGTTTACACCATTGCCGGAATGATTGAAGCGATTCTGAATATGGAAAAATAAAGAGAGGAAGTTGATTATTATGTTACCAACCCGATTGAGAAAAAACGCAGCGGTTCGTGATCTGATCCGCGAAACAGAATTATCCATGCGCGATGTGGTTTACCCGTTGTTTGTGGTTGACGGGGAAAATATTAAGCGTGAAATCCCGTCCATGAAGAGACAGTACCACCTGTCGCTCGATATGCTGCCAAAGGAACTGGATGAGCTGAAGGCGCTGGGTATCCGTTACATTATCCTGTTCGGCGTGCCGGATGAAAAGGACGCGGAAGCGACACCAGCCTTTGTGGACGACGGCATTATCCAGAAGGCCATCCGCATTGTCAAGGAAAAAGACCCGGAAATGTACGTCATCACGGATGTCTGCCTCTGCGAATACAAGAGCGACGGACACTGCTGCTTTTTCCACGATAACGGCGATATCAAGCGTGACAAATCGCTGGAAACCCTGTGTAAGGTAACCGTGAGCCATGCGAAAGCCGGCGCGGATATGGTAGCGCCCTCAGACATGATGGACGGCCATATCGAATCCATGCGTAAAGCACTGGACGACGCAGGCTTTGAAAGCATTCCGATTATGGGCTATTCTGCCAAATTTGCTTCTACCTTCTACGGACCGTTCCGCGACGCGGCAAATTCCGCTCCGGCCTTTGGCGACCGCAGAAGCTATCAGATGGACCCGGCTAACAGCGAGGAAGCGCTGAAGGAAGTCGTGCTGGATATTGAGGAGGGCGCAGACATCGTCATGGTAAAACCTGCAATGCCTTATTTGGATATCATTGCAAAGGCCAAGGAATTGTCTTATCTGCCAATGGCAGCCTACCAGGTCAGCGGCGAATACGCCATGATCCGGAATGCGGTGGACGCCGGCCTCTTAGATGAAAAGGCCATTTATGAGAGCATGCTGTGCATCAAACGCGCGGGAGCCAAAATTATTATTACCTATTTCGCAAAAGATTTAAAAGCGTTGATTGAAAAATATCAGTAAAGGACAGAATAAAATGAAGCATACAAAGTCGACTGCACTTTTTGAAGAAGCGAACCGTGTTATTCCCGGCGGGGTCAACAGCCCCGTCCGCGCATTTCAGTCAGTGGGGATGCCGCCGATCTTTATCGACCACGGAAAGGGCTCAAAGATCTACGACGCGGATGGAAATGAATACACGGACTATATCTGCTCCTGGGGGCCGCTGATTCTCGGCCATGCTGCGGATGCTTATTACGACGGCATCGATGAAGCGCTGAGAAAGGGCAACACCTACGGCGCTCCAACGGAAATTGAGATCCGCGTGGCGGAAATGATCATTGACGCCTACCCCTCTATGGATATGGTGCGCATGGTCAACTCCGGCACCGAGGCTACCATGAGCGCCATCCGTCTGGCCAGAGGCTATACCGGGCGTGAGAAATTCATCAAATTTGAAGGCTGCTACCACGGACACAGCGATTCTCTGCTGGTAAAATCCGGCTCCGGCACCCTGACCTACGGCGTACCTACAAGCCCTGGTGTTACTGCTGGTACGGCCAAGGACACTCTGGTGGCAGCCTACAATGACCTGGATTCTGTTAAAAAGCTTTTTGATGAAAACAAGGGAGAGATCGCCTGCGTCATCGTCGAGCCGGTTGCGGGCAACATGGGTGTTGTGCCTCCGGACAGCACCTTCATGAAAGGCCTGAGAAAGCTGACCGAGGATGAGGGTACCCTGCTGATTTTTGACGAAGTCATCACAGGTTTCAGGCTGGCTTTTGGCGGCGCACAGGAGGTGCTGGGCATTAAGCCGGACCTTACCACGCTCGGCAAGATCATCGGCGGCGGTATGCCAGTAGGCGCCTTTGGCGGACGGCGGGATATCATGGAAAAGCTCTCACCGCTCGGCCCGGTTTACCAGGCAGGCACCCTGTCCGGAAACCCCATCGCCATGAAAATGGGGCTCAACACCTTAACCTATCTCAAGGAACACCCAGAGGTTTACACCCATCTGGAAGACTGCGCCAAACAGCTGGAAGCCGGTTTTAAGAAAAATATTAAGGAAACCGGCGTCAAGGCTAAGATGGTGCGCTTTGGCGGAATGAGCGCCCTGTTCTTTACCGATCAGGAAATCTGTGATTTTAGCAGTGTCATGACCAGCGATACAAAAACCTACGCAAAATATTTTGCCGAAATGCTGAACCGCGGCAATCTGATGCCGCCGGCACAATTTGAAGGGATTTTTGTCTCAGCCGCCCACACCAAAGCCGATATTGAAAAGACCATTGCCGACAATCTGGCTGCGCTTAAGGCGCTTGCATAGAGAATAAAAGAACAAGGAGTGCAGAATGCCCAAAAAAGCTTTATTAGTGATAAGTTTCGGGACATCTTATCGTGAAACCCGGGAAAAAACCATCGGAGCCATCGAGAGAGACTTGCAGAAAGGCTTTCCGGATTATGATTTCAGACGCGCTTTTACCTCGCGGATGATCATCAAGAAACTCAGAGAGCGTGACAATGAATATGTGGACATTCCCCACGAAGCCCTTGAAAAGCTGAAAAATGAAGGCTATACCGAGGTTGTCTGCCAGACAACACACGTCATCAACGGCTACGAATATGATTTGACCATCAACGAGCTCAAAAAATTTGAAAATGATTTTGATGTGCTCACCATCGGCGCGCCGCTTCTGACAACCATTGACGATTATGAGCAGGTGGCCAGAACAGCCATCAGTGAGCTGCCAGAAATGAAAGAGGGCGAAGCACTGCTCTATATGGGACACGGCAGCGAGCATCACGCCAATGCCACTTATCCGGCCATGGATTACACCTTTAAGCACTTAGGCTATAAAAACGCCTTTATGGGAACCGTAGAGGGTTTTCCGAGCCTGAACGATATTATTCCGCAGCTTAAGGAAAAAGGGTACCATAAGCTTTACCTGGCGCCTTTTATGATCGTAGCCGGTGACCATGCCATCAACGATATGGCCGGCGACGAAGAAGACTCATGGAAAACACTGCTCGAAAACGAAGGCTTTGAAGTGGAGTGTGTTCTGAAGGGACTCGGCCAGTTTAAGGGCGTTCAGGATATGTTTTTAGAGCACGCCAAGAACGGCACAAGCGTTAAAGAACTACTTTAATTCAGTGGAGAATTGAGAATGGAGAATGGAGAATGACAAGAGCAAAATCGCGTTGCGATTTTGTTAATAATCAAACTGGCAGAGCCAGTTTGGACCTTTAATTCTCAATTCTCAATTCTGCATTCTCCATTTTGCGGATAAAAAATTAACAAATACATCAAATAAAAGCTAGGAGTACAAATGAAAAACACAGTATACTTAATCGGGGCGGGTCCTGGAGATCCGGAGTTAATTACCTTAAAGGGAAAGCGCCTGATTGGCGAAGCCGATATTATTATCTACGCGGGTTCTCTGGTCAACAAGGAAGTGCTGGCAGGCCATAAGGCGGACGCTGAAATCTACAACAGCGCCTCCATGACACTGGACGACGTCATCGAAGTGATCACCAGGGGTGTTAACGAGGGTAAGAAAGTTGTCCGTGTCCATACCGGCGATCCGGCGATTTACGGTGCGATCCGCGAACAGATGGACCGTCTGGAGGAAGAGGATATTCCCTTTGAAGTGGTGCCGGGCGTCAGCTCCTTTACCGCCTCAGCCTCTGTTCTTAAAAAAGAATTTACCCTGCCGGACGTTTCACAGACCGTTATCTGTACCCGTCTGGAAGGCCGCACCCCAGTGCCGGAAAAGGAAAAACTTGAATCGCTGGCAGCGCATCACGCTTCCATGGCCATTTTCCTGTCCGTTCAGATGATTGACGAAGTGGCAGAACGCCTGATGACCCAGTACGAGCCCACCACACCCATTGCCGTTATCCAGCGTGCAACCTGGGAAGACCAGAAGGTTGTTCTGGGAACCCTTGAAACCATTGCAGATAAGGTAAAGGAAGCCGGTATTACAAAAACCGCTCAGATTCTGGTCGGGGACTTCCTGGGCGACAAGTACAGCCTTTCCAAGCTGTATGATCCGTCCTTTACTCACGAATACCGCACCGCGACAAAATAAGGTATGAAGCGCACAGAGAGATGGGCCGTTGTGGCTGTTTCCAGACAAGGTGTCCAGAAAGCCCTTGAGGTAAAAGAGCACATTCCTGAAAAAGCGCCGGACATCTTTACCCTGGAGAAATACGCTGCCCCCGGCACACAGATGATCCGCGGAAAAATCGGTGAATTTTTCAAAACGCTCATGGCCGATTATGATACGGTTTTATGCATCATGGCCACAGGTATTGTGGTTCGGAGCATTGCGCCCCATCTCGGCCATAAGTCAAAGGATCCGGGCATTTTGGTCATGGACCCGGACGGGAAGTATGTTATCAGCCTTTTATCCGGTCATCTCGGACACGCCAATGAGAACGCCGTATATCTGGCAAAGCGTATGGACGCCCAGCACGTCATTACTACCGGAACCGATGTAAAGGGCAGTATGGCAGTGGATGTGCTGGCTGAAAAGCTGGGCTGCACCATTGCGGATTTCACTGCGGCCAAGGATGTAACCGCCCTGATTCTGGACGATGAACCCGTCGCTGTTGTCAACGCGGAAAACTGTGACACCACCGGGCTGGTGCTGCCGCCGAATCTGGTTTTTTCAGAAAAGAAGGGAGCCCTTTCCGGCGATTACAGCGGCTGCGTGGTGGTCTCAGCCGATGATCCGTTTATCTGGCCGCCTGGGAGGCCTGTTGTTCAGATCGTGCCGAAAAAATTCGTGATCGGTATCGGCTGCCGCAGGAATACTGAGGCAGCGCGGATTGAGGAGGCGGTGAGACAGGTGCTCGCCGCTCTTGCGCTCCATCCGCTGTCCGTCAAGGCCTTTGCCACCATTGGCCTGAAAGCCGATGAGAGGGGCATCCACGCGGCCTGCAAAACCTTTGATGCAGAGCTTAAGGTGGTGCCGGATGATTTTGTGAAAATGGTACAGAGCCGTTTTGAAGGCTCGGACTTTGTTTTCAAAACCACAGGTCTCTACGCGGTCAGCGAGCCCTGCGGCTATGTGGCGTCAGGCTTTGGCGAGTGCTTGCTGGAGAAGCAGAAGTGCGGGGGAATTACCCTGTCGGTCTGGAAAATGAAAGAATAGAAGAATTTAGGGAAGCGGCATATTGCCGAAGCTCTGCCTTTTATCCAGATGAAAAAAGAACCCAGGCGTTGGTCGACTTTGAAGCGTTGTTGGACATTGTAACTTGTGCAACCATAACGGTGGATGAGAATTACAAAGCTGTATGAGGTTGTGCCTTTTGTTAAAAACGAACCCGCAGTGTGTCTTTTTTCACTTAGGTAAAAGGCGGCGCTTCTCTGGTAGTGCCGAGGGGCCAAAGCTCTGCCTTTTATCAGACGAAAAAAGAACTCAGGCGTTGGCCAACTTTGAAGCGTTAGAAAGAGTCTTGTTCAATTTATAAGTGATAGTTCACAGTTTTGAAAAGAATAGATTATTAATTTAAAGGGAGAAATAGATTGAGTAAAAAAATTTACGTAACAGGTCTGGGGCCAGGTCTGTATGAACATATGACAGAAGCTGCTAAAAATTCCTTGAAGGATGCGGATGTAATTGTAGGCTATAAAACCTACATTGATTTGATCAAAGATTTAATCAGCGACAAGGAAGTGCTTTCCTCTGGAATGCGCAGGGAAATTGACCGCTGCCAGGATTGCCTGGATCTGGCTGAGCAGGGAAAAACCGTTACACTGGTAAGCTCCGGCGACGCGGGCGTGTACGGTATGGCCGGCATTATGCTGGAAATCGTTGAAAAGCAGAAAAGCGACGTGGAAGTGGTCGTGGTGCCTGGTATTTCCGCCGCCAATGCGGCAGCGTCCACCCTGGGCGCGCCGCTCATGCACGACTACTGTGTCATCAGTCTCAGCGACCTGCTGACAGACTGGGAAATGATTAAAAAGCGTTTGCGCTGTGCTGGCGAAGGCGATTTTATCGTGACACTCTACAATCCAAAGAGCAAGGGGCGTCCGGACAACATCGTGGAAGCCCAGAAGATTCTGCTGGAATATAAAGCGCCGGAAACACCGGTCGGCATTGTCAGAAACGCCAAGCGTGCCAATGAAAGCTACGTCATCACCACACTTGAAAAAATGTGCGATGAAGAAATCGACATGTTTTCCATGGTGGTGATCGGCAATTCAAAAACCTATATTACAGAAGACCATCTAAAAATGATTACACCGCGGGGGTACCAGCTGTGATTCTGGTCCTCGGAGGAACGTATGACAGCCGCAAGCTGACAGAGGCGCTGCTCGGACAGGGCTGCGCCGTTCTTTATTCCTCCGTAACCGCTTATAATACCGGAAGCCTTCCGGAAAACGCGCGTCTGGAAATCCATACCGGAGCCCTTGAGACAGACGGACTGGCCGGGCTGATGGCTGAAAAGCGCATTGAGCTCTGTGTGGACGCCACCCATCCCTACGCGAAGGAAGTTTCGCTCAACGCCATCGAGGCCTCGAATAAAGCAGGGGCCGCCTATGTGCGCCTGGAAAGGCCGCGGATGATGGATGACGGGCAGCAGACCCTGGGGTTTCCGGATTATGAATCGGCAGTGCGTTACCTTTTGGAACAGGAGGGCAATGTCCTGCTGACAACAGGAAGCCGGCAGCTGGAGTTTTACGATCCTCTGCCCAGGGAACGCGTGATCGTGCGGGTGCTGCCAACGAGCAAGGTGCTTGAAAAATGTGAGCGTCTTGGCTACAAGCCGCAGAATATCATTGCCATGCAGGGGCCTTTCAGCTACGCTATGAACGTGGAAACCATCCGCCAGTTCGACATTCGTTTTCTGGTCACAAAGGACAGCGGCGACGTGGGCGGCGTCAGTGAGAAGCTGCGTGCTGCGGCCGATATGGGCGTGCGCGTAATTTTTATCGAACGCCCCAGGATTGAGTACCCGGTCGTATTCAATACAGCGGAGGAAATAATCGGCTGGATGGCAGAAAATAAATAATAAAGGCAGATCAATGTGCGCATAAAATTAAAGCTAGGAGTAAAAAATGAAAAAGGCAAAAAATATCATGTTTCAGGGGACGGGTTCATCCGTGGGAAAAAGCCTGCTGACCGCAGCAGTATGCCGGATTCTGAACAATAAAGGTTACCGTGTAGCGCCCTATAAATCTCAGAATATGGCGCTTAATTCTTATATAACCCTTGATGGCAAAGAGATGGGAAGGGCTCAGGTCGTTCAGGCAGAATGCGCCAGAATTGAGCCGCAGGTAGAGATGAATCCAGTGCTTCTGAAGCCGAACTCAGACGTGGGCTGCCAGGTTATCCTGAACGGAAAGGCTGAGTTTAACATGAACGCGGTCGAGTACCATGCCCATAAGGCAAAGCTGACCGATGTGGTCATGGACGCTTACAATATGCTGGCAGAAAGTCATGACATCATCGCCATCGAAGGCGCGGGAAGCCCCGCGGAGATCAATCTTCGTGACAACGATATTGTGAACATGGGGCTGGCAGAAATGGTGGACGCGCCAGTTATCCTCATCGGCGATATTGACCGCGGCGGGGTCTTTGCCTCCATTTACGGTACCATCAAGCTGCTTGAACCAGAGGAACAGGCAAGGATCAAGGGCTTTATCATCAATAAGTTCCGTGGCGACGTCGAGCTGCTGAAGCCAGGCATTGAGATGATTGAGGAAAAGGTAGGCGTTCCGTGTCTGGGTGTTATCCCCTACCAGCGCCTTGTTATTGACGATGAGGACAGCGTGACCGAGCGGTGGGACGAGCAGCGCGAGGGCGTCATCACCATCGGTGTGGTACGGCTGCGTCATATTTCTAACTTTACCGACTGCACAGTCTTTGACATGTACCCCGATGTTAAGGTAGAATATTATGAGAACCAGCGGGAGCTGCACCGTGCCGATCCCGATCTCATTGTGATACCCGGCAGCAAAAATACCATTGACGATATTGTGAAGCTGCGGGAGAGCAGGCTGGAGGAAGAAATTCTGGCCAAGCATACAGCCGGCGTACCGGTAATCGGTATTTGCGGCGGTTACCAGATTCTCGGCAGTGAGATCTGTGACCCGCACTGCGTCGAGTCCACGGTCGGTTCTATCAAGGGGCTGGGTCTGTTAAACATGCGCACTGTGCTGGAGGAAGAAAAAACCACCACACGGGTGGCAGGACACATCAACGCAGATTTCTTAAATATGGGGCTGAGCGGCAGCGCCATCACCGGCTACGAGATCCATATGGGTGAAACCACGCCCATCGACGACACCAAGAGCTTTTCAACGCTGGAGGACGGGCGCTCGGACGGCGCGGTATCCGCAGACGGTACGGTCATGGGGACCTACCTTCACGGCGTGTTTGACAATGATGCGTTCCGTGAAAAACTGATTGAAACCCTGAAAAAGAAAAAGAACATCGCGGCAGAGAGCGAAGCGGTCGATTTCAAAGCCTTTAAGGAAGAGCAATACGATCTGCTGGCCGAAACCGTTGAAAATAATCTGGACATGCAGAAATTAATGGAAATTATTGGAGTATAAGATGCTTTTAGGAATGAGCGCTGGCATTTGGTTTTGTCTGATTGTGGGAGCTGTGGTGCTGGATCGCCTGATCGGCGATCCGGCATGGATTCCCCATCCAATTGTATACATTGGAAAACTGGTTGGATTTTTAACAAAAAAATTAAATAAGGGCAAGGCCAGAAAGTTTAAGGGTCTCATTCTCTGGATATTGACAATCGTGATTACCGGCGCCGCTGTCCTGGCAGTGCAGTATATCACATACCGGCTCAATATCGTGTTGTTTTATGTGGTGAACCTTTACCTTTTATCCACCACCATCGCGGCGAAATGCCTGCAGGAGGAGGTCATGAAGGTCTATGACGCACTGCGGGGCAAGGATTTACCAAAGGCCCGCACCATGGTCGGCTACCTTGTGGGGCGGGATACTCAGGAGCTCCAGGAGGGCGGCATTGTCCGCGCGACAGTGGAAACCACTGCGGAAAACACCATTGACGGAGTACTCGCGCCAATTTTCTACATGTTTATCGGTGTTGTCCTATGGGTTTTTGTACCCGTTGTCAACCCGCTGCTGCTGGCCATGCTGTACAAAGCCGTCAACACCATGGATTCCATGGTCGGCTACGTTCAGGAGCCCTACAAGGACTTTGGCTATTTTTCTGCCAAAATTGACGATATCGCCAACTTTGCCATCGCGCGTATCGGAAGCTGGTTTATGCTCATTGGGGGCCTGTTTCTGGGCTATAGGGTCAGTGAGGGGCAGCGGATTTACGCGCGTGACCGGAAAAACCATAAAAGCCCAAACTCGGGGCATCCGGAATCCGTGGTGGCCGGGCTTTTGGGCGTTCAGCTGGGCGGAACCAACCTGTATTTTGGACAGACCCTTGAAAAACCAACCATCGGCGATGCCGGGCGCAGCCTGGCCTATGAGGACATCAAGGACACCATCAGCATTATGTTTTCCAGTGAAGTCGTGATGATGGTTCTTATGAGCCTGATTTTCTTTGGGATTTATATTATTTCATAGTGAGGAAAAGAATGAATAAACATGGCGGATATCAAGGTGGCAGAAAAGACGTGCTGGATTTCAGCATTAACATTAACCCGCTGGGCATGCCGGAGGGGCTGAGAAAAAGGCTGGAAGCAGCTCTGGACGACCTTGGCAGATACCCGGAGATCACTGGCGAGACAGCCCGGAATAAAATCGCGGAGGATATCGGCGCTGCCCCGGAAAACGTGATTCTGGGAAACGGCGCCATTGAGCTGATCTATCTTTTTGCAAGGGGCGTTCACCCGGAGCGGGCGCTCATCCCAGTGCCCACCTTTAACGAGTACCGCCGGGCGCTCAGCATGAACGGCTGCGGCGAAGTCTGTGAGCTTACCTTATCGCCAGAGGATGATTTTGCACTGGACCACGAGAGACTCATCCGGCTGGCAGAGGAATGCCGTCCGGAGGCAGTGTATCTCTGCAATCCGACCAATCCGACAGGGCGCCTTTACAGCAAAGCCTTTATTAAGGAACTCATGGACCGGATGGACCCTGAAATTATCTGGTTCATTGACGAGTCCTTTATTGAATTTTCAGGCATCGAAACCTGTTTGGAATATGTAAATCACTCCGACCGACGTCTTTTCCTGCTGCGTTCCCTGACCAAATTTTTTGGAGTGCCGGGACTGCGGATCGGCTACGGCGTTGGCTCAGCAGGGCTTATCCGGGCCATGGAGGCTTACAAAGAGCCGTGGACCATCAATACCCTGGCGCTGGAAGCCGCCATGTGTATTTACGATGACAAAGCCTATATGCAGCGAACGCGGGACTACATTCAGACAGAGCGGCAGCGTGTTTTCGACGCCCTGTCCGGTCTGCCTGGTCTGCAGGTATATCCGAGCGGCGCCGATTTCCATTTGTATAAGGTAGAGGGGAGAAGCGCGCAGACACTTCAGAAGGAGCTGCTTGAGCAGCACATCAATATCCGGACCTGTGAGGATTTTGCGGGACTTGAAACCCAGTTTTTCAGAGCGGCCATCAAACGGCATGAGGATAACGACCGGCTGATCGCGGCTTTAAATAATATTTTAAGGGGATAAAAGAAAATGGGAAGCTTAGTATTTGTAACCGGCGGAGCCCGAAGCGGCAAAAGCAGTTTTGCAGAAAAGGCTGTCAAGGAAGTGGGCGGCAGGGTCGCCTACATTGCCACAGCCATTGCCTTTGATGACGGCATGAAAGATCGTATACGAAGACATCAGGAACAGCGTCCGTCAGAGTGGGCAACCATCGAGCGCTATAAGGATTACGAAGTTATGGCAGAGGACCCTGCCTTTCAGGAGGCCGACGTCATTCTCTTTGACTGCCTGACCGTTATGATCACCAACAACATGCTGGATTACGATGTGGATTATGACCACTGCGGCATGGACACCATCGCAGAGGTTGAGGATAAGATCCGCGAACAGGTCAAAACCCTGCTGGAGGTATGCAGAGACAAGCATTTGTTCATGGTCTCAAACGAAGTGGGGCTGGGACTTGTGCCCTCCTATAAGCTCGGCAATTACTTCAGAGATATTTCCGGAAGGATGAACCAGTACGTGGCCTGCCGGGCTGATGAGGTCTACTTTACCGTTTCAGGGATTCCGATGAAATTGAAATAAAAGACTCGGATTTTTGTCATTCAGGAATTGTAATAAAACCGGGAATGCGATATAATATTTTGAGCAAAACAGGAACAGAAGGAGAAAACCATGAGTTTATATGAAGAATGGAAAGAGGTCTCAGACATTGATCCTACGGAGGATGAAAAAGGCTATAAAGAGCTTTGGAATGAATATCTGACTAAGGAAACGGCTTTTTATGAAGATATCCTGGGTAAAAAACAGGATGTTGTAGAGGGAACCATCAATGAGCTGGCAGAAAAATACGATGTTACACCTGTGATGATGGCAGGCTTTATGGACGGCATCAGCCAGAGCCTGAAATCGGGTCTGGATAACCTTGAAGAGCTGGAAGCCGATACCCAGGTGCGCCTGGAAATTGACTTTGAAAAGCTGTACTATAACATGGTAGGCGTACCGGCCCAGTGGCTCTACGAGCTGCCGCAGTGGGATGATATCCTGACAGCCCAGAGAAAACGGGAATTGATGAAAGCCTCCAGAGAAAGAAACACTGTTGTTAAAAAAGAAAAAGTCGGACGCAATGACCCATGCCCATGCGGCAGCGGTAAAAAATATAAAAAATGCTGCGGCAGAAACGCGTAAGCATAAAGGCCCCGGGATGTAACGAAAGGTTACTTCCCGGGTTTTTTTAGTTTTTTGTATAAAATTTCCTAAATGTTGCTATTCCTTTTGCTTTTTTTATGGTATACTTTTTTGGGGGTGCTGAAAATGACAATTAAGCGAAAAGGGAATATTACAAAAGAAAAGATACTATATTATGCTAAAAAAGAGTTTTATCAAAATGGTTACAGCAAGACGCAGTTAAAAACAATTGCTGAACAGGCAGATCTCAGTCTTGGAAATCTAAACTATTATTTTAAAAAGAAAGATGATCTTGTAAAAGAGATATACAATCAGTTTTTTACCGAAGTATACCAGTTTATTAAGAACAATCATATTTATGATGCGTTAAAGCAGTATTGTTTTTTTCTATTTGTTATTTATAATATTGTGCTTACAGATGAAAATAACAAACGATTTTACTGTGAAATTATTCAAAACAAATCAAATTATCGCGTCATGCAAGAACTGATACGCGAAAAGTATCACGATATTCTGGACTCCCTGCAGCGTTCAATGACGCCCCTGGAGTTTGAAATTATTATTTTGACAGAGTTTGGTGCCAGACGTGAAATTTTTTTGAATTATTATGATGGGCTCTTGCAAATGACAGTTGATCAGTTGATTTATTATTTGATTAAAAATACCTGTAAAGAGCTTGATATTCCCTTAGAAGCATTCAATGATTTAATTGAGTGTTCGCATGATTTTATAGAAAAAAAAGATATTACGCAGATAAAATTTTTGATTTAAAGAAATACCTGCATGACTGCTGTGATGTTAGTGGTTATGCAGGCATTCTTTTAGTTATTTACATTAACGACAGAAACAAAACAAATCCGGCGAGCAATTCTTCTTTGGCCGCATCATCCGGTAAAAAATCAAGCATTGGCTTTAGAGCTTCTACCCCTTCAGGATATTTGGTATAATCAATTTCTTTTTTATTTTCATCCATTTTAGTTCTCCTTATTGATAATTATGAATAAATTCGCTGATGGCCAGTAGATTTTCTCGGTTACAATCACTCGGATGTGATGTGAACTTATCGGTGCAGAGGATTAAGCCGCCGTCCCGTCCCACTTCATCAATGACTCGTTTGGTGTAATCAATGCATTCCTGCTTTGTTCCTCTGGAAATTAGTGAGACAGGCAATCCGCCCCAGAGACATAAATTGGGCAGTTGCTTACGCGTTTCAAAAATATCATCCATTTCTACATAGAAGCAAAAATGCCCTTTTGGGAGTTCCTGCAAGTATTCGGAAACATGCTTAAAGGAGCCTTCACTTAAAACAAACATTGTGCCATTAGTTTCGACAACCTTATCAGCTAGTTCCTTAAATTGCGGCCAAAAGAATTTTTCGAATTGCTTAGGGTTGATCATATTTTCGCTGAGCATGATCGTAAATACTGTAAAGGCACTTGATGGAGAGTCAGTATGCTTGATACCATCGACAAGCCCCTTAACAAAGGTATTGTGGTAAACTTCATTGAAGGCCAGTACCTTTTTAGGTATTTTTCTGAGGTCGCGGGATAAACCCTTCATGCCTCTTAAAAAGTTGTACAGTGCCTCGAAGGCAGGATAAATGCGTGCCCCATTGACTGGGTCAAAAAGTTGAGGGACGCCACATTCCGAAGCGAGACGCTGGTTTGTTCGCTGGATAGACTGGTCGTAAGCAAGGAACTCCCCAAGCGTATTTTGGAGTGTTTGAAGGGACATGCCGTTTTTAAAATAAGTATATTTTCTTGGAATAACATTTTCCCATAATGTTTTGAGTGGATTTTTTATAAAACTGTCATAGTCATCCTCATGGAAATGATTTTGTTCTGCTAACATCAATGTGTTATTCTCGTCGTTAATTTGATATTCAAAATTTCCCAGGCTACGAGTCATAATAAGTGGATTTCGATCGCCGATATCAAGCATTGCATCAAATTGATACCGTTTTTGAAATTCTATGTTAGCGTCTTCAATTTTTTGCTTATCCATTAATGCATCGCTTAATGTGTAGCCGAGGTCATAATACCGCCAAAAAGCGTCATTTGTTACAAAAGGAACCCTCTTTGGTTTTTGTTCCATCCGGACAGCGTCATCAAATAGTTTGATACGTTCATCTAAAGCTTTTTTTTGATCCATATTTACCACCTTCATTTAATTATTATATGAATTATATAATAATTTCCTAAAAAATGCAACGTTTTTTAGGAAATATTTTTTTTTTCAAGTTTTAAGTCGTTTTATTAGTCGATATCAGGAGTTTTTATAAGATTACTGCGATGATGATATTTAAAAGATAGGCGCCACCGACTGGGATGATATTTCTTTTAACAAGTTCGATGATGTCAACATCTATCATACTTGCTACGGTTAAGACCGCTGATCCGATTGGTGAAAGTACCCGGCCGTAACCCATGGAAAGCTGTATGGGCAGCAAGGCGATTTCTGGCATAATATGATAAGTATTAATCAGATTTAAAATGGAATCGGTAAAAGGGGCCATGCCAGCGTTAGGCGAGCCGGTAAAGATGATAATAAACATACCCAGCAGGCCAATGATAGCAAAGACAATCATTCCGTTTAGAGGTGTTTTGGCGATCAATTCTGCCAATACGGTTAAACCGCCAATTTTTTGCAACGCACCGGCAAAGACAGAAGCCGCCGCTATCAGTACAATCGTTACCGTGTAGCCGTCCCCCATGCCTTCAAAAAAAGTTTTTGTTGCGTCCATGGATTGAATGATGCTGTGTGACCGGATTATTTCGATGGTAGTGCAGATGAATAAAGAGATAAATACAGCAGCACAGACAGAGATCACAATGGATGCAATAACCAGTTTACTAAAAATGATGATAAAAACAAGCGGAATCAGTGGAAAAAGTGCGTAAAACTTAGGAACACCGATCGCTGTATAAGGGATTTGGTCTGTTTCAGGCCTTTCGGCTAAGTAGTCTGTCTTTTGATCCCATTTCCAGTTGACAACAGCACACAGCACAGCGGATAGGAGTATTGGAAGGGTCGAGATAGGTATCTGAATGCGGATAAAATATTCGGCGGCCGTCATGCTTGAGTGTATTTCGGATAAACCGTAAATTGGCATGGGAGCAGCAGGGCCAAGGTCCATGGCTCCGCCGAGTAAAATAGCCGCTGCCGCGGTAAGTTTACTGATACCGCAGGACCGGAGAACAGGAAACAGAGTAATAAGCAGCAAAACACTTAACCCTGTATGGAATGGGATTGCAATTTCCAATAATGCGCCTAAAATAACAGTACAGCCTACAATAACATAAGGATTTTTGATTTTTTGAAGGGGCTTAGAGCAAAGGCTGGTGAGCATTTCAGTTGCATGGATATGGTTCATATATCTTGTAAAGCCCATTAGTGGCAGTAATATCATTCCTAACCCAATATACTGGGAGCAAAAATAAGATTTCATGAATTCAAAGATATCTAAAAACCAGTTACCGACAGATTCTTCCCCCATAATGCTCTGACCTGTGAGCAGTGACCAGAAAAAAAGAATGACAAACCCGAGAGCCAGTAAGCTCATGGGCGCATAGGCCTTTTTCATAATCATAAAAATCAGCAGGCCAATTGCGACAAAAGTGAGTAATACTTGAATAAAGCCGATCATTGTTCTCCTCGTTAAGAAATTATTTCAGCGCTGATCTATTTCTAATTTAACATGGTGTAAAGGGGGCGTCAATCATGCAGTTTTTTATGAGTAAATAGAAAAAAACAAATAAACTAAGAAAAATAGGAGCATTGATTCAAAGAATTTGCTAAAGGGAAAAAAATCGGATATACTCTTTATTGTAAACAGAAAAGGCGGAGTTAAAATGAGTGAGAAAGTTTTGGAAATTGAAAAGATTAATGAAAAACTAACAGAGAGAGACGGCTTTATGGCGAATTGCCAGCGCTTGATTGATACGGAGGATGACGAAACGTTTTTATCGGTTTTTAGTACAATTCCGGATTTTCCAGTAGGCTACGCCTCGGCTGAAAAAGCCATGGCGCTGATCAGCGGTAAATGGAAATACGCCATTCTTCGCCGTGTTTTTATACGCCGACGGATGCGTTACTCCGAGTTGAAAAAATCATTGGAGGCCGATGGCATTACTGATAATATGCTTTCATCTTCTTTAAAGGAGATGGTTCAGGCGGGGTTACTCACCAAGACAATCTATGCCGAGGTGCCACCCAGAGTGGAGTATTCGATCACAGCAAAGGCAATCGAGATGTACAGGATTATTCTCAGGATGGCAATGTGGTATATTACTTATGAGAAAAAAGAGCTTCAGGAATTACTGGAGGCAGCTGAAACAAAAGACCTGTGATAAAAAACCCCAGGACGTCACTTTTCGTTACGTCCCGGGGTTTTTATGATCACACAAAGGCGTTCATCAGCGCGGTGATCCCTTCTAAATCGGTCTCTCTGTCCACCAGAGCGGGCCCTGCGGACAGCACGGAGTGGGTTTCGGCAAAGGCAGGGTGGTTGTTTTCATAGAAAACACCGATGGGAATCCGGTCGCTGTTGGTCAGGGCCAGCTCCAGGGCGGCCATGTGGTCGTCTGTGGGGTGGTTTTCGTCCAGGATATCCACATGTTCTTTGTAATATTTGAAGGTATTGACCTTATTGAAGCTGACGCAGGGCTGGAGTATGTCTAAAAGAGCGTAGCCCTTGTGGCGGATGGCGCGCTTCATCATTTCGGCCAGATGCTCCTTATTGCCGCTGAAGCTGCGGGCCACAAAGGTGGCGCCTGCGCTCAGTGCGATGGCCAGCGGGTTGAAGGGGGTGTTGAGGTTGCATACTTTGTTGACGCTGTGTTCGGTACAGGCGTCTGTGGTAGGGGAAATCTGCCCTTTGGTCAGGCCGTAGATGCGGTTGTCATGGACAAAGTGGGTGATATCCACATTTCGGCGGATGGCGTGGAGAAAGTGGTTGCCGCCCTCGCCATAGGAGTCACCGTCACCGGTGTCGATGATGACGGTCAGATCGTCATTGGCCATTTTTGCCGCCTGCGCTGCGGGAAGGGAGCGGCCGTGTAGCCCGCAGAAGGAATTGGCGTTCAGGTACTGCGGGGTTTTGGCGGCCTGGCCGATGCCGGCGGCCAAAAGCACCTGGTCATTGGGCAGATCCAGATCTTCCAGGACGCTTTTTAAGGTGTCGAGGATCATAAAGTTGCCGCAGCCGGGGCACCAGGCGGTTTCGTGCTTGATATAGGTACTCATTTGTTTTCTCCTTTCATGACAGCGTCGGCAATCTCTTCGCCGGAGAGCTGACGGCCGTCGTATTTTAATACGGAAGCGTCACAGCGCAGCAGGGCCTTTTCTCGGAGAAGGGCAGCCAGCTGGCCGGTGGCGTTCTGTTCCACGTTGATGATGGTTTCTGCCTGTTCGGCAAAGCCGCGCAGCACCTGCAGGGGCAGCGGGAAAACATCGCCGAAAACCAAGGCCCCGTAGCCGGAAGGATTTTTTTCGTTGAGGATTTCCACGGCTTCTTTTAGCGGTCCCCACATGGAGCCAAAACCGATGAGCAGGGTCTTAAAGTCCTTATCGCCCAGGAAGTCGGGCTCCTCAAGCTCATAGCGCAGGGCGGCCATTTTTCGGGCGCGTTTTTCGACCATGGCGTCGCGCATTTCAGCGGATTCGGTGATGTAGCCCATTTCGTCATGCTCGTCACTGTCGGTGGTGACAATGGCCTTGGTTTTGCCGGGGATGAGCCGCGGTGAGATACCGCTTTCGGTGATCTGGTAGCGGCGGTAATCCTCGGGGGCGCCGGTCAGGGCGGCGCCCACAGGCTCGATTTTCAGCGTGTTCAGGTCAAAGGGGAGCACGGTGGCTGTGGCGTCGGCCAGGTACTGGTCGCTCAGTAAAATCACAGGCATCTGGTACTTTTCGGCCAGGTTAAAGGCGCGAACGGTCTGGTAAAAGGCGTCCTCCTGGTTTTTAACGGCAATGACCATGTGCGGGAAATCACCGGCGCCGGCGGCAATGGCGAAGCGCAGATCGGCCTGTTCGGTGCGGGTTGGCAGGCCGGTGGCAGGGCCGGGGCGCTGAATATCGCCGATGACCAATGGGATTTCGGCAATGCCGCAGAAGCCGACAGCCTCGGTCATTAACGCGAAGCCGCCGCCCACGGAGGCAGTCATGGCGCACGCGCCGGCGTAGGAGGCGCCGATGGCCATGTTTACGGCCGCGATTTCATCCTCTGCCTGTTCCACCACCACGCCGGTCGTCGCACTGGTATCGGCGAGGTAGTTGAGAATGGAGGTGGAGGGGGACATGGGATAAGCGGAATAGAACCGGAGGCCTGCGGCCAGCGCGCCCAGCGCGATGGCGTCATTGCCGCTCAGCAGCAGGTAATCGCTGTAACCTGAGGACAGGTGTTTATAGCGCGCCTCTGCGCTGTCGTAGCCGAACAGAAGCCCCTGGCGGTTTATCTCCAGAAACGCGGGCTTGATGGAATCCTTCAAAACGGATTCGGCGGATTCTAAGGTTTCGCCGAAGAGCCTGAGCACTGCGCCCATGGCAATGACGCCGGCAACCTTCGGGTTGCCAAGCTCGCTGGCTTTTTTGCGCATATCAATTTTTAATGCGTGGGGATGATCGGTTTTCAGGCCGATGTCGCACAGGATAAACCCACCGTCCACCAACTCGTCCTGGTGTCTGGAAATGGTCTCCTCATCCATGGCAACAATGCCGTTTACTTTGAGGGAATGTGAGGTGATGGGCGTCTTGCCAAAGCGGACCAGTGTGAAATTGTGGCCGCCTCGGATACGGGACATGAAATCACGGGCCGAAAAGACAAAATAGCCCGACTTTTTCAAAACTTTTTCGAGCACAGCCACCATGGTGTCAATACCGTCACCGGCTGCGCCGCCAACCAATAAATTGTACATGGAAATTTTCCTTTCTGGATACTCATAGAATAGTATACTTATACCCAGAAAAGAAAAAAGAAAAAGCCCGCGAGTTCACTCGCAGGCTTTTTCAGTCATCTCCCCCTCGGGCGCCTTCTTGCGCAGGAAGGAGAGCTTGGTTTCTGAGACGATGATGGCAATGAAGATCAGGACAAAGCCGATGATCAGCTTGGGCGTCAGGGCTTCGCCGTAAAAGATGACGGAGAACAAAACCCCGAAAACGGATTCCAGGCTCAGGATGATGGCAGCGGCAGAGGGATGAGTGTATTTCTGCCCGACGTTCTGGAGCAGCAGGGCCACAGCGGTGGCAAAAAAAGCCAGAAACAGGAGGCCGAGGACGCTGTCGAAGGTCCATACTGCGGGCAGGGACTCAGTAGCAAAGCCGACAATCCAGGCAAAGATGGCCGCGTAGCCAAACTGCAGGATGGTGATGAGGATGGGGTCACGGTCACGGCCCAGCTTGGCAACGGCGACCATGTGCGCCGCAAAACACAGCCCGCCCAGCAGAGTAAAGGCATCGCCAAAACCAATGGTAAAGCCCTCGGTCAGGGAGACCAGGCCAATGCCCACAATGCAGATAATGGCGGCCAGGTAGTTGTAAATATCCGGCTTGGATTTATCCACCGCCCAGAATAAAAAGGGCACGATAATGCAGTAGATCGCGGTTAAGAAGGCATTTTTTCCAGGAGTGGTATCGGTGATGCCGATGGTCTGGAGGCTGTAGGCGGCAAAGAGGCAGAAGCCGATGACGGCACCGCTTATAAAATAGCCCTTGTCCAGAAGCTTAAGCTTTTTGCGGAAAATAACTGCCAGCAGAATACAGCCGATGGTAAAGCGGAAGCCCAGCAGCATGTGGGGTGTAAAAATATCCACGGTATTTTTAACCACAAAGAAGGAGCTCCCCCAGATGATGGCAGCGCCGAACAGAGCGCATTTTGCCAGAATTTTCATTTTTTTTGAGTGTTCCATAGCATTTCCTCTCATGTATATTTATACAGCTGTTATTTAATATTATACATGATAAATTCAGACAAGTAAAGGGAAGGCCTATACAAAAAACACGCGTTATATTATAATAAGGTTAAGAAAAAACAGAGGAGAAGATCATGGCATATTTAGCGTTATACAGACGGTACCGCCCACAGGATTTTGACAGTGTTGTGGGACAGGAATACGTTACGCGCATTTTAAAAAATCAAATATTATCGGGCCGTGTGGGGCATGCCTATTTGTTCTCTGGAATCCGGGGAACGGGCAAGACATCCATCGCCAAGATATTTGCCCGGGCCATCAACTGTGAACACAATGAGGACGGCAATCCCTGCAACGCCTGCGACACCTGCCTGAACATTGAGAAGCCAGGCGTTATGGACATCATTGAAATCGACGGTGCGTCCAACCGCGGGGTTGATGAAATACGGGAAATCCGTGAGAAGGTGAAATATCCACCTACAATGGGTAAGTATAAGGTATACATCATTGATGAAGTGCACATGCTCACAAAGGAAGCCTTTAACGCCCTGTTAAAAACCCTGGAGGAGCCGCCGGAGCACATCGTCTTTATTTTAGCCACCACGGAGCCAAACAAGCTCCCCATGACGATTTTGTCCAGGTGCCAGCGCTTTGACATCAAGCCGATCTCCCAGGAACGGATCGCCGGGCAGATTGCGCACATTCTGGAGGACATCGGCGTGTCCATGGACCGGGAGGCCATTGATTTTATTGCTTACCGGGGGGACAGCTCCATGCGTGACGCGCTGAGTCTGCTGGATCAGGTCATTGATATCCGAGAGGCGGATAAAACCATCACCTACGAGGATGTGCTGGCCTTTATGGGCATGGTGGATGAGGATCAGATTGCCGGGCTGGTGCAGGATGTGGTCGCCGGCGACAAGGGCGGCGTGCTGCTGAAATTTAAGGCCATGCGCGAAGCCGGCCGCGACAGCGGGCTGGTGTTTGGCCAGCTGATCGACTACCTGCGCAAGGTGCTCATCGTTAAAACCACCGGTGCTGCCAGCCAGGAGATACTGGGCATTACCGAGAGTGCCAGCCAGGCCCTGGCTGCTGTGGGACAGGATGTGCCCGACAAGCGTTTTTACAGCATGATTGATTTCCTCATTGAGGAAAAGAACAAGCTGCGCTACAGCGGGCTGGCGTCTGTCATTGTGGAGATGGCGCTTCTGAAGCTCTGCGATCCGGACAGCCTGGTGAAGACCGTGGTGCAGGAGCAGCCGGAAAGACCGGCTGGGCAGCAGGGGCGGCAGGCAGGCGCGGTCCAGGGAATGCCGCCGAGACCGGCGCAGGCAGCGCCCCAGCATGCGGATAACGCCGTAAAAAGCCGCGCTCAGGAAATGCAGGCGGCCGCGCGGGCAGCCGGCCGGGAACCAACAGCTGTCTCATCCGCAAAGGAGACGGCGGCACTGCCCGCTTCCAGCGCGGATATGGCGGCGCAGGAAACGCCTCCGGCAGCGGTGAGAACCGCCGATGGCGGCGTCAACACCGATAACCTGTACACGGGTCTGGTCCGGAGCTGCCAGAAGCAGAAGCAGATGCTGGTCAGACCGCTGATGTGCTGTAAGCTGGCGCACAAGGGGGACAAAAAGCTGGCGCTCCGGTTTAGCGCGGACAAGGACGGCCAGGCGGCAATGGGCATGTTAAAGCTGCCGGTCATGTTTGAGTTTGTGAAGAAGACGCTGTGTGAGCTGGGAGGGGACCAGTACGTGCTGGATCTTGAGCTTGTGGAAAAAAATTATGATGAGATGTCCATCCTTGAAAAGACAAAATCCATCATCAACGACGACAGCGTGGAGGTCGTAGAGGTAAAAGGATAGGCTTGTTTCAGAAATTATGTAAAATATCTTTCTGCTTTTATTAAATGTAAAAATTTATATGGAAATATTAAAATTTAATGATATAATATTTTGGTCTAAAACGATAAAAATTTTTAGGAGGTAAAAATGGGTCGTGGTAGAAGAATGCCCGGTGGAATGCCAGGAGGCATGCCGGGAAATAAGAATAATATGATGAAACAAATCCAGAAAATGCAGGACGAAATGTTGAAAGCCCAGGCAGAGCTGGAAGAGAAAGAAGTGGAAGCCACCGCTGGCGGCGGCGCTGTCAAAGTGACTGTTTCAGGGAAGAAGATGGTTACATCTGTAAAAATAGATCCTGATGTTATAGATGAAGACGATGTTGAAATGCTGGAAGACCTGATCATGGCAGCCTGCAACGAAGCGCTGTCAAAGGTAGAAGAAATGACCGAAAGCCAGATGGGCAAATTGACCGGCGGCATTCCAGGATTATTTTAAGCTTAAACAGCAGAATATGAGGTGAATTATGGGTTTTTATCCAAAGGCCATTGAGAGATTAGTTACTGAACTTGGAAAGCTTCCGGGTATTGGAGAAAAAACCGCTCAGCGGCTGGCCTTTCATCTGATTGATGCTCCGGCGGAAGAGATTGAAGGTCTGTCAAACGCCTTGTTAAATGTAAAAGATAAAATTCGGCTGTGTCCGGAGTGCTTCAGCATCACTGACGGTGACCGCTGTGATGTGTGCGCAGACCCCAACCGGAACCGCAGGGTGATCTGCGTGGTGCAGAGCACAAAGGATATTTTCGCCATTGAAAAGACCAGAGAGTACAACGGCCTTTACCATGTGCTGCACGGCGTTATCTCGCCCCTTGAGGGCATTGGGCCTCAGGACATCAAGGCAAAGGAGCTGCTTCTGCGCATTGGTGAAAATGACATTGAGGAGGTCATCATGGCCACAAACCCCACCCCGGAGGGTGAGGCGACCGCCATGTATCTGGGCAATCTCATCAGTCCCCTGGGCGTTAAGGTTACCCGCCTGGCCAAGGGCATTCCCATCGGTGCCGATGTGGAATACATTGACGAAATCACACTGATAAAAGCATTTGAAGGTAGAAATACGATTTAGAGAATCTTTATAGAAAGTGGAGGATATTTTCATGTTAAAAGAAGGAATTATTGCATCCCCTGGTATTGCCATTGCAAAGGCATTTGTATATGACAAGGTTGAAGTGGAAGTCACCGAAAAAAAGGTTGACGATCCAGAGGCTGAGGTTGCCCGCCTTCAGGCTGCCCTTGAAAACAGCAAGGAGCAGATTTTAAAGATTAAAGAAAAAGCAGCCCGTGACCTGGGTGAAGAAGAAGCAGAAATCTTTGAAGCCCACGCCATGGTTCTGGATGACCCTGAATTTGTGGACAGCATCACGGCTGAGATTAACACAAACGGCGTCAATGCGGAGTTTGCGGTTAAAACCGTCACCGACCGCTTTTTTGAAATGTTTGACATGATGGACGATCCTTATTTCAGCGCGCGCGCCGCCGATATCCGCGATGTGGGAACCCGGGTGCTCAACAATGTTATGGGGGTTGAAAATGTGGATATCTCCTGCCTGGATGAAGACACCATCATCGTAGCCGATGACCTGGCCCCCTCCGATACCGCTCAGATGGATAAAGCGCGGGTCAAGGGCTTTGCCACCAACATCGGCAGCCGCACCTCCCACACCGCCATCATGGCGAGAAGTCTGGAAATCCCGGCTGTTTTGGGCTTGGGCGACATTACCGCGGCTGTAAAAAACGGCGATACCGTTGTGGTTGACGGTTTAAAGGGACAGGCGGTGATCAATCCGACCGAGGACGAGCTGGCAGCATATAAAAAACAGCAGGAAGACTATCAGGCATACATTAAAGAGCTGGCTGAGCTTAAGGAGCTGGAAGCGGTCACCACCGACGGACACAGGGTAGAGCTGGTCGGCAATATCGGCTCTCCGAACGATACCGACGGCGTGCACAAAAACGGCGGACGCGGCGTGGGCCTGTACCGTACGGAGTTCTTATATATGAACAGCGACACCATGCCGGATGAAGAAAAACAGTACGAGGCTTACAAGGCTGTGATCGAATCCTTTGACGGCGATCCGGTTATCATCCGCACACTGGATATCGGCGGGGACAAAAAGCTGCCGTATCTGCCTCTGGAAGAGGAAATGAACCCGTTCCTGGGCTTCCGCGCCATCCGCTTATGCTTCCGCGAGGTGGACATGTTCAAGACACAGCTGAGAGCGATTCTGAGAGCCTCTGCCTTTGGAAACGCGCTGATCATGTTCCCGATGATCTCCGGCGTATCCGAGGTGCGTCAGGCCAAAGGCATTCTGGCAGAATGTATGAAGGAGCTGGACGAAAAGGGACAGGCTTATGACAAAAATATCCGTGTCGGTGTCATGATCGAAATCCCGTCGGCAGCAGTGACCTCGGACATCATTGCCAGGGAAGTGGATTTCTTCAGCATCGGCACCAATGACCTTTGCCAGTATACCCTTGCGGTAGACCGTATGAATCAGGAGGTTTCCTACCTGTACAATCCGCTGCATCCGGCGATCCTGCGCCTGGTCAAGACAGTGATCGACGCTTCCCACGCCCGCGAAGGCCTGTTCACCGGTATGTGCGGCGAAATGGCCGGTGATCCGATGGCAACGCTGATCCTTCTGGGACTGGGTATGGACGAGTTCTCCATGAGCGCCTCCTCCATTCCGCAGGTTAAGAAGATCATCCGCAGTGTCAGCTATGAAGACGCAAAGGCCATTGCAGAAAAAGCCCTGAACCTGGAAACCGGCGAAGAAGTCAAGGAAATGGTTCAGGCAAAAATTGCAGAATTAGGCATTAAAATCGTTTAGTAAGGTGGTGAGCTGAAAAATGGTCAGTAAGGTCGTAACCATTACCAACGCTACCGGCCTGCACGCAAGACCGGCATCCATGTTTGTACAGACCGCTGGTAAGTACAAAGCGAAAATTGAAGTGGTCAAGGGTGACGCGCGTTTAAATGCCAAGAGCATCATGGGGATTATGTCCGGCGGCATCGCGCAGGGAACCACGGTCACCATCGAAGCCGATGGCGAGGACGAGCAGGATGCCCTGGATGCGCTGGTCGAGCTGGTGCACAGTAATTTTGGTGAAAAGTAATTAAAAAAAGTAAAGAAATTTTCAATAATACCTCAAAGGGCTGTTCAATTTAAGCTTTTTGGGGTATTATTATATTACTATGAAAAACGATTTAAAACCAGGAGGACAAAGAATATGAGTTGTAACAAAGGTTATTTTGTAGGCGGATTGTTCGTCGGAACAATCATTGGTGGTGCTTTAGGTATTCTGCTTGCCCCAAGCTCCGGCGAAGAAACACGCCGTAAGATTAAAGACGGTGCGCAGGACACATTTGGTGACGCTTATGACCAGGCTGTGGAGTATGGTGAAAACCTGAAGGAACAGCTGCAGGATATGACCGATTCTGTAACCGATAAGGTAAACCAGTACAAAAACCAGATTGAAAATAAAATCCAGGAAATCCAGGATGAAGTGAACCAGGATATCGAAGAATTAAACGAAGAACTGGAAGCCCTTCAGAAGGAAGATGGCGAAGCGGTTGCCGATGCAGCCAAAGATACCGTCGACGCGGCTAAGGCTGCGGCGGACGACGCCAAGGACGTAGCGGTTGACGCAGCGGACAAGGCTTCTGACACCATCGACAGTGTTAAAGACGCCGCCAAAGACGTTGTAAAGAACTAGGACTGGTATCCGTTAAATGATGACTGTAAGTTTTAGTATATGGGAGCTGGCGGTCCTGATTATTGCCATTGCCTTTGTGTTTGGGACGGTTTATCTGATTAAGGTTTTTAAAAACCTGGGTGCGACCCTGGAAACCACAGCCAAGCTGATGGATGAAAACCGCGCGCAGATCCATAACATTATGGACAATGTGGACAGTATTACGCAGAATGCCGATGACATGACAAACAAGGCCAACGATATGCTGGGCGGCGTAGAGGATTCTGTCAACCATCTGAAATCGGATGTGGTGGACCCGTTAGTCGGCGCTTTTGCCAAAATCGCCAAGGTGATGCAGGTCATCAGCAAGGGTGAGGCACGCGCGGCGAATAAGAAGGAAAAAAAGATTAAAAAAGTTTGATTCAATAAAAAGAGCCCCCGGGATGTAACGTTTTGTTACAGCCCGGGGTTTTTTATCTTTTAAGACGGTTTATTTTTTCAAACTGGTAGTTCCGGTAGTTCGCGGCAATCTCCTTGTACGCCGATTTGGAAATCGCAATTCTTTCACCGTTGCTCATGATAAAATCCCGGTTCTCCATAAAATCGACCTCATCCAGATTGACCATGCAGTTGCGGTAACAGCAGATAAAGTTGGAGTAGGGAAGGAGCATTTCAGAAAAGGCCTTAAAGGGCATATAGGTTTTGACGGTTCCTGTTTTGGTATAGATATAGATATAATGATTGGAGTAATCCGTATAAAGGATGCTGCGGATCAGAATTTTGATGATTCTGCGGCTCTGCTTCACTTCGATAAAATGGTTTTTCTCAAGGATAGAAGCACCGCAGTGCTGCATGGTTTCAAAAAAGGTATTATAATCATAGGGCTTGATGAGGTAGTCGGCTGCGCGTACCTTGTAACCCGCCAGCGCGTGGGTGTGCTCGGTGCTGGTGGTTGAGAAAATCAGGATGCAGTCCTTGTCGGCTTCCCGTATTTTTTGGGCCAGCTCAATGCCGTTCATGCCCTCCATATAAATATCCACAAAGATCAGGTCGTAGACCTGTGGGATAAAACAGGCCAGGAAATCACTGGCTCTTTCAAAATTTTTAATATTTGCGAGTGTTTTGTTTTCGTCACAATACTGCTTCAGATAAGCGCAGAGAAGCAGACCGTCCTCTTTTAAATCGTCGATAATGGCAATATTCAAATTGCCGCCTCCTCTCTTTGTGTTAAGCTGTCATGTCATAAGCTCTCGTATGAGGGCTGCTGGCCGGACTCCAGTTCCAGCAGAATCAGAACCTTGTAGGTGTTCTTTTCAATTTCCCTGCGGAGCGTGCCGTTATATTTTTTTACAATGCTGTCAATGGATAAAAGCCCGATGCCCCCCTCCTGGGCGGCGCTTGTGATGCGCTTGGAGGAAAGGCAGTTTCCGTTTTTATCGTACTGGATTTCGTGGTCAAAGCTGTTTTCGACCATTATACAGAAGTCTCTTTTGCTGGTAAAGCTGGCGGTGACATGGACAAAACGCGCGCCGTCCTGCTGGCGCTCGCAGGCTTCCACCGCGTTTTCGATCAGGTTGCCGAGGATAACGCACAGGTCGTTTTCGGAATCGGGCAGAGTGTCTGGAATCAGCAGGGTGCTGGAGACCTCAGCGCCGCACAGCCTTGCACGCTCAAAAAAATGGCAGGCGATGGCATTGATGGCGCAGTTATCACAGAGGATGACCTTTTCGTCCGGCGCTGCCTCACTTGTAATCTTTCTCAGGTATCCCCGCGCCCCGTCGGTATCGTTCTTTTCAAGATAGCCCTCCAGTCCCATCAGATGATGGCGCATGTCATGGCGGAGCTTAGAGGTGGCTTCAATATCCCTTTTAATGCGCCGGTACTGGTCTTTTTCCTTTTCCACAAGGCGGGACGCCAGCTCAAGCTGCGCATGATCCCTGGTCAGCTGGATGATTTCAAGAGCCATCCGGATCACCAGGATATTGACTGCAAAGATGCCGATGATCCAGGCGATGGAAACCAGAATACTGAGCTGTGTGAGCTCTTCCGGAAAGGCCTGTCTCTGGAAAACCTTCATGGTCGTGACGAGGTAGAAAGCAAACGGAACGCCCCAGAGGTAATTCCAGAATACAGCGGGCATGCCGGAGGCGGCCTCAATGAGCCTCTTGATAAACCGCTTCACAAAGAAAACCATAAGCGGCAGGGTGACCGCCAGCACAAACACATAGCATAAGAGAAAGCGGCTGCTGGCGCCGATGGCTGTGAGAGATGTGGATAGTGCGCCTGCCAGGATATTGCTGAAAAAAGAAACAATATGCACATAGCTCTCAAGTACGAAAAAGGCAAAGGCCGTTTCATAAACAGAGGGATGAAAAACCAGATGGTAGTAAAGAAAAATCAGTGCAATCAGAAATGGTTCTGAGAGCAGCACAGTCGCATGGAGGATGGTAACCACTTTGTCCAGAATAACACTGATGATCACTGCCGCCGCCGTCAGCAGGATTTCTCTTTTGTCGGACAGCCGCAGCTTTTTGTTAAACACGCTAAAGCCCAGGCCTGCCATGACGGCAAAGGGAAGGGCGACATTATAAAATAAGTACATAAATACCTCTTATGGTTTTGTTCTGTTCAGTTCTGGCAGACAGCCTATTTTTCGGGCCAGAGCCCGGTAGTCATAAATCCCGGTTGACTGGGCCACCCCGAACAGCGCGCGTTTGTCAAGGACATCTGCTGTGCTGTGAAGGCAGTACCGCTCGCTCTCAGCCAGACTTTGCACAGGCCGCGCCAGCTTTTTGTAAAGCCTCACAATGTAATGGTCCCGCGCTGCCTCGTAGTCAAAGCAGTCCGGCAGGGCTGTCCACAGTGGCTCAGAGCTGCATCCGTCAATGATGCGGGTGACGGCTTCGCGGTTATCGACAACTGGCACCATGCGGAGCTCACCCGGCATTTCCAGCCGGATAAAGGACGCATGATTAAAACGCACCAGACAGTTCTTTTTCAGGTGGACGAGCTCATGACCGACCAGCCCGGTGGACATGCAGAAAATGCGCAGTGTGCTGGGGCTGGGGCTCTGGATATAGGGTGAATCCAGTAAAAAGCATTGCCGCGCCTGGCCATAGAGCTTTGCCAGCGCGCTGGCGTCCACCCTGCGGGTGTTTTTACTTAGCTTTGCCCGGCTTTGGAGCCACGGCGTTACATACGCTTTCGTCTCCGCAAGCGTGGTACAATTGTAATTTTCAGCAATCCACTTAATAAAGCTGACGCAGTGGAGCCGATAGGTGCGGTAGGTATTACGGGCACCCTGAGGATTCATCCGTTTTTCTAAAATATTTTCAGTTTCCTCAAGGAGTGCTTTAAAGCTTTCAGATCGGTTCATTTGATTTTGATTTACTCCATTCTCTATAAAAAGTATACGTTAGCCCTGAATTGGGTTCAACCCGCATAACAGTAAAATAAGATTCATTTCGGTAAAAAGAGACGATTTCGGTAAAAACAGAACGACTTTGGTAGAGAACAGGCGGTTTTACACGCTGGTTAAGAGATATTTTATCTTTACCATTGTGGAAAGAACATTACTGTCATATACGTTGAGTAAAAAGAATTGAATTGCTATAATAAAGTTATAATTGCAAAGGAGATGCTATTTTGGAAGGAAAAAAATATTTAAAATTTTCAGGTATTATTTTAGTTATTTTTGGTATCGCGCAGCTTCTGCTGGCCTTTTTTGCCTTTGCTGGCGGCGGGATCGCAGCTTTGGGAGTCAACGCAGGAGGCGGCAGTAATTTGGCGGCTTCCGGGACTACCGCGTTCTTAGGGGGTGTTATCCTGGTGGTTACCGCTGCTTTTAACCTTATTTTCGGCATCATGGCAGTTAAAAACTGCGACAACGCCGGAAAGGCCAAGGCCCTGCGTGTTATGGGCGTAGTGCTGCTCGTCTTAGCGGCCGCTTCGCTTATTATTTACATCAGCGGCGGCCTGACGGTAGTCATTGGCTGCCTTGTTGATCTTATGATCAGTATTATTTACTTCTGGGGTGCTCAGAAAAATGTGCAGTCCCTGTAAAAAATGGCCGGACAGCACACTTGAAAAGTACGGCGGCTTAAATTTAAAAGAGACTGTCCCTGGGAAACTGAAGGTCTGATGCCTTCAGTTTCTTTTTTGTTTACGGGGAATATAGGCTAAAAATATGAATCAATCCTTAAATTCCTAAAAAGATATTGATTTTTTTAGGAAATGATTATATAATTCAAATAAAATACAATGGAGAAGGTGGAAAAAATGGATCAAACAAAAGCTTTTCAGGAAAGAATCGAGATATTCGATGACGCGGTACGGATGAAAAAGCGTCCTAAAAGAGTTCCTTTTGTCACAAACGATGCCTTTTGGCGGTATTATGATCTTGGATACACTCTGAGTGATGCCCTGATGGATCAACAGAAAGTTGAAGACGCTAACATTGATTTTCAAAAGCGCTACCAGTTTGACACGCTGCTGGATATTGGAGACCGCAATCCTCTGATTATGACAAGGAGCCTGGGGAACTTTGAGTATGGCATCGACGATGTGAACAACACACTGATGCTGAAGGAACAGACGCATTTTCATGAGGATGACTATGATGCATTTGTAAAAAACCCTTTAAAAACACTATGGGAAAATATTATTCCGAGAAAGTACACTTACTTTAAAGAAGGGATGCCCCTCGAGACCATTCAGAGGACTCTCGGAGAATTTCTCGCCTATGATCAGGCCATGGGAAAGACCAATAAGCGCCTGGCAGAGGAATGCGGCGTACCACCTATTCTGGACAGCGTACACGGCGCCAGGATTTACCCAGCCTTTGAAGCGCTGTATAATTTTTTGAGAGGTATGAAGGGCCTGTCGAGGGATCTTCGCAAAATACCTGAAAAAGTGCTGGCCTTTAACGAGGTCTACCACAATGTTTTTGTCAAAAACTTAATTGACGGCATTACCCACGCAGACACAAAGACAAGCGCCTTTACCGCGTTTACCATCATGCTGAGCGATAACATGATCAATCCAAAGCAGTTTGAAAAATTCTTCTGGCCGCAGTTTAAGGAACTGGCCGATAAAATCGTGGAGACGGACAATACAATGTTTGTTTTGAGTGAGGGCTCCTTCAAGCATGTGGCCGAATACCTGCAGGAGCTGCCAAAGGGGCATTTTTGCTTTTATGTTGAGATGGATGATATTTTTGAGACGCGGAAACGCCTCCCAAACCTGTGCCTGTGGGGAGGTCTGCCGGTATCCCTCATCGCCAGAGGAACAAAACAGGAATGCATTGATTACGCTAAACGCGTGATTGATGAAGTTGGAAGGGATGGCGGTCTGGTGCTGTGTACCAATAAGTTCACATCACATCCAAAGGACTGTAACCGTGAAAATCTGCTGGCTGTCAGTGAGTTTGTGCACCAATATCAATAAAGGAGAGAAAAATGGCTGATCATAAAAAAAATATAAAAGAGATGGACTATACCAAATATCCGGACGGCGTGGAAGCGTTAAAGCCAATGCTTGATTTTTTGCCGGATGATGCAGCAAGGGATGGGTTGTTGGCAGGATTTGTCTTGTTTCTGTCACTGATGTAGGGCAGTGGAGTGAATGAAAAAACGCCTGTAAACAGTGCAGGCGTTTTGTTTATGCAAGGAATTTTAAGTGGGAAAAATCCTTTTCGGCTATAAAATGATGGGAAAAGGTCATCAGG
Organism: Eubacterium callanderi; assembly: GCF_900142645.1. Classification (GTDB taxonomy): domain Bacteria; phylum Bacillota; class Clostridia; order Eubacteriales; family Eubacteriaceae; genus Eubacterium; species Eubacterium callanderi. The sequence goes on from NZ_FRBP01000009.1 coordinate 60,412, forward strand.
TTTTCAAAAACGGAGGGGGGAACCTCCAGGTTTTTACAGGTATTCCGGATCAGGTAATAGACAAGCTGATCAAGGGTCAGATGCAGGTCGCCAGCAAAAAAGTTTAAAAAGATTTCGCGCCGTGTCCCAAACTCCGCCAGAAGGATGATTTCAAAGTCGAGGTGCTCGGGGCTGTGGCCAAGGGCATCCAGCATTTCGTGGTATTTTTCACGCATGAGCCCGTGCATCACCCGGTAATTTGACTTATCCTGGATGATTTCGCAGTAAAAGCGCTTGTTGTGTTCGTCGGTAAGAACAATGGTATAAACCATAAACTGAAAGAGGCAGAACTGTTCCAACGGGTCTATCACTGCGCTTTTTTTAATAAAATGGTAAATATCAGTAAAGAATTGCCGATAGATTTCCTCGACAAGGTCGTCCTTCTTTTTGAAGTAGTAGTTTAAGTTGCCGAGGCTCAGATCCGCCAGTGCCGCAATGGATTTTAGTTGTGTGGCGTGATAGCCGTTCTGATAAAATGCATTCTTAGCAAAATGCAGAATCTTTTCTTTTGTGAGATTTCCTTTTCGTTTAATTGCCATAGTTATCGCCCTCCCTCAAAAGTATAGCATAAAAACAGGGAAGAAAATAGAATTATTTAGGAATTAATCTACAAAAAACTAAAAAAAAGCAAAATGAGGTAAAATTTATGTTTAAAAGATTATATGATGTGGATGACAGTCTGCAAAAAGATCTGTTTTTGGTAAAGGAGCTGGTTACCTTTGAGCGGTTCTGCCGGGATCAGAGTCTGTGGATAGAGATGAAGAAATGCTTCCACCCCGAATCAGCTGTGTGTATTTCCTGGTATAAGGGCAGCGGACAGGGCTTTATTGAGGCTTCTGAAAAAATGAAAGGTTTTGCACCGCATAAAATCAATCATATGGTAGCCCGCTGCAATGGCGACAGAGCCGTGGCGGAATGTATCACCAGTATACAGATGCGCCAGAAGCTGCAGGGGCAGTGGTATGACCTGACCTCTTACGCCCGGCTGCATTACCGGCTGGTAAGGGAGAGGGACTGCTGGCTTATCTTATCGTTGACCGGTATTTATGAGAAAGACACCGTGGAGCCGGCTTACTGCATTGGTACGCCGCAGCCCCTTGATTTTGACCCGGAAGGCTATCGGCCGTCTTATGCTGCTCTGTGCTATTTCTTTGAAAAATCGGGCATGGCGTTTTACGATGACCTGCCGGGGATCGACCGGCCCGAAATGGTGAACGCTCTCTATGAATCGAGCGGAAAGTGGCTTTCGGAAGCGTAAGGCGCTTCCCAATACCCGGGACGTAACGTCTGGTTATGTCCCGGGTATTTTTTGCTGCCTTGAAGGTACTTTAAGGCTTTTCTGTTAAAATGAATCAATGTACTGCAGCCTGTGCTTTTAAATTGATCTTTTTCTTTTAAAAAAAGAATTATTTTTGATTTTTAAGTTTAAAAAGTGAGAAATTTGGGTATAATATTCCCAGTGATGTTGAATGAATGCATATTAGGAGCTGGTTACCAGCTCGACTATGTTCGTTGAGGAGGATATAATGTTTGAAATAAGTGAATTAGAAAACGGCCGGGAAGGTGTACGTGTTACAGGAGAAGTTGATATCTATACTGCCACGCAGTTTAAGGAACCCATCGAAAAATTGATCGAAGCAAATACAAAAGATATTTTTCTGGATTTAACAGACCTGTCTTACATTGACAGCACAGGAATCGGTATCCTGATTGAGCTGCGAAAGGGCAGCATGAGCAGAGATCTGAACATGACGCTGATCAACCCCCAGAAAAATGTTGTCAAGCTGCTGCAGCTGACCGGTGTCGATCAAATTTTTAGTATTGTGGAGGAAAAATAGCAATGAGTGAAATGAGTTGCAGTACATGCAGAAGTTTGCAGGGAGAAACAGTTCACATTAGCCTGCCGAGTCTTCCGCAGTTTGTCAGCCTTGCGCGCTTGACGGTTGCATCGGTCGGAAATATCGTTGGCTTTTCGATCGATGTGGTAGAGGACCTGAAGGTCGCCGTTTCTGAGGCCTGCACGAACGCCCTGCGTCATGGCTGCTCCAGCGAGCAGTGCTATGACCTGTATTATCAGCTTGATCAGGACAAGCTTACCATTCGTGTTGAAGATAGTGGTGAGGGCTATGAGCCTGAAAGCATCAGTGAGCCGGAACTGCCCGGCAACCAGGCCGGCGGCTTTGGCCTGTTTATTATTAAATCGTTGATGGATGAGGTAGAAATCGTCAGTAATAAAGGAATGGGTACCAGTATCACGATGGTGAAATACCTGAGGACGTAAGATGGAATATCCAAATCAAATGACAAAACAGGAATCAAAGAAGCTGTTTATCGAATATAAGAAAACAGGCGATAAGGAAATTCGTGATCGCCTCATCGAGAATTTCCTGTATATTCCTAAATTACTGGTCAAAAAATACGCTTACCGCAGCAACGATGTGGAAGATATTTATCAGGTTGCCTGTCTGGGCCTGATGTACGCAGTCGAACGCTACGACCCTGACAGGGGCTTTGAATTTGACACCTTTGCATCACCAACCATCATCGGCGAAATTAAAAAATATTATCGTGACAAACAGTGGATTATCCGGGTTCCGAGAAGGATTCAGGAGCTCAACCGCGAGATTAACCGGGCGAAGACAACCCTGGAGCATAAGCTCATGAAGACACCGACAATCTCTGAGATAGCCGACTACCTGGAAGTGACTGAGGAAGCTGTGATTGAAGCGATGGAAGGCAATAATGTCTTTTATCCAAAATCCTTATCAACAGAATTTGAAAGCAATGCAGACGGACAGGAAGCAACGCTCTTAGATTTGATCGGTGAAGAAGATGAACGGATCGAAAACATTGGAAATGTCGAGGACCTCCGCCAGCGCCTGGAAAGCCTGAACCCAGTCGAGCGGATGATCATCGAAGAGCGTTATTATAACGGAAAAACCCAGAAGGAGGTGGCCGCCATTATCGGTAAATCACAGATGACGGTATCCCGTCTGGAAAAGAAGGTTATGGAGAAGCTGAGAGCCAACCTGTAATCTTAAGAAAAACAAGGCAAGAAGGGGATTTCGATCCCCTTTAAAAATTTTTTGTAATTCTTTACAAGTTTTAGTGGATAATTTCTGCAAAATATTATAAAATAGTAACATGCAACAAACCAAACGCATTTTCGGGAAAAATAACCTTTTAAAATAATGATTTCGAGAAAATGCAATCATTTAAGAATCTAGCAAGGGGGAAGAAGCATGAAAACGTATCCAACCAAAAACATCAGAAATATCCTTTTATTAGGACATGGAGGAAGCGGCAAGACAACATTGACAGAAGCAATGGCATTTAATGCAGGTGCCATTGACCGAATGGGCAGAGTTGATGAAGGAAATACCTTATCCGATTTTGATCCGGAAGAAAAGAGAAGAATGTTCTCAATTTCTTCATCCATTATTCCAGTAGAATATGGTGGACACAAGATTAACATCATCGATGTACCCGGTTATTTTGATTTTATCGGGGACGCCTACGCAGCACTGAGAGTCGCAGATGCGGTTGTTATCGTAGTCGATGCTTTAGCCGGCGTACAGGTAGGTACAGAAAAAGCCATTGAGCTTTTGTCAAAGGTTGACGTACCCGCTTTCATTGTGGTCAACAAAATGGACCGCGAAAACGCGACCTTTGCCAAGGTTATGGATAACCTGAAGGAAGCCTTTGGCAACAAGGTCATTCCTTTTGAATTACCCATGGGCGAAGGTGAGGACATGCGCGGCGTCGTCAACATTGTTGATATGACAGGAAGCCAAAGAAAAGACAACCGCTGCTTTGACGTAGAAGTACCGGAAGATATGAAGGAAGAGCTGGAGCCTTTCCGTGAAATGATCATGGAATCCGTTGCCCAGACCAGTGAAGAGCTGATGGAAAAATACTTTGACGGCGAAGAGCTGACCGAAGATGAAATCCACCACGGCATCCGCACCGGCGTGCTGGACGGCGACCTGATCCCGGTTCTGTGTACCTCCGCAGTACAGAATATCGGCGTAGAAACCCTGGAAAATATGATCATTGCCTATCTGCCGTCACCAAAGGATGCCAAGCCCGTTATGGGCAAGGACCCAAGAGACGGAAAAGAAGTCGAACGTGCCTGCGGCGCAAGCGAAAGCTTCTCGGCACTGGTCTTTAAGACCATCGTTGACCCGTTTGTCGGCAAGCTGTCCATCTTTAAGGTGATGTCCGGTGTGCTCGAGGCTACCACCGAGGTCTATAACGCTACCAAGGAAGCAAAGGAAAAGACCAATCACATCTATGTGCTGCGCGGCAACAAACAGATCGAAATTGAGGCTTTACTGGCAGGCGACATCGGTGCTTTCTCCAAGCTGGGGGTTACTGTCACCGGCGATACCCTGTGCGATCCCAAGGACCCGATCGTATACGACAAGATCGAATTCCCAAAACCGGTTATCTCAATGGCCATTGAACCAAAAACCAAAGCGGACATCGACAAGCTGTCCACTGGCCTCCACCGTCTGATCGAGGAAGATCCGACCATGAGCTTTAACCGCAATAACGAAACCAAGCAGACGTTGCTTTCAGGCCTTGGCGAAATGCACCTGGAAGTTATCTCCAATAAATTACAGCAGAAATTCGGCGTGGGCGTAAACCTTGAACCCATGAAGGTGCCGTACCGTGAAACCATCCGTAAATCCGCCAGCGCTCAGGGCCGTCATAAGAAACAGTCCGGCGGCAGCGGCCAGTTCGGTGACGTATGGGTCACCTTTGAACCGGGCGATACTCCAAATGATGATTTTGTCTTTATCGACAAGGTCGTTGGCGGCGCTGTGCCGAGAAACTTTATCCCGGCGGTCGAAAAAGGCCTTCAGGACTGTATGGTTGAAGGCGTGCTGGCCGGCTATCCGGTAACCGGCGTAAAAGCCACCCTGTACGATGGCTCCTACCATGCTGTCGACTCTGATGAAATGTCCTTTAAGATGGCAGCCACTTTGGCATACCGCAAGGGGATGAAGGAAGCCTCACCGGTTCTGCTCGAACCCATCTACAAGCTGACCATCACCGTTCCGGAAGAATACATGGGCGATATCATGGGCGACCTCAATAAAAAACGCGGCCGTATCATGGGCATGGAACCCATCGACGGCGGGAAACAGGTTATCACTGCGGAAGCACCGCTGGCAGAATTGTTCAAATATGCCACCGAGCTCCGATCTATGACCCAGGCCAGAGGCGAATTTGAAATGGAATACGTCCGCTACGAAGAAGCCCCGGCCACCATCTCCGAAAAAGTCGTAGCCGAAGCATTGGCAGCGAAGGAAAAAAAGTAAGATAAAATTTAGAATTTATAGGCAGCGCTGAAATATGCGCTGCTTTTTTAGTTGATAGTTGATAACTGGTTGAAAACATAAAATTTATGAAATAAGAGTTTTTTTGACAATGTGTACATGTCATTGATATAATATATAAATATGTAAAAAAGATTTGTTAATCGAGAAAGAGAAAAGGGTAAATGGAATTATTAAAGAATAAAATTTTGAACGATGGACATGCGCTTGGAAAAGATATATTGAAGGTAGATTCATTTCTCAATCATCAGCTGGATATCCGGCTTTTTGAAGCCATGGGAGAGGAATTCGCGCGCCGGTTTGAGAATGTCGAAGTCACTAAAATTTTGACCATCGAAACCTCTGGTATCGCCATTGCTGCAGTGGCAGCCAAATATTTTGACTACTGCCCGGTGGTGTTTGGCAAAAAAAACGCATCCTTAAACCTGGATAAGGATATCTATACCAGTGAGGTTTACTCCTTTACCAAGCAGCAGACCTACCAGATCATGGTTTCAAAAAAATATCTGAATCCCGAAGATAAGGTTCTGATTATCGATGACTTCCTGGCCAATGGCAAAGCCGTAGAAGCGCTGGAGGAAATTGTAAAACAGTCCGGCGCTCAGCTGATGGGGGTGGGCATCGCCATTGAAAAAGGCTTTCAGAACGGCGGAAAAGAAATCCGCGCGTCCGGTACCCGGCTGGAATCACTGGCCATTGTCGATGAAATGCATGAGGATGGCACTATTATCTTTCGTGATTAATACTTAAATTGAAGGGATAAGCTTATGGGAAACAGCAGTCCGATTGGTTTAATCGACTCAGGAATCGGCGGTTTTACCGTCCTCCGGGAGCTGCAGCGGCAGCTGCCCAGAGAAAACATCGTCTATCTGGGCGATGCCAAACGCATGCCCTACGGAGAACGGGAGAATGAGGAAATCATCGCCTTTGGAAACAGTGATATCCGTTTTCTGGAGAATATGGGCGTTAAGGCCATTCTTTTGGCCTGCAATACCATTTCTTCACTCATAGAAAGCCTCAACGCAAATGTGCCTTTATTCAGCATTGTGGAGGCCGGGTGCCTGGCCACCATCGAACGTCAGAAGGAAGGGGCGGTTGGGCTCATTGCCACCACCGCCACCGTCAAAAACGGCACCTATGAGCATATTTTGTCCAGCCATACGCAGGCGCTCCGCTACATTACCCAGGGGACCCGTACCCTTGCCAATGTGATTAATAACCACCCGGGTGAGCTGGCGCTGCTGCGCCAGAATATCAAAGAGGCCATCGATCCCATTTTTGAAAGGGAGCGCGTCAGCGCCCTGCTTCTGGGCTGCACCCATTTCCCCATTGTCCGCAAAACCATTGAGGAAATGTACCCCTGCCTCAGCATCATTGATCCGGCCGACAAGCAGATCACCCTGCTGAAGGAATATCTGGAGAAGAACAATGCCTTTAACGAAAGCAAGTACGACGGCGTGACCCGTATCTGCGCCACTGGCGGGGAAAAGGACTATAGGATCTTTGAGAATATGATTGAACAGCTGGCCCTTGGCTGCAGCGAGCTGACCCTGGAACAGCTGGATATTGACGAATAAAACTTTTAAATCCATTAGGAGGAGCATCTATGGAAACATCCGAAAAAAAAATTGTATACAGCGGCATACAGCCATCAGGAACTTTTACCATCGGCAATTATTTTGGCGCCATGAAAAACTGGGTTCCCATGCAGGAGGCTTACGACTGCCTGTACTGCGTGGTTGACCTGCACGCCATCACGGTACCGCAGGTTCCGGCGGATTTAAGACGCCGTACCTATGAATCCCTGGCCATTTTGATGGCTGTGGGCATTGATCCGGATAAATCGATCCTTTACGTGCAGTCCCATGTGCCGGCCCACACCGAGCTGACATGGATACTCAACTGCTTCAGCTACATGGGTGAGCTGAGCCGTATGACCCAGTACAAGGATAAATCTAAAAAACAGGGCAATAACATCCGTGTTGGCCTGTTCGACTACCCGGTTCTCATGGCGGCCGACATTTTGTTATACCAGTCCGATCTGGTCCCTGTGGGCAACGATCAGAAGCAGCACGTCGAGCTGGCAAGAGATATCGCCTCCCGTTTCAACCAGCAGTTCAGCCCCACCTTTAAGCTGCCAGAACCCTATTTTGGGGAGACGGGCGCGCGCATCATGAGTCTGCAGGAGCCGGGCAGAAAGATGTCCAAATCCGATGAGAATATCAACGGCTTTGTCTCGCTCTTAGACGATCCCGACACGGTTATCCGCAAGTTTAAGCGCGCCGTCACCGATTCCGATACCGAAGTGCGCCACGACCGGGAAAATAAGCCCGGTGTCTCCAACCTCATGGAAATCTATAACTGCACCACGGGCCGCAGCCTTGAAGCAATCCAGAGGGAGTTTGAGGGCAAGGGCTACGGCGACTTCAAGCTTGCTGTGGGCGAGAGCGTAGCAGAAACCCTGCGCCCCATCCAGGAGGAGTACAAGCGCCTGCTGGCCGACAAGGGTTATCTGGAAAGCGTCATGAAGCAAAACGCCGAGAGAGCCGCGAAGATCGCCTATAAAACCCTCATGAAGGTCCGTAAAAAAACGGGGTTTATTAATCTGTAAAATAAAAAAGAACATGCGATTATATCGCGTGTTCTTTTTTACTGTTGGTACTTTAACAATGCAAAGGAGTAAAGAAAATGAAGCGAGAACCAAGCTATGAAGCGCGTGCGGCCATTCTGGAAAGACTGATTGCCTGTTACGAGGAGGTAGAGGATTATCCAGATAACAAGGTGCGCGTCACCTTTACGGATGGCGGACAGCAGCTCTTTGACGGCCACCTGGAAAGCTTTTATGAAACAATCCTGACCCACCTGATGGTAAGTGTCCCGCATTGCAAGCGGATGGCGCGGGAGATCCTGGCCCCTGAAAATGAGACTAAAATTATGCTGCCGATTGTCATCCGGCCCAGTCTGTCGTTCATGGTCTTTGAGCGGACAGAAGGCCCTTTGTTTGTCAATCGGTTTTCAATCAATGAAGGAACCCGAAAACGGGCGCTTTGACCATGAGATCGCCTACCACGGCGGAGCGGTCATCGCGGTGCCCTACAGTGACGGAACTATAAGGCGCCGCATGCGGGAGGCCCGGGAGGTGGAGCTTGAGTGGCTGAAGCGCCACGGGTGCTGAGTGCTGAACACCCGAAAACCGCCCGCGCTCTGCATAAAACCGTAAATAAAAGGCTATTATGGTAAAATCAAAACAGCTGTATTGATTTGGGTGCTTTTCTATTATAGAATGAAAAAAACAGCTGAAGGAGGGAAAAACCATGCGGAAAAGACAAGGGTTTCTGGTCGTCCTTGCGTTGCTTTTCATTGTTATTTTAGGCGGCTGCGGCGGTGGTGATACAACACTGAGTGATCTGGAGAGGACTGCGGAGCAATTTAACGCCGCGCCTGCAGACACCCATGAGACCTATACCTTCAGCACCGGCGGCGCTGTCAGGTTCAGTGACATGACGGCTGTGGAAAGGCAGAAATCCGGCCGCGGCATCTATGATGATTGCCTGAGAATCACCATGGCCTGTGAGCTGGCCCAGGCAAGGGCTTTTCTTGACCAGGCAGAGATCACAGCGGTTAGCGAGGATGGCCGGGGCTACAGTGACAGCACCTTTTTCGTCAACGGTAATGAAAAGGAATGTGCGCTGACCATTGAGTGCCCTGTCGAAGAAAAGGTAAAGTACATTGTCATTGGCCCTTTTAAACCGAATTTTGACGGCGATAAGACAAAAATTATCTTTGAGAAAACAAATGCCGGGACGTAATTTTTCGTTACGTCCCGGCTATTTTTCAGTATTTAGCGTTTCAGCCAGCCGCCTGCGCGCTCAATGGCCCGGTTCCAGTTAAAGCAGCGTTCTTCGCGCTCTTCTTCTGAGATGGCGGGCTCAAAGCTGCGGTCGATTTTCCAGAATTTGGAAATTTCTTCAATGGAGTCCCAATAGCCAACGGCCAGACCGGCGGAGTAAGCAGCGCCGAGGCAGGTGGTTTCTGTAATGACTGGCCGTTCAACGGGAATTCCCAGAATGTCGGCCTGAAACTGAAGCATGAAATCGCTCTTGGCGCCGCCGCCGTCGGCCCGGAGCTTTTTAAGCGGAATGCCGGCTTTGCGCTCCATGACCTTAAAGGCGTCCCGCACCTGAAAAGCCATGGATTCCAGAGCGGCTCTGGCGATGTGGTGCTTGGTAGTGCCGCGGGAAATGCCGATGATGGTGCCCCGGGCGTAGGAATCGAAATAAGGAGCGCCTAGGCCCACGAATGCCGGGACAAAGTAGACGCCGGCTGTGTCTGCCACCTGCCGGGCAAGGGCCTCGGCTTCGCCGCTTTCTTCGATAATGTTCAGGCCGTCACGCAGCCACTGGATGGCAGCGCCGGAGACATCCACCAGGCCTTCCAGCCCATAGTCAACCTTTCCGCCAATGGACCACAGCACAGGCGAGAAGATCCCGTCCGATGGCGGTATGTACTCATCACCGGTATTCATCAGAATAAAGGAGCCGGTGCCGTAGGTGTTTTTGGCCATGCCCTTTTCAAAGCAGGCCTGGCCGAGGGTTGCGCCCTGCTGGTCGCCGATGAGCCCAGCGATGGGGATTTCAACGCCGCCGAACAGGGCTGGATCGGTGGCGGTATAGATTTCGCTGGTGCTGCGGATTTCGGGCAGAATGCTCCGTGGGATATCCAGATCGCTCAGGATACCTTTATCATACTCAAGGGTTCTCGCGTTTTGCAGCAGGGTGACTGCGCTGTTTGACGGGTCGGTGACATGAGCCCTGCCGCCAGACAGCTTCCAGGTGAGCCAGGAATCAATGGTTCCGTAAATAAGCCTGCCGTCGTCCACACCTCTGCGGATTTCGGGATTATTCTTCAGCTGCCAGTGGATTTTGGTGGCGGAGTCATTGGGGATGATGGTAACACCAGTGCGGTCTTCGATGGCCGGCCCATCCTTCTCGATCAGGGCTTCGCAGATCGGAAGGGTGCGCCGGTCCTGCCAGACAATGGCGCGGTCTGCGGGGATTCCGGTGTTTTTATCCCAGAATACAGTGGTCTCACGCTGGTTGGTAATGCCGATGCCCGCGATGTTTTCGGGCTTGAGATGTGCCTCTGAGATGGCCTGCCGCATCATTTTCAGGGTGATCTCATAAATTTCCATGGCGTCATGCTCTACCCAGCCAGGCTGTGGGAAATATTGGGTAAACTCGCTGTATGCAGAGGAAATAATATTGACATCCTGGTCAAAAATGATGGCGCGTGTGCCGGTGGTGCCCTGGTCAATGCCTAAAATATACTTTTTCATCATGGTCTCCTTTATTTTTGATAAACAATTTTTCCGTTTTTAATAGTCATACATACCTCAAGCTCTTTGAGCTTATCTGAGGCTATGGCGTAAGGGTTACCCGACAGAACAGTGAGGTCTCCCAGTTTTCCGGGTGTGATGCTGCCCTTTTGATTTTCTTCAAAGGCGCAGTAGGCAGCGTCAAGGGTAAACATCCGCAGCGCGCTCTGGATATCCACGCTGTTTTCAGGATAAGACTGGTTGACTGCCGCGTGGAGGCCTAAGACAGGATCCATGGGCGTGACGCCGGAATCGGAGCCGCCGCCAACGGGAATGCCTGCCGCCACAAAGGTGGAAAGCGGGTAGCCCCGGCGCTCCCGTTCATCGCCGAGACGGAGGTTATAGACGCTGCCCGGGCCGCCCCGCAGATAGGTAAAGGAGGGCTGAGTTGAGATCACAACGCCCAGCCGGGCGGCGCGCTCAATATCACGCTTGTCTGGAAATCCAAAATGCTCGATGCGGAAGCGGTGGTCTGTGCGGGGGCACAGTGCCAGTGATTTTTCCAGGCAGTCCAGCACAAAGGTCACAGCGCGCTGGCCAATGGCGTGAAAACCGGTCTGAAGCTTGTTCTGATGGGCTTTTGTGATATGGTTGACCACAAAGTCCTCGGTAAAATAAATTTCGCCGCAGGTATCCGGCGCATCGGTATAAGGCTGCGTGAAGGCTGCGGTCCGGGAGCCGATGGAGCCATCCAGCAAAAGATCGGTTCCGACAGCAGGCAGGTGGTGGTCCAGAATATTCTGGATGTTTTCGGTATCCCAGTAGATGCGGATATCGAGGGGAAAGCGGCTCTGGTTTTCAAGAAAAACAGGAATATCCTTGTCTGAAAACATATCGCCGCCCTCCATGGCGTGAATGGTGGTGATCCCCTTTTTGACAGCCTCTGAGGCCGTGTAGTTTAGCATATCCGTCCGCTGGGCGTCGGTCATTTTCTCATAGAAATAGGAGCGAGCTCTGCCGTTGGCTTTGTCGTGCAGACGTCCGGTAACGCGGCCGGAAGGGTCCTTTACCAGGCCGTGCTCGGTTCCGTCAAAACCGATTTCGTTAAAGGCCAGGGTGTTGACCAGCGTGTAGTGCAGTCCGCGGTCCACAATGTAGACGCCACGGTCTGGGACAACCGCGTCAATTTCTGCTGCGGTCGGCGGCCGTTTCTCGGCCAGACGGGACTCGTCGAGCCGGGTGCAGTAAACCCAGCCGGCAGCACCGTCCCGTGAGGCCTCCTGAATTTTATCCAGGACGTCTGCGATCGAAGCGCAGTCGTAAAGGTCGATGCCGATGGCGTTGAGCCCAGTGCCCATGACGTGTACATGGCAGTCATGGAGACCGGGGACTGCGGTTTTCCCCTTTAAGTCGATACAGGTAATATGCCGCTCTGCGGCCAGACGCCTGATATCCTCGGAACAGCCGGCGGCGGCAATCTTACCATCTTCAATGAGAACCGCCTCACAGAAGGGGCGGTGTTCATCCATGGTAATGATGTTTCCGCCGATAAGGGCCAGATTATTCATTTTTTCAGTCCTCCCTTTGTTGATTATGCCACAGTGATTTCTCACTGGTGGTAACGCCTTCCAGGCCAGCCTTTAAGAGCAGGTTCAGCTCTTCGCTGCTGGCACAGAGTCCTCCGCCGAACAAGGGACAGCCAGTCTCTGATTTTATCTGTCTGATAATGCGGCCTGGCAGAGAAGAGGGCATTAACAGAGCGCAGTCTGGTTTATTTTCATTGACGGCGCGCACTGCGCTGGCGACCGCGCTGCTGTCAATGATAAAAAGCCCTAAAACGGCCAGCATTTTTTCGCTTTGTATGGTGCTGATGCAGTGAAGCCTGGTTGTGTTAACCGCGTCAACGCCGATATTGGCAAGGTAACGGACACTGGTGCGGTCTGTGCTCAGGCCGTTTATGGAATCGTGATGCACAATGATTTTTTTTCGTTTTTCGTGAACACGGCGGACAATATTGGGCAGGGTATTGATATCGCCAAGTTTTACCATGACCCAGGGATCAGCGTAGCTGTCCAGAAAGGCAACGAAGTCGGCGGTATTGGAAATGGCCGGAATAATGACCGGCAGGGGTGTTTGCAGGTTTAACACTTTTAACTCCTCCATAAAATGAATACAAAAAATCCGCATCACACCCTGCTGTTTCTTAAGCAAAGCTGCAATACGGATTTATCTCATCTGCACAATCCTAATTGATTCTTTTTCTCATTGTATCGGATTTTTTAAACGATGTCAACTCTTTTATCCAAATTCAGAAATAAGGGCGTAACGAAAAGTTACCTCCCGGGATTTTTTTAGGACTTCCCTAATATTAAAATGGTATAATAAGGCCACTTGTAAAACTAACTGCGCAGGAGGTGCAGCATGCGAATCAGAGTGATTGTCGGCCGGGAAGGCCGTTTGCATATTAATAAAAGTGACTATATTTATGAGGAGATCGGCGCCCGGCTGCAGCGGGGCAGGAGCAAGATGTACCTGGTGGTGCCGGAGCAGTTTACCCTGGGGGCAGAGCGGGAGCTCATGGCCTATAACCGCCTGCCGGGGCTTTTGGGCGCGGATGTGCTCAGCTTTAAGCGTCTGGAATACCGGGTTCTCAGTGAGGTGGGCGGCATTGCCAAAACCTTTGTGGACGAGCACGGCAAGCAGATGCTTTTGCAGAAGAGCATCCGTGAGGTGCAGAAGGAGCTGTCGGTTTACCGCAGAAGCGCGGGAAAGCTGGGCTTTCTGGAAAATATCTGCGCGTTTATCAGCGAGCTTAAGCAGAGTGAGATCACGCCAGAGGATCTGGAGACTGCTGAGAGCGAGGTGGGTGAAGGGCGGATTCTCAGCCAGAAGCTGAAGGATATCCGGAAAATTTACGGCGCCTACACAAAGCTGCTGGGAGGTGAGCGGATTGACGGTGATGACCGGGCAAAGCTTCTGTGCGCCCAGATTCCAAAGTCCGATTATCTGGAGCGCTCCCTGATCTGGATCGACGGCTTCCACACCTTCTCTAACCAGGATTTTCGGATCATCGAGGCCCTGGCCGCCAAGGCGGACTGTGTGACCATAACCCTGACCCTGGACCCGGATAAGAATGCGCCGGATGCGCCGGCCTTTTATGTGCCCGGCGAGACGCTGAAGCGGATTGAGAAAATGGCCAATGATCTGGGTTTTGAGGCGGAGATCGTCAATCTGGAGGCAGCAGTGCGTCCGGCGGTTTCAGGTCTTGACTATCTGGAGCAGAATCTCTTTGCACTGCGGCCCCGGCCTTATAAAGAGGAGCCTGGGGATATGGCGGTGGTTCAGTGTAAAAACATCTGGAACGAAGTGGAAAAGGGCGCTCAGAAAATCGTGGAGCTGGTGCGGGAGCGGGACTTCCGCTATCAGGATATCGTGGTGCTCGCCGGCGATATGGAGACCTACGGAGGCGCCATCAAGCGGGCCTTTTCGGAGTATGGCATCCCCTTTTTTATGGACGATGTGAAAAAGGTCACAGAGAACAACTTTCTGGAGGCGGTGCTGGCAGCGCTTGAGACAAACCGGAGCCACTATGCCTATGAGGATATATTCACCTTTGTCAAAACCGGGTTTGCGCCCATCACGCCAGAGGAAGCCCAGGAGCTTGAGAACTATGTGATCGAGTATGGCATCCGCGGAAACGCCTGGGAGAAGCCCTTTGATCGCCCAAGCGCCAATGAGGCGGTGTCTTTGGAGGCGCTGAACGCGAGCCGTGAGCGGCTCATGGCCCCTTTTATGACGCTGCGCAAAATCCTGAGAAAATCAAGAACCTATGCGGATAAAACCAGAAGTCTGGTGCGTTTTTTAGAGGATATCAAAGCTCCGGAAACCATTGACGGTCTGAGCGAAGCGCTGCGGGAGCGGGGCGATTTTGACAGCATGGGCCTTTATAACCAGATCTGGAACATTCTCATGGAGGTGTTTGACCAGATCAACAGCACCATGGGTGGTGAGAGCACCACCCTGGAGGAATACATTTCGGTGCTGAGCGGGGGCTTCCAGTCCTACACCGTGGGCGTAATCCCAAACCGCCAGGATGTGGTCAACATCACCGACCTGATGCGCAGCCGCCATTCTGAGATGAAGGCCCTGCTGGTCTTTGGCATGAATGAGGGCGTCATCCCGGCCAACAGCCCCTCCTTCAACCTTTTGTCGGAGCGTGAACGCAGTCAGCTGCGAAAACAGGAGATGGCGCTCCAGGACAACAGTGATTTTAGACGGGCTCAGGAGGATTTTCTGCTCTACAGCCTTTTCGCCGCGCCCAGCGATTATTTATACCTGTCCTATTCCATGGCGGACGCCGAGGGCAGCACCATTCCGGTATCGCCGCTCATCCCCAGGATACAGGCGGTTTTTCCAAAGCTGACCGTTACAAGCGCTCTGGAAAACACCCTCTCAAAGGAATGGGAAGCCGTGGCGACCCCGAGAGGCACCATCTCAAGCCTTATCGACCATCTGCGGGAGCTGCGCTATGGAAAGGGCACGGTGATGCCAGAGGAGACCAAGCGTCTCTGGCAGGCTGTCGGTAAATGGTATGATGAAGACGCCCGTTATCACACAGCCTTCCGGCAGATTCAGGAGGCTCTGGATTACGATGGTGTGGATGACTGTCTGAGCCAGGGGCAGGCCATCCGTCTTTTTGAGCCGCCCATTCAGGCCAGCGTGTCACGTCTGGAGCTCTACCGCAAGTGTCCCTTCTCCCACTATGTGGCGTATGGCCTGAGGCCCGTGCCCAGACAGGAATACGAGGTCGAGCCGCCAGACATCGGCACCGTGCTGCATCATCTCATCGACGCGGTCTATAAGGAGGCTGAGCGGGAGCAGGTTTCCGTCAAGGATCTGAGTCAGGAAAAGACCGACGCCATGGTGGACGCCATTCTGGATGAAACCCTGCCGCAGGTAAGGCATCAGGTGTTTAACAGCACAGGCCAGTACCAGTATCTCGGCCGCAAGCTGCGCCGGGTGAGCAAGCGCACGGTCCGTGTGCTGGTGGACCATATGCGCCGCGGTGAATTTGACTTTAAATACAGTGAGCAGCAGTTCAGCCAGATTTTGGAGCTGCCGAGCTTTGAGGAGACTGTTAGGGTACGCGGCGTCATTGACCGCATCGACGTCTACCAGCGCGAGGGCGACACCTTTGTGAAGGTCATTGACTATAAATCCGGCAACAAGACCCTGAATCTGGCGGAGATCTATTACGGCCTGTCGCTTCAGCTAGCTGTCTACATGGAGGCCGGGATTGAGATTCTGGAGGGCGATAACCTGATACCAGGCGGCACCTTTTATTTTCATGTGGACGATCCCATGCTCCAGGTAAACAAGCTCGACCCGGAAACACTGACCGCGGCCCTCAACGATTCCTTTAAGCTTAACGGCATCTATCTGGATGACCCGCGTTTCACCAAGGCCATGGATGCAGAGGCCGATAAGGATTCTGAGGTCATCAGCCTGAAATCCCGGAACTCCAAGCTGAGCCGGGATGAGTTTGAGGATCTGCTGGACTACGTGAAGCGCGTGATTATCGAGATGACCGAAAAAATACTGGGCGGCGATATTGCGGTCCGCCCCTATAAAAAGGGCAAGGAAACCGGCTGCGAGTATTGTCCTTACAAGGGTATCTGCCAGTTCGATGAGAGCATCGGCAAGGCGTCCTATGATGTGCTGCGCACCAGCATTCCGAGGGATGAGTTTATCCAGAAAATAAAGGAAGGAGGAAAAGACAATGAGATGGACTGAGGATCAGCTGAGAGCCATTGAGACCAGAAAAAAAAACCTGCTGGTATCCGCGGCGGCCGGCTCGGGCAAAACCGCGCTGCTCATCGAGCGTATTCGCCGTATTGTGGTGGAGGAAAAGACCAGTGTGGATGCCCTGCTGGTGCTTACCTTTACGCGGTCCGCGGCAGCGGAAATGAAGGAGCGGCTGAGCGCTGCTCTCATGGCAGAGCTTGAGAAGGAGGACGTGGATTCGGATTTTGTCATCGCGCAGATCAGCCGTTTGGGCGCGGCCTCCATCTCCACCCTTCATGCCTTTTGCAGCCGTCTGGTCAGGGACTACTTTCAGGAGGGCGGCATCGACCCGGAATTTAAGCTGGGCAACGAGACCGAGCTCTCCATCATGCTTCAGGAAGCCCTGGAGGACCTCTTTGAGGAAAAATACCAGGAGATACCAGCAGATGGCGAGACACCCTTCAGCCGCCTGGTGGATATGTTTACCGGCAACCGGGACGACCGGGAGCTCAAGAGTCTGGTGGAAAATTTCCACTATTTTCTTGTGACGCAGCCGGATTCAGAAAAGTGGTGCGCGCGCTCGCTGTCCTATTTTGAGCTGGACGCTGAGGGCTTTTGGCAAAGCCCCTGGGGGCGGGAGCTGGACAGCCTGATCCGCACCGATATGGAGGGGGCCTATGAGCTTTTGGAGAGCGCATACGCCCTGTGCCGGGACACCGAGGGTTTTGAGAAAACCGCCGCCCAGCTTCAGGAGGATTTCTTTGCGGTGGGGCTTGCCATGGACGCGCTGGAGGAGGGTTATGACGATTTTAGAAACGCCCTTTCCGGTATCCGCTTTGCCCGCTACAGCGGCAATAAAAAAGCCGACGCCGAGACCAGCGACCACATCAAGGATCTGCGAAACGAAGCCAAGGGCATCGTTCAGGGACTGCAGAAACGGCTGAATCTTGACCTCACAGAGGCCCTTGCCCAGCTGGCGGAGATGAAACGCCCCATGGAAGACCTGGTGGGGCTGACAAGGGATTTCCAGAAAAAGTATCAGCTTAAAAAGGCGGAAAAAAACCTGCTGGATTTCAACGACCTTGAGCAGAGCACTCTGCGCATTTTAGAGAATCCCGCCATTGCGGCCGAGGTGCGCGAGCAGTATGCGTACGTATTTCTGGACGAATACCAGGATACCAATGATATGCAGGAGGCCATCATCAAGCGGATTGTCCGGGACGATAATTACTTTATGGTCGGGGACGTCAAACAGAGCATTTACCGCTTCCGTCTGGCTGACCCCACGATTTTCATCGGAAAGTACCGCGCCTTCAGCCAAGAGACCGACGCGCTCAACGACCTCATTACCCTGAGCCAGAACTTCAGAAGCTGCCAGGGCGTGGTGGACGGCGTTAACACAGTGTTTGAGGCCATTATGAGCCCAGCGCTGGGCGAGATCGCGTACGATGAACGGGCGCGTCTTTACAAGGGACTGGATAGCGAGGGGCCCTATGTCAAAACCCAGGTGCATGTCATCGAAAATAAAACCGATGAGGATACCGACCCCATTGTGGGCGAGATGCCCGCAGTGGAGATGGAGGCGCGGTTCATTGCCCGGGAAATACAGAGCCGGGTGGGCAAGCCTTTTTATGACACCAAAACCGGCGAAGAACGCCTGCTTCAGTACCGTGATATCGGCGTGCTGATGCGTTCAGTGGCCGGCCGGGGCGATGTCTACGCCAAAATCTTTTCAGAGCTGGGGATTCCCGCCTATTTTGACGGCGGCGAGCAGTATTACGAGTCCATGGAAATCGGTGTGATCATGAACCTTCTGGATCTCATCGACAACCACCATCAGGACCTGCCCCTGCTCAGCGTGATGACCTCGCCAATCGGCGATTTTGACACCGAAGAGTGCACCGAAATCCGCCTGTTTCAAAAAGAGGGAAGCTACTACGCCGCAGCGGAAAAATACAAAGATGAGCGCGAGGACGCGCTGGCTGCCAAGCTGAAAGCCTTCTACCAAAGGCTTGACGCCTGGCAGTGGGATTCGCGGGTCATGGACATCGAGGATTTTTTATGGAAGCTGTACCTGGACACAGGCTACTACCATTTTGTGGGCGCTCTGCCCGGCGGCGAGCAGCGGCAGAATAATCTGCGGGTGCTCCTGAAACGCGCCGGAGACTATAAGCGCTCCACCCTGCGCGGCCTGTTCTATTTTATCCGGTTTATCGAGCGCATGAAAAAGCACAAGTACGATTTGTCGCCGCCTGGTGTGCTCAGTGAGAGCGAGAATGTGGTGCGCATCATGACCATCCACAAGAGCAAGGGGCTGGAGTTTCCAGTGGTTTTTCTGTCTGGTACTGGCAAGCTGTTCAACAAGCGCACCCGCAACCGGGATATCCTGTTCCACAAGGATCTGGGCATCTGTCCGGATTACATTAATCTGGAGCTGAGGGCAAAAATGCCCACACTGGCCAAGAACATCTGTCTTGAAAAAAACGAGATGGAAACCCTGTCCGAGGAAATGCGGCTGCTCTATGTCGCCATGACCCGCGCCCGTGAAAGCCTGGTGGTGGTAGGCATGGTCAAAAATCTGGAATCCAGGCTGACCGCCTGGTCAGGCCCTGGCGATCTGTATCATCTCAAGAAAGCGGGTGGGCTTTTGGACTGGATCATGCAGGCGCTTTTAAGAAACAGCGCGCCGGAAATCGCCGGGGAGGAAAAACGGCGCCACCTAAGTCTGCCAAGCTACGATGTCTATTTTTATACGGCTGAGCAGAGCCTGAAGCACCATGTCTCAGAGGATACGGTTGAGGAGCTGATGGAGGAGGCCCAGGCGCCCTCAGAGGCCATGTGGCAGGAGGTCTGCCGCCGCCTGAGCTACCGCTATCCCTTTGAGGGACAACAGGAGCTGCCAGGTAAAATGACCGTCACCGAGGTCAAACGGCTGAGAATCCAGGCCGAGGCCCTGGGCGTTCCAGAAATCCCTGAACGTGTGGCGCTGCCGTCCTTTATGGTGGCCGATGCCCGGGAAATTACCGGCGCAGAAAAGGGAACCGCCCTGCATTTTATGATGCAGAGCCTGCCCCTTGATAAGCTGCGCGCTGTGGCAGCGGATACCGGGGCCCTTGATGGATTGCTTACGGAGGAGCGGCAAAGGCTCGTCACCGAAGAACTCCTACTGCCAGAGCTGGCTGAGACCATCGACCTTGAGGTCATCCGCAGGTTTTTCCAGTCTGAGCTGGGAAGGCGCATGCTGGCCGCAGAGCGTGTGCGGCGGGAGGTGCCCTTCAATTACCAGTATGACCCCAGAAAGGTGCTGCCGGACTGGCAGCATGCTGATACCCCGCTGGTAGTGCAGGGGATGATTGACTGCTGCTTTGAGGAAAACGGAAAATGGATTCTGTTAGACTACAAGACTGACCGCTACTTTGGTGAAGCCAGCCGGAAACAGCTCATCGACCAGTACCGTCTCCAGATTAATTTCTACGCCGAGGCCCTGGCAAACCTGACCGGTATGCCCGTTGCCGAGCGGATTCTCTGCCTGGTGGTCATGGGAGAGCAGATAAAGGTGGACCGGTAAAAAATAAGGGTGTAACCAAACGTTACGTCCTCAGAGTGTCAGAAAAGTGGTGCAGTCCGAGACTATGCCTTTTATTCAGATAAAAAAAGCCCAGGCGCTGCGGCAAACGGCCAGGAATCGTGCCGTTTTTAAGGAAAAGCCGGACACTGGAGAGACCAGACGCCCGTTTTATTGAAGAAGATAGAAGATACAGGTGTAAAGACAGCGCCCGCAGGACACTTTTTTCTTCCTTAGGTAAAAGGCTCCGTCTCTTGAATTTTTTGACACGCTGAAGGGCGTCACGAAACCTTACGTCCCGGGAAAACCAACCCGTATCGCCGCGATACGGGTTGGTTGGATTATAAGGATTTGTAGCTGAACCGCCAGAACAATGTTGTTTGACGGTATTATGATATACTAAAAGCATTATAACGATAGATGGAGATGTGAAGATGCCAAAAATCAAACCGAGCTCCGATTGGGGCGTTGAAGAATACAAACGCCTTGTTGGAAAAAACGGCGGCATTCATTTTGATTTTTGAGTCTGAGAAAAGAAAGTGGAAGCATAAAAAGAGGCTTCCCTTTTCCGTAAAAATGTTTGTTGAGAAGCTTCCCAAGCCCTCTACCAATTTTCTGAATAGGTGCTCATACGATGCTTACATAATGTAGAAAAGCAATGTGGAATATGATACAATTTGAGTATCAGAGAGGTAACGTTTTTTGAAGAACAGGAGGGATTATTTCAATGAATGAAAATTCAATAGCATATTGTGGTTTAGTGTGCAGCTTTTGCTTTCCTGACGGAAAATGCAGTTGTAAATCGGAAAATAGTTGCGGGAAGAGATTATCTCCACAAGGATGTTATCAGTATAATTGCTGCACGGCAAAAGGTATAAAAGGCTGTTGGGAATGTTCGGATTCTCCTTGCGATAAAGATATGCTTGCACCTGACAAAATCAAAATGCGGGCATTTATTCAGTGTATCAAAGAAGATGGCATTCAAAAGTTTATCAGTTACCTGGAGCGAAACGAAAAAGATGGAATCGTATATCACCGATCAGGGGTTATGGGTGACTATGATTTGTTAAATGAAAAGGAAGTTTTGAGTTTGCTCAGACGAATAAAATGAAAACATAATACAATGGAAGCAGCAGAGCCAGCCGCTTTTTGTCAACAATAACAGAAGCGGCAAAGACCCCATTCTACAAGGATTTCACTGTTTTTGTTTAAAGGCTTACGAGAAGATATAAGATGATTTTCGTCTGTCAAATCAATAAAAAAGCAAGGGAAATAGCTGAAACGACATCGTTATCTGAAGATACTGGCAAACAGTGGAAGAAAAATGAAAAGAAAATTATTAAGGCGCTGGATAAAGGCCTCGATGATCCTGAAAATGGCCGCACCATGCCGTACGAAGAACTGATGTAGCAGATCCGAAAGCAAATTGAGCGCCACGACCTGTAAAATTGTGGAAACCATTGAGGCAGGCAGAGATGTTGAAAATTTTGTGATGTATATGATGGAGGCTTTTAAAAGTAAAAAGGCGGTCATTGATTTTTTAAAAGATTATGACAAATCTGTAGAATCGTTAAAAACCCTTCCTTTTGGTTATCGCAGTGTAAGTTTTGAGTACCGTAGGTATGAAATTCGCTTAAAGTCTTTTAAATCTTACAATATATTTTTTACAGTTGATATAGAGAATGGATTATTATTCTGCGTGTTTTAAAGGACCGGCAGGATTGGCAGACGATACTGTTTCAAAATACAGATTATCATTTATAAAAAAACAAAGACACAACCAAAAGTTACGTCCTCAGAAAAACCAACCCGTATCGCCGCGATACGGGTTGGTTTTTTACAGATAACGCCGGACTTTTTTCATATACTGGCGGTACGCGTCTCCAAACTGCGCGAGACACCAGCGCTCCTCTGAACGGATAATGAAATGGGAAGAAGCCTCGAAAATAAGGACAAAGCCAAGCAGCAGCCAGGAGTGGGTGAGCAGCGCGCAGCCAAGAAAGAAAATGAAATACGCCACATACATGGGGTTGCGGGACAGCCGGTAAAGGCCATTCTGATTGATACCGCTTTCCGACGGGGACGCAAAATTGATGACGGACACAACGAGCAGGATAAGACCTGTGGCATAGACAACAGCGCCGGTGTAAAACAGTGGTGCCGGCGCCGCTGTGATTTTCAGAAAGAACAGGTAAAGAAAAATGGCGGCGTTAGAGGCTTGGTAAATCCAATAGGCTGCTTTTTCCTTGCCTATGAGCGGCGCAAAATAGGCGGCCCGGGCCACAGCGCCTTTACCCAGCAGGGCCAAAAGCCCAAACCGGATAAAGAGAAAGGGGAGCAGCAATAAAAATCCCATTTTAACCCTCATCCATCAAAAAGGCATGGGCTTCCGTAAGCAGTGCCCGGATTTCAAGGTTCTGGGGGCAGTGCTCCTCACACTGGCCGCAGCCTGTGCACTGGTCGGCCTTGAACTTGTTCTTGATATTGGTCCGGTATTTCTTCCTGGAGGCGGCCACGTCGCCGTACATAAAGGCTTCATTATAATATTTGAAAATGGAGGGGATCGGGATGATCTGCGGGCAGCCGTTACAGTAGCGGCAGCCCGTGCAGTCTGCCCTCATTCGGCTTCTGTAAAAGCTTCGGAGCTTTTGGATCATCTCCTTTTCGTCCTCTGTCAGGCAGCCAGTAGTGTATTTTCCGGCGGTGGCGATGTTTTCCTGTACCTGGCGGAGGTCCGACATTCCGCTGAGCACACAGGTGACCTCCGGCATATTGTACAAATATTTAAACCCAAGCTCCGGCGGGGTGAGGCTGGTGTCAAAGCCCTGCCAGAGCCTTTCCAGATCGCCCTCTGGCTTTGCAGCCAGCTGGCCGCCGCGCAGGGGTTCCATGATCATGACCCCCATGCCGCGCTCATGGGCGGCCTTCAGGCCAGCGAGTCCCGCCTGAAAGTTTTCGTCCATGTAATTGAGCTGAATCTGGACAAAATCAAAGGGGTAAGCGTCTAGAATTGGTTCGAATTCTGCGCCCAGGTCGTGGAAGGAGAACCCGAGATAGCGCACCTTTCCAGAGGTTTTGGCCCGGTTCATAAAATCGATAATACCGAGCTCAAGAAGCTTTTTGAAGCGATAGCCATCCAGCGCGTGGAGCAGATAGAAATCAATGTGGCTGGTTTGAAGGCGCTTTAGCTGCTCATCCAGGTATCGGTCGGAATCGGCCGGGTCGTGGCACTGCCAGCAGGGGAGCTTGGTGGCAAGCTGTACTTTGTCCCGCTGCCCGGTCTCAGCCAGGAATTTTCCTAGAAAAGGCTCGCTGGCCTGCTTGTGATAGGGCCAAGCGGTGTCAAAATAATTGACGCCGGCGTCGATGGCGGTCTGAAGGCATTGGCCGGCTGCCTTTTCGTCAATGAGCTTTTCATTGTTGTATTTAATGGGAAAACGCATGGTGCCAAAGCCCAGCTGGGAGAGTTTGAGTTCTTTAAATGGTCGGTATTGCATTTTTCGCTCCTTCGTTTTATTTTTTTTGCGTCTTTTTTACTTTTTCGCTTAAAATTGGGTATAGATTACATTATAACATGACTCTTCAATTTTTACATCGAAAGACATTACATATCGAATGAAAGCGAGGTTTTACAATGTACCGTTTTGATGAAATAAAAGATCGGCTGACCGAGATGGCCAGAGTGCGTAAAAAGGTGGTTTCAGTTGCAGCCGCAGGGGATAAGGTGGTTCTGGAGACCATAAAGATCATGAATGACCACGGCTTTGGCCGGGCGATTCTGGTGGGCGACGCCGATAAGATCAAGCAATATGCCAAGGAGGTTGGCTGTGACCTCAGTGAAAACACCATTGTGGACGAAAAGGATGAAAAGCGCGCCGCGGCGCTGGCAGTAGCCAGGGTAAGAGACGGTGAGGCCGATATTTTGATGAAGGGGCTTCTTCAGACCAAAACCTATTTGCAGGCGATTTTGAACCGTGACCACGGGCTGCGGACCGGCAAGCTCTTAAACGCGGTAACCGCCTTTGAAGCGCCGCACCTGGACCGGATGATTCTGGCAACAGACTGCGGCATGATCGTGGAGCCGGGCCTGAAGGATAAAATCGAGATGATCGGCAATGCTACCCGGCTGGCAAACGCACTGGGCTGCCGCCACCCCAAGGTATCTTGCGTGAGCGCAGTGGAAACCGTCAATGATAATATGCCTGACGGCATCGATGCGGCCATCCTGTCAAAAATGAATGAGCGCGGCCAGATTAAAGGCTGTGTGATCGACGGCCCCCTGTCCATGGACCTTTCTATCTCCGAGCATTCTGTCAAACATAAGGGCGTTATCAGCCCGGTGGCCGGACACGCGGATATCCTGCTCATGCCGAATCTGCAGGCAGGCAATATTTTCTGGAAAACCATGACCTACATGGCCGGTGCCCAGAGCGGCGCGGTCATCATGGGAACATCCAAGCCCGCAGTGCTCACCTCAAGAGCCGACTCCGCCGACGCGAAGGTCAATTCCATGGCCCTGGCAATGATGCTGGGAACCCTGTATGACTAAACGGCTTGTCAGGGTCAGAGCACAGCGGCCGTCAGCCATGTTGCTTTGAGCATCAACAGCCTTTTCTGAGTCTCCCCGACCGGGAGACTTTTTTAAATATAAAATAAAGTGGCGGTTGCGCCAAAGGCCAGTCTAAGGAAATAGCGTTGAAATTTGCCTTTAAAGCCGCTTTATTTTATAATAGTAAAGAATAACATCGGAAACCTGGGCAATTTTGAACTTTTTCGTTTTCAATTGCCTTGTATCATGATATAATTTAAGAACAAATATTCGCATTGGAGGCAACTTAGATGAAGGTATCTTTCATACATACAGGTGATTTGCACATGGGCCGCCAGTTCCATTTTAACCGGCGTGGAGACATATACGGGAAGAATAAACGGCTGGACCTCTGGGAGACCTTTGAAAAAATACTCAACACCGCAGAAAAGAACCAGATCGACCTGCTGCTGATCGCCGGGGATCTTTTCGACTCCGATGAAGTGGACATTATGGAAATTGAGCGGGTGGCAGAAAAGTTCTCACGCCTCACCACCACCCGGGTGGTCATCTGCGCGGGCAACCATGACTGCTACAGCAGCCTGTCCCTTTTCGGCCTGGTGGACTGGCCGGACAACGTGACCTTGTTTAAAACCGGCAAGCTGGAATCTGTCTATTTTCCAGACCTTAAAACCGAAGTTTACGGCATGTCCTGGGTGAAAAAGGCCTATACCGACCTGCCCTTTCCGCGGGGGATCGCCGTTAATCCGGAGTGTAACAATATTCTGATGCTCCACGGCGACGCCTACAGCCGGCAGACCGATTACCTGCCCATTGACGTATCGGACTTTTCCAATTTTGATTATGTGGCCCTGGGCCATATCCACAAGCCTGAGTATCTGAGTGAAACCGCCGCCTACTGCGGCAGCCCCGAGGGGCTGAGCTTTGGCGAGAGCGGCGACCACGGCGTCATTGTCGGCAAGATTGACGCGCACAAATGTGTCAGTGAATTTGTACCCATCCAGAAGCGCCGCTACGTGGACTTGGAATTTGAGGTAACACCTGAGATGAGCTTTGATACGATCAAGGAACAGATACTCGCCTGCGATACAGAGGAAAACCGGATGAAGAACTACTACCGGGTCACCTTGAAGGGCTATGTGGATCCGGAGGTTTCTGTGGACTGGCTTAAGGATGAATTACAGCCGTCCTTTTACTATTTTGAACTGAACGACAAGGCGCTCGAAGTCGACTTGGACATCGACCTGCTGCTCAAGGAAAACAGGGACAACATGATCGGTAAATTTATACAGGAGATGCTTCTTGAGGAAGTGTCCCCCATCACTAAAAAGGCCTTGTACTACGGTCTGGAAGGGATCTTAAAGGAAAAGGTAATTCTATGAAAATAAAAACACTGATACTGACATCTTTTGGAAAATTCAAAGACCGGGTCATCGAGGTTGACGATGGGTTTAACCTGGTCTATGGTGAAAATGAGGCGGGTAAATCCACAGTACAGCACTTCATTGAGGGAATGCTGTTCGGTTTTTACAAACCCTACCGCAAAAAGCGGACCTACTCCGAGGATTTTGAGCGCTTTAAGCCCTGGGGCAGCGATACCTATTGCGGCGCCATGGTCATGGAGCAGGACGACGGCCGGGAAATCCGGATTGAGCGCGATTTTCTGAAAAAACAGGACGGGGTAAAGATCTATGACAATGTCACCGGGGAGGATATCACCGCCCTTTATCCCTACGATAATGTCACCCGGCAGAATCTGCCGCTGGGCGATCTGAAGGTCAACTCCGTGGTGTACAACAACACTGTGAACATCAAGCAGATGGCCTCCGCCTCCGACGCCGACCTGGCAAAGGAAGTGAACGACCGCCTCATTGAGCTGGGAACCGCCCAGAAGGAAGAGGTCTCGCTCAACCGTGTCATGGGTTATCTTGAGAACAAGAAAAAATCCATTGGCAACTACGGGCAGAGCAAGTCCAACTATGGGATGGCGGTGCGGGAGCTTAAGGATCTGGAGCGGGCACTGGACGAAGGCGAGCGCGTCTACAACGTGATCCAGAAAAACCAGAAGCGCATCCAGCAGTATAAGAAAAAAATTGAGGCAGCCCAGAGCAAGTGCCGGAACCAGTCCGAAAAAACACAGGCCAAGACCCGTGAGGAGCTTAAAAACATGCGGGAAAAAGTCCGCCAGATCAAGAGCGAGGGCGAGGCGCTCAGCAGCCGCCTGGCAGAGCTTGAGAAATACGGGGACTTTGATACTCGGACCTACGGACGTCTTAAAATTTTACAGAGCAATCTGGAGGGAGCAGAAGAACGCATCAAGACCCTGTCCCGGGAGATTGAAACGCTTGAGGGTAAATGCCGGGATATCACCGGCCGGTGCAACCGCATCAAGCGCAGCCTGAAAGGGCTGAGCCGCAACGAGGTACAGATGGATTATCAGAAGTACCAGTACGCGCTGGAAAACCCCAGTGTGATCGAGCGGGAGCAGGAGCATATTGAGGTGCAGGTCTCAACCCTGAACCGGGTATCTAACGGCATGCTTATCCTGCTCATGGTGCTGGGCGCCATTCTGGTGCTGGTCACCGCCATTAATCCGGGGAACTTCCTTGCCGGCGCAGTGCTGGTGTTTGTGAACTTTCTGGGGTGGTTTTTAGGACTAGGCGGCGCGGCCCTGATGATCTATAAAATGAAATCACCGGGCGGGCTGGAGCCGGAAACCGCAGAGGACGGGCAGGAGGAATACGACGAGGTGCCGCTGACTGCTGTGGAAGCCATTTTACAGAAATATGGCAAAAACACACGGGAGGAATACGAAGCCTTTGTTGACAAGGCCGAAGAAATCTTTAACCGGCTTGACAAACTGACCATGGACGAGAATGTGTTCCTCACCCAGGTAGAGAACAAGAAAAAAGAGCTGGAAGAGGTTACCCACAACCAGATAAGCTTTGAAACGGAGCTGAGCGAAGAGCTTGAAAAGGCGGGGGTAGAAAACATCGAAGCCTACAACGAAGGCTGCCAGTATAAAAACGAGCTGGAAAAGGTCCGGGCAGAGCTCGCGGCCAACAAGCGCCTGTACGATGAGCTGGGCGGCGGCAACATGATCAAGGTAGACCTCGACGCCGGGGAGGATGACAATCCTGTCATCATGGTGGCGCCGGACGGTGAGAAGATCCGTGCCCGCGAAGCGCTGCTGGCCTTTAACCAGGAAGTTTCCAGGCTTCAGGGTGAAAACAGCATGCTCATCAGCAGTGTGAGCAATCCGGTGGAAACCCGGGAAAAAATCGAAACCCTTAAAAATCAGATCAGTGAATATGAGGAAGACCTCAGGGCCTGTGATATGGCGCTTGAGATTTTCGGCCGGCTCTCCAAGGAAACGCATTACGATTCCGCGCCGGTGCTCAATGATAAAATCGGCGATGTGCTGTACAGCATTACCCGCAAATATAAGGAAGTCAAAATTGACGACAAGCTTCAGGTAAAGGTCGTGAGCCCGGAAAACGGCGATCTGCTGGATATCGAAAAGCTGAGCGGCGGCACCATCGACCAGATTTACTTTGCGCTGCGCTTTGGCGTGGGCAATATGCTTGAATTTGACAAATCCCTGCCTTTTGTGCTGGACGACCCGTTTGTGCAGTACGATCTGGCGAGAAAAACCGAAGCGGTACGCTTTCTCTGGAACATCAGCAAGGGGCAGCAGGTCCTGCTGTTTACCTGCAGCGGCGATGAAAAACGGATTCTGGACCACAATGAGTTTTGCTACAGTGGTATCATATTATAAGTAATTTTTGAGGGGAGAACAAAAATGAAGTTACGGGAAGTCAAGGAACTACTGAATGCACGGGTTTTAACAGGAGAAGAACATCTGGATGAGGATGTCTATGTGGCCTGCGGCTGCGACCTCATGAGCGATGTGCTGCGGTATGCCAAGGAGGACGGCATACTGCTCACCGGGCTTGTGAACAAACAGGTTTTTAACACAGTGGACATGGCGAACATGCACAGCATTGTTTTTGTCAGAAGCAAGGTGCCAGGTGAGGAACTGCTGGAAATGGCCGAGGATATTGACATGCTGATCATGACCACCGATTATCCGCTGTTTGAATCCTGCGGAATCTTATACCACAACGGACTTAAGGGGGCAATACCGAAAAATGAGCTATGAAATGGTATTTGATGTAGAAAAGGGAGATTTTGAAAAAGCCGGCGAGGCTTCGCGCAAAATAAAGCGGAGCCTCCAGCAGCTCGGCATCAGCAGCAAGGTGATCCGCCATATCGCCATTGCCGGATACGAGGGTGAGATGAATATCGCCATCCATTCCGACGGCGGGCAGATCATTTTAGAGGTAGATGAAAACGCTGTAACCCTGCGTCTGGAGGACGTAGGGCCAGGAATACCCAATGTGGATCTGGCGATGACAGAGGGATGGTCAACCGCCAGTGACAAGGTCCGGGAAATGGGCTTTGGCGCAGGGATGGGTCTGCCGAATATGGAAAAAAATGCAGATGACTTTGAGATACATTCAAAGGTAGGAGAAGGAACAAAAATAAAGATGTATTTCAAATTGTAAAATCTGGGGGATGAGGTGAAACTGATGGATAAATTAATGCATTCGGTGTATCTGGATAAAGACAAGTGCCTGGGGTGCACGACCTGTCTGAGATCCTGCCCGACCGGCGCCATCCGTGTGCGCGAGGGCAAGGCCAAAATCATCGAGTCAAAGTGCATTGACTGCGGCGAGTGTATCCGGGTCTGCCCGCACCACGCGAAAATGGCAAAAACCGATCCGCTCTCCAAAATCAAAGATTATAAGTACACGGTCGCCATTCCGGCGCCGACACTGCTGGGGCAGTTTAAGATGAAATACTCCATCGACCGCATTTTATCAGCGCTCAAATCACTGGGCTTTGATGAAATTGTGGAGGTGGCCTTTGGCGCTGAGATCATCGGCCGGGCCATCAAGTATGAGTTTACAGCCAAGCACTATCCCAAGCCGATGATTTCGTCGGCCTGTCCGGCGGTGGCAAAGCTGATCCAGGTGCGCTTTCCGGAGCTTACAGGCAACATTAACCGGCTGAAGGCGCCCATGGGGCTGACCGCGAGGATTACGCGAAAACGTTTGATTGAGAGTAAAAACCTCAAGAGTGAGGATATCGGTATCTTTTTTATAACCCCCTGTGCCGCCAAGGCCACAGAGGTGAGCAATCCGCTGCCGAGCGACGACCTGTTTTCAACCATTGACGGCGCCATTGCCATCAAGGATATTTACGCGCCGCTGATGGGCGCGATGAAAACCGTCGAGGTGGAGGATGGGATTCATAATTCATCGGCTGAGGGCTTCAGCTGGGCAGTGTCCGGTGGGGAGAGCAGCTATTTGAAGAACAAAAAAGTACTGCATGTGGACGGGATCTCCAATGTCATCAAGGTGCTTGAGGAGATTGAGAATGGCAAGCTTGACAACATCGACTTTTTCGAGGGGCTCGCCTGTATCGGGGGCTGCGTTGGCGGCTGCCTGACCGTAGAGAATAATTTTGTGGCTAAAATGTACATTGAGGAAAGGGCCAAGCTGGAGCGCATGGATTCCCATAAGCACCTGGAGGAAGCCTATATCAAAAACCTGTACAACACCGGCATGATGCATCAGAAGGAAAAGCTGGTGCCGCGCGGGCCCAAGCCTCTTGACGAGGATATGGGGGAGGCCATCAAAAAAATGCACGCCATCGAGGAACTGGAGGCCAAGCTTCCGGGGCTGGACTGCGGCTCCTGCGGCGCGCCGGGCTGCCGGGCGCTGGCCGAGGACATCGTCATGGGCAATGCCCGTGAGATCGACTGTGTCTTTGTGCTGAAGGACCGTGTTCTGGAGCTTTCAAAGCTCACCAGTGAATTGCTTCAAGTGGGACATCCCATGAAGAATAAAAATGAAAACAATGAGGAAACCGAGGAGGAAAAATGAAAGTAAAAGAACTGCTGGCGGACGCACGCTTTGCCTGCGCCAACAACACTGTATCCCTGGACCGTGAGATTGAGAGCGGTTATGTGGGCGACCTGCTGAGCTGGGTGATGGCCAACGCGGACAACAACTGTGCTTGGGTAACCATCCAGACGCACATGAACATCATCGCTGTGGCCACACTTTTAGAAATGGCCTGTATTATTATTCCCGAGGGCGCGGAAATTGAAGAAGATACCCTGGCAAAGGCCACGGAGGAAAATATTCCGATCATTACCACTGAAATGAACGCCTATCAGGTCTGTACCTTCCTGGGAGAAAAAGGCATCTGAAAATGAGCACAGTTGCCATTGATCTGCATATGCACTCTGTTCTGTCACCCTGCGGCGATCTGGGGATGACCCCCAATAACATCGTGGGCATGGCTCTGCTGAAAGAGGTTGACTACATTGCGCTGACAGATCATAATACCGCTAAAAATCTGCCCGCCCTTTTTGAAGTGGCAAAGGGCGAGGGCCTGTGCGTGCTGCCGGGCATCGAGGTAACCACCAGGGAGGAAGCCCATATTCTGGCGTATTTTGACACGCTGGAGGGAGCTATGGAGCTGGACGCCATCTTGTATGAGCACCTGCCGGATATCCCCAATAAACCGGATTATTTTGGCCCACAGTACATTCTGGACGCTGAGGATGAGATAACCGGCGAGGTGGACAAGCTGCTGATCTCAGCAACCGATATCGGCATCGACGAGCTTGCGGAAACCGTTAAGCCGCTGGGCGGGATTATCGTACCAGCCCACATCGACAGGAAATCCTACAGTATTATGGTATCACTGGGGTTTATTCCGCCGGATCTGCCGGTAAAGACTGTGGAGCTGTCCAAGGCAACGACTGTGGAGGAAGCAAAAAAGAAGTTTCGTTTTTTCAGAGAATACCAGTTTATTCACGGCTCCGACGCCCATCAGCTGGAGGACATGGCCGAGCGTGAATATTTCATTGATCTGCCGGATTTAAGAAAATCCACTTTAATTGAATATTTGGGCGGAGCAGCGAAATAAAGATAAAAATTTGCCATTTTTGAAGCGTCTGAAAAAAACAGTTCTGTATTTTCAACGTCAAAAATGGGTAAGAGTAATATTTTAACTTGTATATACTGGTATTTTCTTGTTTGAACGTGTTCTTAAGCCCGTTCTTAAGGTAAAAGATTACATTTAAAAATGTTAAGTAAAAAAGTAAGACTGTGATATAATAGAATAGTAAAAATTGAGCAATAAATGAGGATTGCGAAATCAAGAGGAGGATTTAAGTTGGCTGAATTAGTACCTATTGACAATTTGGATGTTGTAAAGGAAATCGTTGCTGAACACCGTGACGTTCCAGGCTGTCTGATGCAGATTCTGCAGGAAACACAGGAAAAATACGGTTATCTGCCCATCGAGCTGCAGCAGACCATTGCAGACGAACTCGATATTCCTTTAACAGAAGTGTATGGGGTAGCAACATTTTACTCCCAGTTTACCTTAAAGCCAAAGGGCAAGTACAAAATTGGCGTTTGTTTGGGGACAGCGTGCTATGTAAAAGGCTCTCAGGCTATTCTGGACAAGGTTACCGATACCCTTGGTCTGGCTGTTGGCGACACCACAGAGGACGGTAAGTTCTCGGTCGATGCAACGCGTTGTGTAGGCGCCTGCGGTCTGGCTCCGGTTATGAGCATCAATGAAGATGTTTACGGACGCTTAAGTGTAAACGAAGTTAAAGACATTCTCGAAAAATACTGATTAGGGCTTAACGATGAAAGAGTTATCGCTGCATATACTGGACATCACACAGAATTCTATTCGGGCGGGCGCAAGTCTGGTAAAGTTAACCATTAATGAAAACGTAGACGATAATCTGCTGGAGATTATCATTGAGGATAATGGTAAGGGGATACCAGCCGATAAGCTGCCAAGCATTACCGATCCTTTTGTAACAACGCGGACCACAAGGCGTGTAGGCCTTGGGCTTTCGCTGTTTAAGGATGCGGCCGAAGGCTGTGACGGCCGGTTTGAGATCCAGTCAGAGGAAAATGTAGGAACGCGGGTTTACGCGTCCTTCGCCTATGACCACATCGACCGGATGCCGCTGGGAAATATGCCCGACAGTGTCATCACCATGCTCATGTCCTTTGGGGAGGCTGAGCTTGTATATGTACAGAGGTATAACGAGCGCGAATTTGTATTTGACTCAAGAGAGGTCAAAGAGATTCTCGGGGAAGACAGCCTCATGAATGATCCGGACGTTTTAAACTGGATAAGGGGCTATGTTGAAGAAGGACTCGAAGAAATTACGGAGGAGTAAAATGAAGAAATCCTTAGAAGAATTAAAAGCGATCAGAAGTAAAAAACTTGAAGAAATTAATCTGAGAAAAGGCAAAGATGGCTACCGTGTGGTTGTTGGGATGGCAACCTGTGGGATCGCCGCCGGCGCCAGACCTGTTATGGTCAAATTAATGGAAGAAGTGGAAGCCCAGGGCTTAAAGGACGTTACCGTTGCCCAGACTGGCTGTATTGGTGTTTGCCGTCTTGAACCCATTGTCGAAGTTTACAACCCGGAAGGTGAAAAGGTTACCTATGTCAAGATGACACCGGAAAAAGTACAGCGCATTGTGGACGAACATTTGAAGAACGGCAAAGTAGTGGAAGAATACACCATGACCATCGTTGACGGAAAAGTCATCGAACCCGTCAAACAGGCATAAGGAGGAAGGTAAATGGCTTTTAAACGCTCGCAGATTCTGCTTTGTGGTGGGACTGGCTGTACATCTTCCGGCTCCCAGACACTGGTAAAAGAATTCAAAAAAGAACTGATCAAACATGAATTAATGGACGAAGTTGAACTTGTCATTACAGGTTGTTTTGGCCTGTGCGAACTTGGTCCAGTCGTAATCGTATATCCTGAAGGCACTTTCTACAGCCGTGTCGAACCAAGTGATATTCCGGAACTGGTTGAAGAACACCTGGTAAAAGGCCGCCCGCTGGAAAGACTGATCTACTCCGAAAAGAAAGAGGGCGAACATCCGCTTTCAATCAACGAACTCGGTTTTTATAAAAAACAGAAACGTATCGCGCTTGCCAACTGCGGCGTTATCGACCCTGAAGATATTGAAGAATACATTGCTTTTGACGGCTACATGGCCCTTGAAAAGGTACTGTTCAAAATGACCCCTCAGGAAGTTATCGACGAAGTTAAGGCTTCCGGACTCCGCGGCCGTGGGGGCGGCGGTTTCCCAACCGGTTTAAAATGGCAGTTTGCTTACAACGCCGATTCGCCGGACGGCGTTAAATTCGTCGCCTGTAACGCCGATGAAGGGGACCCGGGTGCATTTATGGACCGTTCCGTTCTGGAAGGCGACCCGCACCGTCTTATTGAAGCCATGGCCATTGCCGCTTACGCCATCGGCGCACAGAAAGGCTATGTCTATGTCCGTGCTGAATACCCCATCGCGGTCAAGCGTCTCCAGATTGCCATCGACCAGGCAAAAGACTATGGCCTGTTAGGGGACAATGTTTTTGACACAGACTTCAGTTTTGACCTGGAAATTCGCCTGGGCGCCGGCGCTTTTGTCTGCGGCGAAGAAACCGCGCTCATGAACTCTGTTGAAGGTAAACGTGGCGAACCCAGACCAAGACCGCCGTTCCCGGCAAACAAGGGTCTTTTTGAACGCCCAACCGTTCTGAACAACGTTGAAACCTATGCGAATATTCCGACGATTATTTTAGAAGGCGCGGAATCCTTTGCTTCCGTTGGTACCGAAAAATCCAAGGGAACCAAGGTATTTGCCCTTGGCGGTAAGATCAACAACACCGGTCTTCTTGAAATCCCCATGGGGACAACCCTCAGAGAAGTTATCTATGAAATCGGCGGCGGTATCCCGAACGGCAAGGCCTTTAAGGCAGCCCAGACAGGCGGCCCCTCCGGCGGATGTATCCCAAGCTCCGAGCTGGATATTCCCATCGACTATGACAACCTCATCAGCATCGGCGCCATGATGGGCTCCGGTGGTCTCATTGTTATGGATGAAGACAACTGTATGGTTGACGTTGCCCGTTTCTTCCTCGATTTTACCCAGGACGAATCCTGTGGCAAATGCCCGCCGTGCCGTATCGGTACCAAGCGTATGCTTGAAATCCTCGAACGTATCTGCGACGGTCAGGGTGAAGAAGGCGATATCGAACGTCTTGAAGAGCTTGCTGAAGGCATCAAGGCTTCCGCGCTCTGCGGCCTGGGCCAGACAGCTCCGAACCCGGTATTATCCACCATCAAATATTTCAGAGATGAATATGAAGCCCACATCTACGAAAAGAGATGTCCGGCCGGCGTCTGCCGTAACCTGCTGAACTATGTCATCGATGAAGAAAAATGTAAAGGCTGCGGTATCTGCGCCAAGAAGTGTCCGGGCGACGCGATTACTGGCGAAAAGAAAAAACCGCATGTTATCGACGCGGCCAAGTGCGTGAAATGCGGCGCTTGTATTGAAGCCTGCCCGTTTAACGCCATTGCAAAAGCCTGATCGGAGGATAAATGACTATGAGCGATGTAACATTTAAAATAAATAATATGGAAATCACCGTTCCTGAAGGGATTACGGTTTTAGAGGCAGCCAGAAGACACAACATTGACATTCCGACATTATGTAATTTAAAGGACGTTAATGAAATCGGCGCCTGCCGTATGTGCATGGTGGAGGTAGCCGGCGCGAAA
This sequence comes from Eubacterium callanderi, assembly GCF_900142645.1. Taxonomy (GTDB): domain Bacteria; phylum Bacillota; class Clostridia; order Eubacteriales; family Eubacteriaceae; genus Eubacterium; species Eubacterium callanderi. The sequence goes on from NZ_FRBP01000009.1 coordinate 95,698, forward strand.
GCGCTTCAGGCCGCCTGTGTTTATCCGGTAGCGCCTGGTATTGAGGTGTTTACCAACACACCGAGAGCCAGAAAGGCAAGACGTGTGAACCTGGAACTGATTTTATCCAACCACCACCGTGAATGTACCACCTGTATCCGCAGTGAAAATTGTGAATTACAGAGCCTGGCAAAGGATCTGGGCATCAGTGACATTCCCTTTGAAGGTGAAAAATCCGGCCATCACATCGACGACCTGTCACCGTCCATCGTGCGTGACGAGTCCAAATGTGTGCTGTGCAAGCGCTGTCTGGCCATCTGTAATAAAGTACAGAAAATCGGCGTTCTGGGCGCTGTGGGCCGCGGTTTCACTTCCCAGGTACAGCCGGTATTCAATAAATCCATTGCGGAAGTCGGCTGCATCAACTGCGGACAGTGTATTGTCAACTGCCCGGTTGGCGCTCTGAAAGAAAAAAGCGACATCAACCGTGTGTGGGACGCTCTGGGCGATCCGACCAAAACCGTTGTGGTTCAGTCTGCACCGGCGGTAAGAGCCGCCCTCGGCGAAGAATTTAACCTGCCAATGGGCACCAATGTTACCGGGAAACTGGCAGCTGCCTTGAGAAGATTAAATTTTGACGGCGTTTTCGACACCGATTTCGGCGCTGACGTCACCATTATGGAAGAAGGCACCGAGCTCATCAACCGCGTGAAAAACGGCGGCGTTCTGCCAATGATCACCTCCTGCTCACCAGGATGGATTAAGATGATTGAGACCTACTATCCGGAAATGATCCCGCATCTTTCCAGCTGTAAATCACCTCAGAATATGACAGGTGCGCTCTTGAAGAGCCACTATGCCGAAATGAACGGCATTGATCCTAAGGATCTGGTCGTTGTCTCCGTCATGCCATGTACCGCGAAAAAATACGAGGTGCAACGTGACGAGCTGAGTGTGGACGGCAATCAGGATGTGGATATCTCCATCACCACCCGCGAGCTGGCCAGAATGATCAAGGAAGCCCGTCTGGATTTCCCGGCACTGCCTGACGAAGAATTTGACCCGTATTACGGCGATTACTCCGGCGCTGCTGTTATCTTCGGCGCTACCGGCGGCGTTATGGAAGCCGCAGTCCGTACAGTGGCTGACGTCTTAAACGACAAGGATATTCAAAAAATTGACTATGAGGCCGTCCGCGGCGTCGATGGTCTTAAGACCGCAGAAGTGGAAGTAACCCCTGATCTGACCGTGAAGGTAGCGGTTGCCAGCGGTGGCTCCAACATCCGCAAGGTGATGGAAGGCATTAAGAACGGTGAATACAAGGACTATCATTTCATCGAGCTCATGGCCTGCCCGGGCGGCTGTGTCAACGGCGGCGGACAGCCCATTATCTCCGCAAAACGGAAAATGGAAGTGGACATCCGTGCCGAGAGAGCAAAAGCCCTTTACAGTGAGGACGCCAGTAAGAAATACCGGAAATCGCACCAGAACCCATCTGTCATCCGGATTTATGAAGAGTTCCTTGGTGAACCGGGCGGACACAAGGCGCACGAGCTGCTCCATACGACCTATTCGCAGAAAGCAAAGGTCTGACTGCGTCACTAACACAGATCCCCCATTAATTTAAATAAAATAGATACAATCCTGCCGGGCTGTAACGTTCGGCAGGTTGTATCTTTTTTGTTTTTAAAGGGTATCGGGGCGATACCCTTTGTTTTTTGCTTTGAAGTGCCGTTTGTTTGTGATAGAATAAGGCCATACTACATTAGAAAAGAGAGTGAGCATGATAAATAAGGAACCAGAGCTGGTTATTTTTGATATGGATGGTCTCATGTTTGACACGGAGCGGCTGAGCCACGAGGCATGGACCCGGACAGGGGAAGAAAATGGCTTTTGCTATACCATGGACATAACAAGAAAGAAGCTGGGGCTGGGTAAAAAAGGCGTACGCGCGCTTTTTGTCCAGTATTTTGGCGCCGACGCGCCCATTGAGCGGTGGCACCACCGTTCCCATGAGATCAAGCGGCAGCTTGTCAACGAGCAGGGCGCCGGGATCATTAAGCCGGGGCTGGTCAGCCTGTTAAAATATTTGGATGGGCGGGGAATTAAAACCGCCATCGCGTCCTCCAGCGACCGGGAGATGATCAGTCACTATCTCAAGATCACCGGGCTTCCCCACCATTTTGATCACATCACCTCCGGCGAGGAGGTTGAAAAGAGCAAGCCGAACCCGGAAATCTTTTTAAAGACCTGCGCTGCTCTGGGGGTGGCTCCGGAGGCGTCCCTGGTGCTGGAGGACGCCTATTCCGGGTTTGAGGCGGCCCGGTCCGGCGGTATCCCGGTGTTTTTTGTGGAGGATCTGCGGGAGCCGGACCGCCATATTGACGCGGGGGCCGACGGCGTTTTTAAGAATCTGGCCGAAGTACAGCATTTCCTTGAAAACAGGGAGGCAGCTGAGTATAATAAAAGTAAACATCTGTAAAAGCAGAGAGGAGAGGAAAAATGTTTGAGCGGAAAAAATATCGTCTGAGCCAGAGTGTCACAGCCCTGCTGCTGGCCCTGCTGCTTGTTATCGCCGCAATGCCGCTAACACCGGCCCTTGCCCAGGTGGCAGAAGGTACTGAAGCGGCTCAGGAAGGGACAGAAGCTCTGGAAGAAAACACAGCGCCTGCCGCGGCGGATACAAAAGCGGCTATTCCGTCAAAGGAAAACGCCCCGAAGACCCTGACGGTCCTTCACACCAATGATATGCACGGTGCGCTGGTCAGCAGCGGTACCAGCACCATCGGAGCGGATGAGACTGCCGGTATACGAGCAGCTGCCGAGAAAACCGACAACACACTGCTGGTGGACGCCGGTGACGCGACCCAGGGCGGTACTTTGGCTGCGCTGAGCCAGGGCGCGGATGTCATTACTCTGATGAACGCGGCAAAATACGACGTCATGGTCCTTGGAAACCATGAGTTTGACTACGGGCAGGACGTTTTGCTTGAAAATGTGAGAAACGCGGATTTTCCTGTGTTGTCTGCCAATACGGTTTATAAGGATACTGGCCGGCCCATCCTGGAGGGTGTCCCCTACGCGGGCGGCACCCAGACCAACAACGGCCAGTATACCATCGCCCAAAAGAACGGCGTTAAGATCGGGATTTTTGGCGTCACCACGCCCGAAACCGCCACCAAGACTAACCCAAAAGGCATTGAGGGCATTGCCTTTAATCCCGTAGAGCCCGTGGCCCGGGAGATGATTAAAGCTCTGAAAGCCCAGGGCGCAGAGGTCATTATCTGCCTGGCCCATCTGGGTGTGGACCCGTCCACCAGCAAAGAGAACAGCAGCGTCGGCCTGGCCGAAGCCCTCGGCCCGGACAGCGGACTGGATATGATCATCGACGGCCACAGCCACACTGTCTATTCAAAAGCAGAGCCTCAAAGCGGTATTTTGATTGAGCAGACCGGCAGCAGTTCCAAAAATATCGGGAAGATCAGCGTGACAATGGACAAGGGCACCAATACCGTGGCCGGTAAGCTCATCGACGCAGAGGCCGCTTTCAAGACCTGCAGCCCAGACCCGGCAGTGACCGCTCTGGCAGACCAGCTGATGGCCGCCAACGCGGGCAAGCTGAAGCCTGTCATCGGCAATACCCGGACAGCCCTGTGGGGCGGCTGGGTCGGCAGCAGCAATATTGCCCGGGTCGGTGAGATCAATCTGGGCAACCTCATTGCAGATGCCATGACTGAGGGGGCAAAGGAACTGCTGGCAAGCGACGCCTACAAGGACAGCCCCTACAAAAATCTGCCCATTGTGGCTCTGGAAAACGGCGGCGGCGTGCGTGCCACCATCAGGCGGGGCGACATAACAGTGGGCGATAGCATCAACGTGCTGCCTTTTGGCAATACCCTGGCCTTTAAGGAGGTCACCCCGGCCATTCTGTACGAAGCTCTGGAAAACGGGGTGAGCAAGGTAGTCTCCCAGGACCCGGAAACCGGGCTGATTACCGGGCAGGGCGGCTGTTTCCCGCAGATCAGCGGTATGTCCTTCACCTATGACCCCAGAAATCCCGCAAGGGATGTCAAGACAGGCGAGGAGGGCAGCCGGGTGACCGCCATCTACCTGGACGGCAGCAGCGAGCCGCTGAAACGGGATGACACTGCCACGAAGATTGTTCTCTGCTCCAATGATTACGAGATCGCTGGCGGCGACGGCTATGACATGCTGGTGGGGTTGCCCAGCGTGGGTGAGGGCGGGAGCCTGGAGGAAGTCTTCCGCGACCACCTGACCAGGCTGACTGCAGCGGGCGGCGGCAGCTTTCTGGCGCCCGCCTCCCAGGGAAGAATCCAGACGGCAGGCGCCTACGTGCCCAAGCCCTACGCGGCTTCGATTAAAGTGTCAGGCCCCGATGAAATGGGCAGCCTGGCCGGGAAGACCGTCGAGTATCAGGTCGACGGCGGCGCTGTTCAGACCGGCGTTCTGGACGAAAACAGCGTGCTGAGCTTTGACCTTCTTCCAGACGGCCCCCACGGCATCCGAATCGGGGACGCGGACGATGCGTTTATCAATAATTACAGCGGCGATGTCGCTGTGACCGCAGCAGTGAAGGAGAAGCTGACCATCAACGAGACGCCGCAGCCACAGCCGCAGCCAGAGCCGGAGCCTGTAAAGCCCGAAGCCCAGAATGAACCAGCGGCGGCCAACCCACATACCGGGATGACGGCCAGTGCCCGGCAGGCTGGCAGCGCGGCTGTGGGCCTGTTGGTTTTGACCACTGTGGTGACAGCAGGTGCCTGGCGGCAGCGGAGACAGAAGGCAGGCTGATGTCACATGCCAGAAGCCAACCCGTATCGCGGCGATACGGGTTGGCGCTTCCCGGAAGTAACAAAACGTTACGTCCCGGCTTGTATAAAACTTGACACTTAAAAAAAACTGTGCTATCTTATTAAACAGAGTGAGCAAAAAAAGCTTCACGAAGGGGTACACCACCGCGGGTGTAGAACTTCGTGAAGCTTTTTTTGCTTTTTTAATTTAAGGAGGAAAAAAGATGATCACAGTGAATGGCAAAGACTGTCCCTGCGAAGACAGCCTCCGTTTATCCGCTTTTTTAGATCAGGCGGGCTACGAGCGCAGCCGGGTGACCGTGGAGCTGAACGGTGAAATCGTGCCAAAGGCTGGTTACGATACCAGAGAGCTCAGAGACGGAGACCGGATGGAGATCGTCTGCTTTGTGGGCGGTGGCTGAGATGCGGATAAGACTGAATGGAAAAGACTATGAGACACAGGCGGAGAGCCTGCATGGTCTCTGCAGAGAGCTGGGGCTTGAGCGTGAAGAACGTGTGGTGATTCTGGACGGATACCAGAGTGATGAAGACCTGCCCTTGCACAGCGGGGCTATAGCAGCGGTCACCACAAAGGGAGAGCTGCCGCCAGAGGAGTGCCTGGAGGAGCTGCTCTGTGCCCGCCATACACCCGGCGTGTATGAAAAGGTTAAGAAGGCCCGGGTGGCCGTGGCCGGCCTTGGCGGGCTCGGCTCGAGCATTGCCCTGAGCCTGGCGCGCACTGGTGTGGGTACCCTGCATCTGGTAGATTTTGACGTGGTGGAGCCCAGTAATCTGAACCGGCAGCAGTACCGGATCAGCCATCTGGGACTGGCCAAAGCCGAGGCTCTGAAACAGGAAATCGCTGAGGTCAACCCCTTTGTGCGGGTGGAGGCCGAGACGCTGCGGGTAACCGAGGAAAACGCCCCGGCGCTTTTTAAAAAGGACCCCATTGTCTGCGAGGCCTTTGACAATCCCGAGACCAAGGCAATGTTTGTGAATACCCTGCTTACGCAGTGCCCTGAAAAGACCCTTGTGGCCGCGTCGGGCATGGCGGGCTATGGAAGCGGCAACCGCATTAAAACCCGCCGCATCATGGAAAATTTTTACCTCTGCGGCGATGGGGAAACTGCAGCCCAGGCAGGCTGCGGCCTCATGGCTCCGAGGGTCGCCATCTGCGCCGGGCATCAGGCCAATACAATATTGAGATTAATTTTAGGCTGTAAAACAGTATAAAGGAGACAACCAACATGGAAAATAAAGATCAACTGATCATCGGCGGACACGCCTTTACATCCCGTTTTATTCTGGGCTCAGGAAAATACTCGCTGGAGCTTGTAAGCGCCGCGGTGGAAAAAGCCGGAGCGGAGATCATCACCCTGGCGCTGCGCCGTGCCAATACTGGGGGAACGGATAATATCCTCGACTATATTCCAGAGGGCGTGACCCTGCTGCCCAACACCTCTGGAGCCAGAAACGCCGAGGAGGCAGTGCGGATCGCCCGGCTGGCACGAGAGATGGGCTGCGGTGATTTTGTGAAGATTGAAGTCATTCATGACACCCGGTATTTGCTGCCCGACAACTACGAGACCGCCCGGGCCACCGAGATTCTGGCCAGGGAAGGTTTTGTGGTCATGCCCTATATGTACCCGGACCTCAACGCCGCCCGGGACATGCAAAGCGCCGGAGCCGCGGCTGTCATGCCGCTGGGAGCGCCCATCGGCTCCAATAAGGGCATCTGTACCCGTGACTTCATTCAGATTCTTATCGATGAAATTGACCTGCCTGTCATTGTGGATGCGGGTATCGGCAAGCCCTCACAAGCCTGTGAAGCCATGGAAATGGGCGCGGCCGCGGTCATGGCCAACACAGCCATCGCCACTGCGGGCGATATTCCGGTTATGGCAGAGGCCTTTAAAAAGGCCATCGAAGCTGGCCGGGCTGCTTACATCTCTGGCATGGGGCGGGTATTGGAAACCGGCAGCGCGGCCTCATCACCCCTGACCGGGTTTTTGCAGGAATAGGAGGGCGAGATGAAAGAACGAATCGACCATATGACCTACCTCCCCGGCATGGAGGACATTGGGTCTGAGCTCATGGATCAGGTGCTGTCCGCGGCGGAAGCCTTTGATTATGAAGCCTTTACCGGGGCAGACGTACGCAGGGCACTGGATAAGGCTGCGCTGAAGCCCGAGGATTTTGCGGCCCTGCTGTCACCGGCGGCCATGCCTTATTTGGAGGAGATGGCAAAGCGCGCGCAGCTTGAGACCCGCAGGCATTTCGGCAATTCCATCAACCTGTTTACACCGCTGTATATTGCGAACTATTGCGAGAATTACTGCATTTACTGCGGCTTTAACTGCCGCAATAAAATCCACCGCGCGCGGCTGAACGCCAAGGAAATTGAGCGGGAAATGCAGACCATTGCAGCCACCGGCCTGGAGGAAATCCTGCTGCTGACCGGTGAGAGCCCGAAGATGTCCAATGTGGAGTACATTGGTGAGGCCTGCAAAATCGCCCGGAAGTATTTTAAGGTGGTGGGCCTGGAGGTCTATCCGATGAATACCGCGGATTACACCTATCTGCACGACTGCGGGGCGGATTTTGTCACCGTCTTTCAGGAAACCTATAACCCCGATAAATACGAGACCCTGCACCTGGCAGGCCACAAGCGAATTTTCCCATACCGGTTCAACACTCAGGAGCGGGCCATCCGCGGCGGTATCCGCGGCGTGGGCTTCGCTGCGCTTCTGGGCCTTGACGACTTCCGCAGAGACGCTTTTGCCACTGGTATGCACGCCTACCTGCTTCAGCGCAAATATCCCCATGCGGAGATTGCCTTTTCCTGCCCGCGGCTGCGTCCCATCATCAACAATGATAAGATCAACCCAAAGGATGTGCATGAGCCCCAGCTTCTGCAGATCATTACCGCTTACCGTTTGTTCATGCCCTTTGCCAGCATCACCATTTCCAGCCGGGAATGCGCGCGGTTCCGGGATAACATTATCAAAATTGCTGCGACCAAAATATCGGCCGGGGTGGATGTGGGCATCGGCGGCCATTCTGGCGATGCCCAGGGAGATGAGCAGTTCGAGATCGACGACGCCCGTACGGTGGACGAGATTTACAGCATGATCCTGTCTGAGAACCTTCAGCCGGTCATGAGCGAGTATATCTATGTTTGAGATCATCGCTGTGACCAGCCGGGGCTGCTGCCCGGCCAGCCGTGAGTTTGCCGCTCAGGCGGCGCGGATCGCGGCCTCGGGCGTGAGCAAGGTTATCCTGCGGGAGAAGGACTTACCGCCAGCGGATTACAAAGTCCTGTCCCGGGATTTTCTGAGGGAATGTGGGGACGCTGGCGCTGAGCTCCTGCTCCACTGCTTCGCGGCAGTGGCTAAGGAGCTGAACCACCCGAAAATTCATCTCCCCCTGCCGGTTCTGGAGGCACAGCCTGGCCTCCGGCGGGATTTTAAAACCATCGGCGTGTCCGTCCACTCTCTGGAGCAGGCCAGGAGCGCGCTGCGCCTGGGCGCGGATTACCTGAGTGCTGGACATGTGTTTGCCACGGACTGTAAAAAAGGGCGGACGCCAAGAGGCCTTGGCTTTTTATCCGAAATCTGCGGTGAGATGCCCATTCCAGTTTATGCCATCGGCGGCATTTCGGCGGAAAATATCCGAAGTGTGCAGGAGGCAGGCGCTGCCGGAGCCTGTGTGATGTCCAGTATTATGAGGAGCGAAGCGCCGGAAGAATATGTAAAAACACTGATTCAAAAGATAAAATAAAACATTTAAGCCTGTCGTTTGCAAAAGCGGCAGGCTTTTTATCAGGACAAATCCTTCTGGAAAATGGTATAATAAGAGCAGATAAAAACAGGAGATGAAAAATATGGAAGAGGATAACGCACAGCAGCGGAAATTTAAAAAAATGACGGAGACGCCTGTGGAGCCGCTGATCTGCCGGATGGCGGTTCCCACCATTATCAGCATGCTGATCACGTCGATTTACAATATGGCCGATACCTTTTTTGTAGGGCGCATTGGCACCAGCGCCACAGCGGCAGTGGGCATCGTGTTTTCACTGATGGCCATTATCCAGGCCATTGGTTTTTTCTTTGGACAGGGTTCTGGCAATTATATTTCCAGAAAACTTGGCGCCCGGGAGGTGGAGGAGGCCTCACGCATGGCGGCAACCGGGTTTTTCAGCGCGCTTTTGACCGGGGCGGCGGTCATGGTTCTGGGCTTTTGTTTTTCGGAGCCCTTCTGCAGGCTGCTGGGAGCCACAGAAACCATCATGCCCTACGCTCAGGACTACATGCGCCTGATTTTAATCGGAGCGCCTTATATGACGGCGGCGCTGGTGCTCAACAATCAGCTCAGGCTGCAGGGAAACGCCTTTTACGCCATGATCGGCCTGGTCAGCGGCGGTCTTTTGAACATTGCGCTGGACCCGCTGTTTATCTTTGGTTTCGGACTTGGTATCAGCGGCGCTGCCCTGGCGACGATTCTCAGCCAGCTCGTGAGCTTTTTCCTCCTGCTCTTGGGGTGTAACCGTGTAGCGGGCAATCTGCCCATCCGTTTCCGGCATTTTTCACCAAGCCTTGCCCGGTACCGCGCCATCGTCAACGGCGGCCTGCCAAGCCTCTGCCGGCAGGGGCTCGCCAGTGTGGCGACCATCTGCCTGAACACTGCAGCCGGCCCCTTTGGCGACGCGGCCATTGCGGCCATGTCCATCGTCACGCGGCTGACCCAGTTTGCCGCCTCAGCGGTATTGGGCTTCGGCCAGGGCTTTCAGCCTGTATGCGGCTTCAACTATGGGGCAAGGCGCTATGACCGTGTGCGCCGGGGTTTTTGGTTCTGTGTGGTGGTGGCCTCGGTGGTGCTGGTGGTGCTTTCCAGCCTTGGCGAGATTTTTGCCCCAGGGCTTATTTCACTCTTCAGGGCGGACGACGCACAGGTCATCGCCATCGGTGCAAAGGCTCTGCGCCTGCAGTGCATTACCTTTCCACTTCTGGGTTGGGTGACGCTGTGCAACATGCTGCTCCAGAATATCGGAAAGGTCACACAGGCCAGCATCCTCTCAGTGGCCCGCCAGGGGTTGTTTTTCCTGCCGCTGATTCTGCTTCTGCCAATGGCGCTGGGGTTGCTGGGGGTTCAGTTCTGCCAGCCCATCGCCGATGTCCTGACCTTTGCCATCGCCATTCCGCTTGTCCTGCCGACACTGCGGTTCCTGCGCAGGGGAGAGGCGGCAGAGGCTGAAAAAAGTTAAGGATTTTTAATATTTTCGGGTATAACGGATTAAAATACGGTTTGTCAGAGATCATTCACGAAAGGAAGTGAACCCCATGCTTGAGAAGCTGAAAACATTGCTGCTGTCCACCGGGGACTTCAGAGAAATTGAGTTTGACGGCGAAGATTTCCGGGAACTGCTGGCCCTGAGGGGTGTTGCACAGAACCCGAAATACCACCCCGAGGGAGATGCCTTTACCCATACAATTCTGGTGATGAACCAGGCAGCCAGGCTTCGGACCCAGGCACGCAGCCCTTTTGCCTTTATGCTGGCAGCCCTCTGCCACGATTACGGAAAGGCGGTCTGTACAGTGGAGAAGGACGGGAAGATCGTGTCCTACGGCCATGAGAAAAGAGGGCTGCCCCTGGCCCGGAGCTTCATGGATCGTTTTGGCCTGGACCGGGAGACGAGCCGGCTGGTGCTCAACCATGTGGAGTACCACATGCGCCCAAACGGCCTGTACCTGCAATGCTCATCGGAAAAAGCGACAAGGCGGCTGTTTAAGAAGTCGTTATGCCCGGAGGATTTGCTGCTGCTGGCAAAGGCGGATTCATCGGGGCGCGGACTGGGCGGCCCGACGCGGGATTACAGCGACAATGAACAGTGGCTGGGGGAACGCCTGGAAGATTTTCGCTGCTGGCAGAGGGAGAGTGAAAGCCAGAGAGCGGACCAGCCCGTATCGTGACGATACGGGCTGATTTTGGATGGAGGCCAGCGCGCCAGAGCCCGCAGGACGGTTTTTTCTTCCTCAGGTAAAAGGCTTCATCACTTTAGTTTTTTGATATGCTGTGAATCCGTATAAAATATGTCTGAAGGCTGCCCGGCGCGCGTTAAGAAAAAGTGCGGAAGTGTAAATTGCATCTGGTAGACTTTGAGGAGTAAGCTTTGGTAAAATATTGCTTGAGTAAGAGAGGAGGCCAATGATGACTTTAGGAAACAGCTTGTACAAAGCAAGGAAGAGGACCGGTTTATCACAGGAGGAGGTTGCGGAGAAACTGGGCGTAAGCAGGCAGACGATCTCAAAATGGGAGACGAATGAGACCCTGCCCGACATACGCCAGTCTAAGCAGATGGCGCAATTGTACCATTTGTCACTGGATGAACTGATTGATTTTGACGTCGATGTCAAGGAAATCGAGGAAATGATTGAGCACGCGAACGAAGAAAAGCAGAAGAAAATGGACTGGACAAAGCTCTGGGGAAAGAAGTATCCAATTTTGACAGTCTACAAAGAAGAGGTTGACATCAGCCAATACGCTCCAAGGCTGAGAGAAATGCTTGGTCAGTTAGAGAGCGACTATCACTACAGCGCACTGGACGCAATGCTGGTTTTAAAGGATATTCTCGCCCATATGTGGAACGACCAGTGAAAATAAACCTTGGATTATCACAGCAAGATGCAATGAATCTTCAAATCAGCCCGTATCGTGACGATACGGGCTGATTTTTAAAGGGACGGATGGCGTAAAAATCAAATATTTTTTGCGGAAAAACCGCGTAAAATCAGGCTTTTTCAGTTTATGGCCGGATTTCGGAATAAAAAAAGATTGACAACCGTAAAAAACGGGTCTATACTTAAAGCCATCAAGAGTACAAAAAAATATACATTGACTCCGGCAGACTGACATAAGGGGTATGGCGTAAAAACTGCGGAGTAAAAGAGGGAGGTACCATCAAATATACAAAAAAATGTACAATTAAATATCGTTGATTTATGGAGATTTGGAGAGAAAATGAACGAAATGAACTTGGGGGAAATATGAAAAATTATATTTTGGTAATTGATGAGGGGACGACTGGGGTTCGCGCGCTGATTTATGACCGCGATATGCGTATGCTGGATTTTGTCTATGAAGCCCTGGAGCTTATCTATCCCGAACCGGACGAGGCTGAGGTGGACGCCAATGAGATTTACGACAAGACCGTGAAGGTCTGCCGGGCAGTGGTGGAAAAATGCGGTGTTGCGGCTGAGGACATTGCCGGTGTGGGCATTACGACCCAGCGTGCTTCCTGGACCATGTGGAACAAAGAGACAGGGGAGCCGCTGCACAACGCGGTGCTGTGGTTTGATAACCGGGGGCGGCATCAGAAGCAGAAATATACGGACGACCCGGTTTTCAGCGGAAGCTTCCCCGGGCTGGCTGAGGCGCTGCCGGGCTTTTACGTGCCGCTGATTCTGGATAAAATCTGTGACGACTCGCCGGAATTTGCCGAAGAGCTGAAAAAGGAGACCACCCTGTTTGGCAACATGGACACCTGGCTTATCTGGAAGCTCACAAACGGAGCAGTTCATGCCACCACAGGCAGCATGACCAGTGCGGGCATGATCTATGACAATGAGCACTGCTGCTACAATCTGCCCTTTGTCGGCTATTTTGGGTTCCGTGAGGAGATGCTGCCAGAGGTATGCGAGGAAACCGGCTTCTTTGGCAATATGAGCGCGGATATCCTGGGAGTGGAGATCCCCATCTGCGGAGCCTTTGCCGACCAGCAGTCTGCCATGTTCAGCCAGGGGTGCCTGAGCCCTAACACCATCAAGTGCACCATGGGTACCGGAACCTTTGTGGACATCAACGTGGGCAGCGAGATTAAGACTGTGCCGGGACTGAGCAGCATGATCAGCTGGAATATGGGCGGCGAGCGGCTCTATCTGCTGGAAGGGCAGTCCTCAACAGCGGGAACCTGCCTGGAATGGGCAAAAAACAAGTTGAAATTCTTTGATGATTTTTCAGAGATGGACGATCTGGCCGAGTCCGTGGACGACAGCGGCGGTGTCTATTTCATTCCCGCCCTGGCTGGCATGGCCTTTGCGCCTTACAATGACGAGACCGCCAAGGGCGCCTTTATGGGCATCGGGCCCGGCGCTGACAGGCAGCACTTTGTGCGGGCCATGCTGGAGGGCATCGCTTTTGCGGGTGTGCTGTTTATGGAGGAGGCTGCCAAAATGGGCGTGGGTATTGACGAGATCAAGGTGTCCGGCGGCGTGACCAAGAGCCGCTCTGTGCTCCAGACCATGGCGGATGTTACCGGGGCCAGGGTTATAAGGCCCAAATCGGTGGAAGCCACCGCTCTGGGGGCAGCTGAAGCCGCAGCCATCCAGCTGGGATGGATGAAGCCAGCGGACGTAGAAAAATATTTGGAAATTGAACAGGTCGTCGTACCTGGAGAAAACAGTGAAAAGCTGCAGGAGACTTATCAGAACTGGAAAAAGGTTGTGGAGCGGACCTTGAACTGGGATTGCTGACACACCGCAGATGAAAGGAAGACAAAATGCAGGAGACAATCGAACAAGAAGTGAAGAAAGCCTTTCCGGGTATCCCAGTGTCCCTGTCGGTGGACGCGCGTAAAATCGTCACCGTCACAGGCGAGTGTGACACCTGGGACCAGGTGGTGGACATCGGGCATTTGATCGCAAAGCAGGAGGGTGTCCGGAATGTGGTAAATGAGCTGAGCGTTAAGGGCATGGCGGTTCCGAAAAAGGACTATACCGCCTGCCGTGAGCAGGGTGAAGCCATCGGCGTTATTGACGATGTAGATGTGCTGATCATCGGCGCGGGCATCAGCGGCTGCGGCATTGCCAGGGAGCTTTCCAAGTATCAGCTGAGTATACTGGTGGCCGAAATGTCTGACGATGTGGCCACAGGCGCGACAAAGGCCAACAACGGCAATATCCATCCCGGACACGCGGCCAAGCCGGGCACCTTGAAGGCCAGGCTGAACGTGAAGGGGAACCGGATGTATACGAGGTGGGCAGAGGAGCTGGGCTTTGAGCTCCAGCGCTGCGGCTCCATGGGGGTCATCACCGAGGAAGCTCTGAGGCCGGCCTTGAAGGCCGCTTACGATGTGGCGGTGCTCAACGGCGTGGACGGCGTGGAGCTGGTGGACGGCGCCCGTGCCCTCGAAATTGAGCCCAGGCTGGCGGATGCCGGTGTGACCAATCCCCTTGAGGCGATCTGGCTGCCGAGCATGGGGCTGGTGGAGCCCTACGAGGTGGCGGTCGCCCTGGCCGAGAACGCTGCGGATAACGGCGTGCGGTTCCTCTTTAACTGTACCGTGGCCGATATTCTTACCGAAAACGGCGAGGTTAAAGGGGTAGTGAGCTCCAGGGGCATTATCCGCGCGCGGTACGTGATCAACTGTGCCGGAGTCTACGCGGACGAGATGTCTGCCATGGCCGGGGATAAATCCTATACCATCCACCCCAGAAAGGGCACCATCGCCATTCTGGACAAAAACAAGACGCCCGAGTTTGACGTGATCACAGAGATCACGACCCTGGAGCGCATCCACCGCGAGAAAAACGCGGAATCCAAGGGCGGCGGCATGTGCCGGACGCCGGAGTGGAATATCCTGCTGGGGCCCTCGGCCACCGAGACCCCAGACAAGGAGGACAATGCCACCACCGAAGCGGACCTGCGCTACGCCATGGGCATCAATCAGAACGAGCGCGCGGGCTACGGCGATATTATCCGGATTTTCGCAGGCACCCGTCCGGCAGATTATAAGGAAGATTTCGTCATTGAAATGTCCGACGTGACCCACGGCTTCATCAATGTGGGAGCCATCCAGTCACCGGGGCTGGCCTCAGCTCCGGCCATCGCGGAGCTGGTGGAAAATATCCTCCTTGAGGATATGGCCGCCTGCAAAAGCCCGGCGCAGAAAAACCAAAGCTATAATCCCATTCATAAAAAGCGCCGGAACTTCCGCCATCTGAGCCGTGAGGAACAGGACGCCCTGATCGGGCAGGACCCGCGCTATGGCCGGATTATCTGCCGCTGCGAATCCATCACCGAGGGCGAGATTCTGGACGCCATCCACTCGCCGGTCATTCCTCAGTCCATTGACGCCATCAAGCGCAGGACCCGGGCGGGAATGGGCCGGTGCCAGGGCGGCTTCTGCCAGCCAAGGGTATTGGAAATATTAGCCAGAGAGCTGGGCCGCGAATGGACTGAGATCAATCTGAGAAATGAGGGGACCAATATTCTCATTGACACAAGCCGTCCCGCCGCGCAGAAAGAGGGTGAAGCATTATGAAAGAGATGAAAATAGATATTGCCGTGATCGGCGGCGGCCCTGCCGGTATGGCGGCAGCACTGGAGGCCAGGCGTCAGGGGGCCGGAAAGGTCATGATCATCGAGCGGGATATTGAACCGGGGGGCATCCTCCAGCAGTGTATCCACGATGGCTTTGGCCTGCACCGGTTTAAGAAACGCCTGTCCGGAACGGATTACGCCCAGCGCTTTATCGACGAGGTGGAGGCCAGCGATATTGAAGTGCTTCTGGATACCATGGTGCTGGAGATCACAAGGGACAAGGTGATTTACGCCTGTAACAACCGGGACGGCATGATGAAAATCCGCTGCGGTGCTGTGATCCTGGCCATGGGATGCCGGGAACGGACCGCCAGCCAGGTGCTGCTTTACGGCTACCGGCCGGCCGGGGTTATGACCGCCGGTTCGGTTCAGCGCTACATTAACATGGAGGGCTACCTGCCAGGCAAAGAAGCGGTTATCCTGGGCTCCGGCGACATTGGTCTGATTATGGCCAGGCGCATGACCCTTGAGCATATTAAGGTCAAGGGCGTTTACGAGGTCATGCAGGACCCGGGCGGGCTGACCCGGAACATTGTCCAGTGTCTGGACGACTATGGCATCCCGCTGCACCTTGCCACCACAGTCACCTGGATCCATGGTAAGGAGCGCCTTGAAGGCGTGACCGTGGCAAAGGTGGACGAGCACCGGAAGGTGATTCCCGGGACAGAGGAATTTATTTCCTGTGACCTGCTGGTGCTGGCCGTCGGCCTGATTCCGGAAAACGAGCTGTCCGTTAAGGCCGGCATCGAGATGGACCCCAGGACGCGGGGCCCGGTGCTGGACAACCATTTTATGACCAGTGTTCCCGGCATTTTCGCGGCGGGCAACGTGGCGGTGGTCTTTGACCTGGTGGATTATGTGTCCGAATCCGGAGAGATCGCTGCGCGGGGAGCGGCCGCCTACCTGAACGGCACTCTGGACACTGAGGCCGAGGCGGTGGAAACCGTTCCGGGAGAGAATGTGAATTTTATTGTGCCCCAGCGCGTGCGCGCGGGCAGCCGGGAGGAGACCACCCTGTTTATGCGGGTAAAAAAACCGGAAAAGAGTGTGCGGCTCACCTGCGAAAACGGGGGTGAGACACTGGTATCCAAAAAACTGAAAACCGTGGCGCCGCCGGAAATGGTGGCCTGCACCGTGACGCCAGGACACGACGCGCCGCTGGTGGTGGATGTGAAGGAGGCGTGAGCATGGTTAAAAAAGAATACATCTGCATTGTGTGCCCGAACAGCTGCCGGCTGGAGGTCACCGATGACCATGGGAGACTGACCGTGGAGGGCGCGGGTTGCAAGCTGGGCACCGCCCACGGCGAGAAGGAATATAAAAATCCAGAGCGGATGCTGACCACAACGGTGAACATCGAAGGCGGCACGCACAGGCGCTTGCCAGTCATCAGCGCCTGCGAGCTGCCAAGGGATAAAATGGAGGACTGCCTGAAGGTGCTTTACAGCCGGACGCTTAAAGCGCCGGTGGCCTGCGGGCAGGTGATCGAACAGAATATTTGCGGGACAGGGGTCGATATCGTCGCCTCCCGGTCAATGAAGGAGAGAGGTTAAATTATGAATAAAGAAGCACTTGTACAGGAACTGGGAAAAATTGTAGGAGCGGACAGAGTCTCAGACAGCGAGCAGGCTGTTTTGGACGCCGCCAAGGATTATATCGGCTACCGCCGCTATGAACGCGACGATAAAAAATACTGGGTGCCCCGCGCGGCCTGCGTGGTCCACCCACAGAGCACCGAGCAGGTCGCTGAGGTGCTGAAATACCTGAACGATAAAAAAATTGACGTGGTGCCGAGAACCGGCGGCTCCAGCGTTACCCGCGGCATCGAGCCCCGGCAGGACGGCGTGATCCTGGACGGCTCAGACATGAATGAGATCATCGAGGTCAATGAGGAAGACATGTATGTGACGGCCAAATGCGGTACGCCTATGGAGTACCTTGAGGGCTACCTGAATAAGATGGGCTACACCACCGGGCATTTCCCGCAGTCCCTGCCTCTGGCACAGGTGGGCGGACTGCTGGCAACGCGCAGCATCGGCCAGTTTTCCACACTTTACGGCGGTATTGAGGATCTGGTGGTGGGTCTGGAGGCAGTGCTGGCTGATGGCAGTGTAATCCGGATTAAAAATGTGCCGAGACGCTCTGTCGGGCCAGATCTGCGCCACCTGTTCATCGGCAGCGAGGGGCTCCTGGGCTTTATCACCGAGGCTTCTGTGAAAATCTTCAAATATATGCCTGAAAACCGCTGGATGAAGGCTTATGGCATAAAGGGCATGAAAAACGGCCTGGCTCTTATCCGCGATATTATGGTGGCTGGCTACAAGCCTGCAGTTGTCAGGCTGCACGACCCATTAGAGGTCGCCGACCAGATGGGCGGCGTCGCGCCTGAGGGGCACTGTATGCTGCTCCTGCTGGCTGAGGGGCCGGCAGGCATCACCAAGGCTACCGGTGAAGGCATTGAGGAGCTGGCATCCAAATACGATCCTGTGGATATGGGCGCCAAGCCTGTGGAAAACTGGCTCGTACACCGCAATGATGTCTGTGACGATATGGATAAGCCAAAATTCTACGACATGGGCGTTGTGGCCGATACCTGTGAAATTTCCGGCAACTGGTCAGAGATTGGCAACATCTACGACGCAGTGCTTGAACGCCTGCCGCGGGAAATAGAAAACGTGGTTTTCCTGGGCGGCCATTCCTCCCACAGCTACATGCAGGGTACCAATATCTACTTCCAGTTCGCCTTTACCGTAACAGAGGGAGCCCAAAGCGTGGAAGGCGACTATATGAAGCTGATCGGCATCATTCTGGACGAAACCCTGAAGCGCGGCGGCAGCATTGCCCACCATCATGGCTCCGGCAAGTACCGCACCCAGTTTATGCCTCGGGAGCACGGCTCATCCTATCCGCTCATGTACCGGCTCAAGGAAGCCATGGACCCCAACCATATTTTAAATAAAGGCGTGCTTTTAGTAGAGGAAAATTGAGCCGGAATTTGTTATAATTAAATAAGACTGCATTTAAAACTGCACCCTCCTCCAACAGACGGCCAGAAAAGCCCGGAGAGAGGGTGTGGTTTGATCTGGTTTTAGGGCAGAAGCCTGGAAACAGGAATAATGACAACACAAAAGGGGACAAAATGAAAATTTGCGTATGCTTTAAAATTGTACCAGACCTCGATCAGGTTCTGGAATCGGACTGGAGGGATATCTCCCAGGGACTGGACACCAGCTATGTGAAAAAAATGATCAATTGCTTTGATGAGACAGCGCTGGAGATGGCCCTGCGGCTTAAGGAAACCGCAGCAGACACCGGGGCGGCGTGCACTGCCGTAACGGTTGGCGGCGGCCTGGCAAGCCTGATGAAGGGGCTGTACGCTGTGGGCTACGACCGGGTGGTCAATATTCCGTTTGAGCGCAGAGAGTTCTGCCCCGAGACCGTGGCGGCGCTGCTGGCCGGTTTTATAAAAAGCGGGGATTTTGATCTGGTGCTTTTCGGCAAACAGGCCGGCATGGCGGACAGCGGCATGGTGCCGCCGCTGTCCGCCGAGCTGCTGGGGCTTCCCTTTGTCGGAGACACGGCAGCGGCATCGTTTGAAGGCGGGCAGCTTGTGCTTGAGCATGAGACCCCGGCGGGGCTGGAAGTCCTGAAACTCCAGGGCCCGGTGGCAGCTTCTGTGGGTGACGCGGAGTACGCTTACCTGAGAGTGGCGACGCTGCGGGAGAAAATGGCCGCGTCCAAACGGGACATTGAGGAGTGGCCCGCTCTGCCGGCAGAAGATACGGTTCTGCCAGCTTTCAGCCGGGAGAGCAGTGCGAAGGAGTGTGTCATGATCGAGGGAGAGAGTGGTGCGGCCAAGGCCGGCGCAGTGTATGAAAAATGGATTAAGGGGATGATATCATGAAGGCAGCCTGTGTTTTTACAAGAGAAGACGATATCCTGAAAACGGCCGGGCGCATTAACGCCTTAACCGGCGCTCTTGTGGCAGAGAGCGCGTTGCTGGAGGCCTGGTATCTTGGCGATACCAAAGAGGGCCTGGCAGAGACAGCCCGGTGTGTGGCCGGCATCGGTACAGTGGTGCGCTGCCCGGTGGGCAGCGGGGCCCTGCCTGAAAACTGGCTGGACAGTCTGGAAGCCCTGTACCGGGAGCGGCAGCCAGAGCTGCTGATTTTTACAGCCGGGTCCGGAGCGCTGGCAACGCGGCTGGCCGTAAGGATCGGCGGGACCTGTCTGACAGGCTGCCGGACCCTGGGCAGGGATACGGACGGCCTCTGGGTCCGGCGCCCGGTTTACAATTCACATGCCGACGCGGTCAGCCGGCCCCAGGGACGGCCGCTTGTATTGTCGGCTTCCAAGGCCGGGCCGGTATCGGAGAGCCCTGTTGAAGAGACAGAACAGGCTGCCATTACAGAGGTGGGCCCTGTGCTTAAACACTACGGCTACTGCCTGGACCGAAAGCTCAAGGCCAGCAGGGCAAAGAACCCGCTGGAGGAGGCAAAGCTGGTGCTGGTAGGCGGCAGGGGCCTTGGCTCCAGAGAAAACTACGCGCGGCTGAAGCAGCTGGCCCGGGCCTGGGGCGGCGCCTGCGGCTGCACACGGGCAGCCGCCATCAATGGATGGGCCGACGTGGCGGACATTATCGGCCAGTCCGGCCATGTGCTCAGGGCTGAGCTGTGCATCACACTGGGCGTGTCGGGCGCGGCGCCCTTTATGGCTGGGCTTGAGAACGTCAAAAATCTGGTGGCAGTCAACAGTGATCCTGACGCACCGGTTTTTAAAGCCGCCGATTATGGACTGGTGGGCGACGCACTGGAGGTTTTAGAGGCTTGGGAAAAGCAGGCGGAGGAGCAGAAAGATGAAAATTGAAGCGATGACAGAAAAATATGAGCGGTGGCTTGGGGACGAATCCCGTATCCGAGGAAGGGCAGACGCGGTCTGCTTTCCAGAAAGCTTTGAGGAGGCCCGGGAGGCTGTGAGCCATGCCCGCAGGGCCGGGCTGCATATTACGCCCCAGGGCGCCCGCACCGGGCTGACCGGGGGAGCAGTGCCGGAGGGCGGCCTGGTTGTGGACTGCCAGGGACTGAAGGACCTGGAGCTGAGAGAAGGACCGGTTCTTTACGCCGGGGCAGGTGCCACGCTTACGCAGCTCCATGCCCTTTTATTGAAGGAGCCCTGGGTATTCCCGCCGAACCCAACCGAGGAGAGCGCAACCCTCGGCGGCATGTTTGGCTGCAACGCCATGGGCATCGACGGGCAGAGGACAGCGTCCTGGGTCCGGAAGCTCTGGTGGCTCACAGCCGCAGGTGAGGTCTGGGAGATCGGCCGGGGCAGCTATGTCTTTGATGACAGCGGCTGCGCGCTGCCGGACGGCGGCCGCCTGAGCTGTGAGACCTTTGAGAGCTCCGGCGTGCTGAACGGACTGGTGACTGTCAAACAGATGGACTTGATCGACTTTCTGGCAGGGACTGAGGGGCAGCTGGGCATGGCCCTGGCCTTTGAGCTGGAGCTTGCGAAGAAGCCGGACTGTGATTGGGGTGTGCTGTATTTTCTGCCCACAGACCCGGCGGCGATGGCGCTCTGCCGGGCAGTGGCTCAGGCTGAGAACAGCGGCAGTGTGACGGTGATGGAATACTATGACAGGGCAGCCCTCAGCCTGCTCTCCGAGGGGCGGCACAACACTGCGGCGCTGCAGGAGCTCCCGGAATTCCCCCAGGGCGCTGGTGCCGCGGTCTATGTCGAGCTGGCCGGGGACGATCCCGATGCTCTGGAGGGCGCGCTGTTTGAGCAGCTGGATATTTTTGAAGGGCTGGGCGGCAGTGAGGAACAGACCTGGGCAGCCAGCGAGCGCTATGAGATCGATCGCTTCAGAAAGCTGCGGCATGTGGTGCCAGAGCTGGCCAACGGAAAGACCGATTCCTTCAGCCAGGCTGTGCCCGGGCTTACCCGCCTGTCCTCAGACCTGAAGGGGCCGGCGGAAAAGGCAGAGGACTATCTGGAAATGTACCGCGGGGGCATTGCCCAGAGTGGCGCACACGCTGTGATATACGGCGCGGCGGCACAGAACCGTTTCCATGTTAATTTTCTGCCAGAGACACCGGAGGAAAGAGCAAAATGCGAGGTTCTGATGGCAGAATGGGCAGCCCGGGCAGCCGCGGACAGGGGCCAGATTATCACCGAAAACGGCGCGGGCCTGCTAAAGCGGGAGCTGGCCCTGCGCTTTGTACCGGAGGCGGTGAAGCGCCAGATAAAGGCAGTGAAGGAAGCATTCGACCCGGAGGGCGTTTTTAAATGAAAATAATCGTGTGTATCAAACAGGTTCCGGCGCTGTCAGAGGCCAGTATGGACAAAGAAAAGGGCGTGCTGGTGCGGACCGGCGAAAATAAGCTCAATCCCTATGACCTGCCGGCCATCGAGACGGCTCTGCGGCTGAGAGAGGCCCTGGGCGGGGAGGTAACAGCGCTGACCATGGGGCCGGAGTCCGCTGAGCAGGCTCTGCGCACTGCTCTGGCAATGACTGCGGACCACGCCTGCCTCATGAGCGACCGGGCCTTTGCGGGGGCCGACGTGCTCATGACAGCCCGGACGCTGGCCCAGGGGATTAAAGCCCTGGGCGGGGCAGACCTGATCATCTGCGGGCAGCAGACCACCGACGGCGATACGGCCCAGGTGCCCTTTTCGCTGGCGGAGCAGCTGAACATCCCGGTCATTGGATGGGTACGTGAGATTGTGAGCGCTTCAGAGGATCGGCTGGAGGCCCGCCAGGAGCTGACCGGAAGGACCTGCCGGGTGTCCGGTGGGCTACCCCTGGTGCTGGCTGTCAACCCGACTATCTGTGAAGCGCGGGTGCCAGGGCTGCGGGCTAAGCTGAAAGCAGGCAAGCAGGCCGTACAAAGGATGGTTCTGGGGGATTTGGAGCAGCAGGACAGTGAAACCTATGGGCTCTCAGGCTCACCCACCCGGGTGGTGCGCCTGTTTCAGCCGGAGACAACGGCCAAAAATCCGGTTCTTGAGCTGACAGACAGCCAGGGTGCGGCGCTCTTGCTGGATGTGTGGAAAAGCGTGAAGGAGGCAGGTAAGTGAGGACAGCGTTAATCTATTTACAGGAAGGCCCCGGCGGACTGCACCCGGTATGCGCGGAGCTGGCGGCAAAGGCCACAGAGCTGGCCGGCGATACCGCTGGCGTGCTTATCTGCCGGGAGCTGACCGGAGACCTCACAGCGGCACTGCGGAGCAGCGGACTGAGCAGGGTTTACCTTTATACGTTTCCGGCGGTTTCCGCGTTTCGGCAGGAGGCGCACAGAGCGGCCGTGGCCGACTGTGTGGAAAGGGTGAAGCCTGAAATCCTGCTCTTTGGTGCGACCCTTGAGGGGCGTACCCTTGCCCCCATGATCGGGGCGGCCTTTAAGACAGGAGTGACGGCAGACTGCACAGAGCTTTCGATAAACAGCGAGGGGCAGCTGGTACAGACCCGTCCGGCTTTTGGCGGCCGCATTATGGCCAGTATTCTGACCAGAACCGCGCGCCCCCAGATCGCCACAGTGCGCCAGGGCGTGTTCAAGGCACAGCCCAGAGCGTCCGGAGACTGCGCGGTCATCCCCTGTGAGCTGCCCGGGGAGCTGCGGCCCCGGCTGCAGACCGGGGACGATGGCGCCGCGCCGGTTTTAGAACAGGGCAGACGCCCCGTGGTGGTGGCGGTGGGCGGCGGCCTGAAGGACAAGGCCGACCTTGTGCTGTTTGAACAGCTGGCCCAAAAGCTGGACGCGGACCTGATGTGCTCCCGAGTGCTGGTGGAGCGGGGCTTTCTGCCCCAGGGAAGACAGATCGGACTCAGCGGCAGCGCCATCTCGGCAGAGCTGTTGCTGTGCTTTGGCATATCCGGCTCCGTCCAGTTTTTATCAGGTGTTAAGGGCGTTAAGCGCCTTTGCGCCGTCAATGAGGATCGGGAGGCTGAGATCATGAAAAACGCGGATTATCCGGTGCTGGGCGACCTGTACGGTGTGGCCCGGGCCATGCTTGCGGCAGCGGGTGATTGACAAAAGCGGGATGCCGTGCTATTGTAAAACGATATTGAAAGCATGAGGAAAAACCAATGAAGCCAACCTTTTATAAAAAAACAGGACTCGCTACCATTAACATCGCGCGGGATTTTTACACCATGCAGCCCGGCGACCGGGTGCCGACCATCGCGGAGTATACCCAGCGCTTTGAGGTGTCCCGCGGTATTGTCCAGAAGGCCATTGCCACTCTGGAGGAGGACGCGTGTATCCAAACACAGAAGAACGGAGTCAAGGGCACCTTTGTGACCGGAATTGACTATGAAAAGCTCTACCCTTATACCAACTGGGGATCGCTGACCGGCACCATGCCTGTGCCCATGACCCTTTCTTTTTCAAGCCTGACCACAGCCATCTGTGAGGAGATGGAGAAGAGCCCCTTTCCCTTCTCCTTTGCCTATGTCACAGGCTCCGAAAAGCGTCTGGCAGCCCTAAAGGAGATGATCTATGACTTTATCATTGTGTCCAAGAGCTCGGCAGAGCGCTACCTGAGCGAAAATGATTTTCTGGAAAGGGCCATCGAGCTGACCGGCTGTATCTATTCTGAGCCCTATGTGCTGTACTTTCTGGATGACCAGAAAACAGAGATTGAGGACGGCATGCGTATGGCGGTGGATTGTAACAGCATTGACCAGTACACCATTTCCCAGAAGCTGTGTGAGGGAAAGGATGTGGCGTTTGTCCAGACACCCTATGCCAGCTTCAGCGAGCTGCTTGTCAAGAAAAATGTGGACTGCTTTATCTACCGGCGGGACGGCTGGTACAACAATTTTCAGCCTGACCTCAACCAGCGGGTTGTGGAGCTGCCTGGCTATCCGCTGGAGGAAGTGACCACCCCGGTGATTTTGATCAACCGGGAAAATTACGGCTTTAAAAAGCTCCTCAGCCAATACATCACCGTGGAGAAAACCCATGAAATTCAGGAAAAAGTGATCTCTGGCGAATGTGCTGTCAAGTTTTTTTAGGAAGACCAAAAAAGAACCCGTATCGCGGCCATACGGGTTCTTTTGTTTTTTGTTTATTAAAAATTAAATAATATACTTTACAAAATGATATTATACAATGTATAATATCATTAACGATATAAAGAAAGGAGATGCGAGGATGATTTTTCAATTAGGCTCCGCACTTCTGGACGCATGTGTGCTGGCCGTGCTCTCAGAGGAGGATGCTTACGGCTACAGCCTGACACAGCGGGTCAAAAGTGTGCTGGATATTTCAGAATCCACCCTTTACCCGGTGCTCAGGCGTCTGCAAAAGGAAAAGTACCTGGCCACCTACGATAAGCCCTTTCAGGGGCGGAATCGCCGCTATTACGCCATTACGGAAAGCGGAAGGGCCAGGCTGGAAGAATACCGGGAAGAGTGGGATACTTACAAGGAAAAAATAGATTCGCTTCTGATAGGAGGTGGCGAGAATGAATCGTGAAGAGTATATGGCAGCGCTGGAAAAGCACTTGAGAAAGCTGCCAAGGGATGAAAGGGAAAACGCCCTGGTGTATTACAATGAATATTTTGATGACGCCGGACCGGAAAATGAGGACAGGGTTATCGGAGAGCTGAGCTCGCCGGCCAAGCTGGCCGCGCAGCTGCGCAGCGAATATGCCCTGAAAGGAAATGAGCAGGAGAAAAAGAAAATGCCAGTGGTGCTGATTGTGATCTTATCCATCTTTGCAGCGCCCATTGCCTTGCCGCTGGTCATTGTGGCCGCGGCTTTGGTATTCGTGCTGATGGTCGTGGTTTTCAGCGTCCTGTTCGCCTTTGTGGTGACAGCGGCAGCTCTGGTTTTGGGCGGCTTTCTCTGGATGGTGATCGGGCTGATTCTGATCTTCCAGAGCCCGGCAGTCACCCTGTTTTATGTGGGCAGCGGCGCCTTTGCCCTCGGGCTTGGGATTCTGCTGGGCGTGGGCATGTACCGGCTCATCCCCTGGGTCATCAACGGCTTTAAGCGGATGGCGGAAGCGATTTTGGAATGGAGGAAAAACGCATGAAATTCGATTCAAAAAAGCTCTTGAAAATTGGCGGGATTCTGGCAGCCGGCGGACTTTTGCTCGCCGGGGTCGGCATGCTTCTCGGCGGCATGACCTCCACCTATATTGACAGCAGGGGAATCCATGTGATGAAGTATGAGGAAAAAAGGCTGGAATACCAGAAGCTCCCAGGAAAAATAGAAAATCTGGACATTGATATTTCAATGGCAGACCTGGAAATCATCCTGGCCGATGAAAACGCCATTGAGGCCGTCTATTATGAGGACTCGGCAAAGCCTGAAATCCATCAGGACGGGAACACCACCACCATCACCAGCAAGAGCCAGGAGGAAAACCGCGTGGTTTTTATGGGTGTGGGCAACATTTACGGCAACTCAAAGATCAAGGTATACCTGGACAAAAAGGAAACAGGCCAGTCTCTGGACGCCAGGGTGGACAACGGCAAGATCAAGTTTAAGGGCCCCAGGGCCTTTAAGGCACTGTCGATTCAGAACCATCTGGGCAGTGTGGACATGGCCTCCGTCAAAGCCGACAGCGTGTATATCAAGCTGGACAACGGTGATCTGGACGTGAGTGATGTTGAATCCAAAAGCTTTACAGCACAGAATCATCTCGGGAAAATAAAGGCGGCCAATATCCGCGCCGATGAGGGAAGCATTAAAAACGACAATGGAAAAATTACCCTGACAGACAGCACCTATAACATGCTGACCGCCGAGGACCACCTGGGCGATATTGCCGGCGAGGGGTTAAACGTCAGGGGAGGCCAATTTAAAAATGACAACGGCAAGATCAGCCTGAGCGGCGCCATTGAGGGAGAAATCAACGTGACGGCCCATCTGGGCGACGTGAACATCAAGACCAGTATCCCAAGGGAGACAGCCGGCTATCAGCTGAGCACCAGCCTGGGCAAGGTTGAGGTCGACGGCGCCAAATATGAGGAAGCCGTGCGGGATGAAAACCAGAGCGGTACCAGCCGCTTTGTCATCAACAATAACAACGGCGACATTCGTCTGGATTTCGGGCAGCAGTAAAACAAAAGGGCTTAGAATGCCAGAGTCATTGAGAAAGTGTAAAAATGATGTTATCGAAAAAAGAAAAAGTAAAGAAATTCTCCAAGGTATTTTTGAGGTTTATTTTATTCTTTGCGGGATGGGTCATCTGTATATTTATGATACCTATGCCAGAGAATGAAAATCCTGCTGTTTACCGGCTTTGGGCAGAACTTATCCCATTAGTGAGTATCGTGATCATGACCTTTGTTTTTGGATTTATTGATAAAAAAAACATCAGTCTTTATCTGGTAAAAAGACCTCTTTTCAGTACATGCTTTGGGATTGCAGCAGCGTTAATATGGCTGGGGATAACGGTCGCGCTTCTTATGGGAGCCGGTGTCTTAAAATTCGATGGTACCAATACAGTATCTTTTCTCTGGCTTTGGATAATTTCAGCACTGTTAAATACGATCATGCAGGAATTATTGGTTCGCGGCTATTTGTACCAGCTTATCAAGGTAAATTACAACAGGGGATGGGCAACCGTAATTACGACTGCTTTATTCACATTGATGCATGTCTCTGCTTTTGAGACAGGAATTTTTCCAGTTCTGAATATTTTATCCATTAGCTTAATTATAACTGGAATGCTTGAATATACCGGATCTTTGCTTGCCCCAATTGTTTTTCACTTTATATGGAATACGATTGGCGGCATCATCTTAAACTGCTTGTCCCTGGCAGATGATTATCCGCATTTGCTGAACGCTGTTTTTACAGGAAACTCGATATTGACAGGAGGTATTTATAAAATAGAAGGCAGCGCTGTCCTTTTTATTATAAATATTATTCTGATAACTCTGGCTTTTGTTCTAAAAAAGACCGGAGTGCTCAGCAGTTTACCAAACCGTTCCTAGGAGTTTGCCAATCAACCCGTATCGCGGCGATACGGGTTGATTTTTGCGTTGCGGCCGAAATTCAGGGTACATGCTATAAAGTATGGTTAAAAAAAGTCAAAAATGATCCATATTCTGACATAATTGATCATAGAAACCTCAGCCCAGAAATGGTATTATTTTAACATCAAAGACAGGAGTGAAACTTACATGGTCATTACCTATGAAACAGAGAGTACGGCCTATAAAGATAAAAAGGCACTGTACGTGAATGCCACCAACCGCTGCAATAACCGCTGCGTGTTCTGCCACAGGTTTAACCGGGAGGAGGCAGCCAGCCGTATGGACGAGCTGTGGCTTGAGCGGGAGCCGTCAGTGGAGGAAATTCTATCCGATATCCGCGCGCGGGATATGGCAAAGTATGACGAGGTGGTCTTTTGCGGCTACGGAGAGCCGACCTGCCGCCTAAAGGATATTCTTGCGATCGCGCGGGTGCTGAAGCGGGAATACGGCGTCGCAGTCCGGCTGAACACCAACGGCCTGGCCGGTACCTTGTACGGTGAGGATGTCACCCCTTGGTTTGCCGACCTTGTGGACGTGGTATCTGTGAGCCTGAACGCGCCAGACGCAGAGGAATACAACGCCCTGTGCCGCCCCCAGGCAGAGGACGCCTTTGAGTACATGCTCCGCTTCGCGGAAAACGCCGCGCGTTTTGCAAAAGTCTATATGACCATTATCGACACCATGAGCGAGGAGGGCCAGGCCGCCTGCAGGCGGATCGCAGAGGAATGTGGTGCGGCGCTTAAGATACGCCACTACCTTCGGTGAGATGATGGAGCGGTAAAAAAGGGCTGCCAGCGGGCGGCTTTTTTTGATTGGGCAAATTTGTTAAAAAAAAGGACAAAAATAAGAGAGAGCAGGTATGATATAATCTTTAGCAAAGGAGGAATTGGTATGGCGGTTCAGGTAATGGAGTGGGGCTATATAGACTGGAAGCATGTCAAGACAGAGAATAACCCAAGACAGAATATGAATATTGGCATTGTGGTGATCGAGCCCGGCAGGCATCTGGCCGAGCATGTGCACTACGGGCAGGAGCAGCTGCTTTACGTGCTGCAGGGCAGGGGCATTTACTACATCAACGGTGAGCGCATCGAGCCTGAGCCCGGGCAGATCTTCTATATGGAGGCCGGAAGCTCCCATGAGGTCTATAACCCCACCGATGGACAGATAAGGGAGCTGCTGGTCTCCAATCCCGTATACGGCGCAGAGGAGATCTCCATCGACACCCTGGTAAACCTGGGAGCGCCGTCAGACGATACCCTGTACGCGGCTGTGGAGGGCGTTCGCCAGCAGTCCATCGACCCGCTCAACCTGCCCCTGACCATCTACGACACTGCGGGCAAGACGGTGCTGCAGACCAGCTGCTTTCCGGATTATTGCACAGAGCACTGCAACCCGCTGGCCAACAGCGGCTGTCCCTGCCGCGGCATGGGGCAGTCAAACCTGAGCGAGCCCTGGGAATACCGCCAGTTTGTCTGCCCCTACGGCCTGACCCTGTACCAGCAGCCCATCGTGCATGAAAACCGGTGCATCGGTGTGATTCAGGGCGGTTATATCCTGCTGTCCACCATGAAAAGCGAGGGCAAGACCAGCGACCGCACCGAGGAGCTGTACGATACGCCGGAGAGCACAGCCCTGAGCATCCGCATGCTGCTCAGAAGGATTGCCGAGCATATTGTGAGCTTCTGCGTGTTCAGTGATGCCCGCAGGGTGCTGGAGGCCAAGGAGCGAGATATTGACGACGCCCAGCAATACAGCAAGCGCTTGGAGAAAAACCTCAAGGCCGCCCAGAATATCGTGACCGACCTGCGCATCAACCACCATTTCCTGTTCAACACCCTGAACTGCATGGCTGGCATGGCGCTGGATAAGGATGCCGAGGAGCTGTACGATGCCATCATCGACCTGTCCAAGATGTTCCGCTACACCACCAAGACCAAGGAGCAGTTTGTGCCCTTCAGCCATGAGGCGGCCTATCTGAAAACCTACCTGAAGCTCCAGAAGCTGCGATACGAGGACAGCCTTCAGGTTGACATCAAAATCAATGCCCAGCTCGATGACTGGCTGGTGCCCTTTAACTTTCTGCAGCCCATCGTCGAGAATGCCTTCACCCACGGCTTTGACACCAACAACCTGAAAAGGCGGCTGTCCATCACCGCGCAGCCCAGCGGCAGCAAGGTGCTGATTTCCATTTATAACAACGGTGCGGTCATTGATTACAGCACCCTGAACCGAATAAACGACAGCCTGCCCTCGGGCAGTGAGCATGGCCTGTCGCTGATTTATGCCAAGCTGAAAATGCGCTTCGGCCCGGATTTTTCAATGAATGTGTACTCCGATGAGCGCATTGGGACATGGATTATTCTGGAATTACCCTACTCATATCAGAAAGAAGTGGAGAATGATGATTAAAGTGGTTATCGCGGACGATGAAAAGGCCGTTTCAAAGATCATACAGCATTTTATTGAGCGGGAGAAGCTGCCGCTTCAGGTTGAGGGCATTGCCCTTGACGGAGAGAGCGCCCTGCAGATGATCCGCAAAAAGGAGCCGGATCTAGTGTTTTTAGACATCAAGATGCCCCTTATGGACGGCTTTGAGGTCATGGAAGCTCTGGAGGCTCTTCAAATGGATGTGAAGATTGTGGTCATCACCGCTTATGAATCCTTCGAGTATGCCCAGCGGGCCCTGCGCATGGGCGCCAGGGACATCATCCTCAAGCCCATCGAGTACGAGCAGTTTACCCAGGCCCTGCTCCGGTCTGTAGGCTGGAATTTTACAGGCAATGATCTGGTCAATCAGGTGCTGGAATACATCCACACCCATTTTAGCGATAAGATTGAGCTCCAGCTGCTGTCGGAGCAGTTTCATGTAACGGCCAGCTACCTGTCCAAACAGTTTAAGCGCTATGTGGATACCAACCTCATCAGTTATGTGAATAAAATCCGGATTGAGCATGCGGTCGAGCTGCTGAAGAACGGATCCTACAATATACAGGAGGTAGCCAAACAGGCAGGCTATGAGAATGTAAATTATTTTTATAAAAAGTTCAAGGATCAGACCGGGCACATGCCGTCAGATTATCTGAAGAAATAAAAAACATAAGCTGTCACAATATTATGGTGACAGCTATTTTTATGTCAACTGGATAAAAATGATCAGGAAACCGACAATTCTCTTCATAGATCGCGCTTTGTAATCGTGTTAGAATGAGATCATCGAAAACAAACACAGAGAACAAAGTGAGGTATTGAAATGTTAAAAACAACAAGGGTACTGGACCCGGAAGTCTATTCCATCGTAGAGGCAGAGCTTGACCGCCAGGAACACAACATCGAAATGATCGCGTCTGAGAGCACCGCGCCCACGCCAGTCATGGAGCTGAGCGGCTGTGTCTTCACCAACAAGACTGAGGAAGGGCTGCCGGGAAACCGCTTCCAGGCTGGCTCCGAACAGGCGGACGCCATCGAAAGCCTGGCCTGCCGCCGCGCGCTGGAGCTTTACGGCGCCGAGTATGTTAATTTACAGCCCTACTCGGGATCAACCGCTAACTACTGCGTATTTAACGCGGTGTTGAACCCAGGCGATAAAATCTTGAGCATGCGCCTGGACCAGGGCGGCCATCTGACCCATGGTTCCCCGGTGAATTTCCTACGAAAGGTTTATGAATATGACTTTTACGGGGTTGATAAGGAGACCGAGATCATCGACTATGACGCACTGGAGGATCAGGCCATGGCCTATAAGCCAAAGCTTTTAATCACCGGCGCCAGCTCTTACCCGAGACTCATCGACTATGAGCGCATGGCCAAAATCGCCAAGAACTGCGGCGCGATTTTGATGAATGACATGGCTCACATCGCGGGCCTGGTCGGGGCCAAGGTTATCCCAAGCCCGATCCCGCACTGCGATTTTGTCTCCTCCTCCACTACCAAGACCTTCTGCGGCCCGCGCGCCGGTATGGTTTTCTGCAAGAAGGAATACGAGAAGGCTCTGAACAAATCCGTATTCCCGGGGACTCTGGGCTCCATCCATCTGAACACCATTGCCGCCAAGGCCTATTCCTTCAAATATATCGGCACACCAGAGTTCAGGGAAATCATGGAACGTGTTGTCCGCAACGCCAAAACCCTGGCTGAGGAGCTTCAGAGCTACGGCTTCCGCATCATCAGCGGGGGCACAGACAACCATATCGTCATGGTTGATTTAAGACCAAAGAGTTTGACGGGAAAGAGCTTTGAGCAGGCGCTGGAATACGTGGGCATTACGGTGAATAAGAACATGATTCCCTTTGACGAGGAAAGCCCCTTTGTGTGCAGCGGCGTAAGAATCGGACTGACCTCCACTGCCCAGCGCGGCCTGGAGGAGGACGCTATCAAAGAAATCGCTGAGATCATGGATAAGGTCGCAAAGGACCCTGAAAACATGACAAATCTGGACGCCTGTAAGGCACAAGCCCGGGCATTGATTTCCAGATACCCGCTGTACCCGGCCGGCTATTTTGAGGATTAAACACTAATGATGCGCTGCCAGCCGCTGTATGGAAAAATGACAGCGGCTTTGCCAGTAAACGAGAGGGAAAATTATGTTAGAGAGTATTGTAACAAGTGTCAACGATGTGGTCTGGAGTATTCCGCTGATTATCCTGATTCTGGGCGCCGGCATCTATTTTTCGGTGCGGATGAAATTTCCTCAGCTGCGGCTTATCAAGGAGATGTTCCGGCTGCTGGGTGACAACAAGGGCAAGGGCACCGATGAGGGGGTCTCCGGTCTCCGCGCCTTTATCATGACCGCTGCTGGCCGTGTGGGCGTGGGCAACATCGCCGGCATGGCCACCGCCATTGCCCTGGGCGGCCCAGGCGCCATTTTCTGGCTCTGGGTAGTGGCGCTGTTTGGGACAGCCATCGCCCTCATCGAGTCTACCCTGGCCCAGGCTTATAAGATCACGGTCAATGGCGAGTTCAGAGGCGGCCCGGCCTACTATATCGAAAAGGGGATCGGTAAAAAATGGTACGCCAAGGCCTTTGCCCTGGTCACCATTCTGGCGCCAGGCATCCTGATGCCGGGTGTCCAGTCCTACAACATTACCTCAAGCCTGAACCAGGCCTTTGGCTGGAATACCCTTATCATTGCCATTGTGCTGGCAGTGGTGGTCGGAATTTGTATCTTCGGCGGTGTGAAACGCATCTCGGCTGTCGCGGAAAAGGTTTCGCCCTTTATGGCCTGTGCCTATCTGCTGGTCTCCTTTATCATCATCGGGGCTAACATCAGCAAGGTGCCCGGCGTGTTTATGATGATTGTCCAGTCTGCCTTCAGTGTCCAGCCGGTTTTTGGCGCGCTGGCCGGCGCAGCCCTTTCCAAGGGGGTCATGCGCGGCGTATTTGCCAACGAGGCGGGGCAGGGAACCTCGGCCATCATGGCAGGCTCTGCCGATGTATCGCACCCGGTAAAGCAGGGGCTGGCCTCCTGCTTGAGTGTATACGCGGGTACCATCCTGGTCTGCACCACCTCGGCTTTTATGATTCTGCTGACGGGCTGTTACAATGTGGTCGGCCCGGCAGGTGGCTTCCTGTTTGAGGGCATGCCCGGCAAGGAATACGGCGTCGCTTATGTGCATGGGGCCATTGACACCATCTTTCCAGGCTTCGGAGCACCTTTTATCGCTGTTTCCATTCTGCTTTTTGCTTTCATTGCCCTCCTGGCCTATTACTATTATGCCGAAAGCAACCTGGTGTACGTTTTTCATGAAACCAAAGCCTGGATGAAGAGCAACAAGCCTTTCCTTTATGTGTTCCGGGGTATTTTTATCCTGGCCGCTTTTCAGGGCTGCCTGCAGGCTGTGTCTGTAGTGTGGACCATGGGGGACATCGGCTGTGGGCTCATGACCTGGCTTAATGTAATTGCAGTGTTGATTTTAAGTAATCAGGGTCTGGCAATCTTCAAGGATTACGAGCGCCAGAAAAAACTGGGGCTGGAGCCCGTTTTTGATCCAGATCTTCTGGGTATCCAGAACGCCGGCAGCGTCTGGCGGGACCGCCTGGCTGAGTATAAGGTGGCCCAAATGGCCGATGCAGAAGAAAAAGGCATTGCCGCATAACAAAAAAACAACCCGTATCGCAGCGATACGGGTTGTTTTTATATAATTTACTAAAAGAAGAAAAGATAAATATTATTTTTATAAAAAATCTTGTTGACAATTCTTCGTGTATACGATATACTTAAGAAAATTTAGTAAAAAACAAAGTATCTTGTATTTCGTGAGATGAAAACGGGCTCTGCACACACTAAAAATTATAAAAAATGACAATTCAATAGACATGCTGTCGAATGGGGAATTGCTGTCACCCACTGGAACAGAAGGCTTAAGTGCTTTCTGTTTTTTTATTATCAAAATTTAAGGGAGAAAAACCATGAAGAGGACAAGTGAATCTGTTAACAAAGCTTTGAGCAGTAAAAATATACTTTTTATAGAAGCGATCTATGATGATTATGGCAATAACAGCCGTATCCACTACCTGGAAGCAGGATGCGTGACCAGCTGTCTGGCCGGCGGCATCGGCCCCCGGGATTATATCAAGAGAATGATGCGGGCGCGGTGTCTGAGCGAAACCATATACCGCCAGTATATGACAAAATGGCTGGGCATGGAAAAGGGCTATCCCTATCTGGCGGGGGCAGGCGCGCTGATGGTGCCGGTAAAAACACGCATAAGCGTCAAGTTTACAGACAACCGACGAAATTATGACGACGCCTACAGTTTTTATAATTTCCATTTTTTTGATGAAGACATGGACCTGCAGACCGATATAGGCAGCATTTATCTCGCAGGCGATTTTGCGATCAAAACCTGCCAGAGCGGCAGCCAGAACGAGCTGGGGTACGAACGGGCCCAGATGGTGCTGGAGGGGTTTCAACGGATTTGGGAAGCGTAGGATTGAAAAAACAACCCGTACCGGCGCGATACCCTTTGAATTGCGCAGGCTTTTATTGCGTATCTTGATCACGTCTGATATAATATATAAATAAGATTTGGAAAAGTCAGGCGGGCTGGGGAGCGGCCTGAGGGCGTTGTATGGAACGTCCGGCAGGTTTGAAAAACAGTTGAAGAAGCAGTACATTTTTTAGAGGGGATCGAATAATGATGACACAGTCAGACAATTTTTTTGAAACATTTACGGTTGACCCTGCCCTTTTTTACAGCGCGATCATCCGAAGTACGGATGATTACGTCTATATTGTGGACATGAATACCGACATGGCCCTGGTTTCTCCGAACATGGAAAGGGACTTTGAACTGCCCGGCCGGCAGTTTAAGGGCCTGGTGCCCATGTGGGGTGAGCTGGTTCATGAAAAGGACCGTCCCCGCTATAACGAAAGCATTGATGAAATGCTGCGGGGCGATACAGACATTCATCATGTGGAATACCAGGTGCGTAACCGCAAAGGCGAGTATATATGGGTGCTCTGCCGCGGCGTTTTGCAGAAGAACGCCCAAAACCAGCCGGCCATGTTTGCGGGAGTAGTGACAGACCTGGGAAAAATGGGCAAGATCGACTACACCACCGGCCTTTTTACTTACAGGGAATGTGAGAAGGAGATCAGTGAGCTGCTGGATAAGGAATCGGAAAAGCCCGGCGGCCTGATGCTGCTGGGGCTGGATGATTTTGTGCGGATTAATGACCTTAACAGCCATCTTTTCGGGGATGGGGTGCTGCGCCAGTTCGCCCAGACGGTTCAGCAGCTGCTGCCCCCGGGCGCCAGCATGTACCGGTTTGACGGGGACGAGTTTGCTGTGGTCTGCCCCGGCGCGGGTGAGGAAGAGCTGGAAGCTATTTATAAACGGCTGCACGCCTATAGCAACCGGGTGCACACCCTGGACGGCCAGGAATATTTCTGCACGGTGTCTGCGGGTATGACGCTGCTGGGACGGGACAGCCAGAACTATCCCGATCTGATCAAGTGCGCGTCCAGTGCTCTTGAAGCCTCCAAGACCAAGGGGAAAAATATCATGACGGCCTACACGCCAGCGCTGATGCGTTCAAAGCTGCGGGCATTGGAGCTGACCAGCCGGCTGCAGCTGAGTGTGGTGAACGGCATGGAGGGTTTCCGACTGGTTTACCAGCCCTTTGCCCACTCAAAGGATCTGGGCCTGGCGGGTGCAGAGGCGCTGCTGCGGTGGTCCGGTGAGCCCTTTGGCGAGGTAACACCGGCTGAGTTCATTCCGCTTTTAGAATCCAGCGGCCTCATTGTGCCTGTGGGTAAATGGGTGCTGGAGCAGGCAGTCAAGACCTGCAAAAAGTGGTCAGACAGAGAACCGGATTTCATTATGAACGTCAATATTTCCTATCTCCAGATGCTGGACGAATCCTTTGCCGGGCATGTGGAAAAGACGCTGAAGGAAAACGGGCTGGATTCCCGGCATGTCGTGCTTGAGCTTACGGAGAGCTGCTTTGTAACGGATATGGGCGGCCTCAAGGAAATTTTCAGGCATTTGCGCGGTATGCGCATCCAGATCGCCATGGACGACTTTGGCACAGGCTATTCCTCGCTGGGGATGCTGTCTCAGTCTCCGGCGGATATTGTCAAGATTGACCGGTTGTTTATCGAGGCCATCGACAGGGATGAGAATGTCTTTAATCGTTCCTTTATCGCATCGGTTATCAAGCTGTGCCACAGTGTGGGTATTACTGTATGTGTGGAGGGCGTTGAGGAGCAGGATGAGCTGAGGGCCGTCTGTGCCCTGGAGGCCGACAGCATTCAGGGCTATTATATCTCAAGGCCCATCTCACCAGAGGCCTTTGAAGAAAAATACTGGGGCTCTGACTGAGAGAAAAGCCCGTCCCGTATCGCCACGATACGGGCTGATTCAAAAAATCCCTGCAAAACTAAAGCCGCTTATGCTAAAATAGGGTAAGAAACTGCAAAAGGGGAAAAATCTGTGGCGAATTATAAAACAGGCTTAGAGACAAAAGAAAAAATATACGCGACCGCCAAAAAGCTTTTTTATGAAAAAGGTTTTGTAAAAACCACGCTGGCGGAGATCGCCAGGGAATCCGGCGCCAATAAGGCCATGGTTTCCTACTATTTTGGCAACAAGAACAACCTGGCCCTTGAGGTCTATAATGAGTACATGGTGGCCATGAAAGTGAAGACCCAGAACATCATTGCCAGCCAGTTCCCGGACAGCGATCTGTTTTTGCGCACGGCCATCGAATATCGGCTCCAGAACCGGAACTGCAACCGCAATAAGGGGCTTAACCGTTTTTATCACGAGCTGTGCGATTCCAATATTTTTATGAAAACAGAGAGCGCCTCTGTGGGCTTTATCGAAAATATCAACAAAGCCCACAAGCTTGGCCTGAGCAGGGTGGATGTCAAGGCGCTGGCTCTGGCAAATCTGTCAGCTGTGCACGGCCTGCATGTGGCCAGGAACGAGGGCTTTTTGGACTGCTCATCCGAGTATCTGGCGGAAACAGAAATCCGGCTGCTGCTTCAGAGCCTGAAGATCGGCAATGATGTGATCGAGGGCTATATTGAGCAGTCGCGGGAGATTGTGGATAGGATCGAAATCTCGGTTGGGAAAAATTTTAAGGTACTGTAAACAAAAAAGCAGAGCGGCTGAAACCGTCTCTGCTTTTTTTATCAGCACATCATCATAAGCATGTGGAAGAGCATGTCTTCGTACTGCTGCATTTTCTGGCCCACCACATCATCCAGGTCAGCTCTGGGGGCGGGGTGGTCCTGTTTAAAGGTGTCATAGGGTGTGTAGTACTTGCTCCTGAACTCAGGTATGTCTGCCAGCACGTGGTCGATGGTGTCTTCTTTGGGCTTATCCCAGACCTGCTGCCCGGCGTTTTCGTAGGTGCCGTTATCGCGGACGTATTCCAGTACGGCTTTGTAGTTTTCCGGGTTAATGGTATTCAGAGAGTAGGGGCTTTTGTCGAAATTGAAGAAGTAGTTGCCGCCTGGCGCCAGGATGTCAATGAGCTCTTTGGCTTTGTCGATGCACTGCTCCTTAGTGGCTGTCTTAAGGTAAGTGATGGGGTAGAAGCCCGAGATAATGTGTTTCTTGCCGAGCTTTTCCTTGACGAGCCTGGGATCGCCGTACTCAAAGTAGAAGCGGGTGCCCTGGGGCAGCTCATAGAGGTAATCCAGGTAGCGCATCCAGTTATCCTCACAGAAGATGAGGCAGGTCTGTCCCTTTTCGGCCAGGCCGTGGACCAGCTTGTAGAAGGTGGGCCAGTAATATTTTTCAAAATCCTTTGTACGCAGGTAGGTAGCCATGTGCAGGGCGATGAAGTTGGCGCCCAGCGGGGACGGCTTAGCCGGCGTGCCTTTTTTGATGGACAGGGGCAGAATGGCGTCGCAGGCGGCCAGGATTTTTTCGGGACAGCGCTTAATGTCCATGGTAATGCCTTTAAAGCCTCTGAGAATATCGGACAGAAGGTCAAAGGGCGTGGTGCCGCCGCTGCCGGAGCCGGCAGGCGGTGCAAAAAAGCCGTATTTGTCAATGAGCTGTGCGTCCAGACCGGCGTAAAAATCGGCGTATTCAAAATAGGCCTTTGTGGCTTTGGCAAGGGCCAGTGAGCGGCTGACCGGGTCAGTATCCAGCACAGGATAGATGCGCGGGAAGATTTTTTCCATCAGACAGTCGTAAGGGCTGGCGATAAAATCGTCGTAATCCTCGGGCTGCATGGCAGAGACTTCGGGGTGCTGGATAATGCCCTTGGAGCCCATCATAAAGGACCTGGAGCCCAGCAGGTGGTGGTGGGCCGGGTAGGTGGCAAAGCTGGAGGGGTAGGCGTCACTGGCGGTCAGCTCAAAGGATTTTTCATAGATGTCGAGCATGTCCTCCCGGGTCCATTGGGTGCGGCCCAGGTCTTTGTCGGCGTACTCGATCCGCAGCTCGAGGGGCAGGGCGGCGCTGATGGGAATCCTTTTGGGGATAGTGCCTGTGTATAAATCTGTAAACAGCTGGGTTCGTTCTTCTTGTAGTTTTTTCATTGCTTCACTCATGTTTATTTCTCCTTTTCTTAAATCAACAGGCCGATGATAAATTTGTACAGGCCCTCCTCGTAGGCCTGCATAATGTCGGCGTGGTAGTTTTCGTTGGCGATTTCGGGATGTTCCTTGACGTAGTCCTCCCAGGTGGTGTAGTAAGCTTGTGATTCCATAATTTCCTCCTAATTTTTAGTAGGCGCTGTGCTCACGGACGTACTCCTGAACGGCAATGAGGTTGTCGATGTTGGCACTGCTCATGGACAGGATATCCTTGTCCAGGTCAAAGATAAAACCGCCGCCGGGCGCGCAGATGTCCAACAGCTCCTTGGCTTTATCAATACATTTTTCTTTGCTCTCGGTCTTTAAAAGGCCGATGGGGTAGAGGCCGGCGATAATGTGCCGGTCTCCGAGCTTTTCCTTGATTTGTTTGGGATCGCCGAATTCAAAGCGCATGACAATGCGTCCGGGCAGTTCTTTCAGGAAGTCCAGATAGCGCGTCCAGTCCTGCTCGACGAAGAGATCTACGCCCATGCCGGCATCGGTGAGGGCTTCAATTGTTTTCTTAAAGGTAGGCCAGTAGAATTTTTCAAACTGCTTCATATTCAGAAACGGCGCCATGTGCAGGGGCAGGAAGCAGCGGGCGTCAACGGTGCGCACTGGCCCCAGCCCCTGGTTGATCATAATGGGGGTAACGGCCTCGCAGGCGGCCAGGAGCTCTCTTGGGTGCCTGCGGATATCCTTGGAGGTGCCGCTGAAGGAGCGGATAAAATCTGCCATAAAATCATAGGGCGCTTCAGTAAAGCCGCCGGGAGGCGCAGTGGCAAAGCCGAACTCCTCATTGACCTGGGCGGCCTGGGCAATCCCCTGGGCGGCCTGGTCGCTGTGCATCTTGTAGGCCTTGGCAAGGTTCAGCGCATTCTGCACCGGAGACTGGTTCAGGCCGTCATACAGCCTGGGCAGGATGGTTTCCAGCATACATTTGTAAGGGTCCTCAATAAACTGGGGGTATTCCCCAGGCTCGAGACCGTGGATCTCGGGGTGCTGTGCATAGCCCTCCTCGTTCATGACAATGGTCTTGCCGCCCAGCAGCTGGTATTTGTAGGGATTGCGCAGGGTATGGGGCCGTACTGGCGCCACATCGGTGGGAATCCGCTCGGCGGCGTAGCGCATCACGTCGATCATTTTTTCGGAGTGCCACTGGGTTTCCTTGATATCCATGCCCGCATACTCTATGGCGGCTTCGGTGGTCAGCCCGCCCCGGATGGGGACGCGCCTAGGGGTTTTTCCCCGGTACAGGTCTGCAAACAGGCCGGTACGCTCTTCCTGTAATTTCTTAATGGCTTCAGTCATAATTTTTCCTCACTTTCAAAAATTAAACGCGGTTGATTTATTGAAAAGTATAATCTTTTTCGAGAGGTTTGTCAACGGTTTTCAAAAAAATATTTTTTGATTTACGAAATAAGAGTTTTTAAAATGGCTTAAAATAGCGAATTTAAATAAAATTATAAAAAATTTACTAAAGAAAAAGAAAATAAAAGTTGACAGATTTACGAAAACAATATATCATTAAAATAAATTTAAACGCGGTTATTATTAAACATGGATAATTCAAACATATCCGAAAATTAAAAGAAATGAATTGAGGAGACTTAAAATGAGTGAAAAAAAATATGGTGTCGGCGTACAAATAGCCGCGCTGTCTGTCGCCCTGCTGATGTACACCACCAGCATGACCACCCCGGCTCTGGCCGAGATTGCCAAAGCTTTTCCGACGGCTGCGCCGGAAACGGTCAAGCTGCTGTCCACCATACCGTCCTTAATGATGGTAATCTTTGCCCTGGTGGCCGGTAAGCTGACCCAGGTCATGAGTATTAAGAAGGTCATTACCGTTTCCATGCTTCTGATTTTTGTGGGCGGGATTCCTTCTGCCTTTGTGGGCGATCTGAATTTTATGATTGCCATGCGTGTGGTCTTTGGCGCAGGCTACGGAATGGTATTTCCCATGGCCTCTGCGGTTATCACCGATTTATTTACGGGTACACAGGCCAACAAGCTCATGGGCTTCAAGAGCGCTGTCGGCGCTGCTGCCGGAGTGGTATTCCAGTCTCTCGGTGGGTTTTTGGCGGCCTACAATTGGCGCTTTTCCTTTTTTGGATTTTTCCTGGTTATCCCTATCGCGGTATTAATCTGGTTTAAACTGCCGGATACCGGTGTTAAAAAAGCAGAGAAGGCTGCTGACGGTTCAACCGTCCGGGAGAAGAAGCTGACCACCATGACCTATGTGCTGGCACTGCTCTGTGCGCTGCTGAACATTATGCAGTTCAGTTTTATGACCAATGTGGCTATGGTCATGAGCGCGGACAAGCTCGGTGACGCCGGGCAGGCCTCCTTTGTGCTCAGCACCTTTACAGCAGGCTCCTTTGTTATTGGAATGCTTTATGGCTCCATGTCTAAATTCCTGAAGCAGTATGCCGCATCCTTTGGCGCACTGTGTGTGGGCATCGCCTTTGTGATTCTGATCATAGCGCCCAGCTACCCGGTGATGCTGGTGGCCGCGGTGATCTTCGGCATTGGCTTCGGAACCTTTAACCCGGCCATTACCATGGCGGTTGCAGGATCGGCAGCCAGTCCCAAATACGCCGCCCTGGCCATTTCGGTTTACACCTGCGGCACAGGCATCGGCCAGTTCCTGTCACCCTATATCCTGAAGTTTATCCGTGGGATTTTCGGGATGGCATCGGCCCGGGCCGACTGGCAGATTGCGGCCGTCTGCCTGATTGCCGGCAGCGTTATCTCAGCCATTATTATTTTTGCCGCCAGCAAGAAAAAATCGGACGCGCCGCAGCTTCAATAGAAGTGTTACATACGGCTCATATGCATAGAGGAGGGCATGATGAATATTTCCTTTGCGATCATTATCGTTTATATGGCCCTGCTGATTGGGATTTCCCTGCTGTCCGGCAGATTGTCGTCGGCCAGGGGTGGTTCCAGCAGCTTTCTGCTGGCAGGCAACCGTCTGCCCACCCTTTTGGTGGCTGCCATGGTGGCCGGTACCGCCATCGGCGGTACTGGTACCATCGGTATTGCCGAGAGTGCTTACACCAATGGCCTTTCAGCCGTCTGGTACAATATTGCCTGGACCATTGGAATTCTGGCTTTTGCCTTTCTCATGTGTAAAAAGCTGCGCCGCACTGGCGTCAGCACCACCAGCCAGATATTCATCCGTTTGTTTAACCGCTTTGACGGTATTGTATCCAGCGTCATTCAGGTGGTGGTAGCCTTTGGCATCAACGCTCTGCAGGCCATTGCAGGCGGCGCGATTCTGACGGCGCTGCTGCCCCAGTACTTTAATATGACGAATGGGGTTATCATCTCGGCCCTTGTGTTTACAGCTATTGCCCTCTTTGGGGGCTATATGGGCGCAACGCTGACCAATGTCATCAATGTGGTCATGATTTATCTGGGAGTGATCGCAGGCTTTATTGCGGCCCTGAACAATGGCGGCGGCTGGGAGCACATTACCTTGAGCCTGCCCCAGGGCAGCCAGTGGTTCAGCCTGTTTGAGGGCGTGGGACCGGTGATTATTGTGGGGTGGGTGGTCTCGATGGTCATTCAGTCCCCGCCTAACCAGGGCCTGATCCAGGCCACGGCGGCAGGCAGAAGTGAGAAGGCCGCCAGGTTTGGAACCATCATCGCTGCTGTCCTGATCGTTCCCATTGGTTTCCTGTGCGCCTTTATCGGGATCATGGCTGCGGCCACGCTCCCGGAGCTGGAAAGCGCAAGCCTTGCCTTTCCCATGCTCATGTCTAACCTGAACCCCTGGGTCGCGGGATTTACCCTTGCCGGCCTCTGGGCCGCTGATGTCTCCACAGCCACCTCCTGCATGATGGGGCTGGCGACCGTGGCGACCAAGGACATTATCGTGCGCCAGATCAGGCCGGATATGGACGACCGCACCCAGCTGCTGATGTCCAAGGCCATCATTGTGATTTTTGGCGTGCTGGGGGCCTTTGCGGCGCTGAATATCCGTTCCATTCTGGGCTTTATGATGCAGCTCATCGTGGTTTACACGCCTTACTGCTTTATTCTCCTGTCGGCCATCTACTGTCCCAGGCTGCTGAGAAAGAGTACCTGCACAGCCACTGTGGTAGTGAACCTGCTCATTATGGTGCTGTGGCTGCTGTTCCCGGCAGTGCACATTGTACCGGATATGATTTACCTGTGCCTGCCCGCCACCCTGGCAACCATGGGCCTGTGCACAGCATTTGACAAACGTGCTGTGGATGTGGATAAGCTGTTCTGCCCCGAGGAACTGCCCGAAGTCCGGACAGCGGCTCCTGTTCCTGCACCAGAGGAAGTATAGAGAAGAAGCTATAAAAACCCAACCCGTATCGTAGCGATACGGGTTGGTGCTGTCCGGCCCTTTGCAATGATCAGCCCCAAGTATTTCAGTTTTGACCGCTATGAGTTGTGACGGACTTTACCTGTCGTTCTTGTTTATGCAGCCTGCGATAAATGCAATGACGCCCCAGAGGCGTTTTTTTGATGCTTTCAAATTCCTGCTGCGTTTGCCCGCGATTCTGAAAAGATTAAATTAAGCTCAAAAATTTCCTTTCAGGGCCTTTTTTGGCTTTTCGGAA
Organism: Eubacterium callanderi; assembly: GCF_900142645.1. GTDB lineage: Bacteria > Bacillota > Clostridia > Eubacteriales > Eubacteriaceae > Eubacterium > Eubacterium callanderi. The sequence goes on from NZ_FRBP01000009.1 coordinate 138,502, forward strand.
GTTTATTTTACTTAAAAAAGCCTGTTTTTGGCATTAGATGGCAGTTTTGCAAAAAGCAGGATTATTTTGGATGCGGTATCATAAGGTCAAGCTTAAAAAACAAACGAACACCGGTGTTCCGAAAGGAACTTTACAATGCAGAATACAAACAAAACCCAAACCGCTGAAAGCCGCCTGATTCAGAAGGTTTTTGAGAGTGAAGAATTTGCGCGCGTGCGCACCCTGGTAAGCCCGGGCGAAGATCAGGAACTTTCGCCGACGGTCTATTTTGTGGCCAAGGACGTCTGCGACGCCATGGACTACCAGAACCACCGGCAGGCCGTCAAGCGCCATGTGGAGCCCGAAGACGTGCTGAGCCGCGGGGTTATTGACAAATACGGCCGCCGCCGCAGGACACTGGTGATCAACGAGAGCGGCCTCTTTGCCCTCATTCTGGCCAGCCGACAGGACAAGGCCCGCCGTTTCCGCCACTATGTGACCAGCGTGATCCTGCCCGCCATCCTCCACTACGGCGCCTATATCGACCCCGGGCAGCTGGAGGCCCTGAAAAAGGACCCCCGGGGCATCGAGATCCTGGCCCAGAACCTGGAGCGTATGTTCCGCCGCTGCGATGTCATGGAATACCAGAAGAACAAAGCCCAGGCCGATTATCAGAGAATCCTGCCCGACGCCCTGTTCAGCCAGACCATTCAGGTGTCTGAGGACTGTATCAGCGTGGGGGCCATGGCCAAGCTCGTTTTTCAGGGGCACAAAAAGAGCCTGGGGCAGAACCGCCTGTACGCCTGGCTGAGGGAGCAGGGCTACCTGTGCCGCCGTCCCTGCTTCTGGAACCAGCCCACCCAGAAGGCCATGGAGCTGGGCGTGCTCGTCCTGCGGGAAAACAGCGTCCGGGACAGGCATGGGCGCTGGCACCTTTACCAGAAGCCCATGGTGACCCCGAAGGGACAGCGCTATTTCGCGGAGCGGCTGTGCCCCGCAGACAGGGAGAATGAACGATGAACTACCTGACCGAGCTGCTGGCCTTTTACCGGTGGATGGGGGAGCACCGGCTCACCCCGCTCCTCCAGGCCTACTGGCATCTGCTCATGTATTACAACAACAAGGCCGCCATTCTGGCAGAGGACGGGCACTGGTACTGGCCTGTGAACTTTCGGGTGGCCAACTCGGTGGTGGGCCAGGCCCTGGGTCTTAAAGACCGGTTCAAAATCAATCACCAGCGTAAGCACCTGGTTAGGCACGGCCGCATCGACTATACCCCGCACACGGGGCAGGAGGCAGGCGACTACCGCCTGTTCCCCTTTGATCCGGGCCTTGCCCAGATCTGGGTGAGGGCGGAAAAGAGTGGCGCCCGCACCATGGTATGGACGCAGACCCGCACCGGGGGCGCACCAGAGACTGCACCATTCATAAATACTGTAAATCATAAACCGTCTTCTCTATATGGTTCTATTCAGGGCGGCGGCGATAACATCATGGGCTTTAATCTTCTGCCCCCGCTGACCGATGAGGAGAAGGCAGCTGTCCGGGCAGAATATCCCGATAACGACGTGGCCCGCTTTAACGCCGAGTGGGCCTTGAGAGAAAAGAAAGGAGGGCTGGCATGAACCGTTTAGGCAGTGGCAGGGCAATCCTGCGCAGAAAGCGCCCCTATACCGTCGGGGCAGACTGTACGCTGGAGCTGGAGCTCTGGGCAAGAGACGACGAGGAGGCAGAGGACACCTTTAACGAATATTGCGAGGCAGTCCAGTACCATCACCCCGAGCTGGTGCTCACCCTGCGCAGTATCCGTGAGGACTGAGAAAGGAGCTGTGATTGGAGGGACAAAATTACGAGCTGATCAACACCTGGGCCGCAGAGGCCCAAAAGGGGGACAAGCGTGCCGCGGAGCTGCTGCTCCAGAGCTTCCGGCCCCTTATCCTGAAGATGGCTGGCCGCTGCTTTGGGGACAGCGGCTTCGAGGACGCTTACCAGGACGGCACAGCTGCGTTTCTGGAGGCCGTGCGGCGCTACGACCCGGAGAAAAACCATCTGTTTCCGGGCTATATCCGAAAGTATCTGGATTTCTATTTCAGAAAACGGCAAGAGGGCCGCTTTGACAAATCCGTCAGCGCGGTGGTATCGCTGGACGCCCCGGCGGCCGAGGATGGCACCACTCTGGGGCAGCTGGTGCCCGACCCCAACCAGCCCATCCAGGCCTGCCACGAGGAGAACGACCGGAAAAGCCGGCTTGAAAAACTGGACTGGGCGCTTAAACAGCTGCCCGGCGACCAGCGCAGGGCCATCACGGCCTACTATCTGGGAGGCCAGAGCCAGAAGGCCATCGCGGCAGACTGCCAGCTCAGCGCCTCTGCGGTCAAAATGCGGATACACCGGGGTTTGCGGCGGCTGAGGGTGCTGATGGAGGAATAGAAAAGGGGAGAACTGCGGTGGCAGTTCTCCCCTTTTGGGCTGTAGATAAAGTTGAGAGGAAGCGATAAAATTAAAATAAGATGGGATTTTTCATTCTCAATTTTCCATTTCTTCCCCTTCCCCCCGGATATACTTCTGAATCAGCCGGTTGGCGGTGGACTGGCTGACACCGATGACCTCGGCCAGCTTGCGGCTGGATTTGTACTTGGTGTAGACCTCGTTCACAAGATCGCGCTTGATCTCCTCGAGGTTATAGGTCTTCTGTGCCGAGGGACCGGCCGGCACCTCGCCCTCCTCGCGCAGGTATTCCCAGAACAGCTCCTCCTCCAGGATCATGTGTTCGGAGTAGACCACCAGGCGCTCAATGGCGTTTTTGAGCTGGCGGATATTGCCCGGCCAGTCATAGTCGCTGATGAGGTACATCATTTTTTTGTCAAAGAGCTTGCTGGTCCCGTATTTCTGGTTGTTCTTTTTCAGAAAATAGTTGGCCAGCAGAATAATATCCTCCTTGCGCTCCCGCAGGGGAGGAATGGTTACCTTGATGATGTTTAGGCGCCAGTAGAGGTCGGAGCGGAACTTCTTCTGTTTGATGAGCTCGATGAGGTTCTGGTTGGTGGCGGCAGTGATGCGCACATCTACATGCTGGAAAGCGTTGCCCCCCACAGGGATATAACGCTTATTCTCCAGCACATCCAGGATTTTGGCCTGAAGCGGCAGGGACAGCTCGCCGATCTCGTCCAGAAAGAGGGTACCGCCGTCGGCGTTCTTGATGAGCCCGGTACGCCCCTTGGGGTCGGCGCCGGTAAAGGCCCCCGGGACATAGCCGAAAAGCTCGCTTTCCAGCAGGTTTTCGGGGATCGCGGCGCAGTTGATGGCAAAAAAGGGCTTGTCCCGGCGCAGGCTGTGCCTGTGGAGGGTCTCGGCCAGGAAGCTCTTGCCCGTACCCGATTCGCCCAGGATCAGCACGTTCAGGTCCACGTTCACAGCTTTCTCCAGCTTTTTCAGGCAGGCCTTAAAAGCCTCTCCGCTGCCGATAACCTCGTCGGAGAAATCCGAGTCTGAGGAGACAATGGATTTTTCGCTGGTGCGGTAGGAGAGGTCTGTGCGGGTTACATAGTCCATGGCCGTGGAGATGACCAGCTCGATCTCACCGTCTGCGTCAAACACCGGAATATTGACGGACATCAGGCTCTTGTGGGTGATGTAGTACATGTTCTCCGTGACAATGGGGCACTTCTTTTCCATGACTTCGGCAAAGCTGTGGGGCTCCCAGATGCCGCGCTTGATCTCGCTGCTGGCCTTGCCCACCAGTTCCTCGGGCTGAAGGCCGTGGTAGCGCATGGAGGAGGGGTTTACATAGACCACCCGTCCATCCTTGTCATTCACAAAGATTTCCGCAAAGGCGTTCTCCACAATTTTTAGGAGCAGCTCCTGGGGCAGCTGGCGTAAATAAGCTTCGTATTCTGGGGTATGTTCGATTTTATCAATGGTAATCAAGTTTCTCATTCCGTTTCGTCTTTTCTTTCATTGTATAATAAAATGGGTAAAAAGGAAACCGTTAATTCAACCCGTATCGCGGCGATACGGGTTGAAAAACGGAAACGGCGCCGCCTCATGTGAGGGAGCGCCGTTTTTACTTCATGGGGGGATAGTGGTTTACAGCCAGTTAAATATCATAGTCCAGGTTTACGAGCACCTCGTTCAGGATGGCGTCCTGGGCCTTGGTGGTTTCGGGGAGCTTGTATTCTTCCAGACGGCGTTCGACCTCGGCGGCGGCGCGGCTCCTCAGAGTGCCCACCTGCTCGCGCATGGTAATGCCGGAGCCCTTGCGGTGGAACAGCTTGGAAAGGTAGTGCTCCTCGCGGTAAGCCTTGGGGGTTCTGCGCTGGATGTAGGAGCCTCTTGGCCCGACTTCCTTCATGAGGTCAAAGCATTCCCGACCTTCGGAGAAGTTGATGCCCTGCTGCACACGCTTCAGGTAGAGCAGAACCTCCTCGTCCAGGACGAATTTTTCAAAGCTGCCGTAGTTAAAGGAGCCCATGGTCCCGATGGCGTGGGTCAGCTGGTCCGAGCGGCCCAGAATGGGCGCCATGCCCGTCAGCATGGATTCGGCCCCGGCCTGGTAATCCACGTCGATGGCGTCTGAGTAGGCGCCGATGGTGCGGGCCGGCATGTTGTAGAAGCGGGCCATGCCGAGGGTTGCCATGGACAGCAGGAAGGATTCGCTGGCCCCGATGCTGAGCTGGACGCTGCGCATATCTGAAGGCGCGCTCAGTGAATTGTAGATAATGGGGTTGCCTGGGTTCAGCAGTTGAATGAGCACGGTCATGGCCAGAATGGACGCGTTGTCCTGGATAATGGTGCCGAGCAGGGTCGGCGGGGAGGTTACATTGGTCATGGAGCAGGTGCAGATGGTGATGGGCTGGTTGCCTGCGGCCGCACCGAGGACATTTTCAAGACACTCGTAGTTGTTGGAGAGTGGTGAGAGGGGACAGACTACCTCCAGCACCACGTATTTGTCCCAGATGTCATAATAGCGTTTTACAAGGTCATAGCTGGCGAGTACCCCGTCCTTGATCCGTCCGGTGCCCACATTGTGCGGGTTGGTCCGCAGGGCAGAGGCGATGGGCTTGTCCGAATATTTCAGCTGGATGGCATACTGCTTGAGAATCTTGTTTTCCTTGTCATTTCCAAGCCCTGGGTAGTCGATGCTGGAAGCCTTGGACATCTGCAGCACCTCGCTGGTCTGGGTCAGCTTGTGATATTTGATGGCGTCATATACGTTGGCCTTGTGCACTGTATCGTCTGTCTCAATATAGGTAACCAGGCCCGCCGAGTTGGCCATGACCGGGAAGGGGTCCTCACGGTCTGGCCCGATAAAGACAGAGCCGTTCCGGCCGTAGACCTCAAAGTTGCGGGGCACGGTCTTCAGAGCATCGTTTACCATGGCCTCTGACAGAAAGACCTTGTCGCCGTCAACCCGGGCGCCGTTTTTGCGGAAAACCTCCAGCACCTCCTCGTGCTCAAAGGCAACGCCGATTTCACTAAGCACCCGCAAAGACATGGCGTGAATGTGTTCAACCTCTTTTTCCGAAATGAAACAATCCTGAATATCTCTTAACATTTTTCTCCTCCTGAATGTTTTTTTTTACTCAATGCTTTCCAAAGTTTTGGGATCAAGCATCCCATCCTTACTGCCGATAACGTTGTTCTTTTCGCCCAGCTTCAGCTTGGCGGTCACCAGGGATACAATGAGCCCGATGACACTCCAGACGATGATCCAGATAAAAATATTATTGAAGCCGGACACCTTGTCTGCGTCCAGCCAGCTTCCCATCATGGTGTACATGAAGGACTCCGGCGCGTAGGCAAAGACCGAGATAATGCCCATAGCCACGCCTGTCATGGAGACTGGAATGCCCGCCTCGCCCATGACCGCGTAGGAAATCCCACGGGTGGCGCAGAAAAAGGCTGTGGCCAGACAGGTAGTGACAATGCCAAAGGCCAGCGTGGTGGGCGTGATCATGATGGAGATGGTGGCCGCAATGCCCAATGTAAAGTAGACTGCCAGCACCTTGGCCCGGGAGGCGAATTTATCAGCCACCAGCCCGCCGATAATGGTCGCCACCGCGGCGATCACGTAGTTTCTTGTAATGGCAAGCCCCGACGCCACCGCGTCCGACACCCCGATAATATCCGCGCAGTAGGGGCCAAAGTAGGCCACCGCTGCCGCAAAGGCCATATAAGCCGAAGCCACGATCAGGGTAGTGAGCCAGGTGCCCGGCACCTTCAGCACCTCAATAAAGCGGCGCAGGTTCACCGGTTCGTCGGTGGCAGTGTTGGCCCCTGGGAAGGTGAACAGAATGAGCAGCGCAAAGGCAATATACAGCCCTGCGATAAAGAACAGCAGTACCCGGATGCCCGCGACGCCATCCACAAAGGCGCCGATAATGGCCAGACCGGCAAAGCCCACCAGCGCGTTGGCGCCCCACTTAATGCCCTCACTGAGGCCAAACATCTTGCCCTGCTCCTCCTCGCTGCCCAGCAGCCGCACATACTTAAGCATGGCGGACCAGAAGGTAAAGATGGAAAAGATGCCATAGCCAAAGAAAATAATAAGCAGGCAAATGTAGGATGGGAAAAAGCCGAACCAGATGGTCAGGCCCCCCAGCCCCAAAAACGAAATGACCAGCAGGGTCTTGGTGTTTACCTTATCCGCGATAAAGCCGGAAGGCAGGTAAAAAATCAGGTTGGCAATGCCGTTGACGGACCCCAGCATGCCGTACTCCGCGTTGGTCAGCCCCAGCGCCGCAATCAATTGGTTGTAATACAGGTTTCTCACGCCGATACAGGCAAAGAACACAATCCCCGACGCAATGCTGATCATCAGCAGAGCATACATGCGTTTCCCCTTGGATAGGTTCAATCGGCCGTTTACTAAATCTGCCATCGTGTAGTCTCCTCTCTCTTCTCGATGTTTGATGCTTTTTATATAACGCAAGGACCGTGCCAAAATGAAATGGCGCAGCCAGGCGGTTTTGGCGGCAAGCACCGTCAAAAAGTGATTCATAATGATTCGGAAAAGTCATTTTGAATCGCGTGTGACCCCGGGCGTTTTTTTCGGATATATAAGCGTACCCCAAAAGCGGGACAGAAAGCGAGGTTGGAAAATGGCAGTTGTAAAGTACACAAAGGCAGTGGCACTGAAGGTGGTCTCCAATTACGGAGAGCAAAAAGGAAAGATTGTGAAGAAGACGAAAACCTATGGCGACGTCAAGCCTGCCGCCACCGATGAGGCGCTCTATGCGGCCTACAAGCACATCAAGGGGCTTCAGGAGCCCATCGGGGAAGGCTGTATGCGGGTCACCACCGATGATCTGGTAGAAAACGCGTAAGCATTTAATGCAGGAAAGAGAGGAGAAAACAAATGGCAGCAGAGACAAGTAAGGATTTGGTATTGTATTTTGAACGCAGCGATGGCAAGAGCTACAGTATGAGCATTCCGGATTACCTGGAGGGCATCACCGACGAGCAGATCAAGGCAGGAGCCCAGGGCATTTTAGCCGAGGGCGTTTTTGAGCCCGAGGGCTTTGCGCTGGTCAAGGCCACAAACGCCGTCAGAATCGACACCACAAAAACCGAAGTGCCCCTGGAAACCGAATAGGCAAAGGGCATCCCAGGTGTTTTAACGGGCAGGCAGAAAACAGCCTGCCTGTTTGCGTGTCAGAAAAATTTGTCATGAAGCGATAAAGCGTTAAAAAGAGGACGGTTCAGTTGAAAGTTGAAAGTGGATAGTGGAAAGTTCAGGTGCAAATTCGCCTTGCGAATTTGATTGGATGCGGCCTGTGGCCGCTGTTTTAATCGCTTTTGCGAAAGCAAAAGCGCTCTTTAACCTTCCACTTTCAACCTTCCACCTGAAATGCCTTCTTATTTTAACTTAAAATCAAGATGTCGGCTTTTCTGACCGCCCGTTTTTATTGTAGGGAACCACGCCCTATGGTCAAGCTGAGCGGGTATGGTTCCGAGCCATTGGATGGATCTTAGAGTAGATTAAAAGGAGAGCATATGAAATATAAAAAGACAGCCCTGTGGATTTTTCTGGCAGCCGGGAGCGTCGGCCTGGTGTTCATCTTCGGCGCAGTGCCGGGGAAGAGCGTTGTGCCGCCGCAGGCAGAGATCGTTCAGCCAGCGCCGGAGCAGACTGGACAGAAGCCTGAACTCCCACAGCAGGAGCCTGAGAGCGCTGAACCCGAATCCGGGCCTGCGGCGCCTGCGCCGGAAATGGCCAGCGCCCATTTCGAGATGGCAGAATACCGATGCGACTGCGCCGGTCTCTGTGACGGCTGGCCGGCCCGGATGAACCCTGTGCTGCTCGAAAGAATCGAAGCTCTGCGTGAGTACTATGGGCTTCCGGTTGTTATCACCTCCGGCGTGCGGTGTGAGGGCCGCAACACCGAGGTGGGCGGCGTGGCATGGTCCTTCCACAAGCGCGGCGACGCCGCGGATCTGTACTGCCCGGGTGTGGCCGTGGGGGATCTGGCCCAGACTGCCAAAGATCTGGGCATGAACGTCCTGCCCTATTACGCGAGCGGCTATATTCATGTTGAGGTGTAAAAAGGCAGCATAAAGGAAATTGTGATAAAGTATTCGACAAAGATCGAGGTGCAAAAAATGAAAAATAAGATTTTAATCCGAGGGCTTACGGCTGCCTCCGTTGCTGCTGTTCTGTTTTTGTTCGCCGGCTGTCAGGCAGAAGCGCCGGCGCTCAGCGCAGGATCATTCACCCACAGTGATGTGTTGGATCAGATTTATCACGCAGAATTTGAAGGCCAGGAGGGCATGAGCCGTAGCTGGACTGAAGACGCCAAAGGAAATGAGCAGCTCATCCTCAGGGAATCCACCGATGACCAGGGACGCCTGGTGCGCCTGATGCTGGTCTATGACCGGAAGTCTCAGAACGACGCCTGCGACCTGGCGGTTCTTGAGCAGGTTACCTACGAGCAGAGAGGGCAGGAGTGCCGCGCGGTGGACACATCCATCCTCGACATGTACGCAGTGGTCCAGAAAACGGGCGAGGTCATCGCCTCGGGCAAGACAGACTGGGGAGATATTGGAAGCAAGGCCTATCAGGCCGCGACGGGAGAGTAAGCGCCCGATAATTAACGAATCATTCATAAAAAAGCAACCCGTATCGCCGCGATACGGGTTGCTTTTTTATTGTTGTCCGATGCCTGCGCAGCAGCGCAGGAACGCGTTAAACTCGTCGATATTGTGGAAGGTGTCGGTCATGAGCAGGGTATACTCTGCAATCTCAAGGGAGCGCTTCTGGATAAAGCCGAGCTCGCGCTTTTCGATACGCTTGAGGTCGCAGGTCAGGGCCATGTCGGAGGAGATGCGGGTAATCAGGCTGATCACCGCGTACTGCAGGGCATCCTGGAAGATACTGTCACAGACGTCCTGACAGCTCAGCACCTTCAGGCGGTAGCTGACCCTTTGGTTTTCTGCCCAGAGCTTTTCCATGGTGCACTCGAAGCTGTGGTACATGTCCGCCATAAAATCCAGGTCATAGGCCTGCATGGCCAGGCGCTTGTCCTCAGGCAAGGCCTTATAGCCCAGCCAGGACACATAGTTGATGATCATGCTGCCGGTCAGCCGGCCGATGTCAATGGCCTTTGGCCCATAGCCGGAAAACTCGGTATCGATGATCTTAACCTTGCCCGGCCCCACCATGATGTTGGAGCTGTGGAGGTCGTTGTGGATCAGGCATTCATCATTATTCAGGTATTTATAGCCCAGGGCGTGGACGCGCGCCCTGATTTTTTCATTCGACAGGATACGCTGCCGGGTTTCTTCGGCCTCGGGCTCCAGGGGTTTTTCGGCACAGAGCAGGACGTTGTTCACAAAGAGGAGATCGTAAAGCCGCTTAGATTCATCGTTGTAGAAAAAGTGCTTTACACCCTCAAGCTTGCGCCCGGTCATCAGAAGGTCTGAGGTGTGGAAGAACAGCAGGGCCAGAAAAATCCCCATTTTTTTGCCCACATCGGGGTAAGTGACACCCGCAGTCAGCTCGAAGCGCAGCAGCTCCAGATCCATGAGATCCTCCATGACAATGACGCCCGCGGCCTCGTCAAAAAGGTAGATGTCCGGAGCGATATCCTCGTAGAGGGTTCCCATAAAGGTGAGCACTGCAATCTCGGTGCGCAGGCGCTCCATAAGCACCGGGTGGTCGCCGCCGTCGGCCTCCTTAAAGGCGCGGATGTAGGGCAGCAGCTGCTTGACCACAACGGAGCAGTTGGTGTTCAGGTCTCTGACCGCAAAGATCAGGTTGACATAGCCCTCGATGTTCTGGATCTCCTCGTGGAGGTCGATGACATTGAGGAGGGCGTTTTCGGGGAAGATTTTCTTCTGGATCAGATAGGCTTTAATGGTGTCTCGGTTCAGAGGTTCCATGGTTATGCCTCCTTAAAGGCTTCGGCCGGGTGCTTTCCGGCCATTTTCCGCAGGTAGTCGGTCAGGTCGGTGATTTTTTTGTAAGCGCCGCGGTTTAAAAACAGCTCGATGGTCATGAGCAGCACCAGCTGCTCGGGATAGATGCGGTCCGGTGTTTTCAGCCGCTCGAGGTCGTAGCAGATACCGCGGTCACCAATGCGGGAGGCGGCGTTCAGGGCTGTGTACAGCAGTGTATCCTGGAAATGGGTCAGCAGGTAAGCGTCCACATCCAGGCTGCGGAGGCGGTAGCTGTCGCTCCGGTTTTTGTCGCACAGCGCCCGGAATTCTTCCTCAAAGCACTGGTACATGGTGTTGATGGCATCCAGCAGATAGGCTCTGAAAACAGCCTTCTCGCCCTCGGTGTGCTCATGGTCGCCGTACCAGGAGAAAAAGTTGAGGCAGAAGCTGGCAATGAGCCGTCCCCAGTCCTGGGCAATGGGCCCAAAGCCCGCGAACTCGGTGTCGATGATCTTCATGCTGTGGTCATTAACCATGATGTTGGAGGCGTGCAGATCGGTGTGGATCAGGCATTCCTTGTCGGTCAGGAACTGGTGGCGCATCTGGCGGATCATGCTCTGAATTTTTTCGTTTTCGATGATGGCCCTGCGCAGGGGCCAGGTGGCCTCAGGCATGTACCGGTTGTCGGATACGATGGTGCAGTCGGCAAACAAAAAGAAATCCAGGGCGGTGTATTCCGGATTCTCAAAGAACTTTTCAAGCTCCTGTTTTTTATAGCGGGTCAGGTGCAGATCTGAGGAGTAGAAAAGGTTCCGGGCCATAAAGCGGCCGATCTTTTCGGGAAATTCAGGGTGCTCCTTCATACGGCAGTGCTCGTAGCGCAGCAGGCTGTGGTCGGTCAGGTCTTCCATGACAATGATGCCGCGGGGCTCGTCAAAAAGATAAATTTTGGGGCAGATACCCGGGTACACCGAATCCCAGAAAATCAGGACTGAGATTTCTGAGCGGAGCCGTCCGATATCCAGGCTCCAGTCGTGCATGTACTTGCTGTTCTTGCTGCCGGCGGCTTCGTCCAGCTTGCTCCTGGGCTCTCCCACAATCTGTTTGAGCACCATGGATTTGCCGTTTTGGTCGTAAATATGGTATATAAGGTTTACATATCCGTCAATGCTTTCCTTGATGGCGTGGAGGTCTTCCACTACGAGTTCGGCATCCTGCGGATAAAGGTCTTTATCTTTCAGATAGGCGGCCACCTGATTCTCGGTCAGATAATCGTCGGACCAGTAAGGGATTGCTTTTTGGGACATATCATCACTTCCTTTTATAGCAGTAATCGAATCAAAGGGTATCGTGGCGATACCCTTTGAAAAACGTTGGTCTGATTTATTTTTTGTTCCGGTGCTTGTCCATATAGCTGTGGATGGCTTCCTCAAGCGCCTCGATGCCCTCGCCGGTAATGGCGCTGACCTCGTAGATTTTCTTCTTGTTTACACCGGCAAAGTTCATAAAGCGGTAGCTTCTCTTCATATCCGCGTCCTCGCGGTCGATCTTGGTAATGACACCGATGGCCGGAATGTTAAAGGTAAAGACAAAATTGGGCGGAATGGTGTTCTGGGTGTCGACGCTGGAGATCACCACAATGACCAGACCGGCGTCGCAGGACACGTTGATGGCCTGTCTGCAAAAGAAAGGCATCTCAATAAATTCACCGGGTGTATCAATAAAATCCTCGGTGTAGGTGACCTGCTGGGTTTTGGCGTAGTGGATTTCCTGCTGGGTAAGGCGCTGCATCAGGGTTGTTTTGCCGCAGCCGATCTTGCCGACAAGCGCCACACGGTTTCGGTTACTCGCCATTTTTAGGAATAGGTAATTTTGGGAATATCGAAGCCCAAAACGGAATGCAGGGTGTTTAAGATTTCCTGTACAGCGGCTTTGACATCACTGACACGCCCTGTAATGACAAGGGAACCGCTGAAACGGTCCAGAAAGCCGATTTCTACCGGAGCGGCCTTGGTGCCCGCGTCGGCGGAGATAATGGCAGCCTCGCTGGGGGTGATGGTTAAAATGCCGATGGCGTCGCAGTTTTCGTCATCGAGCCCTAATTTAATATAGACATCGCTTTTGGGTTTAGCGATAATATGCGCTAAGGTGACCTGTTTACCAGGAACGTATTCCTGTATGGACCTTGGTGTTTTTTTCTCTTCTGACATGGTCGATCTCTCCTTCTGTTGGGTATAAATAGTAACCTTATTATAGCATTAATCTGAATACCGTTACAGGTTGAAACGATATTTTACTTACAACGGCCAAAATAGTGCGGGTTTTGGAGGGAAGGTGGAGGATCTTAAGATAGTGGCGAAAGGGTGAAAAGAAAACCTTTAATGGAGAATGCAGAATTATAGGAACAAAATGCTCCGCATTTTGAGTGAAATTGCGGCCAAATGCCGCTGCTTTAATCGCTTTTTCGGAAGAAAAAGGGTTCGTGAATTTTCCATTTTCCATTTTCAATTCTCCATTCAATAGAATCTTACTTTCCCTCAGCAGCCACCTTCCAATTTACTCTACCGCCTCCGCCCTTCCCTTTTCTTAAATTTTCACTTCCATTCTAAAGGAAATTCGGTTAAAATAAAATCTTATGGTAGATTCTTTGGAGGAAGCATATTATAATAATTCTTAGATAAATAAGGACTTGGGAGGTAATACATGACTTGGTTAGAAGTTCAAATCACGACGACGCTGGAAGCAGAAGAGGCAATCGTCAATCTGTTTTATGAGGTCGGCGCCAAGGGCGTTGTTATCGAATCCGGCGAAAACCTGATGATGATTCAGGAGGATCCTACCATCAACTACATTGATGAGAGCATTCTGAACATGGACCCGGATGTCTCGGTCATCCGCGGGTATTTCAATGAAAAGCTGGACTGTGACGAATGTATCCATCAGCTGCTGACCGGCATTAAAAAACTGCCTGCCTGCGGCCTGAATCCCGGTGAGTGTGAGCTGTCCATCACCGAGGTGGAGGAGGACGACTGGGCCAACTCATGGAAAAAATACTACAAGCCCACCCGCGTGGGCAAGAGCATTATCATCAAGCCCACCTGGGAGGACTATACCCCAGAGGTGGACGAGATCGTCGTGAATATGGACCCCGGCATGGCCTTCGGCACCGGCACCCACGAGACCACCCAGCTCTGTGTGACCAAGCTTGAGGAGTATATCCGGCCGGACGATATGGTGCTCGACATTGGCTGCGGTACGGGCATTCTCTCCATCATTGCCGGGGAACTGGGCTGCAGGCACGTCATCGGCGTGGACTTTGACCCGGTGGCGGTCAAGGTGGCCAGAGAAAACATCGCGCTTAATCATATGGAAGATAAAATTGAAATCCGCGAGGGCAACCTTCTGGACGTCATCGCAGAGGATGAAAAGGCAGAGATCATCGTGGCCAACATCCTGGCAGAGGCCATCATCGAGCTGGCCCGGATGATCAAGCCCTATTTAAAGGAAGACGGCGTGTTCATCTCCTCCGGAATCATCAATGACCGGCTGGAGGCAGTGCTGAAAACCCTGAACGACGAGGGCTTCGAGGTTTTAAATATTGAGCAGATGGGCGAGTGGAACAGCGTTGCCGCCCGGATTAAGGCATAAAGGAGTTCTTTTGTATGCATCGTTTTTTTGTATCCCCCGGACAGATTGAGGATGGGCTGGTCACCATTGAAGGGGAGGATTTTAAGCATATTACCAAGGTGCTGCGCTTGAGAGACGATGAGGCCATTGAGGTCTGTGACGGCCGCGGCACGGACTATATCGCGTGTGTGGAAACTGTGGGAAAGGACAGCCTGAAGGGGCGTATTCTGGAAAGCCGCCCGTCCCGCGGAGAGACGGACAGTCTGCGGGTTACCCTGTTCCAGGGCGTACCCAAGGGGCAGAAGATGGAGTCCGTCATTCAAAAATGCGTGGAAGCCGGCGCGGCCTCCATTGTGCCCTTTACCTCGGAGCGCACAGTGGTAAAGCTGGGCGATAAGGAAGAAAAAAAGACCCGGCGCTGGCAGCGCGTTGCCTACGAAGCCGCCAAGCAGTCCAAGCGCGGCATCATCCCCCATGTGGCGGAGGTGACGACCCTGTCCGCAGTGGCAGATACATTGGATAACTATGACCTGGTGCTCATTGCCTACGAGGGCGAGGAAGAAAGCAGCCTGAAGGACGTGATTTCTTGCCTGGAGTTTGATCCGGAGCGGATCGCGGTCATCATCGGCCCCGAGGGCGGCTTTGCCCCCGCAGAGGTTGCCATGATCGAGGAGGCCGGCGGCTACTCTGTGAGCCTTGGACGCCGAATCCTGCGCACCGAGACCGCGGGCGTGGTGCTGCTGGCGCAGCTGAACTTTTTTTACGAAGACTGAAAATCACAAGTTAGAATAACGACTGGAGCTTTAACATAAATGAACAACAAGACTGTCGCTTTCCATACTCTTGGCTGTAAGGTAAATTCTTACGACACCGAGGCCATGATGGAAATTTTTGAAAAGGCGGGCTACCGCATTGTCGGGTTCGCCGAATACGCCGATGTGTATGTGGTCAACACCTGCACCGTCACCCATCTGGGCGACCGGAAATCCCGCAATATGATGCGCAAGGCAAGGCGCACGAACCCGGACGCGGTGATTGTGGCGGTGGGCTGTTATGTGCAGGTAGCCCCCGACGAGGTTCAGGCCATTGAGGAAGTGGACCTGATCATCGGTACCAAAAACCGGGCCGATATCGTGGCCGACATCGAAGCCTACCAAAAGGACAAGACCCAGAACAATTTTGTTTCCGATATTATGCGGGAGCACCACTATGAGGATTTGAATATCACTGAAACCAAGGGCAAGACCCGGGCGTTTTTAAAGGTTCAGGAGGGCTGTAACCAGTTCTGCACCTACTGCATTGTCCCCTTTGCTAGGGGGCCGGTTCGCAGCCGCCCGGTGGACGCTGTCCTGAGCGAGGTGAAGCGGGTGGCGGCCCATGGCTACGCGGAGGTGGTGCTCACCGGTATCCACATTGCCTCCTACGGCGTGGACCTGGGGGACGGCGTGGACCTGCTGAGCCTGATCCGGGCAGTGGACAAGGTTGAGGGCGTGAAACGTATCCGCCTCGGCTCCCTTGAACCCCTGCTGCTCACCGAAGAATTTGTGCAGGGCCTGTCAGAAGTCAGGGCCTTCTGCCCCCACTTCCACCTGTCGCTGCAGAGCGGCTGTGATACGGTTTTAAGCCGTATGGGCCGCAAATACACCACGGCCCAGTACGCGGAGATTGTAAAACGGGTGCGCCGCGCCTTTGATTATCCGGCCATCACCACGGATATTATGGTTGGTTTTCCCGGTGAAACGGAGGAGGAATTTGAGGCGACTTTGGCCTTTGTGGAGCAGATTCATTTTTACCAGGTGCATGTCTTTAAATACTCCAGACGCAAGGGCACAAAGGCCGATGCCTTCCAGGGCCAGGTGCCGGAGGAGATCAAGACCGAAAGAAGCCACCGCCTGACCCAGAGGGCCAGAGCCTGTGAGCAGGATTTCCTCAAGGCCAACGCGGGCAGAACCGTGCCTGTGCTCTATGAGCGCGCCAAAGAGGAAGGGGTCTATGAGGGTCACACCGACAACTATATTCCAGTGGTTCTTAAAACCATTGAAAAAATGAATGGCAAAATTATTGAAACTGAGTTATTATATAAGGAGTCAGAGTTCCATATGACGGGGCTCCTGAATTAGAAGGGAGAAAGATTATGTCTGAAGATTGTATCTTTTGTAAAATCGTAAACGGCGAAATCCCATCGACGGTTGTGTATGAAGATGATCATGTCCTTGCCTTTAACGACATCGACCCACAGGCGCCAGTGCATGTGGTTATCATTCCAAAGGAACACTACGAATCCATTTTGTCTGTACCGGCGGGGGATGACATCATCAGCCATATCCATACTGTCGCCAACCGTTTGGTACTTAAACTGGGAATCGCGGACAGCGGTTTCAGACTGGTGAATAACTGCGGCGCAGACGGCGGGCAGACCGTACCGCATCTGCACTACCACCTGCTGGGCGGCAGAAGCATGCAGTGGCCGCCAGGTTAATACGGCTGGCGTCAGAGCCCGGATTGCTGCGTTGCAGACCTGCGAAGACTGGTTATTTATATGCAATGAGCTCCCTCACCGGCTCGGCCTGCGCCTTGCACTGCGGTCATTCTCTTAAGCCGCCACAGAGGGGGAATATGAATAACAGAAATGATTTAACAGAGCTTGTTTTTTGGACAGGCTCTTTTTTTATGCCCGCATTTGGGTATATAGACAGTAAATCAGAAATATTCAGATAAAAAGGAGTGATTTTTTATGAAAAATATATATGACTTTCGTGTTGAAAAAATGGACGGCGGAAAGCAGGCCCTCAAGGATTATGAGGGTAAGGTGCTGTTAGTGGTCAATACCGCCAGCAAGTGCGGCTTTACCCCGCAGTTTGACGGCCTCGAAGCCCTTTATGAAAAGTATAAGGACCAGGGCCTCATGATCCTGGGCTTCCCCTGCACCCAGTTCGCCAACCAGGACCCGGGCAGCAATGAAGAGATCGAAAACTTCTGCCGCCTTACCTACGGCGTATCCTTCCCGATGATGGCAAAGATTGATGTGAACGGCGACAACGCCGAACCGCTTTTTGTTTTTCTTAAGGAACAACAGGGCTTCAGAGGGTTTGACTTAAACACCGAAAAGGGCAAGGCCTTTGACGAGCGCCTGTCCAAGGACGACCCGGATTACGCGCAGAAAAGCGATATCAAATGGAATTTTACCAAGTTTCTTGTCGACCGCGACGGCAATGTGGTTGCCCGCTATGAGCCGATGGTAGAGCCTGCAGCGCTGGAAAAGGACATTGAAAGGCTTTTATAAAAGCTTTTTAACACCATAAGGGCGCCAGGTTTTTTCTTATGAAAAAATAGATACAAAAAACCCCGATGAATCCCCACTTTTGGATTGACAATTAAAAAGTTTTTAAATATAATATAAGTTAGCTCATACCATGTCAAAAAAAGTTCCGTAAATAAAGTTATGGATTAGAGGGGGGGGTTAAGAATGTCTGAAGTAAAAATCAAAGAAAATGAAACACTTGAAAGCGCATTACGCAGATTTAAAAGAAAAACTGCAATGGCAGGTGTTATGTCTGAGATTCGCAAAAGAGAACACTATGAAAAACCAAGTGTAAAAAGAAAAAGAAAATCAGAAGCTGCCAGAAAAAGAAAAATGAAAAAAAGATAGGATGTGGCATTAGTTGGCATTAAAGGAACAACTGCTGGCTGACTTAAAGGCTTCCATGAAGGCCAAGGATACGGTTAAGAAATCAACGGTAACGATGATTCGCGCCGCGATTCTGCAGGTCGAAAAGGACAATAAAGTTGAGCTGGGCGATGCTGAGATTCAGGAAATCATCGCCAAGCAAATGAAACAGCGTCGGGATGCCTTAGACGAATTTAAAAAAGCCGAACGAGATGATTTAATCGCGCAAACAGAAGCAGAGATGCGTGTCATCGAAGCTTACCTTCCTAAACAATTAACTCAAGAAGAAATTGAAGCGATTGTTGACGAAACCATTAAAGAAACCGGAGCTGAAAGTGCAAAGGACATGGGCAAAATTATGGGCGCGTTAATGCCGAAGGTCAAAGGACTGGCCGACGGAAAATTGGTTAATCAGATCGTCCGGGAAAAACTACAATAATAAAATACCGCTCAGCCTGCAAGTCAGGCTCAGCGGTTTTTTATTTGCCCTGACGCCCTATAAACTGTCTTTCTTTTAAGAAAAAGGTGTTACTATTAACCTAATACAAAACAAGAGAGGTTCGCAATGGAAATGAACGCCTTTAACCCATCGTCAGCTACCGGTCTCACCGAACAGCAGGTAGCTGAGCTTCGAGAAAAGGGTCTCAATAATCAGCAGCCTGAATCCCAGACAAAAACCGTGGGCCAGATCGTAAAGGACAATACGCTGACCCTTTTTAATTTACTCAATATTGTGCTGGCGGTTCTTGTGATTGCGGTTGGGTCCTATAAAAATGCGCTGTTTATCAATATTGTGATCATCAATACCGTCATTGGCATTATCCAGGAGGTCAAGGCGAAGCGCACAATTGACAAGCTCTCGCTCATTTCCCAGCCCCATGTCCGGGTGCTGCGGGAGGGGAAGGAGAAAGAGATCACAGTGGAGGAGATCGTCCTCGGGGATATTCTTATCCTGAGCTCCGGAAAACAGATTCCATCGGATTCAACAGTGCTGAGCGGTGAAATTGAGGTCAATGAATCCCTGCTGACAGGTGAATCCGACGCCATTGTCAAAAAGGAAGGCGATACCCTTCTGTCCGGCAGCTTTGTGGTGGCCGGGCAGGCCTATGTGCAAGTGGATAAGGTGGGCGCGGACAATTACGCCACCAAAATTGCCGCCCAGGCCAAGCAGATGCGCAAGCCCAATTCTGAAATCATGCGGGCGCTAAACCTGATCATGAAAATTATCGGTATCACCATTGTGCCCATCGGTGTGCTGCTCCTGCTGCGGCAGATTTTCGGCCTGAACCTGGGAATCAACCATGCCATCGTTACCACTGTGGCCGCCCTGATCGGTATGATTCCCGAGGGGCTTGTGCTTCTGACGAGTGTGGCCCTGGCAGTGGGCGTTATCCGCCTCGGGCATTACAAGACCCTGGTTCAGGAGCTGTACTGCATCGAGACGCTGGCCCGTGTCGATGTGCTCTGTCTGGATAAAACCGGCACCATCACCGAGGGGAGCATGGAGGTCAAATCCATCGACCTGGTCAATAACGCCAAGGACCCGGCCAAGGCCCTGCGCGCCATGGTGGGGACCCTGACTGACGATAACTCCACCTTTCAGGCCCTGAAGGACAGCTTTAACGGAGAGGCCCCCAAATGGCGGGCAGTGAAGACCGTCCCCTTTTCCTCGGCCCGCAAGTGGAGCGGCGTCAGCTTTGAGGAACAGGGAACTTATGTTATCGGCGCCCCGGAATTTGTGCTGAAAGACGGCTACAATACCTACCGCGACAAGGTTGAGGGCTATGCCGCGGAGGGAAACCGCGTGCTGGTACTTGTCCATTCCGACAGTCCTTTTACAGGAGACAGCGGCCTGCCCGGTGATGTGCAGGTCATTGCATTCCTGTTGCTCGGGGACAAAATCCGGAAGGAAGCCAAAAAAACTCTGGAGTATTTTGCAGGGCAGGGGGTTGCTATCAAGGTAATCTCTGGGGATAACCCCCTCACCGTGTCTGAGGTAGCCTGCCGGGCAGGCCTGATGGACGCTAAAAACTGTGTGGATGCCACCACCCTCGAGACGGATGAGGCAGTGGCAGAGGCCGCCCTCAAATATACGGTTTTCGGGCGGGTTACCCCAGGGCAGAAGCGTGTGCTTGTCAATGCATTAAAGGCCGCGGGGCATACCGTGGCCATGACCGGCGACGGCGTTAACGATGTGCTGGCTCTGCGCGATGCGGATTGCAGCATTGCCATGGCCGCAGGGAGCGACGCTGCCCGCCAGGTCTCCCAGCTGGTTCTGCTGGATTCCAATTTCTCCAGCCTGACCAAGGTGCTCATGGAAGGCCGGCGCGTCATCAACAACATCAGCCGCGCGGCATCGCTGTTCCTGGTCAAGACCATCTATTCCTTTCTGTTAGCGGTCATTGTGATTGTGGCCAGCGAGGCGTACCCATTTATTCCGATCCAGCTCACGCTTATCAGCACAGTAACCATAGGGGTTCCGTCCTTCTTCCTGGCTCTTGAGCCCAACAAAAACCGGCTCTCCGGCAATTTTCTGGAGACAGTGCTCAGAAAAGCTCTTCCGGGCGCGCTGACCATTGTGGTAAATATTGTCGTGGTTATGATTATTGGGAATATACTGGATTTCAGCGTTAATGAGCTGTCCACCATGGCCTGCCTGCTGACCGGTGTCACCGGGCTCATCATCCTTTATGGTGTCTGCCAGCCCCTCGATGTTAAACGGACCATCCTGTTCTGGGCTATGACCATCGCTTATGTGGGCGCAGTGCTGTTCTTCCCGACCTTTTTCGCGGTAATACCGTTCTACCCCACTAACTGGCAGGTGGTGCTGGTATTGCTGCCGATGCTGTTCCTCATTTATCCCATTATGCTGCTGCTCAAGGCTGCCATCAATAAAACCGAACGTTGGCTTGTTAAGCATAAGCTGCTGGATTTAAAACGGACATCGCTGTAGATTTTTCCGACCCGTATCGCCGCGATACGGGTTGGATTTTTTATTTTAAATTTTTGTTAGAAAATGCTTGACGAAGGCTTAAGAATTGTGCTAGAATAAGCAAGTCGTCAAGTGAGACAGCCGCAGGCAGCACGGTTTTAAAAAATAAAATTTTAAAAAGTGCTTGACATTAAGAGTTAAAGATAATATAATATAAGAGTTCTGTTTCGAGGTGTAGCGCAGTTTGGTAGCGCACATGGTTTGGGACCATGGGGCCGGAGGTTCGAATCCTCTCACCTCGACCATTTTTTTATCTGAACGATTATACGGGCCTTTAGCTCAGTTGGTCAGAGCATCCGGCTCATAACCGGCAGGTCCAGGGTTCAAGTCCCTGAGGGCCCACCAGTTTCCTTTTAAAAAACAAGCTCAGTAAAACATAAGCCCAGATAGCTCAGTCGGTAGAGCAGAGGACTGAAAATCCTCGTGTCGGTGGTTCGATTCCGCCTCTGGGCACCACTTTGAAGTTTAAATGTAGATTTGTCAGACTGCAGGTCTGGCTTTTTTTATTTTTTGAAAAATGTCACGGCCCTGACGGATAGCGGCGGCATGGTGTTCAGAGTTGTATTTTTAAGGACAATCAGTTATACTAGGCGTAAAGGTGATTTAAAATGAATACAGACATTTCCAGAGAAAAAATTAAAACAAACATCATAAAAAGTGTGACAGACCTGAATGAAAAAAAGACACTGCGCCTGGTGGAAAAAGCCCTTAATGCGGGGATAAGCATGAGCGATATTGCGGAGTATCTTCAGCAGGGAATGGACAATGTGGGCGAGCTGTTTGAAAAAGAGGAATACTTTATCGGCGACCTGATCATGGCCGGCATCATTTTTAAAGAGGTTATGAAGCTTGATAAACGCAGCGTGGCTGATCAGAAGGAAGCTCCCGGCAGCCGGGGAACCATCCTGATCGGAACCATCCACGGCGATCTGCATGATATCGGAAAGGATATTTTTATTGGCCTGGCCTGTGTCAATGGCTTTAATGTCATTGATTTGGGCGTGGATGTCCTGCCCGAGGTTTTTGTTGAAAAAATCAGGGAGGCCCGCCCGCAGATTTTAGGCTTCAGCGGCCTGCTGACTACGGCCACGGCAGAGGTCAAAAAAACCCTCAAGATGATCCATGACGCCGGACTGCGTGATGGCCTGAAAATTATTGTGGGTGGAGGCCTGATGCAAAAGGAACAGGAAAGTCCGGAGGCTTTCGCGGACGCCTATGTCAAAAATTCAGGAAGAGGACTGGAGTACTGCCTCGAATGGGCGGAGAATGGTTACAGATAATGGATATACCGATTTATGAAAAAATTGCAAATGATTTAAAGGAAAAGATCAACCTGGAGCTTTTGAAGCCTAATGACCCTATTCCCTCAGAGGCGGCTCTGTGCGAAGCCTACAATGTCAGCCGTCTGACTGTAAGAAAATCACTGGAAATGCTGGTGCGCGACGGCTTGGTTTATCTGGTCCAGGGAAAGGGGCATTTTGTAAGGAAAACAAATGGCAGCGATTATATCCTTACATTCAACGAAGTCGGCTTTGAGACCACTGATATTGATCAGATACACATTGTGGATGTCGATGTGGTTGAATCGACGAAGGAACTGGTTTATATCTTGAAGATTCATCCCAATACGCGTGTGCTCAGGATAAGGCGGGTGCTTTATGAAAAGCAGCAGCCCATTGGCTATGACATTAAGTATATCCCTTACTATCCAGGCTTTCCGCTGATTGAGAAGGAGCTGGAGGCCAGAGATTTCGTTGAGATTCTGGCAGACCGCATCTCGCCTTATTCAGTTCAGATTGATTTGAAGATAACACCTCAGAGGGCTCAGAAAGAAACGGCCGGCCAGCTTGGGATCGACGAAGGCAGCGGAATACTGACGGTGTCCCAGCTTTTAACGGATGTCGAGCTTGGCGTTGTAGGTTATTGCGAAACCTTTTATAATGCAAAGTATGTAAAACTTGTCGCAGAATGGAGCAGGTAATGGAAGCAAAACTTTATAAAGGCGTACAGAACGATCTTAAAAAGAAAATTGAGCGGGGGATCTATCCGGAAGGCTATAAGCTGGAAAGCGAGAACAGTCTTTGCGAACAGTATAATGTCAGCAAGGTGACCCTGCGTAAGGCGCTCTCCAACCTTATTGAGGAAAATTATATTGAATCCAGACCGAGAATAGGGTATTTCGTAAAAGCAGCGGAGCGCGGAATATACCATTTAAGCTACAGTCTGTCAAACGTGCTGAACACCTATATTTCTGATGAGGAAATTTTGTCGGCAGATTTCGGCGGAAGAAAGGGCGTCAATGAATTTGAGATGACCAAGCGTTACGCCAACGATGACGATGAGTGGATCGCGCTTGAGCAAATCCGGATTGTTTTCAGGCACACTCTGCCCGGTGAAAAAAATACGGAAAAGACGCGCGGTTATTACAAACGGCATACCGAAGATATCTTGTCCCTTGCTGAAACAAAAAAAATGACGCTGGACGTATCCTTTGGTGATGAGGCGGTGTGCGATGCTCTGGAAATTTTTTCGGACGAAGCGCTGTTGAGGGTCTGTGAAGAATATTATGATGAATATGGAAAGCTGTTTGCAGAAGTGAGGGCATATGTACCATCGGATTTTGCAGAGGTGAGGGCATCCAATAAAAGAAAGGAATCTGTTTTTTAAGGATTTTCTTTTTTATTGACAATCTAATATTATCATGATAATATTAGATTGCTTAATTGATATTATCACGATAATATCAATTAAAAAGAAAGGCGCTTTTCAAAATAGTAGGAGGAGAAAAATGGACGTTAAGGAAAAACTGTATCAAAAAAATCTTTCCATGGCAAAAAAGGGGTTGCTCTGGGGACTCATGGGTGGACTTTTGTACGGCATCAGTCCAATGTTTCAAACGCTTGGTATGGGAACCGAGCCTTTGAGCAGCGGCGCTGTTTTAGGTTTATGCGCGATACCGATGATCGTGGGGTGTCTTCAGGACTTTTCATCTGGAATATGGGTGTTAATTCCGAATCTGAAAAACGGGAAAGGAAGAGAGTACATCCGGTCCGTAAAAACCAAACCGGGGCGTTTTATTCTGCTGGCCTCTTTTTTCGGAGGTCTGATCGCAATGGCTGGTTTTACACTTGGTGTTTACTTTGCAGGACCGGTATATCCTGTGGCTATCAGTGCCACATTTCCAGCCATCGGAGCAGTATTATCCCGGATATTTTTAAAGGAAAAAATTTCGGGCCGCGGCTGGTGCGGTATTCTGCTGTGTGTGGCAGGAGCCATTACGGTCAGCTGGGCGCCGCCCTCTGGGGATACCTACCCGAACTTTTATCTGGGAATCGCCTGCGCAGTGTTAGCCTCTGTCGGATGGTCGCTGGAGGGCATTATCTCCTGTGCGGGAATGGATTTTGTTGATCCTGAAATTGCGCTCGGTATCCGCCAGTTTGCATCGGGAACCATGTTTTTGTTTGTACTGCCTTTTGTTGCCAGCGGTGTTAACCTGAAGGCCTTTGGACTGTTATTTTCCACGTTGCCGACCATGGCCTTTGTGTTTATCGCCATCGCGGGATTTGGCGCAGGTATCGGATACTTTTACTATTATAAGTGCAACAATGTCTGCGGCGCTTCGAGAGGGATGTCGCTGAATATTATCTATACGCTGGTTTCCGCTGTCCTGTCGGTTGTTTTTCTTGGAAGCGCCATCACAGCGACCTTTATTATTGGAATTATTGTTTTACTCTCAGGGGCAGTCATGGTTGTCGGGAAGCCGTCAGAGCTGCTCTCGTTAAGAGATATCCGTTAGGAGGAAATGAAAATGGCAGAAACAATGCCCATGCGCTTTAATATTATCAAGCAGATTATGGAAAATCCGGAAGGGCTGAATCCACAGCAGGTTTATGAGCGGATTTTACCTTACTACAAAGGTGAAAAACAATGCAGCGAAAAGGAGATTGACGCTCAGCTGATGTCACTTAAGGGGACTGGTCTTGTGGAGATTACACATACAACAGAACGTTCAGATGGCTTTTTGGAATCGACCTATGTCATGACAGCTTATGGCAGGGAGCGCTCCCGAAAATACATTGGTGAATATTTATAAGGAGTTAAAAATGAGCCATATTCTTAAAAAAAAGGATTTAGAAACAATATATGAGAAGGTTATCGAAATTTTAGAACAAATCGGCATTACCTTTGGAACCGAAAAAGCCCTGGAGCTTCTTGGGAAAAACGGTGCGAAAATCGAAGGCAGCAAGGCCTTTATTCCAAAGGCGCTCCTGGAAAGGTGTCTGGAGAGTCTTCCCAAATATGATTATGAAAATCAGGGACCCAAAAGGATCACAGCGACCTCTCCCTTTGGTATGGTGCCCACCATTCTGGATGATGAGACCGGTACATACCGAAGCGGTACAGTTGACGATGTGGTGAAAATGTATCAGCTCACCCAAACCTCAGACCTTTATGAATGTGCAAGTCCCTGTGTCATTGATCCTGTGGACAGCGACGCAGAGGATCTGTATGTTGGCCAGATTGCCATGCTCCTTCGCTACAGCGATAAATGGCCTTCCGTTGGAATAAGGGCAACAGCGCAGAACTCAAAGGACGGAAATCTATATCAGAGCGCGCGTAAATCCATCCGGCTCATCCGTGAGTTTTACGATGTGTGGGATGAGCCTGTAATGGGGCAGTCCATCTGTCCTATGTCCCCCCTTGCCTATGACTGGGAATGCCTTGATAATTTAACCGCGGCCATCGAGGAAAAGCAGAATATCATCCTCTGTCCCTACAGCCTGACTGGGCTGACCGGGCCTGCGAGCCTGCTGGGACTGGTGATTCACGATATTTCCATCTCTCTGGCCGGGATCGTTTATGCTCAGCTGCTTTCTCCGGGAATTGATGTTTCCATCTGCTCCTGCTCAGGCGCGACGGATATGCGCAGCATTCAGCCAGCCTATGGAACCGTGGAATGTGTCTATATTGAAGGAATGCTCTATGAGTTCGCGAAGTATATGCAGATCGGCTGTACAATCTGCGGCGCGCTGTCCGATTCCGCAAAAGTGGATTATCAGGCAGGGGCAGAAAGCATGCTGACAACACTGATGCCATACTACGCGTCTGAAATTAACGAGGTCTGGTGCTATCCTGGACTGATGTCGGCCTGGTACTGCGGCAGCTTTGAGAAGCTTATTCTCGACGAGGAAATGATGCGCAACGTCAACCGGGCTCTTAAGGGCGTAAACTTAAAACTGGACCCCAAGCTGATGAGGAGCTTGACAGAAGCCCAGGAAAAAAATACTTTTCTCCAGGGCAAAACGCCATCCGCCTACAGAAAAGACCATTATTTAACTAAAATTTTCAGCAAATACGGCGTTTCCCAGGATATCAGTCCAGAGAAAACAGATATCCGGTTAAAGGTAAAAAGGGAGATCGAGAACCGAATTAATGAGTATCAGGCTCCGGAAATCACCAAAGAGCAGAAAGAAATTTTGAAGCCTCACCTTCCTTCAAGGTGTTCGTTTTAAAAATAGAGAACCCGTATCGCCGCGATACGGGATGTGGGAGACGGTGTAAGCGAATAAAAAACCAGACAGCTTCTGTCTGGTTTTTTGCTGTTTTTGAGATTGGAACGAAGTTTTTTTATAAACTTGCCATAAAAGCATCTGAATGCTATAATGTATGCAAATAAAGTTAGTCTAGCATAACTGAAGGCGGGTGAAACAATGAAGATTGAGTGCGAACAGCCATACTGCAATTATATTGAGGTTCTCCAGCGGGACGCTGAAAAAACCATTTACCGCATGAACTGCGGCGACGGCGATGGGATCATGGTCTGCTATCCGGTTTTTGACGGGGTGGAGCTTTATTACAATGATTTTCAGGCCTTCCGGTGCAGTGAGCCCGGCAATCGGCCTGGCTCCAATTTTCTCGAAATTAACCACTGCCGCAAGGGCCGCTATGAATGCTGTTTTGGAAAGAACCATTTTGCCTATCTCAGCGAGGGGGATTTAGCCATCACAGGTTGGGATTTTCCCTGTGAAGCTTCCCGCTTCCCCCTCGGCTATTATAACGGCATCGAAATTCTCATCGACATCGCCCATGCCCAGGAGCACCTTTCCTGTGTGCTGGAGGGCATCGAAATCGACTTGGACAGGCTGAGACAGAAGCTCTCAGGTAATGAGGGATGCTTTGTGCTGCGGTCCACCAAAGAGATCGAGCACATCTTTGACGAGCTCTACCATGTAGACCCGCGGGTACAAAAGGGCTATTTCAGGATCAAGGTGCTGGAGCTGCTGCTTTTTCTGAGCATTACCCCCTTTGAAAGCGGCAGGGACCGGCGCCGGTATCTTTCGGCCCGTCAGGCCTGTGTGGTGGAGCAGATACACGATGTACTCACCCAAAACCTGGATCAGAACATTACCCTCGAGGCGTTATCGAAGCGCTTTGACATTGGCATGACCACCATGAAAAACTGTTTCCGGGCTGTGTATGGAAAGCCCATCAATACCTGGCGCAGGGAGTACCGCCTGCACGTGGGCGCCCGGATGCTCAGAGAAACTGATAAGAGTGTTCTGGAGATCGCCAACAGTGTGGGATATGAAAACCCCAGCAAGTTCGCTGACGCTTTCAGAAAACAATTGGGAGTCCCGCCTCTCGAGTACCGAAAAAATAATTGGCGGTTTGGAGCATTCCGCCTGCCCGGGGTAGAGACATAAAGGGGTTAGGAGTAAACTGTTTTTGTAGTTAGAGATAGCTAACTAAAAAGAGAAACAGAGGTGATATGATGCAACCACAAAAAGAGGCCCGGCGGGGGCTGTTTTCGTACGCGGGAAAGTATAAAGCCCTGTCCGTCTGTGCCTGTATTTTATCCGGGATCAGCGCGGTTCTGATCCTCATGCCCTTTATCTGCATCTGGCAGGTGGTGAGGGAAATTTTCGCGTTGCTGCCCAACGTGGGGCAGGCCCAGAATCTGAGCTGCTATGGCTGGCTGGCCGTGGCTTTTGCCCTGGCAGGAATCATTGTCTATTTTGCAGCCCTGATGTGTTCGCACCTGGCAGCTTTCAGAACAGCGCGCAATATGCGCAGCGAGGCGCTGCACCACATTGTCAGGCTGCCGCTGGGCTATTTTAACCAGAACAGCAGCGGCAGGCTCCGCCGTATCATAGACGAGAGCGCAGGGCAGACCGAGGCCTTTCTGGCCCACATGCTACCCGATTTGGCGGGGGCCATTGTGACACCCTTTGCCATGCTGGCTATTTTGCTCATCTTTGACTGGCGGCTGGGCCTGGTGAGTCTGGTGCCCATGATCATTGGCTTTATCATCCTGTCACGGATGATGGGGACCAGCGTGAACACATCCATGCAGCAGTACCAGAACGCCCTTGAGGACATGAACTCAGAGGCTGTGGAGTATGTTCGGGGGATTCCAGTGGTCAAGACCTTCCAGCAGAGCGTTTATTCCTTTAAGAATTTTCACGCGGCTATCAGACGCTATAACTCCTGGGTAGTGGATTACACCCTTAAATGCCGCCTGCCCATGTGCGGCTTTACCGTGTCGGTCAACGGCGTTTTCGCCTTTCTGATCCCGGCAGGTATTCTGCTGATTGCCAGTGCGGTGGACTACAAAACCTTTTTGCTGAATTTTATTTTCTATATCCTGTTTACACCAGTCGTTACGGTCATGATGACAAGGATCATGTTCTCGGGGGAAAACGCTCTGATGGCCCGCGACGCGGCAAGGCGTATCGAAACGATACTCCTAGAAAAGCCTCTTGAAGAACCGGCAGTGCCTGTCAGGCCAGAGGGGGCGGGCATCGTGTTTGACCAGGTGCGTTTCACCTATTCAGGAAGCGATACTCCAGCCATCGACGGCGTCAGCTTTGAAATTCCAGAAGGCGCCACTGTGGCCCTGGTCGGCCCCTCCGGCGGCGGCAAGACAACGGCGGCCAGTTTGATTCCCCGTTTCTGGGATGTGCAGGAGGGACGTGTCTGCGTCGGCGGTGTGGATGTTCGCCAGATCGCTACCACCGACCTCATGGATCAGGTTTCCTTTGTATTCCAGAATACAAGGCTCCAGAAGGCCAGCCTGCTCGAGAATATCCGCAGCGCCCGTCCAGACGCGCCAGCAGAGGCTGTGCTGGCAGCCGCCCGTGCCGCCAGATGTGAGGATATTTTTGAAAAGTTGCCCCAGGGTATCGATACTGTTGTGGGCACCAAAGGCGTTTACCTGTCCGGCGGTGAAGCTCAGCGGATCGCCTTGGCGCGGGCCATTCTGAAAGATGCCCCCATCGTGCTTCTGGACGAGGCCACCGCTTTTGCGGACCCAGAGAACGAATACCAGATCCAGAAAGCCTTCGAGGAACTGACAAAAGGGAAAACCGTTCTGATGATCGCCCATAGGCTGACCACCGTCCGGCATGCCGACTGCATTTTGGTCATGGAGAATGGCCGGGTAACAGAGCAGGGAACCCATGAAGCGCTGCTGGAAAAAGGCGGCACCTATGCAGCCATGTGGAAGGAATATCAGAGCACAGAGGCCTGGAAAATAACCGGAAAGGAGGCGGCCTGATGACTGCTTATTTTCAGAAAAAGTTTGCCCTGAGCGAGCAGGGCGCAAAGGATCTGGTCAAGGCGGTTTTTGCCTGTACCCTGACCGATGTGATCCTCATGCTACCCATTGGCCTTTTATACCTGGTCGCGACAGAGCTGGTTTCGCCCCTCATCGGGGGGGATGCCCCGGCGCCCAATCTGTGGTTTTATATTGGCGGCTCGGTAATTATCCTGGCCCTGATCTTTATCTTTGAGTACATACAGTACAACAAGACCTTTCTGGCCTCCTACGCCGAGAGTACGAACATGCGTATCCGGCTGGCAGAAAAGCTGCGGCGCTTGCCGTTATCCTTTTTCGGAAAGCGTGACCTGTCCGACTTAACCACCACCATCATGGCCGACTGCGCTGCGATGGAGACGGCCTTCTCCCATTATATCCCGGAATTCATCGGGGCAGTAGCATCGATCATTTTGGCTGGCATCGGGCTGTTTGTCATGGACTGGCGTATGGCGCTGGCACTTTTGTGGGTGCTGCCTGTGGTGCTTCTCATCATGGCGCTGAGCCGGGCACAGCAGAACAAGGTGGGCCGGCAGCACAACAAGGTAAAGCTGGACTGCGCCGACAGCATACAGGAATGTATTGAAACCGTAAGGGAGATCAAAGCCAACAACCAGAGCGGCCGTTATCTGAAAAAGATTGACGACCTGCTGGGCAGAAATGAGAAAATCCAGATCAGGGCCGAGCTCAACACAGCCATGTTCGTGGTAACCTCCCAGATGCTCCTGCGTGTGGGCATTGCCACCGTGGTGCTTGTGGGATCAGTGCTTCTGGTCAGCGGCCAGACCGATTTTCTGACCTTCTTGGTGTTTTTGATCGCCGCGACCCGTGTCTTCGACCCCTTATCCGGCGCGCTGATTAACCTGGCGGCCATCTACGCGACCATGCTCACCGTGGAACGCATGAAGGAGATCGAGGAACAGCCAGTCCAGGAGGGCAGCGAGCAGGCAGACTACCAGGGCTACGACATTGCTTTTGATCAGGTAGGCTTTGCCTATAACAGCGGGGAAACCGTGCTCGAGGATGTCTCTTTCACAGCCTGCCAGGGACAGGTAACCGCTCTGGTGGGTCCCTCTGGCGGAGGTAAGAGCACCGCGGCCAAGCTGGCCGCCCGTTTCTGGGATATTCAGAAAGGGCGGATTACCGTGGGCAGTACAGACATCAGCACTGTAGAGCCTGAAACGCTGCTGAAAAATTTTTCCATTGTTTTTCAGGATGTGGTACTCTTTAACAATACCATACTCGAAAATATCCGTATTGGACGGAGGAACGCCACCGACGAAGAAGTACTGGCCGCGGCACATGCCGCTCGGTGCGACGCTTTCGTCATGAAGATGCCCGACGGCTATCAGACCAAAATCGGTGAGAACGGATCTTTTCTTTCTGGCGGAGAGCGCCAGCGCATCTCCATTGCCCGGGCACTGCTCAAGGATGCGCCGGTCATCCTCCTGGATGAGGCCACCGCCTCGCTGGATGTCGAAAATGAGTCCCAGATCCAGCGGGCCATCTCCAGCCTGGTAAAAAATAAAACCGTATTGATCATTGCCCACCGCATGCGCACCGTGGCCGGGGCTGACAAAGTTGTCGTACTGGAAAATGGCCGGGTCGCACAGCAGGGAACGCCGGAAGCCCTCATGGAACAGGGCGGCCTGTACCGCCATATGGTCGAGCTCCAACAGCAAAGCGAGGACTGGGCCATTTGAATATAAAGAAGAAAAAGTCCATGTTAAAGATAGATGCTCCTTAAATGAGTCCAATTTTTATCGCTCTTTTCAACCCGTATCGCCGCGATACGGGTTCTTTTGCAATGGAAATTTAAGCATAAAAAATTTACGTTTAGAAATGCAACCTATTGTTGAATGGTATGATTTCATATATAATATAAATATATATGGAACAAGGTGCCCGCCAGGGTATTTGAGGAGAGGTAACAATGGGGGAAGAAAAACGCAGAAATAAAAAAGCAGTCATTTTTGTGGTAACGTTTTTAGTGATTAACCTTTTAGCCCTGTCGCTTATCACGATGTGGGAGTCCGTTTCGGTTAACCGGCGGCTGACGGCCCATGCAGAGGAGATCGGAGACGGGTTTGATGAGGTCATGGACAGCTATGAGCAGTCCTTTAAGCTCTTTGCGCAGATGATGGGGCGGGAGATCCAGAACAACCCGAACCCGGATATTTTGTGGGATTATCTGAAAAGTATTGACGCGCCCCTGCTGGCCATTGAGGGGGAAACTTTTGATGGCCTGTATATGTACTACCAGGGCCGGTATCTCTACAGCTGGGATAAGCCCTACTCGGCTTACGAGGAGACAGGCTATGTGGCCACAGAGCGCCCCTGGTACAAGGACGCAGTGGCAGGAAAGGGTGAGATCGTCTTTACGCCGCCCTATATGAGCTATGCCAACCATTATATTCTGACGACCATCTCACAGCTGCAGCCAGACGGCGAAACCGTATTTGCCTATGATATTAAAATGGGGGATATCCAAAAACTCGTCTCGTCCACGCTTCAATATGATGACGAGCAGATCATGATTTTTGATCAGAATGGCACGGTTATCGGGAGCACCAATACCGATTATCTGGGTGGAAACCTCAGGTCGAGCCTGGAGGATACCGCCCAGGCAGTGTCTTTGGCCCAGAGAGAAAAGGAAGCCCTTGACACCACCGATGAGGCCGGGCTGGCCAAGGCTGAGGAAAAAATCCAGTCGGCTGCTGCCTTTTACAGCTTCAGGCACAGCATCGACAGCGGCCTGTCCAGAGTGATGGATACAGAGCAGAAGGCTGTTACTGTGAAGCTGAGCGGCAACCGTTATTACGCCTATCTGGACAGGGTGGACGGATACAGTGCCCTGGTGCTTGTCCCGGTGCTGTCAATGCTGAAGGGCACGCTTGAGGTCTGGCTGGTTCCCCTGCTGATCGTTGAAATCCTGCTGATCTATGTGCTGGGGCGGGTCAGCAAGGAGCAGAAAAACCGCGAGCTTAAAAATGCCTATATCGAGCTGGGCCAGACCCAGCGCCGGCTTGAGATTGCCCTGTCGGCTGCCAAGAAGGCCGCGGCTATCGATGAGCTGACAGGCATGATGAATGACCGCTCCTTCCGGAAGGAAATAGCCAGAACGCTGGACAATATGGACTCGGATGAAAGCGGCATTTTAATCATGATGGACGGCGACCACTTTAAAGAGGTGAATGATCATTATGGCCACAATATGGGCGATGAGGTCATAAAGCTCTCAGCCCAGATGATCATCGGCCGTATCCGGGTGGTGGATCTTGCCTCACGTCTGCACGGCGACGAGTTCGCTATCTTCGTGACCGACACAGCGGATTACGCCGTCGCCAGACGGATTGTGGAGGATATTAACGACACCATCGCGCGTGAAGCCAAAAAAATGAATATCCCGCCCATTACCCTGTCGGGCGGCGCGGTCATCGCCAGACACGGCGATACCTATATCGGGCTCTCAAAGGCAGCGGACAAGGCTTTATACAAGGCCAAGGAGACCCACGACGGCGGTTTTGCCTGCTGAGCCGGGAGAGAGAATGCACAAATAGGATAAAAACCAGGCAGTCACTGCCTGGTTTTTTGTTTATTGGAATCAGGCTTTTTCACATTTTATAAAATCAATCCCGCTGAAAACAATCTGCTCAGCGATATGGGCCATTTCATCAATAGACTCCTGCATGCCCGTGTCAAGCCAATCTGAGAGCAGGCCAATCCACCCTGAGATGATAAAGGAATAAAAATAGGCGAACCTCGAGGTATCACAGGGGCTGAAAATCATCTGCCAGTTATGATAACAATGCTGGCGCACCAGTTCCTTGGTGCGATTGACAAAAGCGCTGTCGCCGTTGGGGCCCAGGAAAATCTGGAACAGCTCACTGTTCGTCTGGGCAAAACGGAAGATGTCCTTGCAAATGGGCAGAGGCGAGGATTTTAATTCTTTTACAGAGTGGCTGGAAAAGAGCGTGTCCAGCTCCTTAAACAGGTCGTTCTCGATCTGGGTGAGCATGTCGAAAATATCCTTATAATGCAGGTAAAAGGTTCCGCGGTTAATATCTACAAGGTCAGACAGTTCCCTTACAGAAATTTCATTAATGCTTTTTTCTTTTAACAGCTGTGTTAAACCTTCAATCAAAAGCTTTCTGGTTTTTCGGACACGCCGGTCTGTTTTTTCTGAAGTCATTTTAGGCTACTCCTTCTTTTGTTTTTTTGTGCGTAAAATTTATGAAAAATTCAACACAATTGCGCAGAGTGTTGATTAATCGTCAGCTTTTCAAAACATTGTTTATTGTGTTTTCTCTTTTCTTTTATTATAATTTACAGAAGTTAATAAATCAACAAGTGTTTAATAATGGAAAGGAGTTAATTTATGGACCGATTTGCGGGTTTCATTGTAAAGCATCGAAAAACAGTGGTGGTCTTATTTGTTTTGGCATCCATTGTCTGTATGCTGTTAAACAATCTGGTCGGGGTCAATTATGACATTATGGATTACCTGCCCGATGGAGCCCCCTCCACTGCTGCGCTGGACACCATGAGTCAGGAGTATAACCAGGCCATTCCAAATATGCGTGTGATGGTGAAGACAGACAGTGTGTCAGAGGCCCTTGACTATAAAGCCAGACTGGCAGCGGTGGAGGGAGTAGAGGCGGTTGAATGGCTGGACGATGCAGCCAATGTCTATGCGCCTCTTGAGACCATTGACCAGTCAGTTACAGATGACTGGTACAAGGACGGCACGGCCCTGTACAGCGTTACTGTAAAAGATGAAAAGGAAACAGAAGCAGTGAACGCGGTGCGGGAGATCATCGGTGAGGACAACGCAATGACAGGCAGCGCAGTGGTAAACGCTCTGGCTCCGGTTATCACGTCAAAGGAGATATCGACCATCATGCTCTTTGTCATTCCGCTGATTTTAGCCATTCTTTTTCTGACAACCAGCTCATGGTTTGAGCCGCTGCTGTTTATGTTCAGTATTGGTGTTGCCATTCTGATCAACCGTGGCACCAACCTGATGTTTGGTGAAATATCCTTTGTGACCAACGCGGCAGGAGCTGTTTTACAGCTGGCCGTTTCGATGGATTACTCCATTTTTCTGCTTCACCGCTTTTCAGAGTTCCGCTCCGAAGGGCACGATGTGTCAGCGGCGATGGTTCTGGCTGTCAAAAAATCCACAGCATCAATTTTATCCAGCGGCCTGACCACAGTGACAGGCTTCGCGGCTCTGATTCTCATGCAGTTTAAGATTGGACCGGATATGGGCTGGGTCATGGCAAAGGCCATTCTGTTCAGCCTGATCGCTGTGCTGGTTTTATTACCCGCTGCGGCCATCTGCACCTATAAGCTCATTGATAAAACCCATCACAGGCCCTTTATACCGGGGTTTGAAGGGTTCAGCCGCTTTGCACTCAAACTCAGAGCGCCCTTTCTTATTCTGTTCTGCCTACTGGTGGTGCCCGCGTTTTTTGCCAGCCAGAACAACCAGTTTATCTATGGAGCCTCCAAGATTTACAGCAGTGCAGCGACGCAGATGGGAAGGGATATGACCGCCATTGAGGAAACCTACGGCAAGTCAAGTCCTCTTGTGCTCATGGTGCCTGCAGGAGATATTACCAGAGAAAAGCAAATGAATGATGCGATCCTACAGGCAGAAAATGTGACTTCAGTCGTCTCTTATGTGAATACTGTGAGTGATGTTATTCCGCCGGAATTTGCGCCGGAGGGCGAAATCTCAAAGCTTTATTCAGAGCATTACAGCCGGTTTGTTGTCAATATGGATATTGTGGAAACCGATCCCGGCGCATTTGAAAAAGTGGATGCTGTGCGCAGTATTGCGGCGGATTACTATGGGGATGGTGCGCTGATCGCAGGAGATTTGCCAAACGCCGAGGATCTCCGGAACACCATTGTGCATGACAATATATTGGTTAACGGCGTGGCGGTAGGCTTTGTGTTACTGATTCTGATCTTTAATTTTAAATCACTGAGCCTGCCCTTTATTCTGACACTGGTGATAGAAGGATCGATTTGGCTGAATCTGGCGGTCCCTTACTTCAGAGGTGAGGAACTGAACTACATCGCTTATCTGATCACCAGCTCGGTACAGCTTGGTGCCACCATTGATTATGGCATTCTCTTTACAGACCGGTTTCTGGAAAACCGTTGCCTGCTGCCCAAGAAGGAGGCGCTGCGCTTAACCATCCAGAGCACAACCGTGTCCATTATGACCTCAGCCTCCATTATGACCATTGCCGGGTGCCTGCTTGGCAGGATATCGACCAACGCTGTTCTCAGCCAGCTGGGCGTTTTAATCGGCCGCGGGGCGCTGATCTCTATGACACTGGTCATTTTCGTATTACCCGCTATTTTGAGTGTCTGTGACGGCGTCATTGAGAAAACAACCTGGAAAGCAAGATTTTATAAAAAAAACGATAAATTTGAAAGGAAAGCAGCTTATGAACATTAGAAACAGGAAAGGGTCAAGGGCCCTGGCGGTTGTGCTGGCTCTTTTAATGATTTACGCCAGCATGCCGGCAGCCCTGGCTGCGCCAGCAACGGCAAAAAAAGATGAAAATGTTTATGTCAATTTGAATAAAAACGGCAGTGTGGAACGCATCTATGTGGTGAATGCCTTTGAGGTAGAAAGCGCGGGCACCATCACCGACTATGGCGATTACCAGGATACCCGGAACCTGAGTTCCCAGGCGCCCATTGAGGAAGATGGAACAGCTTACCAGGTGCAGGCAGCCGAAGATAAATTCTATTACCAGGGCACCATGAAAACAACCGATACACCCTGGGTTATCAACCTGAGCTACAGTTTGGACGGAAAGAATACACTGCCCGAGGATCTGGCAGGAAAAAGCGGACATCTGGTCATTACGATCAGCGTCCGGCAGAACCAGAAAATGGATCCGGCCTTTTTCGACAATTATCTCCTCCAGGCCAGCGTTAACCTGAACGAAAACTGTAAAAATATTCAGGCAGAAGGGGCGGCTGCTGCCAACGTGGGACGCGACCAACAGCTGCTTTATAATATGATGGCAGGACAGGAAAAGGAAATCGTGATTCAGACAGATGTTGTGGATTTTGAGATGGAGGGCATCACCTTTAAAGGCATTCCCATGAGCTTTGATGCGGACAAGGGTATGATTGATATGAGTGAGCTGGATAAAAAGACAGCCGAAATCAAAGAGGCCGCCGCTGCCCTTGACGCAGGCGCAGGGGACATGCAGGAGGGCGCCTATGCACTGACCCAGGGCGCAGATACGCTGGACAGCAGCGCGGCCGCTCTCGCAGAAGGGGCCCGGAGCTTTGAAACCTCCGCCGCATTGCTCAGTGAAAAGACGGTTGAGCTGGTGAGTGGTCTGGCGCTTTTAAATAAAAAGACAGCCGGTTTATCGTCTGGAGCCAGCGCGCTTTTCGGAGGTGTCAGCGGTTATGTGGATGGCGCCAGAACCTTGAGCCAGGCCACCGGTGTTTACATCCAAAACGCCGAAAATCTGGCGGAGGGCACAAAAATCTATGTGAACGCGGCCGATCAGCTGGCAGGCAGTATTGCCGGCCTGAAGCAGGTGCCTGGAAGCCTCGAAAGCCTCCGGAAGGGCATTGCCCAGGCAGCAGATGAGGAACATCTCAGTCAGCTGGCCGCAGGAAGCCAGGCATTGAGCAGTGGACTGGCAGACTTGTATGAACAGACCCGGGACCTTGGGAATCTCAGCGGTGTGAGTGAGCAAACAGACCAGTTGAAAAGCCAGATGACGGCTGCCGGAGCACGGATCAGTACGTGTTCACAGGATATTGAGGCTGCCAATTCGGCTGTCGGCAGCCTGACTGAAAAGCTGAAAAATGATCCGGACTCCCATAAGGCTCTGACCGAAGAGGAGTGGTCAGCGTTGGAGGCCAGCCTTAAAGCCATCGATGCGGACAGCCAGGAGCTGCTTTCAGTTGGAGAGGGAATCGGCCAGAGCGCGGGCGGGATTCCAGATGTCTCTGGGCTGGAAGGGCTGGCAGGTCTGCACGAAGCAGTCGGTGGCCTCTCAACAGGCGCCAGCAGCCTGAACGCGGGAATAACCGCCCAGGCTGATGGCCTGTCCGCTTTAAAACGCGAGGCGGACACCTCGCTCCCGGCACTGGCTTCCGGTGTTGGGCAGATAACGTCCGGCGCAGAGGCTTTTCAGAACAGCGGCAGCGGCCAGAAACTCACAGAGGGGGCAGATGGTCTGACCAGTGGCGGCAGAAGCCTGTCCACAGCAGCCAAAACCCTTGCGGCCAGAGGCCAGGAGCTTGAAAAAGGCGCCGGCGACTTACAGGACGGCAGTGCGCAGCTGTCCGAGGCAAACCAAAAAGCAGAAGAAGGCGGAGCGCAGCTTTCGAGTGCGGCCAGGCAGTTGTCCGCTGGGGCGAAGACTTTGTCGGAAGGGGTTGGAAGCCTGTCGTCAGGCAGTTCACTGCTGGCGCAGGGAACCCAGAATTTGAAATCCGGCGCCGACAATATGAAGGATGGAACCCAGGCCTTTTCGGATAAAACACAGAATATCGACGCCGAAATCAATGATCAAATCGATTCGGCAGTGGATAAGCTTGCAGGAAAGAACTTCAAGCCAGTCTCCTTTGTATCCGGCCAGAATCAAAACGTAGCGAGCGTTCAGTTTGTCATGATGACAGAGGCCATTGAAAAGCAGGAAGTGCCAGCACCGGAAATACCAGCCGAAAAAACAGGCTTCTGGGATAAAGTAACCGCCTTGTTTAATAAAAAATAGGAATACCATTGGCCGCTGTCAAACATTTGACAGCGGCTGTTTTTGATCAGCTTTTCATAAAACCACCTGCTTCTGACAGAGAGGAGCTTTTATAATACCCCTGTACATTTAAGCCGCTTTTGGTATAATGAAGCTGAGTCCAAATTTCCAAAGGAAATTTGGCAGGGAGCGAGGAAAGAGCCAGCAGGCGAATGGGCGACCGATAACGAAGCAAACGCAGATGATGAGGAAATTTTCCTGAAAGGAAAAAAGAATTTCCGAAGAATCTGTGCTCCTTGAAAGGAGTCCAAATTTCCAAAGGAAATTTGGCAGGGAGCAAGGAAAGAGCCAGCAGGCGAATGGGCGACCGATAACGAAGCAAACGCAGATGATGAGGAAATTTTCCTGAAAGGAAAAAAGAATTTCCGAAGAATCTGTGCTCCTTGAAAGGAGTCCAAATTTCCAAAGGAAATTTGGCAGGGAGCGAGGAAAGAGCCAGCAGGCGAATGGGCGACCGATAACGAAGCGAACGTCTTTTGCAGCAAAAATCCTCCGGAAGGAGGAAAAAGATTTTTGATGAAAAAGATGCTCCTTGAAACGAGTCCAAATTTCATCTCCCTTCTTCAACCCGTATCGCCGCGATACGGGTCCACCGACCAAAATAAATCCATGGAGGATTCACGTGAATAAAAAAAGTATTTTAATCGACGGAAACAGCCTGGTTTACCGTATGTTTTACGGCGTGCGGGAAATGTCCAATTCCAAGGGCGTTCCCACAAACGCCATCTATGGCTTTGTCAACGTCTTAGTAAAAATCCAGAATGAATATAAGCCGGATTATCTGGCAGTGGCCTTTGACCTGAGCGCCCCGACCTTCCGGCACAAGGAGTACGAGGATTATAAAGGCGGCCGTGACAAAATGCCCGAGGATCTGCAAGTGCAGATGGACCTGCTCAAGGAGCTGCTCGGCAAAATGGGGATTCCCATGATCACAAAGGAGGGCTACGAGGCCGACGATATTATCGGCACCCTGTCCAAGCAGGGGGAAGCCAGAGAGACGAAGACCCAGATTATCACAGGGGATAAGGACTCCTTTCAGCTGGTGGACGACTATGTCAACGTGCTCTATACGGCGACCCGCAGCGGCACCCAGTTCGCCACTGTGGATGACGCCTACATCATGGAACGCTATGGTGTGACGCCCAGAGAGCTCATCGACGTCAAGGCTCTTATGGGCGACCCGTCCGACAATATTCCCGGTGTGGCCGGCGTGGGTGAGAAGACTGCCATCAAGCTCATCAAGGAGTACCACAATATCGACACGCTGTACGAGCATATTGACGACCTCAAGGGAAAACAAAAGGAAAAGCTGGAAGCCGGTAAGGAATCCGCCTTTGCCAGCCGATTTCTGGGCACCATCTGCCTGGATGTGCCGCTGGACCTGAGCCTTGAGGATCTGGCCTTCAAGCCGATCTTTACCGAGGAGAGCATCGAAATGCTCAGGGACCTGGAATTCAAGTCCATCCTCAATAAAATCCTGCCCGATGACGGTGAGGGGGACGCGCCAGTGGCGGCCAGCGATATCCAGTACACCACCATCGGCACTACCACCGAGATGATCACGGTCATGAACCGCCTGGCCAGGGAGCTGAAGCTGACGGTTTACGCCTACCGCGAGGATGACCGCGTCTGGGTGGCGGCGTACATCGGCGGTGTGTACTACTTTGTGGAAAAACCCGCCATGGTTTCAGCCTTCTTCAGCGGCCTCGGTGAAATTCCTGAGGCCGACAGCCTGCAGACCGTCGGCCATGACCTTAAAAACCTGACCCATATTTACCACAGCCAGTGCTCGGTCATTGTCAATTACACCTTTGATACCTACATTGGCGCTTACCTGCTGAACCCGTCCGACCAGCGCTATGATCTTCAGACCGTTGCCATGAAATACCTGGGCGACACCATCCAGAGCGAGGAGGATTTCTTCGGCAGGGGCAAGACCTTGGTGCGTGCAGAGGATATGGACAGCGCCAGACTGGCTGCCTTCATGGTTAAAAACTGTGAGGTTATCCATCGTCTTGAAAAACCTCTGGCGGAAAAGATCGAAGCCGACGGCATGACCGGCCTGTTCCAGAACATTGAGCTGCCCCTGCTCAAAATCATGGCCTCCATGGAGGAACTGGGCTTTAAGGTGGATATCCATCAGCTTGAGGAACTGTCCGTGGAGTTTGAGAAAAAGATCGAGACCCTGACCTCGGAAATTTACGAGCTGGCCGAGGAGGATGATTTTAATATCAATTCCACCAAGCAGCTGGGCACCATCCTCTTTGACAAGCTTAAGCTGCCAGTGGTCAAAAAGACCAAGACCGGCTATTCCACCAACGCCGAGGTGCTGGACCAGCTGGTGCTGTTCCACCCCATTATCCAGAAAATCATCGACTACCGCATGATCTCCAAGCTGGATTCCACTTATGGTAAGGGACTGATCAAGCTGGTAGACCCCAAGACCCACAAGATCTATTCCACCTTTAACCAGACCGTCACCGCCACCGGGCGTTTGAGCTCGTCCGACCCCAATCTTCAGAACATCCCGGTCAAAACGGAGATGGGCAGGGAAATCCGGAAGGTCTTTGTGCCCTCAGCCGGGGACCGGGTGCTGGTCGACGCCGACTACTCCCAGATCGAGCTGCGCGTGCTGGCCCACCTGTCCGGAGATGAAAACCTGATCGACACCTTTGTGAAGAACCAGGACATCCACACCCGCACAGCCTCCGAGATTTTTAACGTGCCCATGGACGCGGTGAGCAGAGAGCAGAGGAGCCACGCCAAGGCCATCAATTTCGGCCTGATCTACGGCAAGCAGGCCTTCAGCCTGGGCAAGGACCTGGGCATCACCCGGGGCGAGGCCCAGTCCTATATCGACCTGTATTTCTCCAGATACCCCAAGGTGCTGGAATACATGGAAAATATCAAGGCCGAGGCCAAGGAGAAGGGGTATGTGACCACCATCTGGGGGCGCAGACGCTACATCACTGAGATCAATTCCAGAAACCGGATGCTGG
Source organism: Eubacterium callanderi (assembly GCF_900142645.1). GTDB lineage: Bacteria > Bacillota > Clostridia > Eubacteriales > Eubacteriaceae > Eubacterium > Eubacterium callanderi. Next base: position 179,549 of record NZ_FRBP01000009.1, read on the forward strand.
TGCAGGCCGGTGAGCGCATGGCGCTGAATACCCCCATCCAGGGCGCGGCCGCCGACATTATCAAAATCGCCATGATCAAGGTCTACGACCGTCTGGAGCGCGAGGGCCTGAAATCTAAACTCATCCTCCAGGTGCACGATGAGCTCATCATCGACACCCTGAAGACCGAGCAGGAAACTGTCATGAAGCTGCTGGTTGAGGAAATGGAAAACGCCGTGGACCTCAAGGTGCCCCTGACAGTGGACGCCCACGCCGGGGATTCCTGGTACGCGGTCAAATAGAAACGGCAGCGGAGGCCCATATCGCCGCGATACGGGCCCGCTTTCTGAAAGGAGCAAACCAATGCAAATTATCGGATTAACCGGGGGCATCGCCTCGGGAAAATCGACGGTCTCCACCATTTTCAGGGAGGACTACAAACTGCCCGTCATCGACGCCGATCTGCTCTCCAGAGAGGCTGTGCTGCCGGGGAGCCCCGGCATGCGCCAGATCGAGGCCGCCTTTGGACGTGAGGTTCTCCTGCCCGACGGTAGTCTGAACCGCAGCCGTATGGGTGAGCTCATCTGCGGCGACAGCGCGGTGAGGGACCGGCTGAACGCTATCCTGCACCCGGCCATCAAGGAGCTGTACTACGCGAGCCTGGAAAGGCTGAAACGCGGCGGGAAGCCGCTCGTCATCTACGATTGCCCGCTGCTCATCGAGGCCGGCCAGCGCGAGGAGGTGGACGAGGTCCTGCTGGTGGTGACCGACGCCCAGACAAGGCTTAAACGCATTATGGAGCGGGACGGCGTGGACGAAAGTCTGGCAAAAAAGAAAATTGAGATCCAGATGCCTGACGAAAAAAAGATTGCGTTGGCAGACACCATCCTCTATAATAACGGCACGCTGGCTGACCTCAAAAACAGCCTTGATTTTTATATGAAAGAAAAATTAAAAAATGCTTGCATTATGAGCTAAGACCGTTTATAATAAATAAGGTCACGGGCTGGTGATACAATCGGCCCGCATTTATGCGAGGATGGCGGAATTGGCAGACGCGCAGGTTTGAGGGGCCTGTTGGAACTTATCTCCAGTGAGGGTTCAAGTCCCTTTCCTCGCACCATTTTATAAAAAGTAAAAAAGCCCATGAAATCAAGGTTTCAGGGCTTCTTTTTATTTTTTGAATAGGCGTTTGAAGATGAAAAAAGATAAAAGGAAAGACTCCGGAAATTTTAACTTTCCGAAGTCTTTTATCAATGGATTAAGGTAAGTTACCTCTCAAACACTATATAATACAGACAGAGAATGAAAAAGTGAAAAATATAAAATAGAATGGAGCATTTACAATGAAGCAGGTAAAAAAACAAAAACGCGTGGTGAAAATTTTTGTGTTTTCATTTTTATGCATCTTTATCATTTTTGCAGTTATCTTTGTTTATGCCATTTATCGCTATTACCACAAGGTCCAGAATCGTCAGGATGAAATTTCTAGTGATTATTCACAACATATGGCAGAGCAGGCGAATCGTAGAAAAAAACAGATAACAAGCGCACCGGATCGCTATATTCAGGATTTTAATCAGTATTATCAGGTTGACCTGTCGGATGAATCGGATTTTAAACATGATCGGCTGGATGAGGGTTCTAATAGTTATACATTCAAATTTCCAGATGAATTTGTGAAGAGTGAGCTTGAGAAAAGTAGCTATAATGATGTGTATCTTTCGACTACTTATAACGATGAGAGTCTTAAAGAGAATCTTAAGAAAGATTATCCCATTTATTTTCAAGTATACGTCGATTATCATCAAAATATGCCGGAGGGCAATAACCAAGCGGCCATGGAAGAAATCATTCTGTATTTGCTAAAACCCGTTTATCCAGAGATGACGCTTGAAAAAGTGCAGGCGATTATTGAGAATAAGGATGACGATAATGAAGGCTCTGAAATTTATCGAGGTGGTTTTAGAAGAAATGAAGACCGTGGTTTTGGGTTTGATTTCTATTTGCGCTATCCATTAAGCTAAACGCCTTAAGCGGCATGAAAAAGGACGAGATGACCGAAACCATCTCGTCTTTCGTGTTATTAAACATATAATTTTGAAGTTAAATAAGTGGTGAAGGAATCGTCGACCAGTCCATACCCGTCCACTTTGGATGTATAATTGAGATGCATTGTATTAGCGTAAGCTATTGGAATCGTGTAAGAGTTTGTCTGTCCATTTCCAATATCTGAAATGTAAAGAGATTCTGACGTATCCATCAGCCTTACAACTCCATGAGGCGTTCCATGCGCAGTGTCGCCGGAATAACTAATTGTTAAATATATTTCATTGGACAGCACTCGGAAATCGCGTCCATTTGAAACGCCTGAGATATCCTCCAGATACATATTTTGTCGATTGTCGCAGATGGTCTGAACACAGTAGGTTACTAAAGGTGTATCTGATATCTGATCGCCGCTAATCGGCTGCGCATACCCGCTGAATGCGACTTTATCCATTCCCCATTCGCCGCTGTCGTCATCGACTGTGTATTCACTAAACTGGTCAAAAGTCCACTCTGATGGGATTTTATAACCCATGTTGCCACTATACCCTGTGGACATATCGCTGACAAAAGCTGTATCGGCATATCCGATATTGATCACACGCTCACAGACATTGCGTGTACCATAGACACCGATTTTAAAAGCATTATTAAGCTTATTTTTCATCACATCCTGAAGCGTATGAAAATATGGCTGAATCACGCTCTCGATGGTGGTATCCTGAGCGTCAAAGTCGACGGCGAAATAGATGACAATTCCTTGATGGCTCTTGATACCATAGTTCATTGCTGCCGCTACAGCCGATTCTGCGTCATAGGCTGCATTGGCAGTATTGAAGTATTCACTATCACTGCCCGATTCCTGAAAGATTGGAAATAGCTTTTTTCCGGCCGCAATGATGCGCTGTGCCTCTCCTTTTCTTAATTCCTTAAAATCACCGCCCGTCAGATAGCGTCCAACAATGCTGTACCCTTTGGCGTTTAAATGCTGCATTCGATAATCCGTGATTTCAAAACGGGTATCACAAGCATCACAGGATCGATCAGGGTTGCCTTTGCTTAGCAGCAGTGACATCCATGTATTGACATCAACAGTCCCTGTTTGTGGGAGTGCCAGGTCGCTTTGAAAAGCCGTAACCTGAGACGCCATCTCTGAATCCCACGAAGTGGACGTATAATTGACGGTATAACCATTGCAACACAGCGCATAACGGGCAAGCAACAGCGCCTCAGAGTCACCGCTTCCTGGAACTAGAATATTTACAAGATTTGCCTTTGTGCCATCCCCGAAATTTCCGGTCGCGTCTTCAACACTGTAGCCTTCAATGGCTTGTAGAACCTTGATCATCGACTCGTTCATTTGTCTTTCGTACAATCCGTCGCAGGGAGATAAGCCAATGTAGCTTTCATACTTTGAATTTAAAGTCCGCTGAATTTTTGTGATTGTCTCTGTTCCACCGTAGTCGACAAGTGTTACAAACTGATCCATTGATAACAATGCTTTCATGACGTTCAGAGTGACAGTTGAATTGGATGCGGACACACCAGCATCTGTTTTCAATGACTTTATCCCTGATCCGGTTCCAGAATAAAAATGCTTGGTGATTTCACTTGATCCGGTACTATAGCCTTTACACCAGAGACCGCCTTGGATAATACCGTAAACATTTGATTCGCTTTTATCCGAATCTGTCTGCTCTGAAATTCCATTCGGATATTGTTGATTAAACCGCGCGATTGTTCCAGCCCCAAAGTTATCAGCCGTTTCCTGAATCCCTAATTCAATCTGCAAAGCTCGGATCAAGCCGTTAATTGTGCCCCATCCCGTTTCTCCATCTTCCACAACCTCAGGGAATCGATCCGTTCCATATTGCGCGTAGTTTGCATTCAACCATTTTTGTGTCTTTTCAACCATTGTATCCATAATAACTTTCTCCTTATATCATTTTTTGAACTGGATTATGCGCAATCACCAGCTCACGATTCCAGTCGATGTATCATTTTGCCCTGACCGATTCATCAACCACTAAGTTTTTTGACCAGTCTGTAAAAGGATAAATACAGTATTTTCGTTTCTTTGACTGCATTCTCACGACCATTCCTTAAAAGAGGATTTGAATTCTCCTTTAAGTTGCGATGATTATAATTTTTCAATTTGACGTTTGTGTGACGTCTGAGTGTCTGCTTTGTGAAGCGATTTGTTATGCTACTGTTAAGGCCGCATTTCCATGCGCTTTCATACAATTTTAAAAAATTTCAACTTTAAAATCTTCATTTAAGAATAAATATGGTTTTGAGCTTCAATCTTTAAGATTACGTCGATTTAGATTGAGGATTCGCTGAATATGATCTGTATTAAAAAACGCTCAATGATACATATTATGATGCCGACATGGTTTTTTTATTTCCGTCCCGTATCGCGGCGATACCCTTTGAAAATAATTTTTCTTACCAGAGAGCCTGTTTCTCTGGTTTTTTGCGCTTTGACCAAATCTTCCCCGCTTTTTAGCTACATTATTTAAGGGTTTTATGATAAACTATAATGAACTATGCAAAGTGTTAGATGTGGATGAAGGATTTAACCAATAGATCTATTTCAATCGAAAGGAAGGGTGTTTTAATGAAGAATTGTTGTGAAAAATGCGGAAAAGAACTGGGGTTTTTTGAGCGTTCTTTAAAAATAAACAATTCACGGATTAACATACAATACGACGCGCTCTGCAGCGAATGCCACAGGACCATCAAGGAGGGCATCAGCCAGATCGACGAAATGTACCAGCGTGTCATGGGAAACCTCAAGGAAAACTACCACGCCACCAACATGGCAGCCGTGGATATTGACACCTTGATCTTTCTGGCAGTCGAAGCGCTGCTGGTCATCGAACCGAATTATTTTTCGGATAAGACCAGTCTGAACCAGACCATTATCAACCGGACCGACCGGATCATCAACAAGCAGAACGACATGGCCAAGATTGTCTACAAGGTGCTGCTCTACGGCTTCTTTGACAATCTGGAAAACAACGGGCTGGACAAGAGCAAAAATTTTGTCAGCTACATGATGCAGAATACCCTTTACATGGAACAGCTGTCCATGAACTGCAGCGAGGAAGTGCCGCGAACCTACGTCAACGCCTTTTTCTCCCGCAAGGGCTTTATTATGGAGCGCATTGAAAAGAAAACACTGCTCTACGTCATGATCAAGGACGAAACCGTCATTGATTATGAAATGAAGCAGACTGAGGACTATTACCTGATCGACTTTAAAAATCTTTTCTATACCGGCGATCCGGAAAAAAATGTCCAGTGCTATGTGAATGGCGTGGAAAACGCAAAGACCATCACCAAAACCATTGACAATTTCAATACAAAGACCACCAAGAAAGAGGAGCGCCGCATACGCGACACCCTCAACATCATTAACGAGAAAGTCGTGAGAGACCTGAAATCTCTGAAGCCCGATGAAGCCATTGACACCATTCATCTGGACTGCGTGCTGCTCTGTATTGCCAAAAACATCCGAAAAGACCCCGAGGGGCGCAAATCGCCCATACAGGCCCCAGATGGCCTGGCAGTAGAGCTGCTCTGGAAAAAATACACGGCCAACCTGGCGCTCATGGGGATCGACAGTAAAGAAAAGGCCGCCGAGTACATTGCGAAGAACTGCCTGTACGCGGACGGCTTCCATGTAAAATACGGCAAAAAGGATCCGGAAACAGGCTGGGCTTTCTTTGCGACCAAGGGTTATATTGTCGCCTTTGACCAGAGCAAGCGTCTGTTTTTCATGTATACCGACGACTATCCCAACGACCTGTACTTCCCGTGTAACGAGATGATGTACAACGGCCGCCAGTACCTCCAGCTGCCAATGGAGGACGAGGTGCCAAACGATGACGAGCTGGACGGCATCCTGTTCTTCAGCCGCGACGTCAAGCTGATCATGGGCATCAGTCATTATTTTGAGCGCAACAATATGTTTTACCAGATGGAAAACTTCATCGAGGTTGAGGAGGCTGTCTACGGCGACCCTGAGCAGCTCATGGAAGTCAAGCGGGTGTCCGACCACCTGTTCAGGGATTTTGGCTACATGCCCTTCTGCCTGTACGACGAGTGGTATGTCATTCAGAAGGAACTGCGGCAGGACGATATACTCCTGAACCGGCTGATTCCTGAAAAGAGCGGCCTGCGCAAGCGCTACGCCACCGGGGATGTCATCTACGCGCCCAAGATTCTCGACGCCTTTAAAAACGGCGCCAAGGAGCTCCAGGCCAATCTGGAGATTGCGGGTGAGAGCATTGCCAAGGGGCTGCTGTGGTGCTACTTTAAGGCCTCCCTCATCGATACCCTGTCCAAGGAGTGGGTCCGCATTGGCGGCGATATTCTGGCAGCTGGGGACGACCTGGTGACCGCCTTTTTCAAATACTCCAGCCTTAAGACCATTGAGCCGGAAAAGACCTACTATATCGGCTTGTTTATCTACTATCTGATGGATAAAAACATCCTGCCGGATACCGATTTTCTGGACAATTATGAGCGGGCAGTGCAGACCTTCCTCGAATGTAAACGGGAGGTTGACCGCACCCTGGCCGAGCAGCCGGCAGAGCCCATAACCCGGGAAATAAATACCGAGCCCGAAACGCCCCGGCCGCAGGCGGCACCGGCAGACGCGGCGCCCGAGCCCGAATTCAAGCCCCTGAACTGGGACGACGACAAGCGGGGTGAGTAAGCATGCGCGTTTTACTGGTAGAGGATGAAGTGTCTCTCGCGACCGCCCTTGGGAAAATCCTTGAAAAAAATAAAATCCTGGTCGATGTGGTCCACGACGGCATTGAGGGCAAGCTGCTCAGCGAGAATGATGTCTACGACGTCATTGTCCTGGACATTATGCTGCCAGGTATGAGCGGGCTGGACATTCTCAAATCCATCCGCGACCGCGGCAAGAACGTGCCTGTGCTGCTCCTGACCGCAAAGGACAGTACGGCCGATAAGGTAAAAGGCCTGGATATGGGAGCGGACGATTACCTTGTCAAGCCCTTTGTCACTGAGGAGCTGCTGGCCCGTATCCGCGCCCTGGGCAGACGTCCCTGGGAGGTTTATCAGGACAATGCCATCACCTTTTCCGATTTATCGCTGAACATCAACAGCGGCGAGCTGCTCATCGGCGGCGCGCCCATCAAGCTGACCTCCAAGGAGGCCCAGCTGCTGGAAATGTTTATCAGAAACCCGGGGATGACCATCTCAAAGGAACAGATCCTCGACCGGATCTGGGGCATTGAGAGCATGGCCATGGAGAATTCGGTGGAGATTTACGTCCACTACCTGCGGAAAAAACTGAAAAAATCCCGGACTGTCATCAAGACGATCCGTGGTCTGGGCTATGTGCTGAAGGAAGAGGACAATGCTCAGCCTCAATAAATTAAGATTAAACCTGACGCTGATGAATACCGCGGTCCTGATTGGATTGTCGGTATTTGTCGCTGTTTCGCTCTATTTGACCATCAACATGGACATGGAGTCCGGCGTCAGCAACAACCTTGAGATCTACTGCTCCCAGCTGGCCAACAATGTTGAGCAGCTCCAGACCCAGCAGGAGGGCGGCACGGTTGCGCCAGAGACCCAGAAGGGCTACCAGGAGTTTAAGGACACACTGGTGCACAACAGCATTGCCTTTACCATCTGGGATGATGCGTTTAACGTGATGGACAAGTCCGAGTCCCAGCCCTTGAATCAGGACCAGCTTTTCCGGCTTATCAACCGTTATTTCAGCGGCAACCGGGATAAGTACCTGATCAGTGACTATGAGACCGACGACAATAATCTTAAAATCTGTACCTATGTTACCGTCAGTAAGGATGGTGAAATGCGGGTGGTGCAGGCCATGAAAAATATGGACACGGAGCGCGGTGTGTTAAAGAACGCGGTCCGGATGATCCTTATCGTGGTGCTGGCCGGCGCGACCCTTTCCTTACTGTGCGGTTATTTTCTGTCCGGCAGGGCGCTGGTGCCTGTGCGAAAGAGTATGGACCAGCAGCGGGAATTCCTCGCGGATGCGTCCCATGAGCTCAGGACGCCCATTGCCGTTATCCAGACCAATCTGGAGGTGGTGAAGGCCAGCGGCGACGAAACCGTTGAGAGCCAGTCCACCTGGCTGGACAACGCCTATGACGAGACCAAGCGCATGCACCATATTGTCGAGGACCTGATGTTCCTGGCCAGGGCCGACTCTGGCGACGTGCATTTTGAGCCTGCGCCGGTGGATATTGGCTACCTGATTATGGAGGTCACTGAGCGGTTTATCCCCATGGCTGCCCAGAAATCCATCACAATCCTCAGCAAGGTTCCCATGGAGGAACTGAACGTGATGGGGGATGAAAAGCAGCTGACTCAGCTCATGGTCATCCTCATCGACAACGCCATCAAATATACCGAGCCGGGGGCTGACGAGCGGAATAAAACCATCGTCGTCCAGGCAGAGCGGATTGAGGAGGGCATTGAAATCTGTGTGACCGACAAGGGCATCGGTATTTCCAAAGAGGAACAGGAGAAAATCTTCCAGCGCTTCTACCGTGTGGATAAGGTGCGCTCCAGAGCAGAGGGCGGCACAGGCCTTGGCCTGTCCATCGCCTACTGGATCGTCCAGAAGCACAAGGGCATCATCCGGGTGGAAAGCGAAGAAAATGTGGGAACCAAAATGATCATTGTGTTCCCGTCTTATGAAGGACCAAAGGAGGCAAACGAATGAAAGAATTAAAGTTTAACGGCAATAAGCTGGTCACAGGACCAGGCGCCATTGATTATATTAAAAATCTGGATGGACAGCGGATCTTTGTGGTCACCGGAAAGTCCGCTATGTTTAAAAACGGAACCATTGACCACATCAAAGCAGTTTTCACAGAGCAGGGCAAAACCTGCGAGGTGTACAGCGGGATTGGCGGCAACCCGACCACCGGCGAGGTGCTCTCCGGCCTTGCAGCCATGAAGGCCTTTGACCCGGACACGGTCATGGCAGTGGGGGGCGGCTCCGCCATCGACGCCACCAAGGTTATGACCCTGATGTGCGAATACCCGGAACTTACACTGGAGGATATCCGCGGCGGCAAGGCGCCGGCAGAACGGAAAAAGCTTCAGTTTATCGCTGCGCCGTCCACCTCTGGCACTGCCAGTGAGGTCACCCGCGCAGCGGTCATTACCTTTACAGAGGAAAATATTAAGGTGGGCCTGAAGACCACGGCGTTTATCCCCGACATCGCCATCCTCGACGGCAGCCTGACCCTGTCCATGCCAAAACACGTCATGGTAGAAACCGGTATGGATGCCCTGACCCACGCGGTCGAGAGCTACATTAACAAGAACAACGACGATTTCTGCAAGTTCATGTCCAAGGGCGCAGTGGAGGGGCTGTGCGCGTACCTGCCCCTCTCCTACGAAAAGGGCGATGTGGAAAACCGCCAGAAGGTACACAACTTCCAGTGCCTGGCCGGTCTGGCCTTCCAGAACTCCGGCCTGGGGATGGACCACGGTATTGCCCATGCCTTCGGCGGACGCTTTGGCACAAGCCACGGCCTGCTCAACGCAGTGGCCCTGCCCTATGTTCTCAAGTACAACGCGCGGGATGAGGCCGTCAAGGCAGATCTGGATGAGCTGTCAAGAATGATCGGAGCCGATATTATAAAGACCATCGAGGGCTTTAACGCCCAGTTTGGCGTTCCTAAAACCTTCAGGGAGATGGGGATCAGCGAGGAGGACTTCAACGCCCATTACGAGAGCCTTCTGGACAATTCCATGAAGGGCTCGACCGCCCGTAATCCGGTGCCGATGACCCGAGAGGAAATGGACAAGGTTTTAAAGAGCATCTACTACGGCGATATTTTGTTTTAGAGAGAACAAGCGGAGGAACAATGAGTTTATTAGACGGACTGAATGAACAGCAGAGGGAAGCAGCAGCAACGACCGAAGGGCCGGTTCTGATTCTGGCCGGTGCCGGCTCCGGGAAAACCCGGACCATTATCCACAGAATCGCTTATATTATCGAGAGTAAAAAGGCCTGGCCGTCACAGATCCTGGCCATTACCTTTACCAATAAAGCAGCGGGCGAAATGCGCGAGCGTATCGCCGCCATGAATGTGGAGGAGAGCGACCGCATCTGGATGTATACCTTCCACGCCATGTGCGCCCGCATCATGCGTATCCACAGCCAGTGGCTGGGCTATGAAGACAACTTTGTCATCTATGATACCGACGACCAGAAGCGCCTCTACAAAACCCTGATCAAGGAGCTGGATTTTAACGATAAGATGTTTCCATTCCAGTATGTATCGGGCCAGATCTCCACAGCCAAGAATAATTTCTGGACGCCGGAGGATTACCTGAAGAACAACCCCGGCGAGTTCCGGGCAGAGAAGGTGGCCCAGTACTACCGCCTGTACCAGGACACCCTGAAAAAGAACAACGCCATGGACTTCGATGACCTCATCTACAACACGCTGGTGCTGTTTAAGGGCTTTCCCGAAATTCTGGAGCAGTACCAGAACCGGTTTAAGTACATTCTGGTCGATGAGTACCAGGATACGAACCACAGCCAGTACGAGCTGGTTAACCTGCTGGCCGCGAAACACCGCAACCTGTGTGTGTGCGGGGACGACGACCAGAGTATCTACATGTGGCGCGGGGCAGATATTAACAATATCCTCGACTTTGAAAAGGACTATCCTGACGCCAAGGTTGTCAAGCTGGAAGAAAATTACCGTTCCACCAGCGTGATCCTGGACTGTGCCAACAAGGTGATCGCCAACAATACTGGCCGTAAGGATAAAAACCTCTGGACCCGAAATCCCGGGGAGGATAAGATCGTCGTCTCATCCTTTAACCAGGGCTATGACGAGGCCCGCTTTGTAGCTCAGGAAATCGAGAACCTGAGGGCTGATAAAGGCTATACCTACGGCGACTTTGCGGTGCTCTACCGCACCAATGCCCAGTCCCGTCTCTTTGAAGAGGCTTTCATGCGCGAGGGCATGCCTTACCAGCTCATCGGAGGCACAGGCTTTTACTCACGTATGGAAATCAAGGATATTATTTCCTACCTCCATGTGCTCATCAATCCCCTGGACAATATCGGCTTTATGCGCATCGTGAACGTACCCAAGCGCGGGATCGGCACAGCCACCCTGGAAAAAATTCGGGAATTTGCCGAGTTCAAGGGCTGGAGCCTCATGGAAACTTTTTACCACTGCGAGGAAGTGCCAGAGCTCAGCTCCAGTGTGCGCAACAAGGTCCGCGAGTTCGCCGCGGTCATGGAGGAGCTGCGGGACCGCTGCGAAACCGATTCGGTCAGCGAGCTCATCGACCATGTCATCAAGGATACCGGCTATCTTGAGATGCTGGAGCTCGGCAAGCTGGACCACAGCGAGAGCCGTATCGAAAACCTTGAGGAGCTGATCTCCTCGGCCGTGGAATTTGAAAAGAACAGCGATGACAAGAGCCTGACCGCCTACCTGGAAACCGTGGCCCTGACAGCAGAAACCGACAAGTATGACAGCGAGGAAGGGAAGATCCTGCTCATGACCCTGCACAACGCCAAGGGGCTTGAGTTTCCAGTGGTCTTTCTGCCCGGCGTGGAGGAGGGGATATTCCCCCACGGCCGTTCCATGGACAACCCAGAGGAAATGGAGGAAGAACGCCGTATCTGTTATGTGGGCATCACCCGCGCCAAGGAGCGGCTGTATATGTCATGGGCGGCAGAACGCACCGTTTACGGACGCCGCCAGCCTCAGATGCAGTCCCGCTTCCTGAAGGAGCTGCCTCCGGAATGCCTGGAATTGAATGTCCAGAAATACGAGCGCAACGAGATTGTCGAGGAAGCCTCGGTGGAGAAAAAGACCTACAGCTTTTCCGACCATTTGCAGCATAAACCCAATGTTTATAAATCTGCAGCGCCTAAAAAGGCCAAGGAGGAAAGCTCCGGCGCCTTTAATCTCAGCGATAAGGTCAAGCATAAAAAATTTGGCATCGGCACCATTGTCGAGGTAAAACCGAATCAGGTGTCAATCGCATTCCCAGGAGTGGGTATAAAGAAACTGGACCCATCTTATGTAACAAAAGCCTAGGTCTAAATTTTGCGTTGAGGACAATCACTTATGAATGAAGAACTAAAACAGGCTGAGGCCAAAATCAGCCAGCTTAAAAAACAAATTGAAGAGAACAATGTCCGGTATTACGATAAGGACGCGCCTGTCATACCAGACTATGCGTATGACCGCATGATGCAGGAGCTCATCAGTCTGGAGACAGCCTATCCACAGTTCCTGACTTCTGACTCACCCAGCCAGCGTGTGGGCGGCGCGCCGTCAGAGGCCTTTGAGAAGGTTCACTACACCACGCCCAAGCTCAGCCTCAGCAACGCCTTTAACGCCGGGGACCTGAGGGATTTTGATACCCGTATCCGCAAGGTCTGCCCCGATGTGGCGTACTGTGTCGAGCATAAATTCGATGGCCTGACCGTCGTGTTAGACTACGAAAATGGACTGCTGGTCCGCGGCTCTACCCGCGGCGACGGTGTGACCGGCGAAAATGTCACCCAGAATCTGAAAACGGTCAAGACCATTCCTCTGCGTCTCACAGAACCCATGACCCTGGAGGTCCGTGGGGAGGTGCTGATCTATAAGGAGGACTTTGAGGAGCTGAACGCTGCGCGGGAGGAACAGGGTGAGCCCCTGTTCGCCAATCCAAGAAACGCCGCCGCAGGCTCTATCCGTCAGCTTGACCCTAAACTGGCGGCCGAAAGGCCTCTGGACATCTTTGTATTTAACCTGGAATACTGCGAGAACCGGTCCTTCGAGACCCATAAGGAAAGCTTTGATTTCCTCACACACTGCGGTTTTAAAACCAGTGAGGTGAAGCTTTACAAGGATATGGAGGACATCATCACCTACATTGAGGAGATGGAACATGGCGGAAGAGAGGCCCTGCCCTATGAGATTGACGGCATGGTCATCAAGGTCAATAACCTGGCGGAGCGGGAGCGGCTGGGGGACACCTCTAAGTCGCCGCGTTGGGCCATTGCCTACAAGTTCTCGCCTGAGCAGACAGTGACCACTGTGCGGGATATTACCGTGCAGGTGGGCCGTACCGGCGCCCTGACGCCTGTGGCAGAGCTTGAGCCTGTGCTGCTGGCCGGCTCCGTTATTTCCCGGGCGACCCTCCATAACGAGGACTACATCATCGACAAGGATATCCGGATCGGCGACAGGGTTGTCATCCAGAAGGCCGGGGATGTTATCCCTGAGGTGGACCACTCCATCCCAGAGGACCGCACTGGCGCAGAGGTTGTTTTCACCATGCCTGCCCATTGCCCGGTCTGCGGCTCCGAAACCTACCGGGTGCCCGGCGAGGCTGTGACCAAGTGTCTGAATATGGACTGTCCGGCCCAGGTATTCCGCAAGATTGTGCACTTTGCCTCCAGAGATGCCATGAACATCGACGGCATGGGCCCCGCGGTGGTGCGACAGCTGCTGGATAACGAATTGATCCACACCATTGTGGATATCTACCATGTTTCGGACCGTCGTGAGGATCTGACCGGACTTGAAAAAATGGGTGAAAAATCTGTGGATAACCTCATAAACGCCATAGAGGACTCTAAGAGCAGGCCCCTCTCCAAAGTGGTTTTTGCCCTTGGAATTCCGCTGGTAGGAGCTAATGGGGCTAAAATACTGGCCTCCCACTTCGGCAGCATGGACGCCCTTATGGAAGCCTCCGAGGAGGAGCTGACAGAGATTTATGACATCGGCGGCAAAATGGCTGTGGAAATTGTGGACTTTTTCAAGACCGACGCCAACCGCCGCATTGTGGACGGCCTGCGCGAGGCTGGTGTCAACATGACGGAAAATACCGCCAGGGCAACAGCAGAGCTCGCGGGTAAGACCTTTGTCCTGACCGGCACACTGCCCACCATGGGCCGCCGTGAGGCCAAGGAGATCCTGGAGAGCCACGGCGCCAAGGTGTCCGGCTCAGTCAGTAAAAAAACCGATTATGTGCTGGCCGGCGAGAACCCCGGCTCAAAGGCTGAGAAAGCCATGAGCCTGGACGTGCCGGTCATTGACGAGGAAACCTTTAAAAAAATGGTCGGCTTGGAATAAAAATAAAACCAAGGGGTATCGTCACGATACCCCTTGGTTTTTAGATTAATCCACTGGTTTGGCGGCCACAAGGCAGTAAATATTGTTTTTCAGGATTTCGATCAGCCTGAGATTCTCAAATCCGGCGATTTCGGCCATGCGGGCCAGGTCGGCGGCCGTGTATTTCATAAAGCCCTGGCGGGTAATGGGCAGCCGGTCCAGCCAGGCCTTTGTGTAAAAAGCGTTGGCAAAGACAGCGCCGGGCTTCAGCACACGGTAAATTTCCAGGTAGCCCTTTAAGGGGTCCTCCCAGAAATAGACCGTGTTCACCGTATAGGCAAAATCAAAAAAATCGGGGGGAAAGGGAAGCTGAAGGGCGTTTCCCGGCCCAAGGGCCAGACGGCCCTGCGCGATGAGTGCTTCGCTTTTTCGGATGGCAAGCTCCAGCATGTCATCAGAGGTCTCAATTCCGTAGAACTGGCCGGGAAGGCCCTTGGCAAACCGACGCAGGAGATGGCCGTTTCCAAAGCCAATATCGAGGCTTCTCTCAGGAGTTATCTGCCTGAGGACAGCCTCAATGCTTTTGTACTGGAGTGTGTTAAGCCGGTTCATCAGAAAGGTGGAGAAATGACCGCCAAGCCCCCTTGGGTTTGAAAACTGTGTGCCCATGTATTTTATAATGTTCATAGCGACCTCGCTGAGATTATTGTATGAATAATTGTTCATATGTGATTATATGTGAAAAGCTTCGCGCTGTCAAGAGAGCGCCAACCCGTATCGCCACGATACGGGTTGAATTTTACTGAAAATAATTTACATTTAAAGGGTTTTGAATTATAATGATATAATGAGAAAAATTTACCCGAAAGGAATGAAATCATGAGTATTACCAGAGAAGAAGTTACCTATGTTGCGGATCTGGCCCGCCTTGAATTCACCGAAACGGAAACGGACCGTCTGGCGGATGAGCTGGGCGCAGTCCTTGATTACGCGGCGACTTTGAATAAATTAGATACATCAGACGTAAAGCCGACAGAGCATATTCTGCCGGTTCAGAACGTTTTTAGAAAAGATGAAGTGAAGCCTTCACTGCCAATTGAAAAAGTCCTGGCCAACGCGCCGGAATCAGAAGCCGGCTGCTTTAAAGTGCCGAGAGTTCTGGAATAGGAGGATCGAATTGGAATTATCACAACTGACTGTCCATGAGATCAATGGGCTTATTGAAAAGAAAGAAGTATCTGTCAAAGAGGTCACCCAGGCAGCGGTGGACCGTATTGACGCGGTAGAGGATAAGGTTGACGGCTATCTCTGCCTGACGACCGAGACCGCCATGAAAGAGGCTGAGGAGCTGGACGGGCTCATCGCCAAAGAAGGCAGGAAGGATGTGCTTGAGGGCATCCCCTACGCCTTAAAGGACAACATGTGCACCGACGGTATTCAGACAACCTGCGCGTCCAAAATTCTGGGCGATTTTGTGCCGCCTTACAACTCAGAGGTCTATGACCGTCTGCTGGCCCAGAAGGGGATTCTCCTCGGAAAGGCCAACATGGATGAATTTGCCATGGGCTCCTCCACAGAAAACTCCGCCTTCAAGGTCACAAAAAACCCGTGGGATCTCACACGCGTGCCCGGCGGCTCCAGCGGCGGCTCTGCAGTGGTAGTGGCCTCCGATATGGCTTACTACTCACTGGGCTCCGATACAGGCGGATCGATCCGCCAGCCCGCTGCCTTCTGCGGCGTGGTCGGTATGAAGCCGACCTACGGACTGGTTTCCCGTTATGGCCTGGTGGCTTTTGCGTCTTCCTTAGACCAGATCGGCCCCTTTACCAAGGATGTTGAGGACTGCGCCATCGTGTTAAGCGCCATCGCGGGCCATGACCCCAAGGATTCAACTTCGCTCAAGGTAGATAAAAAGGATTATACACAGAACCTGAAGGAAGGCGCCAAGGGCATGAAGATTGGTGTGGCCCAGGCATTTATGGGCGAAGGCCTTCAGCCAGAGGTGCGCGCAGCCATTGACAGCGCCATTGACACCTACCGGGCCATGGGAGCAGAAATCGTGGATGTCTCCTTTGAGTATCTGGACTACGCCCTGTCCGCTTATTACCTGATCTCCTCCGCAGAAGCCAGCTCCAACCTGGCCCGTTACGACGGTATCCGCTACGGTGTCCGCGCCGAGGAATACGCAGACCTGGTCGATATGTACCGTAAAACCAGAACCCAGGGCTTTGGCGACGAGGTTAAACGCCGTATTATGCTGGGAACCTATGCCTTAAGTTCCGGTTATTATGACGCCTATTATAAGAAAGCCATGCAGGTTCGTACCCTGATCATGGATGACTTTAAGAATGTTTTTGATTCCTGCGATGTCCTGCTGACACCGACCACTGCCAAAACGGCCTTTGGTATCGGCGAAAAGACCGGTAACCCGCTGGAAATGTACCTGACCGATATCTACACCGTTCCGGTGAACATCGCCGGTATTCCGGGGATTTCAATTCCCTGTGGCTTTGACAACGATGGTATGCCCATCGGCATGCAGCTGCTGGGTCCGGTACTGAGCGAAGAAAAAATTCTGCAGGCAGCTTACGCCTTTGAACGTGAAACCGCGTTTAAAGACCAGAAGCCAAAGCTTGTATAGGTAAAGGAGGAATAAAGATGGAATACGATATTGTCATCGGGATGGAAATCCATGCCGAGTTAGCAACAAAGTCTAAAATTTTCTGCTCCTGCTCTACCACGTTCGGTGCAGATGAAAATACACATGCCTGCCCGGTATGTCTTGGGATGCCCGGCGTGCTGCCAGTGCTCAACGAAAAGGTGGTTGAGTATGCCGCGAGAGCCGGACTGGCCCTGAACTGCCATATTGCGAATTTCAGCAAAATGGATCGTAAAAATTATTTTTACCCTGACCTGCCAAAGGCCTATCAGACCTCTCAGTTTGATCTGCCCATCTGTACCGGCGGGGTTGTGGATATTGAAGTGGAAGGCGAAAAAAAGGAAATCGGCATTACCCGTATCCATATTGAGGAAGACGCCGGCAAGCTGCTCCATGAATCCGCAGACGGCACCCTGGTCGATGTGAACCGCTGTGGTGTGCCCCTCATCGAGATCGTCACAGAGCCGGATATCCGCGGTGCGGAGGAAGCCCGCGTTTTTGCGGAAAAAATCCGTAATATTCTCGAATATGTGGGCGTTTCGGACTGTAAAATGGAAGAGGGCTCTATCCGCTTCGACGTTAACCTCTCTGTCAAGGAAAAGGGCAGCGATGTGCTGGGAACCCGTACAGAAATGAAGAACCTGAACTCCTTCAGGGCTTTAGTGCGTGCGGTTCAGTACGAGAGCAAACGCCAGATCATCGAGCTCAAAAAAGGACACCGCATTATCCAGGAAACCCGCAAGTGGGACGACGTCAAGGGCGTCAGCTCCTCCATGAGAAGTAAGGAAGAAGCCCACGATTACCGCTATTTCCCGGAACCAGACCTGGTGCCCATTGTCATTACCGATGAAACCATTGACCAGATCAAATCTGGTCTGCCCGAGCTGCCGGAAGCCAAGCGTGCCCGCTATGTGGCAGAGTACAAGCTGCCGGATTACGACGCCGGTGTTCTGACGGCCTCCAAGGTCACCGCGAAATTTTTCGAGGAAACCGTTGCGCTGTACGATGAACCCAAGCAGATTTCCAACTGGCTGATGGTGGATATCCCGGCCATGCTCAAGGAAAAAGAGCTGTCAATGGAAAATATCCCCTTTACCCCGGCCGAACTGGCTGAGCTGCTTAAGCTTATCAAGGACGGCACCATCAGTGGGACCATCGGCAAAAAGGTTCTGGTAAAGATGTTTGAAGAGGACAAGAACCCCAAGGCCATTGTAGAAGAAAACAACTGGGCCCAGATGAGCGATACCAGCGAGCTGGAAGGCATTATCGCCCAGATTATCGAAGACAACCCCAAATCCATTGAGGATATCGGAGCCGGCAACCAAAAGGCCTACGGCTTCCTGACCGGACAGGTCATGAAGGCCACCAAGGGCCAGGCAAACCCGCAGGTTGCCAACAAGATCATCCGTGAGCTGGTCGCCAGAAAATTAGAGAGCTGAATAGACAACTGAAAGCAACGGGCGGTCTCATGATCGTCCGTTGTTGTGATTAAAAGAAGGAGAAAATTTTGAATCGAATTGACGGAAGAAGCAACGAGTGCCTGAGACCGGTGAGCATCACCCGGCATTTTACGAGAAACGCCCAGGGCGCTGTGCTCATTGAGGTGGGAAATACAAAGGTCATCTGCACGGCCATGGTGGAAGATAAGGTACCACCCTTTTTAAGAGGTGAAAAAAAGGGCTGGGTTACCGCCGAATACGAAATGCTTCCAAGCTCCACCGGCTCCCGGAAGGGAAGGGACCGCAGCCGCGGTAAAATTGACGGCAGAACCGTTGAAATCCAGCGTTTGATTGGCCGGAGCCTGCGTTCTGTGATTGACATGGAAAAGCTTGGAGAACGGACAATATGGATTGACTGCGATGTGATCCAGGCCGACGGCGGCACCCGCACCGCGTCCATCACCGGTGCCTTTGTGGCGCTTTATGACGCAGTCACCTGGCTCATGGAGGAAGAAATTATTGATGAGTGGCCCATTAACGGCTACGTGGCGGCCACCAGTGTCGGCATCAACCAGAACGAGCCCATTATGGATCTCTGCTATGAGGAGGACTCTACCGCAGAGGTTGATATGAACATTGTCATGACCGACGAAGGCGAAATCGTGGAAATCCAGGGAACTGGAGAGGAACGCCCCTTTACACGGGATGAATTCCAGAAGCTTCTGGCTTTGGGAGAAGACGGTGTGTATCAATTGATTAACATTCAGAAAGAGGCGCTGGGGACACTCTAAGCGCCCGGAAAGGGATTGTGATGAAAACCATAGTGCTTGCAACCGGAAACAAAGACAAGGCCCGCGAAATCAAGGCCATGCTGGATCATAAATTTGAAGTTAAGACCATGAAGGATATGGGTATCGACACTCAGATCATCGAGGACGGCGAGACCTTTGAGGACAATGCCCTGATTAAGGTAAGAGCCATTCAGCCTTTTGTGAAGGACGCTGAGATGATCATTATGGGGGATGACTCCGGACTGTCTGTGGACGCGCTGGACGGCGCG
This sequence comes from Eubacterium callanderi, assembly GCF_900142645.1. Classification (GTDB taxonomy): domain Bacteria; phylum Bacillota; class Clostridia; order Eubacteriales; family Eubacteriaceae; genus Eubacterium; species Eubacterium callanderi. The sequence continues at coordinate 198,848 of NZ_FRBP01000009.1, forward strand.
CCGGGGATCTATTCTGCCCGCTATGCCGGGGAGGATGTGAGTTACCGTGATAACAACGAAAAGCTTTTAAATGCCATGAAAGATGTGCCTGAGGAAAAACGCGGCGCCGAATTTGTCAGTGTGATCGCCATGATTTTACCCGATGGCCAGGAGCTGACTGTCCGGGGGACTGTCAGAGGCAGGATCGCCTATGATTTTATGGGGGATGAGGGCTTTGGTTATGACCCGCTTTTTATTGTGGAAGAGACAGGCAAAAGCTACGCGCAGATGGCGCCAGAAGAAAAGAATGCTGTCAGCCACCGTGCCAGAGCTGTAGCGCGCGCAAAACAGATTTTAGAGAAATACCAGTAGCAGAAAGGAGAAGGGAACATGCGGATCGGATTAGTCAGCGACAGCCACGGCAATCTGGGGGACCTGGAACGCGCGGTCAGCCAGATGGGCAGAGTAGAGGCGATTTTTCATATGGGCGATTATGTGGACGACGCCCTGCAGATCAAACATTGGACATCGGTGCCGGTATTTGCGGCCAAGGGCAATATGGATGTCTATTCCCAGGAGGGGCATCTTTTTATCAAAACCGAGCTTGGCGGCAAGGTGATCCTGGCCTGCCACGGCCACACCCTCCACGTCAAAAATGAGTATAGCACCTTGCGCTATAAAGCGCTGGAGGAAAACGCGGATATTGTGCTTTTCGGCCACACCCATATCCCGATGATCGACCAGGATGACGGCCTTTTAATGATGAATCCAGGCAGTGTATCCCTTCCTCATTTTGGCAAAGAAAAAACCTTTGGCATTCTGACCATTGAAAATGAAAGTGTCAGTGGTGAGATTATTCCGCTTATGTCAGAGGAAAACCGAACTCTGTAAAAAATCATATATTTTCACGCGTTTTTGTGAAAAAAGTGTTGACATTCGTCTTTTTTTGCAGTATACTAACACTTGTCCTCAGCGAGAAAGTGCTGTGAACAAGGCGATATCAACACTTTTCAGCCAATGCGGACGACAGCAATTTTCATTAACAAAACAGTTTTTTAAAGTATGCGGGTGTAGCTCAGTGGTAGAGCCCTGGCCTTCCAAGCCAGTCGCGAGGGTCCGATTCCCTTCACCCGCTCCATTTATGCAAAATTGCGCCAATAGCTCAGTTGGATAGAGCAACGGCCTTCTAAGCCGTGTGCCCGGGGTTCGAATCCCTGTTGGCGCGCCATATCTTTTCCTTTAAACTTGGTGGACGTAGTTCAGTTGGTAGAGCGCCAGATTGTGGTTCTGGTTGTCGAGGGTTCGAGTCCCTTCGTCCACCCCATTTTTTACAGGGGTATAGCCAAGTCGGTAAGGCACCAGACTTTGACTCTGGCATGCGTAGGTTCGAGTCCTGCTACCCCTGCCACTTTGTTATAACAAGCTGGAAAAGTTTTTAAAAAAAGATAGTCTATGACCCATTAGCGAAGTTGCAAGTTACGAGCAGGCGCGAGTAACGCTCTCAATGGAATTGCGGAGCAATTTCAACATAAGACAAGCATCCTTGCGAAGTGGAAGAAAAAGAATATAATCTATGACCCATTAGCTCAGTTGGTAGAGCATCTGACTTTTAATCAGGGTGTCGGGCGTTCAAGTCGCCCATGGGTCACCATTTTAGAAGATAAAGCAGCTGTGAAACAGTTGCCTTTTTTTATTTAGAGAATAACCCAGGCGGCTTGAACGCTAAGAGGGCGTGAACTGGTGCCGGAGGCATTCAAACGCACTGCGTTTGAAAAGTGAGCGTTGTCGAAGACGACGCGGCAGCAGAGGATGAGGCAGGCAATTGCGGAGTAATTGCAGTCGCCCATGGGTCACCATTTTAGAAGATAGAGCAGCTGTGAAACAGTTGCTTTTTTTATTTAGAGAACAAATAAACCCGGCCCGTATCGTCACGATACGGGCCGGGTTATTTTTCATATTAAATATCTAAAATTTTGCCATCCGTCGATACCGTTGTGACCGACCATGGGATCATCTTACCGCTGTTTTTTAAAGCGGTTTTAACAGCATTGACAATGCCACCGCAGCATGGCACTTCCATTCTTACAACGGTCAGCGACCGGATATCGTTATTGGCCAGAATATCCGTCAGCTTGTCGGCGTAGTCTGCATCGTCGAGTTTTGGACAGCCGATGAGGGTGATCCGGTTTTTGATGAATTCATTGTGGAAATCACCGTAGGCGTAAGCGGTGCAGTCAGCAGCGATGAGCAGGTCGGCATTGTTAAAATACGGTGCCTTGGGCGGCACCAGCTTGATCTGTACCGGCCACTGGTTTAGGCGGGACTGGGCAGGGGCAGCACTGTGGCTGCAGGCCTCCGTTTTCGAGTGATGCTCAATTTTGCGGGAGGTCGTTCCCGGACAGCCGCAGGCCAGTGTCTTAGGCTGAACCTCTTCAGCTTCCATTTTAGCTTGAACAGCGGCTTCATCATAGGCGGCAGCCTCACGCTCCTCAAAGTGAATGGCGTCTTCGGGACATACTGGCAGACAATCCCCCAGACCGTCACAGTAATCATCCCTTAACAGTGTGGCGACACCGTCAACCAGACCGATGGCTCCTTCGTGACAGGCGTCTACACACAGGCCGCAGCCGTTGCATTTTTCTTTATCAATTTTAATGATTTTACGTATCATCATTATTCCTCCAATTCAGGTGTTGACTGTAGTATAGCATATTTTTTGGAGGAATTCTGTTGCATCAGCAACAAATATATTTTAGTAGAAAACTTTTAAGCGTTCTGATAGAGGTTGGAAATCCTTATCGCCAGGCATGGCAGTGGGTTCACCAAAAGGCATCTGTGCTCTTAAACGCCAGGAATCAGGAAGCTTCCACTCTTTTTTGACAGCTTCGTCGATAAGAGGGTTGTAGTGCTGAAGGTTTGCGCCCAGGCCTTCAATTTCAAGGGAATTCCATATTGAGAACTGAAGCATACCATTAGCCTGCTCTGCCCACACCGGGAAGTTATCTGCGTACAGTGGAAATTGCTCTACCAGACTGTCTGTAACGGTATCGTCAATAAAGTAAAGGACCGTTCCGTGGCCGGCTTTAAAGCTGTTAACCTTGTCCTCGGTCGGTTGGAATTTGTTTGCAGGCACCTTCTGACGGAGTGTCTCCATCACAATATCCCAGAGCTTGTCGTGCTGTTCGCCAAAGAGTAAAACAACTTTTGAGCTCTGGCTGTTAAAGGCAGAGGGTGTGTGCTTGATGGCGTGGCCAATCACTTCTTCGATTTTATTGTCGGAGATCGGGCTTTTTTTGCTGATGGCATAGAAACTGCGGCGGTTTAAAATCGCACTGTAAAAATCTTTTGACATAATGTATTCTCCTTTTAATTTAAATTTATATACGAAAATAATATTTTAGAATAATTATTATTTAAAAATATACCCGGTTTATAAAAAAAATAACACTGGAGAATAAAAATATAATGTGATTTTAAAAAAAATGTGCTACAATTGGTCAGGAAAAGTATGGAGGTGGCAGCTATGGAAGCAGCAGGAAGAAAAGTTTTAAAGGTTGGCGGGATTTTAATGGCCGTCATAGGCGTTTTTGGCGCTGTTATCGCCGTTTCCGGCATCATTGGCTATAATAACATGGATCCGTCCATGGCGGCGGATATGGAGAAGATTATGGGCGTTACCATCAGAGATCTATCAGTTAAACTGATGGTGAGCACAGTGATCTGTGTTTTTGAGCTTGTGGTGGGAATTTTGGGCATCGCTTTTTCTAAAAAAGCGGAAAAGGGTGCGCTGTGCTTCATTCTGGGCATCGTCATTATTGTGTTTCAGGCGGGCTCTGTCATTTACGGCAGTCTGCGGACCGGCTTTACAGCGGATATGATCCTTACCCTGGTGGCAGGGCTGATCATTCCGGGAGTTTATACCTTTGGAGCCTGGAGAAATATGCGCTCAGCACAGCAGGCATAAAAAAACGTCCCGGCGGGGACGTTTTTTTGTAAATAGGAATTGAGCGTCTGGTTTACGCCAGATATTCTTCTTCCTGATTGTTGCGCATGGAGAACAGGAAAAACGGCTGGGTAATCGCAAAAATAATGCTGAGCACCAGGAATAAAACAGCGTTTTCCGGTTTATACATGCGGTAGAGACGGTATAATGCGCCGTAATAATAAACGGCATAGGCAATGGGGAACAGCCAGCCAATGAAGGGAATCATGGAAAGCAGCCCGCTCGCAAATGGCAGCAGCGGCAGGAATACATGGGCGTATGGAATGACCCATGAACCAAAGGCGACCTTTTCGTTGATGATTTTACCCATCAGGTAAGTCTTGGCGATGGGAATCCAGGCCAGCCAGGGGCTGTCAATACCGCGATTTTTGGCCATCTGGTATAAGCTGAGTGAGTTAAAAACATAGCAGACGATACCAATAACTAAAATGATCACGAAGTAAGCGGCCAAAAAAGATAAAATAATAGCAGCAACACCCGCATCGGTTGAAGAGTAATAAATACTATCGGACATGTGATTTCTCCTTTCCTATATTTTAGAATATCTCTAATTAAATCCATTGTAGCATCTTATGTGAGCGAAAGCAATATGATTTTAGAAAAAGTGACTTTCGGGGGATTTAATATGAATTTAATGAACGGTATAATAAAAGCTCCGGAGGTTTCCGGAGCTTTTGGGGGTTAAATACCGTTTTTATCAAGATGATCTTCCATACGCTTTTTCATTTCGTCGTCGATCACGATTTTTCCGTCAATTTCATAATTGTAGAGATGAGCGATGATATCCCGTACCGTTACAATCGGGTAAGTGATAATGCCAAAATCTTCTTCAACTTCCTGGATGGCGCTTTTGTCATTATTGCCCTTTTCCATCCGGTCGACCGAAATGATCAGGGCGGTGATGTCGACATCAGCAAGGCCCTTGAGCAGCGGAACGCTCTCGCGGACAGAGGAGCCGGCAGTGATAACATCCTCAATGATGATGGCCTTATCGCCATCCTGGGGCTTGTAGCCGATAATGCTGCCGCCTTCACCGTGGTCCTTGGCTTCCTTGCGGTTAAAGCAGTAGGGAATGTTGACGCCGTGGTCCCTGTAAAGGGAAACCGCGGAGGTGATAACGAGCGGAATACCCTTGTAGGCAGGGCCGTACATAAAATCCATCTCCCCGATGTTTTCTTTGATGCAGGCTGCGTAGTATTCGCCCAGCTTTGAAATCTGTTCGGCGGTTTTATAGTTGCCGGTATTGATGAAATAAGGTGTTTTACGGCCGCTCTTGGTCACGAAATCGCCAAAGGTCAAAACGCCGGAGCGCACCATAAAATCGATAAAGTCTTCTTTGTAACCCATAGTATCCTCCAGATAATTGTTTTCTAAATAAAATTATATACGATATCTGCCCGGGTGGCAAACAGTTTATCCGTTGCCGAGCAGATGGCGCTCCAGATTCACGACAAAATCCTGGATATTGGTGATAAAAGATTCGCTGCTCAGACTGCCCCGGTCTTTAAGCTTGTTAACCACAAATTCAGAGATGTCAACGGTGTAGAAGTAGACAGGCCGGACCACGCCGCCCACCAGCTGGTAAGAGGGTGTCATATTGCCGGTCGCGATGGTGTGAAGCTGGGTTGCGAGACAGATGACGGTGGTCGCCCTGCGCGTATAAGCCCGCATGGCGTCCTGGGCCTCATAGACATCGGAATAGACGCCAGGCAGAGGGCCGTCGTCACGGATCGAGCCGGCCAGTACCAGGGGAATGTCCTTTTTCAGACAGGCGTGAACAATGCCGTCGCGGATGTTATAGTCATGGATCAGGTTTTTAAGCGATCCGGAGGAGCGGGCACGGTTAATGGTTTCGATATGATGGTAATGGCCGTTTTTACAGCTGCATTTTGAATAAATGTCCTGCCCCAGAGCGGTATGAAAAAAGCTTGCTTCCAGATCGTGGGTTGCCAGGGCATTTCCGGCAAAAAGAGCGTCGACGTAACCGGATTTTATGAGCGATGACATGGCGTTTCGGGAATCGTAGTCGAAGGCGACTGCCGGTCCAAGCACCCAGACCACGTAGCCATGGTCTTTTTCGTAGCGCAGCAGGTCGTAAAGCCGGTCATAATCGCTGGAAAAAGCCGTCTCTCTGGAATTGTTCATCCGAAAGGCAAAATTGTCCGTATTGTCCTGGAAATTCCGGTTAAAGGCATTTTGGTGGACATAGACGCCGGTTTCGCCGTTGTCGCTGCGGCCGATGACAACCGCGTCGCCTTTTTTGACGTTTCGGAATTCGACCGCGTGGGGAAGTCCGTCCTCAATGACGACAACACAGTCCATTCGGCTTTCACGGATCAGAATCCAGTGGCCGTTGATCTTGAAATATTCAGGAAAAATGGAGGTTGCGTAAAAATTTTCTGGAACGACGCCGTCCATGGGGGCGGGCTCGGTATGAACGTCCGGAGAACCGGCAAAATGCTCTGTGTGAAAGTCAGGTGGGATATATTCAGGTAATTTAAACATCATTTTAATTCACTCCTAATTGATAGCCATAAAATAGTATTCCTTTTAAAGCTCATTATAGCACTTTAAAATCAGGGATTCAACGCAGAACAAAAGGCATGAACGAATATTTTTCAAAAGTATTGACAAAAGTGAAAAGAATCTTTATAATAAAAACATATAAAACATATATGAATAAATTTATATGAATATTGCAGGTTTTGCACTTGAACGCTGTATACCTTGACAAAGGCTTTAAATCTAGAATATAATTGTAAAAGTGTATCCTTTCAATACCATATGGAAGAGTACGAAATGATATTTGAAAAATCAAGCTTTTTGAGAGGAGGTAGAAATGGAAACACCAATAAACAAACAGGCGCAGCCCATCATTGAGATACGGTCTTTGGGGAAAACCTTCCATACAAAAAGTGGCGATGTGAAGGCTTTGGATGATATTAATATTACCATTCATAAAGGCGATATATTTGGCATCATCGGCATGAGCGGCGCTGGAAAAAGCACGCTTGTGCGCTGTATGAACCTGCTGGAGAAACCAACCGAGGGCAGCGTTTTAGTGGACGGTGAGGATATTTCGGAAATATCGGAAAAGGATCTTCGGAAAGTACGTTATTCCATGGGGATGATCTTTCAGCAGTTCAACCTTTTGGAACAGCGGACTGCCGAAAAGAATATTTTATTTGCACTTGAAATCGCGGGGTATGACAAGTCCAAGGCCAAGGGGCGCGCGGCAGAGCTTTTAGAGCTCGTCGGCCTCAGCGACCGGGCGCAGTCTTATCCTTCCCAGCTGTCCGGCGGGCAGAAGCAGCGTGTTGCCATCGCGCGTGCGCTGGCCAACAACCCGAAGGTGCTGCTGTGTGACGAAGCCACCTCAGCTCTTGACCCCACCACCACACGGTCGATCCTCACACTTTTAAAGGATATAAACAAGCGTCTGGGCATCACCATTGTGGTGATCACCCATGAGATGAGCGTGGTGGAGGAAATATGCAGCCATGTGGCCATTATTGATAAGAGCCATATTGCCGAGCAGGGCAGTGTGGAGGAAATATTCACCAATCCAAAAACTGCCATTGCCAGGAGAATGATTTTCCCGGACGGTGAAAACCTCACTGGCCACGTCGGCAAGAACTGCTGCCGCATCGTCTTTGACGGAAGCTCGTCCTACGATCCGGTAATAGCCCGGATGATTCTGGAATGTAAGGCGCTGGTCAACATTATGTATGCGGACATGAAAAATATCGACGGCATTGCCCGCGGACAGATGGTCATCCAGCTGCCTGAGGACAGCACAACCGCCAGCAAGGTGCTGAATTATCTGAGATCCAATGGATTGACTGTGGAGGAGGTGCCGGACTATGTGGGATAGCACAATGATTAATATGATCTGGTGGGGCCTGCTTCAAACCCTGTACATGACTTTGGCATCTACCCTGATTTCCTATGTGCTGGGAATCCCGATGGGGGTTATTTTGGTGGCCTGTGACAAGGATGGGGTTAAGCCTCTGCCCATTGTCCATAAAATTTTAGACATTATTGTTAATATTACCCGTTCCATTCCGTTTTTGATCCTGCTGATCGCGGTTATCCCGATCACACGCTTCATTACCGGTACCACCATTGGCTCCAATGCGACCATTGTGCCGCTGGTTATGGCGGCTGCGCCGTTTATCGCGCGTATGGTGGAATCCTCACTCCGTGAGGTGGATAAGGGACTGATTGAGGCGTCGCTTTCTATGGGAGCCAGCCCTTTCCAGGTAATCTGCAAGGTGCTTCTGCCGGAGGCCAAGCCTTCGCTGATCGTGGGCGCAGCCATTTCAACCACCACCATCCTGGGCTATTCAGCTATGGCTGGTATTGTGGGCGGCGGCGGCCTCGGTGATATTGCCATCCGTTACGGGTATTACCGTTACGAGAACGGCGTGATGATTGTGACTGTTGTACTGCTGGTTCTGGTGGTTCAGGTATTCCAGGAAATCGGGATGAAGATCGCTGAAAAGCAGGATAAGAGAAAATAATTTCCAGGAGGAAAAGAAGGATGAAATTTAAAAAAGTATTGTCTGTACTGGTAGCGTTAGGCCTTGTGACGGTGATGGCCGCAGGCTGCAGCTCTTCCGGCGGGGGATCAGCCTCTGGCTCGGATGATAAAACCATCGTGGTGGGCGCATCGCCGACCCCTCATGCTGAAATTCTAAAAGCAGCTGAAAATGTTCTGAAGGAAAAGGGATATACGCTTAAGATTACTGAATTCCAGGATTATGTGCAGCCGAATATGGCGCTTGAAAACAAAGAGCTGGATGCGAATTACTTCCAGCACAAGCCTTATCTGGATGAATTTAACGAAAAAAATGGCACTAAACTGGTATCAGCCGGGGCAGTTCATTATGAACCACTTGGTTTATATGCTGGAAAAACAAAATCGCTTGCTGAGCTGAGTGATGGCGCAACCATTGCGGTTCCAAACGACACAACCAATGAAGCACGCGCTTTGCTGTTGCTGGAAGCGAATGGACTGATTAAATTAAATCCTGATGCTGGACTGTCCGCTACACCTAAAGACATCACAGAAAATCCAAAAAACTTAAATGTTCAGGAGCTGGAAGCCGCACAGCTTGGCCGCTCCTTACAGGATGTTGACATGGCTGTCATCAACGGCAACTACGCATTACAGGCAGATTTAAAGGTTACTGACGCTTTAGCCAAAGAAGAAAAAGATTCTGAAGCTGCCCAGACCTACGCTAATGTTGTAGCAGTCCGCGAAGGCGATGAAAACTCTGACAAAACCAAAGCCTTAATGGAAGCCTTAAAGAGCGACGATGTGAAAAAATTCATCGAAGATACCTACCAGGGCTCTGTTGTATCAATTTTCTAAAGCTCGAATCCGAACAGGAGACACGCCGGCGGCGGTCTCCTGTTTTTTTATAAGGTTTATTCAAAGGGTATTGCCGCGATACCCTTTGAATTTTATATAGTCCATCCTCTTTAGAAAATTTGTGCTATAATAGCAATAACGATTTGATAAAAGTGAGGAATAAGCGTGATGGTAGAGATTACAGGAACAACACAATTGATCTGTCTGCTGGGGAGCCCTGTGGCCCACAGCGTATCGCCGGCAATGCACAACATGGCCTTTTCGCTATTGGGGCTGGATTATGCCTACCTTGCCTTTGAGGTTGGCGAGACGCAGCTGGCAGAAGCCGTAAAAGGGCTGAAGCTTCTGAATGCCCGGGGCTGGAACCTGACCATGCCAAACAAGACAAAAATGTGTGAGCTGGTCGATGAGCTCTCACCAGCGTCGCAGCTCATGGAGGCTGTCAACACGGTCGTCAGCGAGAACGGTGTATTAAAGGGCTATACGACCGATGGCAGCGGCTATATGCGGATGCTGCGCGAATATGGCGTGGATGTTATCCATAAAAAGATGGTGCTGGCCGGGGCCGGCGGTGCGGCCCGGGCAATTGCCATACAGGCGGCCCTGGATGGTGTGGCAGAAATTGTGATCTTTAACCGGAGCCTGGACAAAGCCGTTAAAATCGCCGATGATATCAACAGGCACACTGGCTGCATCGCCTCGGCCTACAGCATTGCGGACACCGCTCAGCTCAGCAAAGCGCTTGAGAGCGCGGCGCTGTTCACCAATGCCACCCAGATTGGCATGGCACCAAGATCCGGTCAGTCGGTGATTGAGGACAAAGGCCTGCTCCATCCCGGGCTTGTGGTATCTGACATTGTATACAACCCCAGAGAAACCAAGCTTCTAAAAATGGCGGAGGAACAGGGCTGTAAAACCGTCGGCGGTCTGGGCATGCTGCTCTGGCAGGGGGCAGACGCTTTTAAACTGTGGACCGGACACGAAATGCCGGTATATGACGTCCAAAATAAATATTTTAAATAACAGGAGGCAGAATATGTCAAAAATGTTAACCCGAGATGAAGCCCTGGCGCTTCTGAAGGAATACAATGAGAGTGACGCGCTGGTAAAGCACGGCCTGGCGGTAGAAGGTGTTATGCGCCATTTTGCGCGGAAATACGGCGAGGATGAGGAAAAATGGGGAATCGTCGGACTCCTCCATGACCTGGATTATGAAAAGTATCCGGATCAGCACTGTGTAAAGGTTCAGGAAATTATGCAGGAGCGTGACATCGACCCCGAAATCATCCGGGCAGTGGCCAGCCATGGCTATGGAATCTGCGTGGATATCGAGCCACAGTCGCAGATGGAAAAGGTCCTTTACACCATTGACGAGCTGACGGGCCTGGTCAACGCCACGGCCATTATGCGCCCGTCTAAAAGCGTGCTGGATCTGGAGACCAAGTCTGTTAAAAAGAAGTTTAAAAGCAAAGGGTTTGCCGCAGGCGTCGACCGTGAGATCATTAAAAAGGGCTGTGAGCGGCTGGAAATGGACCTCGGAGATGTTATTGAGGAAGTGATCCTGGGGATGCGTGAAGTCTGCGACGCCATTGATCTCAGAGGCGAGGTCGAAAATTAACCCGAATTCGCATGAAATCATCTTTTATCGCACAAGCGGTAATGCTATAATACTATATTAGAAAAAGAAATTAACTTGAGAGGGAAATAAAATGAGTTTATTACAGGAAACCCTGGATAAAATCCAGAAAATTGACGAAGCGGCCAAAAAGCAGTCGAGAGAACGCATTGACATCCTTTTAAAACCAGTGGGAAGCTTAGGTGTTCTGGAAAATATTGCTGAACAGCTTTCAGCCATTACCGGAGAGGTCATCCCGGATATTAAGAAAAAGGCAGTGCTCTGCTTTGCAGGCGACCACGGTGTGTGCGACGAAGGCGTTTCTGCCGCGCCGCAGGTATTCACAGAGCTGATGACCCCCATGATCGCGGCCTACAGGACAGGTGTCGGCGTGCTCAGCCGCCTGGCAGGCGCCGATGTTTTCGTCTATGATGTTGGCATGATCCCAGACCTTCCGGCAGACTGTGACGCTGTGGATAAGAAAATCCGCCGCGGCACCGCCAACATGCGCAAGGAACCTGCCATGACCCGTGAAGAAGCAGTCAAAGCGCTGGAAATCGGCATTGAAGCCGCCAATGAAGCCATTGAAAAAGGCTATAAGGTTCTAGGAACCGGTGAGATGGGCATTGGAAACACAACCCCAAGCACTGCGATTTTTGCCGTTTTGGGCGATGTTGATCCAGAGGAAATTACCGGTGTGGGCGCCAATCTTTCAGAAGACCTGACAAAAAACAAAGCACAGGTTATCCGCGATGCTATCGCTTTAAACAAACCGGATAAAAACGACCCGGTCGATATCCTGTCAAAGGTTGGCGGTCTGGAAATCGCGGCCATGACAGGCGTCATGCTCGCAGGCGCGGCCTGCCATGTGCCGGTTGTGGTTGACGGCTATATTTCTACCGCATCCGCCGCCATTGCCATTGCCCTGAAACCAGAGGTCAAGGATTACCTGATCTGCTCGCATGCTTCTGATGAAAAGGGCGCAAAATTTGGTTCAGAGCTGTTGGATTTTGCACCGTTTTTACACATGGATATGCGCCTGGGCGAAGGCAGCGGGGCTGCGCTGGCTTTTTATCTGCTGGATGCCGCAGTTGCCATGAACCGCGATATGGCCACCTATGCAGATGTTAATATGGACGTTGTTTAAAAAGGAAAACAGAGAAACAGGAGGCAGAATATGATCAGACAGGTATCTGTATTTATACAAAACAGAGAAGGCCGCCTGAGCGAGATGCTCAAGGTATTAAAGGCCGAAGACGTTAATATCCGTTCCTTAACCATCGCGGAGACCGCTGACTACGGCGTTGTCCGCCTGATTTTACAGAATACGGATAAAGGGCTGGAGGCGCTCAGAGAAGCGCATATCATGGCGAATGAAACAAATGTCATGGCGGTTGAGATTCCAGACCGCCCAGGCGGAATGAGCGATATGGTTGAGCTGCTGACAGAAGGCGGCGTCAATATTGAGTATGCCTACTCCTTCCTGCCGCAGAACACCTCCAACGCCATTATCATTTTTAAGATTGATGAAGACGACGACGAAAAGGTGCGGGAAGTCTTTGACAAGGAGCCCCACGCCAATCTTCTGGAGAGTGATGAGCTGCTCATGAAATAAAAATAAAAAACAGTGTTGCCTCCCCGGAGTCAACACTGTTTTTTATTAAGATAAAATCTCGTAAAATCAAAGCTTTCTTATTTTTTTATGGACTTTTTTTCAAAAAATAGATATAATAAAACCAATATCCAATTTTAATAGTGAATAAATAATTTTTACAGTAAAAACCCCACCCCAAATTAACGAGAAAGGAACTGTTAATGGTAGCTAAATCAAAAAAAGGGACGCTCACCAAACAGAACATTATTAATGCAGCCAAGCAGCTTTTTTATGAAAATGGCTATAATAAAACAGGTATCCAGGATATAGCGGATTATGCTAATGTAAAGCTGGGAACAATCACATATTACTTTAAGAAAAAAGATGATATGATTTCTGATATTTACAATACCTTTTTTATGGCGCTTTATGATTATGTTTCTGAAGCGTCAGAAAAAGACTTGAACCTTTACACCAAGTATTGCTTTACACTGGTGCTGTATTACAATGCGATTCTATCCGACCCCCACAATACTCTGCTGTATTACGAGGTGCTGGTTAAGGATGTGGATAATGGCGGACGCTTGTCCATCACTAAAACACTTAACCGCTCATGCCTTGATTTTTTAAACAAATCCTATACAGACGAGGACTTGGATGTTATTGCAATGGCTGAGTTTGGTTCCCGAAAAGAACTGTTCATTAACTACTATGAACGCGAGATTGAATTTGGAAAAGACCAGATGTGCTTTTATTTTGTAAAAACACTTTTCAGACTAATGGATCTGGACGGAGATATGATCCAGAACACCATCAAGCAGGCTTTTGATTTTCTGAAGAATAAAAATCCAGAGCATATCCGGTTTCTGGTTTAAACAAAAACCAACCCGTATCGCCACGATACGGGTTGGTTTTTTATGATGTACGAGTCCCTTTAGTAAAGGCCATTTTTAAACTGCATCATCATCTCATTGGTGAGGCTGAAGCCATCAGCCTTGACCGGCATCTCGTCGCGCGTAAACCATTCGGCAACCGCCAGTTCATTTTCATCCAAAGTGATGGTATCGTCACCGTCCAGGTCTGCAAAAAAGCCAAAGAGAAGAGAATCTGAAAAGGGCCACGGCTGGCTTTTATAATAGCGGATGTTCTTTACCTTAAGGCCGACCTCCTCCATGACCTCGCGCTTGACCGTTTCCTCAATGGTCTCGCCGATCTCGGCAAAGCCAGCGAGCAATGCATATTTTTTAAAAGCCCGCCCGGCATATTTGGACATGAGGATACGGTCGCCGTCTGTCACTGCGACGATGACAGCAGGGGAGATTTTTGGGTATTCCAGATTGCCGCATTCCGGACAGTAAAGCATGCGCTCATTGGCGGCAGGTTTCATGGGCTCGCCGCAGCGGCCGCAGAAACGGCGGTTCCGGTACCAGTTATACAGCTGGTAGCCGACCAGCCCGGCATAGGTCAGGTAGCGGGGGCTTGTGCGGCGCAGGACCTGCATGTTTTCGAGATAAAAGTCCTCGTTAAAAGCAGCCTCAGGCGCTTCGGAGAGGTAAAAGGTGTCCTGGCCCACCGAAAAAAGATAGGCATAACGCCCGGCCATGTCCGGTGGGATGTCTGAAAAGCGGGGAAAGGAAATGGCTTCATCGCTGTGCCTGAGAAGAATGTAATCCTCCTTGTACCATAAAATATAAGCATCCTTTTTTGGCGGGGCTGGTTCATATTCATTTGCCAGCCGGTAAGGTTCAATGTCCTGTATCATGATTTTACTCCTTTGATGCTGTGAAATGGCGTAGGGCGTAGCCGCTGCGTCTGCTACTAACTATACCACAACAGCGCCTGGACGACAATGCAGCCATTAAAAAACAACCCGTATCGCCGCGATACGGGTTGTAGTGGATTAGAGGAGTGGATAGGAGACACTCCTGTTCTATTGGTTAGGAGAGGAAAACATCAAACGGTTTTGATGTTCTTATTAGTGCGTAAAACCATATACGCCCTTGTTGTTAACCTGGTCGCCGCCATGTGGCAGAATGTGTGCTTCGTCCAGTTCCTTGATCGCGCGGTTCATGTCTTCCATGAGCAGAACGCCAAGCTGTTCACTTAAGTCAGCACGGACAACGACTCTCTGGATAATGTCGTCCTGTAAGTTTTCCGGCAGTGGATAAGCCGGTACCTGCCAGCCCTTCATGCGGATACGGTCAGCAAGGTCATATAAGTTCCATTCTTTATTTGCGTCTTTTTTCATCTTCCAGCAGACGATTGGTAAGTTGGAGCCATCGTTGTAGATTTCAAATAAACCGGTTTTTTCTAGTTCTTTAGAGATATACATGGCAACGTCTCTTGTTCTTTCGTGAATCTTCTTGTAGCCTTCATAGCCATAACGTAAGAAGTTGTAATACTGTCCAATGATCTGGCTTGCAGAGCGTGAGAAGTTAATGGCCATTGTCGGCAGGCTGCCGCCTAAGTAGCTGACGCTGAAGATCAGTTCCTTCGGCAACCATTTTTCATCTCTCCATAATACCCAGCCAATACCTGGATATACCAAGCCGTATTTATGACCGGAAGTATTGATGGAAACAACATTTTTAAGACGGAAGTCCCATTCCAGGTCTGGTTCAATAAACGGTGCAAACATACCGCCGGAAGCGCCGTCGACATGGATGTAAATTGGGAATTTAGGGTTTTTCTGGTTATAGTCTTCGACTAAAGTATCCAGAGCTTTGATGTCGTCAAATTTACCAGTGTAGGTAATCCCCATGATACCGACAATACCGATGGTGTATTCATCAACGAAATCCATAACGGTATCCATGTTCATGCTCATATGCTGTTCATCCAGGGGTACGAGACGCATTTCGATATCCCAGTACACACAGAATTTTTCCCAGCATACCTGATAACCAGAGGAGATAACCAGGTTTGGCTTTTTAGCTTTTACATCTAAGCCCTGCTTGATCGCATTGTTACGCCATCTGAATTTCATGGCCATACCACCAAGCATACAAGCTTCGGAAGAACCTACGGTAGAGGTGCCTAAGAATTTTTCATCATCCGGTGCATGCCACAGATCAGCAATCATATTGACACAACGGTTTTCGAGTTCAGTTGTCTGAGGGTATTCCGATTTATCAATCGCATTTTTTTCAAGTGTTTCAGCCATGATTTTTGTAGCTTCTGGTTCCATGTAAGTCTGGCAGAAGGTGGAAAGGTTCAGTCTGGCACTTCCTTCATCCAATAAGTCATCTTTGATTAAGCGGTAAGCAACCTCCGGTTCAACTGGGTCCTTGCGAAGTTTGTATTTGGGTAAGGGTTCATCACTTGCTTCTGTACCAAAAATTGGGGTTAAGTAGCGATCCTTTAATTTGTCCTGATCATCTTTTGAATATAACATTTTGATTACCTCCTAAAAATGTTTGAATTAAATTTATTTATGTCAAGCCAATGATAATTGACGACACAGCGTAAAATAAGTTATTTTTTAGTGGACAGCTTGTCCGCTTTGCTCGTTTGAGCGGTCTGCGCTGCAGCTGCGGCCTCCTGGGCTGGGTCAGCAATCGGCGCGGTTTCCTGATTCATGTAATCTTCAGGATCTGGATTAATATGATGTTCGCCACGGCCTCTTAAACTGATGTAATTGAAATGACCTGGACGGTCTGCCATGGTAACATGCTGTGGTTCTTTAATCTTCTTGCCCTTCTTATCATGCAGTGCGTAAATGATGAATGGTACGATAACAGCCAGGATAAAACTGATCATCAGAACCGTTTCGTATTTTCCGTCGTTTGTCGCTGCAAGCTGAGATGGCGGGAAGAAAGAGATAATAAAGGTAGCAACCGACATAATCAAGCCGATGCCTGCCAGAATGGTCTTACCAGCTGTGCCGCCAGGTACCTGGTAAGCACGTTTGAGATCCTTGTGTTTGTAGACAAGAACAAAGTAGCCGATAAAGAAGAGAATATAACCGACCAGATAAAGCACAACGGTCAGTGAAATTGCAGTTAAGAATGAAATGTTTGCGCCGCCGCCGCCAAAGGTCAGAACAGCTGCCCAAATGGTGACGATAACGCCCTGTACCATAATCAGCGGAACAGGAACATTGTGTTTGTTGACTTTTTTGAAAACACCAGGTAAGATACCTTTTTGTGCTGTGGTGTAAAGACCTCTTGAAGGGCCGACAACCCAGGCGCTTACTTCGCCCATAACGCCGACCGCAATCATGCAGGCAATGATTTTAACCAGCCATCCAAGATGTGGATTAACATGATTCATCAAAGCGGCGAACGCCTGGACAACACCAGAGTTCATGCTTAATTCGCTTGCCGGAACGGAAGCCGCAACCGCCATACCACCGATGGTGTTTAAGATAATGGCCATAATGACCAGCATAAACATGGCCAGCGGATAGTTCTTGTTGGCGTTCTGCAGCTCATTGACGTGTGAGGCAGAAGCTTCAACACCCATGAAGGCCAGAACGAATGAAGCGAAAATTACCAGCGTATTGATTTTAGAAAAATCAGGAATGAATGCTTTTGCGCTGATTTCGACATTCAGCGGACCGCCGGTTGTAAAGTAAGCAATCGCCAGACCGAAAAGAATAATGGCCGGAATAATGATCCCGACAATCAGGCCGACTTTTGAAATGATCGCGGTGTACTTGGTTCCGCCGAGCTGAGAGAAGGTCAAGGCCCAGAAGACAACTAATACGCCGATAAACTGTATGGTCGGATTGCTGCTGAGTGCAGGGAAGTCAAACACATACGAGAATGCGCCGAGAATGAAATAAATCATGGTGACAAAACCGACGGTTATTTGGAACCATTGAAAAAAGATTGCGGCAAAACCCCATCGTTCACCAAGTGTATTTCCGACCCAGGCAAAAATACCACCGTCCTGCCAGCCATCGACCGTCGCCATTTCAGCGGCGCAGAGAGCAACAGGAATGAACCATAAAAATCCACCAAGTAATAAGAAAAATACAAGCTGGAAACCAGATGATGCAAAGGTTGGATATTCATAGACCGTCATAACCATTGAAGCAGTAATGGCAAAGAAGCCAAATAAGGTTAAGGTCTTTTTAGGTCCAGTGCTTTGCGAACTTGGTTTATTCATGTGAGAAACACCTCCTAAAAAATGTTCTTTTGGTTTACGGTTAATTACTTACCCGGCGAAATTTTGGTTTAAACAAAAAAGAAGAAAAAAGTAAAAATAAAAATTTTTATTTTAAGAATGATTGAAAAACGACAAAGATCCTTAAAAATCGCATTTAAGGCGATTTTTAAGGATCTTTTTGGGTAATTCGTCTCAATCTTCATGAAACAAATCAGCTTCTTTTTCATAGATGGCATAAGCGGAGGACTCATTATGCTTGGCATCGTACATGGCCTCATCAGCCTGGCGTATCCACTGGCTGCGGTTAATGGTATCATCCTTGAGGAAAGTGATCCCCAGACTGGCAGAAAGATTGACAGGGTGCTCTCTGAGATTTTTAATATTTTCGATATTCCGAAGGATATTTTCCGCTAAATCCAAAACATCCTTTGGATTTGAATAATTATTGATAAATATCAGGAATTCATCACCGCCCAGACGGGCAGGGAAAACATTATCGCTGGCAATGCCCTTTAGAATTTTGGCGACAGCATTGAGTGCGGCGTCGCCCATATGATGTCCGAAGGTATCATTGATGGTTTTAAAACCGTTAAGGTCAAAAAGAAAAAGAGCCTGATTGTTGTATTTTCTGAACAGCGTGTCCATTGTGTGATAAATAGACTTACGGTTTGGAATGTTGGTCAGCCCGTCAATATAAGCCGACTTCTTTAAAAGTTCATTTGTTTTCACCAGCTCATGCTTGCTGATTTCCAGGGTTTCAGTCATCTGATTGATGTTGTCAGCCAGCTCGTGAAACTCATCGTCTCCTGGAATTTCACAGCGCACAGAAAAGTTTTCATGCTGAATCTGCTTGATCTTTTCCGTCAGATAGGTAAGAGGGTTCGTAATGGTTTTGGCAAGCTGAATTCCGATAAACAGAGCGACCAGTGTAATCGTCAATGTAGTGAGAAGCAGCATGGTCTGCAGGGTGTTGGCCTCTTTAAAAACCTCGGTTTGCGTCATACAGACAACCACGACCCAGCCAGAGGTAGGGATCTTTTCGTAATTGGCAATAACAGGGGTACCATCATAGTTATAGGTAAAGAATCCAGTGTTGCTCTTTAGTCGGTTGTTTTCAACATCGGATATGAACTTTTTCAGATCTGCGTCATTATTGAGGGCGTTCTCCTGACTTTCTTCTGAGGAGAGACCTTCCTCCATAATTGTAGAAAGCTGTTTGGCCTTGGAGTCCAGAATATAGACATAGCCGCTGTCGCCCACCTTACGCTGGCTGATCTGCTGGTTAATACTTCCAATACTGACATTGCGGTTTAAAATTCCGATGGGTTTTTGGGAAGTATCGTATATCTTTATGGCCAATGCGAGGCATTTACTGCCGTTGGACGGCGTGTCCACAACTTCATTGTAGGAATCCTTGTTTTGCTCAATCAATGTTTTGAACATGCTTGAATCCCTCACGTTTGTCCCCTGATAGTTAGGGTCCGATGAAGCCACGACATTTCCGGACAGGTCGATGATTGAATTGCGATTGACAACGCTGTTTGTTTTAGCGCTGATGTTCAGGAGCTGCTGCGCCGGCTCCAGGAGCTCAGAGTTTGACGGATCGCTCAGACTCTTGGCGAAAGCGGGAATCTGAGCTGTGAATTCCAGATCATCCATTTGTGTTTTGTAAAACTCTTCCAGATAGTTGGCGATGGATTCAGAAACATCTGACAGGGCCTGCTTTCGCATCTCCAAAGAGCTTCTTGACATATAAATGCTTATAATGGAAGATAATATTAAAAGCGGTATCACCACTAACAGAATCATTAAAAGGGGGAGCTTTCTCTTTACTTTCAAAATATGTGTCACCTCCAGGAGATTTCTACCCAACTCTACTTTATTTTAACACAAGTTTAACGAGAGTAAAAATAAAAAAAGATTGACATTATTCTTTCAAACACGTATAGTAGGTAGAGGGCACAATCCTAAACAGTACCTTCATGTTTTATGTGAAGGTTTTTTCTTTGTGATAAGCCCTTAAGATACAAAAAGGAGTGATATTATGGACGCAGACCCTGGAGAGAAGCGCTTACTAAAATTGAATAATCAAGCGGTCATAATATCAGCATATATTTTGACCGCTTTCTAACGAGGGAGGTCAAAATGATCAATATTTACAAAACGATTGATGGAAAAATTGTAGAAATTGATGAAATTGAAAAGCATGCCTGGATTAACATGGTAAATCCCACAGAGGAAGAGCTTCTGTCAATTTCAGATCAATTAAATGTAGAAGAGGATTTTCTCCGTGCCGCACTGGATGAAGAAGAAATCTCACGTGTCGAGCTTGATGAGGATATGAATCAGGCATTAATAACCATCGATGTACCCATAGTGGATAAAACCTCACAGATGGTTTTATACAGTACCATACCGGTTGGGATTATCGAAACCCATGAGAACATTATAACGGTCTGTCTGCAAAGCAATACCATTATCGATGACTTTGCAAAGGGCCGGGTAAAGCATGTTTTTACAAATCTGAAAACCCGGTTTATTTTTCAGATGCTTTACCGTGTTGCGACCCGGTTCCTGGTTTACCTGAGACATATTAACCGAATGAGCACCGAAATCGAGAAGGAACTGCATCGTTCGATGAAAAACAAAGAACTTATCCAGTTATTGGATTTGGAAAAGAGTTTGGTGTTCTTCTCCACTTCATTAAAAGCGAACCAGTCCGTGCTTGAAAAGCTTCAGCGGGGGCGTGTCATCAAGCTTTACGAAGATGACCGCGAGCTGTTAGAGGACGTGCTGATTGAAGTGGAGCAGGCCATTGAGATGTCCAATATTTACAGCAATATTTTGAGCGGTACGATGGATGCTTTCGCGTCGATCATTTCAAACAACTTGAATATTGTAATGAAGGTTTTAACCTCCATTACAATATTGATGGCAATACCAACAATGGTCTCAAGCTTTTATGGAATGAACGTTTCGGGCCTGCCGTTTGCTAATTTTGGAGCAGTTGTGATTATCGTTGTGATCCTAACCGCTTTGGTAGCAATGATATTATTCAGAAAAAACATGTTCTCATAGCAATAAATTGTTCAAGCTGCTTGACAATATAGACGAATGGCGCTATAATGTATACAGAAAATTAAATGATATGTCTGTTTCAGGGCGAGGTGTAATTCCTCACTGGTAGTGATGTGCGAAGGAGCAATAAGTCTACGAGCCGAAAGGCCGATCTGGTTAGAATCCAGAACCAACGGTATAGTCCGGATGAAAGAAATTAGCACAGTTGATGCGCTTAGTATTGAGCCCTTAGGTACACAGACCTAAGGGCTTTTTTAATACGACCTGACAGACCCACAGGAGGTATCATCATGAACGTCAAAACGAAGACGATCACTCAAATGGCGGTATTGGCAGCGATGTCCATACTATTGGTCTACTTAATTCACTTTCCAATTTTCCCGGCAGCTCCTTTTTTAGAGTATGATCCGGCGGATATCCCCATTTTGATCGGTACATTTATGTTTGGGCCGTTAGGTGGCCTGGTTTTAACAGCGGTTGTCTCTATTTTACAGGGATTAACGGTAAGCTCGGCCAGCGGTATTATCGGCATTATGATGCATTTCTTTGCGACGGGAAGCTTTGTCCTAGTGGCAGGCAATATTTATAAGAAGCATCGTACACGGAAGGGCGCTGTTGTTGGACTGCTCTTTGGAGCCCTGGCAATGACGATCACAATGGTTATCTGGAATCTGATTTTCACACCGCTGTTTATGGGAACACCAATTGAGGCGGTTATAGCAATGCTCATTCCAGTCATTATACCATTTAATTTAATTAAAACAGGTGTCAATGCGCTCATTACATTTATTGTCTACAAGTCTGTATCAAAGGTTTTAGGCATGGAAATCAAAGAAACAAAGCTGGCTGAATAAGCTTGAATAAGCCATTGAGAAGCGAAATCTTCACGGATTTCGCTTTTTTTATAAAAAAAATCAAATAACCTATTGACAGTTCATAAAAAAGCTGATAAACTATGTCAAGTCGTCAGCAATAAGGCGTTGCTGATTTTGAGTAAAAGTCTTCGAAAAAAGATTTTGAAAAAAGCAAAAAAGCGCTTGACAACAGCCTGTGAGATGTTGTATCATAAACAAGCTGTCAAGGACGGCAGATGAATCTCTTCATTAATATAGATAAAGAGGTTCGGGTCATAGAAAAGAGAATAGTACCATAAAACCTGAAATTCCAGCTGAATAAAATCAGCAAAGGATAAAAACGCAAGTGCGATGAACACTTCAAAAAATCATCAAATGAACCAGATCAAGAAGCCGAAAGGCTAACGATAAACTTTTTATTGAGAGTTTGATCCTGGCTCAGGACGAACGCTGGCGGTATGCTTAACACATGCAAGTCGAACGAGAAAGTTTTGAATGATCCTTCGGGTGAAATTAGAACTGGAAAGTGGCGAACGGGTGAGTAACGCGTGGGTAACCTGCCCTATGGAAAGGAATAGCCTCGGGAAACTGGGAGTAAAGCCTTATATTATGGTTTTGTCGCATGGCAAGATCATGAAAACTCCGGTGCCATAG
>NZ_FRBP01000005.1 GCF_900142645.1 Eubacterium callanderi
CATCTACCACGGCCACAGCCGCCACGTCTGCCGCTACTGCCAGCGCGCGCTCAAAAAGAAAACCCTGCGCCTGGTGAAAAGAAACGGCAGAAACCATGTAGTCAACGGCCTGTCCAAGGAGGTGGAGGACGCCGACGGCAATTTGTACGTGCTGTGGGTATGCAGCTGCGAGTGCAGGCATTGCGCCAGACGCCAGCGTGTGCTGCCCGTTTTCGCGGGGCGCTGGCTGCGCCATACCCTGTTTACCGTTGCCCATACCCTTTTACATGTGTTTGAAAACGATGAACTGGACGAAAAGCCCCTAAAGCCCCGCCGGGGCCGCCCGGTGCTCACCATGCCCTTTTACGGAGAACTGAGCACCGTGTACCGCTGGCGGCAGAGAATAAAAATAATTTTTGATTTATGATAATAAAAACACGTTCTTGCATCCGTTAAAACCACAAATTCCTGTAAGATAGAACCATCAGCAGGAGCAAGAAAAAAAGAGCACCGCTGAAATCAAATTATTCTATTTTACAGGAGGTTTACAATGAACTGTAAACAAACAACCCCAAGCACCGGAACGGACAAAAAAGCATTCAAGCCATGGTGTGGTTCGTGCGCCCTGAAACAGGAGGACCGTATTTTAGGCAGTTTTGAGACCCTGCCCGCCATTGACAAACGTATTGAGCTGTGCTTTCTGGAAAAACAGCTGGACGCTCTGCAGCAGGTCTATGAGGAGAAGGCCCGGATCTATCTGAGGGAGACAGAGCCGACGCCCCCGTCAGAGAACCGGCTGATGGAGGAGGAGCTGGAATGCAGCGTGGAGCATCTGGTCAAAAAGCTTCAGGCTCAGGGGCTGGACATCGGCCTGCACGCGTTTTATGCCTGGCTGCGGAAAAAGGGCTATATCCGTTACCAGAAAAACCGGAAGCTTACCCAGGTGCCAACCCAAAAAGCACTGGACGAAATCATCATGCTTGATGAGGACAGGATCAGGATCACACTCTTTGGCCAGCTCCTGTTCGCTAAAATGCTCTTTGAGGAGCATGGCATGGACCCAAAGGCGGTGCGCCTGTGAGCCACGATATCCTGAGTCTGAGAAAAATGACATGTGTGGATGCCGGCGGCATATTCGGCCTGCTCTTTTCTACCCGATGAATTACCTGACCGAAATATTGGCCTTTTACAAATGGCTGGAGACCCACCCCATGAGCCCGCTGCTTCAGGCCTACTGGCACCTGCTCATGTATTACAACAACAAAGCCGCCGTCCGGGCAGAGGACGGCAGCTGGCACTGGCCCGTGGACTTCAAGGTACCCAACACAGTGCTCATGCCCCTTTTAGGTGTCAAAGACCGGCGCGTACTGCTGCGACAGAGAGGGTACCTCATAGACCACAAACGGGTGACGTACCAAAAGGACAAAGGCCAGCGGGCAGGTACCTACCGCCTGGTACCCTTTGACAGGGGGCTGGGCATGGCAGCCCTCAGGGCAGAGACAGGGGACAGTGTGACACAAATCTGGACACAAGCTGTCCCGCCCCCTGTGACCGGAGTGTCCCCGTTCATAAATATAAATCATAAACAGGCTTCTCTATTGTATTCTAATCAGGAGGACGCGCCGTTTATTCCCCGGTTCAATCTGCTGCCCCAGATCACCGAGGAGGAGAAAGCTGCCATCCGGGCACAGTACCCCGGTGACGAGGTTGCCGCCTTTAACGCCATCTGGGCCGCCAGAGAGGAGAAGCAAAAAGAAGCATTGAAATTGGAGGTAACAACATGAATCGATATGGAAAAGACCCGGCCATCATACGCTGCCGCCGGGCCTACATGGTCGAGGCCGAGTGCCGGATGCAGGCCGGCTTTTACGCCCGCAGCGCCGAGGAGGCCGAAGACGACTTTAACGAGCTCAGCGCCGCCGTCGAAGACCAGTTTCCCGGCCTTGTGCTTGAGATTACAGACGTCTATGAGGACGCATAGGAGGGATATTTGAGCAACTACAAAGCGATTGACGATTTAGTCGCAACCTATAAACACGGGCAGGAATCCCCGGATAACAGCCCCGAAAGAGAAAGCAGCCGAGTGGCGGGCCAGAGGCTCGTCATAACCTTTAAACCCCTGATTTTAAGCACCATGCAGTGCATGACCGGCATCGGCCCGGCAGACTATGAGGACGCATACCAGGACGGCGTAGTGGCGTTTATGGAAGGCATGAAAAAATATGACGAAACCAAGGGCGGCCGCTTTAACGCTTTTATCAAGACCCATTTACAGCTCTATTACCGAAAGTGGCAGAGCGGACAGTTCAACCATTCTGTCACAGCAGAGAAACTGCTGTCAGCGCCCGCGGGCAGCAGCGATGGGTTAACACTGGAGGAAGTGATTGCCGATGAAGCCATCGACCTGGAAGGCTGCTATATCGAGAGAGAGGACCAACAGCGGCTCTGGCAAAGTGTGCACGCCTTGTCCGCCAGGCAGGGAAAGGTCCTTTACCAGAGTTTTCATGAAAGTAAAAGCCTTGTGCAGATCTGTAAGGAAATGGGCGTAACCCACAAAGCCGTCCGAAAATTAAGAGACAAAGGGCTGAAAAATTTAAAAAAATCCTTAAAGGGGGTCCCATTTTGACCTTCAAAAAAGTATGTATAGAGTGTAAGGCAAAGCGCCATACAAAATACAAACCGAAAAGGAGAAATACACATGGCAGTCGAAGAAACCAAAAAGGACACCAAGCTCAAGGTAACCGTCAACCACGGTGAAAAACTGGGGAAAATCGAACGCTCCAGCAAATCTTACGGCGACGTAGACCACGAAGCCACCAAGGAGCAGATGAGAAGCGCCTACAAGCACATCACCGGCATGCAGGAGCCCATCGGCGAAGGATGCGAGCGTGTCACTACCAGCGACATCACCGAGATCGTGTAAGCAGCACATTCAAATTTGAAAGGAGATAAAACATGGCAGTCGAACAGAAAAAAGAACTGGTAATGTATTTTGAACGCACCGACGGCAAGGAATTCAGGATGACCATCCCGCACTATAAGGAGGGGCTCACCGACGAGGAAGTCAAAACTGGCGCAGACGGCATCGTAACCGATAATATCTTCAAGCCCGAAGGCTTCCCCCTCGCCAAACTCTCTGGCGCCAAGCGCGTAGACACCACCACCACCGACGTGGCCGTAGAGTAAAAATGGGGCGAAAGCCCCTTTTTTATGTGGAAGGTTGAAGGGAGACCCAAATGAAAAATTTCTACAAAACCATCAGTCGAAGATTAATCTTATCAATCCTGATCCTGATTTCCTGCGTTTTTCTCACTGGCCTGAGCATAGCGCCGGAGGAGGTGCCTGTGCCCCAGGCAGAACCGTCGGTATCAGCGCCGTCGCCACCGCCCGAAACCCCGCAGGACGGAGCCGTCATCGACCACCCCCTGCCTGAGGACCCCATCCTCACCAAGGGCCCCTGGGCATCGGAGCACTTCCTTATGTCTGAATACGCCTGCGACTGCGCGGGCTACTGTGACGGCTGGCCCGCGGAAATGGACCCGGAGCTGCTGGGAAAGGTGGAGGAGCTGCGGTGTGTGTTTGACCAGCCCATCATCATTACCTCCGGTGTTCGCTGTGAAAGACGCAACGCCGAGGTGGGCGGTATCGAGAACTCCTGGCACCTGTCCGGCCACGCGGCCGACCTGTACTGCCCGGGGGTGCCCTGTGACGAGGTGGCCGCAGCGGCCCGGGCGCTGGGGCTTGGGGTTATCGAGTATCCAGACCGCCAGTTCGACCATGTGGAGATCTGGCGTTAGAAGGCATCATCCTTTTCAAAAAAGGATGACACGGGCGGCCCGTTTATAATAGGATATGGGCATAGACAGGCAAAGCGTCAGCGTAATCAATGGCACGGCCGGTCGATGGAGAAGAAATGAATAAAAAATAGGCTTGGCCCTTTGGCGGTTTTAGATCGTCAAAGGGCTTTTTCGCGCTGTATTAAAAGAATAATCGTAAAAGCAGTTGACGTATCCAGGGTATGGGGCAGCCTGTCTCTAACCGCATCTGTTTTTTAGCCCTTTTGTAAAAGTATAATATAATATAATATAATAAGAGGGAGTGGTTTCCTGAAACCAGTCCCAGATGCAAAAGGATTTTTGTTTTTAAAGAAAAAGATGAAAACGGCTCAGATAACCGAAGTCTAAAAAAGAGCCCAAAAAGCAAAAAGGACAGGTGGGGCCAAAGTTGGGTATAAAAAAAGAAGACTGGAGGAAAATGCACATGAAAGAATATGGTTATATACGTGTTTCGACAAAAGAACAAAATGAAGCGCGCCAGTTCGAAGCAATGAAGCGTGCGGGAATCAAGACAAAACAGTTATTGATGGACAAACAGAGCGGCGCCGACTTTGAACGGCCGCAGTACCAAAAATTACTAAAAAAATTACACCGGGGCGACAGCTTGTTTGTCAAATCCATCGACCGGATTGGAAGAAACTATACCGAAATTAAGGAGCAGTGGCGGATGCTGACGCAGGAAATGGGGGTGGACATTATTGTGCTGGATATGCCCCTGCTGGACACCAGAAAGCACAAAGACTTAACAGGAACCCTCATTGCGGATATTGTGCTGCAGCTTTTATCTTATGTGGCAGAGGTAGAACGAAACAATATTAAGGAACGCCAGGCCGAGGGCATCGCGGTAGCAAAAAAACAGGGAAAACACCTGGGACGAAAACCCCTGACCATTCCCGAAGGCTTTGAGCCTGTCTGCCAGAGATGGCTGAAGGGGGAGATCAGCCAGAACAAAGCGGCGGCATTGCTTGGCGTCAGCGGAGGCACCTTTAAACGGTGGGTGACACAAAGCGGCCAATACCCGATACCGTTGCGAATGAGGAACGGCAGGAAACTCAAAAGCGAGCACTTTGCGGCTGTTTATGAAAAATGGAAAAGAAAGGAGATAAAAACCAAGGATGCAGCTAAAGTACTTCGTGTAAGCCCGCCAACCTTTTTAAAATGGGCACATGAGGAAGACGCTAAAGAAATCGAAAGCAATAAAAAAGAATGTAAAAAGAATTCATTATAAAAAGATAAAATATTGTTTAATTTAAGCAAAATCGAAAAAAACGAAGAAAAAGGTAGACCTTTTTGGTCAAATTTTTTTTGATCAAATTTCCATATATTTACGTATATAAAGAAGTAAAACATTTGAATATGCGCCAAATCGCCAAAATATTTTATAAATATATTTTCTGCTAAGTATAACATAACTGGTTAAAAAGGTCTACCTTTTTGATTGGTTTTTTTATATTGATTTTTATATGTAATTTAATATAAAAGAAAGCAATTATTAAAAAATTTTTTGATGTATTTGAAGTAGCAAAGGAGGAGAGTCATGAAGAAAACAACCATTAAACGGATGCTGTGTGTCCTTCTGGCGCTCTGTATGCTTTTGCCGATCACTTCAGAATTTACAAATACCGTATTGGCAGAGAAAGCGCTGGACCAGAGCGGCGGCGGAAGTTCTTCTTATAGTAACAACAGCGCGGGTCCTCAAAAGCCGGAAAACACAGAAAGCCAGAGACAGTCCCCGGAGAAGGACGCAATGGAATCCCCGGCGCCGTCAGCAGCGCCGGAAAATAAAACAGACAGTTTGCCGCCTCTTGAAAATAAGAAGCTGCCAAAAGAAAAGGAAGCCAATCTGCTGCAATCCGGTACGGAGAATGCCTACATAAATTTGACGCCAGGAAATGGAGAAACAACATATATGGCGCCCGACGCGGGCGTGATTAGTGTAAACTACCGGCCAACAGGAGATGAGGCGGGAAAATACATAGACATTCTTGGCTTTACGCCAAGCGGTCTTGAAATCACTGCGCTGCCGGTAGCGGATGGTGATATAGTGGCAAGTGCCGGGTATTTGGAAAAATCCGGAGACAAAGGCATGCGCGTTTATATTGCCGATACGGTAACAACAGCGGATGATGTGGCTTTTCAGTTTTCAATGAAAGTCAGCGATGAGAAGCAGTTTATGGACACGCTGCGTATTGACCCTGCGGACAGCTGGATTACCGGGCTTGAAGCCACCGAAAAGCTTGGCAGCGAAACCGCGGTGGGAATAAAGGCCAAATCGGATTTTAAAGTGACCGCGAAAAATATGGAGAGTACCATTTACACGCGGCAAAACACAATAACAGATACGAGCTTTCCCCGCTCGCCGGATAATCTTTTTGGTAACAGCGGGATGGTGCTGGCGGTTAAGGCCGAGGGCATAACCGATCTTAACACAGGAGCGTGGAAAACCCAGGAAACCGAGTATACAGTCAAACGTGCCAATGCGACAACCAGGACAGATGGAGGAATGGACCCCAATTACAAAGAAGAAATTACAGACCGCTATATGAAAGGCGTCGAGCTGAAAATCCCATTGCCCAATGGCGTGAAGGTAACGGGTTTGCCGGCAGAACAGACAAGCGGTGTGAAGGTTTCTTATGACAGTACAGCCAATTACCTGACGTTAACCTGTGACACCCTGGACGGAACCGGGGGGAATGAGGTGCCGGCGGAACTGAAATTTAGAATGACACTGGATTTTACAGGTGTGGGCGCCAACAGTCAGCAGCTGAGCATTGGAAAATGGCATAATTTTTATGATAACAACGTGGACCCAAGCCTGACAAACCGGAATGAGACAGGGCGTCCGTGGCATATTAAAGGCGTTATTTACGGACAGCATATTGACCAGTCCTTTTATGACCGTTCGGCGCTGGTTCCGGACAGCATACCCTGTACACCAATCATTGGGAAGGATAAAGCCAGACCCTTTAGCTTTAAACCCAATGAGTACAAAACCTACACCGAGCTGACAGGGTCCAATATGGCGCTTGAACCCATCCGTTCATATCAATCTGCGATTCCCTATGAAAGAAACGGCCCCACAAATCCCGGACTTGCGGATACCATGGTTTATACAATCGAACCTGATGACGCTGCCGCGCGTGTGATCGGAGTGAAGGGGGAATTTCCGCAGGATATAGCCGTTACCTTTACCTGGAGTGATAACACATCAGAAACAAAGGGAGTGAGCGATATGGTGGATCAAGTCATTAAGCCAAAACCCTATACCGATAACACCTATATTACGAAAGTGGAGCTCTATAGTCCCTCGGCGGCGGGGTTTCAACATAATTTATTAGTAGATTTACAGACAAAGCACCTGGATGGAACACCGCTGACAGATGGTGAAAAATTCAATATTGGTTTTGATCATGACTTTGGTGGATACGGCAAGACATCGTGGTATGGCGAAATGCCATCCACGAAAAATTTTATGTACCAGGTGCTGCAGCCGGGCAGGCCACTGAGCAGCCTTGTTTACAGCGGCGGCGATTACGTGTCATATTACCCCCCGGAGACCCCCAATACTATGATTTCCGGCGTGGGCTTTATGCCGGAAACGGTTTTTGAGAATGTGGGATTTATGAAAGTCACCAATACACAAAAAAACCCAGGGCCGGGCCAGACGTTTCAGGACCTGAAAGATGTCAGCTATAGCGCCAAAACGACGTCTGACGGGAATTGGTTTTATAAGCTGATCAACAAAAGTACCTTTACCATTACCCTGAGCGGAGGGGATTATTTGACCGCACCGCCGACAGTAACAGTCCTCTGTGTAAAACAAAACAACGACGTGGTCACCAAAACCGTCGCGCCTGGGCAGTTTAAAGTGGCCAACGGTAAAGCCACAGCTCAGGTCGATTTTGGGCTGGGGGACAATGAGTATGCCCTTAGCTATGAAATGAGCCTGTCATCAATGCCTAAAATGGCAGTGGCTGAGCTCAGCATCGATGAGCTCAGCACACAAAACCGGGTGCTGCCTGACGGAACCGAGTTTCAGGATATTGATACAGGAACTGAGAATCAATATGCGAGGGTTACGTTTTCGACCCTGCTGCGTTTCAGCAGTCTTGGGGGAAAACCGAAGAACCAGTATAGCACTGGCAATACATTTCTGTACCCAAAGGTAGGGCTGATGTTTGATACCATTGGTTTACCAGAATACGACAGCAAGGGAAAAATAACCGTAGCTCCGCCGGAGCTGGACGCCAGCGGGCAGAGCCTTTTACAGGGGGCAACCCAAACGCTGCGGCTAAGCCTGGCAGATCTCGCCTATGACCCCACCTACGCCATTGAAATCAACAAGAATTTTAATTACGTTCCAGGCTCCTATAAAAACGTCCAGACAGGCGGCAGGAATTATAAGGTCATTGAGGAATGGCTGCCCAATTATGAAAAGTTTAAAGGAACGGAGAAAGAAGGAAACGGTCTTTTGCGGCTTCGGTTTGTAGGCACTGGCAGTACAGGCTATAACATTAATCCTGTTACAAGAGGCAGTTTTTCGCCTAAGGCTCCCATAGAAACGTGGGAGTTTAAGGTACAGGCAAAAATGACAGCCGAAATTGGCAGAACCGAGGTGGTTCCCGCCATTTACCGCTCCGACAAATGGGCGGAAAAAAACCTGGTTGGGAAAAAGCTTGACGTAAAGGACTGGGAGGGAATTATAAACGAAAAGGGTTATTTGCAGCTGTCCAAGACAAAGGGCATGACGCCAGTAGAGCTTCTGCCAAAATACGCGAACGCAGCCAGCCGCTTCCAGGATAGCTATGATATTGACGGCGATGGCGACACCGTCAGCTTGGTATATCAAAGCGCCGCGCCCGCAAACGGAACGCTTGAGATTACAAAAGCTTCTAAAACAAGGGTAGACGGTTATTTGGTCGATCCCATCAGCGGTCTGGAGAGCAGGGATGCGAAGCTTTACCCCCATCAAACAGCAGGCTTTGTGCAGATACTGGAAATTCTGGACCAAAACCCGATTGGAGGGACGGATTTTATCGGCTATTACCACATTCCCAAAAAAAACCATCACATTGAGTATGTCGACGAAAATGGGAATAGACAAGAATTTGTGTCGCAATTCGATACCTCTCTGGGAGATTTTATTACCGCTACCTCAGACGGTAATCCCATTTCAGAATCCCAAATGCAGATTGCCTATTACCTGTCGGCCAATCCGGAAGACGTTGATGGCGATGACCATAATAAAATGAGCCTGTTAGAGGATGGCGGTGTGGAAACTCCGCAGGAGAAGGCGAACTATAAAACAAAAGAAGAGATTGAAGCGCTGGTGACAGACGGTACATACCCCACACTCGAGGATGCTCTCAGCCATGTGACCATGGTCAAAATTCAGGCGCCCCAGGTGGAGTCGAAAAAAACGATTTTAACGAGTACCCGTTTAAAAATCGGACACCGCCCGCCAGACCAGAACAATGTTAATAACCTGGTGGATTATTTCAGCGGTATTTACCGGTACACCGACAGCAGCGGTACGCGCGGTCAAAAGCTCTATACGCCGCTCATGACCTTTAACATGCTTCCCTACACAGTGGCGGGAAGCATATGGAACGATAAAAAGGCCGACTCGGTGAAGGATCCCTTTGAGCCCGGTATCGCGGGGATAGAGGTTGAGCTTTGGGATGACGGCGTCGACCCCCACGGGGAGAAGCCTCCGGCCGCGCCGAAATGTGTTGCGTCCGCCACCACCGGGGCCGACGGATCTTACAGCATGCTCGTAGGCTATCATGGAAACTATAAGCTGAAATTTAAAATTCCAAGCGGGCAAAAGCTGACCCTGGCAGGCAAAGGGGATCTGCCCTATGAAAGCTCGGTTTTTAAAGAAAACGGAGCAGGAGATGCAGAAACCGACTATTTTTTACTGGATGATCGAAGCCTGCAGGATGAAAACGGCGGTCTGATTGATGAGCGCAGCCTGGAAGCCCCGACCGATTTTTACCTGTCGGTTAACAGCACCCTGGACATACCCTACCAGATAACGCCAGACTACCTTATGAGCGAGGAAAACTTCAGGATAAAACCAACAATCACCTCAGAAGACGGCGGCACACATTTTACACTAAACCCGGAAAACGGCACCCTTACGGGCGTCGCAGAAGGCGACGGTACAGTTACCCTCACCATTCCCGACCCGCCAAACCCGGGCCAGGTTCTGACGAAAACGGTTCAGGTTCATGTTCAGCCCGCTTCGGTTGCGAATGTGAGTGTGCCAACCAATGTCGAAATTTTTGCGGTACAGGGCAAAACAAATGAGATAATCGCACCGGATTTGACCATCTCAAATTACAATCCCTTTGCGGTGGACGCGTATATCGAAAAAATGGATACAACCAATACGGGCACCACAAAAAGGCTGAACCTTGTTCGCCAGAATGCAGCGGGGAGTTATGGCGCAAATGAAATCAGTTTAACCGTCAAGGCAAGCCAGCGTGCAGGCAACGCCTTTAAAGGAATGGCTGAAACCGACATCGCCAGTATTGATGGCAGTAAGCTGGTTTATCTGGGTAAGATGGATTCAGCAATTGCCCCAGAGAATCAAAACTGGGGGCAGTTTACCTTTGGCGGCGCCTATAACGCGAATATTTTGCAGACAGACATTCAGGAAAACCGTTTTGCGATGCACTTCAGATTTGTCGAAGCAAAGCCATGAACATAAAAAAAACAAAGCGCCGCGCTGTGGGCGGGGTCCTGCTCCTTGTGGTGGCCGCGGTTCTTTTGCTGTGGTCACCCCTCCATAAAATTTTTGATCTGGACCCCAGAGTTGGGAAAGTACCCACAGCCGATTTGGAGCAGTTAAAAAAACAGGTTCAGCAAAACGCCGACGCCAGCCAGTTCACGGTGCGCATTAACAGCTGGATCGTGCTGGAAACACCAGAGTCCGAAGCGGAGCTCTATCTCAGAAATCCTCAGGAAAACAAATTTGATACCCGAATGCTGCTGGTGTCCGATAAAACGGGCAGGCTTCTTTATACCTCAGAGGATTTAAAGCCTGGCGAAGGCGTGGATAAGGCTGTGCTTACAGGCCCCCTTGAGGCAGGCGTTCAAGCGTGTACCGCCCGGTTTTATATCCTGAAAGACAGTAAGGTAGTCAGCACGTTAGAATACCCTGTCACCCTGGAGGTTAAACCCGGTCAATAAGCCTTTTTAAAGCGCAGAAGACTTGCGCGCCGGCCCTTGGAGAGGGGCTCTAAAAACTACTACAAGGTTCAACAAGGAGGTGGTAACGGTAATGGATGAGGAAAGAGAGAAGGCAGCAAAGGTAAAGAAACGAAAGCGAAGCGTTTTAATCGCAATTCTGGTCTTTGCGGCGCTTTGCGTGGCTGGAGGTCTGATCTGGTGGTTGAACCGTCCGCCAGACGACTATTTGTTTGATAAACAGGCGCGTGACGGCCTGATCGATGCCCATACAAAAGAGGATGTACAAAAAATACTGGATACGGTTGTAAGTAAGGGAATGTTTAACGCGTCCATCAATCCCAATCCTGTTTTTTCGGATGGAAACGCGGAAGGGGATCTTTGGATTGAAAACATTCAGGCCAATCATTACTATACAACAGTGACTATTATAAGAAATGACAACGGAGAAACCATTTTTTCAAGTAAAGGCATTAAGCCCAATCAGAACATTGAAAAAGCAAAGCTGGATAAGGCGTTGCCCAAAGGAGAATATCCGTGTACTGCGGTTTTTCGGATAACAGACCCGGAAACCATGAAAGAAATTGGTTTAGTCAACATTCAGTTGACCATTACGGTTCAAAATTAAAAAATATTCAAAAATAAAAGCGTAAAAAGGAGAGAGAAAAATGATTAAAAAGAAATTGGCAGCAGTTGTGCTGACAGCAGGTTTATTAATGGGATGTGGCGGAAGCGCATTTGCGGCAAATGACAATCCGGCCGGCGGTAATTCCGATGTTTATGTCGGGGTAACACAAACTGCGCCCGAAAACCTGAGTGTCACAGTCCCTACCAGCCTGGCCATTGCTGTCGTGAGTGACGGGTCATCAAGCCTTACCACCCTTTTGGGGGACTATATGGTAGATGCCGCTGGCACGGTAACCCACTCCGGCGACGCCGTAACGCAGCCTAATGCCCAGCGTGTCACCTTCCAGAATACCGGAGACAAGGCCGCTCAGATTACAAGCGCCAAAGTGGTCAACCTTGCCAGAAGTGGCTGGACGATTAAGGATGACGTCACTACGGCTACGGGCGATGCGAAGACCATGTCATTGACTTTAAATAACGTTAAGGCTGGGACCATTGGGCCGGATCAGAACAGCACCATTAGCTTTTCCGGAGGATTTGATGTGCCGGCCAACAGCATTGCCCATATGAGCGCAGCGGTTAAAGCCGGCGGCGGACCCAGCGATTATACGTCCGTTGAACAATCGGCCCGTTCCTTCGTGATTGAATGGAACATCCAGAAAAAAAGTCAAGCGTAGGCTCAGGCTGGCTTGAGGGCAGGCTGTTATCAAAAGGAGCAGAAGTATGAAGGAACAAAATGCCATCAACGGGAAAGCGCAGACAAAGAGTAAAAAGCGGCGCCGCATTATACTGTTTTTTATGCTTCTGCTGCTTTTAGCCGCTGGAATTATTTTGTGGTGGACAGTCTTTAGAACGCCCCATGAGATTTATAAAGACCGCAATGCCGAAATCGGCATCCTGCCAGGTATGACAGAAGACCAGATACAAGACAGGCTCAACGCTACCGTTGCCGAGGGAATGATGAATGTGAGCATGAACCCCAATCCGGTTTTTGAAAACGGCAGCGCGCAGGGAGATTTAAGAATCGAAAATATCGAAAAAAATCATTATTCTTATACCGTTACCATCACAAAAGATGATAACGGAGAAGAAATTTACCAATCCGGTTTGTTGGAGCCCGGGTACTATATCAATGAGGCAAAGCTGAGTAAAAACCTGAGCGCAGGTGAATACCCGGCAACGGCCCGCTTTCTTGCTTATCAAAACCCTGATGAAGCACCTATCGGTGCCGCTGTTGTAAAAATAAACATCACCGTTAAAAATTAGGGGATTTGCATGAAAAAAATCAAAAGGACTCTTTTTATAATGACCATCCTGTGTTTTTTTCCAATGGTCGTTTCTGCGGCGCAGGGAAGCACAGATGTATATATTGATATCGCCAGTATTCCCGGCCAGAGCATGCATTTTTTGGTGGTAGAGGAAACAGGTGAGCCCGTTTGCGGCGCAACCATTGATGTTTGGGCTAACAGCGTCCTGGGGTATCAGCTTTTAGGCGTAACTCAAAGTGACGGGCGCTACGAAACAAAGTTTCCCGCGGGGCATACCTACGCCTATCGAGTGCACAAAACCGGGTATGAAACAGTGGAGCAATCACTGGTAACACCAAAAGATGAAGAAAAGGTGGTCCTTCGGAAAAAGTCATCGAATGGCGGCGGCACGCAGAGCGCGGATAAAAATGTTTATACGGGCATTTTAACATCCCATGCAGATATTATCTTATTGCTTGGAATTTTTCTGCTGCTTTGTTTTATCATGCTTTTCAGAAAAAAAGAGTAATTTTTGAAGTTCTTATCAAGTGTATGTCTAAACGTTTTGGTAAAACATTTAAGGTATTAACAGGCAATGCCTGATTAATATATATCTTTCCTTTATCTCATATAAAAATCCGCGCCAAAATGATTTTTATATGACTTTAAAAGAACCGCCGTGGCAGCTTACAGCTGCCATGGCGGCATCATCAAAGGAGTTGAATACATTCGTGTTCGTTTTAAAAGCAGGTGACCAAAAACTTTATTTTACCCAAGTTATATGGGAAGCAACAAGCCCAGATTATTTTGCGCTGACTCAGGGTACACTCAATGGTATCGTTATTCTCAAATTTTTGAAAGACAAAGTGCATTGTGAAAAACCTCTTTTATTTAGCGCCCTGGAAAAGGGCATTTATGATAAACGCTGCACCATTGTAAAACGTGTAAGTTACTATGAGGAGTTCCAAAACTACTTGAAAAAATGCGTTGGCAGCGCACAAGAAGAACTCAAATGAAATCAAGTCATATAATTATTGTTAACCATAAAAAGAACCCTGATGAAAAATCAGGGTTCTTTTTAGGATAACAAACTAAAAACAGAAAAGGGCCTGGAGCTTTATCAGTGCATGAGCCCAGCTACTCTCAACGACATCACAGCCACTGCGCGGCCCAGGCGGCAAGCTCGCTGCCGGGCGTATTGGCCGCGAACCGTTTTCCGCTTTCGACTTTTGCGCCTGGGGCCAGAGCCTCCAGATTTTTGCCGGAGCTGCCAATGGGACTGCCGCCAGACGTAGCAAAGGGAACGACCGTCTTTCCTGAAAAATCATAGTCCTCCATGAACGTGTCGATAATGGAGGGCTCACGGTACCACCACACTGGAAATCCAACGAACACCACATCATACGCCCCCATATCTGCCACCCGTGAACGGATTGCCGGACGGCTGCTTCTGTCGTTCATCTCAACAGAGCTTCGGCTTTTGGCGTTCTGCCAGTTGAGGTCTGCGCTTGTGTAGGGCGTTTCCGGCTGGATCTCAAACAAATCCGCCTTGATTTCCTGCGCCAGTTTTTCGGCCACAGTCTTTGTCACACCGCTTGCGCTGAAATATGCAACGAATACTTTACTCATTTAAAAAATCCTCCTTGTATGTTTTGATTGACTTGTTTCTTATAATCGACTCAAGTTAATGATACAACTTGAAGTTAACTTTAAGTCAAGCGTTAATTAAAATTTTTTCAAAGAGGTCTGTGAGGCTTCCTATTTCTGCGATTGGCTATCGCCATACAGGATGGCGCCTTACGCCTGGGTAAAAAATATCTGGAGCGCCTCTGGCGTTTTATCCATGAGCGCGTCAACGGCCTCCGGCGCGGCCAGCTTGGTGGCGATATTGGCTAAGATGTCCAGGTGGTCATCGCCCGCTCCTGCAATGCCGATCACGACCTTTACAGTGACGTCGCCCCAGGGAGTGCCGTCTGGGAAGAGCTGGACAGACAGGCCGGTTCGCTTGATTTTAGCCTTTGCCTCCTCAACGCCGTGGGGGATGGCGATACCGTTTCCGATATGGGTCGCGAAGGATTCCTCGCGCTTGATCATGGCCGGGATGTAGTCTGCGTCCACGCAGCCGCTGTCCACAAGCATCTGGCCGGCCCGGCGGATCACAGCCTCCTTGTCATCGGGGGCGCAGCCGGTCTGAATGCTGTTAAGGGGCAGGATTTCGGAGGCGTTATGGGCCGCTTTGGTCTCAGGACAGATGCTGGCCGCTTCGCGGTCGGCTGGGGTGTCAATCTGGGACAGGCGTGCGGCCAGCACATCGTACTCTGGCGCGTTCATGAAGTTGGTGATCAGCACAAGCTCTGCCTGAGGGGCACTGTGAGCGGCCCTTTCGCGCAGGTCCTGATGGGTCACGACAATCTGGGCGTGGGACGGAATATCGGAGACAGAGGCGTGCTCTACGCAGATGTCGTCTCGGCCGGCCGCATTCAGCTTCTTGCTGAGAACCGTGGCGCCCATGGCTGAGGAGCCCATACCCGCGTCACAGGCAAAAACGATGTGGCGGATGGCAGAAACGTCGGTATCCGGGCTCAGGACTGGGGCGGTCTCGCCCTTGGCGGCGGCTTTCATGGCGTCCTTTTTGGCGATGGCGTCCTCGAGGTTTTCGTCTTTGCCAAAGATTTTGAGCAGTGGCAGGGCAATGGCAAAGGAGACGACCGCTGCCACGGCCACACCGGCCAGCACGCCCAGGTAGCCGCCGCTTTTGGGAACCATGGCCATAATGGCGAGAATGGAACCCGGTGAGGCCGGGCCGACCAGGCCAGCGCCCAGCAGGTTAAAGGTAAAGACACCCGCAGCGCCGCCGCCCATGACCGCCAGAAGCAGGACGGGGTTCATGAGCACATAGGGAAAATAAATCTCGTGGATACCGCCAAAGAAATGGATGATAATGGCGCCCGGCGCCGTATCCCTGGCGCTGCCCTTCCCGGCGAGGCAGTAGGCCAGCAGAATACCAAGACCAGGACCCGGGTTGGATTCCATGAGAAAAAAGATGGATTTTCCGGCTTCCTGAACCTGCTGTAAACCGAGTGGGGTCAGAATACCGTGGTTGATGGCGTTGTTCAGGAACAGCACCTTGGCCGGTTCGATAAAGAGACTGGCAAGGGGCAGGATGCTGTGGTTCACAAAGAACTGGACGCCGGCAGCCATAGCGCCAGTGGCAGCCAGCATGGCCGGCGCAAAGACATAGTAGGACAGAATGGCGAGGATGCCGCCGAGAATGCCAACCGAGAAATTGTTGATCAGCATCTCAAACCCGGCCTTGATGTGCCCTTCGACCAGGGCGTCAAATTTTTTAATGACCCAGCCGGCAAAGGGCCCCATAATCATGGCGCCTAAAAACATCGGCACATCCGTGGCGACAACGACACCCATCGTGGCAATGGCAGCCATAACGCCGCCGCGGGAGCCGCCTGTGAGCTTACCGCCTGTGTAGGCAATGAGCAGCGGCAGCAGATACTGGCTCATGGGGTCCACCAGCTGTGCAAGCTGTTCGTTGGGCAGCCACCCGGTTTTGATAAAGAGGGCAGCGATCAGCCCCCAGGCGATAAAGGCGCCGATATTGGGCATAACCATGCTGCTTAAAAAACGGCCGAAAACCTGAACTTTCTCTTTCATGATACTTCTCCTTCAAAATTTACAAAATCATTTAAAAACGGTGTCGGCTCGGTGATGTCAGCGGCTCTGTGCGCTCAGGCTTCGGCGCAAATGCCGAAATGTCTGAAAAGGATGGCCTCAGCGTCGTCATTCCACAATCCGTTATGGGCGTCGCAGCAGTCTGCCAGCTTTTTAAACAGCGGATCTGTTTCCCCCAGTTTAGCAAAATCTTCAATGGCCGTCAAAGGCATATTGAACTGAGTGTAGGTGAGCTTTTTGCCGCCCGGAATTTTGGGCAGGCCCAGAGTCGCCTCCGCGATGCTGTCAATGCCGCCGATGTGGGTGACCATCACCGACGGGTCAATGACGCCTCTGGCGGCCAGAGCGTTGGCCTCAATGAGGTCATTGTTGTCACCGCCGGTGGTGCCCATGATGTGGCTGCTGGTGTAATGGACGTTGTACAGGTTAATATCGGCCATAAAGTCCTTGTTGGTGGGGCCGGCAAAGAAGTTCATGCAGCCGTCAAAGGCCAGCAGCTGGTCGCCCAGCTCAGCGACCTGACGGATCGGCGCGTACACAAAAACATCGTCGTAGCCGTGTCCCTCCGAGATGGTCATCAGGCCATCGTAAGCGTCCTCCAGAGCGGTGGTATTCACATAGACCAGCTCGATGCCCTTCTGCGCTGCGCTTTCCGGTGAGATCACCGTTCTGGCCCGTTCGATGCGGGCGTCGTCGATGTCAGTCACCACAATGCGTTTTGGCTTGTTCTCAAAGTTGAGGCCGTATTCCACTGCGCCCAGCCCCATAGGCCCACAGCCGCCCATGATGAGAATATTGCCGCCTGCCTTGGTGCCCATGGCGTGGCTGTGGTCGCGCTTGTTGGTGTGGTAGTTTGAGTGGTACCCGCCGATAATGCAGCTCATGGGTTCGCCCAGAGACGCCTTGTAAAAGCTTTTTCCCTCATAGGGCATCAGGCAGCCCAGCTCCATGACCTCGTGCGGCATGATGCAGTAGGTAGTGGCGCCGCCGCACCATTCGTAGGAGTAGCCCGGAGAATCAAGTCTTCCCTTGTAGTTCAGGGCTGGCTGCTGCGCGAATTTCTGGCCCGGCTTAAACTGATCCTTCCATTTTTCACCAACCTCCACAATCACGCCGGCAAACTCATGGCCGATGATGACCGGGTTGGTGTCCACGTTCTGTGGGCAGCGCTTATGGGCCTTGCCCTGGTCCACAAGCTTGTAGGTCGACATGCAGATGCTGTCGCTCATGACCTTAACCAGGATTTCATCCTCCCGGATCTCTGGCAATTCAAATTCTTCCAGCCGTAAATCATCTTTTCCGTAAAGACGGACTGCTTTCGCTTTCATGTTTATACCTCACTTCTTAAAATCACAATAATTCGCTATAGAAATAAACTTGTTTCACAACTTATCCAAAGTATAACATTGCGATTTATTGCTGTCAAGCAAAAAATCAAAATAAATCACATTTATTTAGTTGTGATTAGTTGGAAAAATGTGTTAAAATAGTAAAAAAGAAAAGGGAGGCACACCTATGAGCAAATCACTGACAGCAGACCGGCGGAACCGCATTGCCCAGATCCTCATGAAGGAAGGCAGCATCAAGGTTGGAAACCTGTCCGAGCGCTTTGGCGTTTCTACCGAAACCATCCGAAAGGATATCATCTATCTGGAGGAGGAGGGCATTGCTACCAAGAGCCACGGAGGCGCCATCGCGAAAAGCGATTTTGTGGAGCGCCCGCTCAATGTTAAGGAATCCGAGCACGCCGACGCCAAGGCCGCCATCGCCACAGCCGCCATCCGGCTTATCCAGCCCGGCGCTGCTGTGATACTGGACACGGGAAGCACCACTGGCGCCATCGCCAGACAGCTGCTCCTGAAAGAAGGGCTGACCATTTTTACCAACTCAGTGACCATTGCAGCCATGCTGGCAGAATCTGACAATGCGGTATACCTGTTTGGTGGTTTGGTGCGCAGCAGCAGCAAAGCCGCGGTCGGCGACTGGGCCACTGGCGCGCTGGCAGCCGTGCACGCCGACATTGCGTTTTTGGGCTCTGACGGCTTCAAGGGACTGGCAGGCCCGTCCACGCTGTCCTACGAGGAGGCCGAGTTCAAGAAAAAGGTCATTGCTGCCAGCACAGCCACCTACACGGTGTGTGACAGCAGCAAATGCCAGAGCGCCGGGCTGTTTGCCTACGCCGGCTGGAAGGACGTGACTGGGCTGATCATCGACCAGAACATACAGGAAAGTGCCGCGGAAGACATTTCCAGAGAGACAAAGCTGATTCTGGCAAAAAACTGACCCTGGCGGCCTGCGTTTGATTTCAGGAGTCCCCAGCGGACATTCATAAAAAGGCGGTATACGTTATGAACCACAAGATTATTTATTTTGAGGGCGAGGGCTTCACCTCGCTGGCAGATTTTAAAAAGGCCTGCATCCTCGACATTGACCGGGTGCCCACCATCATTGCCTATGACAAGGGGCAGCGGCTTGAGCTGCGGAATATCCGCAGCGTTGCCACCGAGGAGCTGAAGGATTTTGGTACCCTGCTCAAGATTACGGCAGACCACCAGACCGTTTACGCGGCAGCGGTGATCGTCAGCTTTAAAGGCGGCCTGGCTGTGGCCCACAACGTCAAAACCGCCAACCTGAAGGTCCAGCTCGAAAAGCTGGCCGGCCTGGACGATTCGGTTGAGCGCTACGGGTATTATGAGGTCCGGAAGAAGTAGAATCAGCCTGAAGAAAGCAAAGAAAGCCACCATCCTGCGGCATGTGCAGG
This sequence comes from Eubacterium callanderi, assembly GCF_900142645.1. Classification (GTDB taxonomy): domain Bacteria; phylum Bacillota; class Clostridia; order Eubacteriales; family Eubacteriaceae; genus Eubacterium; species Eubacterium callanderi. The sequence continues at coordinate 19,332 of NZ_FRBP01000005.1, forward strand.
ATGGTGGCTTTGTCTTTAGTGTGAATTTTTATTGTTCGTTCCAGTAAATATTCATGATCTCAATCAGGCGTGACCAGTTCTGGTAGCGCTTTTCATAGAGCTCGAAGTTTTCAGAGTGCGATGTGACCGGCGGGTTGATCTTAACGGCCTGCTCAAAAGCTTCCTCGTAGCTTTTGTACAGACCAGTGCCAACCCCTGCGGTGATGGCGCAGCCCAGTGCACCTACTTCATTGCAGTCTACGGTCTCGATGGGAAGCTCGATAATGTCGGCAAAAATCCTTGCCCATACCTGACTTTTGGCGATGCCGCCAGTCAGACGCACCACATCCGCTTTACAGCCCGAGTCCCGCAGAAACCGTATGTGGTAGCGGTGCATAAAAGCAACGCCCTCGGCCAGAGCGTAGGCCAGCTCGGCATAGGTGGTGTTCTGGTCGATGTTGAAAAATTCAGCCTTTGCATTTGGGTGGACGCTCGGCTGCGCGACAAAAGGCAGGTACATAACCTTGGAGGTCTCAATGGGGACCGATGCGATCAGCTCGTTTAAAACCTCGTAGTAAGAGCCACCCTGCTTTTCGGCAATGTATTTTGCTTCCCCGCCCATAGCTTTGCAGAACCATTCATAATTTGAGCCGGAGGCACCTGTGAAGGCGCAGTTCAGATATTCCCCTTTTGTGAGGTAGGGCATATTTGCCGAAGCGCCTGGGATGATCCGCGTGGAATGGGTCTCATTGATACACCAGGTCCCTGCGACGGCAGTTACAATACCGTCTGCTGTGGCTCCAGCCCCCACCAGGCAGGCCAGGACATCCATCATACCGGCAACCACTGGCGTGCCTGGCTTCAGGCCGGTTTCGTCTGCGGCCCTTTTGGTAACCCTGCCGACAATCTGTGAGGATTCGGTTGCGAGCTCAGGTAAAAAAGGCTCAATTTCTGGGATACCGTACAGGTTCAGGAGCTCTGTGGAGTAGTCGGTGGTTGTCAAATCCAGCATGGCCGAGCCGCCAAAAATATTGGCGTCGGTTGCGAATACGCCGGTCAGACGATACATCAGATAATCCTTGAATAAGAGAATTCCGCCTATTTTTTCATAGACTTCAGGCTTCTGGTCTTTAAACCATCGCAGGATCGGCCCAGGTTCCCCCGCGTAGAGGGTTCCCTTAATAATATCGTTGATCCGGTCAAAGGAGCCTTCGCGCTTGTAGCCCTCGACAATGGTGTTGGCCCGGTAATCCTGGGAAAAAACGCCGGGCGCGATGGATTTTCCGTCTCGGTCTAAAATGATCAGCCCGTTGCCAAAAGAGCACATGCCAATACCGGCAATTCTCGAAGGGTCGACGGCGGCTTTAGCAAGCATGGATTTGATGCTGGCTGAGGTAGACGCCCAGAGCCGGTCGACGTCAAACGTCTCAAAGCCGGGTGTGTGCGATTCCAGACGCATCGTCGGGTTAGACGCGCTGGCAATTTCTTTTCCACGCTGGTCAAACAATACGGTTTTAATCGAGGTGCTTCCGCCGTCGATTCCAATTAAATAGCTTTCCATAGTGATTCCCCCCTGTTTTGATAATCAAAAGATCAGTGCTAAGCGCGGTTGTCTGAACCCAATAACATGATTTTTTTGCTTACGGCTTCTTTTAGCGCGTTAAGCGGACGAAGATTGGCGGTTGAAGGCCAAATGGCCATGTTTTCCATTTCGTTGAGCTGCTTTTTCATCTCGCGGTAGTAGGCGTCAATGATTTCCGAAAAAACATTGAGCTTGCAGATACCAAGGCGAACGGCTTCCCGTACCTGTTCGTCGGGGGTTCCAGAGCCGCCGTGCATAACCAGAGGAACCGACGAGAGTTTGTTCAGCTGCGCGAGCCGGTCAAAATGCAGCCTTGGCTCGTGGACATAGACGCCGTGGGCTGTACCTACAGCAACCGCCAGTGCGTCCACACTAGTCTCTTCGATGAAAGCGCTCATTTCATCCGGATTGGTCAGTGAGTCATCCGGATTGTCGTAGGCGCCGTCCCTGTTTTTTTTCACGTCAGTTTCTGAACGACCGACAATCCCATCGCCGACATGGCCCAGCTCAGCCTCGACCGATACGCCGTGGGCGTGGGCGTACTCGGTTACCTTCTTTGTGTTTTTAACATTTTCTGCAAAGGGCAGAACAGATCCATCGTACATGACAGAGGTAAATCCGCTGTCAACAGCCTTCTTGATAAACGCTGTGTCGGTGGCGTGGTCGAGGTGCAGGCAGACAGGGACAGAGGCGCGGCTGGCCATTTTACGGGCGCCATCAAGCCAGTATTCCATTTTGTCCCCCTCGATGTCGACACATAAGGCCATGAGAATAACAGGAGAGCGCAGCGCTTCCGCTGTCTCTAAAATAGCGAGGGTCATGTCATTATTGCTGGTGTCAAAGGCAGCGACACAGTAGTGGTTATCCCTCGCGGGCTTCAAAATTTTAGATAAGGTTACGAGTGCCATTTTTATTCCTCTTTCTGTGGTGTATTTTTTGATAACAGGGTTTACAGAACGTCGGGATTGACCAGAAAGCGGGAGGTCTTATCCTTCGGAAAAGACAGCATCTCACGGGCCAGCATTCCAGGCGACTGGGTAAAAGCGTCACGGCTGCCGCCGGCCATGTGAGGGCTCAGGGTCACGTTGTCAAGCGTGACCAGCGGGTAGTCTTTTCCTGGCGGCTCCCTGTCGTATACATCCAGCGCTGCGCCCATGATTTTATGGTCTTTTAGAGCCTGCCACAAAGCCTTTTCGTCGACAAGACCCGATCGGGAAGTGTTGATAAAGTAAGCGGTGGGCTTCATGAGGCTTAGCATATGTGCGTCGAAAAGCCTCTCCGTTTCCTGTGTAAGACGGCAGTGAAGGGTGACAAAATCAGAGCGCTGCAGAAGTGTCTCCAACGAGACCAATTCGATGCCTTTGGTTTCCGCTGTCGGTTTAAAGTAAGGGTCATAGACCAGCAGCTCCATCTCAAAACCCTTCAGGCGCTGGGCCACTTTTTTTCCGATGGCTCCAAACCCTACAATACCGGCAGTTTTTCCCGAAAGGTCGGGCATTGTCTCCTTGTTGGTATAGTCCCGTACCCAGTTTCCAAGCTTTAAGTTCATGTGTGCCTTTGCGATATTTCTGCACTCGGCGATCATCAGCCCAACCGTGTAGTCTGCCACAGAGTTGGCGTTCCTGCCCGGTGTGTTGTAAACCGCGATGCCCTTCTGGGTGGCATAGGCGACGTTGACATTGTCATAGCCGCCGCGCAGAACGCCGATGGCTTTCAGGTGGGGACAGCGGTCGATCATGTCTCGGGTAACCGTACAGAATTGTGTGATGATAATATCCGCGTCCTCGACGGCTCTTTTGATGGCCTCGGGCGGCTCATAAGCCTCGCTGCCACCTGTCTCTACAGCGAGGTTGATAGCCTGCAGCGCATCATAGCTGCCGCACTGCCATTCAACGGTTTCAATGGTTTCGCCTCTTTCGGCAAAGGCAGCAAAGCCCCTTTTGATATCCTCTCCAGATATCCAGACATCTCCAATACCTGCGATTTTCATTTTTTTCACCCCTTCATGTAAAAGTTATCTCCATCATATCACCGCGTATAACATTTGTCAATTACAAATGTTATACGCGGCGGCGCAAAAAAAGACTGGAAAGCCAGTCTCATGCAGAAAATAGTTAAATAAGAGAAAACAGGCAGGCGGCCTGTCAGGAAAGCCTTGCGATGATGCCCTCCGCCAGGGCTTCATCGATGATGATGTCTGTTACAATGCCCAGCTTTAGTGCTCCGGTTACCGCGTCGATTTTTTCGTTGCCGTTTACAAGCGCCAAAACGCGTTTAACCTTTGCCAGATTTTCAAAGGGAATACGAATCATGGAGGCAGCGCCGATGGTCTCAGTGATCCGGCCCTGGAGGTCAAAGTAGTGGGTACAGATATCGCCGATGATATTGGCACAGTCCTCGGCGAGGAGCTCGCTCTCACCCGGGTAATACGAGCGGTGCTTCAGGTTGCCGATGGCACCGATACCGATCACCGCGAGATCAATTTCCTGCCATTGGTCCAATATTTCGGCGTAGGCCTGGGTCCTGGTAAAAAGCTCATAGTCCTCTGGCGACAGGGGACCCAGGGGAAGGTTGATAAAATGGGCTGTACCGCCCGTTTTTTCGGAAAGCATCCGCACCATCTCGTTGATCATAAAATAGGCGGCAGCCTGGCTGCTGGCGCCGACCAGCGGGAAAATATCTGCCCGCTGTAAGAGGCTGCTCTCGCTGCACTGCTCGACAAAGCTGTAGACAGAACGGCCCCATGAAATACCGATTTTATGCAGCCCTTCGCGGCAGAGATCGTCAAAATAAAGGGCTGCCCGCTGCGCAAGCATCTTCCGGGCCAGCGCGTCATCGTTAAAATGGCCGGGAACAATGGTGACATTTTGTATTGGGAAAATTTCCTTTATCATTTGGGCGGCTTTGCTGAGGTTGGTCTCGACATCATTGATCTTAATTTCGACGATGCTGCGTTCGCGGGCCTCGCTCAGCATTTTTGATATGCTCTGTCTTGTCGTACCAAGTTTTTTTGAAATGGCCTGCTGTGTCATGTTTTCTTCGTAGTAGAGCCGGGCGACCTGGACCAGCTTTTGTAAGTACTCGGTGTCATTCATTGATGTTTTCTCCCGTTTGGCGATTCATTTTAGACCATTCTATCACAGTTTGACAGAGGGGACAATTTTATTTTAAACTGTGCTGCCGCACAGCATTTTTGTTTTAGACCCCAGCCGTGCTATAATAAAGAAAACAATCCAAACGAAAGAGGAAAACACATGAAGGAAACCATTCGCGTCGCTTTTTTTGATATTGACGGTACGCTGGCCAGCCACAAGGTGGAGAGCAGCAATTTTCTGGACCGGGTGCCGGCCTCGGCGCGCCGGGCCCTGTGCGCGCTCAGGGAGAACGGCATACAGCCCGTCATTGTGACAGGCCGTGAGCCCAGTGTGATCCGCCAGTTTGTTGCGGATCTGGAGATGGACACCTATATTGCGGCCAACGGGCTGAGCCTGACCCACGGCGGCGTGGAGGTCTGGCGGCAGCTCCTTGCGCCGGAGGTGGTCGCAGCGCTGCTGTGTGAACTCAGAGAGGTCCGAGATGTGGCGGTTGTGCTGGAGAGCACTGCCGGCAACGTGCTGTGCTGGAATGAAAGCCCCTACACGGTCGATTTTGACGTGAGTATTGAGGGCGCCCTCGAACGGGCCTGCGAGTACGGTGTGTACCAGCTGGCCATTATCGGTGATGGGCTGAAGGGCCGTGTACGGACAGCGCAGGAGGGACTGAAAGCGCGGGTGGTAGCGCCGCTGGTGCTGGACATTCTCCCGGAGGCGGTGTCCAAAGCGTCTGCCATCGAGCGGATGCTCGGCCTGCTGGGGTTTGACCGCTCACAGGCCATTGCCTTTGGCGATGAGGAGAATGATCTGGAGATGTTCGGCGCAGTGGACTACACAGTGGCAATGGGAAACGCCATCGAGGCGCTGAAGCAGACCGCCACCTATGTAACCGACAGTGTGGACGAGGACGGTATTTACAATGCCTGTTGTCATTTCGGCCTGATCTAGCGTCAAAAAAAGGTAAAAGCCCTTTCGGGCTTTGGGTAGGAATCTCAAAGATACAGGCGGTTTGAGCAGAGGATTGCCTGTTTTTGAGATGAGCAAAATTGGCAATTAAATACGATGGTCCTGTTTCTTTGGAGAATGAATTCGGATGCTGTTATGGATAGAACATAGAGTTAGGTGTGGGCAGAGGATTGGGGAAATCGCCTGCCCGCGATCAAACAGAGGAGTACTGTTTCGGTTTATGAAAAAAACCATCCGAAAAAGGTAAAAAAACTTTATCAGGATATTTTCTTGATGGCATCATATTTAATTGAATTAATATTATAATAATTGCCTGTATTTGTCAACGATAAAACTGTAATTGATTACGAATTTAAAACCAAAAAGTCCTTCTTTTTGTCGCCAAAACCGGCCGGACTTTGTTTGATAAATGTTTATCAAGCAAAAATAGCGTTAAGGGTGTGTTTTTCGCTTGTAAAAATATAAAAGAACATGCTAAACCGGCCAAAAAATTAAGGGGATTTTAGCAAAAAATAGTGGGTTTTTATGATTATTAAAGTTATTTTCAGAGTATAAAGGTTATCTTTAACTGGACAAATAAAATAATAAAGCTATGCTTATTGAGAGATTTTGGAGAAAAGCGGTGCTTTTTGTTGCCTTTTTTACAAAGCGGCAGGGGCGGCCTCAAATGGAATTTTGTAAAATAAGCAAAAAAACGGCATTAAAAACGAATTTTTTCCAGTTTATAGGCAATTTACTTTAAGAGTGTTTATTAATCAGTATAAAATATGCTATAATGAAATCAAAAAATAACTAAAAATACGTTATATCTGCGCAGTGGCGCGTGCCCGGCGCGGCGGAGAGGGATGGTGAGCCCCATAAAGAAAATTAAATATGTTCTGACTGTTTTTTTATGCCTTCTGATGGGTCTGGCCGGTGTGGGCTGCGGCGGCTCGGAGGCCTCAGGAAGCGGCACCTACACGCTGCCGGAGCTGGTGATCCCAGCTTATTCTGGCGCAGACACCTCCAGTTGTGATGTGGGAGGCTTCGACACCACCGGCGCGGACAGCGGCTATGTGATGGCGAGCTACACGGGGGACGTGCCGGCCAAGCTTCAGGTGGTCAAGGACGGCGTGAAATACAATTACGATATACCCGCCACGGGCGAGTACACGATTTTCCCGCTTCAGATGGGAAACGGTACCTATTCCATACGATTGCTGGTGGGGGTAGGCGATAACCGGTACACGGCTGTTCTGGAGGAGGATGTGGATGCCTCTCTCTCAAGTGAGTTCGCGCCCTTTGTGGTGCCGAACCAGATTGTGGACTACAACGCGGACAGCGCCTGTGTGGCCTTTGCCAGAGAGCAGGCTGCCGGCATGAGCTCGGACGCGGACGTGGTCAAGGCGGTTTACGCCTACATCAAGGATCATGTGACCTACGATGTCGCCAAGGCCCAGTCGCCGCCGGTGGGCTACATCCCCTCAGTGGACGACACCTTTTTAACCAATACGGGTATCTGCTTTGATTACGCCTCGTTGGCGGCAGCCATGCTGCGGTCCTGCGGCATCCCGACCAAGGTGGAGACCGGCTACATATCGCCGTCGGGCATCTACCATGCCTGGAATGAGGTCTACGTGAAGGACTCAGGCTGGATTGAGGTGGGCTTTAAGATTGACGCGAATACCTGGACGCTGCTGGACCTGACCTTTGCGGCAGGCTCCTCGAAAAGCGACCTGTCAGGCTTTATCGGCGACGGCAATGAGAATACCTATGAAACGCAATATACCTATTAGGGAGGTACAGAATGGGAAGAGTAAGTAAGAAGCAGGCCATGAGCTCTGCGGAGCTGTCCGCGCTGTTTACCAGCATGTCGATGGTGCTGGATTCAGGGGTCACTGTGAACGACTGCCTGTCAATGATGGTACAGGACGCGGAGGACAGCCGCTTTAAGCGTGTCCTGGAATCGGTCGAGAAAAATTTGCTGGAGGAATACTTCCTTTATAAAGCCATGGAAAAAACCGGCGGTTTTCCGGAATACGCACTGGGCATGATCGAGGTCGGCGAGACCTCCGGCCGCCTGGCAGAGGTGCTCGCTTCTCTGGGCGATTACTATCTGCAGGAGGACGGTATCAAGAAACAGGCCAAGAGCGCGGTTCTGAGCCCGCTTTTACTCATCGCCATGATGGCAGTGGTCGTGCTGTTTCTGGTCTACGCCATCATGCCGGTGTTCAAGGATGTGTTCCGCCAGCTGGGGGTGGACCTGAACGGCGCCTCGGGCAACGCGCTGGCGTTCCAGGCCGGAAATGTCATTATGATCGTGGTGGGCGTTGTGCTTGTGCTGCTGCTTTGCTGTGTGCTGTTCTATGTGTTCAGCCCGGCGGGCAGGCAGTTCTTTAACGGACTGGCAGAGCGCTTTGGTGCCACGCGGGACATCTTTTACCGGCTGGACGCGGCACGCTTTATGGGGGCACTGTCCATCCTCATGACCAGCGGTATTGCCATGGAGCAGGCTCTGGGCCTGGCCAGGCAGACCGTGTCGAGCCAGGCCTTTGGCGAGAAGATCGACGCCTGTCGGGCTTCGGTTGAGCAGGGCGAGCCCTTTGAGGAAGCCGTATTAAAAACCGGGCTGCTGAGGGGCGTTTACGCCAAGGTGCTCATGGGCGGCAGCAAAAGCGGTTCTCTGGACCGGGCGGCCGCGCACATCTCAAAAATTTATTTTGAGGAGGCCGAGGATAAGATCGACGGGCTGATCGCAGTCATCGAGCCGGCGCTGGTCTCGCTTTTGTCCATTGCCATTGGCGCCATTTTGGTCGCAATTCTGCTGCCGCTCATCGGTATTATGGCAGGTATCGGTTGAAAGGCAGCGCTGTGAAAAGAGGGAATTTTAATGGAAACGAAAAAGAATAAAATACATTTTCTGCCCTCGGTTATCATCTTTGCGGTCATCGTGCTTCTGGTGTGGCTGCTGTTCAGCCGGGCGTCTGCCAGCATGGATACGGACGGCGGACAGACGCTGGAGACAGCCCTTGAAAACTCTGCGGTACTGTGCTATTCCCTGGAGGGCTTTTATCCGCCGAGCTTAGACTACCTGGCCGACAACTACGGCGTGGTGGTGGATCAGGAGCACTACATTGTCCACTATGATGTCTTTGCGTCCAACATAATGCCAGACATCCGCGTGGTGCCGAAATAGGAAAGGAGCGGGAAATGTTTCATAACAAACAAAACGAGAGCATGCTGTCAACCTTTGTCCTGCCTATTTCGCTGGTCTGCCTTTTCGCTTTGTCGGCTCTGGTGCTCACCTTTCTGGGCTCGGAGAGTTACAAGCATATCAAGGCCAACTATGATGACACCTCCGAGGCGACGGTGGCGGTCTCCTACCTGAGCACTAAGGTGCGCCAGAACAACCGGGAAAACGCCATTACAGTGGTTCACAGGGCGGACGGCGACCGTCTGGAAATACTGGAGAACATTGGGGATAAGGCGTACCGGACCGTTATCTACTGCCAGGACGGCGCCCTGTATGAGAGCACCTTTTCGGACGGACAGCCGGGCGGCCTGGAAGCCAACGCCATGCGCGTCGCGGATCTGGACGCTCTGCGTGTGCGCGCAGAGGGAAGCAGACTCCTGAATTTTGAGGTGACAGGCAAGAATGGCACGGTGCACACCTTTTCGCAGAGCGTCGTGGGAGCGGACAGCCAGGAAGCAGGTGATGCACAGTGAAACAGCGCTTCAGATCATCGGGCTTTTTTGTGGAGCTCATCATTACCATTGTCTTTTTTGCCATTGCCTGCTGTATTATTGTGCAGCTTTTTGCAAAGGCCGGACTCATAAGCAGCGAGGCGTTTGACAAGCGGGGCGCGGCAGCCCAGTGTCAGACGCTGTGCGAGACCATCAAGGGGACCGGCAGTCTGGACAGTGTGCTGGAGGACGGCTGCTATGAAAAATCCGGCAGCAGTATCCGGGTTTTCTACGACAGGAACTGGAAAATGACAACAAGGGATGCTGCGGTGTTCAGTGTTACTGTGACCACTGAGGCTGTGGCCCAGACCGCGGGGAGCCTGGAGAAAATGCGTTTTGAAGCCCTCAAGGGCACAACGCCCCTCTACACCATGTCCGGCGCCCAGTATTTTGAAGAACCAGCGGAGGTGCAGTGATGCGTAAAAACAAGCAGGGCATGAGCGTGGGCGTCGTATCGCTTATTATGATTTTTGTGGTCTTTCTGCTGGTGAGTCTGGCGGTCCTGAGCCTGACCACCGCGTCGGCCAACGCGCGCATGGCGGACAAATCCCTGGCCATGCAGAGCGCCTACTATGAAGCTGACGCCAGAGCCCAGGAAACCCTGGCCCAGGTAGACGGCGTGCTGAGAAGCGGCGGCGCGGACCCAGGCGCCCTCGAAGCCCTGGGGCGGGACGTCGTTTATGACCCGGAAACGGGTGTGATCGCTTTTGACACAAAGGTCAGCAGCACTGCCACCCTGAAAAGCGAGCTGCGTGTCGAGGGAAACAGCGTGTTGGTGACCCGGTGGCAGACCGTAACGGACGGCGAGTGGCAGACGGACAGCGACACTAAGAATTTATGGAAGGGAGGGGCCTCGTAAATGGAATTACTGGATTATCTGGAAGAATCAGTGGCCCGGAAGGCATCGGATGTTTTCATCATCACCAATTTTCCCTGCTCCTACCGCATCGACGGCAGGATCGTCAGGGGTGAGGGCGAGGTGTTCACGCCCCAGGAGACCGAGCGCTTGATCCGTGAGATCTACGACCTGACCGGCGGCCGCTCCATTGAGAAATTTGAGGAAAACGGCGATGATGACTTCTCTTTTGCCCTGAAGGGCATCGGCCGTTTCAGAGCCAATGTGTACCGCCAGCGTGGGACGCTGGCAGCCGTGATCCGGGTGGTATCCTTTGGTCTGCCGGACCCGGCGTCGCTGTCGATTCCGCAGACGGTACTGGAGCTCAGCAAGAAGAAGAACGGGCTGGTGCTGGTGACCGGGCCTGCGGGCAGCGGGAAATCCACGACGCTGGCCTGCATTATTGACAAGATCAACCATGAGAAGAGCGGGCACATCGTGACAATGGAGGACCCCATTGAGTACATCCACCGGCACAACCAGTGCATTGTGACCCAGCGTGAAATCCCCCACGATTCCCAGAGCTATGTGACGGCCTTAAAGGCAGTCCTGCGCCAGTCGCCAGACGTCATTCTTCTGGGTGAGCTCAGAGACCTTGAGACCATCGAGATCGCCATGACAGCGGCTGAGACCGGCCAGCTGGTCTTTTCGACCCTGCACACCACCGGCACCGCCAACACCATCGACCGGATCATTGACGTGTTTTCCGCGAACCAGCAGCACCAGATACGCACCCAGCTTTCCATGATTCTGCAGGCAGTGGTGTCCCAGCAGCTGGTGCCCACAGTGGACGGCAGCCTGACGCCAGCCTTTGAGATCATGCTGGTCACGCCGGCCATCCGCAATATGATCCGGGACGGTAAGGTGCACCAGATCGACTCGGCCATTTTCTCAGGCACCAAGGACGGCATGTGCACAATGGATACCAGCCTTCTGGAGCTGTACCGCCAGGGCCGTATTACCGAGCAGACAGCCCTCATGTACAGCCAGAATCACGAATCGCTGGCCCAGAAGCTTAAGGCGGCCAAATAAAAAACTTTACTTTTCAGCTGGGGTTCGTTACAATATATATGAATGATCATTCATATGAAAGGAAAAATCCATGATTGATAAAAACGGCATTGAGCGCTGTGATTTTGCCCATGCGCATGAAGATATTGTAAGAACGGTCATGGACCGGATGCCCGACGAGGAGACCTTATACGACCTGGCGGAGCTGTTCAAGGTTTTTGGGGACTCCACACGGGTTAAGATTCTCTGTGTCCTCTTTGAGGCTGAGATGTGTGTCTGCGATATCGCCGAGCTTCTGAGCATGAGCCAGTCCGCCATCTCCCACCAGCTCCGGGTGCTCAAGCAGTCCAAGCTGGTCAAGAACCGGCGGGAGGGAAAAACGATTTTCTATTCGCTGGCCGACGAGCACGTCCGCGCCATTTTTAACCAGGGAATGGAGCATATAATGGAATGAGGGTACGGTCTGGAACAGACCGTACCGCTTTTTAATGGAGAAGCGTGGGTGTTATACCTGGCGAGCCGGCTGCCTTTTAACTGGGTAAAATCTTTTTGAAAAAATCGGAAATATTTTCTTGACAAATCCTGTAAAAAAAGCTAAAATAAGTATCGTGCTCAGAACGGAGTACACTGTAGGGGTGTCGCCAAGCGGTAAGGCAATGGACTCTGACTCCATCATTCGCAGGTTCGAATCCTGCCACCCTTGCCATTTTGTTTATCGGATCAGCAATGCTGGTCTTTTTTCTTTTTTTGCACACCCGTGTCAACATTTGGCCGTGAGAAATATTGGAACAGGCTTTTCTTTCCGCGTGATCAGGCGTATAATATGGCCATTCTATGGAAACGGAAAGGCTGTGGCTCCAGACCAGCTGTTATCCGGCTCTGACTGGGGGTGAGCGAAAGAAATGGGCAGATGTAAGATCAGCTTAAAGCTGGTCTTTTTTTTATGGTCAGGAAAGCGTATAATAAGGGTATTATGAAAATCAGGAGAGAGAATAATGAACACTTTAAATAAAGCGCTGGCCGGCAAGCTGGACAGCCTGAGGGATGTGATCCGGGGCTATGAGAAGCCGTGTATCGCCTTTTCCGGCGGCGTGGACAGCACTTTACTGCTCCGGGTGGCTGTGGAAACACGGGGCGCGGCGGCGGTGCCCATGACGGTTAACGGCAGCATGATGCCGCGGTCTGAGTTCGGAGATGCTAAAGCGCTGGCCCAGAGCATGGGTGCCTCGCTGTGTGTGCTGGACGTGGACGTGTTTTCAGTGCCCGAATTCGTGGAAAACGGGTCACAGCGCTGCTATTACTGCAAAAAGAATATCTTTACCCAGATAAAAGGCCACGCCCAGGAGCTGGGCTGCGACGTTATTTTTGACGGCTCCAATCTGGACGATCTGGACGATTACCGCCCGGGCCTGCTGGCGCTGGAGGAAATGATGGTTGTGAGCCCCTTTATAAAGGCAGGGCTCACCAAGCAGGATATCCGCGGCCTGTCTGCCTTTTACGGGCTGCCAACAGCCGACAAGCCCGCCATGGCTTGTCTGGCGACCCGTATTCCGGGGGGCGAGCCGATCACGCGGAAAAAGCTGCTGATGGTGGAGCAGGGCGAGGAATGCCTGAAGGTGCTTGGCCTGCGCCAGTACCGGCTGCGCTATATCGGCAGCATGGCGAAGATCGAGTGCGCCGAGGAAGATTTTGAGCTGCTTATGGACAGGCGGCAGGAGCTGGTGAGCAATTTGAAAGCCATTGGCTTCAAGACCGTTACCCTTGACCTTTCGGGGTACCAGTGCGGCAGTATGAATGAGGTGAAAAAATGAACGCAGAACAACTGAAAGCCCTGCTGACGCAGGTTAAAAACGACGATACGAGCGTCGAGGACGCTTTGGAGCAGCTCAGGGAGCTGCCCTACCACGACCTTGAATACGCCAAGGTCGATTACCACAGGGAGCTGCGCAACGGCTTTCCTGAGGTTATTTACAGCCCGGGCAAGAGCCTTGGCCAGATCCGCGGCATTGTGACGGATATGCTGGCCCGCACCACCGGCAATATTCTGGCCTCCCGTGCCAGTGAGGAAGTCTATGAGGCCATCCGCGAGCTGACGCCGGACGCGGTCTATTATAAGGAAGCCCGGTCTGTGGTGGTGAAGCGTGAGCCCTACCGCGTATCGGAGGGCACCATTGCGGTGGTGTCCGCAGGGACTTCGGATATTCCTGTGGCAGAGGAGGCCGCTGTGACGGCCGAGGTTATGGGAAACCGGGTGAATCGCCTGTACGACGTGGGTGTGGCTGGGATACACCGGCTCCTTGACAACGTGGACGTCATCAACCATGCCCGAGTCATCATCGTGGTGGCCGGCATGGAGGGCGCTCTGGCGAGCGTGGTGGGCGGCCTGACCGATAAACCAGTGGTCGCAGTGCCCACCAGCATCGGCTACGGCGCCAATTTTGGCGGCGTTTCAGCTCTTTTGGGCATGCTGACCTCCTGTGCCGGAGGCATTGGTGTGGTCAATATCGACAACGGCTTTGGAGCAGCCTGTCTGGCTTCAAAAATTAATCAACTGCAGTAGGAGGGACCATGAAAGTATTATATTTTGACTGTTTTGCAGGCATCAGCGGCGATATGACGCTGGGCGCCTTTCTGGACATCGGCGCAGACCCTGCGCATCTGGAGCGAGAGCTGGCTAAGCTTGGCGTGCCGGGCTTTCATCTTGAGATCGATAAAACCCAGAAGCGCGGCATCACCGGGACTAAGTGCCGCGTGGTCATGGACGGCCACGAGCATGCCCACCGCCATTTTAGCGATATTGTGGACATCATTGAGGGCAGCGGCCTGGACGAGGCGGTCAAGAAAACCGCCATTGCCATCTTCAGGCGTGTGGCCGAGGCCGAGGGAAAGGTGCACGGCGTGCCCATGGAGCAGGTGCACTTCCACGAGGTGGGCGCAGTGGATTCCATTGTCGATATTGTGGGCGCGGCCATCTGCTTCCACGACATTGCGCCTGACGTGGTGTACGGCTCAGCAGTGAACGCAGGCCAGGGCTTTGTGAAGTGCGCCCACGGCCTGCTGCCAGTGCCGGCGCCTGCCACAGCGGAGATCATCGGAAAAACCGATTTTCCCATCTACGCGAAGGGGGTGGATGGAGAATCCGCCACACCGACGGGCATGGCAATCCTCGCAGAGCTGGCCAGCTATTCGGCAGGCTTTCCGCAGATGGCAGTGGATACCATCGGCTATGGCTTTGGCGACCGTGAGTTTGAGATCCTGAATGGCCTGCGCCTTTTTGTGGGCCATACCGATTCGGAGGACTGCGGTATCCTGGTCATGGAGACTAACATCGACGATATGACCGGCGAGACTGCCGGCTATGTGCTGGAGGGCCTCTTTGAGCAGGGCGTGCGCGATGCTTTTTACACGCCCATTTATATGAAGAAAAACCGGCCGGCCGTCAAGCTGACCGTGATCTGCGACGCCGGAAAGGAGGAGACGGTCACCCGTTATATCTTTGCCCAGACCAGCAGCATCGGCCTGCGCAAATATCAGGTCGACCGCGCGGTCATGAACCGGGAGATCGAGACTGTGGACACGCCCTTTGGTCCGGTTCGGGTTAAAGTGTGCACCTACGGCGGCATTGTCAAGCGCAGCCCGGAATACGAGGATTTGAAGCGCATTGCCGGCGAAACAGGAAAATCCTTTATGGAAATCGAGGCTGCTGTTTATAAATATCTCTAAAAGGGTAAAATTAAACTGAATTTAAAGAACTCTGTGTTATAATGAAGTAACAGCAAACGGCAGAAAAAGGCAGTGATTTATGAAGTGCATTGTGATTAAAAAACATTGCCTTTTTCAGGATTTCCAAATGTAAAGGAGAATTAAAATGGCAAGTTTTAACTTAGGCGAAGAGCTGAGAAAAGTACTGTTGGCGGGTGTAGGCGCAGTGGCGACCACTGCTGAAAAATCCCAGGAACTCATCAATCAGCTGGTTGAAAAAGGCGAGCTGACTGTGGAACAGGGCAAAGTCATGAATGAAGAGCTGAAGCGCAACATCCGGGACAAGGTTAAGGAAAACGTGACCGTTGTCGTCAAGGACGACGAACCGTCTGTGGACAAGGTTGTTGAAACCATGGACAAAATGAGCCCGGAAGAATTACAGGCCATCAAGGATAAGCTGGCCCGAATGGAGCGTGAAAATGCAGAAGACGCAGAGGTCAAAGACGCAGAATAATCCATTAAACCATGAAAATGAACCCTCAGGCGCCCATGACACCAAGGAATACAATCGGCAGCGCCTGAGGGAAATCATGGCGATATTGGCCAAATACGATATTGTCAAAGGCATTACACCTGTCAAGCTGCGGCTCATCATCGAGGATCTGGGGCCGACCTTTGTCAAGCTTGGACAGGTGCTTTCCATGCGCCAGGACATCCTTCCGGCTGAGTACTGTCATGAACTGACAAAGCTCAGAACCGAGGTGCGTCCCATGGACTTTGAAGAAGTGGTGACGGTCATCGAGGAGGAGTATGGAAAGCCCCTGAACGAGATCTTTACCTTTCTGGACCGGACGCCTCTGGGCTCGGCCTCCATCGCCCAGGTGCACCGGGCAGAGCTGAAGGACGGCAGTTCCGTGGTGGTCAAGGTGCAGCGCCCCGGTATTAAGGACACCATGGCGCGGGATATCGCGCTGCTGGAAAGGGCAGCCACACTGCTAAAGATTGCCGGCGGCACCGGGAACGCCATCGACTTTAAAATGGTGCTGGACGAGATGTGGTTTACAGCCCAGCAGGAAATGGACTTTTTGATCGAGGCTCACAACGCCGACGAGTTCTACGAGCTTAATAAGGACATTGTCTACGTGACCAGCCCCATTATCTACCATAAGCACACCACCTCCAAGGTGCTGGTTATGGAGTACATCGCAGGCGAGGAGATCGACCAGACCGACCGGCTCAGAGAGCTGGGCTATGATCTGGATGAGGTTGCCCTTAAGCTTTCGGAGAACTATATCAAGCAGGTCATCGATGACGGCTTTTTCCACGCCGACCCGCACCCGGGCAATATCCGTATCCGTGACGGCCAGATTGTCTGGATCGACCTGGGGATGATGGGAACCCTTTCCTCAAAGGACAAGGACCTGTTCAAGCAGGCTGTGGAGGCCATGGCTACCGGTGACGTAGACGGCATGAAGAACGTGGTGCTGTCCCTCGGCGTGCACACCGGACGGATCAACCACGCCAAGCTGTATTCAGACATCGACAACATGATGGACGAGTACGGCACCATGGATCTGGGTACCATGAACATCGGTACCATGATGGAGGATCTGCTCCAGCTGTCCAACAACCATCATATCGCCATGCCAAAGGGCGTGACCATGCTGGCCCGCGGCTCGCTGACCATCGAGGGTGTGCTGAGCATGCTGGCGCCCCAGACCAATGTGGTGCAGATCATGATCAACCACATGTCCGCCGAACGCCTTGAGAACCTGGACCCCAAACGGGAAGCGCTGGAGCTGGGGCGCGAGCTCTACGGCGCGGCCAAGAGCACCCTGAGCCTGCCCGGTCAGGCGCTGGATCTGCTGCGCATGACGGTCAAGGGACAGACAAAGATCAATCTTGAGATCACCGGCTCCGAGGAACCGCTGAACACCATTGACCAGATGGTCAACAAGATTGTGAAGTGCATCATCGCCGCTGCGCTGCTCATCGGCTCCAGCTTTATCAGCACCACCAACATGGAGCCAAAGCTGCTGGGCATACCGGCGCTAGGCACCATCGGCTATATCGTGGCCCTGATTCTGGGCGCGAATCTGATTTACAGCATTCATAAAAAGAAAAAAGAGATCAATAAATAAGGCAGGGTCTGAAGCAGACCCTGCCTTATTTTGGCTTAACGCCTGAGCGCTTCAATGGGGTTGAGGTTAGAGGCGCGGTAGGCGGGAAAAATCCCGAAGGCCAGGCCGATGAGGGTGCTGGCTCCAAAGGATACGAGCACCATGAGAGCCGGAACGGCAAACTGGAAGCCCAGAAGCGTGGACAGGAAGCCGGCAGCGATGCCGGCGCCGACGCCGAAGACGCCGCCCAGCAGGCTCATGGACAGCGCCTCTGCCAGAAACTGGGCGAGGATATCGCGCCGTTTGGTGCCCAGCGCCTTGCGGATA
The DNA here is from genome assembly GCF_900142645.1 of Eubacterium callanderi. Classification (GTDB taxonomy): domain Bacteria; phylum Bacillota; class Clostridia; order Eubacteriales; family Eubacteriaceae; genus Eubacterium; species Eubacterium callanderi. The sequence continues at coordinate 36,729 of NZ_FRBP01000005.1, forward strand.
CCGATTTCCTGGACCCGCTCACTCACAGACACCAGCATGACATTCATGACCCCAATGCCCCCCACAATCAGTGAAATTCCTGCGATCCCGGCCAGAAGCTGGGACAGGCTGCCGCTGATGTCAGATCCTGCGCTCAGCATTTCATCCTGTGAGGAGACACTGTACATGGTGGGCGGCAGCCCTTTTTTAATGGTGAGGTAAGCCGATACAGCGGATTTTACCTTGCTGATCTGTTCCTTGTTCTCTGCCTTGACATAGAAGCTGCCAACGTCATCGCCCAGGTCAAAATACCGTGAAGTGGTCAGGGGAACCAGAATCAGGTTGTCTGTGTTGACGCCAAGAGATTCGCCCTGGCGCTCCAGAACACCGACGATTTTATAATCGTCGCCGCCAAGCTTCAGACGGCTGCCCGCCACTCTGGTGGTGTGGAACAGGTCAAGGGCAATGCCTGCGCCGATGACGCAGACCTTGCTTTTTTCCTCCAGATCAATGATGGACAAATTCCGGCCAGACTGCAATTTTAAATTGCGCAGGCCCAGGTACTGGTCATCGGTTCCGGCCAGGATACTGCGCTTCGAGGTGTTTTTTTCAAAGTAGGCTTTAGCCGAGAGAAATTTAAAAGGCGCGAGGGTCTGAATGCCGGGCAGCTTTTTCAGCTCGCCCAGATCCGGGGATTTCAGCCCGTCGTTTGGGTTTTCGGCGTAGACACTGGCCGTCAGAATATCGCCGCCAAGAGCGTCCATCTTCTGGCTGACGGACTGGTTGGCGCCCTGTCCAATGCCTACCAGAAGAATGACCGAGGCGATGCCGATAATGAGGCCAAGCATGGTCAGCAGACTCCTGAGCTTGTTGGAGAGCAGACTTGCGGACGCGTATTTCAGGATTGTGGACAGCCGCATGGCGCACCTCCTGACGTGTCCTCGCAGAGCCTGCCGTCAAAGATCTGGAGCACCCGGCCGGTTTCCCGGGCCAGGCCAAGATTGTGGGTGATGAGAACAATGGTCTGCCCCTGCTGGTTGAGCCGCTGGAACAGGGACATGATTTCAATGCTGGTCTTTGAATCCAACGCGCCGGTCGGCTCGTCGGCCAGAATGATCTCCGGCTGTCCGATGAGGGCCCGGGCGATGGCGACGCGCTGCTGCTGACCGCCTGAGAGCTGCGAGGGGATGTGCCTTTCACGCCCCCCGAGACCAACGCGCTGCAGGTAGTCATGGGCGGCAGCAGTCATTTCTTTTTGACGGATGCCCCGAAGACTCAGTGGGAGCTTCACGTTTTCCAGGGCGCTCAGCTTACTCAGAAGATTGAAATTTTGAAAAACAAAGCCGATCTTCTGGTTGCGCAGTGCTGCCAGTCCGTTGTCCGACAGGGTGCTGACCTCCTGGCCATCCAGATAATAGGCGCCGGAATCCGGGATGTCCAGCAGCCCGAGAATATTCATGAGAGTGGACTTTCCAGAGCCGGAGGGCCCGACAATAGAGACAAACTCGCCTGGCCTGACATGCAGACTGATGTCGGAGAGTGCCTGGACAGCCTCACTGCCCAGACAGTAACTTTTTTCAATATGCGAGAGCCGTATCATTACAGAACCTCCTGCTCAGTCATGTTCATCTCCCCGCCAGAGGTTTCCGCGTCTGACGGCTCACCCGCAGATGGGAGAATGACGGTATCGCCTTCGTTGAGACCGCTTGTGATCTCAACGTCCTGGCCGTCAGATATGCCGGTTTCGACTTTGCGCTGTTCCTCTGCGTCCCCAGCTTTCACCGTGACATATTTGCCGTCCTCGCCGCTCTGGATGGCTGCGACAGGCACACTCAGCACATTGTCGGCGGACCGGACGTTAATGCTGCAGCTGGCAGACATGCCAAGCTTCAGACTTCCGTCATTTTCAAAATCTGCCGAAACCGTGAATTTTGAACCGGATGTGTCATATTTGCCAATCTGGTTGATGGACGACAGCTTTCCGGCAAAGGCTTTGTTGCCAAGGGCAGCCACGGTAATGCTGACAGGCTGATCCTCATGCAGGCTGGCCAGGTCATTCTCAAAAACACTCATCTGCACCTGCAGATTGTGGACGTCGGAGACCTCAACCGCGTGTTCGGCGGTCAAAGCCTCGCCCTTTGCGGGCAGGGCAGTGCCTGTGATAACCAGATCAAAGGGGGCGTTAAGGGTTTTGCCATTGGTGTACTCTACGACCGGGTAGCCCTCCGAGACGGTCTGCCCGACTGAGGCGCACAGGGCCTTGAATTTATAATCCGTATTGGGCTTCAGGCTCTGGGTCCGGCGGGTTTTGATCTCTCCGGAGGACGTGAAGGTCTGGACAATGTTTTTTTTAACCGCGTTCGCTGTCATGACCTGGCTGTTTTCGAAAGCCTTGGCCTGTGCGGCGGTGTTTGACCTGAGATAGGCATAGGCCATCACGCCGATGACTGAAAGCAGGATGGCGATGATCAGAATTTGTTTTGCGTGTTTCATCTGATGTTCCTTTCTGCCCGGTTATCCGGTGGTGCTGAAAGCTTTGGCAGTGGCCTTGCGCTGCTGTGCCGAGACAGAAGTGTCAATGTCGGGCAGGGGTTCTATTTTTTTAGTCATTTCTGTTTTCTGGGCCATCAGCAGTCCGCCCAGGATCAGGATGACAACCGTCAGCAGAGCGATGATGGCTTTAAATACTTTGATGTTCATATGTTTACCTCCGTTTGCTTTTCTGTCTGCATTCTAGCAAAAGCAAACTTAAAAAATCGTGAAATAAAGGCAGCGTAAAAAATTAAGATGGCTTTAAGCAGATCTGTTTCACTGTTTTTTAAGGCAGCCTGTGGTAAACTGGAACAAAAAGGAGGTTGCTGATGAAGCTTTTGATTATCGAAGATGACCCAAACCTGTCCGATGTGATCAGGCAGTGTGTGGCGCCTTTTTACCAGACCGAGCAGGCCTTTGACGGCGAGGAGGGGCTCTATTACGCCAGCCAGAATATCTATGACCTGATTCTGCTGGACCTGATGCTGCCCCTTATTGATGGCTATGAGGTGCTCCGGCAGCTGCGGGAGCAGAAAATTTACACACCGGTGCTCATCCTGACAGCCAGAGGGACCATGACCGACAAGACAAAGGGGTTTCGTACCGGCGCGGATGATTATCTGGTCAAGCCCTTTGACAGAGACGAGCTTTTGCTGCGCATCGAGGCGATTCTGCGCCGCAGCACAGGGCATTACGACATTGCGGCCCTCTGCTTTAAAGAACTACGGGTCGAGACAATGACGCGAACCGTCACCGTTGCCGGCGAAGCCCTTGACCTGCGCGGCAAGCAGTACGACATTCTCGAATATCTGGTCAGCCACCAGGAGCAGCTTGTGACCAAGGCCCAGATTTTTGACAAAATATGGGGATTTACCACAGATACAAGCTCCAACGTGGTGGAGGTGTACGTAAGTGCACTGCGCAGGATTCTGTCGGGCTGCGGATATGATAGCTGTCTGAAAACCATTCGAGGTGTCGGCTATATGCTGACCAGTGGGGAGAAGGCGCATTGAATGAGAAAAAATGGATTCGCCGGGAATTTATACGGAGCCTGCTGCTTTTTATCTTGGCCTTTTCGTGTATCTATTCAGTGCTGGGCCTGCTCATCTATGGTATTGTGCGAACCAACCTGTACGCGTCAGTGGACGAGATACTGCTGGCCGACCAGGGAACAACCTACGCGGCGTTGATGATGGAGGAGGGAAGTGTGCTTGAGGCCGAGGAGCCGGAGAGCGGCGATGTTGCCGCCGATCAGGCCGAGCTGATCGGCGACCTTCCCGAGATTAACCCGAGAGTGCTGTATATTGCGAGAGACAGGGATGGCAGCCCGCTCTATTATTCGGATATAAACGGCGATCTTTATGAGGAGCTATACAAAGGCTTCACCTTTAATTCCAATGAGCTGGACACCCTGTATTTCATGACGCTGGGCGGGCGCTACCATTACCGGGCCATCAACCGGATGATCGAAAAAGCCGATGGACAGAAGGAATACCTGCAGATACTCATCAACGTTGACGCCGAGGATGAGATCCTGCGCAATGTGGTAGCGGGACTGGCTGTCTCGCTGGGCGCGGCGGTCTTTCTGTCCGCCGGCGTGGGCTGGCTGCTGTCCCGGCGCATTTTGAAGCCAGTGACTGAGGCATACCAGAAACAGACTGAGTTTGTCCAGAACGCCTCCCATGAGCTGAGGACACCGCTGACCATTATCCGGACCACCCAGGAGCTGCTCCTCAGCGACCCGGAAAGCCGGATCATTGACAAGTTTGAGGCCATTAACCGCACCATCGACGAGACACGGCGGCTGACAAAAATGACAGAGGACCTGATCCTGCTGGCAATGACCGACACAAGCCAGACAAAACTGCAGAAAGAGCCAGTGTCCCTTGAACATTTGCTGAGTGGCGTGGGCGAGGCCTACTGTGAGATCGCGGGGCTGGAGGGCAAGAAAATGAGAATGGATTTTCGGTTTAAGGGAAATATTGAGGCAGATTCGGACAAGCTCCGCCAGCTCGCGGTCATTCTGCTGGATAACAGCTTTAAGTATACCGAACCCGGCGACAGCATTGCCATGAGCACTGAGGAGAAAGATGGAAAAGTGGTTTTAAGGATCAGCGATACCGGCATCGGTATCAGCGATGAGGATATGCGCCATGTCTTTGAACGCTTTTACCGCGCCGACAAGGCAAGATCCCGCCAGACTGGCGGCAGCGGTCTGGGACTGACCATTGCCGAGAATATTGCCCTGCTGCACGGCGGCAGTATCCAGATGCGGCATCATACGCCAAAGGGCGTAGAGGTAATTGTAAAGCTGCCCGCTTAGCAGGCAGCCCGTGTCAGGAGAGCCACAGAGACAGCTGCGTCCTGCCGTCCGCGCAGCGTTCGCATTCAAAACGGCATTTTCCAGACACTGACAGGGCCTGGAGGTCTGGGGAGAGAGTGTCCAGAGGCTGTGTGCCCGGGAAGGTACAGACAACTCTCAGGCACTGACGGGAGTAGTCAAGGCTCAGCGTAAGCTCGGATTCAGAGCAGGGAGAAGCCGCCTCGCAGGCAGCGGCGGCTGTGTTCAGCACAGCGAGCAGAGTGGGGTAGAGAGTATTGTAGTCCAGGGGCAGGATATCCGGCACGCTGGCCTGGGCACTGACAGCCACGCCTTTTTCGGACAGGGCGCCCAGCCTGCCATTCACAAGGGTGTCGATCAGGTAATTGCCGCTAGTGAGAATAGGCTCTGCTGTCTCAGTCTCATCCAGCAGGTTTTGCAGCAGATGATTGGCAGGGCCGAGATCGTCATCATCTAAAAGCTTTTTGAGGACAAGCAGATGGTGCCTGAAATCATGAAGCAGCATTTCAGAGGACTGCAGCTTTTCGTTAAAGACTGCGCAGGCTTCCCGGCTCAGGGCTTTCTGGGGATCTGGCGGCGTGGTCTTTTCCTCCAGCTCCGCCACCCAGGTCAGGTTCTGGAGGCTGAAAAAAGCGACGCAGAGCAAAAGCACCAGCATGAGGGCAGTGGCAGAGGTGATGATCCAGCCGTAGAACAGATCGTTGGGCGTCAGGAAGATCCAAAGATAGAACAGCACCGGCGGGACGCAGAGGCTGGGCCAGAACCCCGTCCGGGTTGGTGTCAGGAGGTGGCTGGACATGCGGCGCATAAGTCTGAATAAAAACGGATAGGTGGCGGCCACCAGCACCACGTAAAGGCAGAGACCCGACAGGGGCCAGAGATAGCCGTCCTGTACAAAAGGACCCACCGACAGCTCTGGAAACAGCAGCCGGTTGAGAAAAGACGCCACCAGCGCGATACCAGCGTAAAAGCTGGAGATAAAGGTCAGGCAATAGAGCTTTTTAAAAAAAGGCGCGCGGATTACAAACAGGTAAATGAGAAAGCAGCAGCCCTGCTCCAGAAACATGAGCAGATTGATGAGATTTACGTTGGAAGCGGGTTTTCCGGCGCGGATGGTATCCATAAAAACCATGGCGATAAAGATTCCGAGGATCAGGAAACCGCCAAATACAAAGAAGAGTACCGGGCGCTTCCGCTCCCAGGTCTGTCTGGCCCAGAAGGGGTAAATGCACAGAAAAGCAGGCGGTACGGTCTGCATCAGGAAGCCGAGCAGCGCCCTGAAAAAATAGAATATCATAAGTTACACTCCTGTCAAACGAGGTTGTAAAGCTTTGCTGATTACAGTTTATCACAAAAAAATATGGTGGACAACGATTAAAAAACAGCAGCGCCCAGGCGTGCTGTTTTTTAAAAAGACTGTTTATTTTTTCATCCTGCCATTGGTTTTGGATAAACGGTAGGCCAGGGTACAGAAAGAGATGCCCATTGATAAAAAGGCAATGCCAGCCCAGATCACAATGGTGAAGGCGGCAAAGACAGGGTGGAACAAGAGCACTATGGAAAGAATGACAACCACAATGCCCAGGGCCAGTGTCCAGCCCCATGCCTTATCGCCCTTTGATTTGGCCGTAAAGGCAAAGCCGATGGTGTTAAAGCCGCCGAATAGAATGGCAAAGGCAACGTAAAAGACCAGCACATCTGCGGTAATGCCCATGTTGGCAATCATGATAATGCCGAGAACGAGCATCAGAATCCCGGATACCAGATTCCAGCCCCATGCAGGAATGCTTTTGCGGTTGATCAGGGTAACCGCAGTGGAGGCGAGTCCGGAGATCAGAAATGTGATGGCAAAAACAATGGCAAGGGCAGCAAATCCATTGGCTGGCGTAAAAAACAGCCAGACACCAAGGCCGATGGCGAGGATACCAAGAATCAGAAAAACCCACCAGTGTTTGATGGCACCTGTAAGCTCCTCCTCAAAATTTTCAAACGATTCTTTATTCATATCAAACTCCTTTCATAAAATAGTGGTTGAAAAACGATTGGTTTTATTATATCGGATGGAAGAGGGCCGCGCAATAAAACCGCACAAATAGCAGGTTTAACCGCCTGAATGCAGCTTTAGAGAAAGCATTTAGGCGGTCAGACGAGCCATTTGTGCGGCCGAAGACAAAAAGGCTGAGGACTGTGCTATAATGAATAAAATGTTTAAAGAGGAGGAGTAACAAATGGCTGAATGTCATAACAAACTGGACTGTGCCTGTACCTATCCGGGCTGTCCTCGTCATGGGAAATGCTGTGAATGTGTGGCCCACCATCGTGATACCGAGGGAGGCTTTCCAGGCTGTTTTTTCACAAAAGAAGGTGAAGCTTTGTGGGATAGGAGCTTTGAAGCCTTAATGAAGGACAGAGAAAACAACTAAATGATTACCTTTTTTGCTGCGCTGGCGATTTTAATCGCCGGATATTTTACGTACAGCAAAGTGGTCGAGCGGATATTCGGGCCTGATGACCGGCCCACGCCAGCCACTACCATGACCGACGGCGTGGACTATGTGCCCATGAAACAGTGGAAGATCTTTCTGATCCAGCTGCTCAACATTGCTGGCCTGGGGCCCATCTTTGGCGCCATCTCCGGCGCACTGTGGGGACCCGTTGTTTTTTTATGGATTGTTTTCGGCACCATTTTTGCCGGCGGCGTCCACGATTTCCTGTCTGGGATGATCTCCATCCGCCACAGGGGCAACAGTATTTCTGAGATTGTGGGAATTTATCTTGGAAAGGGTATGAAGACCGTTATGCGCGTCTTTTCCGTGGTGCTGCTGGTACTGGTGGGCACTGTTTTTGCCACAGGACCTGCGGCGCTTCTGGCCATGCTTACGCCCGATGCGCTGGATGCTGGCTTCTGGCTCATTGTGGTTTTGATTTATTATTTCGCGGCAACTCTGCTGCCCATTGACAAGGTTATCGGGAAAATCTATCCCTTTTTCGGTATTTGTCTGATCATCATGGCGCTGGGCGTGGCCGGCGGCATCATCATCCAGGGCTACACCATTCCAGAGCTGACCCTGCAGAATCTGCACCCCAAGGAGCTGCCTGTCTGGCCGCTGATGTTTGTGACCGTGGCCTGCGGCGCGATTTCCGGCTTTCATGCTACCCAGTCGCCTATGATGGCGCGGTGCATAACCAGTGAAAAGCAGGGGCGCTCCATCTTTTACGGCGCTATGGTGGCCGAGGGCGTCATCGCCCTGATCTGGGCCGCGGCGGGCGTAGCTTTTTATCAGTCCACCGGCGGGCTTCAGGAAGCCCTTGCCGCCTATGGGGGACAGGGCGGCGTGGTCTATGAGATCTGCAATACCCTGCTGGGACCAGCGGGCATGGTGCTGGCCATGATCGGCGTTATTGCCTGCCCTATCTCCTCGGGCGACACAGCCTTCAGGAGCGCGCGCCTCACCATTGCGGACTGGTTTGACATCTCCCAGGACAAGATGCGCACCCGCCTGTATATCACCGTCCCGCTGCTGCTGGTGGGCCTGCTTTTATCCCAGATTGATTTTGATATTGTGTGGCGGTATTTTTCCTGGAGCAACCAGACGCTGGCCATGATCGCGCTGTGGGCCGGGGCGGTATACCTGTGCAGAAACCAGAAGAATTTCTGGATCGCCGCGGTTCCGGCCACCTTTATGTCGGCCGTCAGCGCTACCTATATCCTCATGGCAGAGGAGGGCCTGCGCCTGCCCGTCGCCTTTGCCTACCCGGCGGGGGTTATCTTTGCCGCAGCCTGCGCGGTGGTGTTTTATTTTAAGGCGGTGCGCCCTCCGCAGGCGCTCAGGCCCGAGAAAATGTAAGGAATGAGGTACGGCGTGTTTTAGACCGTACCGTTTTTTAAACGAGAGGAGAACCCATGAAAACAAGACGGAGTGCCCGGGGACTGCTGCTGGCAGCCCTTTTGCTGATGAGTATCCTGCTGCCTGGCTGTGTCGCCCGGCAGGCAGAAAATAAAGAAGCCCCGACCGATTACGCTGTGGCGGCGAACTGGCTGGCGATGCCCGATACGCCCGATAAGCCTGTGGATGTCTTTTACCTGTATCCTACGGCCTGGCATAAGGAAAGCGCGGAGGAGCCTAACATCTGCACTGTTGACAACGCCACCCTGCGCGAGACCGCGCCCGAAATGCTGAGACAGCAGGCCAGCGTCTTTGAGCCTGTGGCCAATGTCTACGCGCCCTATTACCGGCAGGCCGACGCGGCTTACTGCCTGGGCCTGTCCCATGACGAGGAATACGCTCTGCTGAACGGCGTGCCCAAGACAGACGTGTTCGCAGCCTTCGACTACTATCTTGAGCACGAAAACAACGGCCGCCCTTTTATCCTGGCCGGTCATTCCCAGGGCTCCAACATGCTGCTCTACCTGCTGGATGAGTACATGGAAAAAAATCCCGAGGTGTATGCGCGTATGGTGGCCGCCTACGTGATTGGTTATTCTGTTACTGGGGACTACCTCGCCCAGAACCCACATCTCCGGTTTGCAGAGGCGGCCGATGATACGGGTGTGATCATCTCCTACAATACCGAAGCGCCAGGTGTCACAGCGGATAACCCTGTACTGCTGCCCGGCGCAAAGGTCATCAACCCCATCAGCTGGACCCGGGATGAGACCCTCGCGCCAGCAGAGCAGAGCCTCGGCTCTGCCAGCAGAGAGGACCCGTCTGTCAAGAGCCTCCCCTCCGCTGACGCCCGTATCGATAAAGTCCGCGGCGTCCTAATCTGTGACAACCAGGACACCGATGCTCTAGCTCCCGGAAACGCTGTCTTTCCAGAGGGCGTTTACCACGGGTACGACTATGCCTTCTATTACTACAACCTCCGCGAGAACGCAGGGCAGCGGATCGAGGCTTATTTAGCGAGGCGGTAGCCGATTACCAATCCCATGCGGGCCGGAGGAGAACAATGCGATAATCGTATTGATCAACCCCGGAAAAATAATCGACTGAAATATGCGACCCCATCTATTAAAAAGAAACTGAAAACCTGACGTTTTCAGTTTCTTTTTAAGTGCCACCTCAATTGAGAATGGCAAAAGCGATGTTCAGATAGGTAGCGAACAGAATCCAGAGGAGGTAGGGCACCATGAGGCCCGCAGCCAGAGTGGAGATCTTTTTAAACCACACAATACAGGCGATGACCGCCGCGTCCAGGAGCAGGATAACCACGGCTGCCAGCCAGAAGGAGCTGCCGCCAAAAAAGAGGATACTCCACAAAAAGTTGAGGAGCAGCTGAATGACAAAAAGCCCGGCAGCTGAGCGTTTGAGCTTTTCGTCTGTGTTCGTCCGTAAAACCAGAAAAATGGCAATGCCCATGAGCAGGTAGAGCACGATCCAGACCGGCCCGAACACCGAGCCCGGCGGCGACAGGGGCGCCTTGTTTAGCATGGCGTATTTACCGGCAATGTCGCCGGCCAGAAGTGAGGAGCAGAAGCCCACCAGCTCCACCACCACCACGGCGAGGATTAACTGAAGAATAGGTATTAATTTATTTTTAGTCATGATATTACCTCCTTTAAGGCTTTTGTTTTAATCATATTTATCCAGAATCGGGCTTGTGAAACAAAAAACAGCCTGCAGACAACACGGATCACCGTATTCATTTGCGCCCGGGTGTGCTAAGATAAGAATAACAGAGGCTGCTTTACGGCGATGTTCGGATCGCTGTGGGGTTACCTGCTGCAGTAGAAAAAAGAATATGAGGTGAACCAAATGACTGAAAGAGAAAAAATGCTGGCGGGTGAGCTGTACGACTGCAGCGATCCGGAGCTGCTGGCGCAGTGGCACAAAGCCAAAAACCTGGTGCGGGCCTATAACCAGACAGCTTCAGAAAATTTGGATGAGAAAGACCGGATTTTGGGGGCCCTTTTGGGAAAGCGTGGTGCAAACCTGTGGATAACACCGCCGTTTTATGTGGATTATGGCGTCAACATCTGCTTTGGTGAGAACTGCGAGGTCAACATGAACTGCACATTTTTGGACGATAATAAAATCGTCATCGGGGACAATGCCCTCATCGCGCCCAATGTCCAGATATACACGGCATTTCATCCGGCCAGCGCGGCGGACCGTTTCGGACCGCCCAGAGAGGACGGGAGCTTTGCTTTCTGCAAGACCCAGACCGCGCCAGTTATCATCGGCGATAATGTCTGGATTGGCGGCGGAGCCATTATTCTGCCCGGTGTCACCATTGGCGATAATGTGGTCATCGGCGCGGGCAGTGTGGTGACAAAGGATATTCCATCAGATAAGGTTGCGATCGGAAGCCCCTGCCGGGCTGTCCGGGAGAATACATGAGCGTGGAACCGTTCTGACTGAAGCTGAGGACAGAGCAGTTTTAATTGGTTGTACTTCTGCTGTACTCCCTACGGTATCATAGAGGAAAGAATACCCGTGAAGGAGGAACAGAAAATGAAACTGCGGAAAACCATTAAGAAGAATTTCAGCCCGCTCCTGGCAGCGCTGCTGGTAACGCTCCTGCTGGCAGTCATGATTTTAATGGTGGGCCTGATCGGCCGCTCCATAAAGGATCAGATGCTGCGCTCAGGTAGTCTGCCCCAGGGGCAGATCGTCAGCCTCGCAGAGGAAACGCGCTCGGGAGGCGAAAAGCGTGGTGTTTTATAAAAAGAATAATATTTCTGGAAACTTCCGGCGCTGCCAAAGGGCAGCGATACCAAAAAGGGTCTGCTGAAATCATTGCGATTTTGGCGGGCTCTTTTTTATTTATGAAGAATTTCTTAAGTGTATTGACAATTCGTCTAGATGAATGTATTATTGTATTAAGTTCTTAGTACAACAATACAGTAATACAAAGGAGGACATTATGGAATGGATCATTGATTCCGACCGGCCGGTATACAAACAGCTCATCGAGCAGATAGAACTCCGGATCGTTTCCGGTCTTTTCGCCCCAGGCGATAAATTGCCATCGGTCAGAGAAATGGCGGCAGAGGCTTCAGTCAATCCGAACACTATGCAGAAAGCACTTTCGGAGCTGGAGCGGACAGGCCTTGTGTATGCGCAGCGGACAAGCGGCAGATTCATAACGGAGGATAATAAAATGATACAGGAAACAAAAGAAAATTTAGCGATCAAGGAAATTGAAAACTTCCTGGAAAAAATGGAAAAGCTCGGATTTAAGAAAGAAGATATCATCACACTGATGGAACGTGAGGATAAGGAGGGAAAATAATGAACCCAATTTTAGAATGCATTGACCTGACAAAGAAGTTCGGCACCAAGGAAGCCTTGTCCGAAGTGAACTGTCAGCTTCCAAGAGGCCGTATCATTGGGCTTTTAGGTCCCAACGGCAGCGGCAAGACCACACTTATCAAGACAGCGACCGGGCTTCTGACCCCCACGTCCGGACAGCTTCTGGTGGCTGGCATGGCCCCCTCGGTCGAGACCAAGAAGATTGTGTCCTACCTGCCAGACCGCACCTATTTAAGCGACTGGATGACCGTCACCCAGCTCATCGCCTTCTTTGACGATTTCTACGAAGATTTTAACAGCGTGAAGGCCTACAATATGATCAGCGACCTGGGCATCGACACTAAGGACCGCATCAAGACCATGTCCAAGGGGACCAAGGAAAAGGTCCAGCTGATCCTGGTCATGAGCCGCGACGCAGAGCTGTATCTTTTAGATGAGCCCATCGGCGGGGTCGACCCGGCCGCGCGGGATTACATCCTGGGAACCATCATTACCAATTATAACGAAAACGCGACTGTGGTCATCTCGACCCATCTGATCGCCGATATTGAAAAGGTGCTGGACGAGGTGGTGTTCATCAACCAGGGACGCATCGTCATGAATGCCAGCGTGGATGAAATCAGAGAAAAACAGCATAAATCCGTGGATGAGCTGTTTAGAGAGGTGTTCAAATGTTAGGAAAACTCATGAAATATGAAATCAAGGGAACGGCCCGTCTGCTGCTGCCCGTCTACGCGGCGCTGCTGGCCATGACCCTGATTAATAAAATATTCCTGTCCATCAACTCAGAGGCCACGGGCTTCATCATGACAACCGGTATCAGTATGGCGCTCTATGTCTGTATCATCATTGCTCTGGTGGTTATGACCTTTATTGTCATCATTCAGCGTTTTTATAAAAACCTGATGACCGACGAGGGCTATCTGATGTTTACGCTCCCTGTGCCTACCTGGCAGCAGATTGTCTCCAAGCTGGTCATTGCCCTGATGTGGACCTTTGTATGCGGTATTGTTATCATGCTGTCCATTATGATCCTGGCCATCGACGGCGCCAGCCTGCAGTATATGGGTGAGTTCTTCCAGGAACTGGGGCGTGCCTTCAACTCACCAGAGGGCGGACAGGCTGCTCTGATTCTGATCGAGCTGTTTATCCTGATGATCGTTGGCGTTTGCTGCAATGTTCTTCAGGTGTACACCTCCATCTCAGTGGGACAGCTCTTCGGCAAGCATAAGGTCATCGGCGCTTTTGTGACCTACATTGCCATCAACATCATTCTGCAGATCATTTTTACAGTGATGACCGTCAGCTTTGCCTTAACCTCAGATACCAGTATGCTCAACGCGTTTTTTAACAATATGGACCCTGTGACCGCAGTCAACTGGATGCTGAACATTGGAACCCTGGGTAACCTGATCCTGTCAGCGATCTACTTTGCAGTGACGAACTATATCCTGAAAAATAAACTCAACCTGGAATAATCCAGACGGAAATTTTAAACCCCCGGCACGGTCTGCTTCAGACCGTACCGGGGGTTTTTAGGTTCTTGCTCACTTACCGTACACGGTTTTTCTTAAGAAATCTAGATCATCGGTTTGGGACATCTCGTTCGAGGACCATTGGTCGTCAATCATCATGACGCGCTTACTCTGGGAGGTGTACGGCTCCCAGACGACGCCGGATGCAAGGGCGGTGCCCTGGTTGGGATTGCCGGTTTTAATGAAGTTTACCCAGGCGGTGTGCATGTCGACGGCGGTTTGTTTTCCGGCCTTGTCGAGCTTCAGGCTGTCAAGCTCATTGCCGAATACAAGCGGTAGCTCGGAGGCGTGGTAGGCTGCAGGGTTATCCGGGGTGCTGTAGTTAAATTCATAATAGTAAACCGGATGCCCGTTTTGGCTAAGGGTGTCGGCAAATGTGGTGGCACCCAGGCGGAAACCGGCCAGCGTCAGCAGCTGCCGCGCTCTATCAGAGGCTGTGTGTTCGGCGTCGACCGGCCAGCGTGCAAGGGCTTGCTCCGCAGCTTCAGCCCCCAGAATACGGTAGGCGTAGGCGGCATAATCTCCGGCCTCCAGACCATCTGGAATAAAAATCAGACCCTCATCCCTGTTATTTCCGACTAACAGGCGAACCGGGTTATAATCCCCATTAGCCAGTGCCTTCTGGGGGTCGACGGGCAGCACCACGCCATCGTTGACTGGCCAGAAGCTCAGGGCGTTGGGCAGAGTCATATCCATGTTAAATTGGGACATGGCTGTGAGGGCGTGGCCGTCGATCTGGCGCAGGCGATTAAGCCCCTCCAGACTGTCGTCCGCCCCAAAGCTACGGGCAAAAGCACCGGAGACAGCGGCAGACGCAGACGCGTCGCCTCCTGAGTAGGGCGAGACTGCCGAAGCATCCAGAATACAGCCGCTCTCCATAATGGCCTGATTAAAAAGCCCTTTGGCCAGGGGGCTCATGATCAGGGCTGAAACGCTGAAGGAACCAGCCGATTCACCGCCGACGGTGATGTTTTCGGGATCACCGCCAAAGGCGCTGATGTTTTCCTTCACCCATTTAAGAGCCTGTATCTGGTCCAGTGTGCCAAAGTTGCCTGTTGTGCCGTCCTCAGCTTTTGAAGCCTCAAGCCCCAGAAAGCCAAGAGCGCCCAGCCGGTAATTGATGGTGACGCCCACCACGCCGTCTTTGGCAAAATTTGTACAGTCATACATGCTTTTTGCCCCAGAGCCCTGGAAATAGGCGCCGCCGTGGATAAAAACATAAACCGGCTGTTTTTCGCCCTCCTGGGCGCTGGTCCATACGTTCAGGTTCAGACAGTCCTCATCTGGTGTGGGAATATCATCTGCAGTGGGCTGGAGTGCCGATGAGCCAAACTCAGTACAGTCCAGGGTGTCACTCCAGGGCTCTGCTGGTTCGGGCGCCAGGAAGCGCAGACTGCCCACCGGCGGTTTTGCATAGGGAATGCCTTTGTAAACAGACACGCCGTCCTGCTCGAGTCCTTGCACGCGGCCAAGAGTTGTCGCCGTATAAATAGATTGAACGTCCGAGTCCACAGCTCGTCCACCCGTGGATGAGCAGCCTGCCGCTGTTAAAAGCAGGCCCAAAATCAACAAAAATAGAACTAAAAATTGCCGTTTACATGTTTTCATTGCAAGCCCTCCATGTTTTTAGTACTTTTATTATAACGGCATAGAGCGCAGGCTTCAATCGTTCCACTTAAAAGACAGGTCTGACCGCATAAACAAGATGGTTTCTTAAGAATAAAAAAGAGAAGTCAGGCAGGTGATGTGTCCCCCTTTTACTGGACAAAACAGTAGAGGGGGATTTTTCTTATGCGTTACAGTTATGAATTTAAATTAAGATGTGTAGAATTGTATAAAGAAGGGAGCCAGATGGAAACACCAGAAAATGTTA
The DNA here is from genome assembly GCF_900142645.1 of Eubacterium callanderi. Classification (GTDB taxonomy): domain Bacteria; phylum Bacillota; class Clostridia; order Eubacteriales; family Eubacteriaceae; genus Eubacterium; species Eubacterium callanderi. The sequence goes on from NZ_FRBP01000005.1 coordinate 52,245, forward strand.
AAATAAAATTCTTCGGAGATAAAATCAGACAATGGTGTCGAATTGCAGACTCGTGTGGTTCGCAGGTGTTAAAACATTCTGATCAATCTAAAGAATGGGCACCTGATTTTTCATTCAGATCAAGATTGGCAGTATCAACATGAATTTTACCGGAAGACTTTGAAAAAACATGGGATTATCCAATCTATGTCCAGAAAAGGCAATTGTTATGATAATTGTATCATGGAAACTTTCTTTGGAAGACTGAAAACAGAAATATACTATGACCATGAATCAGAATATAAATCTTTTGAAGTGTTCTCAGTAGCAGTTAAAGAATATATATACGACTATAATAATAAAAGAATTCAGGCTAAAACAAAATGGATGCCGCCTGTGATTTACAGACAAGCATCCACATAATAATTTCTATTCGATATGTGTCCAGAAATCTGGGTACACATCATAGGGTGACTTCTCTTTGGCCGGTACGGTTTATATAGACCATACCGGGGGTTCTTGGTTTTACTCCACAGTCTCCGTCTGAGTCCCCGGAACAGGGACTGCGTCGGAAATGGGAAGGATCTTCTGATGATAGATGCGTCTTAAAAAAGCCGCACTGAAGAGAACCGAAGCGATCTCGGCAATGGGGAAGGACCACCAGATGGCGTCCAGATTGCCGGTGAGGGACAGCAGATAGGCCGCGGGCAGCAGCACCACCAGCTGGCGGGCCACTGAGACGATCAGGCTCAGCACCGCGTTGCCAAGGGCCTGGAACACGGACAGCGAGATGATACAGAAGCCCGCGAACAGAAAACTCAGGCTGATGATCCGCAGCGCCACTGTGCCGATGGCCAGCATATCCGGCGAGGCGTTAAAAATGGAAAGAAGCACTCCCGGGAAGAGCTGGAATACAAGAAAGCCAAGGATCATGAGCCCCACGGCGTACAGCATGCTCAGCTTGATGGTTTTGACGAGCCGGTCCTTTTTCTGAGCGCCGTAATTGTAGGCAATGATGGGCACCATGCCATTGTTCAGGCCCATGACCGGCATAAAGATAAAGCTCTGGAGTTTGAAGTAAACTCCGAAAACCGCTGTGGCCGTAGAGGTAAAGGCCAGCAGAATTTTGTTCATGCCAAAGGTCATAACTGAGGTGATGGACGCCATGATAATGGATGGCACGCCCACCGCATAAATACGCCGGATGGTGCCGCCGTTTGGCCTGAAGCCCCGGAGCTTCAGGGTGAGCTCATGGTTTTTCCTAAGGTTCAGAATACAGGCAAACAGCATGGCCACGACCTGGCCGATTACCGTCGCGGCGGCTGCGCCGGCTACCCCCATTTTTGGGAAGCCAAAAAGCCCGAAGATCATGATGGGGTCCAGAATCAGGTTGATGATGGCTCCGGTGGTCTGGGTGCACATGGTGAGCAGCGTCTTGCCCGTGGCCTGAAGCAGGCGTTCAAAGGTAATCTGCCCGAAAATGCCAAAGGAAACCACAGAGCAGATCGCCAGATACTGGGTGCCGTAATCCACGATTTCCCCAATGTTTGTCTGGGTCTCGAAGAAAAAGCGGGTAAAGAAAAGCCCGAAGATAACGAAAGCCAGAGAGCTGAGGACAGCCAGGAAAACTCCGTTGTTGGCAGCCCGGTTGGCCTCTGTAAAATTTTTTTCGCCCAGGCTCTTAGACAGCAGAGCGTTGATCCCCACGCCTGTGCCTGTGGCGATGGCGATCATCAGGTTCTGTACCGGGAAGGCCAGCGATACGGCAGTCAGCGCGTTCTCGCTGATCATGGACACAAACATGCTGTCCACAATGTTATAGAGCGCCTGAACCAGCATGGAAATCATCATGGGCAGGGCCATAGTGATCAGCAGGCGGTTGACCGGCATGACGCCCATTTTGTTCTCCCCGGCCGGGTAGGACTCTTGACGCATAAAGATCACTCCTTTTTGAATATGAATTAATTTTTCACAAAATGAATAGCAGTGCCCATCCCTGAAAAACTGAGATGTCACACTGCCTGTTATTATTATAATAATTGCCGGCTTTAATGTCAATGAATGAAGGACAGGCTGTTGCCGTTTGCAAAATGTGAATACGTTTAAGAAAAACATGATACAATAACAGAGAAAACTCAGAAATGAAGCATAAAGGAAGAGGAAAATTATGAACGAAGCATTGCGAGCGATGGTAGAGGCCTGCGATTTTGAGGAAACCGTAGCCGTCGACCCCAGACAGATTCACATCACCCAGGACGTCCGGGACGCCTGCGCCAAAAACGACTGTGGCCATTATGGCCAGAATTATATGTGTCCCCCGGCCGTCGGTGATCTGGACCACTACCGTGAGGTGGTAAACAGCTACACAAACGGGTTGTTGTTTTCACAGGTATACCGGTTTAAAAACCGGCAGGATTACCGCCGAATGAATGAGATCATGGCTGGATTTGAAAAAACAGTGGAAAAGCTGCACCGTGCTATCCGCAAATCCGATATGGAGGGAACGGTTTTTTCAGCGGGCTGCTGCACCATCTGTAAGGAATGCGGCATTCTGACCGATGATCCCTGCCGCTTCCCCGACGAGGCCATGCCCTCACTGGAGGCGTCCGGCATCGACGTGGTTCAGCTCACAAAGGATACCGGACTGGTCTACAATAACGGGCCCAAAACCATGACCATCATCGGCCTGATTTTATACAACGAATAAAAGCTTAAGAAAAGACAGCCTTGTGAAGGCTGTTTTTTTGCGGTTTTAATGCGCGTGACAGGTCATGAAAACGTGAGCGGTTAGAAAAGGCGGCAGACACACTTGTTTTTACTTGAAATTATGTTATAATATCCTCATTGTACGTTCATGTAAAGTAATTCTGTTATAAGGAGGGGAATGGCTCAAACCACTTTGCATCAATGGAACAAAAGCGCCAGAACTCATACGTGAGCCCGTAATATTTGAGTTGACGAGGACAGGGAGTATCGAAAATTCGGCGGATGCCCTGGAAGGTGGACTGTTAAAACAGCGGAGTGATCCGCTGCACAGAGCAGACACCAAAATCTACTTGAATGAGGTGCATTTATTATGTGTGGAATCGTTGGTTATATTGGTCTGAATCAGGCCCAGAAAGTATTGATTGATGGTCTCTCAAAGTTAGAGTACCGCGGTTATGACTCAGCCGGCATTGCAGTGCTGGACAAGGACAATGCGATTAAAGTCAAAAAACGCAAGGGCCGTCTGAAAAATTTAGAGGATGAGCTTGAAAAAGAAGCTCTGACGGGTACAGCTGGCATTGGCCATACCCGCTGGGCGACCCACGGCGAACCTTCTGATATCAACTCCCATCCCCATTGCAGCATCGATAACCGCATCGCGGTCGTCCACAATGGGATCATTGAAAACTACATCGAGCTCAAGGAAGAGCTGATCAAAAAGGGACACCTTTTTGTGTCCGATACCGATACTGAGGTCATTGCCCATCTGCTTAATTCTCTGTACACCGGGGACATGGTTGAAACCCTGCGCCTGGCCATTGACAAAATCAAAGGCTCTTACGCGCTGGGCATCCTCTGCAATGAAGAACCCGACCGTATTATCGCCGTTCGTAAGGACAGCCCGCTGATCGTGGGCCTGGGCGAAGGCGAAAACTACATCGCTTCCGACATCCCTGCTATCCTGAGATACACCCGTAAGGTCTATCTGCTGGATAACGACGAGATCGCCATCCTGACCCGTGACAGCGTCACCGTGCTGGACGAATCCGGCCGTGAAGCCGGCAAGCAGGTCTTTAACGTGGATTGGGATCCAGGCGATGCCGAAAAGGGCGGTTACGACCATTTTATGCTCAAGGAAATCCATGAACAGCCAAAGGCGATGGCCGATACCCTGACCGGACGTTGCTTCCCGGATAAAATCGTGCTGGACGACGTCAACCTTGACGCCGAAACCATGAAGAGTATCAACCGTATCCAGATTGTAGCCTGCGGAACCGCCTACCACGCCGGAATGGTTGGAAAATACCTGATTGAAAAATTTGCCCGCGTGGCCGTCGAAACCGAACCGGCCTCCGAGTACCGTTATAAAGACCCGCTGGTCGATGCGCACACCCTGCTCATTGTCATCAGCCAGTCCGGCGAAACCGCCGACACCTTAGCCGCTATCCGTCTGGCCAAAGAAAAAGGCGCCCGCGTCCTGGCCATTACCAATGTGGTGGGCAGCTCTATCGCCCGCGAGGCAGACGATGTGCTGTACACCAACGCCGGTCCCGAAATCGCTGTGGCCTCCACTAAGGCTTACGTGACTCAGGTGGGCTGTATGATTTTGCTGGCCCTGCATTTCGGTCTGTTAAACGGCCAGGTAGACGAAGGCACCATGAAGCGTGTTACCAATGGCCTGAAGGATACCTCAGCCCTTATTGAAAAAGCTTTGGGAGACCATGACAAGATCAGGGAATACGCCTACGAACATTTTAAGGTTGACGATATGTATTTTATCGGGCGCGGACTGGACTACTACACCTGTCTGGAGGGCTCCCTGAAAGCCAAGGAAATTTCCTATATTCATTCCGACGCTTATGCGGCCGGCGAGCTGAAGCACGGTCCCATCGCTCTGGTTGATGTGGGAACTGTCGTCATTGCGGTCTGCACTCAGGGGAACGTCTTTGATAAAATGCTCAATGCTATCAAAGAGGTAAAGGCCCGCGGCGCCAACGTTATGGCCATTGCCAAAGAAGGTCATGAAGAGATCATCCCCGAAGTGGATCAGGTTTTCTTCATCCCACAGATGGATGATGAGATCACCCCGATCCCAACGGTTGTTTATCTCCAGCTCCTGGCCTATTACCTGTCCGTCGCCAGAGGCTGTGACGTCGACAAGCCAAAGAACCTGGCAAAATCCGTCACGGTTGAATAAAAAAGAAATTGCGAAAATAAATAAAGAGGTACGGTCTGTTTCAGACCGTACCTCTTTATTGTTTTTTAAAAATAAAATTTTGAATCAAAAATCTTGTCAGTAAACCATTGAAAATATGGTATAATAGTAATAATACAGAATTTTTCTATTGGTAAAGGCGGTGAGAACGACATGGATTTGCTGGATATGATAACAGAGGGTATCGTTGAGTTAGATGAGGAAAAGGTGATCAAAATCGTCAAAAGGGCGATTGTTGCAGAAATTCCTAAAATTGATATTATTGCTGCTTTGAGTGAAGGTTTGGATAAGGTCGGTGAAAAATATTCAAAGGGCGAGTATGTGATGTATGATCTCATGATGTCTGGAATCCTCTATGAGGAAGTAATGAGTCTGGAAGAGCTGAGCCTTGCTGAGAACTTGAAATCTGAGGAAAAGAAGGGGCTGATGGTGATTGGCACCATTGAAGGGGATGTACATGATATAGGAAAATCCATTTTTAAAAACGCGGTCTCCATGTCGGGCTTTGATGTTATTGATCTGGGTGTGGATGTACCGCCAGAAGTTTTTGTGCAGGCTATTGAGGAACATGCCCCCGATATTGTTGGTATCAGTATTATTATGACAGAAGCCATTAATAACGCAAAGCGAACTGTAGAGAAAATCAGAGAAAAGGTAGGGGCGGATTTGGATATTATTATTGGAGGTGTTGCGACAAATCTGAAAATTGCCCAATTTATCGGTGCAGATGCATACAGTAATAATGTCTTGAACGGTGTAAATATTTGTCTGAGAATGGTAAACGGCGATGGAAAAAAGTATTAAATATATCCAAATTTCGGATGAAATTAAAAACAAAATTTTATCAGGTATCCTTAAGCCCAACGAGATGCTTTCATCTGAAAATCAGTTGGCGGCAGAGTATAATGTCAGCCGGGTGACCATCCGAAAGGCTTTGATGCGGCTGATTGATGAGGGTTATCTTTTCTCTGTGCCTGGAAAGGGAACCTTTGTTGACTATTTTAACAAAAATACTTACCGGATTCCTCTGTCACTGGAAAGTATCCTGAAATCTCCTTATGATGGGGAAACGCTTATTGGCTCTAAAATCATTAACCCAGACATTGATATGGTCTATCATCTTCAGATTGCGCCTAAGGAAAAAGTCATCAGTATTGAATGGCTTTTGAGTATCGAAAATAATCCTGTGGTCTATGATATAAAATACATTCCTTTTTTTCCTGCGCTGCCTATTGGTGAGATCGACTTGAAATATTCGAGTCTTTCGCGTATTCTATCCTCAAAATTTAATTTAAGGGATTTACAGGAAGAAATAGCCATTGAATGTGTATGTCCAAATGATAAGATATGCCGGTATCTGGGGATGAATTTTGATTCTAATGAAGCGGTCATTCTTTTAAATAAATTTATCTATGACCGTGAGAATAACCCGGTCGGGTGGAGTTTGAATTATATTAGAAGTGATTACTGTACATTAAAGGCGGAATTTCAATGTTAGAAAAAAAGAAAAAAATTGAGACGACAACTTACGATGCGATTTATAAAGATATCAAGAATAAAATTGATCATGGTGAATTGAATCCGGGCGATAAACTCGATTCTGTCAGAAAACTGTGTGAAGTATATAACACCAGTGATATTACCATCCGAAAAAGCATCGAACTTTTAAAACAAAATCATTATGTGTACTCGAAAGAACGGGCTGGTGTTTATGTGTCTGGCGGCGAAAAAAAATATTTTTTTCTGAAGTTTCATGAAGTTACCAATATTATTGAATCGGTAAACCATCGAGAAATCATTGAATTTGGAAACATTGCGACTGCCGATTTCAATCATTATATCGGGTTGAAAAATGAGACAGTGCGCTGCGTGAAAATCGCTACGATTGGCTACAATGAAGCTTTTCCTGTTTTTTATGATGAAAAATATATTGTGAATAACGCGAAGCTCGTATTTGAGAATAAAGAAAAAGAAACACTGCTCACTACTATTGAAGATGTGTTGGATAATTACGATGTTGCAAAAAAATTGTATATTGAAGTAGAAAACAGTCGTACAGATATTCGTAAAAATCTTCTTCTGCCGGAGAGAATCGGGATGTTCCGATTTGTTAAGGAGTTTTTTACCCGTTCTGGTAAATTTATTGGTTTATCTAAAACTTACATTGGTGGCGACAATATTTCCTTAAAATGTTTGTAAAAAGATTGACTTCTCTGAAAAATAATGTTATATTGTGTATATCAAGTAACAATCAAATGAGGAAGAAATTTTCTATTTACTCTGAAAAAAATATATAAACCTATATTATCTGTTTTTATCATTTTATTGTGTATGTCATGTTTCATACAGATAGAAAGGAGGATAAACGCTGTGAAACATGAAATTTTATAAAAAGGGGGCGCAAAATTATTTTGCGTAATAAAAAATGAGTATAAGGGTAAAAAGATTTATTCAATTATTATGTTTATGTGTAGGTGCAACAGTTATTTATTTTATTCCGGTACATTTAAGAGCGACATTTTATGTGCCGATGCAGGAAGTTTTTTCGCTGACAAATACGCAGATCGGTGATTTGGCTGGGCTGTACGGTACGATGACTATTTTTACATATTTGCCCGGCGGTTGGCTTGCAGACAAGTTTTCACCCAGAAAAATGTTGGCTCTTTCTTATTTTGGGACGGGAATACTGACGTTTTTCCTGCTTCTAAAGCCAGGTTATTCAATGATGATGGTTATTTTTGCATTGTGTGGTGTGACAACAACGCTGACCTTTTGGGCAGCTTTGCTTAAAATCACGCGTGATTTTGGGAAAAATGATGGACAGGGAAAGGCTTTCGGAGGATTGGAAGGCGGACGTGGTCTAGCTGCGACGGTGATTCTCATGGGGGCTACCCTGATTTATGGGATGATGGGCGGAAATCCAACATCGATGATGATTATTATTTCGATTTTTGGAATTCTAAATATTTTGACAGGGATTTTTACATTAATTGTTTTTGATGAAATTAAAGAAGAGAAAAAAACAGGAGAGAATCCCTTTGCTGGCATTGTGGAGTGTGCAAAAAATCCAAATGTATGGTTGATTTCTTTCATTGTTTTGGGGATATATACAGTCCATTCTGTATCACAATATATCGCCCCCTTTGCAAATGAGGTATTTGCCGCAACCGTTGTATTTGGATCGATTCTATCGCTGTCAAAACAGTGGATGAAGCCTGTTGGGGGCTTTATCGGAGGATTTTTTGCCGACAAAATTGGGATTACCAATATGCTTTCTATTGGCGTTGTATTATTAGTAATATCAACGGGCGTCTTTGCACTTGTGCCTGGAAATCCGAGTTTGCTGATTCTTTTGATCATCAATACCTTAATTATGTTTACCATCGTTGCAGGTTTAAGGGGCTTATATTTTGCGAATATGAACGAAGCGGGTATCCCGTTAAGATTGACAGGGACCGTTATCGGTTTTGCTTCAACCATTGGATTTACGGCGGATGTTTTTATTCCGGTGATCTCAGGCAGATTATTGGACGCTTACCCAGGAGGACTCGGATATCGCATGATGTTTGGGATCGGAGCGCTCTTTTGTGTAATATCTTTCGTATTACTTCAAGTATTTAAAAAACGTAATGCGAAAACAATTGACGCGATTAAGCTTGAAAAGCTTGGACATCAGAAAGTAGAGGAAAATGCAGCAGAATGAAACCATATGAAAAATATATCAAAAAAGAAAATGTCGAGAAAATTCATAAGATATCAATGGATATTCTTGAAAATGTTGGGGTTAAATTTGAGGATGAATCTATTTTAGAGGTATTTAAAGAACATGGCGCCAGAATAGATGGCGATATTGTTTATATTGATCATAAACTTTTTGAAGCGGCCATGCAGACGGTTCCCTCGGAGTTTACGATACGTTCGGGAAAGGGCGACGTTCATATTGGTAATGGCAGCAAAGTGTTTTTACCGGCTGGAGGTAATGTCTATATTCAGGATGGAGAGAGCATACGCTCAATGACAAACGAAGACAATATTAATCAGTTTAAGCTCTACGACACCAGTCCGGTTATTTCCTGCGGGCATGTAAACATTTTTCTGGATGAGCAGAATCAGACCTTGGATGAAAGAATTTATGGACCGGTTGCTTTCGTTTTGAAATATTCCAACAAGCCGTCGATCCATACAAAAATTAATACATTTCCGATCAGGGAAAAGGATAAAGTCCGCGAATCTTTCCAGAAGGGATTAAAATTAGTCAAACGTTTTGAAGGGCTGGACGAAGCGTATGTTAAGATTTCTTCTATTAATCCGATTTCGCCATTATGTTATGATCACGATCCGCTTGAAAAGATCATTGGAGCCTGCGAAGAGAATCAGCCGCTTTGGATTATCTCAGCAGCAATGCCGATTTTAAGCGGTCCTACATCAGTCGCTTCAATTATGGCGATGACAAACGCAGAGATTTTGGCAGGAATTGTTCTGACACAATTGTTAAAACCCGGTATCCCTGTGGTTTATGGGAATACCTCAACCTCCACCGATATGCGCACTCTTCAGATGAGTCTGGGTTCACCGGAAACGGCGTTAATGATTTATGCGACAGCAGCGTTGGCAGACTACTATCATCTGCCCTTTAGAACAGGCGGACTTTTAAGTGATGCTAAAGAGCTTGACGTTCAGGCTGGTTCGGAATCTACAATGCTTGGTATGGCAACCTTGGATTGTAACCCAGACATGGTATTGCACGCCATTGGGGTACTTGGCTCTTTTAATCTGGTCAGCTTTGAAAAAATTCTGGTCGACGAAGAAATTATTATGCTGATTAATCGGATGTTAAAAGGAATTGACTGCTCTGATGAAAAACTGTGTTACGAGATGATTAAAAAAATCGGACCAAGGGGAAGCTGTCTCAATGGCAGAACACCGAAGATGTTTAAGGAAGAGTTCACAATGTCCAAATATTTTAATAAAGTAGATGCAAACCAGTGGCAGAACAATGGCAGCAAGTCGGTACTGGAAGCGACACATGAAGATGTTTTAAAAAGGATTGAGAGCTATAGGATGCCGCAGATTACCAAAGAGCAGGATGATTTGATCCGTCAGTACCTGCCGGCGCAATATAGGGATAGAATTTAAGGAGGAAAGAAAATGGCAGATTATACGAAGTTGGTTGAATTACTTCTGGATGGTGACGATGAAGAGATTGTTGTCGAAATAGAAACTTTGTTAAATCGAGGAGTCCCGGCAGCAGAAATTCTTCAAAATGGTTTAATCCCAGGGATGGATATCGTAGGTCAGGAGTTTGAAAAGGAAGAGCTGTTTATTCCGGAAATGCTTGCCGCAGCCTTGGCAATGAAAGAAAGCGTAAAAAAAATAAAGCCGCTTCTAAGTGAAGAAGAAAAACAGTCCACAGGAAAAGTGCTTTTTGCAACGGTCGAAGGCGATATCCATGATATTGGTAAAAATCTATGCATTGTTATGCTTGAGGGAGCAGGATTTGAAGTGCAGGATTTAGGCATTGATGTAGCGTTAACAGAAATTTTAGAAGCAACAAAAAAGGAAAAACCACAGGTTTTATGTTTGTCAGCGCTTTTGAGCGCGACAATGCCAGCCATGCAGAAAGTGGTTGACCAGTTTAAAATGGAAGAGATTCATACGAAGGTTCTCATTGGCGGCGCTCCAGTTACGCAGGAATTTGCTGATAAAATTGGAGCAGACGCCTATGCGGACGACGCTTCAGAATGTGTTTCTGTTGTAAAGCAATTGATTTAAAAAAAGGATTGTTCATGAAGGAAGGTAAGATGAAACGGTTCCTTCAATTGATTTGTCTTTCGGTTGGTGCAACCGTTATCTATTTTGTGCCCATCCATTTGCGGTCTCTTTTCTATGTTCCGATGCAGGAGGTTTTTGGGTACACCAATACACAGATTGGAAACCTGGCAGGCTGGTATGGAATTATGACAATTGTTACATATCTGCCAGGCGGCTGGCTTGCAGATAAATATTCAGCCAGAAAATTATTGGCAGGTTCTTATATTGTGACAGGCTTATTAACGCTTGTTATGGCGTTGTATCCACCTTATGAAGTCGCTTTGTGGATATTCATTTTAGTTGGAATCAGCAGCACATTAACCTTTTGGGCATCTCTGCTTAAGCTTACACGCCAGTTTGGAAAAGATAAAAACCAGGGGAAAGCGTTTGGAAGTCTGGAAGGCGGAAGGGGCCTGGCAGCAACCATTATTTTTGCAGCCTCGTCCGTCTTATTCACCAAGATCGGCAATGCGTGGGTTGGACTTAGAATTTTGATCGTTGTTTTTGGTGCGGTGACTATTTTAGTAGCAGTGATGACACTTTTGGTTTTTGATGAAAAAGATGCCGATCATCAGGCGACTAATGTGTTTCATGGGTTTCTGCGCAGTCTTAGAAATCCCAATACCTGGCTCATTGCGTTTATCGTTATGGGCATTTATACGGTTCACGCAATCTCGCAGTATATTGCACCCTTTGCAACGAATGCATTCGGTACATCCGTTCTCATCGGTTCATTGCTCTCCCAGTCCAAGCAATGGGTGAAGCCTCTCGCCGGAATCGGCGGCGGTATACTGGCAGACCGGTTTGGTGTTTCAAAGATTTTATTGATCGGGTCTGTCTTGCTGGCAGCATCGGTTGGTGTTTTTGCCTTGATTCCAGGGAACAGTCAATTATTTTGGCTCTTGGTCGTTAATACAGTCATTATATTTCTTCTTCTTGGGTTATTAAGGGGACTCTATTTTGCGGACTTAAACGAAGCGGGCATTGAATGGCATTTGACAGGGACGGTCATTGGCTTCGCAACAACCATCGGAATGCTAGGCGATGTGTTTGTGCCATTTTTAGCAGGAAGGCTGCTGGACCACTTTCCGGCAGATAAGGGATATACCTATATTTTTGGAATGGGGGTTGTGTCGAGCTGTTTCGCGGTAATAATGCTTTTGATTTTCAGAAAATATAATAAACAGAGAATAGAGGATAAGGAGTAGAAAATGGATATAAACTATGATCGCTATCAGGCGATGTCAATTGATGATGTTGAGAAAATACATGAATATACTGTTGATGTTTTAACCAATACAGGAATATGGGTAGAGGATAACGAAGCGCGCGATATTTTCAAAAAAAATGGTTGCAGAATAGAGAACGAGAAGGTTTTTCTAAATGAAAAAGTAATTCAGACGGCCCTTGAAAATGCGCCGTCTGAATTCAGAATTTGTGCGATTGAGCCCAGAAACTCAAAGACTTTTGGCGTAGAGGCGTCCATTTTTGCGCCGGCCGGCGGTGCGGTCACCATCTGTGAAAGCGACAATATCAGGCGGGCTCCAACGATGGAAGATGTGAATGACTTCAGTAAATTAGTACAATGCTTAGATGTTATTGGTCTTAACCGGCCAGCAGTTCATCCATCAGATGTTGATCCTATGAAAAAGTTTTTGTACATTACACTGGCTGATTTTAAATACAATAATAAGATTTATCAGCTTCGTCGTGAAACACTGGAAATGATTTGCATCATTTACGGCATTACACCTGAAAAAATGAAAAAAGATGCTGAAAATGGCATTCATTATGGTTATTCCACATCCAATCCCGTATCACCGCTTGAACTTAGCAGCGCAGCAACCGATACGATCAGGTTTCAGGCAGAGTACGGGGTTCCAAATATTATTGCGCCCATGCCGATTGGCGGCATATCCGCGCCTGCTACTGTTGAGGGAACCATCTTAATCCAAAATTGCGAAAATGTGGCAGCAATTGTATTCAGCAGTCTGATCAATCCTAAGGCACCTGTCTTTTACGGCTGTATTGGCTCTGTCGGTGATATGAAAAAGGGCAGCGCAACGGCCGCGGCGCCGGAAATGCGTATTATTGAAGCAGCCGGGGCACAGATGGCCCGTTATTATAATATTCCGTCAAGAGGCGCTCCGGGATCTCCAGATGCGGTTGCAATGGATTTTCAGGCAGGAGCGGAGAGTGCAATGGGATTTTACAGCAGTGTGCGAAGTGGCGTGCATCTTATTACCAACATGGGTTTTATGGGGAACTGGATGCAGGCGTCAAAGGCTAAATTAGTTTTGGATGCAGAAATCATCGAATCTGTTCTTCGTATTATGCAGCCGCTGGAGATTACTGAGGAAAAAACAGCCCTTGACCTGATCAAAAAATTAGGAGCTCGAAGTACCTATCTTACAGAAAAACATACGCTGAAGAATTATAAAAAAAATTTTTATAATCCGAAAGTATTCAGACGGACAACCTTTGAAAAATGGGAAAAGGAGGGAAAACTGGAGGCTGCGCAAAGTGCAGAAAACAAAGCGAAAGCGCTTTTAGATCAATATGTGTCTCCGGACAGAGATCCATCAATTGTCAAAGAATTGGAAACATATATCGCGAAACATGATAGGAGATAAAGTATATGTTGTATATAGGTGAATCCATTAATGGAACCATACCGGCAGTAAATCAGGCAATACTGAAACATGACGCCGATTTTATTCTCAAGCTGGCTGCGACGCAGGTAGAATGTGGCGCCGATTATCTGGATGTTAATGCGGGAACTGGTGGGATTGGCAATGAACGTGATGATTTGAAGTGGCTTATTGAACTGCTTCAGGATAATGTGGAGTGCCCTCTCTGTTTAGACAGCTCTGAGCCAGAGATATTAATGGAAACATATGAAAATTATCGCGGTAAACCGATGTTTAACTCGGTTTGCGATGGAAAAAAGCTGGACATAATGGCTCCGGCTATTTCGGAGCAGGAATGCAGCGTAATCGCTTTAGCACATGGGGAAGACGGGATTCCGGACAATGCTGAATTGCGCTTTGTTTTTGCAGACAAAATTATCAAGAGACTCAGAAATGCAAATGTCAAAGATTGTGATATTTATATTGATCCGATTATCATGAGTCTGTCCACCAATACAGGAGCTGGAAAGGTGACGCTGGACACCATAAAGAGGATACACGAAGCATACCCGGAGGTCAATATTATTTTACCGATATCGAATATTGGATTTGGAATACCGAAAAGAAAGCGGATAAACGATACTTTTGCGGCCATGTGCATCCAAAATGGCGCTAACGCTTTTATTGCAGATGTCCGGGATAAATCTTTTATTGGAACCACACTTGCGGCGGAGGCGCTTCTTGATAAAGACCGGTTTTGCAAAAGATACATTAAAGCCTATAAAAAAGGAAGAATCGAATAATTAAAGAGGTGCGGTCTGTTTCAGACCGTACCTCTTTTCTGGTCTGCCTTCGGCGAGATCGTGAATTTACCTAACGCCAGAATAATGGCCTGAACACCTGTCGGCACTGTGGGTGGGGACAAAAAGGAAGCAGGCGGGTCATGGGGGTGAAAACCTGAAACGGTTTAAAGGCCGGAAAAGCGTTCAGGCAATTGAACTGGCGGCGGGTTCACGTTATAATGGTGGAGTTTGGAAGGATATTTTACAATGGAAGGGAAAACGCATGACAGAAGCAATCATTTTTGATATGGACGGCCTCATGTTTGATACCGAGACCATATCCATTCCCAGCTGGGTAAAGGCAGGCGAAATTCTGGGTTACCCCATTACAGAAGCCATGATTTTTGAGTTGTTCGGCATGAATCCGGTGGCGGTGAATGCCTACTGGAAAGAGCATTTCGGGGACAGTTTTGACTGTGGTGCGGCTATGAAGCTCCATCTCGATTATATGGAGGACTATGTGCGGGAAAACGGCGTGCCGCTGAAACCGGGGCTGATCACGCTGCTGGATTTTTTAAAGGAGCGGGGGTATTGGTTTACCATCGCCTCATCCACACAGCGCCCGATGATTAAGATGTACCTGGAGCGCGCTGAGATCGGCCACTATTTTACCGACCAGATCGTGGGCGGCGACGAGATCATAAACGGAAAACCTGCGCCGGATATTTACCTGAAGGCAGCTCAGAAGCTGGGGACAGCGCCGGAATGCTGCATGGTCTTTGAGGACTCTCTGGCAGGTATCGAATCGGCCTGGCGGGCAGGTATGAAGCCTGTGATGGTGCCGGATAAGGTGCCGGCGGACGCCGTCACAGAGGAGCGGCTGTACGCTAAGCTAAAAACCCTGGACGAGGGGATTGAGCTGCTTATAAAAGAAAGCTGAAGGCAGGGTGTGAAACACACCCAGTCCTCAGCTTTTTTCGTTGGTGACTCTGAATTCTGGCGGCTGCTCGCATTTCAGATCCTCGCTCAGGTGGCGGTCATCATTGATATACGCGATCTCAAGCTGATTGTCCGAGTCAAAGATAAATTTGCACACCGCAGTGTTGCGCAGAATCTGCTGTTCCATCTCCTCAAAGGGCAGGCCCTTTGCATACCATAGAAAGGTCTGAATAGCGAAACCGTGGGAAATACAGGCGATGGTCTTGCCGGCGTTTTCAGCCACAATGCGTGTGAGTGCGCTGGTAACCCGGTCGTAAACGTCGCGGGTGCTTTCGCCGCCAGGGGCCTGAAAATTGGGGAGGTCGGTTTTGAATGTTTCCATGAGTCCGGGAAACGCCTCGTCGATGACAGAAATCTTCTTGGCCTCCATGAGGCCGCCGTCCACCTCCACGATCCCCGGCTCCACCAGGATTGGGAGGTCTTTATCACCCCGGAGGCCCTCGGCGGTCTGGCGGGTGCGCTGCAGGGGCGTGCAGTATAAGACATCAACGTCAATGTCTTTAAAACGTTCGCCAAGGGCCCGGGCCTGTTTCAGGCCGAGATCGTTCAGGGGAAGGTCCAGAACGCCCTGAAAAATACCATTGGCGTTGGCGTCGGTGGTACCGTGACGAATCAGATAAAGGGTTGTCAATTTTGTTCACCTCGTTGTTGTTTTGTCACTGTTTATTATAACATATCTGTGAAAAAAGGTCAGCTTGGGCGGCGTGAGAAAAAAGCACAAATGTAACTTAAGTGTATTATTTTTGTATCAAAACGGCCTTTTTCTGGACAATTCCATAGAAGAACTGTATAATTAATAAGTTAATCGAAAAAGAGAACAAATTGATTGAGGTACCCATGAAACTAAATTGTATTTTGGAAGATCCAGAGATTGTAGAAGTACGGAACAATAATCCCGAGATTGATATTGAACATATTGCCTATAATTCCCAGAAGGTAGTCCCGAACAGCATGTTTGTGGCTATCAGAGGACTGAAAACCGATGGACACAAATACATTGGCGACGCCATCAGCCGGGGCGCCATCCTGGTAATCTATGAACACGATCTGGATGAATACCAGGATGATATCATGTATGTCAAGGTAAAAAACGCCCGCCATATGCTGGGCACTATGTCCAGCCGTTTTTACGGCCATCCGTCAGAAGCGCTCTCTATTACCGGCGTGACTGGCACCAATGGAAAAACCACGATTACCCATATGCTCAAGAGCATTTTTCAAAAGGACGGACGCAAATGCGGCCTGATCGGCACCATCAACAACCAGATCGGGGATGAAATTATCGACAATGCCGGCCGTACCACGCCAGATTCGCTGGAGGTACAGGAGATCATCTCGGAAATGGTAGAAGCTGGCTGCCAAAACCTGGTGATGGAGGTCTCGTCTCACGCGCTGGATCTTGACCGCGTCAACGGTGTGGCCTTTGATTACGGCATTTTTTCCAACCTGACCCAGGACCACCTGGATTACCACAAAACCTTTGAAAATTATTTTGAAGCTAAGGCCAAGCTGTTTACCTATACTTCCAAGGCCAACATCATCAACTGTGACGATGTGTGGGGTAAAAAGCTGTATGACCGCTGCGCTCAAAAGAAGGGTGTTGCTGTATACTCCTACGGGCTGAACCCAGAATGTGATTTTTACGCAAGAGATATGAAGTACAGCATCGAGGGCACCCGCTACACGCTGGTGACCAAGGACGGCGAGGAAGAAATTTTTATTTCCATCCCAGGCGAGGTCATGGTTTACAATAGTATGGCCGCCATTATCAACGCACTGCTGGAAGGTATTTCCATCGAAGTCATCAAGGAAGCCCTGGCTTCCATGAGCGGCGTAGAGGGCCGGATGGAGCGTCTGGATCTGGACACTGAATTTGATATCATCATCGATTATGCCCACTCACCGGACTCTCTGGAACGCCTGCTGAAATCTGTGAAGACCATGTACGACGGCAAGGTTTATCTGGTCTTTGGCTGTAATGGGGACCGCGATAAGGAAAAACGCCCCATCATGGGCCGGATCGCCGGCGAGTTTGCCGACCATGTCATCGTGACCTCAGACAATCCGGCCAGCGAGGACCCACAGTCCATTATCGACACTGTGGCTGCAGCTGTGGCGGAAAAAACCGATGCCTGCGAGACCGTGCTGCGTCGCTGGGATGCCATCTACTATGCCGCTACCCTGCCAAAAGCGGGTGATGTGCTGGTACTGGCTGGAAAGGGCCACGAAAAACAGGAGACCATGAAGGATGAAAACCTGTATTATAACGAATGGGAAACCGCTGAGGAAGCCGTGAGACGGCTGAAAGCTGGAAAATAAAAGAAAAAGCGCCGGAGCGGATGTCCCGGCGCTTTTTTAACGGGAGGAGTACTTTTTTAGATAACGTGTGATATGATTGTGAAAGTAAGGAGGAGTAAGGTTGAAGGCTTATGTTACTGCGATAATCGAAAACTATGTCCGGGAATATGAGAAAACAAGTGCGACAAAGTGGGGGAGGCCACTGGTTGGATTCGCCGACGCGGCGCACCCGATGCTCCCGGAACTTCGGGTGGTGGCGGATAAAAACCATGTCATGCCGCAGAAGGTTCTTGAGGACGCTGCCATCGTGGTCTGCTATTTTCTGCCCTTCACGCGGGAAACAGCCAAGTCCAACATCGGGGATGGGCACGCGTCGCCGGAATGGGCCAGGGCCTACGAGGATACCAACGCGCTGTTTACCAGGCTGAACGCCCATCTCATTGAGCAGCTGGAGGCCAGAGGATACCGGGCTGCGGTATCGCCAGAGGCCACAACCTTTGACCGGGAGGTGCTTATGAGCCGGTGGTCTCAGCGCCATATGGCCTGGCTCGCCGGAATGGGAACCTTTGGGCTTAATAACATGATCATCACAGATGCAGGCTGCTGTGGGCGTTTCAGCTCTGTGGTCACCAATTTGGATGTGACACCGGGCGCGCCGCTCACCACGGAAAACTGTCTGTATAAGCGCGAGGGAAAGTGCGGAGTATGTGTACGCCACTGTTTTTCAGGCGCCCTGACCACAGAGGGCTATGACCGGAAAAAATGCTTTGGCGTCTGCTCTGAGAACGCCGCGGTCTACAACGACTTCGGCAATTCCTACGCGGCCGATGCCGAGGGCGTGATCATGGATACTGGCAGCGAGGTCTGCGGCAAGTGTCTGGTGGGCGTGCCCTGTGCCTTTGGAAAGCCGTTCCGGGAAGAATAAAGAGGTGGGGTGCGAAATGCACCCCGCCTCTTTTAGATTTCAGATAAATGACTATGGGCTTTACAGGTGTACATGGCATGATCAGCCCGACGGATGAGCGCGTCGAGATCCTCTGGTGTGCGGACCATGCCCTGGCTGTAGCCGCGGGCAATATCCAGCTTTGGCGAGTGTGCCCGATTGTAGTCCAAAATGGAGGAGTCGAATACCTCAAGGCAGTTTTCAAGAACTGCAGCGTCCAGATTTTCAGCAATGACACAGAATTCATCGCCGCCGATCCGGTAACAGGCGCCACAGTCTTTAAAGCTGGAGTGGATACAGGCGCCGCTGTCGATGATCAGGGTGTCGCCCACACTGTGGCCCAGAGTATCATTGGTGAGCTTCAGGTTGTTCAGGTCAAAGGAAATAATGGTCAGGCTCTCAATGGGCAGGGCGTTTCGGGTATTCTGGAGGTCGCGCTCGTAGGCGGTCCTGTTGGCCAGATGGGTGGTGGGATCAGTGTAAGCCAACTTTTTATAAATCTCGACATGGACAGCGTCCCGGAAAAGGTTGAGACTGTCTTTGATGCTTGAGAGGCCGAGAATCCCGATAAACACCAAAAGTCCGATTTTAAAGAACAGACTGTTGTCATTGTCCACAGGATTGTCATAAAAGCGGATCAGGTCGATGATGCCTGCGGCACACAGCAGAAAAAAGGCGGCAAACAGTGTGCTGAATCGCTTTTCGTGACATTTGACCCAGCTGTGCACAAGGGTCCACAAGAACAGAAGGATCGCGCTGATGAGCAGAGCGTGTGTGATGATCAGCAGTTTGGGCAGATACAGGACGCTGACCATGGAAACGCAGAGGTTGAGCAGAAAATTGGACAGCATCAGCAGCGTGACGATGTCATAGGCTTTGTGATAACGCTTGTGGCTGCTCAGCTTGATGAATTGAATGATGGGAGCACCCATCAGCGTAAAGCTGTAAAAGGACAGGAGAACACCCATCGTGCTGTTGAATGGAAGAAACTGCAAAAAATTGGAATCTGTCAGAATCCAAAGAGAGGCCAAAATTGAGAAGGTGCCAAGGCAGACAAAGCGGTATCGCCCGGTTTTTGGCCCGGCGAGAAAGCCTGAGACCGCCAGAAGAAGAATCCCGATGATCAGCATGATCAGCGACACGAGGAGGCTCCCGGTATCTTTGTCAAGCTGTCCGAACAGCACAGCGGTGCGGCTGCCAAGGATGATATTCCCCACAGACATATTGGCAGTGGGGTAAACCGACTCAAAAGTCAGGGTGACGGTTCTGCCCTCGGAGCCCTTTGGAATGGAAACCAGATGGGTAAGGCTGCCAAAAGCGCTGTCAGCCGGAAGGCTGTAAACCTCGGTGCCGTCGATGCTTACCGTCAGAGACTGGAAAGCTGTCGGAATTCCAAGAACAGCGTCCTCAGGAAGTGTGACGGGAAGCGTGTTCGTCAGAGCAGCCTGGGTGGCGGGGAGAGATGCCGGCAGGGTAATGCCGGAACGGGTCAGCCCATCTCCGGTAATGGTCCAGTGGGTGTCGAGCATGGTGACAGGACCTGCCTCAAAGCGGTTATTGGCGTGGGGAAGCAGGTTTGACAGGAATAAAAGGACAGAGGTGCCCATAGCCAGCAAAATCATGAACAGGGCAGGAATAAACTTACATTTCTTTTCCTTTATTGTCACAGATGCATCTCCTTAATCATAAGTAGTATAGTTATATTGTAGCATACTTTTGGAAAAAGAAAACAAAAAAGGCGGGGTGCGTTTCACACCCCACCGCAAAGCTATGGCCTGTCGGTTTCGCGCAGGCTCAGAGACTTTGATGCTTTTAAGGTTTTAGTTTTTGCTGGCCATAACGTAAGATGCTGCAGCAGAGCGGTCAATCCGGCCATCAGCAGAGGTGACAGAGCTGTAAAGGCACCAAACACCGTCCAGCTCTCAAGTGTAAGAGAGCTCAGGCTGAACAAGGGGCCAAACAGGAATGCCGCTCCGAAAAAGCCAACGCCCATGACAGCGACAAGGCCTGCCCGCGGCAGGTTCAACGGCTGGCAGAGTCGGAGAAGTACCAGCAGCCCGGTCACACCGACCAGAAGCGTGCAGATGGTAGAGATTTGATCCATGGGTATCCCGAGAAGGGTGCCGGCAATCAGGACTGCCAGCAGGTTAAAGGCATTGACCAAACCGCCCGGCAGCGCGCTTGACAGCACATTTCTCAGAAAATGTCCGTGTACCTGCCGGTAATTGGGTTCAAAAGTCAGGGCAAAGGAGGGAATACCAATCATCAGGCCACTGATCAGGGTAATGTGGATAGGCAGGAAGGGATAAGGGATGGCCGCAAACAGCAGGATCAGGGACAGAATAAAGGAAAAGATATTCTTGACCAGAAACAGGGCGGCTGAACGCTCAATATTGTTGATGACCCGGCGGCCCTCCCGGACAATCTGGGGCATCACGGAAAAGTCTGAGTCGAGCAGCACCATTTGAGACACGTGCTGGGCCGCGTCGCTGCCAGCTGCCATGGCGATACTGCAATCCGCGTCCTTGAGAGCCAGAACATCGTTGACCCCATCGCCGATCATGGCAACTGTGTGGCCGTTTTCCTTTAGTCCGCAGATCAGCCGGCGTTTCTGCTCAGGCGTTACCCGGCCAAAGACGCTGTGGTTTTCAGCGGCTGCGGCCATATCCGCGTCATCGCTAAAAGTGCTGGCGTCGATGAAAGCACTGGCGCCGTTCACACCTGCGCGCCGGGCGATTTCGGAGACCGTTTCGGCGTTGTCGCCAGAGATCACCTTGATGGTCACGCCCTGCTCCTTAAAATAGGCAAGGGTTTCCTGGACGTCGTCCCGCAGCTTATCCGAGAGAAGAATGAATCCAAGGGGTGTCAGACAGCTGTTTTCCGGAGATTCGGTGTCCTCGGCTGTGCCGCGGGCCAACAGGAGGGCTCTTTTTCCAGAGGACAGGATGGGCTTTAGCTGTGGGGTGTAGCGGCTATAGTTCTTGCCCAGAAGCCGCTCGGGTGCACCCAGAAAGCAGGCGGAGCCGTCGCTCAGGATAAGGGCGTTCCACTTGCGTTCAGAGGAAAATGGAATCTCTTTTTTTACAGAAAGGGGGGGAGCGATCTGCTGAAAGTGGCTTTTGAGGGCCTTGGCCGTAGCGTTTTCCGAGGCAGAGGCCTGTAAAAAAGCGGCAAGCTGTCTTTCAAGGGCCTCTTGTGTAAGGCCGGCGAGGGGAATGGTGCCTGTGACTTCCATGACGCCCTCAGTCAGGGTGCCCGTTTTATCCAGGCAGAGGGTATCCACCCGGGCCAGGTTCTCAATGCAGGACAGCTCATGCACCAGGGTTCTGCGGCGCGCCAGGTTGATGACGCTGACAGCCAGGGCGATGTTGACTAACAGGTACAGTCCCTCCGGAATCATGCCCACCATGGCGGCCACTGTGGAGCTGACCGCATAGGGAACGCCTGTGTTCAGGAGGGCGCTCTGTTTAAAAAACATGATGAGCCCAAGAGGGATAATACCAATACCGATGAACTTTAACAGCCGGTCAAGATCACGCATCATTTGGGAGCGATGTTTTTTACGGCGTTTGGCCTCATGGGTAATACTGGCCGCGTAGGAGTCGCTGCCCACCCTGTCCAGGCGGGCGGAACAGTTTCCAGAGACGATAAAGCTTCCGGAGAGCAGCTGGTCGCCCGGGTGCTTGACAATGATGTCAGCCTCACCGGTCAGCAAAGCTTCGTTGACCTCCACAGTGCCCCCGCACAAGATAGCGTCGGCACAGATGGAGCTGCCGGCTGTAAAGTGCACAATGTCGTCCAGCACCAGATGGTCCGTGGGCAGGGTCTGAACCGCGCCGTCCCGGACCACATGTGCATTCTGGCCGGAGAGAAGGGAGATTTTGTCCAGGGTCCGCTTAACCTTGAGCGCCTGGACAATGCCGATGAGTACGTTGACGATGACAATGCCGAGAAACAGCATATCGGTGTAGGCTTTTACCATAAAGAGGCAGAAGGCCAGAGCAAAGAACAGAAAGTTGAAAAAGGTAAAGATATTGTCCCGGATAATCTGTCCTTCGGTTTTGGAGAGCTGCTCCTTTGTCAGGTTATGCCAGCCTGCTCTCATGCGGTGCTGGGCCTGCTCGCTGGTCAGCCCCAGCTCGGGGTCGGGGGTCAGGCGTGTGATGGGCTGCCGTCCGGCAGCGGAATGCTTTTTCATGGCTTTTTCCTGTCCTTTCGTTTTGCTGTAGTCTTATTCTATCAGGAAAATCTTACTGCCGGGTCGTCAAAATTCTTACTATTTTTTTAAGATTATTGTTTTTAGAGTGACAGGAAAAAGTCTTAAAGAGGGCTTAATTTAAACAGTTTTCACACAGCGTTCATGTTATCGTCACATTTCGAGGGTATTATACTGATATAACAAAGCACGACAGCATCGGACAATCCCTCACCATGATGTGGTGGGTTAACATATACTTTTTCATTTCTTTTCCTTATTTTTACAAAGCAAAAGCTGCCGTCCATGGGGTAATGGCCATGGACGGCAGCTTTTGTCCGTTTCAGATAAAAAACATGAAGTGATTGTTTCCCTTGTACCGGCCGGCTTCGGCAACCAGCTCGTCCAGTGTGATTTTTTCAAGGTGCTCCTGCACTGCCCGGTCCAGCGGGGTGAAGACACATTTCTGCATGGTGTGCTCGATGGCGGGTGAAGCCTCTTCTACACTGGTCTCAGTGTTTTCAAAAAGAATCTGTTCCAGCGCGGTCAGAATTTCGTGGGCGTTGATCTGGTCCGGCTCCCTTGTCAGCCGGTAGCCGCCCTGGGCGCCCTTGACGGAATTGACCAGTCCGGCGCGCTTCAGAAGGGAAAAAACCTGTTCAAGATATATTTTAGAGAGCCCCAGCTTTTCCGCAATTACGATGACCGGAACATAGTCTCCCTCAAAATCTCCCTGGGCAATGGCGATCATAGCCGCCAGACCATAGCGCCCCTTTGCGGATATACGCATCGTGATACCTCCAATTCATAGTAAGTTAATATGTTTAATTCGATTATATCCCGAAATGGCGAACGCGTCAAGTTAATCGCTTAAA
Organism: Eubacterium callanderi; assembly: GCF_900142645.1. Classification (GTDB taxonomy): domain Bacteria; phylum Bacillota; class Clostridia; order Eubacteriales; family Eubacteriaceae; genus Eubacterium; species Eubacterium callanderi. The sequence goes on from NZ_FRBP01000005.1 coordinate 75,678, forward strand.
TTATGGTTAAACATTTCAGATTAATGTGTTAGAATAAAACCAGTATGAGAAAATGAGGGAAGTATGAAAGCATTAAGAAAAGACACAGTGCGGGAAATACGGAAGTCCCTGAGCCGTTTTTTGTCTATCGTGGCAATCATTGCTCTGGGAATCTGTTTTTTTGGGGGCGTCAAGAGCACCAGCCCCAGCATGAAATATACGGCCAACCAGTATTTTGAAGCGCAGAAGCTGGCAGATATCCATCTGGTATCCACCTACGGCTTTACCGACGACGATGTGGCCGCGTTGAAAAAGGTGGAGGGCGTGGCAGCAGTGACGCCAGCCTACTCGACCGATGTGATCGTGGAAAACGGCGAAAAGCGCCCGGTGTTCAAGGTGCTGGCCGTACCGGCTAAGGACGGCTTGAATCAGCCGCTGCTGTTAGAGGGGCGTATGCCGGAAAAGGATAACGAGTGCGTGATCGAGATGCCGGACACTACTGGCCCTCACACAGGCAGGAACGCCTACAGCATCGGAAGCACCATCAGGATGTCGCCCGAGGTAGGCGAAAAAAAGCTGGAGGATACCCTGTCCCAGAGCGAGTACACAGTGGTGGGCTATATCCGTTCGCCACAGTACATCTCCATCGAGCGGGGGTCCACATCGGTGGGCAGCGGGGATGTTTCCTTTTATATGATGGTGAAGCCCGAGGTCTTTAAGTCAGAGCGCTACACCGACGCCTATGTCTATTCCACTGCCAGCGCAGACGGTGTCTCAGCCTACAGCGCCGAGTACAAGGACGCCGTTTCAGATTTGGAAAAACGTCTGGAAACCGTGGGGTACGACCGCCTTCAGATCAACTACGACGATATTATGACCACTGGCACACAGGAGATTGACAAGGCTAAACGGGAGCTTCTGGACGCCCAGACCACCTTTGACAACGAGATCACAAAGGCCGAGCAGCAGCTGCGGGAAGCCGAACAGCAGATCGCGGACGGCGAGGCCGAGCTGGCCGAGGGACAGAGAAGCTATGACGAGATGGTGGTCTCCACCACAAGGACTCTGAATGAGAAGCAGGCCGAGCTGCAGAACGCAGAAACCCAGTGGAACACCGGACAGCAGCAGTATACAGATGGACAGAGCCAGTATGAGCAGAATAAGGCCGCCTTTGACGCTGGAAAGCCTGAGGCCGAGAAGCAGATTGCTGATAAAAAAGCCGAGCTGGATCAGCTTGGGGGCATGATCGGCAGCATCAAGAGCCAGATCGCAGTCATCGAGGCCATTCCAGAAGAAAAGCGGACGGAAGAACAGAAGCAGGCGCTGATCCAGTTAAAGGCCCAGCTGCAAACTCTTCAGCCGGTTTATGACCAGGGGACAGAGGCACTGGACGCAGCTATACAGCAGCTAAAGGACGCCGAGAGTCAGCTGGCAGCCGCAAAAGCCCAGCTGGATCAGTCAAAGGCCGCGCTGGACAGCGCGGCGGCCCAGATTGAGCAGGGAAAGACCGCCATTGCTCAGGGCTGGCAGCAGCTTGAGCAGGGAAAGGCTCAGGCAGAGCAGCAGCTCGCAGAAGGGCGGCAGAAACTGGACGACGCAAGACGCCAGCTGGCTGAGGGACGCGCTGAGCTGGAAACAAAACGCGCCGAGGGACAGCAGAAGCTGGATGACGCCCGGCAGAAAATTGCGGACAGCGAAAAGGAACTGAAAGACGTAGACTTTGGCAAGTGGTACGTGTTTAACCGTGACGATAACCCAGGTTACAGCGGTTACGGCGAGGACGCCAACCGTATCGACAATGTGGCCGGCATTTTTCCGGTGTTCTTCCTGCTGGTGGCTGCGCTGGTGGCCTTTACGACCATGACCCGCATGGTTGAGGAACAGCGCATGGAACTCGGGACTCTGAAAGCCCTGGGCTACAGTCCGGCCAGTATCGCGTCCAAGTTTGTGATTTACGCAGCCCTGGCGGCTGTGGTGGGCTGCGCCATCGGTGTGGTCAGCGGTATTAATACGCTGCCCAGGCTGATCGTAGGCGCTTACAGCCTGCTGTACCAGGTGCCAGAGCTGTCGCTTTCAGTGCCCTGGGGCGCGATTATCATCAGCTGTATTATTACCATCCTGTGTACTGTAGGGGCGGCGATCCTTATCTGCTCTGTGGAGCTGAGGGAAGAACCCTCTGAGCTGATGCGGCCAAAGGCACCGAAGATCGGCAAGCGCATCTTCCTTGAAAAAATTCCGTTTATCTGGAAGCGCATGGGCTTTATCTCCAAGGTTACCGCCCGGAACATCCTGCGCTATAAGGCCCGCTTCTTCATGACTGTTATCGGGATCTCTGGCTGTACCGCCTTAATTCTGGCGGGCTTTGGTCTGCAGGACTCCATTTTCTCCATCATCCCCAAGCAGTTTGAGGAGATATCCGTATACGACGGTATGATGGCCTTTAAAAACGAGGATACCCTGGAGGCAAAGGCGCCCCTGGAATCTGAACTGAGGGCTGATCCTCAGGTTGAGGACGCCATGCTGGCCAAACAGCTGAAGATGAGCGTCTCTTTAGCGGATGGTGGTCATTCGAAGGACGCTTACCTCTATGTGCCAGAAACACCCGGCGATATGAATCACTTCATCAATCTGCGCCACCGGAAGGAGCCGGATCAAAAGCTGGATCTGGATGACAGCGGCGCCATCATCACCGAAAAGCTCGCGAATGACCTGGGCATTAAGGTGGGCGACACCATACGGCTGTACTCAGACGATAAGGAATTTAAGATAGAGGTCGCGGATATTACGGAAAATTATATTGAAAACTATGTGTATGTATCACCAAAGGCCTATGAGAGCGCTTCAGGTGAGCCGGTCAAATACAATATTGCCTATTTTAACCTGAAGGATACTGGCACAGATGCCGAGAACACCTTTGGGGAAAAATGGCTGGAGAACAGCGATGTGGTGTCTGTGAGCTTTACAGGCAGCATTGTCAAATCCTCCACGGACAGCCTGAGCAGCCTGAACATGGTGGTGCTGGTCATGCTGGTGGCTGCCGGAGCCCTGGCCTTCGTGGTGCTTTACAACCTGACCAATATCAATGTGTCGGAGCGGGTGCGTGAGATTGCAACCATCCGCGTTCTGGGCTTCTATGACCGGGAGACAAATAACTATATTTTCAGGGAAAATATTATTCTTTCCTTTATCGGGATGCTCATCGGTCTGGGACTGGGCGTGATCTTAAACAACTTTATCATCACCACTGTCGAGACCGACATCGTCATGTTTGGCCGGGGCATCGACCCCAGCAGCTATATCTTTGCCTGCCTGTTCACCATGGCCTTTACCCTGATTGTCAATCTCTTCATGGCGCCGGTGATCAAAAAAGTGGACATGGTTGAGTCGCTCAAGAGTATTGAGTAGCGTTTGATAGGACCCCTTCAATAAAATAATGATGTCGTGTTATACGGAAGTAAGGATAAGTAAAATGGCGGAGACAGAATGATTATAAAAACCATTGAAAACAGCGAAAAAGTGAATTTTATGGAGCTTCTGCTCCTTGCCGATGAAGATTGGAAGATGATCGAGAAATACTTATATCGAGGAGAATTATTTGCCTTATATGATGACGACTTAAAAAGCGTCTGCGTCGTTACGCAGGAAAGCGACTGCATCTGTGAACTGAAAAATATAGCTACTTATGAAAAATGGCACGGTGAAGGGTATGGAAGCAAACTTCTGGATCACATATTTTCGTATTATAAAGATAAGCATGCAACAATGCTTGTGGGAACTGGCAATGTCCCCTGGATCATGCGGTTTTATAAGAAAAGTGGTTTTAAAGTATCCCACAGAATCAGAAACTTTTTTACAGACAACTACGACCACCCGATGTTTGAGGACGGTGTTCAGCTGGTTGATATGGTTTATTTAAAGAAAGACTTATAAATGAATACTGGTTCCTGAGACAGCAGCCAAAGTCTGAAGGAATCGGAAAAGATGAAACAAGAGACGGTTTTAACTGAGACTGCAGAATGGAGAATTTCTGGTGAAAGCAGATTTAACGGAATTATCATTGGAGGAGCTTTGGACATTGTTTCCCATCATTTTGAAGAAGCATAATCCAAATTATAAAGACTGGTACGAAGAAGAAAAGCAGCGGATTATCCGCCATGTAAAACCAGAAAATATTGTCCGGATCAGCCACATTGGGAGTACGGCTGTTGAGGGGCTGGCCGCAAAACCGACTGTTGATATTTTGCTGGAAATTGACGGAGCCTGCAGTGTTTCCGAGGCCACTGAGGCGCTGGAAAACCTTGGCTGGGGACTGATGTCACGGGAGAACGACCCGGTAAAGCTGTCCTTTAACAAGGGCTACACGCCGCAGGGGTTTGCGGACAGGGTCTACCATCTTCATGTGAGATATTTTGGAAATTGGCCTGAGCTTTATTTCAGGGATTTTCTGAAAGCGCATCCCGATGTGGCAGGGGAGTACGAGCGCTTGAAGCTGAAGCTCTGGAAGCAGTATGAATACGACCGGGATGGATACACAGAAGCTAAAACGGATTTTATCAAGCGGTATTCGGATATCGCAAAAATAGAATTTAACAACAAATATTTGCCCGAGCGGTAAGCAAAGGCTCTGGCCTTTCAAACTGCAGCGTATTCAGAGACTCTGTCTTTTGACAGGCGGTCAGTTGAAGGTGGGGTGCATTTAACACCCCGCCTTTTTTTAATGCTGCCTGTAGTAAAGCCAGAAGGCCAGGAAAATCACGAGGACTGCAATCAGGATAGCCCCAAGGATGAGGAACAGGGCCGGGTTGAAAAAGGAGCAGACAATGCCACCGAAGCCCAGGAGGGCAAGGGTCAGGTAGAGGGTGCTGCGGCAGGTTCTCAGCTGAATGGACTGGTTGCGTTCGTCTTTCTCGGCGATTTCGAGAGCTTCAAGCTGATCGGGGGTCTTGAGGGCGCGGGCATACCGCAGGATTCGGAAAATACTGACAGCCTCAATGCCTGCGAACAGGCCCATGCTTTTTGAGAGGACAGAGGTGTCGGGCAGGCCCCCGGACAGAAGACTGTACAGAATACCTGCAATGGCGGCCAGAGCGCCGATGACAGCGACGAGCAGGCTGAGCCTTAAACGCCGGACGATGGTTTTTCTAAAGGGATCCATGGCTTTTTATTCCTCCTCAATTTCTGAAAAATCAAAGACCTCCTCAATGGTCAGGCCAAAATATTTTGAGATTTTGTACGCGAGGGCCAGTGAGGCTGTGTACTTTTCGTTCTCGATGGACGTGATGGTCAGCCGGGTGACCCGGACGGCCTTTGCCAGCTCTGCCTGGGAAATATGCCTTTGTTTTCTCAATTCGCGGATACGTGTTTTCATTCCGAAGCTCCTGCTTTTTTTCTAATCATAATATAAAAACAGGAAAACGACAAGTATCAACGCAGAATAGTATAGCACACTATACAAATATTGTATAGTGTGCTATACTATTTTCGGAAAGAGAGGGATGAGAATGGCATTTATTGAAATAAAACAGGTGAGCAAAAGCTTTGGGAGTGTGCGGGCTTTGAACCAGCTGGCACTCAGCGTCTCGCAGGGATCGATCTGTGCGCTTCTGGGACACAACGGCGCGGGAAAAACCACCACGCTTCGTCTGATTCTGGGGCTCCTGTCGCCGGACAGCGGGGAGATCGCAGTCGGCGGCCTGGACCCGGAGGCGGAAGGGGATGCTGTCCGCCGGTTCTGCGGTGTACTGTCTGAGGACACGGGCCTGTACGAGCCACTGAGCGTCTATGACAACCTGAGCTATTTTGCGCGGCTTTATGGCATGAAACGCCAGGATTATGACGCGCGGATTGACACATTGCTCGCGCACTTTGATATTCTGGATAAAAAAAATCTGGCAGTCAAGGGCTTCTCTACAGGGATGAAGAAAAAGGTGGCGCTGATTCGTGCTCTGCTGCACCGTCCGCGGCTGCTGCTTTTAGATGAGCCCACAAACGGGCTGGACCCGGTGAGCATCGAGCATCTGCGCTCCATGCTCAGGGAGCTGGCTGAGGAAAGTGGCGCCACCATTATCCTGACCACCCACAACCTGAATGAGGTCGAACGGATGGCAGACCAGATCGCTATTCTGCGCCACGGCAGAAACATTTTTACCAACAGCTTGGACGCCCTGAGACAGGAAACCAATGAAGATGGCTTTGATCTGGAAAGACTGTATATGAAAATTGAAGGGCAGGCGGAAAAATATGGACGGAATTAGAGCAGTCTGTACCCAGCAGTGGCGTCTGGCCCTTAAGGACAGCGGCACCCTGGCGTTTTACGCCTGCGGGGCTCTTGCCATTGGCGGGCTGTCCCTGTGGCGGCCCGCCGGACCCTTTGTGCTGAACGCCATGGTGCTGTATCCGCTGTTTCTGCTGGGGCAGTGGGCTTCTGAGGCCTTTGCGGCGGAAAAGGAAACGCGGACCCTTGAGAGCCTTCTGTCCACAAGTGTGGAAAAGAAGCAGCTACTGTTTGGAAAGGGGGCTTTCTGTCTGGAGGCTTCATGCGCTTGCTTTTGCCTGAGCTTGGCGCCGGTGCTTATTTTAAAGGAGGCAGTGGGTGCTCTGCCTGACGTCAGCGGGGAGATGCTGCTTGCTGTGGCTGGACTTTTTATCCTTGGCGCAGTGTGTCTGACCCTGACCGGACTGTACACCTCGGCGGTCTCCGCGGATGTACAGGAGGCCGGGAGCCGTGGTCAGCGGTTTTTTATCCCCATTGGCTTTTGTCTGGTGGTGCTGCTGACACTGGTATCTCAGAGGCAGGATGAGGCAGCGGTACTGCTGAGCGCTGTTTTTCTGGTGCTGACGGCCCTGGTCTCTGGCTGGGTGCTCTGGCGGCTGAAACGGCTGAACAGGGGCGGCCTTTTAGCAGATGGCGGAAAAAACCCTGTGGCGGGGAGTGGATATCAGCGGGATATCCGAAGCCAGAGCCTGATAGTTCTTGGCCATGAATGGCGGTATTTTAAAGCGCTGGGGCGTTTTAAGCTCAGCCTGCTGATGTTTACGCTGGCACCGGCCATTTTTATGGTGCTCTGGGACTACTTCTTTGGCGGGGTCAACCTTTATACGGCTCTGGCAGTACTGAGCCTCGGAACGGCCCGGATTACAGTGAATCTGACGGCGTACACCATTGGCGGCGAACGGGCCTACAAAACCTTTGAGTCCCTGCTGTCCACGCCCATTGGCACAGGCGCCCTGTTTCTGGGAAAGGGGCTGCTGGCCCTTCTGTTTTCACTGATCATCAGCGTCCTGGCGGTTCTGCTGGTGCTGGTGGTTTCTGTATTTATCGGCGGAACAGCCCTGTTATCGCCGGATCAGTGGCTGGTTCTGACGGCGGGGCTGTTGTTCAGTCTTCTGATGACCTACGTCACCGGGCTGTCGACTATGCTGATGAAAAAGCCGCGGCAGGGGCTTTATGTGGCGGCGGTGCTGAGCTTTCTGGCTGCTGCTCCGGCCCTGGCGGTCTGGCTCCTGCCCGGGAGTCCGATGCTCTGGGCTTTGGGCAGCCTGATTTTGCTGCTGACAGCGGATCTGCTGCTGGCCGTATTTATCCACAGAAAGATCAGCCGGGAGCAGCTGATGCGGTGTATTTAAAAAAGAGGTGGGGTGCAGAATGCACCCCACCTCTTTTGGGATATGGGATATAGGCGGTCAGCCAAAAAGGAAATGTCCTTATTTTAATTCGTCACTGAAGCTTTTTAAATCACGCTTGACTTCATCGGGCAGCTGGTTGTATTCAATATGGTCAATGGCACCCTGAAGCGTGTACAAATGTACCAGGCAGACGTTTGAAAAACGCGTCTTCAAGCGTAGAAACGCTTCTTTGCTCCCGAGCTGTGACAGTTCCTCGGCAGAGCAGATACCAACAGCCTTAAGCTTCTTTTCAATTTCTCTTCCAATGTTTCGCATAGAGGTCAGTTCGGCCACAAAATCACATCCTTTCATTCCTTCCGCTGGTATAGATTTGTGTTACCAGACAGAGTGGAAAACAGCGCGGTCTGGCGTGTGTTTTCAAAGAGTTACGGGTAAACGCGCACGTAATTGTCTGGCAGGGCATCAAAGAACATGATACCCAGGCAGTCAACGCCGATGTGAACCGTTAGAGCGCTGCCGGCTCCGGCTTCCGGGATCAGGAAATTTTTGGTGCCGAATTCCTTGGTCATGTATTTTTTGACTTTTTCCTGGAGCTCAGGTGCGGTGCTGTTGATCATGCCCACAATCTGGTCCTTATCGGCCATACGCTCGTCGACGGAGGCCATCATTTTTTTCAGAGCCTTTTTCTGTCCGCGGACCTTGTCGAAAGCCAGAATCTGTCCGTCCTTAAAGTAAAGAATCGGAACGATTTTGAGCATCTCACCGATGAGGGCCACATTCTTGCTGATACGGCCGCCCTGAGCCAGCCACCGGATATCGCCCACCATGAAGAATATCTGGATATGTTCGGCCAGAAAGCGCATGCTTGCCACGATTTCTTCGTGGGGCTTATGCAGCTTGTCGAGCTTGAGTCCCTGGTGCAGGATCATCATCATGCCCGTGGTGGCGCATTTGGAGTCCACAATGCTGATTTTGCGCCCCGGATATTTTTCCAGAAGCTCGGAGGCGATGAGGCAGGCCGTCTGGTAGGTTCCGGAAAGTCCGGAGGACAGGGCCAGATAGATGACGTCGTCGCCGTTTTTTAAGTGCTTTTCAAAGGTTTCCTGGTAGGCGAGGGCCTGGACCTGTGAAGTTTTCGGAAAGCTGGATGGATTGTTTTTAACAAAATTGATGACCATTTCCGGGGTAATATCAATACCGTCGTAATAGGTTTTATCATCAAGGGTGACCGGAATCGGCAGGGATTCAAACTCATAACGGCGCAGAATCTCTTCACTGATGTCACACATTGAATCCACAATAAACTTATTTCCCATGGTACCCCTCCTTTTTCAAATTTCTTCTACCATTTTAACATGGCGCGCCGCCTTTGACAATTGGGGGTTTTCAGGCTTAAAAGCATCTTAAATAAAAGGTTTCCTTGCGGCTGACGGCTTATAATGGTAAAATGAACCGATGAGAAATTGTAATTTACAGAGGAGTCAACAACGTGGAATATTTAATTGATAAACTGGCACAGGAATTTAATATACAGCCTAAACAGGTGCAGGACACCGTGGAGCTCATAGACGCGGGCAACACGATCCCCTTTATCGCCCGTTACCGCAAGGAAGTTACCGGCAATCTGAGCGATGTTCTGCTGCGTGATCTGGACGCCCGACTGACCTATCTCAGAAAGCTGCAGAAGCGCAAGGAAGAGATTGCGGGCAGTATCGAGGAACAGGGTAAGCTGACACCTGAGCTTGCGGCCGCCATTGATAAGGCTGCTACACTGCAGGAGGCCGAGGATCTGTACCTGCCCTACAAACAGAAAAAGAAAACCCGGGCATCGGTGGCAAAGGAAAAGGGCTTGGAGCCCCTTGCCAATAAGATCTATTTACAGCTCGATACTGAGGCGGATCTGGCTGAGGATGCCAAAAACTACATCAATCCTGAGAAGGGCGTGGAAACCGCCGAGGATGCCTTACAGGGGGCCATGGACATCATCGCTGAAACCATCTCGGACAACGCGGATTACCGCAAGAAAATCCGCCGTATGGTGACCGAAAAGGGCGCGGTTAAGTCCACAGTCACCAAGGCCTTTGCAGAGGAAAAGACAGAGTTTGAAAATTATTACGACTATGGCGAGCCGGTTAAAAAGATCGCTAACCACCGTGTGCTGGCCCTCAACCGGGGCGAAAAACGCAAGGTGCTGGCTGTGAAGATCATAGACCCGGCAGAAGAAATTCGAACTTACCTGAAGAAATCCATTCTTCGGGACAAGGCCAGCGGCTATCTGGTGAGCGCCATTGAGGACAGCTACAAGCGCCTGATTTTCCCGTCGATTGAGCGTGAGATCCGTACTGAGCTCAAAGAAAAGGCTGAGGAATCCGCCATTAAGATGTTTGCACTCAACCTGAAAAAGCTGCTGCTTCAGCCGCCCTTTAAGGATAAGACGACCATGGGCTTTGACCCGGCCTTCCGTACCGGGTGTAAGATCGCAGTTCTGGACCCCATGGGCAAGCTTTTGGATACCGCCACAGTTTACCCAACGGAGCCGAAAAATGAGGTGGCAAAATCCGAAAAGATTTTGCTGGGTTTGATTGAAAAATACAAGGTGGACATCATCTCCATCGGCAACGGCACCGCCTCCCGGGAATCTGAGCAGTTTGTGGCCGAGATGCTCAAGAAAACCGACCGACCGGTGCAGTACATTGTGGTCAATGAGGCGGGAGCCTCAGTGTACTCGGCCTCTGAGCTGGGCGCTGAGGAGTACCCGGACATCAACGTTTCCCTGAGAGGGGCTATCTCCATTGCGGGCCGCCTGCAGGACCCTCTGTCCGATCTGGTGAAAATCGACCCCAAGCACATCGGAGTTGGCCAGTACCAGCATGATGTCAATCAGAAGGAGCTTGAAAAGGTTCTGGACGATACCGTGGAGGACGCGGTCAACAACGTCGGCGTCAACATCAACCGCGCGTCTGTGTCCCTCTTAAAGCATGTGGCAGGCGTCAACAAAACCATTGCCAAAAACATCATTGACTACCGTGAACAGAATGGTAAATTCGGAAGCCGTAAGGAGATTAAAAAGGTTAAGGGCTTGGGAGCAAAGGCCTTTGAACAATGCGCGGGCTTTCTGCGGATCGATGACGGGGACAATATCCTGGACAACACCGGCGTCCATCCCGAATCCTACAAGGCAGTCCAGAACCTGCTGAAAAGCATGGGTCTGACTACTGCGGACCTGGAGGCCGATAAGCTGGCTGAAACGGTCACCCGGCTCAACGCTCTGGACGTAAAAGCCACAGCGGCCATGCTGGAAATCGGCGAGCCGACGCTGCGGGATATTATCAAGGAGCTGAAAAAGCCGGGACGTGACCCCCGTGACTCTGCACCAAAGCCGCACCTTAAGTCCGATGTTCTGAGCATTGAGGACTTGAAGCCAGACATGGAGCTGGTAGGCACAGTGCGCAACGTCATCGATTTCGGCGCTTTCGTGGATATTGGGGTGCACCAGGACGGATTGGTCCACATCTCACAGATCAGTGACCGCTATATCTCCCATCCCACCGATGTTCTATCCGTCGGCGACGTGGTCACCGTCAAGGTGCTGTCTGTGGATGTGGAACGCAAACGTATCGGGCTCTCCATGCTCGTTTAACAAAGCTTTAAGAAAGACTTGCCACATTCGCGGGAATGTGGTAAATTATACTGAATTAAAGATTAAACGCTTGGTGCCCCTGTCGCCGGACAGGGGCCCGATGTAAAGCGCTGATTTCTCACGCCGTAGGCCATGGGGTGTGAGGAATCAGCGCTTTTATTTTTCAGGAGGAAAACATGGAAAAAACAGAAATGATTACGGGCAGCCTGTCAAAAATATTTGTACACTATGTGTCGCTCAATGTCCTCAGTATGATTGGGCTGTCCTGCTATATTTTGGCAGATACGGTGTTTGTGGCAGGAGGTGTGGGCAACAGCGGTCTGGCGGCCCTGAATCTGGTGCTGCCGGCCTACAGCTTTATTAACGGTGCGGGCCTCATGCTTGGAATGGGCGGGGCGACCCGGTATGCGGTTCTGAGAGGTGAGGGGCGGGATACGGCGGCGGATGGCGTCTTTACCATGACCCTGGCGATGGGGGCAGCCCTGGGCTGCCTGCTGACATTGATTGGCATTTTCTTTACGCCAGCCCTGGCCGGACTGCTGGGGGCAGAGGGAGAGACCCTTTCGCTCTCAGTCCAATACCTGAGGACGATCCTGCTCTTTTCCTGCGCCTTTATCGTCAATAACATTCTGGTCTGCTTTATCCGTAATGATGGAAGCCCTCAGCTGTCCATGGCCGCCATGCTGGCAGGAAGCTTCAGTAATATCGTGCTGGATTACAGCTTCATTTTTCCAATGGGACTGGGAATGTTTGGGGCGGCGCTGGCTACAGGGCTGGCGCCTGTATTCAGCATACTGGTGCTGTCTCTGCATTTTCTACGGCGGAGGAACCACTTCCGACCAGCAGCCTGCACACCGCAGAGAAGGATTGTGCGGGAGATCCTGACAACAGGGCTGCCCTCCTTTGTCACGGAGTTTTCATCTGGGGTGATTATCCTGCTGTTTAACTTTACCATCCTGCGGTTGACCGGCACCACCGGGGTGGCCGCCTACGGGGTAATCTCCAACATTGCCCTGATCGCTGTGGCGGTCTTTACCGGGATCGCCCAGGGCATACAGCCCATTGTCAGCGTTAACTACGGCGCAGGGAGGACAGGACGTGTGTGGCGGACCTACGCGGCGGCGCTTCTGCTGGGCGCAGTTCTGGGGCTGTTGTTTCTGGCGCTGGGGCTTCTGGAGGCAGACGGTATCGTGGGCATATTTAACTGGGAAGGAAATGTGGAGATGGACCGGATTGCCTCGTCAGGTATCCACTTATATTTCCTGGCGTTTCTGTTTATGGGCGCCAATATTGTGACCACCTCACTCTTTGCCTCCATCAACCGCCCGGGGCCGTCCTTTGCAGTGTCTATTCTGCGGGGACTGGCCGCTGTGGTCATCTTTCTGCTTATTCTGCCGCCTGCTCTGGGCATGGATGGTGTGTGGCTGACCATTCCGGCCGCGGAGCTGACCACGCTTTTCGTTTCAGGTATCCTTTTATATCGCGCAAAAGGGCTGAAAAGTGAAAAAATTCATTGACAAAGCATTAAATTTCTTATAAAATATTACATTTGTGTTTTTTTTATGGTATAATGAAACCAGCAATTATGATTGAGGTGTATATAATGTACGAAATCGGCGATAAAATTGTATATCCAATGCATGGTGCAGGTGTGGTCAAAGACATCGAGGAAAAAGAAATTTTTGACACCACCCAGATGTACTATTTAATGGAAATTGTATCTGAGGGAATGGAAATCCTGATTCCTGTAGACAAAGCGGACGAGGTTGGTGTACGTGATATAGTAACATCCGATGTCATTGAAAAAATGCTCGACAGCCTTGAGGAGCCGAGTGACCAGATGAACGGCAATTGGAGCAAGCGGTACCAGGATAATATGGATATCCTGAAAAGCGGCGATATTTTTGACGTTGCCAAGGTCGTGAAAAACCTGACGCTGCTGGACCGGAAAAAGGGACTTTCAACCGGAGAGAAAAAGATGCTTACCTCCGCCAGAAACTTTCTCATCAGTGAGATGGTGCTGGTACAGGGCAGAAGCAAAGAGGAATCGCTTCAGGTGATTGAAGAAAAAATTTAACGCGATTTGGGCGTGTAAGGCGATGATTAAAAAAGAGTTGTCATTTATGACAGCTCTTTCTTTATATGATGCTTTTGGTTTAACAGATTTTTAAGGCTAATCGTGATATAATAAAAATATTATGAATGGAAAGGAGGTGAACATGAAATGCTGCAAAAATTTTTAAGAGTATGTTTTTCGATTTTGGGCATTCTGCTGGGGAGCGCTCTGGCACAGATGGTGATCATTAATGAGTGGATTCAGGCGACCCTGCACATCCAATTTACACCAGAAATCGAGCTGGGAACTTATATTGTTATTATGGTTTTATGTGGACTTATCTTTTTTATTTTCTTCCCTCTGATATTAAAGGGGGTCAAAAATCTTACCAAAATGGTGGAAGCCAGTATGGAAGATGTCCGGCTCGTCGACATTGCTCTGGGGGTTGGCGGCCTGGTAATCGGCCTGATCATCGCGATGCTGATCAGCTTTGCCTTTTATCAGATCCCGTTTCCATGGGTCAGCAGCCTTCTGACCGCAGTGATCTATATCGTCCTGGGGTACCTGGGCTTTACGCTGCCGGTTAAGAAAAGAGATGACATTGTGGCTGCCATTCAGGCAGGCAAAAAGGAACGCGACGGCAGCGCCTCCACCCGGAAGATCTCAAAGAAAAAGAACAATGCCGCGGCCAAGGTGCTGGATACCAGCGTGGTTATCGACGGCCGTATTTACGATATCTGCAAGGTCGGGTTTATGGAGGGGCCGCTTATCGTCCCGGTCTTTGTCCTGAATGAGCTTCAGCTCATCGCGGATTCCTCGGATGATCTCAAGCGCAACCGCGGACGGCGGGGCCTGGATATCATCAATAAGATGCAGAATGATCTGGACGTCCCGGTACAGATATCTGAGGAGGACTATGACGATATTCAGGAGGTTGACGCCAAACTGGTGCGGATGGCCAAGGAAACCAAGTGTAAGATTCTGACCAATGACTACAACCTGAACAAGGTGGCAACGGTCCAGGGTGCTGAGGTTTTAAACATCAACGAGCTGGCCAACGCCGTGAAGCCCGTGGTGCTGCCCGGTGAAGAGATGAAGGTGCTGCTGGTCAAAGCCGGAAAGGAATCCGGTCAGGCCGTTGCCTACCTGGACGACGGCACCATGATTGTTGTGGAAAACGGCAGGAAGTACATCGGCGATAACATTACCGTGATCGTCACCAGTATCCTGCAGACCGCCGCGGGACGGATGATCTTTGCGAAGCCAAGAAAGTGAGATAATGGCGGCTTTGCCTTGTATTTTCGGAAAACGAAAGCGTCGGATATACCGACATAACAGAAGTTACGAATGGAAGATGAAGAATGGAGAATGAAGGAACAAATCCGCTCTGCGGATTTGTTCCTGAATTTTCCATTTTCAATTTATTACAATGGAGATGAATCATGCAGATACCAGAGGCCTTTAAAGAAAAAATGCGGGGACTTTTAAACGATGAGGATTATGAAAAGCTCATGTCTTCTTACGATGGGACCGTGAACAAGGGCATCCGGACCAATACTCTGAAGTGTACCCCGGAGGAAATGGCCCGGAAGACGCCCTTTGAGCTGGAGCCAGTGGACTGGTGTCCGACAGGATACTATATTGACAGTGATATCCGTCCAGGGAAAAATCCTGCCTACTACGCGGGACTGTATTATGTACAGGAGCCCACAGCCATGACCTCCGCCGAGGCCCTTGCACCAGAGCCGGGGGACTGGGTGTTGGACCTCTGTGCCGCGCCAGGCGGAAAATCGACCCAGCTGGCCTGTATGCTTGGGGGACAAGGGCTGCTGGTTGCCAATGAACTGGTCAACAACCGGGCTGAGATTCTTGCCAGCAACGTGGAGCGTATGGGAGTACCCAATGCGCTGCTGTTTAACGAGTTCCCGGAACGTCTGGCCGCACGGTTTCGCGAGCGCTTTGATAAAATCCTGGTGGACGCTCCCTGCTCGGGAGAGGGCATGTTCCGAAAGGACAACGGTGCTGCTGAGGAGTGGAACCCGGAACGGGTGCTGCACTGTGCGAAACGTCAGATCAAGATTCTGGAGAGCGTGGACAAGCTGCTGAAGCCCGGGGGCGTTATGGTTTATTCGACCTGTACCTTCTCGCCCGAAGAAAACGAACAGGTCATTGAAGATTTCCTGGGAAATGACCGCTATGAGCTGATGGACATTGATCTCGGGGGGCTTAATGACCGCGGCCGGCCCGAATGGTCTGAAAAGGGGACACCAGCGCTTACAAAGACCCTTCATGTCATGCCCTTCCATGTCCGGGGTGAGGGTCATTTTATCGCCAAACTCCGAAAAACAGCGGAGTGTCCTCCTGAGGAAGAGGCCCTCAGGCTCAAGAGAAAGTCCCGGCTAAAGCCTGCCGGGCGCAGAGAGCTTGGTGATTATGAGGTCTTTGCCGAAGAATATCTGAACCGGAGGTTCAACAACCTGCATCTGCAGGGAGATCAGCTCTACAGCCTGCCCGAAGGCATCACCCTGAAGGACATTGAGGGACTGAAGGTACTGCGCCCCGGCATACACTTGGGCACACTCAAGAAAAACCGCTTTGAACCGTCTCATACACTCGCCATGGTGCTGAAGCCTGAGGACTTTAAAACCGTCTATACCGTGAAGGATGACGAGGAGGCGTACACCTATCTCAAAGGCGAACCCATTACCGGGGCAGACCTTAAAGGCTGGGTGCTGGTCTGCTTTGAAAAATGGCCCTTGGGTTTTGGAAAAGCCAGCCAAGGTATGATTAAAAACCACTTCCCCAAGGGGCTGCGTATTCGGAAAAAATAGAAAAAGCCCTTAGAAAGACATGCTCAAAAGGCTCAAAACGCCATTTGTTGGTGGTTTTGAGCCTTTTGAGTATGGGAGACAAAGGAAAATAAAATTTGGACGCAGCTTAAAGCCCCGCATGTGTCCCACTGCTTTTTTCATGATTGATCCTTCTCACTGCAATCACAAACAGCACAAAGCCGATGACAAACAAAAAGGAGATGGAGATAATGCCATAGCGGGAGTGGCCGGTGAGCTGGGTGACCACGCTGACCAGCAGTGTGCCGGTAAAGGCCGCGCCTTTGCCGAAAATGTCGTAAAAGCCAAAGTACTCGGCGGATTTCTCCTTGGGGATGATCTTGGCAAAGTAAGACCGGGACAGAGCCTGAATGCCGCCCTGGAAGATGGCGACACAGACCGCCAGAAACCAGAATTCCCAGGCCCTATCCAGTTGAATGGCAAAGAGGGCGATGAAAAAATAGCCGATGATTCCAACGTAAATCAGCTTTTCGGTTTTCACTCTTTTGGACAGCCAGCCAAACAGGAGTGCGAAAGGGAAAGCGACGATCTGGGTGAGTAACAGCGCCATCAACAGGTCATTATCGCCTACGCCCACGTCCTTGCCGTAAGAGGTCGCCATCTCGATGATGGTGTAAACACCGTCGATATAGAAGAAAAACGCTACCAGGAACAGCACAATGTTTTTATTCTGACGGATATTTTTAATGGTGTGGCCCAGGCGTACAAAGCCTTCCTTAACCGGGTTAGATACATGCCCCACAGAAAATTTCTGCCGGTAGCCTCTGAGCAGTGGCACAGTCATGAGCACCCACCACACTGCGGTGATGACAAAAGAAATGGACGTTGCCAGCTGGGTGCTGATGCCGATGCTTCCGGAAAAGAGCACCAGGAGCATACAGGCCGCGAAGGGAATACAGCTGCCGATGTAGCCAAAGGCGTAGCCCACGCTGGAGACCTCGTCCATGCGGTCATCGGTGGTGACATCCGTGAGCATGGAGTCACAGAAAATAAGACTGCCATTATAGCCGATTTTAGCGACCACAAACATGACGAGAAAGAGTAACCAGCCCATGGGAATCCCCAGGGCCACACAGCCCACAGCCCCCACGCCCAGTGAGAGAAGGAACAGGCGCTTCCGGTAGCCGCTGGTGTCCCCGATGGTGCCGAGAATGGGCCCCAGTATTGCAACAATCAGGGTAGAAATGGAGGTGGCGTACCCAAAGTAGGCGGTGGAGTCCGCCATCGACACTCCGGCACTCGAGGCAATATTTTTAAAGTAAATGGGAATGATGGTCGAGACCAACATAACAAAAGCTGAGTTTCCAACGTCGTACAGA
This sequence comes from Eubacterium callanderi, assembly GCF_900142645.1. Taxonomy (GTDB): domain Bacteria; phylum Bacillota; class Clostridia; order Eubacteriales; family Eubacteriaceae; genus Eubacterium; species Eubacterium callanderi. The sequence goes on from NZ_FRBP01000005.1 coordinate 93,147, forward strand.
ATCCAGGACTTTTCGATTTTAGAAAATTTCATAAGAATCCCCTTTTTAGTGTTCTTTATTTTATTATAAAGAATAATATTAAAAAAAGCTATCTTTATTAAGTTAAAAGTATGTTTGATTTACCAACAAAACCTAAACGTCCGCGGCGGAGCCTTCTCATTTCTGGGTAAAAGGCCGTGTCTTTTAAGCTTTATTTATTTGAAAAAACTTTATTGACAATATTAGAAAAACATAATATAATAATATTATAAAATTTGAATATAAGGATAAAGGAAGTCGATCAATGGATAGGAAAAGGCAGCAGGAAAATGAGCAGGCCGCCGGAATTTTAAAGGCGCTGGCCCACCCGGTGCGGCTGTGTATGGTGCGGGGGCTCATGGAGAGAGGGCGGAACAACGTCTCCTACATGGAGTCCTGTCTGGATGTGTCCCAGTCCGGGATCTCTCAGCATTTGTCCAAGCTCAAGGCAGCCGGGATCGTGCGGGGAACCCGTGAGGGAAATGAAATTTACTACGAGCTCTGTAATGAACAGGTTAAAGAAATTGTAGAAGTTCTATTCAAGGAGGAACAACAATGAAAAAAATTCTGATTGTCGGTGGTGTAGCCGGCGGCGCAACCGCTGCGGCACGTTTGAGACGTTTGAGTGAAGAGGACGAAATCATTCTCTTTGAACGCGACGAGTATATTTCTTTTGCAAACTGTGGTCTGCCCTACTATATTGGGGATGTAATCAAGGACCGCAGCAAGCTGCTGGTGCAGACCGTGGCCGGAATGTCCAAGCGTTTTAACTTGGATATCCGCAATTTCAGTGAAGTGGTTTCCATTGACCGTGCGGGCAGCACTGTGGAGGTTAAAAACACCAAAACCGGTGAGACCTACACCGAAACCTTTGATCACCTGATCCTGTCACCGGGTGCCAAACCCATCGCTCCGCCGATTCCGGGTCTGGCCGAGGCGGACAGCATCTTTACACTGCGCAATGTGGCTGATACGGATAAGATCAAGGCTGAGGTGACCGAGCGCAGCCCCAAACGCGCTGTGGTGGTCGGCGGCGGTTTTATCGGCATCGAAATGGTCGAAAACCTGCGGGAACTGGGCATCAACGTGACACTGGTCGAAAAGCTGAACCAGGTATTAAAACCCCTTGACTACGAAATGGCACAGATCATTCATCAGGAGCTGAACGCCCACGGTGTCAATGTGATCCTGGGTGACGGCGTCGATCATTTTGAGGACGCTGGCAAAAAAGTCGTGCTGGAAAGTGGCATGAAGCTGGACGCTGACATGGTCATCCTGGCCATTGGTGTGGCGCCGGAAAACAAGCTGGCAAAGGACGCAGGATTAAAGCTGGGGACAAGAGGGCACATTGTCACCACTGAAACCTATGAAGTCATGGACGGCGCGAACGGCGAGGTCATTAAAAATATTTACGCCATCGGAGACGCCATTGAGGTCCGTGATTTTGTGGATGGGTCCCAGACTGCTGTACCGCTTGCGTGGCCGGCAAACCGCCAGGGACGTACCGTGGCGGACCACATCAACGGTATTCCCTTTAAAAACCACGGCATTCAGGGAACATCTGTGGCCAAAGTCTTTAACAAGGTTTTTGCCACCACTGGCAACAACGTGGGCCAGCTGCGGGCAAAGGGACTTCCCTTCCAGCAGATTCACGCCCACCGCGGCAATCACGCGGGGTACTATCCAGACTCCACGAATATTGCGCTGAAGCTCATCTATGACCCTAAGACCCTGAAGGTTCTGGGTGCCCAGGCAGTAGGACAGGAGGGGACTGAAAAGCGCATTGACGTCATTGCCTCTGTGATGAAAATGGGCGGCACCATCTATGATTTACAGGACATGGAACTGTCCTACGCGCCGCCGTTTTCAGCTGCCAAGGACCCGGTCAATATTTTAGGCTACATTGCCCAGAATATTGATGAAGGCGTCTATAAAACCGTCGAGTGGGATGAAATTGACGACATTATCGCAGGCGGCGGTTACCTGCTGGATGTCCGCACACCGGTCGAATTTGGCGCAGGCCATGTGGAAGGTTCCCACAATCTGGAGCTGGACACCCTGAGAGACCATATCGACGAAATTCCAGTGGGCAAGGACGAACCTCTGTATATTACCTGTCAGGTGGGTCTGAGAGGGTACCTGGCTATCCGGATCCTGGAGGATCACGGCTTCACCAACCTTTACAACCTGGCTGGCGGCTATAATACCTATAAAGCCGGCCATTACAAGCTGGCAGAACCGAACTTTGACGTGGAGGGTTCAAAGCTGGGGGAGCCAGAAGCCCCCGAGGGGGCGAAAGCAGACGTAAACCCTGTTAAGACAGTGGACGTGACCGGGCTCCAGTGTCCTGGCCCGCTGATGGCAACCTACAAGGCTGTGAGTGAGGTAAAGGAGGGCGAGCTGGTACAGACCATTGCCACCGATTTTGGTTTTGTGCAGGATGTGGAGTGCTGGTGTAAAACTAACGGCCATACCCTGATTTCACAGGAAACCAGAGGAAATAAATACATTGCCACCATCCGAAAGGGCGGCGGCGCCTCTGCCTGCGGGCTGGCTGCGGCAGATCCGGCAGTTCAGAAAAACGCCACCATGGTCGTGTTTGACGGTGAACTGGACAAGGCCATCGCAGCCATGATCATCGCCCAGGGCGCAGCGGCCCAGGGCAAGGATGTCACCCTGTTTTTTACCTTCTGGGGCCTGAACGTACTGCGTAAACCGAAAGCGCCGAAGGTGAAGAAAAACCGGATTGAAAAAATGTTCGGCCTGATGATGCCAAAGGGTGCCAGACGGCTGCCCCTATCAAAGATGAATATGTTTGGCATTGGGCCTGCCATGATCAAGAGCATTATGAAAAAGAAAAATGTGGACGACATCGAAACCATGATCCACAAGGCTCAGGATGCCGGGGTACGCTTTATTGCCTGTACCATGAGCATGGAGCTCATGGGGATTAAGAAGGAAGAACTCATTGACGGTATCGAATATGCGGGCGTCGGCACCTACATCGCCAGCAATGAAAATGTCGGAACGACTTTATTTATTTAACATCGCCACGTACAAAAAGCCACTGCGGATTTTGCAGTGGCTTTTTGACGTTGACGAAACCAGGAGAAGGTGGTTAAGAGCAAAATAAAAAAGCTGATTTTTCGGTATATGGATACACCCCTCTTCCTGGAAAGCTTACATGCTGGAAAGAGAGAAGGGAAACTCAAAATAAATTATTTTTAAAAAATATGTAAAGACCCGGCACAGTACGTGTGCCAGGTCTTTCTTTTAAATCTTAATCTCAATGGAAACCGGACAGTGATCAGAACCGGTGACCTCTGTGTGAATGGCCGCGTCTTTGACCATGTCGATGGCGTTGTCAGACACGAAGAAGTAGTCAATGCGCCAACCGGCGTTGTTGGCCCGGGCGTTAAAACGGTAGGACCACCAGGAGTACTCGACGGTATCCGGATGCAGATGGCGGTAAGTATCCACATAGCCGTTTTCAAAGAAATGGTCGAGCCACTCACGCTCCATGGGCAGGAAGCCAGAGCGTTTAGCGTTGGATTTGGGATTTTTCAGGTCCATCTCGGTGTGCGCGGTATTGACGTCACCGCAGATAATGACCTTTTTACCCTGGGCCACCAGGGCGTTGACATCCTTTAAAAAGCAGTCATAAAAATCCATTTTGAACTGGAGGCGTTCATCGTCCTTCTGACCGTTGGGGAAGTAAATATTAAAGAGGGTGAATTCCGGGTATTCCATGATAATGGTGCGGCCCTCGTGGTTGAAGCGGTCCTCAGACAGACCGGTGGTGATCGAGATGGGTTCTTCTTTATAGTAGACAGCAGTACCGCTGTAGCCCTTGCGCTCGGCAGCGTGGAAAAAGCTGTGGTAACCGGGAATACAACGGATGTCCTCGCTGATCTGATCCTCTGCGGCTTTGACCTCCTGAAGGCATAAGATATCGGGCTGGGCGGCTTCAACCCATTCGGTAAAGCCCTTTTGTGCCACCGCGCGGATGCCGTTGACGTTCCAGGAATATAATTTCATATCAATGCTCCTTTATCGATTTTTTATTGTTTTTTTGGTATAATATGATTTATTATAACACAGAATCATGAGCACTGAGCCAAGAAATGTACGGGAGATGAAAAAATGAACTATATCATCGGGATTGACGGCGGAACCACCAAAATAAAGGCAGTCCTTTTCGACACTACAGGCCACGAGATCGAAACAGTGGCGGCCCCCAGCGATATTCTGGAAGACGGTGTGCGCAAAGAACTGGACATGGATTTTTTCTGGGAAAAGACAGCGGCCTGCGTGCGCCTGCTGATGGAGAAGGGGCCTGCGACGCCTGAGGAGATCCTGGCTGTCGGCGTGACAGGACAGGGCGAGGGCTTGTGGGCTCTGGATAAAAACAACCGGCCGGTGAGCCGCGCCATTTTGTGGAATGACGGACGCGCCCACGAGGAAAACTGGGCCGTCAATGAGAAGACTCCTGGGATTGGCAAGCTGGTACACCGGAACCTGGGCACGCCGGCCGGGGCCGGGAGCGCCCTTCTTTTGCTGCGGTGGACCAAGGATAACCGTCCGGATGTGTACCGCCAGATTCAGACAGTGTTCTTCGCAAAGGACTGGCTGCGCTACTGTATGACGGATAAAATCGCCACAGACCCCACCGACGGAGGCGCCGCCTATCTGCGGCTCATCGATGGCGCGCCAGCGGTACAGGCCCTGACCGTGCTCAGTCTTTCTGAGGCGGAAAGCGGCATTCCCGAGGTACTGCCCTCCGACACCATTGCCGGCCAATTGACAGCGGCAGCTGCGGAAAAAATGGGCCTGCGGGCTGGAATCCCGGTGGTTACCGGGGCCATGGACGTGGTGGCTTCAGCGGTGGGAACTGGCGCGGTGGGCGTGGGTGACGCCGCGGTGGTGCTGGGCACCACCTGCGCCGTGGAGCAGGTACTGCGTCTCCGCGATTGCGATGTGACACGCTGCCGCAGGCACTACCTGCACCATGTGCAGGCGGATCTGGCCATTGATTTGTCCTCCACCATCAACGGTATGGAAAACGTGGAGTGGATGATGCGTGAGATTGCCAGGAGCGGCAATTATCGGGTGGTGGAGGGACTTATCGAGGATACCCGTCCGGGCAGCGGCGGGGTTGTTTACCACCCTTATCTGTCGGCGGCCGGTGAGCGGGCTCCTTTCCAGCACCGGGATGCCAGCGCCAGTTTTTTTGGGGTGAACTCAGGAACGACCAAGGGCGACCTTATGCGCGCGGTGTATGAGGGGCTGGCCTTCTCAGTCCGTGACTGCCTGGAAGGCGGCGGTTACCGGGGACGCCTGCTGCTTTCCGGCGGCGGCGCAGGAAGCGAGACCTTGTCACAGATGATCGCCGACGTGACTGGGCAGTCCGTAGTGGTGTCCAGGGGCGCGGAGTTTGGCGCCCTGGGGGCTGCTATGACCGCCGGAGTGGCCGTTGGCCTCTTTGACAGCATAGGAAACGCCGCCGTTAAATGCTGCCGTCTTAAAAAGATTTACAAGCCACGCCAAAACGCGATGTACGAAAAGTGCTATACCTTCTACCGTGAGCTCAGAGCTGCTTTCGGGCCGTTGTGGGAGCGTCGGGCAGAGATTTTTGAGAAATAAAAGTAAATTCAATAAAGAAAAGCAATTTTTATGAATAAAAAGTCTGATGTGCGTTTTTGTGCATTGGACTTTTTATTTTGCGCTATTTGGGGCTAAAAAGATAAAATCGGAACTATTATCTTAAATAATTTAATGAGAAAATGTAATATTACTTGACAAATGTAAGAAAACGGTGTAAATTATAGTCAAGAAATACATTTGTAAAATAAAAATACAAATGTAACGCAATTGAAAAATAGGTAGACATATGTAATAATGAAAAAAATATGGACACTTATTTGGAGGTTGCCATGGAAGATAAAAATCTGTATATCAAGATCGCGCACTGGTACTATACCTTGGGTATGACGCAGGATGAGATCGCGAAGCGGCTGTCTTTTACAAGACAGCGTGTGAACCGGATCATCAGCTCTCTGAGGGATATGGGTATTGTTACCATAAAGGTTAACGGCTACGCCCAGGGAAATGTGGCATATGAAGGGGCGATCGAGGAGCATTTTGGTTTAAAAAGAGTAATCATTGCGGAATCGTATGATGGTGAGAGCAACTACATGCCGTCGCTTGCAAACACGGCCTCCCAGTATCTGGAGGATTACCTTCAGCCTGGTATGAGCATCGGGGTATCCTGGGGGGAAACACTTGCAGCTACCATTTCGAATCTTTCTTTTAAAAGGCGGAGTGAGTGTACGGTGGTGCAGATGGTCGGAGCGCAGAACATTGACATGGATATGTTAAAGTCGGATGAAATCGCCCGGTCGCTGGCAGATAAGCTGGACAGTGTGTGTTATATACTCTACGCGCCAGTTGTTGTCGATCACGCGGAGACAAAGAGAATGCTGATGGAAGAGCGGACCATTCAAAAGTCCTATGAGCTCATGAGGCGCTGTGATGTGGCGCTTTTTGGGATCGGGCAGGTGAGCCGTGAATCTACCATGTGTAAGCGTGGTCTGCTGAAGGTCGAGGATATTGACCGGCTGAGGCAGGACGGCTTTATCGGGGATGTCTGTGTGAACCCCGTAACCATTGATGGCCGCTGGCAGGATTGTTTTATCCGTGACCGCGTTATCAGCGCGAACATGGAGATTCTGAAAAACATTCCGAATGTTGTGGCTATTGCCGGCGGGGAGGATAAAACGGAAGCCATTATCGGCTGTCTGGCCTCCGGGGTCATCGATACGCTTATCACCACTGATATGACAGCAGAACGCATTGTGAGAACTCTTGGTTTATAGGACTGGTTTGAACCACCTTGTGGTTTAAATAGATAGGGCAGCGGCTGCATTGTGACAGCAAGGGGGACGCCGTTGTCTGAAAAAACTATGATTCTCGGAGGGAAAACATGAAGTATATTATCGGCATTGATGCGGGGACATCAAATGTAAAGGCAGTTTTGTTTGATGTGGATGGCAATGAAATTTTAGTCGAAGTTTTAGAAAATGAGCCCATTTATATCGGCGATACAGACGTGGAGCAGAACATGAACATTTTGTGGGAAAAGGTTGCCCTTTGTATCAAGATGATCATGGAAAACGGACCGGCAAAGGCAGACGATATTCTGGGCATTGGCGTCACTGGCCAGGGCGAGGGCATCTGGCTTATGGATGAAAACGGCGAACCTGTACAGGATGCGATTCTGTGGTGTGACGGTCGCGCCGCCGATGAAGTCGCCAAGGTGACAGAGGATGATCCAAAGCTCGGTGAAATGATTTTCAAAACAACCGGGACGCCGCCGCTCACAGGAACACAGTTGATGCTGCTGAAGTGGATGAAAAACAACCGCAAGGAAGTACTGGACAAAGCGAAAACCATGTTCTTCTGTAAGGACTGGGTGCGCTATAAACTGACCGGTACCATCAATGGCGATATGAGTGACACAGGAACTTCTTTAATGGACGCAGAAAAGGGCGAAGTAGCAGTGGATCTGTTAAAAGCACTGGATTTAGGCGAATATGTGGACCTTATCGCTCCGGTGGTTATCTCCAACAAAATTGTCGGGAATGTACTTGACCGAGTTGCAAAGGATCTCGGCCTTAACCCGGGAACACCTGTCGTGGCAGGCGCCATTGACGTTGTCGCCGCTGCGGTGGGTATCGGAGCCGTAGAAGACAAGGATATCTGCGTTATTTTAGGCACTACCTGCGCCAATGAAATCTTCATGAAAAAGGAAGACTGCGAATTTGGCAAGGAGGGAACACGTCTTGAAAAGCATGCGGTGGGGGATCTGTTTGTCAATCTGATGCCAACCATGAACGGAACACCGAACATCGACTGGGTACTCAACGAAATTGCCCTGACTAAGGATTTTTCTAAGGTCGATATCATGATCAAGGATGTTCCGGCCGGCAGTGGCGGCGTGATTTACCATCCTTACATCAGTGCAGCGGGGGAACGCGCTCCATTTTACCATCCGCATGCCAAGGCGAATTTCTTTGGTATCAGTGCGAACACCAAGCGTGCAGACTTAGTTCATGCGGTTTACGAAGGCATTACCCTTTCCATTAAAGACTGCCTGCAGGGCGCGGATAGAAACAGCAAAATTTTTATTGCCGGCGGCGGAGCCAAGAGCTCGATCTGGGCGCAGATGATCTCAGACGTTACCGGTATGGAGGTTGTTGTGTCTGCCGGAAATGAATTCGGTGCCAAAGGAGTTGCCATGATGGTGGGTCTTGCGGTGGGCGAATATGAGAGCTATACCGACGCGGCCCGCAGAACCTGCAAATCTGAACGCATTTACCGTCCGAGACCAGATCAGAACGCGATTTACGAAGACATCTACACACTGTATAAAGGCATCCGTATCGCCTGCGAGAGCCTATGGACAGCCCGTGCAGATGTGATGAAAACTATCAGTAAACGTACCCGAGAAAACTAGAGACAGAAAGAAGGATAACACAATGAAAATTTTTTTTACTGCAGAATATGATGAAGAACAGTTAAAGCCATTATACGAAATGGGTGAAGTGGTAAAAGATGGCTGGGCCATTGGCCTGCCCAAAATGCAGGAGGAGGAGCTCATGGAAAAATCCGCAGACGCGGACATCATCATTACAAGCTACGACGATATTACCCGGGCAGTCATTGAAAATGCCCCAAACCTCAAGCTCATCGCCTGTACCCGCGCCACTCCGGTTAACGTTGATATGGCCGCAGCAAAAGAACGTGGTATTCCTGTTATCTATACACCGGGACGTAATTCCGACACTACTGCTGAGATGACCGTAGGACTCATGCTCTCCATCGCCAGAAAGATCCCGATGGCCTACAAGGCTTTAAAGGAAGGAAAATTTACCGCTGATCCTAACGCACAGAAGGTAACCAAGGAAGGTCTGAAGGTCGATATGGTCTGGGATATGGAACCCGGCTCACCTTATATGGTGTTTAAGGGGACTCAGCTTCATGGTAAGACGCTGGGGATCGTAGGTTATGGCAGCATTGGCCGCCGCGTGGGCAAAATTGCCCGTGCCTTTGGCATGGAACTGTTGATTTATGACCCGTTCCTATGTCCCATCGACTTAGAGGAAGTTGGCGTTAAAAAAGCAGAAAAACTGGAAGACCTGATGAAAAACGCGGATTTCATCACCTGTCATATGAAGATCACCCCGGAAACTACGGGCATTATCAGCCGTGAAATGATTGCTCTTATGAAACCAACCGCCTATTTTATCAACAGCTCGAGAGGTGCGATCCTTGACGAGGAAGCCCTGATCGACGCGCTCCGCGAAAAACGGATCGCTGGCGCTGCCTTTGACGTCTACGCTAAAGAGCCCATTGCCAGCAACCATCCATATATCACTGAACTTGACAATGTCGTCATCACACCGCATATTGCCGGAGCCACTGACGATGTCCTTGTGAACCATACCAAACAGATCGTCGCTGACGTAAAACGCTTCGCAGAAGGCCGCAGAATGCTGTACGAATACCGTTAAAGCCAAGTAGATAAACCTGAATAAAAAATATATAGAATAAAGAGGAGATTAAAGATGTTACTGCAAAAAGAAAGAGAAGACGTTGTAAAATACTGCCAGATGCTGATCACCCACGGTTTAACCAAGGGAACCGGCGGAAACATCAGCATTTTAAACCGGGAAGAGGGCTTGTTTGCCATCAGCCCAAGTGGTATCGACTATTTTGAAACCGAGCCAGAGGATATTGTTGTCATGAATCTGAAAGGTGAGATTGTGGATGGGGATCGTAAACCCTCCAGCGAACATGAACTTCACCGCATTTTCTATACCGACCGCGACGACATCGCCGCTGTCGTACACACACACTCTGTTTACAGCACCGTTCTGGCAACTCTGAGAGAAGGCCTGCCGGCTTCCAGCTATCTGGTCGCATTTTCTGGTTACGATGTCCGCTGCGCCGAATACGCCTCTTACGGATCAATGGAATTGGCTAAAAACACCTTTGAAGCGATGAAAGAACGCAACGCCGCTTTTATGGCAAACCATGGCCTTATCGCCGGGGGCAGTGATATTCTCAATGCCTTTAACATTGTGGAACAGATCGAACAATGTGCAGAAGTTTATGTTAAAGCCAGAGCCATCGGCACACCCGTACTTTTAGACCACGACGAAATGACCCGCATGATTGACAGTTTCAACAACTCTTACGGTCAGCGTAAAGCAAAAAAGGACTTATAAGAATTACCCTGTGACTATTTTCTTAAATGAGTAAACCCCATCAAAACCCGGAGGCAGTGATTCGGCCTCCGGGTTTTCCCATTTTGGAAGCTGAGAAAGAAAGGAAGAATGACATGAAGTATACGGAAGAAAGGCAAGCCATCATCGACGCCTGCCTGTGGCTTCAGGACACGGGTATGGTCATTGGTACCTGGGGAAATGTGAGCGTGCGCCTGGACGAAGAAACGATTATGGTAACTCCGAGCCGGATAGAATATGCGGACTTGACGCCTGCAGATATGGTGATCGTGGATATGGCGGGGAACAAGGTAGAGGGCGAACACAAACCTACCTCCGAGATGCATGTGCACCGGCTCATTTACGCGGCCCGACCCGATGTGGGAGCAGTGGTTCACTGCCACCCGGTTTACGCCTCAGCCATGTGTGCGGCCGAACACGGCATTCCGGTTATCTTTGAGGAAATGAGCCAGATGATCGGGGGGGAGATCCCCATCACGGCCGAGTATGTGAATGCTGGACAGCATGTACGTCTGGGAGAGGTAACCGCCGAGGCACTGGGCGATAAAAATGCCGTCCTGATCCGCAATCACGCCCCGGTCTGCGTGGGCCGTGATCTTAAGGAAGCCCTGACTTGTTCACAGGTGACCGAGAAAGCTGCCAAGTGCTATCTGGCGCTCAGAGGCGGTGTGGAGATCACCACCATCCCGGAGGCTATGGTCAAGGCCGAGCGCCATAGGTTCCTTTACAGCTATGGTCATGAGCAGTAAGCGACGGTACCGTCGGCCTTAAGAATCTAAAAAGCTCAGTTGATAGATTCTCCCTAAAAGAGTATAATAGTATTTAAACAAACCTTCCCCGGAGATGCAGTCCTGTCTCCGGGTTTTCCTGAATCCGGAATGAAAAGGTTATCTTACTTTTAATGTGTGAAAGGAGAATTTGATGGAATACGCAAAAGAGAGAAAAGCCATTGTGGAAGCCTGCCGGTGGCTGGAGGCCAACGAGATGGTCATTGGCACTTGGGGCAATGTGAGCGCGCGCCTGGATGGGGGAAAGCTGCTGGTGACGCCGAGCCGGGTGGCTTTTACGGATATTTACCCTGAAGATCTGGTGGTTGTGGACACCGAGGGCTGTAAGGTTGAGGGCGTGTGGTATCCGAGCTCTGAGGTTCATATTCATCGTCTGATCTACGCCAGACGCGGGGATGTCAATGCCATTATCCAGTGCTATCCCACTTACGCCTCTGCCATGTGCGCCTCTCAGCAGGGAATTCCGCCGATTTTTGAAGAAATGAGTCAGCTCATCGGCGGCGGAATTCCGGTAACGCCTGAATACATTAACGCCGGACAGCACCGAAGACTGGCAGAGGCTGTCATCCAAACCATAGGCCAGAAGAACGCTATCCTGATTCGGAACCACGCCCCCATGTGCTTTGGCCGCGACATGACTGAGGCCCTCACCTGCTGTAAGGTAACCGAGAAAGCCGCAAAATCCTACCTGGCCCTCAAAGGTGGCGTCGATGTGGCCGTCATCCCCGACGAAATGGTCGATGCTGAGCGCGAACGCTACCTGAACCGGTACGGGCATGAGGGATGTGAGGAATAGGATTAAAGCCCTTCGGGGCTTTTTTTTGTGTTTTCAATCAGGAAAGTTTAAAAGTTTTCGCTGTCATTTAATTATTATCTTGCCCGTTGGGTATAAAAAAGCAAAAGTATCTGAATTAAGAAAGGAAAAAACAATGAAGAAAATCGTGAGTGCAGTCATATCACTGTTGATGATTTTACAGTTTTCACTGCCGCAGGCAGCATTTGCTCAGGAAAATGGCAGTGTGGTAAACGAGACAGTAGCACCGGCTGCGGTGGATCAGACAGTGGAGAAGAACGCTGAGCCAGAGCAGCCTGAACAGGCAGCAGCCACCGAGGGGCAGCTCAAGAAGGTCACAGAACCCGCTGCCATACTGCCCGAAGCTTCAGAGAAGGTTTTAGTTCAACCCGCGGCAGAAAACCAGCCCAAAGCTGGTGGCCGGGACATTAAAGAAATTTTTCAGTCGCTGGGATATAGCGAGGCAGACAGCACCATTTTGACAGGAATGACCGTGACCTATCAGGATGTGGCTGGAAAACCCGTAGCAGAGCCTACCATTGACGACACAGTTCGGTTTGATATCACCTTTGCGCTTCCAGAGGATGTTCGGGCCCAGATGCAGGCCGGTGATTACTACCAGTTTGAACTGCCGGACAATATCAAAATCGCCAATAATACCAGTATTCCCCTCATCGACGCGGCGGGAAACCAGTATGCTACCGCACTGGTGGGCAAAGACGGCACGGTCACAATCACCTTTACCGATGAAGTGACAAAAAACAGTGACATCAGCGGAAACCTCAATTTCTCGGGTGGATTTGACAAAGACGGCATGACCGGCCCAGGCAATACGGTTATCAAGATCCCCAATGAGGAAAAGCTGCCGCCTGCAGAGGTGGTGGTCAGGCCAAGTGCAGGAAGCGCCATTGAAAAAAACGGCTATTTTGACCGGAATATGAATCCCGAAAAAGTCATCTGGAATGTAGACATCAACAAAAGTCTGGACACAGTTGCGGGTGCGGCCGTCACCGATACCCTGCCTGCTGGACTCACCCTGGAAAGCGTAACGGTTTATCAGATTGAGGTTGACTTTGACGGCAATGTTGTTGAGGGAAGCCAGAAACCTGTGGATCCGTCCGAGTATACCGTTGCGGCTGACGGCACAGTCACTTTTAAAAACACTATCCACGCTGCCTACCGTATTGAGTACACAACCCGCATCGATCCGGAAAAGAAGCCTGCGGACGGCGGTACCATTATCTTTAAGAATGAGGCAGCTCTGAGCGGGGACAACATTTCAGAGATTACTGCGAGCGCCACGGTGGATGCCGAGTACGGCAAAATTCTGGAAAAAAGCCGGGAAAACTACGACGCCCAGACTCAGACCTTTAGCTGGGAGATTAAGTACAACTACAGCGAGGGCAAAATCCCGCAAAAACAGGCTGTGGTGACTGATAAAATCGGCAGCGGCATGGACTATGTAGATGGCAGTCTTGTGCTTAAAGAAGTGTATTTTAATACTGATGGCAGTGTAAAGATTGTCCGCACCCTTGAAGAAGGCGTGGATTACCAGCTCGATAAAACTGCTGATGGCTTTAAAATTCAATTCTTAGGGGATGTGGACTACGCGGTCCAGATGACTTATCAAACCAAGGTTTCCGGAATATTAGATGAAAATCAGAAATATAAAAATGAGGTAGAGATTGGTACTGGACAGACGGACAGCGCAAGTGGCAGCGCTAAACAACAGGGCGTCATCAAAAAATTTGTATCCGCCGATCAGGAAAACAGGCGGATTAACTGGTCTATTAGCGTTAATAAGAACAACTATACCATGAAAGACTGGTCCCTCACAGACACCCTGAGCCCAGGCCTTTTTCTGGACGAATCGTCTCTGGTGATTAAAAATCAGGATGGAAAAACCCTGGAACGAAACAAGGATTATACCTTGAACTATGAGCAGAGCAGCAACAATTTTGATATTGTGCTGATAGGGGATTATAATCCCACAAGTGACAGCTTTAAGATTACCTACACCACAGACTATGATACTGGCGCAACGATTTTCCCGGACGGCAACGTCTATTTTAAGAACGACGCTGTCTCCAGCTGGACAGATACCCAGGGCGGAAAACACAGCAGTAAGGATGAGGCGGACTACCGGCCAAATGACGACGCATCCTACAATGGTTTTAAAAATGGCAGCTACAACGCGGTCAATAAAACCATCACCTGGACGGTAGGCGTCAATTACAACGATCTCCTGCTTGGGCGGCCCACGGCTATCGAGGACCCCATCACTGGCAATCAGGTATATGTCTCAGGTTCCGTTAAAATCTATCACTATACCCTGAGCAGCAAGGGTGAGCCGGTAAAGGGAGATGAAATTGCCCCTGAAGAGTATGATCAGTTTCGGATTCAGGAGCCGAATGGCCAGGAAAACATCCTGAAGATACTGTTTCCAGAAAGTGCGGAGGGCCGTTATCTCATTGAGTTTCAGACCACCCTGGATGGTCAGGTTATCCATGACAGCGCGACCTATAAAAACACCGCAACCTTTACCAATGGACGTGAGGTCCATCTGCTGGAAGGCGAGGTGTCTATCACTAACGGCGGTAAGCTGGCCGCCAAATCCGGTATTCAGGACGATGACGGCTATGTGAAATGGCAGATCACCGTGAACCCCAGCCAGTCTGCGCTCACCGATGTTCAGGTCATTGACCGCCCCTCGGACAACCAGATCATTGACCTCAGCTCCCTGAGGGTATACGGCGCTCAGGTAGATGAAGGGGGCGGCTTGACCCTGGATGAGAATATTGTTCTGGCTCTGGGTACCGATTATACCGTGGACTACGTCACAAACCCGGAAACAGGCCAGCAGGAGTTGACTGTGAACTTTCTGAAGGAAATTGACCGAGCCTTCTTTATCACTTACCGTACTAAGGTGCTGCTGGAGGAAGGCAGTGAGCAGAAGGTGAGCAATGAAGTGATTATAAAGGGCAATAATGAGGAAGAAGTCGAAGGCGGCGACAACCAGGAACTGGGCGTCATCGTCAATGATGGTGGCGGAACCGTTGTGGGTAAAAGAGGCAGTATTCTGCTGGAAAAGGACAGCGCCACCACGCATAATCCCCTGGCCGGAGCCGTGTTCCAGCTTTATGACAGCAACGGCGTGAGCCTGGGTGCCCCGGTGACCACCGGGAGCGACGGTCAGGTGCTTTTTAAAGAACTGGTTTATGGCAATTATATTTTGAAGGAGCTGAAAGCCCCGGATGGCTATAACCTGGACAGCGCTCTGAAACAGGGTATCACCATTACTGTCAATGCAGAGAGCAGCCAGACAGGAAAGATACAGCATTTGCAGAATGATCCGGTCCAAGTTACCCTGGCCAAGGAGGACGAAAACGGAGATCCTCTTGCGGGTGCAGTTTTCACCCTTGAGATAAAACAGGGCGAGAACTGGAAACCCATACGGGAAGAAACTGAGCTGAAAACCGGCGAGGATGGGCATCTGACCGTGGAAGCATTGGAGGAAGGCACTTACCGCTTTACGGAAATCCAGGCTCCGGACGGCTATGTTCTGAACACTCAGCCCATAGAATTCACTCTGGTCAAAAATGCAGACGGCGTGATCCCAGCATTGACACTGGATCCGGTGGTCAATTATCAGGGAGGCCTCGAAATCACAAAAACCGATGCGAACGGTCGTCCACTTGCAGGCGCAGTTTTTAAGCTGACAAAAGACAACGTGACGGTGATAGAAGGGCTGACTACTGAAAAAGACGGTACCGCCAAAGCCAATGGGCTGGCCCCCGGCGTTTATGAACTGGTGGAAACCTCCGCTCCAGAAGGGTACACTCTTGACAGCACCCCAGTGCGTTTCGAGATTGAAGCGCGTGCGGCAGGAGCGCCTGCACCAGTAGCGATATACTTGGTCAACCAAAAGGAAAAACCGACGGAAGTCACTGTGAAAGTGCCGCCAGATGCGCAAAGTCCTGGACAGACGCCTGGTAAGGCAGTGGAAAAAAGTCCGGGAACTGGCCTGCAAGGACCCGGAGGCATCGGCACATCCCTGCTGCTGTTGGTCGCTGCCGGTATTATCCTTTGGAGGAGGACCAAACCAAAAGAAAAACGTTAGCGGCATTTTTGGTCAGAGAGACCGATAAGGTTACAAAAAAGCATTAAGGACTGCCTCAGTGATGAAAAGATCACTGCGGGCAGTCCTTTTTACGTTCAGTCTTATTTCCCGAGGCGTTCAATGACCTTGCGGGCTGTATCGCCCAGCCATTTTGCTTCAAGAGCAGCGTCGATATGTCCATTGATGAGCTCGGGCAGGAAATCGCGGATCTCCGCGTCGGGGAGATCCCACCATTTTAAGGCCATAAGCTTCGCGATGGTGTCATCGTCAAAACGCTTGCGGATAAAGCGTGCCGGGTCCCCGCCGACCACCGTGTAGGGCGGAACGTCTTTTGTCACCACGCTGCGGGTGCCAATGATGGCGCCGTCGCCGATGTGTACGCCGGGCATGATCACACTCTCATATCCAAACCACACGTCATTGCCGACAATGGTCGGGCCCTTGAGGGTAGAAACCTTGCCGCCAAAGCTTTCAGGCAGATCCCAGTGGTCGTTTGCGATGGGAAAGGGATAATTGGCCATGGAGGCAAAATTGTGGTTGGCGATGGGACAGAGGAAGGTGGTCCCCATGGCCAGCGAACAGTATTTTCCAATGATGATGGTATCTCTGTGAAACTGTGGATAATGGTACAGAATGTTGTTCTTGACAAAATCCCGGGGGTCGTTTCGCTCATCGTGGTAGTAGGTGTGTTCCCCAACCTGGATATCCGGATCGTCGATGACATTTTTCAGATAGACCACAGAAGTGTTATCATCGGTTAAATAAATTCGTTGATCATTGTCCTTACGCATTTTTTTGCTCCTGTAAATTCAAAATATATTACGATACCATTATATCAAAAACTCAAAGCTTTGGACAGGATCTGCCCGATTTTTCCTGACAGAGAGCAAGAAATGACAACGCCCTTTTCCTAAATCGCAGGAAAAAAGAAAAAGCATGGTGCTCTTAAGATGTGGGAAAAGCCTTTTTATGGGTAAGTAATACATAGGATATTTTAATGTATTACATAAATTTAGAAGCTTTACGCATTGTAGGATAGAAAGGAAACAGCATGAAAAAAATAACGGGCACTTTGACAGTCCTTCTCATGGTTTTATTATTCTCATTTTCACCCGTTTGGGCGGCCCAGGGGGCAGATACAAAACCAGCGCCTACTGCGCCTGCGAAGACCGATACCACCGCGCAGGTGGACAAACCGCACCCTGCCGATAAAGACAGCGGCGAAGCCGCAGACAAAGCGGAAACAGACAGTGCGGCATCCGCGGAAAAGGCTGCGGTTCTGAAATCCGGAAATTACTATACTTTTAAGCTGCCGGAAAGCGTTGTCGTCACCGAGGAACTGGCCCTGCCCCTGACAGATAAGGATGGCAAGCTTTATGGCACCGCTTATGTGGGTACCGACGGCGTGGTGATTATCTCTCTGACCGAGGAAGCTGCCGGCGATGCCGCCGTGGCGGACCGGCTGGAGGCAGCGGGCGCTGAGCCGGCTGTTGTCCAGACCCTTGGAACCCAGACAGGCCCCCAGGGCAGTGTTGTTTTCCGAAAACAGGATGAAAACAGCAATGGCCTGGAGGGCGCGCGGTTCGAGCTGTTAAAAACCGATGAAAACAACCGGATCGTAGCTGCGGTTACTTCCGGCGCAGACGGCAGTGTGCGCTGTGACGGCCTCGCACCTGGAACCTACCGGGTGGTTGAGACACAGGCTCCAAACGGTTTTCTGCGAAACCTTGAGATTCTGGACTTCACGGTCTCGGATTCAGCCCAGACCCAGCACGTCGTGGTGGATGCGGGTATCCATACAAGCTATCAGGGGCGTCTCTCCATCCTGAAAATGGACGAAGAGCGGACCCCACTTCCCGGAGCCCGCTTTAAAATTCTGGACGCCAACGGCTATACTCTCCAGAAGGATCTCGTCACTGATTCGGACGGCCGGATCTGGGTCAGCAATCTGGCGCCCGGGCGCTATCAGGTTATGGAGACAGAAGCGCCCTCGGGCTATCATCTGGACGCCACCCCGGTGAGCTTTGAGGTGGCCTCTGAGGCAGAGGGTGAGCCCGCAGCCATGGAGGTCAAAGCCATCAATGTCCGGCGTTCCTCTAAGCTCAGGTATTCCGCGGGCACGGCGTCTCCCAACGCAGATACAGGGGTGGACAGTATGGACTTCCTTGGCCTTGGGTTTGTTGTTGTTGCGGCGGTCATTGGTGCGGGGGTGATGGTTTACCAGAAAACCAAGCGCAAATAAATCGAAAAAACCCGCCGGCATGGGATGGTGCCGGCGGGTTTTTTATGAGTGAAATTCACGTTTTCTTCCTATTTATATTAAGGGCTAATTTAACCTTTAATCAGATTTGGTTTTTCTTTGACTGACGGACAATGTCTTCGAGGTATTCTTTGCGCTCCATCTTTTCGAGCAATGTATCTTCAAGTGCGTCTTTTTCCTCGGTCAGTGCCTGAAGGCGGGTGTAGTCGGTGGCGATGCCGGCCATCTCGGTATCGATGGCCTCAAGGCGGGCCTCCATCTGCGCCATGTCCGCGTCGATGCGGTCGTACTCCTGCTGTTCGCGGTAGCTCAGCTTCACGGCCTTTTGCCGTGGCTTCTCGCTTTTTTGTTCACTGGGTTTATTGGTAGCAGCGTCCTGATCCCGGCCTGCGTGCTTTTGCATGTAGTCGGTGAAATTACCGGTCTGAACCAGAATCTCACCGCCGCCGGTAAAGGAGAAGATAGTATCGCACACCCGGTCCAGGAAGTAGCGGTCATGGGAGACGGTGAGCACACTGCCCTGAAAATCGTCAAGGTAGTTTTCCAGGATTTTGAGGGTATCGATATCCAGGTCGTTGGTGGGCTCGTCAAGCAGCAGCACATTGGGCGCAGACATGAGGATACGGAGCAGGTAAAGACGTCTGCGCTCACCGCCGGACAACTCGGAGATCCGCACCCACTGCGCGTACCGGTCAAAGAGGAACAGCTCCATCATCTGAGCCGCGGTGATGACCTCACCCCGGGCGTTCTCAACGGTTTCGGCACCCTCGCGGATGTATTCAATCGCCCGCAGGTTTAAATCCATATCTTCGGATTCCTGAGAAAAATAGCCGATTTTGACTGTATCGCCGATGACGATGGCCCCATTGTCTGGACGGATTTTCCCAGCAATCAGATTCAGCAGCGTGGATTTTCCCCGGCCGTTTTTTCCGATGATGCCAATGCGCTCATCGGGCCCCAAAATATAGATGAAGTCTTTGACTACGCACTGGTTTTTAAAGGATTTGGACACATGGTCCAGATCCACCACTTTTTTGCCCAGACGGGTAAATCCTACGTTGATCTCAAGAATGTCCTCGCTCAGGTCAGAGGCACTGTTCTTAATGTCCTCAAAACGCTGGATCCGGGCCTTTTGCTTGGTTGTCCGGGCACGGGCGCCCCGTCTTATCCACGCCAGCTCACGCCGGTACAGATTCTGGCGCTTCTGCTCCATGACGCTCTCGAACGCCCTGCGGGCGGCCTTTTTCTCGACGAACTCGGAGTAATTGCCTGTGTACTCGTATAGAGCCCCGCCGTCCAGCTCGATGGTTTTGTTCACGACCCGATCCAGGAAATAGCGGTCGTGGGTGACCATCAGGAGAGCGCCCTTGCGGTTTTCCAAATATTTTTCGAGCCAGGTAATGGTCTCATTGTCCAGGTGGTTGGTGGGCTCGTCTAGGATCAGGAGGTCGCAGGGAGTCAGAAGCACAGAGGCCATGGCCACACGCTTGCGCTGACCGCCGGACAGGGTGCCGATGGTTTTGTCGAAATCTCGGATGCCCAGCTGGGTTAGGATGGTTTCAACCTGGGATTTCAGGTTCCACAGACCGCCTGCGTCAATGGTATCGGTCAGGGCCAGCAGGTGTCTCTGGAGCTTTTCGTCCTCGGGATAACGCATCAGAAGATCCAGTGTGTGTTCATAGTCGCGCAGGGTGTTCATCTCCGGGGTATCGGCCCGAAAGACCTGGGCCAGGACGGTGATGTTTGGGTCGAGCTCGGGGGTCTGGGCCAGGTACTCGATGCGTTTGCTGCCGTAGACGCGGACTTCTCCCGCGTCGGGGGTATCCTGCCCGGCCACAATGCGCAGCAGTGAGGATTTCCCGGTGCCGTTAACACCGATGACGCCGATTTTGTCGCTGTCCTCAATACTGAAGTTGATTTTTTCAAAAAGGGTTTTGACACCGTAGGTTTTTTTAAGGTTGATGACGGATAATAGGTTCATGATTTTATTTTCTTTCTTTTAGCTTTTAGCGGTTTGCTTAAGGGTTATTTTAACACAGATTGTGCCAAGAAAAAAGAAATCTAAAAATAAGGCTAATTTAAAGCTTTATTGAGTAGTATAAATATATAATAAAACACCACTTATGGATGATTAAAGTGATTGTAGGTGGTCAATATACCTGTATATACATATTTCACAAAAAAAGACCGTTTAATAACAGAATTTTCCTGTAATCTATTGCAAATTCGCCAAATATGTGGTAATATTGTTATATATTTAACAGATACTCCTTTTGTTCTATAAATGGACAGTTGGAGTATAAGATAAATGATTCAAATATTCACATGGAAATGTGAGAATTAATGGAGGAAATTTAAGTGGCAAAAGAAGTAGTATTAGCTGGTGCTGTACGTACAGCGATTGGTAGTTTTGGCGGTTCTTTAGCAAACGTTCCGGTAGTCGATCTTGGAACAATCGTTATTAAAGAAGCTTTAAACCGTGCTGGCGTTAAACCGGAAGACGTTGATGAAGTGTTAATGGGGTGTGTATTACAGGCGGCTCAGGGACAGAGTGTTGCCCGTCAGTCTGCTGTAAATGCTGGTATTCCTGTTGAGGTTCCTGCTTTAACCCTTAACAATTTATGTGGTTCTGGTCTCAAATGTATCAATCTTGCAGCTGCTATGATCCAGGCTGGAGAAGCAGATATTATTGTTGCTGGTGGTATGGAAAGCATGTCCGGCGCTGCTTACGCTGTTCCTAAGGGACGCTATGGCTACAGAATGGGCGATGGCCAGTTCATCGACACCATGATCAAAGACGGTTTAACCGATGCCTTCAATCACTATCACATGGGTATCACCGCTGAAAATGTAGCAGAACAGTATGATGTAACCCGCGAAGATCAGGATGATTTCGCCGCTAAGAGCCAGCAGAAATGTGAAGCCGCTCAGGCAGCTGGCCGTTTTGATGATGAAATCGTACCGGTTCCGGTTAAAGTTAAAAAAGAAATTGTTGAATTCAAAGTTGATGAATTCCCAAGAAAAGGCGTAACCGCTGAAGGCATCAGCAAAATGCGTCCGGCTTTCAAAAAAGACGGTACCGTAACCGCTGCAAATGCTTCTGGTATCAATGACGGCGCTGCTGCCATCGTTGTGATGTCTGCTGAAAAAGCAAAAGAATTAGGTGTTAAGCCAATGGCTAAATTTGTTGTCGGCGCTTCCGCTGGTGTTGATCCATCCATCATGGGTGTTGGACCAATCTTCTCAAGCCGTAAAGCTTTAGAAAAAGCTGGTTTAACCATTGACGATATGGATTTAGTTGAAGCAAACGAAGCTTTCGCAGCACAGTCCTGTGCTGTAGGCAAAACTTTAAATATTCCTGAAGATAAATTAAATGTAAACGGCGGCGCGATCGCTCTGGGTCACCCGGTTGGTGCTTCTGGCTGCCGTATCATGGTAACCTTACTGCACGAAATGCAGAAACGCGGTGCTAAAAAAGGTCTTGCAACCTTATGCGTAGGCGGCGGTATGGGTGTATCTACCATCGTAGAAATGGACTAATTTTTCTAAGGAGAGAAGGTAATTACAATGGGTTTTGTTAAATATGAACCACAGGGTGCAGTGGCTGTTATCACCATCGACCGTGAAAAGGCTTTAAATGCTTTAAATAGTGAAGTGCTTGAAGATCTGGACAAGGTTATTGACGGTGTTGATTTAGAGACCATTCGCTGCCTGATTATTACAGGTGCCGGTCAGAAATCTTTTGTTGCCGGTGCGGACATCGGTGAAATGAGCAGCCTGACTCAGGCTGAAGGCGAAGCTTTTGGTAAAAAAGGAAACGCTGTTTTCAGAAAGATCGAGACTTTACCAATTCCGGTTATCGCTGCGGTTAACGGCTTTGCACTTGGCGGCGGCTGCGAATTATCCATGTCCTGCGACATTCGTCTGGCTTCTGAAAATGCAACCTTTGGCCAGCCTGAAGTTGGCCTTGGCATCACTGCTGGTTTCGGTGGCACTCAGCGTCTTGCACGTCTGATCCCGACCGGTAAAGCAAAGGAAATGCTCTATGCCTGCACCAATATCAAAGCGGCCGACGCTTTGAGCTGGGGTCTGGTTAATGCTGTCTACCCGGCAGACGAATTAATGCCTGCTGCATTGAAATTGGCTGGTAAAATTGCTAACAACGCTCCAATTGCTGTCCGTAACACCAAAAAAGCCATCAATGACGGCCTTGAAATGGGTATGGACGACGCAATTGCCTTTGAAGCAAAACAGTTTGGCGGATGTTTTGAATCCGCTGACCAAAAAGAAGGCATGGCTGCCTTCCTGGAAAAACGTAAACACGAACCTTTCCAAAACAAATAAATATGATTTTCAACTCAAGGGTATTTTTGTATAAAAATACCCTTGAGTTTGGGCTTTTCGCCTGTATATACAAATCTGTATATACAAGAATACAAAAAAGTTTTTAATTTATCTAGGAGGACTTAAAATGAAAGTTGGCGTTATTGGTGCCGGTACAATGGGATCAGGTATTGCTCAGGTTTTCGCTTCTACCGATGGTTATGAAGTTGTACTTTGCGATATCAAACAGGAATTTGCCGATGGTGGGAAAGCTAAAATCGAAAAAGCATTAGCAAAACAGGTTGCTAAGGGCCGTATCGATCAGGCTAAAATGGATGCAACCTTAGCAAAAATCACAACAGGTTTAAGAGATGCTGTTGCGGATTGCGATTTGGTTGTTGAAGCTGTTTTAGAACAGATGGAAATGAAACATGAATTATTCCAGGCATTACAGGGAATCTGTAAACCAGAATGTATTTTCGCTTCCAATACTTCTTCTTTATCTTTAACCGAAATGTCTCAGGGCGTTGACCGTCCAGTGATTGGTATGCATTTCTTTAATCCGGTTCCGGCTATGAAACTGGTTGAAGTTATTGCTGGTTACCATACTTCTCAGGAAACCGTTGATACCATCAAAAAGATTGCAACAGATATCGGCAAAACTCCGGTACAGGTTAACGAAGCTGCAGGTTTTGTTGTAAACAGAATCTTAGTTCCAATGATCAACGAAGGTATCGAAGTTTATGCTGCTGGTACTGCTTCCGCTGCGGATATCGACACTGCTATGAAATTAGGCGCAAACCACCCAATGGGACCACTGGCTTTAGGCGACTTAATTGGTCTGGACGTTGTTCTGGCAATTATGGAAGTATTACAGGCAGAAACTGGCTCTGACAAATACGCTCCGTCTCCACTGCTTCGCAAAATGGTACGCGCAGGCGTTTTAGGTATGAAAACAGGAAAAGGATTCTTTGATTACACAAAATAAGCTTGTGTGACAAATATATTTAGGAGGAACAGTATGGACTTCAATCTGAGTAAGGAACATCAAATGTTGCGCACACTCTACAGAGAGTTTGCAGAAAATGAAGCAAAACCAATCGCGCAGGAAGTTGACGAAGAAGAACGCTTCCCGCAGGAAACCGTTGATAAAATGGTCAAAAATGGCTTTATGGGCATTCCATTTGCCAAAGAAGTCGGTGGACAGGGCTGTGATACATTAGCTTATATTTTAGCTGTTGAAGAGTTATCCCGCGTTTGCGGTACTACCGGCGTTATCCTTTCCGCACACACTTCACTGGGAACAGACCCAATCCGTAAATTCGGTACACCGGAACAAAAAGAAAAATACTTACCGCGTTTAGCAAGCGGTGAATTATTAGGCGCTTTCGGCTTAACTGAACCAGGCGCTGGTACTGATGCTTCCGGACAGCAGACAAAGGCTGTTTTAGAAGGCGACCACTATGTATTAAACGGTACGAAAATCTTCATTACCAACGGTGGTAAAGCAGATGTTTATATCATCTTCGCAATGACAGATAAGAGCAAAGGCACCAAGGGGATCTCTGCATTCATCGTAGAAAAAGATTATCCTGGCTTCTCAATCGGTACAAAAGAAAAGAAAATGGGTATCCGTGGTTCTTCCACAACCGAATTAATTTTTGAAGACTGCATCGTTCCAAAAGAAAATCTTCTTGGTAAAGAAGGTAAAGGCTTTGGAATCGCGATGCAGACTCTGGACGGCGGCCGTATCGGTATCGCTGCTCAGGCTTTAGGTCTGGCTCAGGGCGCTTTCGACGAAACCGTTGCTTACGTTAAAGAAAGAAAACAGTTTGGTCGCTCAATTGCTAAATTCCAGAACACACAGTTTAAATTAGCCGATATGTACGCACGTATCGAAGCTGCCCGTAACCTGGTTTACAAAGCAGCTATTGCTAAGGATACTCAGAAAGTATTCTCTGTAGAAGCAGCAACTGCTAAACTTTTCGCAGCTGAAACTGCTATGGCTGTTACCACAGAATGTGTACAGTTACTTGGTGGTTATGGCTACACCAGAGACTATCCAGTTGAACGTATGATGCGTGATGCTAAGATTACCGAAATTTATGAAGGAACAAGCGAGGTACAACGTATGGTTATATCTGGCAACGTTCTGAAATAGGAAGTTCAAAAGGAGGAAATTTAGGTGAATATTGTAGTTTGTGTAAAACAAGTTCCTGATACAAATGAAGTTAAACTTGATCCAGTAACAGGTACATTAATTAGAGATGGCGTTCCAAGTATTATGAACCCAGATGATAAAGCTGGTCTGGAAGCTGCATTAGAACTGAAAGACGCTACCGGTGCGCACATTACCGTTGTTTCCATGGGACCACCACAGGCAGACGACGTTCTTCGTGAAGCACTCGCTATGGGCGCTGATGAAGCGATTTTAGTAACCGACAGAGCTTTCGGCGGCGCCGATACCTGGGCTACTTCTACAACCATTGCAGCTGCGGTTAAAATGTTAGACTATGACCTGATCATCACTGGCCGTCAGGCAATTGATGGCGATACCGCTCAGGTTGGTCCTCAGATCGCTGAACATCTGAACATTCCAAATGTCAGCTACGCTGAAGACATCAAAGTGGAAGGCGACGCTGTTATCGTAAAACGTCAGTACGAAGACAGATACCATACCATTAAAGTACAGATGCCCTGCTTAGTTACCGCTTTAGGCGAAATGAATACACCGCGTTATATGACTCCAGGTGGAATCTTTGACGCTTACAGAACAGACGAAGTTAAAGTCTGGACACTGGAAAATATCGAAGTTGACACAAGCAACATCGGTTTAAAGGGTTCTCCGACACGCGTATTCAAGTCCTTCCCGAAAGCTTTAAAACCGGCCGGAACTGTTGTTCAATTAGATCCACAGGAATCTGCTGATTTCTTACTGGAAAAATTGAAAGAAAAATTCATTATTTAATGGAAAGTGGTGAACATAGATGAGTTTACAAGATTATAAAGGTGTTTTCGTCTTTGTACAGCAGGTAGATAATGTTATTACTCCTGTTTCTTTCGAACTGATTGGTAAAGGTAAAGAATTAGCCAATGATTTAGATACAGAAGTAACTGCTGTTGTTTTAGGTTCTAAAATCGATGCGATGGGCAAAGAATTAGCCCGTCATGGTGCTGACAGAGTGATCATGGTCGATGATCCTGCCTTAGAAGTATATACAACCGAACCGTATGTACATGCATTTACTGAAATTATTAACAAATACAAACCAGAAGTAGTTCTGTTTGGTGCTACCGCCATTGGCCGTGATATGGCTCCTCGTGTATCTGCACGTGTTCATACCGGCTTAACTGCTGACTGTACAAAACTGGAAATCAACCCAGAAGATAAAGGCTTAATGATGACCCGTCCGGCTTTCGGCGGCAACATCATGGCAACTATTCTGTGTCCGGACCACCGTCCACAGATGTCAACAGTACGTCCTGGCGTTATGCAGAAACTTCCGACAAACGACGCAGCAGAATGTGAAGTGATTAAAGAAGAAGTTGCTGGCTTGAGTGACCATATGAACGTTGAAGTGATGGAAATTGTTAAAACTGTTGCTGAAAAAATGGATATCCAGGATGCTAAGATCCTCGTATCTGGCGGCCGTGGTATGGCATCTCCAGAAAACTTCAAATTGCTTGAAGACCTGGCAGACGCTTTAGGTGGAACCATCTCTTCTTCAAGAGCCTGTGTTGACGCTGGCTGGGTTGAAAAAGACCGTCAGGTTGGCCAGACGGGTAAAACCGTTCGTCCAAACCTGTACATTGCCTGCGGTATCTCCGGCGCAATCCAGCATTTAGCTGGTATGGAAGAATCTGATGTTATCATCGCAATCAACAAAGACGAAACTGCTCCGATCTTTAACGTAGCAGACTTCGGCGTTGTCGGCGATGTCTTCAAAATCTTACCACTGTTTACAGAAGCAGTTAAGAAAGAAATGGCAACCAGATAGTTTGAAGTTCCTATGAAATTAAAAGTCCGAGGCTTGGAAAAAGCCTTGGGCTTTTTTCGGTGGAAGGTGGAAAGTTGAAGGTGGAAGGTTTTGGAGCAAATGTGCGGAGCACATTTGCTTAGACGCGGCCTGCGGCCGTAAACCCAATCGCTTGAGCCAGAGGCGAAAGCGTTCATTAACCTTCCACTTTCCACCTTTAATCTTCCACCTGATAAAAGTGTTTTTTTGCAGACCTCATGCAACATTTTGTGAGCGGTTTACAAATGCCGCGTAAGGGTATACAATAAAATCATCAGATTGAAAAACACTTTTACAATGTGGAGGATTCGATGTCAGGAAAAAATATTTTTATTGCAAAGAGTGCCGATGTACTGGGCAAGGTCCGGATCGGCGATTACAGCAGCATCTGGTACCAGGCGGTACTGAGAGGAGATATGGACAGTATTACCATTGGTGAGCGCAGCAACGTACAGGATGGCTCCGTGGTGCACGTGGCACCCGGCGGCTACTGTGTAAAGATCGGCGACGGTGTGACCATTGGACATAACTGTACCATCCATGGCTGCACCATTGAAAACAACGTTTTAGTCGGCATGGGCTCCACGATTTTAAACGGCGCGGTTATCGGTGAAAATACCATCATCGGCGCAGGCTCCCTGGTGACTCAGAATAAAGTGATCCCACCGAACTCCCTCGTCATGGGCAGTCCCGCAAAGGTCATCCGTCCCCTGACTGATGCCGAGATCGAAAGCATCCGTGCCAACGCGCGGGAGTATATGGAATGTATGCGCCTGGAACCAGGAAAAAGCTATTATGAAAACAGCGATGGCATTATTGTTGTCAGACAGCTCTAAAGACATCGGCATACTAAAAAAGCACTCAGAATCTTCGTCTGAGTGCTTTTTTTATACAAATTTAACCGCAGTTCCGTAGGCGATAACCTCGGCAGCTCCCTGCATGATGGCAGAGGAGGCGTAACGGATATTGACCACCGCATCGGCGCCCAGGCCTTCAGCCTCCTGTACCATCCGCTTGGTAGCCAGTGCCCGTGCGTCATTCATCATTTCGTTGTAGGCCTTGAGCTCGCCGCCCACAATGGTTTTAAAACCCTGGCTGATGTCACGCCCGATGTTTTTGGATTGAATGGTCGAGCCCTTGACCAGGCCCAGCATTTCAAATTCCTTACCGCTGATATAATCAGTATTTACTAAGATCATCCTCTTCTCCACTCCTTATCTCATCAATTCTCTGGATTAAAACATGGAGGGAAACGCCGGCCAGCGCCAGTGGCAGGATACTGCACAGGATCTTGACGATCAGAGGGATATCAATCAGAAAACAGACGATGATAAAGCCCACGAAATATAAAATCAGCAGCAGTCCAATGACCAAAGGGGCAATGATTTTCTTGACTTTCATAAACAGGCCGCTCCCTTCCTAAGTTTATTCCATTATATCGGATATCTGCCTTCAGGACAAGGGTCAGTCGTCATAATCTCCGAAGATATTCCGTTTCCGGCGGT
This sequence comes from Eubacterium callanderi, assembly GCF_900142645.1. Classification (GTDB taxonomy): domain Bacteria; phylum Bacillota; class Clostridia; order Eubacteriales; family Eubacteriaceae; genus Eubacterium; species Eubacterium callanderi. Next base: position 121,277 of record NZ_FRBP01000005.1, read on the forward strand.
TTTTGAGCTTGAAGAAAGCAAAGACACCACCGCCGATCAGCACGATTACAATAGGAACCGCAATAAACAACGGGTTAATGCCCTTATCGGCCGTCTTTAAAAGAATCAGGTAATCCCCCGGAGCGTTCACATTAAAAGTCGCCACTTTGGTGTCGTTGTGGTAGGTGGTGACCACCGGATCGACACTGTCACTCCCGCTGTTGTACTTGCTGGCAGTGAACTGAGACTCCGTCTGAAGCTTTGAGGCCTGATCGTCGGTCAGGGCAATGTTGATTTCCAGAGGCTTTTCAAAGGCTGAAAGCGCAGACAGAGCGCCGGTGGATTTTAAGGTTGAGGCCTCCAGCGTGAAAGGAGTGGTCACAGGCGTCAGCTTGGTTTCTGACAGCTTATAGCTGCTGTTTGAAAGGCTGGGGCCTTTTTTAAGCCCGAGGACCAGTTTGTCGCCGTCCGTCAGCCTGTTCAGGTCATCGCTCTTTAAAATGGATGGGGATACAATGATGGAATCTCTGTTGATCGGAACATTTAAAGTCACTTTAGCGGTCTGCATGTTCTTGAGCGCCGGCGCCGGCACATGGATATTGACCTCAGGGTCTGTAAGCCCTTTGGTTTCAATGGCTGGAGCCTTTAAAACCAGCTTGGTGAGCGCAGAGGAGCCCGCCTGTTGTTTTTCGGTCAGTTTGGCGGTACCGGCTGCGATGGCCGCGTTCAGCGCGTCGTTGTTAAATGCGGCCGTCACGGTGTTCTGGTTGGTTGCTGCTGTATAAACATTTGACGGCAGGTTGACGTCAATGGTAGTTTCCTTGACGGTCAGCGTGATGGGGTAATCGCCCTCCACCTTTTGAACCTCCTGCACCTGTTCCTCCACAGTGGTCTCTACCGTTGTGGATTCTGTGGGCACATAGTCGTCGCTGTCGTCGTAGGAATTACGGTAGGACGGGGTGTAGTCATTATTGTCGTAGCTGTCGTAGTAGCCGTCATCGCCACCGTTACTGTTGTTGTCGCTTGGTTCCGGATCTGGATTTGGAGCCGGATCAGGCTCCGGATTCGGTGCTGGATTGGGTTCCGGGTCAGGCTGTGGGTCTGGATTCGGGTCCGGATCGGGTTGTGGGTCCGGGTTTGGATCTGGATTTTCAGTTGGCGGTGTTTCAGTCTCGCCGTTCCCTTCTCCCGGATCATGGGTGCTGGTCATAACAGAAACGGAGCCTGCCTTATAGGCGGAGGCACAGGCTGTCTGTACTGTAAAATTAAAGATCAGAGCAAATGTTAAAATTGCTGTCATTAGTTTTTTCATTTTTCTCTCCATTACATAAAAAAATCGTCCCAATTAAAAATCGAATTGTGATCTTCATTATATCACAATTCGATTAAAAATAGTAAATTCTTTTAAGATTCGATGCGGAACTGAGTCAGCGGCCGGAACAGCAGCATGGAGATGACAATGCCCACAATGGCCTGTAGGGCGTTGAAAGGAATATTGACCAACGGGGAGACAAAGCTGCCGTATAGGATAATTTCCGACACATAGTAGATCAGGGTCATGATCACTCCGGCGATCACCATCACTGTGATTTCCTTCTGGCGCCCCGGGTTACCGCGCAGAAAATACCCGGTCAAGTAAGCCATCACGCCCTTTGCGAGCATGGTAGGAATGATATAAGCCCCAAAGCCCGCGAAGTAATCCGCCGCACCTGCACCGATGGCAGCCGCAATGGTGCCGTAAACAGGGCCAAGAATAAACCCGCAAAGAAAGACCGCCGCGTCACCCAGATGAATATAGCCATTGGGAATCGGGATCTTTACGACCGAGATCATGATAAAGGTAACGGCCATCAACAGCGCCGTATAGCATACTTTTTTGGTTGTGATGTTCACTTTTAAACCTCCGAAATCAAATGTTGCACCTATTATAGCACACTGGCAGGGAATGAAAAGAACCAAAAAGGACCAAAATCGTTCGGATTCTGGTCCCTATGGGTACAGTTGTTAACTAACTTTTTCGATAAAAATGCTCACACTGCTGGCATAGTCGAGGCCGGTGCGCTGCGGGTTATTAGGGCTGATGGTCACGCTGATGTCGCAGCCGTCCACGGTGCCCGTAATGGTGGTGGAGGCGTCGCTGCCGGCAGCGTTAAAGTTTTCGGCAGAAGCCATGAGGTCCGAATAAAACTGCGCCAGCTCAGCTGTGTCAGCCGTAGAGCCGTAAACCGCTGTCCATCCAGGGTTCCCGTTGTTCGTGGTAATATCGTGGGAATCCCCGACACCGCTCACCTTGTAAAGCGGTAGAAGATTGCTGGGGTAGGACTGAGCCAGTTGCCCATCCTCGTTGCCATAGAGATCAGCCTGGTTCGCGTCAATGACCGCCTGCATTTCTGGCGGAGTCTGTAAGCTTCCGCTGGTTGCTGAATTATCGACTGTGGGCTGCGGGGTAGCTGTCGGGGTATTGTCCGCGACAGAGGGCGCGCTGGTCGGAGTGGTTTTTGCAGCGTCCTTTGACCCGTTAAACATGGGAACAAAAAACATAATGCCCACGACGATGACAATCACTGCTAAAACGCCGAGAAGTACCTTTTTTTTCGTGTTCATGTTGAGTCACCTTCATTCATCTTTCTAAAATACTATTAATGATTCCGTATAGTCCATTATAAACGATTTTCTTTAAAATATAAACCATTTTCTTTAGAAACTAAAGAATACACTTGATTTTCTTCAGAAAATTAGGTAAAATAGACTTCATGTATGAATCGACCAAATGCAATGACGAGGACGCTGTGATCACACGTTTTCCAGAGAGGCAGCCCCGGTGCTGAAAGGCTGCCAGAACAACGATCATGGAAATCACCTTTGAGCAGGGTTTCTGAGCCAGCTGGTTAGGAAACCACGGGAAACCGTTATCTTTATTGAGTGGGCAGGCTCCCTTATAAGGGCGCAGTCTGTCAATCTGGGTGGTACCGCGGAGTTTAGCGCTTCGTCCCTGCGTGTTGCAGGGGCGGAGCTTTTTTTAATGCTCAATAATCCTGCGAAATAAAAATCAAAATAACATAACCAAATAAGGAGGCACTATGGCTGTATTTAAAAATTTATCCAATGAATGTGTCAGTGAAACTGAAAATAAAATCGCCAGCCGCTGGGAAGAGATGGATATCTTAGACAGAACCATCAAAAACCGGGACGACGCAGAAAATTTTGTATTTTATGAGGGGCCGCCGACGGCCAATGGAAAACCGGGGATCCATCATGTGATCGCCCGTACCTTAAAAGACTCTGTCTGTAAATATCAGACCATGAAGGGATACCGGGTACTGCGTAAGGCCGGCTGGGATACCCACGGTCTGCCGGTTGAGATCGAGGTTGAAAAGCAGCTGGGCATCAGCAGCAAGCCAGAAATCGAAGCCTACGGCATTGCCGAGTTCAATAAGAAATGTAAGGACTCCGTCTTCAGCTATGAAAAACAATGGCGTGAAATGAGCAAACGCATGGGCTATTTCATCGACCTGGAAAATCCCTACATCACCCTGGATAACAACTATATCGAATCTGTCTGGTGGATTCTGAATAAATTCTTTAACGAGGGCTTTATCTACGAGGGGCATAAAATCCTGCCCTACTGTCCGCGCTGTGGTACCGGTCTGGCATCCCACGAGGTCGCTCAGGGCTATCAGGAGATCAAGACCAATACCGTTGTCGCTGCTTTCAAGCGCGCCGATGCCAACGAGTACTTCCTGGTCTGGACCACCACCCCGTGGACACTGGCCGCGAATGTCGCGCTGGCTGTTAATCCGGAAGCAGACTACATTAAGGCAAGAAGTAAAAGTGAGGTCTATATCTGCGCCAAAGTGCTGGCGCCGAAGCTGCTGGGCGATGACTACGAGATCATCGAGGAAATGAAGGGTAAAGCGCTTGAGAATATTCCCTATGAACGTCTCATGGATTTTGTGCCCGTACCCCCAAATAAAAAGGCATTCTTTGTCACCTGTGCCGATTATGTCACCACTGAGGACGGTACCGGCGTGGTCCACATCGCTCCGGCTTTTGGGGAGGACGACTACCAGGTCGGACGTAAATACAACCTGCCTGTTCTCCAGCCTGTGGGCGAAGACGGCAAATATACCGAAACCCCATGGAAGGGCCGCTTTGTCATGGAAGACGGCCTGGATATTGAGATCATTACCTGGTTAAAAGAAAACGGCAAGCTGTTCAAAAAAGAAAAGGTGCTTCACAACTACCCACACTGCTGGCGCTGTAAGACACCGCTCTTATACTACGCGAAACCAAGCTGGTACATCGAAATGACTAAGATCAAGGACCGCCTTATTGAAAATAACAATGGTGTGGACTGGTATCCCGAATTTGTGGGCGAAAAGCGCTTTGGCAACTGGCTGGAAAACCTCAACGACTGGGCGATCTCAAGAAGCCGTTACTGGGGAACGCCGCTGCCCATCTGGCGCTGTGACGATGAAAACTGCGGCGAGCTGGCATCTGTCGGCTCCAGAGCTGAGCTGGCCGAAAGAGCCATTGAGGACATCAGTGAGGACATCGAGCTTCACCGCCCCTACGTGGACGACGTCCATCTGAGATGTCCGAAGTGTGGAAAGCCCATGACCCGGGTCAAGGACGTCATTGACTGCTGGTTTGATTCCGGCTCCATGCCCTTTGCCCAGTACCACTACCCCTTTGAAAACAAGGAGCTTTGGGAAAGCCAGTATCCGGCTGATTTCATCTGCGAGGGCATTGACCAGACCCGTGGATGGTTCTATTCCCTGCTGGCCATCTCCTCCTTTGTGACGGGAAAATCACCCTATAAAAAGGTTCTTGTCAATGATTTGATCCTCGACGCGGAGGGACAGAAGATGTCCAAATCCAGAGGCAACACCGTAGATCCCTTTGAGCTCTTTGACCAATACGGCGCCGACGCTCTCCGTTGGTACCTGCTTTATGTATCCCCAGCCTGGACGCCGACCCGCTTCGACGTGGAGGGCTTAAAGGAAGTACAGAGTAAATTCTTTAATACACTGAAGAACACCTATAACTTCTTCACTCTGTACGCCAACACCGACGGCATCGACCCGAGAACCTTCTTTGTGGATTATCATAAGCGCCCGGAAATCGACCGCTGGATTCTGTCCAAGTACAACCGTCTGGTGCAGGAAGTTCGCGGCGAAATGGAAATCTACGACTTGACCAAGGCCGTCCGCAAGATCCAGAATTTTGTCAATGAGGATCTGTCCAACTGGTATATCCGCCGCAACCGCCGCCGTTTCTGGGGCAGTGAGCTGACAGAGGACAAAAAAGCGGTGTTCAACACCACCTTCGAGGTTTTGGAAGGTCTGGCAAGACTCGTCGCGCCGTTCGCGCCCTATATCAGCGAAGAAATCTACACTAAGCTGACCGGCGCCGAATCCGTCCATCTGGCGGATTACCCGGCCGTGAATGAAGACCTGATCGACGAGGCTGTGGAAGAACCCATGGACCTTGTACGCGATCTGGTAAGCCTTGGCCGGAGCGCCCGTGAGGAAGCGCAGATCAAGGTGCGTCAGCCGCTTTCAGAGATCATCATCGACGGCAAGTACAAGGATATCCTGGGCGACCTGACCAAGCTGATGGAGGAAGAGCTGAACATCAAAAAAGTCGACTTTGAGGAAAATCTGGGCGACTTCATGAATTATACCTTAAAACCAAATTTCAAGGTAGCGGGACCGATTCTCGGCAAAAATGTCAAGCTGCTGGGCAAAGCCCTGGCTGGTGTCAACCCTGCTGAAGTCGTGGCGAAGCTGGACGCCGGAGAAGTCTACCCGGTGGAAATCGACGACCAAACCATTGAGCTGACCAAGGACTTTGTGGATATCCGTATCGCGGCCAAGGAAGGCTTTAATGTACAGACCGCCAACAATAAGTTCATCATTCTCGACACCACTCTGAATGAGGACCTCATCAATGAGGGCTACGCCCGCGAATGTGTGTCCCGTATCCAGCAGCTGCGTAAAGGAAACGGCTTCGAGGTCAACGACCATATTGACATCACTTACCAGGCCGACGCAGAAGTCAGCGCCGCCATCGAAGCCTTTGCCAATTTCATCAAAAAAGAAACCCTGGCGGAGTCCATCACCAAGGGAGAAGGCAATCTGGAAGCCTGCACTCTCAACGGGCATGAGGCAGCCTTCGGGGTTGAGAAAGTTAAATAAAGGTTAGGACTAAAACCGCCGGAACACTGTTCATATAGTGTTCCGGCTTTGTTTTTTATAATAATCAAACATAATTCTTAAAATAAATATTTTTACAAAATGCTAAAAACAGTATAAGAATGCGGGATAAGCGATAAGGTGAGGATAAAACAAGAAGAAAAGAAGGATTATCCATAACTTTTAGCGAATGTGATAACATTTACTTTTCGTAAACAGAGTGCTATAATATTAAATTAATACAGAACCTGTTTGAGGGGAGACAAACACTTGGATGTTAAGAAAAAATATACTGAGAATTCTGGATGGGACTGGTTTTTAAAAACCTCTGTAGTTTGGATTTTAGTCATCCTTTTTTTCGCTTTCCTGGCATACCGCTATGTCAGCACCATGTTGCCCGGGGACACACAGGGGACATTTACGGATATCCTGTTGAAAATCACGGTTTTAGTCATTGTTATCGGGCTTTTTCTCAATTTCTTTATTCTACAGAACTATTACATTGCTATTTCACGCATTATTGGAATACTGGATGAAAACAACAGCAGCCCTGTGGATGATTATTATACGACACAGAATCCCGCGGGTCATATTTTCCAGACCTTTGATCAATTTTATAAAGAGTACGATACCTATAAGAGTAAAGTCGAGCAACAGAAAGATATCCTATTTGAAAATTTTCTGATCCGTCTGCTAAAGGGGCATATTCAGAATGAGGCCATCTACTACCAGCTCATGGAGGAATATGATTTTGATATCCGCAGCCATGAATTTGTTTTGGTGCTCTTTGACGTAGTTTCCGACGAGAACCAGATCGAGGACGAAAAGCTAAACTATATTTATGCTTTTATCCGGGAAAATTTTTCTTCCTATATGAAACGCATTTACCAGTGTTATGGCACTGAAATTGACGGCCGTATCGCCTGTTTTATTTTATCCGATGTGGCATCACTCGACACCACAGTCTCATCTATCGAGATCGAGCGTATGGTCAAACTCATGCGGGACAATATCTGGCATGAGTTTAATTATGATCTCTGGGTCTGTGTCAGTGGTGTCCACCGGGGAATCCCCGGCTGCAAAACTGCCTATTTTCAAACAGTAGAAACATTGCAGAAGGCCCGCCTGACGGGAAGTGACACACATATTCTCTTTTACACAGACTACATGGCCGGACAGCCCTATAAAGGCAACGAACAGCTGTGGTTTAAATATGAGCATCATTTTATCAATGCCATCAACGCCGGGGACTATGAGGAGGCCTCGAAAATTTTCAATAAGCTTTTAAAAAATGATTACATCACAGGGGCTTCATCGCTTAACCTGGCGCGTTTCCGGCTGTTCGGGCTGCTGAATTCCATGATCAACGCATTGGGGGAGGTCCGTCTATCCCTGGACGTGGAATTTTTTGATCAGCTGGATGCCCAGCGGCTTTTGCTGGAATGTAAATCCCTGCCAGAACTGGAGGCTGTATCTCAGGAGATCTTTGAAAAGATCAACCAGTATTCTGCGGGAGATCTGGTATCAGCCGCAGACAGCAAGATGCAGCGGGTGAGCGCGTACCTTAAAAGCCATTATCAGGACTCGAACCTGAACGCTGTGGCTGTGGCCGAGGAATTTAATATGAATCCCTCCTATTTTTCCAGAAGCTTTAAAAAAGCCATGGGCACACGGTTCAGCGATTATCTGTCAAGGCTGAGGATACAGGAGGCCTGCCGTCTTTTACGGGAGTCGGACCGGACAATCACAGATATCGCTGAGCAGGTAGGGTACAATAACGCCCTGACACTGACCCGGACTTTTAAAAAGATTGAGGGCACAACGCCCGGGCAGTATAGACAGAGCAATCATATTTAAAAAGGAATGCAATTATGAAAAATGATAACCTCGTTGGCTATAAACAAAATATCATCCGATGTAATCTGGGCTTCCGCTATGCCCTGATCTGCGGCACCTGTTGGGGGATGGCCTATATCCTCATCACCTCGGTCATGAAAATACACCAGAGTGACAGCTATTCCATGACAATGCTGCCCACCGTGCTGGCCACCGCGACCACTTTTATGGTGACGGCCATCAACCTGGTGTGGATCGGTTCACAGCATAAGTTTAAGGAATTTCTTCGGTGCCTGCATTCTCCGTCGGTTATCAGTAAGGTGGCATTGGCGGCTCTGGCAGGCGGGATCGCGGCCTTTTGCACCTACATTCTCGCCTTGTCCGACACGGTTTTTTCGACTATTGCGGTGCTGTTTTATCCTGTGCTCACAGCCGCTATCGCGCGCAAATGGTATAAAGAGATTATCAGCTGGCAGTGTGCCCTGGGAATCCTTGTTATCCTGGTATGCTCCAGTCTGATCTATCTGCCCAATCTTTTTGCAGAGAGCAGCAATTCACTCATGTTGTCCCTGTTTGGGATCGCGGCCGGCATTGGCTGGGGAGTAGAGGCAGCCATTGTTGGAAAGCTCTGTGAGACCTCAGACTCGGATGTGTGTCTGGGGATACGTTTCTGCTTTGAGAGTCTGCTCTGGCTGATGGTGTGTCTGTTCCTGCTGTTTACAGGATCACCGATCCTCGCTGCTTTTAAGGCCTGCTTCCAGAGTCAGAGCGCATGGATGATCCTGGGCATCGGGATTTTTCTGGCTGTCAATTATATTAACTGGTATCGGAGTATTGTCTTTATCGGGGCCTGCAGGGGGCCGGCGGTCAGCAATCTTTCCGGCTTTATTCTGCTGGTGCTCAGTATGGTTTTTTTCATGGACACGCCGGACTGGTACACTATTTTGGCGGCCTCAGGCTCCCTGATAGGGGTGGTCATTGTTTATATGGACTGCGCCAACTCGGACGGCCTGCCGCTGCTGCGCCAGAAAAACACGGTCAGCTCTCTGGTAGAAAGGGAGAAAAACGTGAAACGCCCGCCGGCTAAAATTGCCATTCTGGAGCATCTGGAGGACGCCCAGAAGCTATGGGACTATGAAATTGCAGATTATATTGAAGCCTATGAAAAAAACTATACCACTGAGTACAGGGAGCTGGTGAGAGAATGGACTGTGGAAATGCGTGCCATGGGCCTGATCGAAATCGTCCAGGAAACCGTCGATAACGGTGAGCATTTTCAGCGTGGAAAACGGCTCTGCCAGTATCGGCTGGTAAAAAAAGAGGAATAGAAAAAACCCGCCGCAGGGGAGCCCGCGGCGGGTTTTTATTTTTTATTTAAAGGCTTTTCTGAAAGCTTCCTCGTTGGCCTCGAGCCATTTCAGACAGGCCACAAAGTGCTGGGTGTAGAAAAGGTACTCGTAGGGGTCCAGGGTGGAGTCGTAAACACAGGCAGAGCTGCACCAGCCCAAATCGTAGAGGGCCCCTTGTATGGTTACCTCGTAGAGATACTTTTTCTCAATGGCTGTCAGAGGCTCAATGCCGCCGGCTTTATGGAGTTCTTCGTCGTAAGTTTTTACGAACAGGGACGCTCGGCCCAGGTTAATGATGCCATTGGTATCAGAGAGCCAGGAGGAGAAGCAGTAGTGGATGGCCAGACCCAGCTCGAACAGACGGGAGTCGATTTTTGCCATATCATAGTCAAAGCTGCCGCAGACCTCGCCGTTGTCCAGGTATTTAAAGTTGCCGGGGTGGAAGTCGCAGTGGCAGACGTTGGAAACCATGGTATTATAATCGGCGTCTGGAATCACTGAGCGTTCGCACATTTTGGCAAAGTAGTCGTAGTTGGCGTCATAGTATTCAGTATAAACATTTTCAAAGCCTGCTTCGGCGTAGCTTTTGCGGTATTCCTTCAGGGTTTTCGGGAATTTCCTGATGATTTCATTCACGGTGATGTCCTCATTGTCCATGATGTTGTCTCCGTGGCGCCCTTCGGGGTCAAATCCGCGGGTTGAGTTGTGGAATTCGGCCAGCGATTTTGCCGCTGAGGTGACAGTAAGATCGGCGACTCCAGCGTTGGCCCAATTGGGAATCCAGTCGTAGTGTGCTTTCCCGCCCACAAAGTTAAAAACAGCAAAATAGCTTTTGGTCTCGCCCTCAGTGGTGGTTTCCGTTACCTCGTGATAGGTTTTACCATCCTTGGCTGGGATGGGGACCGCACCATAGCTGAACCCGTTTTCCCTGGCGTACTTCAGCATACTGTGTTCAAAGAGCAGGGATTCCAGTTCCTTGCCGTTTTTGTATTTACGGACAAACCAGGTTTGTTTTTCACCGTTCTTTTCAGTATAGATACCAAAGGATGTGTTGATGTATCCGCCAAAGATCTGATATACGTCCAGCAATGTTCCGATATCATAGTAATTTTCCACAAGGTCCCTCAGCTGTGTGTACAGATAGGACTCACGCGTTTTGGCCAGAACGTCATCCAGATATTCCTGCATACCGGAGGCGGCGTTAAAAATGTTTAACAGCGCCTGGGCGTTTGCAGGGGGATAGTTCTTCATAATCTCGGTCTGCATTTCAATAAATTTTCCGTCTACCATTTTTTATTCCCCTTTTTATATTTATTGGGCAGCCCGTGTACAGGGCGCCCTGATCTGTTTTCAGGATAGCACAGTTTTTTTGAAATCGAAATCAGCAGTTTTTGATATTACGATCCTCCAGTGCAGAATGTCAAAATTTGATTTCAATGGAAATTTTTGAAGGTTTTCAGCCAGCACACCATCTTTTTTTGATCAGTGACCATAAAAAATTGAAAGAGGCATCAAAATTTGATTTTGGAGAAATATGCATGCAGATGTCAGAACCTGCGCGTTGTCAGCGGGGGGGAAAACAGGCTATGATAGAGCCATGAAACGAACGGGCCGTTCAGAAAAGCAAAAATTCAGGAGGAGTAATAAACATGATGAATTCAAAAATTGAAGTGCTGAGTCCAGAAGCAATGGACCGGGTACACGAAGCCAGTATGGAGATTCTGGCAAAAAAAGGGGTCATTTTTGAAAGCGAAAAGGCACGCGACCTTTTAAAAAAGGCCGGCTGCAAGGTAGAGGGCGAGATTGTTTTCTTTCCAAGGGCTCTGGTCGAGGCTTCTGTTAAACAGTGTCCCTCCACCTTTAAGCTTCAGGCCATGGACGATGCCAAAAGCGTCAATTGTGGCGCGCAGCTGTCGGTCCACCCGGCAGGGGGAGAGGTTTTCGTTTCAGATCTGAAACAGGGACGGCGGGCTCCTCTCTTGAAGGACTTTGCCAATATGCAGAAGGTTTACCATGCCTGTGAGAACATTCCCATTGCCGGCTACCAGCCCATGAGCCCGAGCGATGTTCCCCAGCGTTATAAAGGAATGTACATGACCTATGAATCCTTTAAACACTGTGACAAACCGCTTCTGGCGCCTATGGAACTGGACTCCATCGCCGAAAAGGAAGAAAACCTCCGGCTGTACGAGGTGGCCTTTGGGAAAGAGGGCTTTTGCCAAGATCACTATGTGACCTGGCATGCAGTCTGTCCAAATTCTCCGCTGTACTATTCCGAGTTTGCCTGCGAGGGCATCGAGGTTTACGCCGCCTGGAACCAGCCGGTTTCCATTGTATCTGCTCCTATGTCCGGCATCACCTCGCCGGTATTCCTGTATTCGACGGTGGCTCTCCAGAATGCTGAGCAATTGGCCGGTCTGGTATATGCCCAGCTGATCAAGCCCGGTGTTCCGGTTATCCTGTCCGCATCCCTGACCTACGGTAATCTCAAATACGCCTCATGGGAATGTGCAGCACCGGATACAGCCCTCATGCTCATCGCCGCTACACAGATGTACAAGGATTACTATCATCTGCCGGCAAGAGCCCAGACCGGTGTCACCAGTTCAAAGGCTATTGATTATCAGGCAGGGATGGAAACCATGCAGAGTTTTATCCTCACCGCACTGGCGGGCGTTACCTTAACCAGTCAGTCTGTGGGCACCCTGGAGAATCTGATGTGTACCTCTTTTGAAAAAACCGTTCTCGATGATGAACTCATCGGCCGTGTGCAGCATATATTAAAGGGAATGGAAACCACTGAGGAAACCCTGGCCCTTGATGAAATTTACGAAGCGGATTTCCGCGGCGATTTCATGACCAATGACAGTACGCTGGACTACTGCCATGATGATTGGCAGCCAACCGTCTCTGACTGGGAAAGTTATGAACAATGGGAAAAGAACGGAAGCCCAGACCTCATTGAGCAGGCCAGCAAACGCGTTCAGAAGATCTTAGATGAAGCGCCGGAGATGGTCGTTGACCCAGCGGTAGAGGCGGAAATGAAAAAATACATGAAGATGGTGGAAGCGCGCTAAGAGCAGCCCCCAAGAGAGGTGAATTATGTCAGCGAACAAGAAAAAGGGAATCCTGTTTGGGGTGGCCTCCGGTCTGTCCTGGGGATTTTATACCGTGCTCCTGTACAATGTTTTAAACCTGTACGCGGGCAGCACCGGGACCGTTGATAATTTCCAGGGCTGGATTCTCATCATTACCACCGCACTGGTCATCGGTCTCTGCGACAGTGTTTTTGGACTGATCTTTGAGTGCTGCTACCTGATAAAAATTGGTGAGTTCAAGGATTACCTGAAGATATTATTCAGCAAAAGCTCTTTCGGTATTATTCCAGCAGCTTTGTTTTCCGGGCTGCTGGGCGCGATCCCGTACTCCATTGCCAGCAGTTACTCCACATCGGTGGCAGGCACTATTTCTGCCGCATTCCCGGCCATCGGGGCCATTGTGGCCGCCATCTGGTTTAAGGAAAAACTGACAAAACTAAAATTTTTCGGCATTATCCTGTGTATCGTGGGCACCGGCGTTATGTATGGGCTTTCCGGCGCGGGTGTTCCGATCTTTGTATACGGCATCGCTTTTATATGTGCGGTCGGCTATGCCATGGAAGGCTGCTTTGGTTATAACATGATGCGCGGAGATGTGTCCTCGACGGTATCGACGACCCTGAGAAGAACCTTCCTCCTGCTGTTATACCTGATCTTAATCATCATTATATCAATCGCTACCAATAACTTTGGATATGTGCTCAGCCTGGTTCAATCCTTTGACATGAACATGGCGATCCCGGCCTTTGCAGGTTTGGGCGGCGTCAAAATTGCAGTGTGGATCATTCTGTTCATTGGTTCCTGCCTGGGCGGGGTATCCTACATCACCTGGTACTACAGTATGGAATACAGCGGCGTTGCCACCGCTCAGGTGCTCAATATCACCTATGGCATCTGGATCGTCATTATCCTGATGTTCCCGCCCTTTTTGGAAATGCCGGGACTCGGCACGATCCTGGGCGCGCTGGTGCTCTTTGGCGGTGCGGCTTTAGTCAGTAAGGAAAGTTAGATTTTAGAAAAGAGAAAGGAAAACGGATGATTATAATAGGAGAAAAAATTAACGGTTCCATTCCCGCAGTTGGAGAAGCCATCAAAAATCGTGATGGAGAAGAAATCAGGCACCGGGCCAGGATACAATCCGAGGCCAATGCCACCTTTATCGACTGCTGCGCCTCAGTGGCGGAAGAAAAAGAAGGTGAAACCCTGAAATGGATGATCGACCTGATTCAGGAGACAACCGACGTTCCTGTCTGTGTGGACAGCCCAAGCCCCCGGGCCTGTATTGAAGGCATGAAATACTGCAAAAAGCCGGGACTCATCAACTCTGTATCCATGGAAGGGGATAAAATCGACATGATTTTTCCCGTCATCGCCAACACTGAGTGGGAATGTGTGGCGCTGCTCTGTGACGACCGTGGCATCCCAGACACGACGCTGCGGCGCATGGAGGTCTTTCACAATATCATGGACAGAGCCGAGGCGTACAATATTGCCCCATCCAGGCTGCATATTGACCCGCTGGTGGTCACACTTTCCACCAGTGAGGACGCCTTGACCATGTTTGCACAGTGCTGCCGTCAGATCAAGGCGGAGTACCCGGAAATCCATATCACCAGCGGCCTCAGCAATATTTCTTTCGGGCTGCCGGGGAGAAAATACGTGAACCAGGCCTTTATGGTGCTGGCCATGGAGGCCGGCATGGACAGCGCCATTGTGGATCCGACCAACCGGGATATGATGGCCATGATCTACGCTGCCGACGCTCTGCTTGAAAATGATGAGTACTGCCTGGAATACATCGATGCCTTTAGAGAGGGCGTTATCGGATAAAATGGCCATAAGTATTCAGATAAATTGATTAATAAAAAGGGAGAATAAAAAATGAACGAAAATATTCAAAAAGTATCAGAAGCCATTGCAAAAGGAAAAAGAAAGCTGATCCAGGGAATTGTGCAGGAAGCCTTAGATGCCGGCTGTGATCCCATGGAAATTTTGAACACTGGGATGATCGGAGCCATGGACGCAATCGGCGAACGTTTTAAGACCGGTGAGGTCTATGTGCCCGAGATGCTCGTTGCCGCCAAAGCCATGAAACTCGGAGTAGAGGTCTTAAAGCCCCATCTGGCAAGCGGTGATGCCGCAAGCGGGGGAAAGGTCCTGATCTGCACTGTCCACGGCGATCTGCATGACATCGGCAAAAACCTTGTGTCCATGATGATCGAGAGCGCAGGCTTTGAAGTGACGGACCTTGGTGTGGATGTGCCAAAGGATAAAATTATCAAGACCCTTCAGGACAACCCGGACATTGAACTGGTGGCGCTGTCTGCCCTCCTGACCACCACTATGCCGTCGCTTGAAGAAACCGTGGCGGCCATCCGTGAAGAAGACAGCGTCAGCCATGTCAAAATTTTAATCGGCGGTGCGCCCATTACCGCTGACTTTGGCGAAGCCATCGGGGCAGACGCCTACGCTTCCGACGCCGCGTCTGCGGTGACCTCTGTTAAAGAGCTGATCGCTTAAACCATGTGTGTTCAATCATAATCCTTTCATAATCCAGAAAGCCCCGCGATTTTCCAATCTGCATCGCGGGTGCTTTCTTTTTATGTGCGTGAAATGTATAATAAAAGCAGAGGCCGAAAAGCCAATGATAAAAATCGAGGAGCGATTATTTTGGAAAACAACGAGTCAATCAAGAAAACGATCTTTTTTAAAAAGAAATCAAACACCATCCTCACAGCCATCCTCTGCACCTTTCTGTGGGGAAGCGCTTTTCCGGTGCTCAAGATCGGGTACCAGTGGTTCCAGATTCCGTCGGGGGATATCTGGTCCAAGATGGTGTTTGCCGGGCTGCGCTTTTTTCTTGCGGGCTTTGTGGTGCTGGCGCTCAACCGGCTTTTTAACCGGGGGGACAGGGTGCGATGGCATCCTGAATACGGCCGGTGGATCGTGGCACTGGCACTTTTGGGCACCACGGTGCAGTATTTCTTTTTTTATATCGGGGTGGGCAATACCACCGGAGTTAAAGGAAGCATCGCCGCGACAGCTGGTACTTTTCTGGTCGTGCTGCTGGCGCCATTGTTTTTTAAGCGTGATCGCCTGAACCGCAACAAGGTGCTCGGCATGGTACTGGGCTTTACCGGGATTCTGCTGACTGCTGTCAACGGCGGTACCGAGGGTCTTAATTTTGATTTCACCCTGACAGGAGAGGGATTCCTTCTCATCGCCGGACTGGGAGACGCCGGGGGTGTTCTGGTGGCCAAATACCTGTCGGACAAGATTAATCCTTTCCACTTTTCCTTTTATCAGATGGTTCTGGGCGCGCTGGTGCTCCTGGCGCTGGGCGTGGGGTTTGGTATGGCCGGCGGCGGCCTGCACCTGATCTTTACCCTTAAGGGTGTGCTGCTGCTAATTTACGCTGCCATTATTTCCGGCGTGGCCTTTTCTTTGTGGAACGTGCTGCTCCGCTATAATGAGGCCAGCGCTATCACGGCCTTTAAATTCCTGATTCCGGTATTCGGCAGTCTGCTGTCCATTCTGCTGTTACCCGGAGAATCTTTTACCGGTTTCATTCTGCTGGGGCTGCTGGCCGCGTCGCTGGGCATTTATCTGGTTAACCGGAAAGTGGGCAGATAGATGAATAAAATTTGACAAGACTTACAAAATCCGATATACTTGAATTCAATTCACAGAATTTTCTATACTGGAATACCGGACAAGGAGGGAACAGGATGACGATAAGGTCTGAAAAGAAACGTGCTTTGACACTTTTACTAGCGGCTTTTTTTGTCGTGTTCTTTTTCCTCAGCACCGCCTTCATGACAGAGGAGGCCCACCATGACTGTGTGGGCGACGGATGCCCGATCTGTATGCAGATGTCTGCGCTCCAGAACTTTTTCAAGCAGCTGGATACCGGCTCGGCCCTGGTGGCCGCTCTGCTGGTGCTGCGGCTTATTTTCCGCTGTATGACCTTTAAATGGGACAGCTTCTTTTTAGTCACTTCGCCGGTTCGGCTAAAGGTACGGATGAACAACTGAAAAAACCTCAAGGGAGTAGCTCTGCTTATAAAAGCAG
This sequence comes from Eubacterium callanderi, assembly GCF_900142645.1. GTDB lineage: Bacteria > Bacillota > Clostridia > Eubacteriales > Eubacteriaceae > Eubacterium > Eubacterium callanderi. The sequence goes on from NZ_FRBP01000005.1 coordinate 137,807, forward strand.
CGTATCCTTGTTTCTTTATACTCAAAATCAGAGAAAATGGAGGTTTTTTTATGATAAAACAACGCTTGGCATGGTTTTTAACCATTATTTTATTAGTAGGCATGTTGATGCTGGGAGCTGCGGGCTGCCAGAAAACCAGTGAAAAAACAGACGGAAACGACGTTATCAAGGTGGTTGCCACAAATTTTCCGCCCTATGATTTCGCAAGACAGGTGGGCGGCGACAAGGTCGAGGTCACGATGCTGGTGCCCCCGGGAGCTGAGAGCCATTCCTATGAGCCCACCCCACAGGACATTATCAAGATTCAGAACTGTGATGTGTTTATCTATGGCGGAGGGGACTCCGACGCTTGGATCGACAGTATCCTGGATTCCATCGATGCGCCCAGCATGAAGAAGATCGCCATGATGGACTGTGTGCAGCCTGTGGTGGAGGAAACTGTGGCCGGTATGGAGGACGAACATGGTCACGACCAGGACAGCAGCGAAGCCGAGCCGGCTGAAGCGCCGGAATATGATGAGCACGTTTGGCTCGACCCGCAGAACGCGGTGAAAATTGTCGAAAAAATTGACAGCACTCTGGACGAAATCGACCCGGACAACAAACAGACCTTTGACCAGAACACCAAGATATATACTGGCAAGCTCAACACCCTTGACGGGCGTTTTAAGGATATGGCAGCCGGAGCGGTCCGTAAAACCATTGTGGTGGGCGACCGGTTCCCCTTCCGATATCTAACAGACGCTTACGGTCTCAGCTACTACGCCGCCTTCCCGGGCTGCTCCACCGAAACGGAGCCCAGTGCGGCCACGGTGGCCTTCCTGATCGACGAGGTAAAAAAGGAGAGCATTCCTGTGGTGTTCCACACCGAGCTCTCAAATGAACGGATGGCCGATTCCATTGCAGAGAGCACCGGTGCGGTAAAGCGGCAGCTGAACGCCTGCCATAACGTGACACAGCAGGACTTTGACAGCGGCAAGACCTATCTGGACTACATGAACGAAAACGTGGACGTTCTGCGGGAGGCATTGTACTAAAATGGCACTGTTTACCTGTAAGGATGTTGCCTTTGCCTACGACGGTGTGACTGCTGTGGAGGGGCTGAATTTTGAGATCAATGCTGGGGATTACCTCGGGATTGTGGGAGAGAATGGTGCGGGAAAAAGCACCCTGATCGCCGGACTGCTGGGGCTGAAAAGCCCCGGCTCCGGCCAGATTATCATGGGGGAAGGTCTCAGGAAAAACGAAATTGGCTACCTGCCGCAAAAAAGCCCCATTCAGCGCGATTTTCCCGCCAGTGTGTACGAGGTGGTGCTCTCTGGGCGGCTGAACCGCCAAGGGTTTCGGCCGTTTTATCGGAAAGCCGATAAAAAGGCCGTAGAGATTAACCTGAAGCGGCTGGGCATTGAGGAGCTGAGAAAGCGCTGTTTCCGGGAGCTGTCCGGAGGCCAGCAGCAACGGGTTCTGCTGGCCCGGGCCCTCTGCGCCACCAACAAGATTCTGTTACTGGATGAACCGGCCGCGGGCCTTGACCCGGTGGCCACGCGGCGGCTTTATGAGCTGGTAAAGGCGGTGAACAAAAAACTGGGGATCTCGGTGGTTATGGTGTCCCACGACATCGAAAGTGTGGTGCGCTACAACAGTCATGTGCTGCATCTGGGCGGCCGCCAGCTGTTCTACGGCACGGTGGAGGATTACCGGCAAAGCCCGGTAGGGCGCCATTTTCTGGGAGGTGGGGAACATGCTTGACCTGATCCGTGAAATGTTATCCTATCCCTTTCTGGTGCGCTCGATGGTGGTGGGGATACTGGTATCCCTCTGCGCGGCGCTGCTGGGTGTCAGTCTGGTGCTCAAGCGGTATTCCATGATCGGCGACGGCTTATCCCACGTGGGTTTCGCGGCCCTGGCCATTGCCATGGCCTTTAATTTGGCGCCCTTGTCAGTGGCCATCCCGGTGGTGGTCGTCTCCGCTTTTTTCCTGCTCCGCATCAGCGAAAACAGCAAGATCAAGGGTGACGCGGCCATCGCGCTTTTGTCTACCAGCGCCCTGGCAGTCGGGGTGGTGGTCATCTCTCTGACCACGGGCATGAACACCGATGTGTGCAACTACCTCTTTGGCAGTATCTTAGCCATGAGTGTGAGTGATGTACGGCTCAGCATTATCCTGTCCGTTGTGGTGCTGGTACTCTTTGTCGTTTTTTACAACAAGATCTTCGCCATCACCTTTGACGAGAACTTCGCCAGGGCTACAGGCGTAAAGACTGAGCTGTACAATATGCTGGTCGCAATCCTCACTGCGGTGACCATTGTGCTGGGCATGCGTATGATGGGAACCCTGCTGATCACCAGTCTGATCATCTTCCCGGCCCTTTACTCCATGCGGCTCTGCAAAACCTTCCGGTCGGTCCTGATCTGCGCGTCGGTGATGTCGCTCGTGTGCTTTCTCATCGGCATGGGATTTTCCTATGTCCGGGCCACTCCCACGGGCGCCAGCATCGTCATCGTGCACATTGTGGTGTTTGGTTTCTTCTGTCTCATTGATTTTGTGAAAGGAAAGGTAATCCGATGAAAAGAAAAATATTAACGGTGCTGCTGCTGGCCGCGGTCCTGCTGTTTTCCGGCTGCTCGGCGCAGGATGGGGGCAGCGGCGCCAGCCCGCCAGCCTCTGCGCAGTCCTCAGGCATCTCGGCCAAAGGCGCGCAGGAAATCCCTGTGGATGTGGACATCACAGAGAAGATGTTTGTGGCCCAGATCAATGATATTTATCTGAACCATCAGAACTATCTGGGCAAGACCATCCGTCTGGAGGGAATGTTCAAGAGTACAGCTAACCTGTCGACCGGGGACAGCTACCGATTTGTGTACCGCAACGGCCCGGGCTGCTGCGGTACGGACACCATGCCAGGCTTTGAGGTGAAGGGAGATGGCAACTACCCCGAGGACAATGCCTGGGTGCGGGCCACCGGTGTGCTGGAGGAATATGAGGAGGACGGCAGGCCCTACTTCCAACTAAGGCTCAAGGAACTGGTAGTGTTGGACAAGCGTGGTCAGGAAACGGTATCGCAATAAATAGGTTAAAAAAATAACTATAAGGAGAAAAGGGCACAGTGCCTGTTTATGAGAGCAGGCACTGTGCCCTTTTTCGCTATCGGGAAACAAAACAATGAGGTGATATTTTCTCGACTGATTGTTTAAGGAAAAATTAATATTAGTGAAATAAATGGTTAAGAACCAAATTTGAAGGGTACAATTATGTACAACAAACAGTAAACAATAGAACATTTATTGAAAGAGAATGGTAATTGATTACTTAGAAAGGAGAAAAACAATGAATAAACTTGAACGTATCCTGTTATTTATTGTATCGCTGTTAGGATTGGCAACTGCCTTCGTAATGTTTGCATTACTGTTTCCGGTACCCTATGTATCCGACACACTGGCAGCTTACCTGGTCTTTGAAAATTGGCTGGGATATTATTTAATTGGATTCAGCGTTGTACTCATGATTGCATTCCTGGTGTTATTCTTCATTTCAATACTGGCGCCGGCTTCTTCACACTACCTGACCATCAACAAGGCCAAAGGAAAGATCAAAATTTCCAAAGAAGCCATTGAGTCTACCGCGCGTTACGCGGTGTCTGACCTTATCGGCAACAATGCCATTGACGTTAAGGCCAAACTGAACAAGCGCTCCCATGAGCCAAAGATTCAGGCCGATGTCTATGTGGATGACGCGGACGACATCACCGGGCTTGCAAATAATATTCAACAGAACATTTATCAGACTGTTGGCAGCACCATTAACCAGCCGGTAAAATCCGTTAAGGTAAAGGTGCATGAAATGGATGCCCGAAGCAAGGGAGCCCACAGACAGGTGCTCTAAGAAGGAGGGACACACATGAATAATCAAACGCAGAATCAAATGCAGGGAAGCATGAACGTCCGCCAGCAGGCATCGCCCCAGGCTGTGGAAAAACAGCCAAAGGAAAGCCGGTTCAGCCGGTTTTATACCTGGGCAAAGCCTTATTCGGGCAGGATTATCTGGATTCTCGCGGGAATCATCACCGCCGTTCTGTTTTTGACCATCGGGTTTTGGCGTACCATCCTGATTGTCATTTTAGCACTGATCGGGTATGCCATCGGTGTATATAAAGATAACCCCATGCGGTTTATGCGCTGGCTGAACATTCTCAAACGGTTCAGCTGATAAAGATGCCAATAATCGTCCTGAATTGAGGGCGGTTGATATAGATTAAAATAAAAAATTATAAATGAATGAAAGGTGGTTTTAATTATGGCAGCAGAAGCAACAATGCACACAATGAACAATAATCAGCAAAAGGGAGGTAACGCTCAGCAGCAGAACATGCAGCAGAAAACCTCATTGACCTATGACGATAAAGTCGTTAAGAAGATCGCAGGCCTGGTCGCGCAGGAAGTCCCTGGTATTTTGGCCATGAGCGGCGGCTTGATCAGTAATATCACTGAAAAGATTACCGACAACGAAAATATCACAAAGGGAATCGGCGCAGAAGTCGGCAAAAAACAGGTAGCCCTGGATTTGGACGTCATCTGTGAATACAACCGTAATATCCCTCAGATTTTCAAGGATACGATTGATAAAGTCACCAAAACCGTTAAGGATATGACAGGCTTGGACGTCATCGAAATTAACATGCATGTGGACGATGTTATGACTAAAAAAGAATATGAAGAGCAGCAGAATAATAACAATAACAACTCCCGTGTTGACAATGATAACAACAACGGCGGCTTCATGGGAATGGGCGGCAACAGCCGCGTTCAGTAACCCCTTAGATAAAAAACACCCGGATCTTAAGAATCCGGGTGTTTTTGTGTTGGCAGCAGACTGTATTTTTCCTGAAACGCTGAAAGAGGAATGGGCTTTGAAAAGTAATAGCCCTGTCCCACCGTGCAGTGGATGGTTTTTAAGAATTCGGCGTGCTCCAGGGTTTCGACGCCCTCACAGACCACCACCATATTCAGGGAGTGGGCCATTTCCACAACAGATTTGATGATGGCGTAGGCCTTCTCGACACGGATGCTCTCCTGTAAAAAGATGCGATCGATTTTTAAGACGTCAATGGGCAGCTCACGCAGCAGGTTCAGGGAGGAATACCCTGAGCCAAAGTCGTCCATGGAAATACTGAATCCATAGCTCCGCAGCTGGGAAAGAATCTGTTCCACGGTGTTGGCGTCAAAGATAAAGACATTTTCTGTGATCTCAATCTCGAGGTATTTCGGCGGGACTCCATAGCGCTCGGCCATCTGAACAAAGCGTTTGATAAAATCATTCTGAAAGAGCGTAACCCTCGAGACATTGACTGACAGCACCACAGTGCGCTCAGGCGAGATCTTAAGCGACTGCTTCAGTATCTGGCAGGTGGCCTCCAGCACGTAGAAGTCCAGGTCCACGATAAAACCGTTTTTCTCAAACAGGGGGATAAACTCATCCGGCGGCAGAAAGCCAAAGGGCTCTGAGTTCCAGCGGACCAGGATCTCGGCCCCCGTGACCTCAGACCGCTCAAGGTTGACCTTGGGCTGGAGATAAATCTGGAATTCCTTTTCCGAAAGCCCCTGGTGCATCCAGCGGGTCATCTTATTTTCATTGGTGATCTTATCCAGTAGATGCTGATCGTAATAGGCAATAGTGCGTTGGCTGCTGCGCCCCTCTTTTAGAGCAACGCTGGCTTTGCTGATACAGGAAGCAATGGACGCGTCCGGGTCGGGAATGGTGTAAACGCCGTAGCTGCACGTTAAAATGTCTGAGAGGTTCAGCTCCCGCTCGCTTTCGATGGATGCCAGGACCGCAGTCTGGAGATCCTCAATGACGTGTTCGCGCTTTTTAAGCAAAATGGCGAAGTGGTCGGCGTGCAGGTGGGCGCAGATTTCATTGCTGTTGCAAAACCGCTTCAGCGTTGCCGAGAAGGACAGCAGAAGCTTATCACCGGCGTTGTAGCCATAGGAATCGTTGACAAACTTAAAATTGTTCAGGTCAAGGTATATCATCAGATAGGCGCCAGGTGCCGCGGATCTCAGCTTTTCAGCTGCACTGATCTCAAAGGCAGCCTGGTTGGGAAGGGCGGTCAGGTGGTCGGTGTAGAATACCCGCTCCAGCTCCTGCTGGCTCCGGCGTTCCAGGGTATACATGATCAGCGAGACAGCGAGAATCATGACAACACTGAGGATAATGCTGTTCCGCAGCTCGTTTTCCGCCCGGTACTGGGCTGCGTAAACCATCCTGTTGGCCAGCTCAAAGTGCTCCTCACTCAGACTGAGAAAGTATTCACGCAACTCTATGGCAGAGGATAACCTCAGAGCTGGAATTTCCGCTTTGATCTCATCCCATTTGGTTTTGACCGCCTCCAGATTATCGTGGTAGGCGGCTGAGTCGTGGGAAGTATAAAGATGCTTGTTTTCACTGGCTTCAAGCTTGCGGATCAGTCCGTCCAGATAGGTGATCAGCTCGTCGTTGGGCTCGCCGCTCAGCTCCAGCTTGGCACAGCGCTGGGTACCGCCGCGGACAATACCGGCGTCGTTGATGATGTTGGCGTAGCCCTGCATCTGGATGAGTGAAAACAACAAAAATCCCATGACAAAGATGCAGATTAAGATAAAAATATAGGTATTCCTTTGTTTGCGCATAAGCTACAGCATTTTCGGAACCGTGACGAAAAACGCATCCACCCCTTTGCCAGTGTTGATTATGAACATAATACGATTCTAAGATATATTAAGATAATTATACCTCATGCTGTTATCCATTTCAAGAATTAAGGTTTGATTGTTTTATAGGTTTATGCTTTCAAAAGGCGGTTTGAGGAGCATCTCCTCGAATTCTTCCAGCGGAACGGGCTTTGAGTAGTAGAATCCCTGGGCGTAGATGCAGTCGAGGCGGATCAGGATATTGGCCTGCTGCCTTGTTTCCACGCCTTCGCACAAAATGCGCATGCCGAGGTCGTGGGCCAGGTTTACAATGTTGGCGATCACGGTCTGTTCCCGTGAGTCGAGCATACCGCGTTGCACAAAGCTCCGGTCCAGCTTGAGGACCCGGGCGGCCATCTGCTCCAGCTGTCCCAGCGAGGAATACCCAGAGCCGAAGTCGTCGATGGCGGTCATGAATCCCTTTTCCCTCAGAGAGGCGATCTGGGAGGCAACCCGTTTGGGGTGCGTCACGATAATGCTCTCTGTGATTTCCAGCTCCAGGAGCCTATGGGGGATGGCGTAAAGGTCTGCCAGGGCAGTAATCCGGTCGGTGAAGTTGCTGTGGTCAAAATGGATGCTGGAGAAATTGCAGGATACCGGGTATACTGGCAGGCCGCGGTCCATCCAGCTTCGGAGGGTGTAACAGACAGCCTCGTAAATATACCAGTCGATTTCCTCAATGCTGCCATTTTCCTCAAAGACAGGGATAAAGGCGCCGGGAGCCAGGAGGCCGCGGTCAGGGTGGTTCCACCGCACCAGCGCCTCACTGCCGATGATCTCGCCAGTGATCATGTTAACCTTTGGCTGAAAATAGGGCACGAATTCGTGCGCGCTGAGGGCGGCGGACAGCCGGTCGGTGAGCTCTTTACGCAGCAGTGTGTTCTGCCGCATCTGGCGGTCATACAGCACAATGGCGCTCTTGGAGGTATTTTTCGCGCTCCGGCGCGCGTAATTTGCCAGGTCAAGCATGAGCTGGACGTCCTGTTTTTCGGCCTTGTCTACAAGGTAGACGCCAAAGGCGGTGAGCACCGGCGCCGGAAAGCCCGTGCGTTGTATCCAGCTGTCAGTGGCCTTTTGAATGTCTGTCATCCGGGTGCACAGGGTTTCCCAGTCCCTGTATTTTAACAGCAGGACAAAATTGTCGGAGGAGACGCGGGCGCAGTACTCGCCCTCCTGCACACTTTCCTGAATAATCTGAGCATAGGCCCGCAGCAGCTGGTCGCCCGCGGTAAAGCCATAGCGGTCGTTGATGGTTTTAAACTGGTTAATGTCGCTGTAAATGAGGGCGTAGCCGCCTTCTGGGGCCGATTTCAGCAGGCTTCCGCACTCGGCGAGAAACTTGTCCAGATTATCGAGCCCGGTGAGGGTATCCCGGTAAAGGAGGTTCTGTATCTGTTGGTTGCTTTTAGACTTACTGCGCAGATTATAGACCAGCAGCAGGATGATCAGCCCTAAAAAAGCCACGGTGATGGCGATCACGGTCACGGCATTCTCGGTGAGAAACTCGCGGACCGTCATGGCCTTTGGCTGGATACTGTTTTCCATGACAATGGCGTCGATATTTTCCTCAGAGGTGTACTGGATACATTTGTCGAGGATGGAGAAAAGCCGGGGGTCGGCAGAGTTTGAGACTCCGATGGACAGCTCGATGGTATAATTGCTCAGGGGAGTGCTGCTCAGCACTGTGTAGGACGCGTCGGACAGCAGGTAATCGGCAACCTGGGAGTTGGCGAACACGGCATTCACCTTGTTTTCCGTCAGGGCATCCAGACAGGCCTCGGTATTGCTGTAATAGTAGACGTCCGCGTCGGGGTAATCGCTGATAATGGCTTCTGCTGCGCCGTAATCCTGTGGCATGGCGATTCTGGCCAGGGGTGCCGATGTGTTTTTACGGATAAGAACAGTGGGGGAGCGCAGGTAGTAGCGGGTGGTGCTCAGATTATTGCGGGATTCCCAGAGGTAATCGCCCGCAACACTGCAGATGACGTCTGCCCGGCCATTTTTGACCTTCTCAAGTCCGAGGGAGTAGACCTCCGGGCTGAACTGGAAGCGCAGTCCGCTGTTCTCTGCGATTTGGCTGAAGAGGTCTGCCGCGATACCGGCAAACCCGCCGTTGTCCGGGCTGGTGTAGGAGAAGGGCGGAGCCATATAATCGTACACGGCGGATACGGTTTTTTTACTCGCGATGTATTCCAGCTCAGATTTGGTAAAGACAGGCTTTTGGGCGTTGGTGACGGAAAAATACTTGTTGTAAAGATTCATGGTGTAGTTGGGGTCACGCAGAAGGATGGTGCTCATGGCGCTGTTGACCGCTTCCGCTACGTCGGGGCGGCTTTTGGAAATAGCGATGTAAAGCGGCGCCGGCGCGAACTGGGCGACGCTGCGGAAGGTGCTGTTGCGGCCCAGATGGGTGATGGCCACGCCGTCCAGAGTGCCGTCATCCAGAGCGTTTAGAAGATCCTGGGTTTCGGAGTAGGGAAGCACTGTGAGCGCGATGTTGTTCTCGGCGCAGTAGCTTTTGAAGTTTTCCCCATCAACGCTGTCCTTGATGATCCCGACCTTCATGCCCTGAAAGGCAGAGAAATCCTCGTAGCTGTAGCGGGTATCATCGACCCGGACGTTGAGAGTGGTGTAAATATTGCACATGGGCTGCTCGGAAAATAAACACTCCTGCTCCCGCTCGGCGTTTTTATAGACGGCGGGAAGAATGTCGATCTGCCCTTCCGTTAAAAGCTGGTAGGTGTTATCCCAGCTGGTGCAGTCGACAACATCATAGCGTAGATCGCTGAATTTTGAGATTTCCTGTAAAAATTCAAAGTCATAGCCGATACATTCGCCCGCGGCGTTCAGGTACATGTAGTCGCCGTCCTCATAGTAGCCGACCCGGACGGTTGAGGTGTCCTCTTTGGCATAGGCCGGAATACATAAAAACAAACCGCACAGGCATATTACAGCCAGTGCGGAGATGAACAGATACCGATACTCCACCGCGCTTTTTTTCATCTGCTTGACCTCGTTGGATTCAGTGCCGCCACATCGGGATTCTGTCCGGTAAATGCGGCGGCTGTACTCCTTTAATTTTAGTACATCTTTGAAAAATAGTCCATAAAAATATCAAAAAAACTAATTATCTTTATAGATTCCGAGGAAATGGAAGCCCTCTGTTTTGGAAATCACTTCCTCCATGACGGTGTCGAGGGGAGTCCCGTCAATGTTGCCGATAAAGTCAATGAAGAACAGGTATTCCCAGTTGTGGTCGCGGATGGGACGCGATTCGATTTTGCACAGGTTCAGGGCATTGGCGTCAAAGACCGAAAGCGCCTGAAACAGGGAGCCCGCCACATGGGGCAGGTGAAAGGCGATGCTGATTTTATTGCAGTCGGGGCAGAGCTCCATGCGGCTCGCCACGATCACAAACCGGGTGACATTGGTCTCGGACAGGTTGATGTCCTCTGCCAGAATACTGAGGCCGTGGATGGCGGCGGCCCGGCGGCTGGCGATGGCGGCAAAAGCCGGGTTGGCGCTCTTTGCCACATGCTCGGCGGCCACGGCGGTGTTGTAGTAGGTCAGGCACTTCCAGTCCGGGTAGGCGGCGAGGAACTCACCGGACTGCTCAAAGCCCTGGGCGTGGGAGTATACCTCGCGGATGTCCGAAAGGCGGCTTCCGGGCACCCCCAGAAGACAGTGCTCAATCTTGACCTTGGTTTCCCCGACAATATAGCAGTTGTACTTGGCTAAAAGGTCGTAAACTGCGGCGATGGAGCCAGTGGTGCTGTTCTCGATGGGCAGGACGCCGTAGTCCGCCCCCTGGCTTGTGATGCTTTTAAAAACATCCTCGGATAAACGGTGGGATACGCGGCAGCAGTCCTCGCCGAAAAAACCAATGGCGGCCTGCTCGGTGTAGGACCCCAGCGTGCCAAAGTAGGCCACGGTGGGGTTTTCGACCGGCGTGCGGGTGTTTGCCATGGCGGACTGGTAGTCCCGGAGGCTTTTCTGCTGTTCGGGTGTGAGTGATATGGGCGTCATAGTGGTTTTCCGATTAAGCCCCGAGCTTTTTGCCCATGAGCTCAGACATCGGCCGGATTTTGTCCCTCATCAGAGTGTCGAACTGGTCTGGCGTTAAGGACTGGGGGCCATCGCAAAGGGCGTTGGCTGGATCGTTGTGGACTTCGATGATGAGGCCGTCAACGCCGGCGGCCAGGGCAGCCAGTGACATGGGCTCAACTAGCTCAGCCTTGCCGCAGCCGTGGCTGGGGTCAACGATCACAGGCAGGTGGGTCAGTTTTTTCAGGACAGGGACGGCTGAGATGTCCAGAGTGTTGCGGGTGGCGGTCTCAAAGGTACGGATACCGCGTTCGCACAGAATGATGTTGTCATTGCCGCCGGCCATGATGTATTCCGCGCTCATCAGGAGCTCCTCGATGGTGTTGGCCAGCCCGCGCTTTAAGAGGATCGGTTTTTTGCTGCGGCCCAGAGCCTTGAGTAAATCGAAGTTCTGCATATTGCGGGCGCCCACCTGGAGGATATCCACATCCGCGAAAAGGTCCAGCAGCGCGATGTTCATGATTTCGGACACGATGGGCAGCCCGGTTTCACGCTTGGCTTCCAGCATCAGCTCGATGCCGTCTGCGGCCATTCCCTGGAATGCGTAGGGGGAGGTTCTGGGCTTGAAGGCCCCGCCGCGCAGGACAGTGGCGCCGGCAGCCTTTACGCGGTTCGCCACCTCGGTGATCTGTTCCTTGCTCTCGACTGAGCAGGGGCCGGAGAAAACGTGGAAGTTGCCTTCGCCGAAGTGAATATCACCAATATTGATGATGGTGTCCTCAGCCTTGTATTTACGGTTGGCCTTTTTGTAGGGTTCCTTGATTTTCATTAATTCTTCCATTTCGGGATCGTTGAAGGGTGTCATTTGTTTTTCCTCGTTTCTTTTATTTTTGTTTGGTGGTTAAAAATCGAAAAAGGGTCTGCCTCTGTTACCAGAGACAGACCCTTGATTGATCATATCATTGTACAATCCGATCAGGCTGTTCGCTCGTGGCAACTAAATTTTGGACACCAAAAGAAGCTAAAGCTAAAAAAGCTAAAGCTGCTAAAAAAGGTATTCATTTTTTTAACATTGTTTAAAGATGTTAAAATTGCCATGAGATTACTCCTGTTTACAAATTGATTGGGTTAATTGTACGCTACCTGCAAAACATTGTCAAGTTTATTTTTTTGTGCAATTCTAATAACCGCACGCCTCGCCGATTAAAATAATCTTGATGCGCCCCGGGATCGGGTTGTTCCGGGTGATGACGATATTGCTGCAGATGCAGTCCGCGCTGTGGCAGTCGCCGCAGACGCCAGTGCTCAGGCAGGGCGTCTGCCGGTTCAGGCGCACGCAGTTGATGGGGGCGGCCTCGTTGCGGGCGCGGTCAATGGCGCTTTCAAGGCTTCCGGCGACCTTGTTCATGCCTGCCAGCACAATGACCTGGTCCGGCCCATAGGCCAGGAGGGCGATCCGGTTGCCGAAGCCGTCGATGTTGACGAGCTCGCCGTCACGGCTGATGGCGTTGGCGCTCATGAGAAAGGTATGGGCCATCATGCCTTTTGCAATGGCCTCGCGCTTTTCGTCCGGGGTGGTGGCAATACTGCGATCGATGTAGTTGTAAACCCCCTGCTTGACTGCGTCCACCAGGCCGATTTCCTCGATGGTCATGCAGCCGCCGTGGGTCACCGATGCCCCGTCGGGGATGAGGGTGAGTGCCAAAACCAGCGCTTCTTTTTTGGTCGCACAGTAGTGGGCTTCAAAATGGCGCTTTTCCATTTTGGCGATCAGCGTTTTGGCCAGTGCCGCGTAGTGATCGGTACGAAATGACATAATGATACCTCCAGTTGTTAAAAAAGTATATTTACATATATTATACCCTGTATTTTATGCAAAGACCAGTAAAAATTAGGATATATTTGTGCGGTAAAGACTCGTGGGCATAAGGCGGTGCTGAGTGAGGCAACACCTTTTCTAAAATCCAAGGATACTTGGCCAAATTTGTGGTATAATGAATAGACCGAAAGACCGACATCTGCATCGGGACAAAAAAATGGAGGCGAATCACCATGACAACTGCGAAAGAACTGTTCAAACCCCGCTACAGCGGAATTATCTTTGATTTAGACGGTACCCTGATCAACTCTCTCGAGGACCTTGTCGATGCCTGCAACCAGGTAATGCTGCACTACGGGCTGGAGCTGAAAAGCTACCAGGAGGGCAAAAAGCTCATTGGCCGGGGATTGAGAAACCTGATCAAACGCGCCGTGACCCCGGAAATGGCAAAGGACGAGGCCCTGGTGGACGAAGCAGTGGCCCTGATGAAGGACGAGTACGCCAAACGCTACACCCACAAAACGGTAGCCTACGACGGCATCAAGGATTTACTGCGCTACCTGCATGTGCACAAGATCCCCTTCGCCGTGTGTACCAACAAGCCCGACGGCGCGGCCAAGACCATTGTGGACGCTCTGTTTGACATCAGTGAATTTGTGGATGTGGTAGGGCAGAACGACAACAAGCCCAGAAAACCAGACCCCACACAGACCCTGGAGGTCGCGGCTAAGATGGGTGTGGCTCCCGGTGACTGCATCTATATGGGGGACAGCTCTGTGGACTACGAGACCGCCAAAAACGCCGGAATGCTCCCGGTCCTCTGTACCTGGGGCTTCACCGACCCCGAAAAGCTCATGCAGTACGACGATGCCATCTGGATTAAGAATCCCCTGCGCGCCATCGACGCCCTGAAATACGGTGACCAGATGTATGAGATTTTTAATGAGAAGAAGCAGGACGAGCTGAAGGAAGAAGAATAGGACCAAGGACAGGAACCCGCTGCGGCGGGTTCTTTTTTAATGCCCGGAGAAAAGCGCTAAACCTTAAACGCGCAGGAAAGGAAGTGTGCCGCAGGCAGAAATATGCTATAATACAGTGACATAAAAAATGATTTGTGAGAAAAATGAAATTTTGTTCATATTTATTTTCAAATAGAGGCTTTAAAAACAAATTGAAAAGATAAGACGATGAAAGCAAAGAGATTCTCAGGTTAGAAATGAACATATTCTCAAATGTACTTAATATATAATATTTTTTCAAAATAATTCTGTATTGCTATATATAGATATAAAAATATCATTATACAACTATATATTGATAAAAAATACAAAAAATATAATTTTAAACAATTGAAATGAGGTTAAATGAAAGGGTGAATGCGTTTTCTGCTATTGCTTTTTGAAATGGAACGCTATATAATGGGGTTGAACAAATGATTATAAAGCTTTGAATTCAAAATTATGTTCAATTCATGTTCAATTTTCCGAGTGCTCAGAAAAATTTCAGTAAGGAGTAAAAGCATATGGCAGATAACGTGTCTTTTAAAGGTGTAATGACCGAACTGATCACGCCATTTACAGAAGACGGACAGGTGGATTACCCTCTGTTAAGGGGTGAGGTAGCGTATCAGCTTCAAAATGGCATAAAAGCGCTGTTTACCAATGGGATCGCCAGTGAATCCCTGTCACTCACGGCAGAGGAGCTGGTTGAGACCACTAAGACGGTCGTGGAGGCAGCCGGGGACCGGGCGCTGGTAATGGGGAACATTGCCTGCCAGACCCTTCCGGAGGCCATGCAGGTTTTAAGGGGCTATGAGGCTGCCGGTGTGGACGCGGTCTGCATCCAGCAGCCCTGTGTTTACAGCATTCCCCAGGAGGAGCTGGTGGCCTATTTTGACGCCATCGCTTCTGCCACGGCCCTTCCGGCAGGCATCTACAACGCTCCGCAGACAGGGAATACGCTGTCGCCGGCGTCGGTGGCGGCCATCTTCAAGCATAATGGCAATATGCAGTTCTACAAGGAGAGCACCATTGACTTTGTGCACATTCAGAACACCATGCGCCTCATCGGGCCGGACCGCCCCATGACGTTTTTAAACGGCAGTGACGCGACCACCTTTTCGGTCATGCAGCTCGGCGGGGCCGGCGTGGTATCCCTGATATCCGCGGTCTTTCCAAAGGCGGTTCTGAAGCTGGTAAACGCCATGGAGGAAGGAGATATTGCAGGTGGACGAGCGGCGCAGAATGAAATTCTGCTCATTCGGGAAGCCCTGAAGACCGGGCCCTTTGTGGCAGGCTACAAATACGCCGCCGGGTTGATGGGTGTGCCTCTGGGGTATATGCGCAGGCCGCTGGCAGAGCTGAGTGAGGACGAAAAAGAAAAGATAAAGACAAGCCTGGAAAAGCTTCGGCTGGTCTGAGTGACGGATTAGAATAACGAAACGAGGTTTAGTATGGATAAAAAACAATTAGCTGGTATGATGGACCACACCCTGCTCAAGGCTGTGGCCACACCGGAGCAGATCGCGCAAATTTGTGAGGAAGCCAGGGAAATCGGCGCGGCGTCGGTATGCGTCAATCCCTGCAATGTAAGACAGGCGGCAGAGCTTCTGAAGGGCTCAGAGGTTAAGGTATGCACCGTTATCGGGTTTCCGCTGGGGGCCAACACCCCGGCCGTCAAAGCCTTTGAGACAGAGGACGCCATCGCGGGCGGCGCCCAGGAGGTGGACATGGTCATCAATGTCGGCGCGCTGAAGGCAGGCGACCAGGATACCGTGTACAGAGACATCAAGGCTGTTGTGGACGCCGCGGACGGCACCCTGGTCAAGGTGATCATTGAGACCTGTTACCTGACCGACGCCGAAAAAACCACTGCCTGCCAGATGGCCGCGAAGGCGGGAGCCGACTTTGTCAAGACCTCCACAGGCTTTGGCACCGGCGGCGCCAACCCGCACGACGTAGCGCTGATGAAGGCCAGCATTCCAGACACCATGCAGGTAAAAGCATCTGGGGGGATGCATGTATGGGCAGACGCCAAGGCCAATATCGAAGCCGGCGCTGACCGTCTGGGCGTGTCGGCCAGCCTGGCGATACTCGACAGCTTTGATGAATAGCATGATTTAAGGGGATCATTTGAGAGGAGATATATGATGAATCATCAAAAGAATACAACGTCCGAAAAACCTGTTATCGCCGTCACCGGCGGCGGTCAGGGGATAGGACGGGCCATTTTGCTCTACTTTACCGAACGCGGCTACAATGCCGCTGTGCTGGATATGAACCTGGAGACAGCCGCTGCTGTGGCTGAGGAATGTAAGGCCAGGGGCGCTGACGCCATCGCGGTCGAGTGCAATGTCACAGACTCCGCGAGTGTCAACGCTGCCTATGATCAGATCGGAGGTTATTTTGGCGGGCGTCTGGACGTCCAGGTCAACAACGCCGGTGTCTTCCGCAGAGAGCGCGTTGAGGACGCAACCGACGACGTGACCGACCTGCTCATCGACGTGAACCTGCGGGGGCCGGTTTACACCAGCCGGGCAGCCATTAAAATCATGAAGGAGCAGGGGCACGGCAGTATCATCAACGCCCACTCCATCCTGGGGCAGTTCCCGGATTTCGGGCTTGGAGTCTACAGCGCCACCAAGGCCGGGCTCTTTGCACTGACCCGCGTGCTGGCCGCGGAGTGCGCGCCCTACGGCATCCGCGTGAACGGCTACGCGCCGTCTGTCACCGACACCCCGATGGTGCACCACATCATTGAGGAGCGTCCTGAGGCCAAGCTGGACCAGATCCCCATGCGCGAATTCGGCACGCCGGACCAGATCGCCAAGATCTGCTGGTTCTTCGCGTCGGATCTCTGTGAGTACACCACCGGGATCAATGTGCCTTGTGACGGCGGCACCTGGGATGTTCAGAGGCCTTTCATGGCCTGGAAGGCCGCCGGAAAGCTTTAAGCGGATTGTGATTTAACAGGAGAGATAGGAGAGTAATACGATGAAAACTGGTTATATCATTGGAATTGATTCGGGGACATCTATGGTAAAGGCCGCTTTGTTTGATATGCAGGGGAATGAAATCTGCGTCGCCTCACGGTCGACCCCGGTGGAGGAGCCACATTTTGGCTGGTCGGAATTCGACATGGACGTGGACTGGAAGGAGGTCGCAGGCGTTATCAGCGACCTCATGGGGAAATGCGGCGTGGACAAGAAGGAAGTGCTGGCCATCGGGCTTGGCGGAAAGGGTGTGGGGGTCTGCTTCCTGGATAAGGACAACCGCCCAGCCCGCAAAGGAATTCTCTGGAACGATGCGCGGTGCGCCGGCATGACCAGGGAATGGATCGAGAGCGGAAAGATGGAGCAGATTTTTGGCGCGACCGCCAACTGGCTGATGACCGGCGATGTGGGTATCCTGCTGCCCTGGATGAAGGAGCATGAGCCTGAGGTGCTGGAACGCACAGCCCACTTCTGCCTGAACACCAACTGGATGTGCTATAATCTGACCGGTGAATTTGGCTCCAACGCCACCGATTTTTATTCACAGATCGACGAAACCCGCACCTACAGCGACAAGGTCATGGAGATTGAGGGAATCCTCGACCTGAAGGACAAATTCCTGCCTTTGCAGGAGCCCTGGGAAATCTGCGGGCACGTTACGGAGCAGGCCGCGCGGCAGACCGGGCTGGCGGCCGGGACACCTGTGGCCTCCATCGGCTGGGATGTTGTCTGCTGCAGTGCCGGCGTCGGCGCGGTGGACGACGGACAGGCCAATATTATCCTGGGAACCTCTGGCGTCATCATGCTGACCATGCCTAAGTTCGCCCACTCACCCATGCTGGGCTGCCAGACCATCCACAATATACCGGGCAAATGGCAGCAGCTCATCGCGCCGCTGACCGGCACGCCGAACAGCGACTGGTTTGTGAACAACTTTACCTGCGCGGATAAGCTGCAGGCCGAAAAGGAGGGACGCAGTGTTTACGCCCTCTTTGACGAAGTGATCGACAAGGTGAACCCGGGCTGTGACGGCACCATCTACCATCCTTATATGAACGCGGCGGGAGAACGCGCGCCCTTTACCAACACCAACGCCCGGGGCAACTTCTTCGGCCTGAACCTCCACAGCGACCGCCATGTCATGCAGCGTGCTGTGTACGAGGGCATGGCCTTCGCCAACAAGCACTGCCTGGACGCCTACACCTACCCGGTAAGCGATATCCGCCTGTCCGGCGGCGGCTCTAAGAGCCCGGTGTGGTGCCAGATCTTCGCGGACATCTGCAACGCGCCCATCAGCCTGCCCGGCGGTACCGAGTTCGGCGCTAAGGGCGTGGCCTGGAACGCGGCCCTGGCGGCTGGCTATTTCGGCAGCTGGCAGGAAGCCTCCGAGGCCTTCTGCAAGGTGGAACGCGTCTACGAGCCCATTGCGAAGAATGTGAGTATCTACGCCGACCTGTACGAGGTCTACAAGGCCATCCCCTACGCGCTGTTCCCTGCCTGGGAAGCGCGGACCGAGTTCCTCAAAAAACACGGCTTCCAGGGATAGCCCTGCGCCCGTAACCCTCTATTACTTATAAACAAAAACCGGCTTTTTCCAAAGCCGGTTTTTTACTCAGAAAGGAGCACCCATGCATTTTTTATGTCTGGCACGCTGCCAGCTTGGTTTTCTGCTGCGCCAGTTCGAGCTGTTTAAGCTGCCCGTGGAAAAACAGAACGAAATTTTGAGAAAGGAGATCGACCTGGTGAGTCGGCAGAGCATCCACATCCATGCCGGGGTTTCCGGTTCCCAGATGTTCCGCCTGTTCTGTGATGCTCTGGGCGACCCTGATCCTCTGAGGGCGGTGCGGAAAAAGCAGAATGGGCAGATGCTGCGCCTGCTTCCCGAAATCCGGCGGGCAGTGGAGCAGAAGGACGACCCGCTGCTGTATGCCCTCAGGGCCGCGGCCAGCGGCAACATTATTGATGTGTCCTTTGCCGACGAGTTTGACGTGGCCGGAGCCCTTGAAAAGAGCATGGAGGAGCCCTTTGCCATCGACGACTACGCGCCGTTCAGAGAACGCCTGCTGGCCGCGG
Organism: Eubacterium callanderi; assembly: GCF_900142645.1. Taxonomy (GTDB): domain Bacteria; phylum Bacillota; class Clostridia; order Eubacteriales; family Eubacteriaceae; genus Eubacterium; species Eubacterium callanderi. The sequence goes on from NZ_FRBP01000005.1 coordinate 156,460, forward strand.
GCACGCTGACGCTGGTCACCGACAACGCCGGAGAGATCGTGCTGGACCGCCTGCTGCTCGAGGTGCTCGGCCAATGGCGCCGGGCGCGCGGGCTGGCGCCGCTGGCGGTAAGCGTGATGGTCAAGGGCGGCCCCATCTATAACGATGCTCTGGAGGAGGACGCGCGGATGGCAGGGCTTGACAGGGAGGGGGAGATCCTGGACACCGGAACCGACTGCATTGGCCTGCACCCCCGGTATATGTCCCGGGAAGCCTTGGAAAACCTCCGGAAAGCGGATATGATCATCCTCAAGGGATTGGCCAATTACGAGAGCGATTTTGGCGGTGAGGATTTTCCTGAAAAGGTGTTTTACCTGTTCCGCTCCAAGTGCGAGGTTCTGTCCGACGCGCTGGGAATCGCCCTCGGCAGCAGTGTGCTGATGGCGCACAGCAGAGAGGAGGAGAAAGAGAATGCCTTACATACAGATCAGTCTTTCAAAGAAATTAACCGATGAGGAAAAGCGGACCCTGGCCGCCGGGGTTGCGGCCCTGGTGCCCATGCTGCCCGGTAAGCCCGGAGACCGGGCCATTGTGCAGATCGACGACGGCCGCAGCCTTTACCGCGGCGGCGAGCCGGCAGCCTGCGCTTTCATGGAGACACGCCTTTACGGCAAAACGCCTGAGCCGTACCTGAGGGCCTACACCGAAAAGCTTTTTGAGCTTTTTGAGGAACAGCTGGGTTATGCCGGAAACCAGATCTATCTCAATATTCTGGAGTTGGACCACTGGGGCTCAAAGGGGAGCTTGCGGTGAGTGTGCATTAAAAAAGAACTGTCCCGAACGGGCAGTTCTTTTTCTGTTTACAGCACGCCCTCCCGCTTCGCCAGGTCAATGACCCGCTCGGCGGTCAGGGAGTCGGTGACCAGGACGTCGATCCAGCCGGCCTTGAGGGCGTAGTAAACCGCACGGGCTTTCTGGCGGCCGACAATGCATGCCAGCACACACTCGGCGTTTTTAATGGCGTCCAGTGAGACGCCGACCGTGCGCTTATCGAGCTCAGGATCGCAGATATTGCCGTTTTTGTCAAAGAAACGGCTGCAGATACTGCCAACGGCCCCCACGTCTTTCAGGCGGGCAATATTCTCATCGTTCAGGTATCCGGCCTGGTAGAGGCAGGAATCCTCATCCGGGGTCGCGATGTTGACAAAGAGCTTATTGCAGGCCTCCACCCGTTCCAGCAGGCTGCGGACCTTGGCGTCGTGCAGGAGGATATCGAGGATGATCGGGCTTTCCACCAGCGCCGGGCAGGGCAGGCAGAAGGCGCTCTCCGCGCCGAGCTTCTGGGACAGGTTGCTGATGATCTCATGGGCAAAGCTGCGGCAGTTGGCGTTGTCAACCGCGCCGGAGAGCTGGACCAGGGAGCAGTCCGGCAGGGCAAAGTCCGGGAATTCCTTGGAGAGCTCAAAGAGCGTCCAGCCCCAGTTCACACCGATATGGTCGCCGGGGTTCAGGAAAGCCTTAAGAAACTGCGCGCCCAGGCGGGCAGTCAGCTGGATGGCCAGCTCCACGTCGTCCTCCGGCACCGAGGCCACACGGGCGCCCTTGAGGTGGAAGGCAGTCAGGAGCTGCTGCTCCATCTCGCTGATGTCGTCGATGGCGTCATCGATGAAAATCTTGACGATGCCGCGTTCCCGCGCTTCCGCCAGCTTTCGCGACACCTTGGGACGGGAAATGCTGAACTGGGTGGCGATTTCGGACTGGGTCCGTCCCTCTTCATAATATAGTTTGGCAATTGCCTGTAGTAAACGCTGGTCTGTGTTCATTGTCCTTATCTCCAATGCATTTTTTCAAAGTGATCGTCTGTTTAATCCTTAGACGATGAACAAAAATGTCCTTTAACCTCTATTATAGATTAAAAGGCTTGTTTTTACAAGCAAAAGAGGAGCGAAAATGAAATTTTGTTCAAAAAATCAGAAAATAGTTATATGGTTTGCGTGATAAAACAGTGATACTTTTTAACAAATAAGGTGAAAATTAAGCATAAAAATATTTGCGTTAAAAAACCGGTTGGAGTCCCAAAAGATTTCTATATCCGGTTATTCTGTAAAACCATTACACAACATATAGAAGCGGATGTAAACGAGAAACATTTTGAAAATAAAAAGTGCATTTACATATTGACAATGATAATTAAGACTGCTATAATTATACTTTACTTTTTGGAGGAATCGTGTTATAATGACTAAGATGTAAATCCACAAACGAGGTGAAGTTCATGCAGAAACAAAAAGCGACAATTATGGACGTCAAGCGTGAGGTTGAAAACTATCGTGGAAAAAGAGTAAAACTGGAAGCCCATAAGAGCAAGAAAAAGCTCTATCAAAAAGAAGGCGTTATTGAAGGGACTTACCCAAGCATCTTTACCGTCAGCGTAAAGGAAGATAAACGGCCGACTCAGAGATTATCCTTCTCATATTCCGATGTCCTCACAAAAAGCGTTAAAATTGCATTAGTAGACGAAGTTGAAGGTGCTTTCAGCTACTAAGTATCCCACTGACATTTTGATTAAACCCGCATAAGCTCAAACGAAGGGGAAGAATCGCGTATTCTTCTTTTTTGATGCCAAATTTTGGCAGTTGAAAGCCCGTAGACGGCGCCCTCGCAGGCGGATGTTAAGTTTTAGACATCCGTCTGCGAGGGCGCCGTTTTATTTGTTTTTCTTTTAAGGCAAAGAGGGTATAATATAAGAATTGCAGAAAGATTGGAGAACAAGTGAATGGAAGAAAAGCTACTGAATATACAGTCGGAGATCGGAAAGCTTAACGCCGTCCTTTTGCACCGGCCAGGCAAGGAGCTTGAGCGCATTGTGCCCAACGTGCTCAAGGAGGTCCTCTTCGAGGATATCCCTTGGCTCAGGCGCATGCAGGAGGAGCACGACGCCTTTGCGGGGGTGCTCACCGGGCGCGGTATCCACGTGTATTACGTGGAGCAGCTGCTGACCGATATTCTGGCTGACGCACAGGTGCGCGAAAACCTGGTGCGTGATGTCATCGACCAGAACCCGTCCTCGGGCAATTACATTGATGGATTTTTGCAGGAATACCTGCTTTCCATGGAGGACTGCAAGCTGGCGGAATCGCTGATCGCCGGCGTGCTCCAGAAGGAGCTGGACCATGTGGAACGGGAGCGGGTGCTCTCGGATTATATCAACGAATCCGAGCCCTATGCCTTTTACATGAACCCGCTGCCAAACCTGTACTTTATGCGTGACCCGGCGGTCACCATCGGCGACGGCATGAGCATCAGTTCCATGGCCACCGAGGTGCGCAAGCGGGAAAGCCTGTACATGCACTACATTTACAAGAATCATCCGCTGTTCGCCTCCTGCGGGGGGAAAACCTATTATGAGTATGACAAATTCTTCTCGGTGGAGGGCGGGGATATCCTGATCCTCAGCCCGACTGTGGTGGCGGTGGGGTGCAGCGAGCGGACCCAGGTGCAGGGTGTCGAGGAGCTGGCAAAGCGGCTGTTCGAGGACAACCCGGCCCTGGAGGGCGTGCTGGCCGTCAAGATTCCCAAGGACCGGGCCTTCATGCACCTGGACACGGTTTTTACCATGGTGGATTACGATAAATTTACCGTGTACCCGGGCATTCTGGACCACGTGGAAACTGTGATGATCCGCCGGGGCAGCAAGGGGCATATGCGCTACGAGCACATCGACAGCCTGCACGACGCCCTGAGACGGGCCCTGAACCTCACGAGCATAAAGCTCATTGAAAGCGGCGGCGGCAATCCGGTGGCCGCGGCCAGAGAGCAGTGGAATGACAGCACCAATACCCTGGCCATCGCCCCGGGGGTCATTGTGGCCTACGGGCGGAATGAGCGCTCCAACGAGGTGCTGGCCGAAAACGGCATTGACGTCATCAGTATTGAAGCTTCCGAGCTGGTGCGCGGCCGTGGGGGCCCGCGGTGTATGACCATGCCCCTTAACCGCGATCCGCTGAAATAAAAAAGCGCCATGAGGGCAAATGATTGCGGGAGCACACGGCCTTTCCTTAACCGTAATAAACAACAAAAATAAGTAAAAACCGCTGATATTGCGCTCAGCGGTTTTTTATTGGCTGAAATTGGTGGCCGCAAAGCGAATTCTATTATATAATAGGGTCAGGTATGGAAGGAGGATCGCATAAAAGGAGAGATAAGAATTGAAAAAGACAAAAATCCTCGGGATTTTACTGTGTGTACTTTTAGCGGTATCCTTTACGGCCTGCGCGAAAACGGACAGTGCCCAGCAGGGAGCTTCGAGCACTGGCAGTGTGGACGGCGTGCTGAAAAGCTACGCGTCCGGAACCCTGGTGGTGACGCGAAATGATGGAAGCGAGCTGGCCTTTGACCTTTCAAAGGCGACCGTCAGCTGCACAAACATGCTGTCCGGTGACAAGGTCACCATTTTATATGACGGCACCATCGAGGGCACGGACACCAGCGGCGTCACCGTGACAGAGATCAAGGACAAGGGCTCCGCCGCGCCGAAGGAGCAGACCATGGTGGGGACGGTCCGGAACCTGACCCAGCACTCCCTCACCCTCAAGGAGCCTGACGGCACCGAGTACAGCTTTAACACCGCGGGGGCCCGGCAGGCGTATAAGAACGGCATCGAAAACGGCAACTGGGTTCAGGTAAAATATGTGGGTGAGATCAATGGCACAGATGCCACTGGCGTCAGGGTTCTTGAAATTGTGGACAATGATGAGAACATAAAAAAGGCCCAGGAGCCTGCCAAGGTTGAGATTAAAGCCGCGGACGAAAAGGTGTGGGCCACCGACACCGTACACGTGCGGGAGTCCTACACCACCGATTCCAACGTGCTGGGCGATCTGGCGCCTGGCAATGAGATCACCCGTACCGGTGTTTGCGAAAACGGCTGGTCCAGAGTGAACTACAACGGAAAGGACGCCTTTGTCTATTCCCAGTATTTAACCACCACACAGCCCGCGAGCCCAAGTTCGCCCGCTCCGGCCAAGCCGCAGCCGAGCCCGTCACAGCCGGCGCAGCCAAGCGCCCAGCCGACGCCAAAGCCGACCCCGGTACCCACGCCGGCGCCAGCACCGACGCCAGAGCCGACACCGGCCCCGACACCAGAGCCAACGCCAGCACCGACACCAGAGCCAACACCAGAGCCAACACCAGAACCGACGCCAGAGCCCACTCCCGAGCCTGAGGTCAAGACCCTCACCGGCTATGTGGTGAGCTACGCGGATGGCGAGCTCGTTATTTTCGCCAACGGCGCCGATTACCCGCTGAACGTGACCGATGCCCAGCACAGCTATGTAAGCGGCATCCTGACCGGCAACGAGGTGACCGTCACCTACACCGGCGACCTCCAGGCCTATGAAAGCGTGGTGGTGCTGAGCGTGAGCGATTCAGAGCTGAACGCCGGCGACCGGTCTGTGATCACAGGCGTGATCGCGTCAGCCTCCATGAATACTCTGGATCTGACCACAGACGACAACACCGAGATCATGTTTGAGACCATGAACGCAGAGGTTAACAGCCAGAACTACCAGGTGGGGGCCCGCGTCAGCGTGACGCTGGACCTGTCCCAGAGCGTGGACACCTCCAACATCTTCCACGCCTTAAAGGTGGACGACGCACAATAGCAGACACAGGCGAACGTATGGAGCCGTCCGCCTGATTCATAAAAAGCCCGGGCCCGCACCCGGGCTTTTTTGTGATTGGAGGAGAGGAAACCACTGCTTAAATTCTTGAAGGAATCTTGAACTTTTATTTCCTGAAAACGTGTTAAGATAGAATAGAAGTATATTCAGAGTGTAGACAAATGCTGTCATTAACAGGCAAAGCGTTAAAAAGAGGACGATTAATTGAGAATGGAGAATTGAAAATGGAGAATGAAAGGCCCCTTTTGCTACCGCAAAAGCGATTAAGACAGCGACCTGTGGCCTCTATTTTATTCAAAATGCGCAGCATTTTGTTCCTCTAATTCTCCATTCTGCATTCTCAATTCTCCATTGAAATCGTCTCTTGCTTTAACTTTACAACGATATTTTGACTTTGTCTATAGACTGAAATATATTCTATCTATCTTTAGGAGAAATATTGGAGGTAAAAATGTCAAAGAAATTGAGAACACGCCTGGCGTCAGCCCTGTCAGCGGTGATCATCCCCGTGACGCTGGTCTGCTCGAGTGTGCCGGCCCTGGCGGCGGGCACAGCCGGAAGCCCAGTGGCGGATACCGCCGCCGTTGAGAGCAGCGAGATCGCTGATAAAGCCGCCGAAGCGCTTGAGAACAGCCTCATGCTGCCCGAGATCACCAGGGCGCTGGAGGAAATGGACGGAGCCCCGGCGGCTGAAGCGCCCGCGAAGGAAGAAGCCCCGGCGGCTCAAAATAAGGCTGATGAGGCCCCTGCGGCAGGAGCGCCTGTGTGCACCGTGACAACTGGTGCTCAGAGCCGCCAGGCAGGCGCGGACGTCACCTACGGTACCCTTGAGGAGGCCTTCGCTTCCATAAAAGACGGCCAGACCGCGACCATCACCTTAACCGGGGACGCGGTGGTAGAGGGTACCATCGTGGTTCACGGCAGCGTGACCCTGACGGCCAACGGGGATTATACTGTGAGCTTAAGTGCGGACACATCATCGAGATCGTTTTTTACCCTTTATGATGAAAATCAGCTGACCGTTGACGGCGCGGGCCACAGCATTACCCTGACAGCGCCGGAAGGGGTCGATGGCATCATCAATGTCAGGATGAACAGCGTCTTAAGCCTGAAAGCTGGCACCACACTGGAAAACTGCAGTATTAACGCGAAAAACAACGCCATGCTGAACATCACAGGCGCGGCGGTCACCGGAACATCAGACGGGGAGACTCCGGCACTCGTGGGCGTTTCGGACAGCGCGGCCCTGAAAGCCACGGGCGCGGCCCTGCCGATCGTGGGTATCTTAGATGAGTGCGCCGCTTCTTTTGACGGCTGTGAGGTATATGGCATTGCGAGCCTCAGCCCAAACGTGCAGGTACACGGCTCGTCTGTCGACATCATTGAAAACTACGGCTCGGAGCTGCTGATCAGCGACTCGTCGGTCGATAACCTGTTAAACGTCATGCTTGCCGCCCAGGTTACCCTGGCCGGCAAAACCGACATTGCGTACATCATGCTCGCAAAGAAACCCATCATACTGGCTGAGGATTTCAGCAGCAGCGTAGTCAGCAGGGTGTATGCGGCCTATCCGCTGATATTTGAGAACCCGGCCGTGCTGGCTGTTGCGGCGTCGGGCGCGCTGAGCGAGACGGCTGCTAACAGCTTTTGTTATTTCTTTGAGGATGGCAGTGACCCTCAGACCTACACCCCCTATCTGAAAGACGGCAGGCTGGAAACCGCCAGAGTGCTTGAAACATACGTGTCGGTTAATATCGAGCATAACAGCTACCCTTACACCGGCAGAGACCCGCAGGCCGAAGGCGGTCTTGGCAAGGTCACCATCACCGTGAAAGACGAGGACGATAAGGTGATCACGCCGGCCGAAGGCAAGCTGACCACCACCTACACCCATTATATGGACGTGCTCCAGACGCCGCCGACCCAGCCGGGGGATTACACGCTCAACGTGAGCTACGCTGGCGAGGAAGACCGCGCTGCCCAGACCATCACCTGCGGAAGCTCAGGCGCAGTGGGTTTCATCATCACAAGAGCTGAGCTGAAAGGCGATTTCGCGAACTTCCCGTCTGAGATTTCTGTCTCCCAGGGCAGTGTGCGCGCGGATTTCAGGCCCGCGGAGGGCATCGACGCGGCTCTGCTCAAGCTTAATTACACCTGGACCCTCACCGATAAAGACGGGGCAGCCACCACTGTTCCGGGCGACACCCTGGAGCTGACCAAGGCGGATATCGGCAAAACCGCGCAGGTCTCTGTCGAGGATACCAGCGGTTTTTATTATGGCGAAATCACCAGCAGCTCCTTCACCATTGGCAGAGTAGCTACCGGCGTCCGGATTGACGGGCTGAGCTATGATTCGGGTTCCAATTACTTCGAGTCAAACGACGCCCTGCAGGCGCTGCTGGCAAAGGACAGGGCTGTTATTGTGACCTACCTGGACCCGGAAGGCTATAAGAATATCGCTTACGACAAGGATGAAATCAGCCTGAAATACTACAGTGTTGATGATGGTAGGCTTTTGGACAGAGCGCCCACCGAGCCGGGAACCTACAGCCTGAATGTTGCCTTCACCCCCAATGACGCCCATCAGGCCCAGGATCTTCAGTTCACCAGCGTCTCCTACACCTACACCCTGATGATGCCCACCACCACAGAGATCAACGCTTCAGCCCTCAAGGGCAGCTACGACGTGTCCGATACCCAGAGCCTGGACAAAGACATGATCAGGGCTACCACCGTCAGGGATAAAGACGGCCGGGTCATTAAGCTTGACCAGGACAGCGGCCTGCTGAGCTTTGAAGCCTACACCGACGCAGAGGGCAAAAACATCGCCCAGACTCCCGCGGCGGGCAGCTACTACGTTCGCGCGTTCTACAACCGGGACGGCCGGGAAAAAGCCCATATCGCGAGCAGCAGCGAGCTGGTGAAAATCACCCTGACCCAGAAGGCCGGGCCGGACAGCGGCACCACTGCGGACACCACCACGGGCACCACCCCGGGCAATCCGGCAACCGGGACGCCCTACAGCGCAGGCTTGTCACTGGTACTGCTGGCAGCGCTGGCAGGCGGCTCCGCACTGGTTCTTAAAAAACGCGGCTAAACAATAAAAACCCACTGTGGCGTGAGCCGCAGCGGGTTTTTTAACATTTTAAGTTATTGGCAGGGAATCCCTGTTCAGCTTGGCGCCGTAGATGTATAAGCCTGGAACCACCAGACCGAGCAGTGCGTATAGAATCCCGGAAAAGGTGAAGCCCGCTCCGGCCATGTTGACAATGGCGGCGAGGATGGAAATAATTAAGACAACAATACCGATTTTAAAGCATCCGTCCGCCTTGTCAGATTTATTACAGCCCTTGATGCCCATCACGCCCGCGACCAGCTGGATAATAGCGGCGATCAGATAGATAACGACGATGAGTGTTACCGAAACAGCGCCGCTGCCAGCGCCCTGGTCCACAACGGCAACTCCCATCAGCAGCGCGAGCAGCCCATAGCATAAAACACCGATAATGCCGCCGATCAACAGCAGAATACCGGTTACCTTCAAATAAGTTTTACCTTTCATCATTTTAACTCCCTTGATAAAGTATTTTAAGTGTTTGCGCACTTATGTTTGATTATAAATCACCATTAATAGCTAAACAAGCTTTTTACCGATAACGTCTTTTTTTTACCGCATTCAGAGCGGATCAATCTGAAGGCCCGAACAACTGCAAACGATAAAGCATTGCTTAAACGCGGTGGTTAGGGTAAAATAAAGGCAAATAATGACGATAAATGAGGAGGAATTCCGATGGGGATTAATTTAAAGGGCCGTAGCTTCCTGACATTAAAGGATTTTACGCCAGAAGAAATAAACTTTATGTTAGACTATGCCGCCGCGCTGAAGAAGAAGAAAAAAGAAGGCCGTCCGGGCAGGCTGCTCGCCGGCAAAAACATCGTGCTGCTGTTTGAAAAAACATCCACCCGTACACGCTGCGCCTTTGAGGTCGCGGGCTTTGACGAGGGCGCCTGCGTGACCTTCCTGACCAACAGCCAGATGGGCAAAAAAGAATCCATCGAGGACACCGCCAAAGTGCTGGGCCGCTTTTACGACGGCATCGAGTTCCGCGGCTTTAAGCAGGAAACCGTGGAAGCGCTGGCAGAATTCTCCGGCGTGCCAGTATGGAACGGCCTGACCGACACCTACCACCCCACCCAGATTTTAGCCGATATGCTCACCATCCAGGAAAACTTTGGAGAGCTGGCAGGACGCCGCCTGGTCTATGTGGGCGACGCCCGCAACAATATGGGCAACTCCCTGATGATCGGCTGCGCCAAGCTGGGCATGCACTTTGTGGCAGTGGCGCCCAAGGTGTTGTTCCCGGAAGAAAGCCTGGTGGCAGAAATGCGCGCCATCTGTGAGGAAACCGGCGGCAGCATTACCCTGACCGACGATATTAAGACGGGTGTGAAGGGCGCGGACGCCATCTACACCGATGTGTGGGTCTCCATGGGCGAGGAGGACCAGATGGCAGAGCGCATCAAGCTGCTGGCGCCTTATCAGGTCAACGCGGAAATGATGGAAGCCACCGGCAACCCGGACGTGATTTTCCTCCACTGCCTGCCGTCCTTCCACGACCTGAACACCGATGTGGCAAAGGACGTGCACGAACGCTTTGGCCTGACCGAGCAGGAGGTGACTGATGAGGTATTCAGAAGCCCTGCTTCCAAGGTCTTTGACGAAGCCGAGAACCGCATGCACACCATCAAGGCTGTCATGTGCGCCACCCTGGCCACCAACCAGGTCGATGCTGACGGAAAGCCAATCGTGGACTGAAATGAATGGAGAATGCAGAATTGAGAATGGAGAATTATTGGAATAAATCCGCACAGCGGATTTAAGTTTTAATCAAATTTGTCTTTGACAAATTTGGACCTTTAATTCTCCATTCTGCATTCTCAATTCTCCATTTTGTCATTTATACTGACTCCAGCTGATTAAGAAAGGGGAAAAAGAATGGAAATACAAAACATCACCAAACTGCAGAACGGCTCAGATATCCGCGGGATTGCCATGGAGGGGGTTGAGGGCGAGAGCATTAACCTGACGCAGGACATGGCCATGAAGATCGCCTACTCCTTCAGCAAATGGCTGAAGGCGAAAACCGGAAAGGACAGCCTGAGCGTGGCTGTGGGCCGCGACAGCCGGCTGACCGGGCCGAACCTGGCACAGGCCGTCTGCCTGGGACTGGTATCGGACGGGGACCATGTGTATGACTGCGGCATTGCCACCACGCCAGCCATGTTCATGACCACCCTGGACCCGGAGATGGACTGCGACGGCGCGGTCATGATCACCGCCAGCCACCTGCCCTTTAACCGCAATGGCATCAAGCTGTTTACCAAAGACGGCGGCCTGAACAAGGAGGACATCGCAGAGATCCTCGAACAGGCGGAAACCATCGTCACCGATTTTAAAATCGGCGGCAGGCGTGAGGACTACGCCTTTATTCCCAGGTACGCGGCCAACATTGTTGCCATGATCCGCGAGGCCACTGGGGAGGAAACACCTCTTAAGGGCGCACGCATCATTGTGGACGCGGGCAACGGCGCGGGCGGCTTCTTTGCCGACGGCGTGCTGGCCCCGCTGGGCGCCGATACCAGGGGCAGCCAGTTTCTGGACCCGGACGGACACTTCCCGAACCACATCCCCAATCCGGAGGACCCGGACGCCATTGACGCCATCTGCCAGGCGGTGATTGACAGCAAGGCCGACATGGGCATCATCTTTGACACCGACGTGGACCGCTCTGCCGTCATCGACGAAAAGGGCGACGCCATCAACCGCAATGGCTTCATCGCCTTTATTGCCAGCATGCTGCTGGAAAAATACCCGGGCACCACCATCGTCACCGACTCCGTCACCTCCACAGGACTGACCGAGTACATCGAGGGCCTTGGCGGACACCACCACCGCTTTAAACGCGGCTACAAGAACGTCATCAATGAGGCGGTCCGCCTGAACGAGCACGGCGTGAAAACCCACCTGGCCATGGAAACCAGCGGTCACGGGGCCATCAGGGAAAATTACTTCCTGGACGACGGCGCTTACCTGGTCACCATGGCGCTCATCAAGTTCGCCCAGCTGCACCGGGAGGGCAAGCCGCTCTCTGTGTTCCTGAAGGATCTCAAGGAGCCCGCCGAGGCCAGAGAGTACCGCTTCAAAATCACGGCGGAGGACTTCAGGGCCTACGGCCAGGAGGTGCTGGACGGCTTCCGTAAATTCGCGGAGGAACAGCCAGGCTGGACCATTGTGGAGCCCAATTTTGAGGGCATCCGTGTGGACTGCGGTGAGGATGCCGGCAACGGCTGGTGCCTGATGCGCATGTCCCTCCACGACCCCATCATCCCGTTAAACATCGAGTCTGACGAGGTGGGCGGCTGTGAGAAGATTAAGGCGGCCATCGATGTTTTCCTCAAGGATTACGCAGAGCTGCAATAAAAAAAGGGCCATTGGCCCTTTTTTAGATTGTAGGCAAAGTTAAAAGATGGCTGCTAGATTAAAGCAAGAAGCAATTTCAATGAAGAATTGAGAATGCAGAATGGAGAATGACGGTGAGTCCAAAGTTAGAATAACTTTGGGGCACGAACCTACGCTTTTTCGGGGGACGGAAATTCGTCTCCTGCTTTTATCTGTTTCAACTCATTCATAAAATACGATTTGATCCCGTCCCTGCCGCTTGGCCTCGTAAAGGGCCGTATCGGCCCGGTCGTAAAGCTCCTGGAAGCTTTTGCCGTGGGCGGGGAAGAAGGCGATACCGATGCTGATGGTGAGCGGGGTGTTGGTCAGGTCCAGATTATAAAGCCGGTCCCTCAGCACGTTCAGGCGTTCTCTAATAATGGCCGTGTCGGACAGTCCGCGCATGAAGATCATGAACTCGTCGCCGCCCAGGCGGCCGGAGAAGTCATTGCTGCGCAGGCAGTCCTTCAGGGCGGCAGCCACCTCGATGAGGACAGTGTCGCCGAACTGGTGGCCGTAGGTGTCGTTGAGCTCCTTGAAATGGTCGATGTCCAGAATGATGAGGGCATGGCTGGCGGCTGTGCCGCGGCGCAGCACACGGCCAAGACGCTTGACCAGCGTGGCGCGGTTATAGAGGCCGGTGAGCGGGTCGGTCTGGGAGAGGCGGCGCAGCTCAAGGGACCGCCGCTTTTCGCTGTCCACATCCTGGATGAGCACAAAGAGACGCACAACGCCAACAAAGGGGTCGTCCACCATCTGAGCATCAGCCCTGGCCCAGAAAACGCCGCCTGCCCGGTTGTAACGGCGGTAATCAAGGGAGAGCTCGTCATTGCCCGCGCGGTGTTTTTCCAGCAGGTGGTCACGGTTAAAGAAACGCACGAATTTCTTGCGGTCCTCGGGCACGGTGTACAGGTCGGCGGTAAACTGGGCCAGAGAGAGGAGGCTGTGGGTATAACCTGTGGGAATATCCCCCTTGGTCTGCCCCTCATATTTTTCAAGGACGTCGGCGGTCAGGTTGAACTCGTAGTAGGCGATGCAGTTCTCACGCTTCTGCTCATAGGTCCTGGCCCACCGCTCGTAGGCCACTTCGCGCTCGTGCAGGTCGGTGCTGTCAAAGTAGGTGAGGATGGCGGTGATGGGACTGCCGTCAGTGTCATAGACCAGTGAATAATCCGCGTTGAACCAGGAGTAGGCATTCTTTGTGGTGGTGCGCAGCTTGACCGAGGTGTGGCCCTCGGGCCTGCCGTCCAGTATGTCCTTAAAAAAACGCGCATAATCCGCGGCGCTCTCCTGAGCCACGATACCGCTTTCGATGGCGCCGTCCGGGACATCGCGTGTGCTCTCGGGCAGGCCCAGCAGCCGGGCGGCCTCGCCGGTGCGGGTCAGGGTTCTGGTCCGCAGGTCATACCGGCCGATGAATTTGTCGGAGTGGCGCAGGGCGATCCGGTTTTCTTCCTCACTGATGCGCAGGGCCTCCTCGGCGGCCTTGCGGTCCGTGATGTCAAAGACCGCGCCGAAAAGGGTGTCCTCCTGGGGGTTGTACTGGCAGCGGACCAGCACCCAGATGGCTTTGCGGTCAATGGTCACGCAGTGGTTTTCCAGCTCAAAGGCGTAAACGCCCGTGTCGATGTAGTGGCCGATCTTCTGGCGGAGCTGAGGATACTCATTTGGCATGACAATGCGCCGGCAGTTTGTAAAGCCCGCGGCCTCGGCGCTCTCCCGGGTGTAGCCATAGGTCTGGTAGAAAAAACTGTTGGCGTACAGCAGGGTCAGATCCTCATCGGTCAGGGTTTTGAACACGCCGCAGGGCACCCGGTCGGCGTTGCTGGCGCTCTGGCTGCGCTTCAGGTACTGGAGATCCGCAAACTGGCAGAGGATAACAGCGGGTGTGTCATCGGGCCCTGAAACCAGCTGGCAGGAGGCGCAGACCCAGGTCAGGCCGCCCTTAGAGTCCGCCAGCCGTTGGCAGGTGCGTGCGGTCTCGCCGGGTTTAAGGTGGTTTAGGAACTGTTTAAAAGCGGGAAGATCTTCCTCCTCCATATAGGACGCGAGGGAACCCGGCAGTGCGCTCACACCCAGAAAGTCCATGAGGCTGGGGTTCAGGTAGCGCGGGGTCAGGGCGTCGTCTGACTGGAAGCAGGCAATGCCGTCGGAGAGCAACTCAGACGCTGCGGCCGTTATGATATTGGGCGTGTACGGGGGTTTTGCTGCCATGAGCGATTCTCCTTTAAAATTGATTATTTTATCTATTCTATCATTTTTCCCGATTAAAAACAATACAGTCCGCTATACCAAAAAGTAATGCTGATACAATATCGGTAAAAATCACAGCAGCTTACTGAGCTCCTGCAGCATGAGCGGGAGGTCCAGCGGCTTGGCGAGATGGCCGTCCATTCCGGACTCCCGGGCCTTTTCGATGTCAGCCGCGAAGGCGTCGGCAGTCATTGCGATGATGGGCACAGCGCGGGCGTCGGCCCGGGGCAGCGCCCGGATCTTCTGGGTGGCCTCATAGCCGTTCATGACAGGCATCTGCACGTCCATGAGGATCAGGCTATAGTAGCCAGGCGGGGACTGGGCGAACTTTTCGCAGCCCTGGATGCCGTCATCAGCGCACTCCACAATGGCGCCGGCCTGGGAGAGGAGCTCAACCCCGATCTCCTGGTTGAGCGCATTGTCTTCTACCAGCAGGAACCGTCTGCCGCCAAAGTTGTACTGGGGCTTCTTTTCTTTATCAGCGATGGGGCTGTTTTCTGCATAGATCAGCCGCTTGAGGGTATGGCAGAGGGTGGATTTGAACAGGGGCTTTGAGATAAAATCGTTGGCGCCGGCGCTCAACGCCTCTTTTTTTATGTCGGCCCAGTCGTAGGAGGAGGCGATAAGAATGGGGAGCTCTTCCCCGATTCGAGCACGGATCTGGCGGGTGACCTCGAGTCCGTCGACGCCGGGCATCTTCCAGTCCAGGATCAGGACGTCGAAGCTTTGTCCGGCATCGTGGGCGCTTATGATCTGCCGAACCGTGTCCTCGCCGTCCTCGGCACACTCGGCGTCAATGCCCAGTGCGTCCAGGGTCTGGGCGGCATACTCGCACATGAGCTCGTCGTCGTCGGCAATGAGTACCCGCAGGGGCGGCAGCGCTGGGTAGCAGGCTGGGTTCTCCTCGATGTGCAGGGAGAGGTAGACCACAAAAGTGCTGCCTTTGCCCTCAGCGCTGCGGACCGTGATACGGCCGCCCATCATGTCCACGATCCGTTTGGTGATGGCCATGCCCAGGCCGCTGCCCTCAGTCTTATCCACCCGGCTGTCGCGCTCCCGTGTGAAGGAATCGAAGATGTGGGTCATAAACGCATCGGTCATGCCCATGCCGGTGTCGGCAAAGGTGAAGCGGAACTGACCGCAGCCCTCACGGGCAGCGGGAAATTCCTCCAGAGTCAGAGTGATGCTGCCCTCTTCGGGTGTAAACTTGACCGCGTTGGACAGGATGTTGATAAAGATCTGCTTGAGGCGCAGTGGGTCTGCGTAAAGGTGCTCGTGCTCTACGCCAAAGGTTCGGATAAACAGGTGCTGGCGCTTCTCGGCTGCGGCGGGCTGGATGATGGCCACGATATTCTCCATGAAATCGGGCAGGGAGAAGGCGCTGTTGCTCAGGGCCATGCTGCCGCTCTCGATGGCGGACATGTCCAGCACGTCGTTGATGAGACCGAGGAGGTGCTGGCTGGAGAGGGCGATCTTGTCGAGGCAGTTTTCCACGCGGCCTGGGTCGTCGAGGTGTATTCTGGCGATCTCGGTCATGCCCACAATGGCGTTCATGGGCGTGCGGATATCGTGGCTCATGCTGGACAGAAAGTCGGACTTGGCGCGGCTGGCCTGCTCGGCGGCGGTCAGGGCCTCCTTGAGCTCAGCGGCCTGTGCCTCCAGCTTTTGCTGCATTTCCCGGAGCTCGGTCACATCGGTGATGTCGATGAAGATGGCCAGGTAGATGGGCTCCTGGTTCTGCCAGTCCACGCAGGAGGCGTTGACCTGGAGCCTGGCCTCGCGGCCATCCACACCTTTGACGGTGAGGCCCAGGCTGATGGGCTGGCCGGACAGGATTTTCTCGCGGCTGGCCTCGATGGCCTGCTGGTTTTGAGCGTAGTTCTGCAGAAAAAGCGGGTCTGCCCCGGTGTCCCAGCAATCATCACCGAAGAAGGCGGTGTAGCGCGCGTTTGCCTCCAGAAGGGTGAGCCCGAAGTCTTTGTCAATGTGAAACTTGGCCACAAAGCCGGGCAGGGCGTTGTAGGTGACGGTCTGGGCCTTCTGCATGAGCACCAGGTCGTTGATGTCAGTCATGACGGTGTAGGAGACCTGATAACCGTCGATGTACTCGTCGGCAAAGGTAGCCACCATGCGCACCCAGACATATTCCCCGTCTTTTTTGGGCATATGGGAGATGTGAGTGTAGCCGCCCTTGCTGCCCTCAATGGCGTCCATGACTACCTCAGTGAGCTTTGCGAGCTCCTCCTGATCGTCGGCGTAGTAGGTATCGCACAGGTTGTTGTACCGGGCCTCATATTCGTCCTTGTCCCAGCCGATGAGCTCGTAGTAGAACTCATTGGCCCAGACCAGGGTAAAGTGCTCGTCCAGCAGGTGCTTGCTGACGCTCACGTGCATCAGGCTCATGAGGGTGTTATACTCATAGCCTGCAATGCGGTTTTTTTCTTTAGGGTCGTATTCCATGTCTGTTCCTTTCAGTGTTTTCTTTATCGATATACATGCGTTTATCCGCCGCCTTGATGAGCATATCTGCGCTTTCGTACTCGCCGCTCTGGGCCAGACCGTAGCTGATGGACATGTCAAAGGGATGGCCGGGCATGTGGCTGCGGGCCCGCAGGCTGCGGTTCACCCGGTCCATGCGGCTGCCAATAATGGCGGGCGGAAGATCGGGAAAGAGCAGGACAAACTCGTCACCTCCGTAGCGGAAGAGTGCGTCCGCGTCCTGCCGGCAGGCGCCCCACAGGGTCTGAACCACAGTGAGCAGGTAGAGGTCGCCCAGCTCATGGCCCTGAGTGTCGTTGACACGCTTCAGACCGTTGAGGTCCACAAAGCAGAGGCAGAAGGACTTTCCAGCCTCCAGCCACCTGGTGATAACGGTCTCGGCCCTCTGCCGGTTCGGGCACCTGGTCAGCGGATCGGTAGAGGCAATGCGGCTCAGCTCCAGTTCTTCCTTCTTTTTGCGCTTCAGCGCCTCGCGCACCTCCCGGTTGAGTACCCGGTACTGGCTCAGGCGGCTGATACGGGCTGCGTAACGGATGGCCAGGTACACGCCGATCAGGGAAAAGACGCAGGACTTGACGCCCCACAGCTTGAGCACCAGGATATTGCCGGGCACCGAGTAGATGAGCAGGTTGAGCACCAGATAAAGGTAGATAGCCAGACACAGCTGAATTAAAAACCGTTTGCGGGCCGGGTCCTGAAAGATGACCCGCGGGTTGTCCATGTGGGCGTCGAAATGCCGGGCGATTTGGAAATAGAGCCCGGCGGCCAAAAATCCCAGGCCTACTGGGTACTGCTTGAGGTTGGTGCTTTCCCGGATGTTGTTGCTGAAGCTGACGAGGGGCAGGTCAAAGGCTGCGGCCAGCACACACCGGAACAGAATATTTAAGGACAGGCCGATGATCATGGAGAACAGCGCGAGAATAAAGCTGTCGCTCAGGCGGCACCGGAAAAAACAGCGGATCTCGATGAACTGCAGGGTAAACACCAGCAGCCAGTTGATGACCAGGTGCAGCTGCAGGATCGAGCACACAACGAACAGCGCGTAGTTAATAAAAAAGGCCAGCACAATCCAGCGCTTTTTAACCGGCCTTTGCAGAATGGACGCCGCGTAGAGGAAAAAGAACCAGTTCTGGTAAAAATAAATAGCGCTGATGATAACGAGTGGGGCTGGGTTAAGGCCGGTCATGCCTGCACCTCCTTTTTGCGCCTTGCGCTTTTATCCTCGTACATGCTGAGGTCGGCCTCCCGGATGAGCGCCTCCCGGGGCTTACTGGTGCCCGTAGGGGCTTCGGAAACGCCAAAGCTGAAGGACAGGGACCAGTTTTCACAGCGCGCGGCCTCGAGCCGTCTCCGGATGGTCAGCAGCCGGGCCCTGGCGGCCCCGGCGGTGATGCCGGGGAACAGGACCATGAACTCGTCGCCGCCGATGCGGGCAAAGACGTCCTCCCGGTTCAGATTTTCCGAAAACCTGGAGGAAAAAGCCTTCAGATACTGGTCGCCGGCCAGGTGGCCGAAGCTGTCGTTGATGGCCTTCAGTCCGTCCAGGTCAATGTAGGCCAGCGCGAAGGCCTCGCCGCGGCTCAGGAACAGCGCCAGGTAATCGAAGATGTAAAGCCTCGTGTAGGCCCCGGTCAGCGGATCACGGTAGGCGGTGTCCTTCAGGGCCTCGGTGCGCGCGGTCTGCTGCTGCATGGTGGAGGTGAGCAGAGTGTGCTCGTGCTCCAGATAGTTCTCCTGATTGATAATGCTGATCTGATTCATGAAAAAGCCCACCATCATGAGCAGCAGGGCGTTGCTGCCCACCAGAAACAGGGATACCACGGTGGTGGGCAGGTCAAAGAGACAGGCGCCAGCGTCCGCCAGAACGAAGACGACCCCCAGAAAGGTAAACTGGATAAAGAGCCGGGATTCCTCGGAGCCGTAAATATCCTTGAAGACGGCCAGCGCTTCAGCGTGGCGGCTTAGAAACAGTTCAGTGATGAGATTGCAGAGCAGCAGTGCCGCCAGACAAGTGGTCCGGAGCAGCGGATTGGCGAGCAGGGCCTGCACGTTCATGCCCAGCGCGAAGGATAAAAGGCCGATAAGAACCAGACAGGCGGCGCAGGTATACAAAAAGCTTTCGTTCACAGCTGCCCAGTTCTGCCGGTCTGTGTCGGGAAAATGCAGGAGCTCGCAGATCTTAAGGCCATAGAGCAGCAGAAAAAACAGGGGCAGGGGCAGATTAAACACGGCCATGATCAAAAACAGGGCGCACAGGCACAGGCCAAGAACCGGCCACCAGTAGTGAAGGGGAATGGCGTCCTGCTTCAGAGCACTCAAGAGCCCCCAGCTGGCATGGGCGTAGAGACCTGACAGCAATAGAATGAGCAACAGCATTAAAGCGTTTGGAATTTCGGTCATGGGATCACTCCTTTATCACACAGGCCAGAGGGCTCTGTCTACAGATTAAGCCTTTTCGGAATCAGCGGCGCCAAAGGCCAGGGCCTCAAAATCCGGGATGGGCACCGGGCGGGAGAACACGTAGCCCTGCACCATGTCGCACCGGGCCTCCTTCAGGAACGCTGTCTGGGCCGGGGTCTCCACGCCCTCGGCCACTGTGGACATGGAGAGCTTTTCGGCCAGGTCGATGACCGAGGTCACCACATCGCGCTCCCTGGGGTTGTCGGCGTTCTGGGAGGTGAAAAAAGCGCGGTCCAGCTTGAGGGTATCCATCCGCAGGTCCTTGAGCAGGTTTAAGGAGGAGTAGCCGCTGCCAAAGTCGTCCATGGAGCAGCGGTAGCCCCGCCGGTGGATCTGATCGATGACCTGGAAGAGCGCTTCAGGGTTGGTGAAAACCAGGGTCTCGGTGAGCTCGATCTCCAAAAGCTCCGGCGGCACACCGTACGCCTTGCGGATGGCCTCGTAGGCGTCCAGAAAATCCGTTTTCGCCAGGTGCGCCCGGGACATGTTCACCGAGATGGGCACAGGGGTAATGCCTTCATCCAGCCACCGGCGCAGCAGGCTGCAGACCTGGTCGAACACGTACAGGTCCACCTCTACGATAAAGCGGTTTTTCTCAAAGAAGGGGATAAACTCATCGGGCGGAATGAGGCCGCGTTCCGGGTCCTGCCAGCGCACCAGGGCTTCAGCACCGGATATGGTGTCATCCTTTAAGGACAGCTTGGGCTGCAGGTAGACCACAAACTCGCCGGCGTTCAGGGCGTCCTGCATGCGGTTCTCCATGTCCTTTTCCCGCATGAGTTTCAGGCGGTCCAGGTCGGAGTAGAACTGAAAGGCGAACAGGCGGCTGTCGTTTGTGTCCTTGACGTTCTTTAAGGCCACGTTGGCCCGGTCCAGCTGCTGGGTGAGCGGCAGGTTCGGGTCCAGCACCGGGTAAATGCCAAAGGCCAGGGAGAGAAAATACTTGCGCTCCTGATCCTCGTTAAAGCGGTTGATGTCGTGGGCCATGACCGACAGCCGGTTGATGATTTTGCGTTTGTCCGTGTTGTGCAGCAGCAGGCAGAAATTATCCGCGGCGGTGCGGCACAAAAACTCGCCCTCCTCCAGATTCTGTTTAAGCACCTCGTACACATAGCGCAGGGTCCGGTCCCCCATCTCGATGCCAAAAAGGTCGTTGATGAGCTTGAATTTGCGGATGTCTGCCGAGACAAGCACATAGTCCCCGGGCGCGCTCTCCAGAATGGCGCCGCCGGCGTCCATATCAAACTTAGTGCGGTTGGGCCCCCGGGTCAGCGGGTCCACAAAGGCCAGCTCCAGCAGCTTGGCGTTGCTGCGCTGCAGGGCCTGCTCCTGCTCGATGTAATCGGTCATGTCGGTCATGACCGTGTAAGCCACCGGGTAGCCGTTGATGGTTTCGTCGGTAAAGACGCTTACCAGCTTGATCCACATGGGGCGGCCGCTTTTGTGGATCATGCGCGCCAGGGTCTCATAGCTGGTCTGGCCGGCGTCCACAGCCTTTTCAACCGCCCGCACAATGGATGCCCAGTCCTCGGGGTTGTTTTTGAAATAGAGGTCGCACTTGTTGTGGTAAAGGGTTTCGTACTCTTCCTTCGGGTAGCCGATGATCTCATAGTAATAGGGATTGGCCTCGACCACTGTAAAGTGCTCATCCATTAAATGCCGGCTCACACTCACCCGCAGGACGCTCATGAGCATGTTGTACTCACTGTCCGGTGCAATATCATAATGTCTGAGGATTTGTTCGTTTTCTGACATTTTGCTTTCCTTCTTTTTCGTATTTTGGTGCTTATAATTATTCTTATTTTATCACCGTTTTCAGGTGAAAGCAATAAGAAAACCATATATGCATAAGGATTCAATAAAAAGTTTACATTAAAAATGGCTTTTTATTCTCATAACGGTTACAATGTAAGTGAGAGGGGTGAGAAATCATAGCAAAATTCGTGAGTCAGTATCATCAGACGGTGATTGTTGAGGCCGGGGAAGGCATCAACGACGCCATGCCAAAGGTTAAGGGCCGCGCCAACAGATGGCGGCTGCACGGCTACTGGCTGGCGCATGGGGCCATGCCCCAGGTGATCCAGTGTACGCCCGCGCAGCCGCTGCACTGCGAAAACCGCGTGTCCTACAAGACCACCAAGAACCAGACAAGGCCCCGGCTGAAGGTCTGCGATGCCGAGCTCGTCTACAACAGCAGCGAGCTGCGCGGCCCAACCGAGGTGGAGGGCGTGCCCACCTTTTTCATGATCGAGGTGCACCGCTGCCCGGACTGCGCCGAGCGAAGACAGGCCGATCCTGGCTTTGGCGGACAGGTGAGCCACCGCATCCTCACCGCCGACATGGTCAAGTACAGCTCCCACCTGTCCGGCGTTTTTGAGGACATCCTCCTGGAGGACATTGTGCCCGGCCGGCCGGTGGCCTTTCCCTTCAGCGAGGAGCACGCCCGCCGGATAAAAACACAGTTCGGGGCCCTCATCGCCCTGGCAAGGGAGCTGGTGGGCGCGCTGTACGCCCCGGTGCCGGAGCCTTTATACCGCGTGCCCCAGGGCGTGCGGCGGGACCGCCGTGACAGCGGCAGGGAACGCCGGGCCCAGGTCATCGCCTACGCCCAGGCCTTTACCGCCAGGCGGCCGGGAGCGCCGCTCATGAGGGGCTGGTACAGCCGCCTCCTTCAGTTTTTCGCAGATGTCAATGGGGATACCGCCGCCGTCCCCCGATAAAAAAGTGCGGTTCTCAACGGATTATTCCTGTTTTCAGCTTCCTTGTTCAGGTACCCTGTAGGTACACCCAAGCGGTGAACCTAAAAACTGCAAGGAGGTAATAATATGCAGAAGAAAACAACGACAGAACTATTGGAAGCGTTTTTTACAGGGGGCTTGTTTGCCACGCCCGAAAACGAGGAGACCGAGCTGATGGAGGCCATCTCCCGCAAGCTCATCGAGTTTGCCTGTATTCTGGGAACTGTGGCCGTGGACGCCCGTTTTGCCAGAGAGGCCATGGGCACCACAGAGGCCTTTCCGGTCAGCGAGATCGCCGCTGACTATGGCCGCAGCGCCCAGGCCTTTAACAAGCTGCTCCGCGACCAGGGCATTCAGTACAAGCGGGGAAAACGCTGGTACCTGTACGACCGCTACCAGAACCGCGGCTACACCGCCACCCGGCTCACCGCGCGCGATACCGGCGGCCGCGTGCGCACCTTCAGCAGCATGCAGTGGACCGTTAAGGGGCGGCGCTTCCTGTACGACTTTCTGCGGGAGCAGGGCATTCATCCCACCGCCGGGAAGGAGGCCCGGCCATGAACTACCTCACCGAGCACCTGAGCTTTTACGTCTGGCTAGAGAGCCACCCCAGGAGCACTGCTTTTCAGAGCTTCTGGAACTATCTGCTCGTGCGCAACAACCGCGCCGCCTTTATGGGTGAGGACGGCTTCATGTACTGGCCCGTGTGGTACACAGTGCCCAACGACGACCTGCGAAGGCTTCTGGGCGAACCGGACGCCAAACGCATCTGGGAACACCGCCGCAGGCTCATCGGGGAAGGGCTCATCGAATACCGGCCTGGTTCCGGCGGCCAAAGTGGTGTGTATGCCCTCATCCCCTTTGAAAGGGGCCAGACACGTCTGCAGGTTATTCCCCAGGGCGGCGGCGAAGCCGTCACCGCCTGGACCCCTTACCAGAACAGTGCGCGGACAGCCGCCGGAGCGCCCCCGGAAGGCCCGGCGGAACAGCGCGCGTTTTCTTCTGATTATAATCATATAAATCATAAATATATAAATGCTAAAGAGCCTTGCCGGTACGAAGGGGAACCGCCCGTGCCTTACTTCAACCAGCTTCCCATGCTCACCGGGGAGGAGATGGAGCGCCTGAGTGCCATCCACAAGGATGACGCCTCCCTCGTCGAGGCCATGTGGGCCCTGAAGGAGCAGAAAAAGCAGGAAGAGGAGAGCTGATGCGGCACAAAAGAGAGAACGGTTACGAGCCCTACCGCTGCCGGGCCGAGGCGGTGCTCCTGACCACCGTCCACGCCCGCAGCCCCGAGGAAGCCGAAGGTCTGCTGCAGGACCTGCTGGACGCCATCGAGGACGATTACCCCGGCCTGCTTTTTGAAGGCATGTGGGTGGACTGACATGGGCAAGCGCACTGCCAGATGGGCAAGGGCCCACCGCGCCCGCCTCGGCCTCACCCAGCCCCAGCTGGCTGAGACGGCGGGCATCAGTCTGAGCACCGTGACCCGGCTGGAGCGGGGCAGCCCGGTAAGGGACTATGTGCTCGAGGCGCTGGAGGACCTGTTCGAGGACAGGCGCCCCGGCGAGGATGGTCAGAATCCTCACTTTCAGCTGACCATATACCAGGACCTCCTGAGGTGATAAACTGAGAGCATCACAACGAAAGGAGGACAGCCAAATGGCATACCAACAGGATAAAATCGGCCATGAAATGAAGCTCATCTTCAACTACGGCGAGGTGAACGGCAGCGTCAAGAAAAAGAGTAAGACCTACTCCGGCCTCAACCTGGACATGGCCGTCGCCACTACCGAGGCCATCACCCGCACCGGAAAAGCCATCGGAAAGCTCTGCACGCCCATCGTGAATGACATCCAGAACTACATGGGCTACAGCAACACCGAGGTTTCTGCGTAAGGCAGTTCCGCGAAATCTGAGAGAAAGGAGGAATGACCATGGAGACAACAACCACCACCAAAGCCCTGGACCTGGAGTTTGAGCTGGAAAACGGCAAGAGCTTCACCGTCACCTGTCCCGACTATCTGGACGACCTGACCCAGGAGCAGATCGCGACCCAGGCCGCTGAGATCATCGCCGCCGGGGCCTTTGCCCCAGACGGCTTCAATCTCACCAAGCTCAGGAGCTTTGAGTACATTGACAAAACCACCCGGAAAACCGAAATCGAAGCGTAGAAGCTTCAGAAAGGCAAAGAGCAATGAAAACCATCCGAAAGAGAACCGCCCTGCTGATCCTGGCGGCCCTGACCGCCGCCGGCATCCTCTACTTTGCCCGGGAGCTCAACTGGGCGCCCGCCCGGCAGAACCCGCCGCCCGCCCAGACCGAGGCGCCAAAGCCCCCAGAGCCGGACACGCCAGAGGCGCCGCCCGAAGCCACGCCCCCGGAAACCCCCGAGCCGCCCGGGCAGCCTGAGAGCGGCGCTCTCGAAAAACAGCCCGTCATGGTGAGCGAGCACTTCGCAAGAGACGAGTACCGCTGCGACTGCGCGGGCTACTGTGACGGCTTTCCGGCCGAGCCCCAGCCCGGGCTGGTAAGCCGTATCGAGGCCCTGCGCCAGGCCGTGGGCGCGCCTGTTATCATCACCTCCGGCGTCCGCTGTGAAGAACGCAACGAGGAGGTGGGCGGCGTGGCCTGGTCCTTCCACAAGCGCGGCGCCGCCGCCGACCTCTACAGCCCCGGCGTCCCCGTCGGCACCCTGGCCGCCCTGGCCAAAGACTGCGGCCTCAACGTCCTGCCCTACTACAGCAGCGGGTATGTGCATGTGGAGATATGAGAAGAGCGCCCGCCTGTACACTCCGGCTTTTTCGCCGCTAAAGTTGCCTGAAACACCTCAGGCAGCTTTTTTTTGCGCCGCATGACCGCTGTATGACCAAACCGATTCATAATAGACGAAAAATAGGAAGAATCAGCGCTTACCTGATCCAGTATTAAAGCAATCGGTTTTTAATATTTTCAGGTAACTTTTTTACACAATTTAGCTTATTCAGATGTATAGTAGATGATAAATAGCTCATGATAAAGCAGTTGTTGTTAAAAGACTGGAGGTTTTTTTATGGAAAATTTATTTAAAAATATGGACATGGATGCCGGCATACTCTATGACCTGTTGTCTTCAATATGCAATGACTATCTTTACATATGGGACACACACAAGGACTTGTTCCAGGTATCGCCTAACATGGTATCTGATTTTGGATTTGAGGAGAGCGGTATGGCCCATTACAGACAGACCATGCTCGAAAGGATTCATCCCCGGGATTACGAGCGGCTCAAAAAGCATTTTGCGGGCCTGTGGCATTCCGGCGAGGAAAGCTTCTCCCTCAATTACCAGATGTTAAACGCTTCTGGGTCCTATATCTGGGTCAACGACCAGGGCCGCGTAAGACGGAACCCCCGGACAGGCGAGCCCATGGTCATTCTGGGCGCCATGAAAAGCCTGGAGGGATGCGAGTACACAGATGATGTGACCGGGCTCATGCACCACCGGTTCTGTCAGGAAAAAATACAGAGCATTCTGGACGAGGCCCCGGAAATCCGGTTCAGGCTCATGCTGCTGGGCATTGACGAGTTCAACAAGATCAATACCCTCAACAGCCGCGCCTTTGGGGATCAGGTATTGAAGGCTACGGCTGAGAATCTTTTGCAGGCCCTGCCCGAGGAGGTCAATCTCTACCGGTACGAGGGTGACCAGTTCCTGGTGGCCGGCGCAGGCGCCACCCGGGAGGAGATGTTAAACATTTACAGGCACGTCCAGCAGTACGCCCTGCGCTCCCACCGTGTCGAGGGGCAGCCCTGCCGGTTCAGCGTGTCTGCGGGTCTGGTAGCCTACCCCGAGGACGGGGACAACTGGTCCGACTTGGAAAAAAAGGCGGCCATCGCCCTCAAACGCGCCAAGCTCAACGGAAAAAACCAGTGTGTGGAGTTCAAGCATAGCATGCTCAGAGAACAGATTGATAACCAGCTGCTCACCAACTGCATGGCCGAGAGCGTGGAGAAGGACTTTGAGGGCTTCCGCCTGGTGTTTCAGCCGCTGTGCGGGGCCCGGGAGCTCACCATCATCGGCGCCGAGGCGCTGCTGCGCTACCGCATGCCCGACGGGCGTGAGATTTCGCCGGTCGAGTTTATCCCGTTGCTGGAGAACAGCCGGCTCATCATCCCCGTGGGGCTGTGGGTGCTGGAGCAGGCCGCGGCCGTATGCCGGGAGTGGATGAAGTGGATACCCGATTTCATGATGAACGTCAACGTTTCCTATATCCAGCTGAAAGAGACGGATTTCTGCCAGAAGGCCGAGGCGGTTCTGCGCCGTCAGGGCCTGGCGCCAGAAAACCTGGTGCTGGAGCTGACGGAGAGCTACTTTATGAAGGAGGACGACAACGTGCGGGACGCGCTGCGCCGCCTGAGAGGCCTGAAGCTGCGCCTGGCCATGGACGACTTTGGCACAGGCTACTCCTCGCTGGAACGCCTGGCCGACCTGGAGGTGGACATTGTCAAGGTCGACCGCTTCTTTGTGCAGTCACTGCACATCAGCCGGCATAACCGCGACTTTATCGAATCCGTTATCCGCCTGTGCCATAACCGCCGGAAAAAGGTATGCGTGGAGGGGGTGGAGACCCAGGAGGAATGGGAGAGCATCAGGCTCATGAACGCAGACACCATCCAGGGTTTTTACATCTCCCGCCCTGTGGAGCAGGACTTCTTCTTCAGCCATTACGTGGCCGCGAGCTTTGACGGGAAAGGCCTGCTGGGCGCCATCGACCGCAAGCGGCTCCAGGACCATCTTGTCAATGACCGGGAGCTTTTGTTCGCCATGATGAACGCCACGCCCCTGTCCCTGATGATCTGGAACCGGCAGTTTGAAATCCTGGCCTGCAATGAGGAGGCTGTGCGCCTCTTCGGCGCAGAGAGCCGGAGCGCCCTGATCGAGGGCTTTAACAGCTACTCCCCGCCCACCCAGTTGGACGGCGAAAACAGCGAAATCGGCGTGCACGACCGCATTGTCGAAACCTTTTTAAAGGGGCGGAACCAGTTTAAGTGGCTGCATGTGGACCACCAGGGCCGCCGGCTTCCCGTCGAGGTGACCTGTGTCAGAATCCCTTACCAGGACGACTGCGTGGTAGCCAGCTACGCCAGGGACCTGCGCGCCGAGCTTGAGGCTGAGCAGAGCGGCAGGCGGTTCCGGGAACGCCTGCGCGCCCTGCTGGACGCCACGCCTCTCTGCCTTAACCTCTGGAACAAGCAGTTTGAGAACACCATGTGCAATAAAGAGGCCATGAAGCTTTTCGAGCTTGAGGACGAGCGTGATTATCTCGAGCGCTTTTACGAGCTCTCGCCCGAGCGCCAGCCTGACGGACAGCTCAGCGTGGAGAAAGCCAACACGAAGATCACCGAGGCCATGCGGACCGGCCGGGCCCAGTTCCGCTGGCTGCACCAGCGGCTGGACGGCACGCCCATCCCCTGCGAGGTCACCCTTGTGCGCATCGAGCACCTCGACGATGATGGCAGCGCCATGGTGGCAGGGTATACCAGAGATCTGCGGGAGCAGGCAGCGGCTGAGAAAATGCAGCGCGTCCTGTCCGCCCGTGTGCGCGCCGTCATGGACGCCACGCCCCTCTCCTGTATCCTGTGGAACGTGAGGGAGGAGATCCTGGACTGCAACCAGATGGCCGTAAAGCTGTTCTCAGCCGGCAGCGCCGAGGACGTCTTAAAAGATTTTGACAGCTTTCTGCCGCAATACCAGCCCGACGGCACGCCAAGTCTTGATAAAAAAGAAACCTATTTCAAAGAGGTGAAAGAAAAGGGCCACTGTTCCTTTGAATGGCTGTACGAGAACCGGCAGCGCGAAAAAATTCCCTGCGAGGTGACCCTGGTCCGGGCCGCCATGGAGGAGGACGAGGACATCATCATTGCGTACAACCGAGATTTGAGATGATGGGAGAGAGGAAAAAATGACACAAAAGGTGAAAGAGACAACACGCATGGAGCTGGCGGAGGTGTTGGCAGGAAACCAGGTGGAGACCGAAAACGTCCTGCAGGCGCTAAAGATGATCCGGGAGAGCATCGCCTTTGACGGCGGAGCCGTGTACCAGGCCGAGCGCTCCGGACGCTTTTATCTGGCGGAGCAGCAGGCGGCAGGCCAGTGCGCCGCCGCGCCCAGTTTTGAGACAGAGTGCGCCGCGTGGCTCGCCCAGCAGGCCGTAATCTGCATTGGGCGCGGTGGGCATAACGGGCAGCGGGAGACAGAGCTTCTCGATCTTTTTGGGGCAGACGCCCTGGTCATGTCGCCGGTGGCAGACGAGAACTGGGAGCTCCATGAGCTGGTGGTATTTTTTGACCGGGACCAAGAGAAGCTGCCGCCGGAGACCGCGGTCCGGCTCCCCCTGCTCCTCCTGACCAGGTACCTGTCGGTCCGGGTCTATCAGAGCAAGCTCTGGCGCGCCCGGCGCTCTCTTGAGAGTGTCCTGGACAACACAGGCATCGACATCTACGTCAATGATTTTAACACGCATGATATTTTGTATGTGAACCAGTCCATGGCAGCGCCCTACGGCGGAAAGGAGCAGTTTTTGGGCAAGAAATGCTGGCAGATACTGTTTCCGGGCCAGAACGGCCCCTGCGCTTTCTGCCCCCAGGAGAAAATCGCTGACGAGGACGGCAATCCTACCAAAGTCTACACCTGGGATTACCAGCGCCCCTTTGACGGCGCGTGGTTCCGGGTGTTCAGCGCGGCCTTCCAGTGGGAGGACGGCCGGATGGCCCACGTGGTCAGCAGCGCGGACATTACCGACAACAAGCAGAAGGAGGCCCTCATACAGTACATGGCTAACTACGACGCCCTCACCGACCTGCCCAACCGCCGGATGCTCCTGAGCGAGGGCCAGGCGCGGATCAGCCAGGCGCAGCCGCCGGAGAAGCTCTACCTCATGTTTTTCGACATCGACGGGTTTAAGGCCATCAACGACGCCTACGGGCACGACGCCGGCGACGCTTTCCTGTTGCAGCTAAGCCGGTTTTTCTCAGAAATCCCGCTGCTGCAGGAGGCCATCTACCGCAACGGCGGGGACGAGTTTGTCGCCCTGGTCGGCGGTGAGGCCATCACAAAGGAGAATATCCGAAACCTGTCCAGGTTCATCCACCTGCGCTTTAACAGGCCCTGGGTTTTGAAGGAGGGGCAGGCATTCTGCAATACCAGCATCGGCGTGGCGTGCTATCCAGAGGATGGGAAAAGCATCGAGACGCTGCTTCGCACAGCCGATTTAGCCATGTACCAGGCCAAAAAATCCGGTCCTGGGCATGTCTGCTTTGGCAGCGAGCTCAAAACAAAGTAAAAAAATAAATGGGAAAATGAAAAGCCCGAACGGGGCGCCCCTTTGACAGAGGCGCCCCGTTCGGGCTCATTTTATTCAGTGCGGGTACGCGGGCGCCCTGAACGTCTTTTTCGTGCGGTAGTAGGTATTAAAGACCTTTTCGCTAAGGGGCTTGGAGAAATAATAGCCCTGTCCCAGCAGGCAGTGGTATTTGAGCAGCAGCGCGTACTGCTCCTCGGATTCGATGCCCTCGGCCAGAGAGATGATGTTGCCGAAATCCTTGCAGATCAGGATGACATTCTTGACCAGAGCCTGCTTTTTCTTGTTGCCAGTCAGGTCCTGGAGCATGGACTTGTCGATTTTGAGCTCTGTGAAGTCCAGCTCGCCCAGGATGGAGAGGTTGGAATAGGCTGTGCCGAAATCATCCAAGGAGATGGAAAACCCGGCCGCGTGGAAGGTGTTGATCAGCGCGTTCAGCGCCGCGTTCTCAACCTTGCTGACGCTCTCCGTGATCTCAACAGTGACGTCCTCCGGGGCGACGCCGTATTGGCCGCACACGTTCTGGAGGGTTTTCACGATGTTGGTCTCCATCAGCGTGACCCGGGAAAAATTGACAGAGCCGCGCAGCCTGTCGCCCCGGTCGTGCCACTTTTTAAGCTGGGCGCAGAGCACCTCAAAAACGTATAGGTCGATGTGCCGGATGATGCCCTCGCGCTCGTACCGGGGGATAAAATGGTCCGGCGTGATGAGCTTTCCCCCCGGCCCCTTTTTGCGGATCAGGGCTTCGACGCCCACAATTTTGCCGGTGGCCAGCTCCACCTGGGGCTGGTAGACCACTGTGAACTGGTGGTTCTGAATGGACTGGAGCAGGTGGGCGGCCTGGCCGGTGCGGCTGCCGCGCCCCTCCCGCAGGATTGTGTCATAGTATTTCTGCTTTTCGGAGTACATGAGCTCATCGGCCAGGATAATCTCGTTCTCGATATTGTATTCCCCCTGCTTCCAGAGGGAGCCGATGGAGACGTCCACGTTTTTATCCTGGTCAAAGGCCGCCTTGACATCCGCGACTTTCTGTTCAAAGCTGGCCTGGGCGCAGTCGATGCTCAGGGCGATGAACTCATCGCCGCCAATGCGGAAGGCGCAGTCCGGGAAAAAACGCTTCAAAATCATCGCGGACTGGGTGATGATGTAGTCCCCGTACTGGTGGCCGTAGCCGTCGTTGGCGGCCTTGAGGCCGTTGATGTCAATGTAGACAATGCCCAGGGAGTCGGGCGGCGACAGCTTCAGCCCGTCTAAGAATTTCTGGTAGTAGTTGCGGTTGCTGAGCCCGGTCAGGAGATCCCGGTAGCTGGCGTACTCCAGGTCGAGGAGCAGCCGCCGCTTCTTGAGCTCATCAATGACAAAGGTGGAGACAGAGCGCAGCAGGGTCCAGTCCCGGGTGTTGGCAGACGGGTTGTCCACGCCCAGAAAGCCCGTGATCCGGCCATCCTGGATAAAGGGCGCCGCCGCCACCGACTGGATCCCCTGCTGGTTCAGAATGTTGTACTCGGGGGAATCCTGGGCGTAGTCCTCACGCACAGAGTTGATGTAGAAAAAGCCGTGGCGCTCAAACTTGGCTCCCCAGTCCGCCAGCAGCTCCAGGGGAAGCTGCTGCAGGTTATCCTTCTCGGAGGAGATGTGGGGCTGGCACCACTCGTAGGTGTTGTTGGCGCAGTCCTGCTCAAAGTCATATTCAAAAATGTAAGTCCGGTCAGCCGCGTAGAAATCTCCCACGGTCTCTAAAAAACGGTCGATGGCCACATCGGCGTCGTTCTCGTAGGCCAGAAGCTCAATGCACTTGACCAGCATCTCCTCCATGGTCAGCTGGTTGAGGATGCTGTCAATCTTTGCCTTGTCCTTTGAGATGTCCCTGATCACCTCCAGGCGGTAGGGATGGCCGTCAATTTCGATGAGGCTGTCCTCAATGCTCGCCCAGCATTTCAGGTGCTGGTTGTAGAACTCCCATTTATAGGGCGCGTCCGTCCGCAGCTTGTGGTTAGTGCAGAAGGCGCACGGCGCGTCCAGGCCCTGTATCAGCTCAAAGCATTTTTGGTTCAGGTACTCCTCAGGCGCGGTCAGCCCGCACAGCTCCATGGCGGCAGGGCTCAGAAATTTCAATTCATAGCTGTCCATATCCGCCACGTAGGCGATCGTTTTCCTGGAACACATGATCAGCCACGCGAAATCCTTTTTATTCATAGCGAAATCCTCTCTCCATCCAAAGGATAATATTTTTATAGTATTATACTTTTTAAAATGGCATCTGTCCATCAGAAATTTTAAGGCGGCCCTTTTTTATTGCGTATGACCGCCGTATGACCAGAGGTATTTATAATAAGAACAAACTGGAATGGTGTACCCATTTTCATGCTCAGTACAAAAGCAAAGCGTTACAAGCGGGCAGAGGAGCGCGCGGCAGGCTTCCGGTATTGTAACTTCTTTGGGAAAGGACAGGCCCATGAAAGAGCTCCATCGAAAATCGCTGTACCACTATGCAACCGCCCTTTTTGTGTTCCTGTGCTATCTTGGTATGTGCATCGCGGTCTTTTTCTACGGTATCCAGCATGCCGTAGAGGGGACTACAAGGGCACAGCTTGCGGAAAACGTCACAAAGCAGTGCGACCATCTGAAGGACGTCATTGGCCTGGAGTTTGAGAACCTGGAGGGCGTGGCCGCCTATCTGGGCGGGCAGGAAAACCCTGTCAAAATGGAGAACGGCGACCTGCTGAGGGCCATGGTCAGCGAGAGTGCCTTTGTGCGCATGACCTACGGGACAAAGGACGGCACCGGCTACGCCAGTGATTTGCCGGAGCTGCAGGATATGAGCGGGCAGGCCTTTTTTAAAGAAGCCATGAAGGGCAGCCGCGTGGTCAGCGACCCCATCGAGAGCCCCCTTGACGGCACCGACCTCATCGTGCTGGCTGTGCCGGTCTATGACAGCAGCGGCGGCGTCACCGGCGTGCTGGCCGGGAGTTTTGACGTCAGCCGCCTCAGCGAGATCTTCTTCGGCGACCTGTACGGCGGCGCCGGCTATGTCTACATCATCAACAGTGCGGGCGAGTCCATCATGATGGATAAAAAGCACGGGGAGGACCGGAGGGGTAAAACCTTCTTCGCGTTTTACAGCGATGTCACCTTTGAAAAGGGCGACTCTCTCGCCCAGGTGCAGGCCGACCTGGCAGCCGGTACTGGCGCGGTCAGGCGGGTCCGCCGGGATGAAGACATCCGCTACCTCACCTATGAGCCTGTCGGCTACAACAACTGGTTTGTCTGCTACGTGGTGCCTGAGAAGAACGCCCAGCAGGCCTACGCCTTTATCCGGGACTATGAGATCGTGCTCTCCCTCTTTGTGGTGGCCGGGCTCATCATTCTGCTGGCAGTGCTCCAGTACACCAACGTGCGGGACCGCAGGCTACTTGAGGTCAAGGCCCAGA
Organism: Eubacterium callanderi; assembly: GCF_900142645.1. GTDB lineage: Bacteria > Bacillota > Clostridia > Eubacteriales > Eubacteriaceae > Eubacterium > Eubacterium callanderi. The sequence continues at coordinate 189,346 of NZ_FRBP01000005.1, forward strand.
CCGACGCCATGACCGGGCTGCTGAACGCAGTCAGCACCCGCGAGAATGTGGACGTCTGGCTGAAAAACGGCGAGTGCCGCGGCATGCAGGCCCTCATCATGCTGGACGTGGACCGGTTCAAGGATGTCAACGACACCTACGGCCACGCCGTGGGTGACGAGGCCCTGCGCCAGTCCGCAGCCCTGCTGAAACGGCACTTCCGCGGCAGCGACATCGTGGGACGTGTGGGCGGCGATGAGTTTATCGTCTTTATGAAAAATATTCCCGGCGGCACCATTGTGTCGTCCCAGCTGGAAAAGCTCTGCCAGGCCTTTCACGCCATCCGCATCGCGGAGGCCCAGGATCTGCGGCTTACCTGCAGCGCGGGTGCGGCCCTGGCCCCGGCGGACGGCGGAGATTTTGACACCCTGTACAAAAAGGCCGACCTGGCCCTGTACAGCGTGAAGCGCGGCGCCCGGGACGGCTTTGCCATTTACAAGGACAGCGGGTCATGAGGCAGGAATTAAAGGATAGAATAAAGGGAGGCGAGGGGCCATGATAAAACACAGAACAGCCGCCATTCTTTTCAGCATCCTGCTGATCCTTGGACTGAGCGCCATTGGGACCGGCCGCGCTTACGCGGCCCAGCAGCCTGCCAGGAACCCCCTCTATGCCAACCAGAGCGCCGGACAGGAGCCCGCGGCTGACGGGGAAAACGCCGCCGAGGTGGTTGAGGGGAGCCCGACCCCGCTGGCGCAGCCCATCGACGGCAAAAACGGCCCGTCGCCGCTCATGCTCTGCGGCATTGCAGCGGTGGTGGTGGCCGTGGTGACCGCGGCGGTCATCCTGAGGAAAGCCCGTAAATTTGAGTAACCGGCATTAAAAACAGCCCCGGCGTGGAGAGCCGGAGCTGTTTTTGTTTTTTGATCAATATCCGGCAGAGCTGGCCCGGAAAAGGGGGCGGTCGGCGCTTCATGCTTAGAGATATAAATAATTCATCATTATAGCGAAAAATGCTATGTCACATACGTGTCAATTTCTGGCCGTGAATCTTATAAACCGGAATTGTTTTATCCATAACGCTTGTATAGAATATGAGTATAACATATTAAGGAGTTAAGCAACATGGAGAAACACATTAGAAGTACAGCCAGAAAATTTATAGCGCTTGCTTTTGCCATATTCTTTGCCTTTGGTGCCATGCCGGCAGCCTTCGCTGAGGGCGATACCCAAAGAGATTTAACCAATGTCCTGACCGATTTAGATGTCGATATGAGCCTGAAGCAAACAAACGGCACCACTGTGCCCATCATTGTCGATAACGAAAAGGACCCCAGTTTTAATGAAACCCTGGTTTCAGGCAGCACCATTATTTTCGGTATTACCTGGAACCTGGAGGAAGAAAATTTTTACGGTCAGGTAAAGGAAGGCGACTATTTTACCATTGACCTGCCCGCCGACCACTTCACCTTCCGTGACACTACCCTGAACACGCCGCTGGTTTACAACGGCGAAACCCTGGGCCACTGGGGCGTCCAGAACAATAAAATCCATTTTACCCTGACCGATACCGGCGCCCAGAAGCGTTACATCAGAGGCCATTTCAACGCCAGCGGCACCCTCAAGGCCGCTGAGTCCGGCGATATTGTGATCGAGGTCGGCGGGGTGACCCTGCCGCCGGTTCCGGTGAAGCCCTCCACGCCTTCCACCCCGGACCCGGACGTTGATTTCCCAGCTGAAAATTACATCCCCTCACCCCAAAAGCCGCTATCTAAAACCGGCTCCACTTATACGGGCTCTGAGACCATCACCTGGAACCTCGCGGTCAACTTCGACAATCTGCTCACTGCCGCCGTGCACAGCAATCCTGCCATCACCCCGCTCAAAAACGCCGTGATCGAGGATACCCTGGAAAAGGACCAGACCATCAAGTCGATCAATATCCAGAGCCTGCTGTACCGGCCCAGAAACGCAGACGGAGAGCTCAGCACCCAGTGGGCCTCCTCCATCAACGTCATCTCACAGTTCACAGCGCTGAATCAGACAGCCGACGAAAGCCTTGACGATTTTAAAGACCGGGTCACAAACTACGGCTCACCCGCCTACGGTATCAGCGCCGATCAAAAATACCTGGTCATCAGCCTGGGCGACGTGCCCGGAAACGGCGTGAAGCTCGCCGCGGATGACGCCGCCCTGCGCGCCAAGATCAAGTCGTCCAACAGCCGCCTCACCGACGCCGAGCTCGACACCATGGTCAAATCCTGGGGGACAGGCGGCATCGCCGGGGGAGAAGCTGTCGGCTACTATATCACCATCCAGGCCGAGACTGGCCGGGCCTATGAGCAGTACAGCAACACCGCCACCCTCACCACCACCGATAATGCGCCCATCGAGTCTGGAAAATCCGTGATTTTGGAGGATCTGGACGGCGGCATCGAGGCCGGGGAGCCCCACAGCGTGCGCCTTGAAAAGCGGAGCGCCGAGGATGGGACCCTTCTGGAAAACGCTGCTTTCCAGCTGGAAGTCCAGCGAGACGGCGTATTCATGCCCTACGTGCCCACTGACGGCGGCGAACCGGTCCGCGCCACCGGCGCGGATGGCATGGTGGAATTTAAAAAGCTGGGCTCCGGCACCTACCGCTTTGTGGAAACCGCCGCGGCCCCGGGCTACGATAAGGACAGCGTGGCCTACAGCCCCGAAACCTTTACCATCAGCACAGAGGACACCGAGGGCGTGGTGGTCACCGCCACCAACCTGCCCCTGACGGATAAACCGCCTGTTGACCCCATCGAGCTTACGGGCAGGGTCAGCCTGAAAAAGGTGGACCAGGCCGATCCGCAGAAAACCCTTGAGAACGCGGCGTTCAGGCTCTATGAGCGCCAGCCGGACGGCACGGCGCTTTACTATAAGGACGCCAATAATGGTCTGCCCCTCTGGAGCGCCAACCCCGACGAGGCCCAGACCTTCACCACCGACGCCCAGGGCATGATCACAGTGGATCACCTGTTGCTGGGAACCTACTATTTCGAGGAGGTCACCCCGCCGGAGGGCTACCGCCTGAGCACCACCGCCCTGGCCTTTACCCTGGATGAAAATGACATCGAGACAGGCAAGAGCGTTGTCTTTGAAAACACAAAGACCGAAACCCCGCCGGCCGACCCCGAGAACCCAGAGCCGCCGAAGACCCCGGAAACACCAGAGCCGCCGGAGACACCAAAAGCCCCGGCCGCCCAAAAGCCTGCCGTCCATAAAACGGAAGGCCCGATCGCCGCGGGCGCCAACCCCAAGACCGGCATCGCAGACATCAGCTCCGCTGTCACCCTGCTGCTGATCCTGGCAGGCGGCAGCGCGGGAATCATCGGATTGAAAAAGAGAAGATAGGAAAAGTGAAAGCCCCGGGATGCTCCGGGGCTTTTTGCGCCTTTGAGCCGGGTTCATCACAGTGCATCGGTAAAAAGGCCTGACTTTAAAATTGTAAAGCTACCCAAAATGTGGTAACATAATAGGAAGCAAAGTTTCGTCCTGCCCGGTGATGTGTGACTGCTGTGTGACAAATTCCGCGTATAATCATAGTAAAGATCGCAGAATATCGAGGTGAAAACCCTTTAAATCAATTGATATAAGGAGCGGAATCCAATGAAAAAGAAAAGAAATATCCTGATCGTCATTGCCATTATCGCCATCGTGGCGGCAATCGGCAGCACGATGGCGGCTTTTGTAGCCTCGACAACCACCACCAAGGACGTGTCCGCAGCAGAGCTGGGCATCAAAATCGTGCAGAACGGAGACGCCGCCAAAGCCGTTAAAAGCCTGGACGCAGCGGGGGACAGCAAGGCAGGCTACCAGTACGCAGGCATGCCCGGCGATACGGTGCAGGAGCATGTCGCGGTCAAGAGCGACGCGAACAGCAAAGACAGCTATATCCGTGTCACCATCAACCGGAGCTGGACCGACAAAGACGGAAAGAAAGATTTCAAGCTTTCCCCAAAAGAGATCGGCATTGCAAGGGACAATGACAGCTGGCTGGTCACCGAAGACCCGGAAGACCCAGAGATCATCTACTGTTATTATACCCGGAAGGTCGGAGGAAATACCCAGACCGAAAACGTGATGGACAGCTTTACCATCTTAAAAGATAAAGTAACTGAGAACAGCAACGCCTACGCAGGCTACAGCGCCAACATTACCTTTGAGGCCGACGCCGTCCAGGCAGAGGCCGGAGCAAAAGCCATGCTCGCCGAATGGGGCATCATGGCAGAGCTTGACGCAGAAGGCAACCTGACAGGCTATACCGAACAGTAGGAGGAAAAGTCATGAAAAAGAAATGTATCACCCTTATCATCACCCTGGCACTCCTGCTGGCCACCGGGCTGACAGCCTCCGCCGCTGAGACCATTACCTTTAAGGGGCAGGCCGAAAAGTTTGTGACCGATGTGAGCGGCGACGCCGAAAGCTTTGACGATATGCTTCCCGGTGAAAAGCGCACCATCAGCCTGACCCTCAAAAACGAGGACAGCAGCGAAATGAAGTTTTATATGAGCGCCGAAATCCTGGACAACATCGCCAGTAAAACTGCCGATTCCCAGGCTGTGTATGATTTTGTCATCAGCAAAAACGGCGAGCCCTTTTTCAATACCATCATCGGCGGCGGGACGGCCAAAAATACCTCAGCCGGTGAAAAATATTTAGATGAGAGCAACAACATTCTGTTAGATACCCTCGCCCAGGGACAGAGCGATGTGATCGAAATCAGCCTGGAGCTGGAGGGAAACTCCACAGGCAACAGCTACATGAAGCAGACCGGCGAGATCCAGCTTGTCTTCACCGCGTCCACAACCGACCCCGCAGCGCCGGGCGGCAGTAACAGCGGTGGAAATGTGATCGAACGTCTGGTTCAGAGTATTGTAAATCCCGGCGCCACCGGCCCGAATACCGGCCTAAACGGCGTCAGCCCATACCTGATCGTAGCGTGTGTCTGTGTCCTCATCGCTGTTGTGGCCATTGTCATACTCATCGCTACCCGTAAAAAGAAGGAGGAATAAACATGACAGCAGTTAAGAAAAAATTAACCAAAACAGCAGCCGTCCTCGCGGCCAGCCTGATGGCTCTGCTGCTCATGGGTATGACCCTCCCGGCCACCGCCCATGCCGAAGAAGGCACCTACAACATCGAGTTTAAAGCCGGAGCCGAAGGCGCCATTGCCGGAGGCACCAGCTATACACAGCCCGTCACCTATGGCGGTAAGCTGGACGCAGAGAGCGTTGCCGCCATGGTACAGCCAAACACAGGCTACTACTTTACCGACTGGAACAAAGCCGTCGAGACCACCGTCACCGGCAAAGCCACCTATGTGGCCCAGTACGCCAAGATTATCGAGGAAGCCAGCTACCGCGTGCGCTACCTCGACACCTTCGGCAACGAGCTGGCTACCCAGAAGGTCGTAGCCGCCAGCAAGGGCGGCACCGTGGTCGAGTACGCCCGTCAGATCGACGGCTATATTCCGGACGCCGAAGGTAAAAGCACAACCATCGCGGCCGAAGGCACCGAGATCGACTTTGTCTATACCCCGGCCGATAACCCCGCCTTTGAAACCCGGCCCGGTGTCGTGCCTGTCAGCGGACAGCCCGGCGATACCGGCACAGCGGCCACTCTGCCCGGCGGCACCACCGCCGGAGGCGGCACGAATACCCCCGGCGATAACAACCCCGGAGAAAACATCGAGGGTGGCGATACCCCGTTAGCCCAGCCTGATGAAGAAACCATCGACCCCAACGAAACCCCATTGGCCAACGCGGCCAAGCAGGTGGGCGGCATGGCAAACCTCATCATGATCGGTGTGGGCGGGGTCGCTCTGCTCGCGGTCCTGATCACCGCCATCATCGTCTATCGGAAAAAGAAAGCCAGACAATAAAGAATTTTTATAGTTTTACCATTGAAGGATCAAGGAGTGCGTTCGCTGAGAGCGCACTTTTGTTGTGTTTAGAAGCAGGATTTCTTAAGGAAAATCAATTATTTTCATAAAAAATCAACCGTTTAGATAAAATTTAAAAGTTTGGATTTACAAAAAAAATATAAACATTTATAATAATATCATAAATACAAATATAATAGGAGGGACGAAAGTAGTGGAAGAGCAAAACACCACACTGAGAGCCCAGATGTTTTCAGGCTTCAGCATCTCAGACGATAGCGCAAGTCTGGATGAAGAGAGCATCCGTTCAGAGATGATGACCAAGCTGTTCATCTATATCCTGTGCCACCGCCAGAAAGAACTGACGGTACAGGAGCTGGCAGAAGCCCTTTGGGAAGAAGAAGAGAGCGATAATCCCGCAGGTGCGCTCAAAAACCTCATGTACCGTCTGCGCAGCCTCATCAAGAAAACCTGGGGCAGAAATGATTTTATCCTGACAGGCCGCAGCGCCTATATCTGGAATCAGGAAATCAGCGTGAGCCTGGACATCGAAGTCTTTGAAGAAAAAATAAAGGAGGCTGAGGAAGAGAAAGACCCCGGCAGAAAGATCGACAGCTACAAAGCCGCCATCAACCTGTACCGCGGCGAGCTGCTGCCAAAATTTGCCAGCGAATACTGGGTCGCCTCTTTGTCCACCTACTACCATACCACTTATCTGAGCGCTGTCAAGAAGACCGCAGCCCTGTTAGAAGCGCAGGGGCGCTTCAGCGAAATGGCAAGCTGTGTGAGCAAAGCCCTTCAGATTGATAACCTGGATGAGAACCTGCACTGCTGCTTTATAAGAGCCCTTATGGGACAGGACAATTACAAGCAGGCCACCGAGCATTACCAGAAAGCCGAAAAAACCCTCTACGACTATCTTGGTGTTACCCCCTCCGAGGAACTCCGGGGGCTGTACGAAACCATTATTAAGAAAACGCACCGCCACGAAAGAGACATCGTGGACGTCCAAAATGAGCTGATGGAAGACAGTATTACCGGCGCCTTTGTATGCGAATACGGCGCGTTTAAGCGGATCTACTGCCTCCAGGCCAGACAGGGCGCCAGGATGGGAATCTCGGTTTTTTTATTATTAACGACCCTTTCAGCCGACGAGGGCATCGCGGAAAACAAAAAAATAGAGCTTCTCAGAGACGCTATGGTCCACCTGGAGGATGTGCTGCGCACATCCCTGCGCTCAGGCGACCCGGTGGCCCAGTACAGCAGCTCCCAGTACGTGGCGCTGCTGCCCACCTGCCAGTACGAGACAGCCCAGATCGTCGCAGGGCGCATCGAAAAAGCCTTCTGGGGCAATTACAAAAACAAGCAGATTCAACTGAGGTTTGACCTCGACGAGCTGCATTATGATTAATAACAAAAAACGGAGAGAGAAATGAAACCACAGAGCATCCCCTCAACCAGCCTGCGCCTCTGTATCGACCGTTTTGACGAAGACGATATGGCCGGAAGAATTATGGGCGTCGCGCTGGAAAACGAAATTCCCTTCAGCAGCTTCAGAAGCTTTGTCGCCAGCGTCGATAAAGCCTATGACACCATCGGGCAGCCCCAGTCAGGGCAGATCAGCAGATCTTTCGGAAAACAGGCGGTAAAGCCCACGCCCTACGTAGCCGTCCCCAGACACTACCACGAGCCCGGGGAGATAAAAAGCGCGGCCGGCAGCCTTAAAACCTTTGACCTCATCATGCAGACCAGACATCATGCCGAATGGCAGGGCGTCCTGAAGGACGCCGAGGGCAATCCCCTGGGAACCTTTAAAAGCGTCCTGGAATGCATCCAGCTCATGACCGAATATTAAAGCCACGCTTTGCCAGGCGTGGCTTTTTTCACAGTCACAGTAAACCTAAGAAAACAGTGACCTGTGACCATTGTGTGACAAATCGCTGGTATAGTTAAGGTATCATCAAAAAGAACCGAAGAAAACCAGCAATCCGCCGGTAAAAATAGAGAAAAAGGCATGAAGGGAGAACCAATCATGAAAAGCGTCAAAAGATTATCCAGATATACATCCATATTACTGAGCATGCTGCTCATGCTTTCAGCCATGAGCCCGGGCATCTCCGCCCTGGCGCAGGAGAGAGCAAACGCCGCCCCCACCGTCCTCACCTATGAGGACGACAGCATCACAGCAGAGCTGAAGGCCAAAGAAGGCACCAGTCTGCCCGCAGGCGCGGCGCTCACCGTAAAAGCGCTCAATAAAGACAGCCAGGATGAAGCCGAAAAAGCCCTTTATGCCGAGACTGAAGTGGGATTAAAAGCCAAAGCCAGCGAACAGGGAACAACTGTAGACGGCTTTACTGCTTACAGTGTAAAACTACAGAATAAAGAAGGAAAAGATATGACACCCGCGCAGGGAGAGTATACACTGAAAATCACTTATAAAGAGGCAACTGCTCCCGAAGCTTTTTTAAATAGTGAAAGCGCAGAAAAGGGCGTTACTCTTTACCAGAAAACCGAGGGTAAAGATGAGCAGAATAATACCATCTACACCATGGAAGTAACCGGGGAAGAGGACACAAAGATTACCGCTGACGCTAACGGAAAAGTACAGGCGGTTGAAAGTAAGATAACGACTTTGCAGCCGATTGCGCTGGCGTGGCAGAGTGTAGGGGTAAATCCCACAGTGGATAATGAAGAACAGCAGTTGGAATCCGCATTGGAAGAACCTGCAAATAATGTAGCCATGACAGCTGGCTTGCCCCAAATGGAAGAGAATACCCCTGTTTTAGAAGATAACCAGTATTGGTATAGTTTTCATTATGACAACAGAGAAGGCAGTTGGACTAAACAAGACCAGTATTTTAGCAGATGGATCGTCAACATCGTTGATGCCAACAATAATCCGATTAACGTCAAGGAAATCTTAGGAGAAAATAACTCAAGACACACGACATTAAATGGTAAGGACAACCCTGATGGTCAAGATAAAGTGGATTGGAAAGTCAGTCAAATAAGTAAACCTGAGCTCGAAGGTTACAAATTTGCGGAAGCGCGTATAAAAACGTCCAAGGACGACCCATTACAGGTATTTACAGCAATGGCAACATGGGTTCCGCCAAGTAAGCCAAATCAGTATCAATATGATTATAAAAAGGGCGCTGATGGCAAGAATTGTTTTTATTCAGATGTGATTAATAATGACGGCACGTATGGCGCAGAGATAACCTTTGTTTATGACAAGCTAACGACTGTACCAACAATAGACAGCCAGCAATTGGGTGTCGACATACAAATGTTTGACTATTCAACTCCAACACCGGCAAACACTTGGGCGGCTTATGGAGATGGGAGTTTAAAACAGGGCCGGTTAAAAAAAGAATTAAACAGTGATGGAATCCCAGTTGGCGCAATGGGTTTGATGGACGGAAAACCCCTAAGCGAAAGTTTTAGTGCAACAAGTAATAATTACCAAGGAAAGGCCAATCATTTGTTCAGGAAGGATATTTATGATAATCCTGATACTAAAGGCACATTTTATTACAGTAGTTTTGAGAATTATGCTTACTGGAAAGAATCAAATGATGAGATCGATAAAGAAAAGCCTTATGATTTTACTGTTTATGACCAAATAGGAACGCCGAGTGATGAGAATGCTTATTTTTATAAAAGAGGCAATTTTATGCCTTATAATAAAATTGAAGCAGGTAAATTTTCCAGTAACAGTAATTATTATGATGAAGATGGGAAAAACCTTGACGAGGAATCCTTACGTTATGGAGAAAAGCTCTATAAAACTCAGCAGTCGGGAGCGCCTGGAGCACAGAATGGAAATGACTATTGGTTTGGAATGGTGATGTCCTCCAGCTTTACTCAACTAGAAGGTGGACGGTACAATGGCCAGGATATGGTTTACGAATTTAACGGCGATGATGACCTGTGGGTTTTTGTCGATGGAGTGTTAGTATTAGATTTGGGTGGAATCCATGACGCCCACTCAGGTTCTATTAATTTTGCAACAGGTGAGGTTCAAGTTAAGGATAGTAGAAATGTAAATGGTAGCGCTGTGGAAATATTTCATAAACCTACAAGTATAAAGGAACAGTTTAAAAATACTGAAAAAGGAAAAAGCATGTCTGAAGAAGACTGGGATGGAAACACTTTTTCAGATTATAGTAATCATGAAATTAAGATTTTTTATATGGAACGAGGCGGCGGCGCTTCTAACTGTAAAATGAAATTCAATCTGCCAGTTATGCCTAAAGACAGCATCACGGTAAGGAAAGAAGTTACGAATATTAATGAAGGCTCTTATAGTGATGTGAATTTTAATTTTAGATTATTTTTAGAAGATAACAATGCAACAGAGGTTGACGAAGATACCATTGAAAAGAACGGAACTTTCTATAGTTTAGCTAAGAATAAAACTTACACGATGGATGGGGAGACCTTGAATACGGGAGACGATGGTAAATTCACGTTACATCATGGCCAGCAGGCAGTATTTGAAGAAATTGCAGATCGAAAGACAAAATATATTCTTCAGGAAATCAGCGTTGATCAAAATCGCTATGATGAATTCAAGGTTAATGGGCAGGCAGTACAAGATGGCAATATTATTCCCTCTGAGACTGAAACAGGCAAGTATATTATACAGACCGATCCCTTGGCGATAGATAAAAACGCCTTTGTCACTTTTAAGAATCATTGTGATTCTGAAAACCTTCATGATTTAGACATTACCAAAAAAATGATTGAAGGTCAAGAAAGTAACGATACTTTTCAAATTCAGGTTAAAATTGGCGGCCAATTATATAATGGTAAATATAAAATAAACGGAGTGGACTCAGGTAAGACGTGCCAAAATGGAAACCTTGAGATAAAACCAGGACAGACTATTAAAATAGAAAATATTGCGGCAGATACATCATTTGAAGTAATAGAAAACTATGATAAGGATAATTATGAAAATCCTCAATATACAATCAGTGAAGCAACAGTGGATTCTACAACAGATAAAGCAGCAGGGAAAATTGAATTCAAAAAAAATGCTAAAGTAGAAGTTACGAATACCAGAAAACTCGGCAGCCTCAAAATCACAAAGACCATCACAGACGACAGCAAGGTTGACTACATGGATGGCGATCCGATCTTTACTTTTAAGATTACAGGCCCAAACAATATTGAGGGTCAAGAGCCCCAGGTATTTTACCGGACGCTGAGACTAAGCAAGGATGTTGGCAAAACAGCATCCATTATCATTGATAATTTACCAATTGGTGAGTATACGGTTGAAGAACTCAATACCATGCGCTACACATGCACATCGGATAATCCGCAGACAGACACAGTCCAGCAAAACAACACCGAGGAAACAAAAAATACACCTCCAACAGAATTTAGCTTTACCAACCAGTTAACCAACGAAGATTACTTCTCTCACACCGATGTGGTGGAAAACAGCTTTAAGATCGGTGAAGATGGAACCGTCACAGTAGAAAAACATAAAGTCCCTGAAGGGCAGGTTCCAGACGGCACAACGCCCGTTCAGCCATCCAATGAATAAGGAGGTGCACAAAAATGTTGAACAACATCTTAAAAAATAGAAAACTGAAATACGGTTTAGTGTCTCTCCTGGCAGTGGTATTAATCGGCGGCGCAGTGACCCTGGCCTATTTAAGCAAAAGCACCGAGGCGGCGACCAATAATTTTGCCCCGGGCGAAGTGACTACGGAAATCGAAGAAAAGCCTGAAGTAGTGGGCAGCACCATTAAAAAAGATCCGGCCGTCAAAAATATCGGCCCCAGTGCCTGTATTGTCCGGATGCGGGTGACCATCTCACCAGGCAGCATCGCAGAACGTGTTAATAATAAGCAAGAAAACGAGATTAAGATTAATTTCGATGAAAAAGCGTGGAAATATAATGAGGCGGATGGTTTTTGGTATTACCAGGCAGTAGTACCGGTAGACGGAAGAACAACCGCGTTATTTGATGAGATAACGGGTATTACTGATCAAGCAGGAAAACCCCTTAAAGATTTTGAAGATTTCCAGATTACCCTTTATCAGGAAGCCGTACAGACCGAAGTGACCATTAATGGGAAGCCTGTAAAAGCGACGGATGCGACAGGGAACTATAATTCTGAGAACGCCATGAAGATATGGGCAGAATTTGACAAAAAAGACAATCAATAGCTTATAAAAAGATGACTGTCACACGAACCCGTGTGGCAGTTTCTTTTTAGAGCCCCGCGTGACCATGATATGACTGTTTTTTGTTAAAGTAGCCTTAAGAATTCAGAACGACGCATAACGAAGGAGTATACACCAATGAAAAAAATCTATCACATATTAACAAGCCTGATATTAGTCATACTGATCGCTTTGGCAGCCATCCTTTTTCTGCCAAAACTGCTGGGCATGACCCCGCTTGCGGTACTCAGCGGCAGTATGGAGCCTACGTACCACGTGGGCAGCCTGATCTATGTGAAGGATGCCGATCCGCAGGATGTGCAGATCGGAGATCCCATCACCTTTAAAATCAGCGATGACACCATGGTCACCCATAGAGTGGTAGCCATTGATACCGAAGCCCAGACCTTCCAGACAAAGGGCGACGCCAATGATAATGTTGACGGTGGGGCAGTGGCTTACGAAAATCTGGTGGGCAAGCCGGTCTTTACCATTCCCTATATGGGCTATTTAGCCGTTTACGCTAACACCACCACGGGCATGATCGTTATGGTTACCGTCATACTGGTGATTCTGATCCTTACCTTCCTGCCCGATTTCCTGATGAAGGATGACGACGAGGAAGAAAAAGAAACAAAAAAAGACCCCAGGCGTGAGAGAACAGCGGAAAGCAAAAAGACAGACACGCAAAAAAGAAAGAAGAAGGAATAGTGATTAAACAGGGCTTGCAAAAAGCTCTGTTTTTTTATTTAAAAAGAATTGATGTGACCGTTCTGTGACTATGCTCTGTCATAATAAATACATAATCAATTAGAAATCAATCCATATTGCATATAGAAAGGAAGTGGAGAGCATGAAGAAAAAAAGAGCAGGACTGGTATTGACAAGCCTACTAGTCGTAGCCGTCATCGCCGTTGGTTTAACATTAGCCCTTTTATCCACAAGCACAGGCACAAAGACAAATGCTTTTTCTTCCAATAAAAATATTGATATCCAGTTAAGAGAAGATCAGTGGGATGGTTACACCTTTAATGATGGAGAGGGTGACAGCACTACGGGTCAAACAGTAAATCCTGCATATGAAGGAAACAAAGAAGATCTTGGTTTAGTCCAGGCACAATCTTACCTCCCAGGACAGGTTATCCCTAAGAACCCAACCGTTAAAAACAATAATAATGATGGTAAGGGTGTGGAAACAAACGTAGCGTTGAAGGTCACCTACTATCTGGAAAATGAAGATGGCACAGAAAAGCAGGTAAGTTATGGGACATTCAAAGAAACCCTTTTAGCTGAAAACGGAATTGAGTTTGATGAAAGCTGGAAAAATATCACAGAAGAAAGTTTACCGACTCAGATTTTCCTTTATAATAAAACATTAGATTTGAATGAAGAAACCACCGCGCTTTTCAGCTCAGTCCCTTTAAGCAAAAACATCGAAGCCAATGAAAATGGCGAACTGCCAAAATTCAACATTAAAGTACAGGCATACGCCATCCAGGCAGGAGTAGAAGGTATGAATATTGAAACTGAAATGGTTAAGTTTATCAACGCAAATTAAGACAATAACCTTTTGACTGTGACCATCGTGTGACAACCATAGATTATAATATAGTTATAATAAAACGGTATTTAAATAAAGAAGATTTATCGAAAAATGTTGAGGTTTAGAACGGAGGAAGAAAAATGGACAAGAAGAAAAAAAGATTGGCAAAAGGTCTCGTTGCTGCTGCGTTAGTAGGTGTTATCGCAGTTGGATCGACGTTAGCGTATCTAAGCGCAAACACCGGACAGAAGACGAATAAGTTTACGGGCGCAAAAATAGAGGGTTCTACAGAAGAAAATTTTACCCCTCCGGAGTCTTATTTACCCGGACAAAACATTGAAAAACAGCCTTGGATTCAAATTAAAGCTGGCAGCGCAAAAGCTAATGTAGCAATCGTAGTGGATTATATTGGAGATGATGGAAATACAAAGCTGTCTCAAGAAGAGTTTAAGAGATATGCTGAAGTAAAGGATTGGAATTTAGGAGAAGAAGGTAGCGCCACTTGGAGAAAAGTTGCAGATTCTAAGGATGGAAAGAGCGAGTTGTATATTTATAATGAAGTTGTAGATGCCTCTACTTCCAAACAAGATGTCAGCACACAATTTTTATTTAATTCAGTCACAGTCAATCCAAATTTGAGAACTGTTACAGATGCGGACAAAGATACTACCCAAGTTTACAGCGGCAAAAATAAGACTGGTCTGACCGATTTTTCTAAGGTAACAGATACTATTGCCGGTACATATTATTATGACCAAAATAATAATGTTTTAATAAAAAATAATTTGCCGGAATTTACCATTGATGTCAGTGGTTTCGCTGTGCAGTCTGAAAATTTAGGTGATTCAACAGCAAGTGCTGAATTGACTAAATTAGCTAATGAAGGAAGAACAGGGAATCAACAATTTTAGTATAATTAAACCATCTAAATTAACTTGAGGAGAATATCTATGACAAAAAAGAAAAAAGGCGCGATATTAATCTCAGCGCTGGCACTCATTGCGGTGATTGTTATCGGGGGCACATTGGCCTACTTTACTGACCAGGATGATGCGAAGAATGTATTTACTTTAGGTAAAGTGCAAGGGGATTTGACAGAGGACACCAAAGACTATGAAGTTGATACTCCAGGTGGAGGAACGCATCCTGTAAAGCCAGGGACACTCACAGAGGATGGCATCAGCTATGACAAAATTGTACCAGGGGACTGGCTGAGTAAAGAACCAAGAGTAAGTCTGACTGGCGACTCTGAAGATGCGTATGTACGTGTAAGATTGTCAGTCCCGAACAGCACGAAATTAAATCAGGAACAGGTAGCAGAGCTTATCACAGCAAAATGCCTGAACTTTGGTGAAAAATGGGTAGTTGGCGTAGACGGATATATCTATTATCAGGAAAAATTAACCAGAGATTCATCTGGCAAATCTCAGACAGATCCGGTATTTACCATGGTTAAAATCCCAGAAGAATGGGGTAACAGTACAGCGGAAGCCAGCTTTGAAATCACAATTCAGGCGGATTTAGTTCAGGCTGAAAATTTTGAAACTTCATTAGGACATAATGCGGCAGGACAGATTGACAGCTGGGGCGGTGTTACTATTGAAAAAGCAGCTCAGTAAGCATTGAAAGCGGTCTTCGGACCGCTTTTTTTAAAAGAACCATTCCGCCATGTTATCACTGTGTGACCAGACTTTGATAGAATAAAACTATGAGGATAGTGAGTAACATTGTGAAAGGTAAGTGATGAGGATGGAAAAGATTATTAACGCAAGCAACCAGACTTTTGTCTTAGAGATTAAAAGCACACGAAACAACACCTGGCAAGGCACCATTCTATGGGTGCAGACGCAGGAGAAGGTCGCGTTCCGAAGCGCGCTTGAAGCCATCAAAATTCTGGATTCTGCCCTGACGGATGAGGGTGCGGATGAAACCCCAAAGCTGCAGATTGTTTAAGGCAGTAACGATAAAAAAACCCCGACTGTACCTTTATTGAGAAGGTACGGCCGGGGTTTTTTCGTCCTGTCAATAAGCCACAATCACACCGCCGTTGTCGGCGTAGACAGTACTCAGTCCGCCGGCTTCAAAGATGACCACATCCTTAAAGTTGCATTTTTCCTCAATGGCTTTTTTGAGGTTTTCAGCGGTTTCCTGAGCGTGCACGTGGGCGATGGCCAGGATTTTTTCGCTGGCGTCAGACACCTCGTCGGCAATAATTTCTACCAGACGGGAAAAAGCCTTCTTCTTACCGCGGACTTTTTCCTTCAGGGCGATTTCGCCTTCGCCGTTGTCAGTCATGATGGGCACCACCTTCAGCACCTTGCCCAAAAGGGCCATTGTGCCGCTGATACGGCCGTTTTTAGCCAGGTTATCCAGCGAGTTGAGTATAAACATGGTGCGCATATTTGTGATGAAATCCATGAGCTTAGACACGATTTCGCTCGTGGGAAGGTTCTCTTCCAGAAAGGACTGAAGCTTCATGAAAAGCAGATCTTCCCCGGCGGCAGCGCTTTCGGAATCCAGCACGTGTACCTGGCAGTCCGGATATTTTTCCTGGGCCATGACAGCCGCCATGACGGCGCTGTTATAAGAGCCGCTGAGCTTGGATGAGATGGTGATAATATAGTTAACGCGCTCCGGATCAATGGCGTCCAGGTATTCCTGGGGCGATGGGCAGGCGGTTGATACTTTGTTCTTGCTGAGCTTCATTTTATCGACCAGCAGCATGGTCGATAAATCCTGATCCACCAGCTCCTCGTCATCAATTCTGAGCTTAAAGGGGATTCGTTCAAGTGGCAGGTCTGCGGTAAAAATTTCCGGATTAAAATCCAGGCAGCTGTCCACAATAATTTTGTTTTCCATAGCACTCCTCGAAAAGTTTAGTAATCTCTACTTTAATTATATTACCCAAATCTTTATTTTGCAATAAGAAAAACCGCCATCCGCACTTATTTCAAGGATAACGGCGCTTTTTCTTTTTTAAGCTCCAGCTTTGATAAAAGCACAGCGGCAAAGACCAGGCCGCAGCCCAGCGCCATGCGCGGCCCAAAAGGATCGTGCAGGAAAATGACGGAGACGATCAGGCCAAAAACGGACTCCAGTGAGATGAGCAGCGAGGCGTGGGTGGAGGTGGTGTACTGCTGGGCGATGTTCTGGATGAGAAAGGCCAGAGCAGTGTTAAAGACCACCAGATAGAGAATGCCAAAGGCGCTGGTGGCGCTGACGCCATCAAGGGGCGGCGCAAAAACAAGGGCGGCAAAAAGCGATAAACCACCCGCTGTCAGCATCTGGACCACCGTAAAGGACATCACATCCGTCTCCTTGACAAACAACCCTAAAAAGACGATCTGGAAGGAATAAACCACCGCGAAGATAAGAGTCAGGGCGTCGCCCAGATTCATGCTGAAGTCCGGCTTCAGACTGATGACCGCCACGCCTGCAAAGGTGAGCAATGCCGCGGCCACATCCAGCGCCCGGGGCTTTACCCGTGTCATCATCCAGGAGACAAAGGGCACCAGCACCACATAGGATGGAATGAGGAAAGCCTGGTTGGAGGCTGTGGTATGGTCGAGGCCGATGGTCTGGAAAACCATGCCTGTAAACATAAAGCTGCCGACCACCATGCCCATGAGCACCGTGCGCTTATCAAGCCGCCGGACACGCTTTAAAAAAAGGATCAGGAGTAGAACGCCTGATCCTAAAAACCGAAAGGTCATGACCCAGAGAGGTGTGATGGTCACAAGCGCCGCCTTTGACGCGATAAAGCCCACGCCCCAGATAAGAGCGACGGTTATCAGTGCCAGGTCGGCAAGCAGGGTTTTGTTTTTAGTTTGTATATTTTTCATCTTTAGAAATAAAACTAAGTTGAAGGTGGAAGGGCTCCGCCCTTACTTCAGGAATCCTTCAATAATGTGCTGTTCAGCCTCGTGCTCAGTCAGGCCGAGGGTACGGAGCTTGATGATCTGGTCGCCGGCGATTTTGCCGATGGCAGCTTCGTGGATCAGCTCGGCCTCGAGGTCGTTGGCGGTAATTTCCGGAATCGCGGAGACAACGCCTTCGTCCATGATGATGGCGTCACACTCAGAGTGGCCCGCGCATTGGTTGTTGCCGTTGATCTTGGACAGAAAAAGCTGGCGGGAGCGGTCACGGGCGACAGAACGGGAGCTTAAGGTACAGCTGGAGCCCGCGCCGTCCATATCCACCTCAAAGGCGGTTTCGGCGTACTGGTCACCGTGTGTCATGAGCTTTTCCTTGATGACAAGCTTGGCGCCCTCGCCCAGCTTGGCCGCGGATTTACGCTTGGTGGAGTCCACGCCCTTAATCTGGGTGGTATTCATTTCCATATAGCTGCCGGCTTCCTGCTCGATGTAGGTTTCCGGGTTGATGACCCGCTTGCCGGTGCCTTCGCCAACACCGATGTGTTTTTCGATGTACAGCACCTTTGAGCCCGGCTTCAGAAAGAAGCGGTGGATGCCGTTGTGCTCGGAGCCGTCACAGCCGTCGGTGGATACCCCGCAGCCTGCCACGATGGTCACGTCAGCGTCCTCACCGATATAGAAATCATTGTAAACCAGGTCGTGCACACCGCTGCAGGTCACCAGGGCAGGGATAAAAACCTTGTCGTTTTTGGTGCCTGGCTGCACGATGATGTCAATGCCGGAGCCGTCCTCCTTGCTCACAATCTGGATATTATCCGTGGAGTTGCGGCCAGCGCACTGGCTGTCCTCGCGGATATTAAAAGCAACGCCCTCAGGCTTGCCGTCAATGTCGGCAACGTCCTTCAGCAGCTCTCTTGCGACGTCATTCATTGGTATTTCGTTCATATTATTCCTCCATTCTGGGACAGAAATCCACTTTGTCTGTACCGTTTAAAAGTCTTGGCAGGATGTCTTCTCTGGCCCCCTGGCTGATGATCTTGCCGTTTGCCAGCACGATGATCTCATCGGCAATGTTTAAGATACGCTCCTGATGGGAGATAATCATGATAGAGCCGTTAATTTTTTCATACATTTTCTGGAAAACAGCGATCAGGTTTTTGAAGCTCCAGAGGTCAATGCCGGCTTCTGGCTCGTCAAAGATGGACAGCTTGGTGCCGCGGGCAAGGATGGTCGCGATTTCGATACGCTTGATCTCACCGCCGGACAGGCTGTCGTTGAGCTCGCGGTCGATATAGTCTCTGGCGCAGAGGCCCACTTCGGATAAATACTGGCAGGCTTCCACCTGGTTAAGCGGTGAGCCGGCAGCCAGCGAGATAAGGTCGTGGACGGTAATCCCCTTGAAGCGGACAGGCTGCTGGAAGGCAAAGCTGATACCCAGCTTGGCGCGTTCAGTGATGTCGAGACCTGTGATGTCCTGGCCGTCGAACAGGATCTGCCCCGACGTCGGGGTGAGAATACCGGAGATAATCCGGGCAAGGGTGGATTTACCCCCGCCGTTGGGGCCGGTAATGACAACGAATTTACCAGAGTCAATCTTGAGACTGACATCCTTGAGGATGCCCTTTTTTTCATCCTCCACTTCAAAGCAGATATTTTTTAATTCTAGCATTTATTACTCCTTCACAGACCGCTCTAACAGCGAACGGTCAAACTCATGATAATTTGAAATCACCGCGTTCACGCCAGGCACCTGCATGAAATAATCATGACGCTCCGGCGCCGCGATGGCAATAATATGGCCGATACCGGCCGCATGGGCAGACTGGATACCGGAAAGGCCGTCCTCCACCACAATACACGCCTCAGGACAGACACCCAGCTTTTCAGCCGCCAGACGGTAAATATCCGGGGAGGGCTTTCCCGGAAAGGTGTGGTTGTCAAAAACGGTGGTGTCAAAATCGAACCATTTGCCAAGGGCAAAGGTTTTAAAAAAGAACGCCATGTTGGCAAGCTCTGAGCTGCTGGCAATGGTGTGGGGGATCTGCGAGGCGCAGATCCAGTCAAGAAGCTCCGGGGCGCCGCTTACCAGATGGAGGTTTTCTGTATCCTCCAGGCAAAGCTCCCGGTAAAGCGCTTCTTTATCATCACCAAAGGCGGTGATTTCCTCTGCTGTCAGCTCCCGGTCCTTTAAAATGGCCGGAATGATGGTGGCGTTGGTCTGACCGTAAAAGCCGTGCATTTCCTCAGGCGTAATGTGCCGCCCGCACTGCTCCAGCGTAAAACGGTCAAAAGCCGCGTCGTGCTTGTCCGAGTCGAAAAACAGCGTGCCGTTAAAGTCAAAAATGATGGCCTTAAATGTCTTTTGCATGTGTAACCTTTCTGCTTACTGTTATTATATTAAATGATTCTTAAAATAGAATTATAATTTTTTATATTTACAGAGGACAGTCCTGATCCAGGGACTTGTGGGTAAAGCTGCGTTTTCCGTCCGCAAAGTCGCTCACAATATCCCCGTGTCCGATGAGCTTGTATTTATAGCTCAGCAGGCCGTCAAGGCCCACCGGGCCTCTGGCGTGCAGCTTGGAGGTGCTGATGCCCACCTCCGCCCCGAAGCCGTAGCGGAAGCCGTCGGCAAAGCGGCTGGAGCAGTTGACGTAGACGCCCGCGGAATCCACCAGAGTGGTGAATTTCTTCGCGTGATCCTCATCCTCCGTCACGATGACATCGGTGTGGCCGGAGCCATAGGTGTTGATATGGTCAATGGCGTCCTCCAGGCTGTCGACAACCTTAATAGAAAGGATATAATCCAGGTATTCGGTGGACCAGTCGTCATCAGTGGCGGGCTCGACGTCGATCACGGCGCGTACCCGGTCGTCGCCCTTCAGGTGTACCTGCTTTTGGTCCATTCCGGCTTTCAGTCTGGGTAAAAACTCCCCGGCGATGTCCTTGTGCACCAGCAGGGTTTCGATGGTGTTGCAGGCCGAAACGTATTGGGTTTTAGCGTCCACCGCGATGCTTACCGCCTTGTCCGGATCGGCGGAGGCGTCGACATAGGCGTGGCAGATTCCGTCGGAGTGGCCCATGACTGGAATATTGGAGTGGTCCATGATGTATTTCACAAAGCTGTTGGACCCGCGCGGGATGATAAGGTCGATATAATCGTCCAGGGCCAGCATGGCATTGACGTCCTCGCGGCTCTCAAGATTCTGAATCCAGCCGTCTGGAATGCCAACAGAGGCAGTGGCCTCCGAAATGACCTTGCACAGCAGGCGGTTGGTCTCGAGGGCTTCACGTCCGCCCTTTAAGAGCACCGCATTGCCGCTTTTCAGGCACAGGGTGGAGATTTGGACAAAAGCGTCGGGGCGGGATTCAAAGATGATGCCAATCACACCGATGGGGCAGGTTATCTTGTAAAGTTCCAGGCCCGTGTCCAGCTCGGTCGCCATGCGGGTAGCGCCCAGGGGGTCCTCAAGCTCGATGAGGCTGTGGATGCCGTCGATCACGTCGTCAATTTTATGATCGTCAAAGGTCAGGCGGCCCAGCAGCGGCGCTGCCAGGTTTTCGGCTGCGCTGCGCTCATAATCGGCCTGGTTGGCGGCGATCAGCGCCGCACGGTTTTTTTCCAGCGCGTCTGCAATGGCCGTAAGGGCCGCGCTGCGCGTCTGTGTATCCGTGGCGGACAGCTGAATGCCCGCCTTTTTAGCTGTTTTTCCTCGTTCTAACATAGTGGTGGTCATGGTTAACTCCCTTCTTAAATGAATGGAGAATTGAAAATGGAGAATGGAGAATTATCGGAACAAAATGCCGCGCATTTTGAATGAAATGGCGGCCGCAGGCCGCTGTCTCAATCGCTTTTTCGACAGAAAAAGTGTTCATCAATTCTCAATTCTCAATTCTGCACTCTCCATTGTACTGATACTACTTATGATAGGTCTCATTTTTTATGATCTTAAACGCCCGGTAAACCTGTTCCAGCAGCATGACGCGGAACAGCTGGTGGGGGAAGGTCATCTTTGAAAAGGACAAATCCCAGTGGGCGCGGGCCTCAATCTCCGGCGCCAGGCCCAGGGAGCCGCCGATAACAAAGGTCAGGCTGCTCTTGCCCTGGAGTCCGTAATGCTCGATCTTTTTCGCGAAATCTGGTGAGGTCAGCTGCCGGCCGGTGATCTTAAGCGCGGCGATGATTTCATTGTCCTTTAAATACCGGGCGATCCGTTCGCCCTCCAGCGCCACCGCCCGGGCCTTTTCGGCGTCGCTGAAGCGCTCCTCAATTTTTTCGTCCTTTACCTCGATGATCTCAAGCCTGCAGTAGGCACCCAGCCGTTTGCTGTACTCATCAATGGCCATCCTCAGGTATTTTTCCTTGATTTTGCCCACTGTAATGATTTTAATATTCATCCTTATATAACAGGCTCCTTAAAAACTGTACATTGTCAGCAGACTGACAATGATGATGATCACCAGGATCAGGGCGCCGATCCGGTAGCTGTTTTTAATGTTGCTCTGGTGGCTCTGTTTCGGCGGCTTTTGTTTTGTTTTTTTCGTGGGATTATTTTTATTATTCGCCATCCTTCTGCTCACTTTCTGCTGCGGCTCTGGCAGCTTCTTCTTTCTGCTTGCGGATGCGCTCAGCATACTCTGCGCGCATTTCAGCGATGATCCGATCCTGTTCCTCTTTTTCGGCCTGTTCCTTTGCCAGGTCGGCAGCGTACAGGTCCTCCAGCACCTGCGGAAGTCTGGGTTCTTCTCCCTCGGCCAGTGTGGTGCCCATGTGGGAGAGATAAATCCGGCGGTCTGTAGAGGGGCCGTTGAACTCAACCATATAGATGCTCTGGTGCAGGCCCAGGATCAGCTCGCCGCTTTCCACCATCACCTGCTCCGACATTCCCACAAGAGAAGCCTTGACATTGGAGGTGGTCCAGCCTGTAAACTGCATGCCGTTATACTTGGGCAGGAACCGGTTGATTTTATTCAGAAAATCCTTGTCAATATTGAAGTCATCATTGATGGTAATGGTCACCGCGCAGGTGCGCTCGGGAATCTGGATATGGACAAACCCGTCTTTCAGACGCACCTCACGGATGTATTCCCGCACCTGTTCCGTGATATCCGCTAAACCTTCCGGGGCAGATACGCCCGCTTCAATTATTTTCATGCTTTTCTCCTAAATTTTTTAAAATTTTTAAAAAATATGCTTGCAAAATATCTATGACTATATTACAATAACTGTTGTTGGTTTGCAAATCAAAAATATAAAAATATCGGGGTGTGGCTCAGTTTGGTAGAGCGCATGGTTCGGGACCATGAGGCCGGAGGTTCAAATCCTCTCACTCCGACCATTTAAAGCAGATGATCAGTCATATAGGGATATGGCTGTTTTTTATTTTTTGAAAAGTTTAAGGAAATGTGGTATAATATAAAAAGAAACAGGGACACCGGCAACGGCCAGCCCCAATGATTCATTAGATTTGACCGTTAGTGCTCGTGGAAAAGGCTAACGGTCGTTCTTGTTTATGCAGCCTACGATAAACGCGATAAGCGCCAGAATCAGAATTAACTGGTTACTGTCCATAAGCAGCACCCCATTTCCGGGGCAAGATTAACCATGCCAGTGCCACAAGAGCCGAGTGCTCCTGTCTGGCTAGTATAGCAGAGTTCTTCTTTAAATACAATTTGTTGTTAACGTCTTTGAATTATATGATTTTTTAAAGCAGTCTACCAGTCAAAGTGACAGGCTGTTTTTTTATTTTTTGAGCCCTGACAGAAAAACAGCCTCTGCTGTGAAGCAGAGGCTGCCAGATTATCAGGCCAAGGTGTCTTTATATTCGGGATGCTTGTCGTATTCGGCCTTTGCAAAGGGACATCTGGGAATCAGCTTCCAGTGGTTCTGGCGCGCGGCTTCAACGGTCTGCCGCACCAGCTCTTTCGCGATGCCCAGGCCATTGTAGCTGTTGTCAACGCCCACATGGGTGATGATAAAGGTGTTGTCCGTGGTGGGCTCAAGGTTCAGCTCGCCAACTTCGTAATTCTCCGGCGTCTGGACAAAGAAGCGGTTGGGCTCGCTCTTATAGCGCAGGCTTTTTGCCTTATGGTTTCGGCCGCACAGCTGCACAAAGTAGTCCTCAATAAATTTTGAGGCAACGGCTCCGTCAGAAGCTGCAGTGATGATCTGGCGCAGCGGCTTGGTGCGCACATCGCCAACTGCGTAGACGCCCTCCACATTTGTCTGGGTGGTTTCATCGGCGATGATGTACCCTGCTTCGTCGATGTCCACAATGCCCTCGAACAGGTCAGTGTTTGGCCGGCGGCCAATGGCGATAAACAGGCCGTCGCAGTCCAGCTGTGAAACAGCGCCGGTCTCGGTATTTTCAAGCTTAATACCGGTTAAAACAACGCCATAGATGGGTTCGACTACCTGACTGTTCCAGATAAATTCAATGTTTTCAGTCTCGTCCAGCAGCGCCAGGTAGGTTTTAGTAGCGTTCAGCCGGTTGCGGCGGTGAATGAGGTAAACTTTTTTGCAGATTTTGGACAGGTACAGGGCATCGGCCACCGCGGAGTTGCCGCCGCCCACCACAGCGACCACCTTATTTTTAAAGAAGAGGCCGTCACAGGTAGCGCAATAAGCGACGCCACGCCCTCGCAGTTCCTCTTCATGGGGGAGGTTCAGGCTTCTCGGGGCAGCGCCGGTGGCAATGATCAGGGCCTTGCATTCATATTCGGCGCTGTTTGTCTTAATGCGCTTTGGCTGACCAGTGGCCTCAATGCTGATGACCTCGCCGTACTCAGAGACCACGCCAAAGCGTTCGGCGCCCAGCTTCATGCGCTCACTCAGCTCATGGCCGTCAATTCCTTCATTAAATCCGGGATAGTTATCGACCTGGCTGGTGGTGGCCATCTGGCCGCCTGGCCACATCTTTTCTAAAATCATGGTTTTCAGGTTCGCCCGGGCGCAGTATAGCGCAGCCGTATAGCCTGCAGGTCCGCCGCCCAGCACAATAACATCAAAGATCTTCATTTGTAGTGCCCCCTAGCACAGTGGCCGTCTTTTGACCACGGGATTAAAACGAATACATCAGGTGGTTTAAACACCATTGATTATTTTTTTCTATTGTACCATACATACCCTCTGGGTGCAAAAACAAATCATTCTGGATACACTATTGACTTTTTCGCCTTAAGCTGGTAAAATAGGAACACAATATGTAATTTTTAAAGTTACAGAAAAATGTAACTTCCAAAAAGGAGACAAATAATGGAAAATAATAAATTTGACGTGATTATACTAGGCGGGGGTCCAGGAGGGTACACAGCGGCATTATACTGCGCACGCGCAGGCCTTTCTACAATGGTACTTGAAAAAATGTGGCCGGGCGGTCAGATGGCTACCACCAGCCGGGTAGACAATTACCCGGGCTTTGAGGAGGGCGTAGATGGCATTGAACTCAGCGGAAAGATGCAGCAGAGCGCTGAACGCTTCGGTGTTGTAACACAAATAGGCGAGGTGTTATCCATTGATTTGGAAAGCCAGCCTAAGGTAATCCGGACAGGCAAGGGAGATCTGGAAGCCAAGGCTGTCATTCTGGCCACGGGCGCGGCGCCAAGAACCCTTGGTATTCCCGGGGAGGATGAACTGCGCGGCAGAGGGATGGCTTATTGCGCTACCTGTGACGGCATGTTTTACCGCAACCGGACGGTTGTTGTGGTGGGCGGCGGAAACTCCGCGGTGGCCGATGCTTTGTTTTTAGCTAAAATCTGTAAAAAGGTTTATATTGTGCATCGAAGAGATACCCTCAGGGCCTCAAAAACTTACATGAAGACTTTGGAAAAAACTGAAAACATCGAATTTGTCTGGGATTCTAGGGTGGTCGAGGTACTCCATGACGACCTGGTAACCGGCGTTAAGGTTGAAAATGTTAAAACCGGCGATGTAACAGAGCTGTCCTGCGAAGGCGTATTTGTAGCGGTCGGCCGGACACCGAACACAGACATGTTCAAGGGTGTTCTGGACCTCGACGGGCAGGGCTACCTGATCGCGGACGAGACGACAAGAACCAATATCCCGGGTGTCTTTGCTGTCGGGGATGTCCGCACCAAGCCGCTTCGTCAGATTGTCACGGCCACGGCTGACGGCGCGGTGGCGTCTAAATATGCTGAGGAATACCTGGCAGAGCTCTGTGCCGGTGAATAAGCAGGCTGCTTGACGCGGGTCATCGGCGGTGTTTTATCAAACGGCCAGAGGGTATATAATTTTCAACTGAATTGTGAAAGAAGGTTATAATATGATTGAATATAAAAATGGTGACAACCGCATCTACGCTGTGACTGAAGACGGAACAGAGGTTGGACAAATTGAATTTGTGCCGACCGGAGAGAGCATGTTTATTATCTCACATACAGAAGTGGCAGAAGACATGGGAGGCCTGGGCATTGGAAAAGTGCTGGTCGAAAAGGCGGTACAAAAGGCAAGGGATGAAGACAAAAAAATCATTCCGCTGTGTCCCTTTGCGCGGGCAGAATTTGACAAACACCCTGAATACCGTGAGTTAGAAGCCAACGCATAAAAAGCACCATCCCGGTTTGATCTCTATTAAACCGGGATTTCTTTGTTTGATTTAAGCTTTTTTCAGGTTTAAAACTTAACAGAAGTTGGACTCGTCTTCAATATGCATTCAGGTTGATTTGTGGTATAATAACCAATAAAATTTGAATAATCAAGGTGTAAAAATGAACTTAGATATTTTAAAAAATACATTTACAAGCAACGAACTGCTGACCGGCGATTTTGGTCTGGAACGGGAAGGTCTGCGGGTTACGGAGACAGGAAAGCTCGCCATGACACCGCACCCGGTAATTTTTGGCAACAAGCTGAAAAACCCTTACATCACAACCGATTTTTCAGAAAGCCAGGTGGAGGTCGTTACACCAGCCTATGACACAGTGCCTAAGACCTACGCGGTGCTTGAAGGGCTTTGCGATATTGTCAACAATGAAATCGGGGACGAGTATTTTTGGCCTCAGTCCATGCCCTGCGATATCCCAGAGGATGAGCGTATCCCCATAGCCGTTTATGAGGGAGAAGAGGACGCCGAGGCTGCGATGGCCTACCGGAAAGGGCTGATTGAGCGTTACGGCGGAAAAAAACAACTGATTTCCGGCATTCATTTTAATTTTTCCTTTACGGAACGCTTTATTGATAAGCTGCATGACGCAGTTGCACCTGAGAAACCGCGCAAAGATTTTAAGGATGGCGTGTACCTCAAGCTGGTCCGGAATTATCTGCGCTACCGGTGGATGGTCATCTATCTTTTAGGCTGCAGCTCAGCCCTGCATAAAAGCTATGTACCCGAATGTGTGAGGCAGATGGAGACTGTGGGCGATGACGCCTATGTTTTAAAAACGGGTACTTCCTTTAGAAATTCAGTCTATGGCTATAAAAATAAAATATTTCTTTTTCCAAGCTATCGTACGGTTAAAGAATACACTGAGGATGTTCAAAGCTTTGTGGATAAAGGTTTGATCTCGGCTCCAAAAGAGCTTTACGCCCAGATACGCATGAAGGCAAAGGGCGTGGACAATATTCTGGAATCTCTGGAAGAGGACGGCATTAAGTATCTTGAAATCCGGACGGTCGACCTGAATGTCTTTGATAAATGCGGTATTGCTGAAAAGGATCTGGTGTTTCTTCATCAGTTTATGCTTTACCTGCTGGTTGAGGAAGAATCAGACTATGCAGATTGGCAGAAGGAAGGCCTTGAAAATGAAGAGAAGGTCGCAGCTTTTGGTCTGGATCCTGATCTTATGATCGGTCAGAATGGCAAAGAGGTCTCCATGAAACGCTGGGCCCTTGATATCCTCGAAAAAATGCAGAAGATGGACATTGAGCTGGAGCTCGGAAACAGCGGTGTGCTGAAGGTGATGATCGACCGGGTTATCCATCCCGAGCATACCTATGCCTTCCGGATGGCTGAAATGGTAAAAAAAGAAGGCTATTTAAAAGGGATGATGCGTCTGGCGAAGGCTTATAAAAAAGAAAGCTACGACACCCGGTATCTTTTAAAGGGCTTTGATAACTATGAGCTCTCTACCCAGATTCTCATCAAGGAAGCCATCACCCGGGGTGTGCCGGTTGAGGAGATCGACCCCCAGGATAACTTTATCGGCCTTGGCAAAGGAGATAAAAAAACCTATGTCAAGCAGGCGACCAAGACAGAGCTGGACAATTATATTACAGTCCTCGTTATGGAAAACAAGGTGGTTACCAAAAAAATCATGGCACAGCGGGGTATCCCGGTACCAGCCGGAGAGGAATTCTCAAGCTATGATGAAGCGGCACGGCGCATAGGGCCCTATGTCGGGAAAAGGGTAGTCATCAAGCCAAAATCCACAAATTATGGGCTGGGAATCTGTATTTTTGACCAGGGAGGCAGCGAGAAAGACCTTCTTGAGGCGGTTGAAATTGCCTTTGAATACGACAAGACCGTCATCATCGAGGAATTTATACCGGGGCAGGAATACCGGTTCCTGGTAATCGGCGGGGAGGTGGTCGCTGTACTGAAGCGTGTTCCGGCCAATGTGACGGGCGACGGCATCCACACCATCACTCAGCTGGTCGATGAAAAAAACAGGCACCCCTTCAGAGGCTACGGCTACACCGCACCCCTTAAAAAGATTGAGCTGGACGAACAGACCGAGCTTTATCTAAAACAGCAGGAGCTGAAATTCGGCGATGTGCTGCCCGATGGAAAAACCGTCTATCTGCGGGGTAACTCGAACATCAGCACTGGCGGCGACAGCATTGACATGACTGACGAAATGCCGGACTTCTTTAAACGCGTTGCCGTGGAGGCGGCAGCATCGGTGAAGGCTGTGTTCTGCGGTGTGGATATCATCATTGAAGACTACCGGGACGAAAAATCACCCTTTGGCATCATTGAACTGAATTTTAACCCGAGTACAGATATGCACGCTTACCCTTACCAGGGGACGGAACGGCGTACTGGTGAGTTTATTCTGCGCGCGCTTGGACTCATTGAAAATTAAATCATTCGGCTAATTTTTATAAGGATAAGGAGACAACAGAAGTGGGAATTATTTACGAGAAAAAGCAGAAAATCAACGGCTACGAATGCACCTATAACTACCAGCTGCAGCCCACAGCCGCGCTGAACTATTTTCAACAGACCAGCCAGGAGCAGAGCGAACAGCTCGGCGTGGGGCCGGAGGTTCTGGATGAAATGGGGCTGGCCTGGTTTCTGGTAAAATACAAGCTGCAGTTTCATGAGTACCCGAAGTTTAACGATGAGGTCATGGTGGAGACCGAGGCCATCGCCTTTGATAAATTCGCCGCCCACCGCCGTTTTGCCATCAAATCGCTGGACGGCAGGATGATGGTGGAGGGCGATACGGAATGGATGCTGCAAAACCGCAAGGAAAACCGTTTAGAGCGGCTGAGCAATGTGCCGGAGCTGGACGTTTATGAAAGCGGCCATGAAAACCATTTTAAACTCAAGCGGGTCGCTAAGGTGGAGGAATGGACCGAGTCCAAAAATTTCCAGGTCCGGTACCTGGACATTGATTTTAACAGCCACGTCAACCATGTCAAATACCTGGCGTGGGCGCTGGAGACGCTGCCCCTGGAAAAGGTAAAGGCAGGCGAAATAGAAACCGCGAAGATTATCTACAAAAACCAGGGCTTCTACGGCGACATGATCACCGTGAAATCTGCTGAGATTGATGAAAACACCTACCGGATGGACATCGAAAACCAGGAGGGAATCCTCCTCTGCCAGATTGAAATGACCATGAGGATAAGAGAGGACTGAGCATGAAATTTGAGAAAACAGCGCTGGTGCTGGAGGGCGGCGGCTTCCGAGGCATTTATTCCTCCGGCGTATTGGATTATTTTATGGAAAAATCACTGGAATTCCCGTACATTATCGGTGTTTCCATGGGCGCTATCAACGGCGCGAACTATATATCTGAGCAGCCCGGCCGCAGCTTTGCCATCGCAGAAACCTTTATGCCGGACAAACGGTATATGGGGATGGGGAACCTGCTGAAGGAGGGTAATTTTTTCAGCCGCAGCTTCGCCTATAATGAGCTGCCGAGACGCTATAATATTTTTGATATGAAGACCTACTACAGCGCTGACGTTACCTTCTACCTGACCGCCACCGACTGCGAGACCGGGGAGGCCCGCTATTTTGAGAAGATGGAGGGCGATGTGGCAGAGCTTATTGCCGCGTCCACCTCGCTGCCGTTCATGAGCCAGATGGTGGAAATCGACGGGAAGCCCTACATGGATGGGGGGATCGCGGATTCTGTCCCGGTCCAGCGGGCCCTTTCAGACGGCAATGAGAAGGCTGTTCTGGTATTAACCCGTGAAAAGGGCTACCGCAAGGAGCCCTATGGCCACGAACGGATGGTACGCTCCTATTACCGGAAGCACCCGGCCTTTGCTGAGGGCATTCTAAACCGCCACCTGTTCTACAATGAAACCATGGATTTGATTGATGCGCTGGAGGCCGAGGGGAAAATTTATGTGCTGCGTCCAGAGAACCCCATCGAGACAAAGGTGATCGACCGCAACCCTGAGGGTGTCCAGAAAAGCTATAGAATTGGCTATGACCAGGCAAAGGCGGAGTGGGATGCGCTCATGGCCTATCTGGAAAAATAAGAAAACGCAGATTGAACCCTGCAAAAGGCAGCGCCAGAACACACTCTGGCGCTGCCTTTTTTTGACACTTCGGGCGTTTTGACAGTAGACGGGCCGCTGTTTTTCCAATATAATTGTAAGTAATAAACAGGGGAGGGCAACATCATGGAAATGCATGATTTTTATATTGGGAAGGCCTTTGACGCCTACGATTATTTTGGCGCGCACCGTTTTGAGAAGAACGGACGTGAGGGCTTTGTTTTCAGAGTATACGCGCCGGGGGCAGAGGCGGTAACGCTGATCGGGGAGTTTAACGGCTGGCAGGATACACCCATGGAGCCCTTTGGCACAGGAGGGGTCTATGAGTGCTTTGTGGAAAACGCCAGAGCCGGCATGCTCTACAAATACCGGATTCACCAGACGGACGGGCGTGTGCTCGACCGGGCAGACCCTTATGGCTACGCCATGGAGCTGAGACCAAATTCCGCGTCGGTTTTAGTAGACCTGGACTATGCTTTTAAAGACGCGGCATGGCTTCAAAGAAGAGCGGAACGCCCGCATTATAACGAGCCGATGAGCATTTATGAGATGCATTTTGGCTCCTGGCGGCGCAAGGCGGAGGAGGGTCCGGCGGGCTGGTACAGCTATGAGGCGCTGTGCGGCCAGCTTCTTGACTATGTGCAGAAGCATGGCTTTACCCATGTCGAATTCCTGCCGCTGACCGAGTATCCCGCTGACGAGTCCTGGGGATACCAGGTGTCAGGCTTTTACAGCGCGACCTCCCGCTACGGCGCGCCGGCAGAGCTGCAGTACCTCATTGATACCTTTCATCAGGCGGGTATCGGAGTGATCCTGGATTTCGTCCCGGTGCATTTTGCCACCAACGATTATGCCTTAACGCAGTTTGATGGCTCTGCGCTGTATGAGTATCCGGATGCAGATACAGGCTACAGTGAGTGGGGCTCTTATAATTTTAATTTTTACCGGGGAGAGGTGCGGAGCTTTCTTCAGTCGGCGGCAGCCTTCTGGATCGAGAAATATCATTTTGACGGCCTGCGGATGGACGCCATCAGCAATGCCTTGTACTGGCAGGGTGACGCCGCCCGCGGAGCCAATGAGGGGGCGGTTGAGTTCATCCAGGGCATGAATGAGGGCCTGGCAGAGCGCTATCCCGGCGTGCTGCGCATGGCGGAGGATTCCACCAATTTTTTAAAGGTAACAGCCCCGGTGAAATACGGCGGGCTGGGCTTTGACTACAAGTGGGACATGGGGTGGATGAACGATACCCTGAATTTTATGAAGATTCATCCAGATGACCGCAAAGACCATATGGGCAGGCTGGCCTTTTCCATGCACTATTTCTACAATGAACTCTATATGCTGCCATTCTCCCACGATGAGGTGGTACATGGGAAAGGCACCATTCTGGACAAAATGAACGGCAGCTATGAAGAAAAATTTGAGCAGGCACGCCTGCTGTATCTCTATATGTTTACCCACCCTGGCAAAAAGCTGAACTTTATGGGGAATGAGCTGGGACACTTCAGAGAGTGGGACGAGGCCCGCGAGCTGGACTGGGACCTGCTTAAGTACCCTGCTCATCAGGAATTCTTTGACTACTTTTCAGCCTTAAACCAGTTTTACAAGAGGTGCCCGGCACTCTATGAAAATGATTACCACAGCGGTTGTTTTTCCTTTGTTCCGGTTAAAACAAAAGGAACGGCTGTGCTGGCTTACCGGCGCGCCGCTGGCGGACAGGAGCTGCTGACAGTGCTCAATTTTGCCGCGAAGCCCATTGAGGAGCTGGTCCTTGAGATGACAGACCGCGTAAAAATTAAAGAAATTTTCAACACTGGCAATAATAGTAAAAGAAGCGCCTATGAGTTAAAAACACAGAAGGGCAGTTTGATGACTAAACCACATCACATTGAAAAAGTAAAAAAAACAAAAAGCGCAGATGTAAAGCCAGGAGCGGAGCATTCATATCCGTTGAAAATGGCACTGGAAGGCTTTGAGGGAATCGTTTTTGAGATTATAAAGTAGAAAACAGCCAACAGGAGAAATAATCACTTCTGTTGGCTGCTTTTTTAACCTGACAAAATAATAAACTATTATGCAATATAATAAAATCGTTGACAAAAAATAGAATGTCCTGTATGATGAGATATAAGCAGTCAAATAATTGAGAAATGATTATATTTTAACAAGAGGGCCGATGTGAAATACAGATTTTGGAGTGTGGAAAAGAAAGCAGTCTCTGAGCAGGGACAGGATGAGCCTCAGGACAATCGCTTTGTAAAGCTTGTCAACAGCATTATCCGCTTTGCGGTACAGAAAAAAGCCTCGGATATCCATTTTGAGGTGCTCAACCCGGAAAAAATGCGGGTGCGTATCCGTATCGACGGCGAGCTGATCACAACCATGGAGGTTGCCAAAAAGGATTATCTTGGTATGATCAGCCGGATAAAGATTCTATCCGGGCTCGATATTTCAGAGAAACGAAGGCCGCAGGACGGTAGCTTCTGTTTCGAGACAGAGGGCAGGAAGATCGACCTGCGTGTGTCGGTGGTACCGACTGTTTACAGCGAGAAAGTGGTGCTTCGGATTCTGGACGCCCAGACCTTCTTGATTTCAGTGAGAGACCTTGGACTTTCGTTTGAAAATGAGCAGAGAGTAAGGGGAATGCTCAATCAGGCCAACGGACTGCTGCTGGTGACCGGTCCGACGGGGTGCGGAAAGACGACGACGCTGTACAGTCTTCTGAAGGAGAAAAATACACAGGCGCTCAACATTATCACGATTGAGGACCCGGTCGAATTTCACCTGGAGGGCATTAATCAGATACCAGTGAATGAGCGGATTGGCCTTGGGTTCGGCGAAGGGCTGCGGGCTGTTTTGAGGCAGGACCCCAACGTTATCATGGTCGGTGAAATCCGGGATGAGGAGACTGCGGCCACCGCTGTGCGCGCGGCCATTACCGGGCATCTGGTGTTGTCGACCCTGCACACCAACGACGCATTGTCAACCGTTACCCGCCTGTTGGATATGGGCGCAGCAGACTATCTGCTGTCCACAGCGCTGCGGGGCATTATCGCCCAGAGGCTTTTAAGAAAGCTGTGCCCGCACTGCCGAAAAGCCTATAAAACAACCGAAACGGAGCGTGGACTCTTTGCCTTTGAAAAAGAGCAGGTGCTGTACCGCGCGGCCGGCTGTGAAAAATGCCGGCACACCGGCTATCTGGGGAGAAAGGGGGTTTTTGAAGTGCTGTGTCTTAACCAGAACCTGAGAGAGGCCATTCATTCCGGCGCTTCCTATGAGCAGTTCCTTGGTCTTGCGCGTGGCAGCGGGCTGGTTCAGTTTTCAGAGCTTGTCCGAAATGAAATTTTAAACGGTGTCACCGATGTGACAGAAGGGCTGAGGGTAATGAGTTATGGAAATGATGAAACCAGCATGGCTTAGAGCAGTGGCGTTTAAATCAGGGCGTGTGAGGATGCTTGGGCTATTCTGCAGACAGATGGCCATTACGCTTTCAGCAGGAGTTTCGATTATCGACGCTCTGGAGCTGTCCGGAAGGGAGCATAAAAACAGCGGCTTCGGAGAAGCAGTCCTGCAGGTTAAGATATTGGTGAAGCATGGGAATAGTTTCTCAGAAGCGCTGCGTTCATTTCCAAAGGTTTTTCCGGAGCTCATGGTCCAGATGGTGCGTTCGGGTGAAATGAGTGGCTGTATGGATCTGGTCATGGAAAATCTTGGTATTTACTATGAAGGGCAGGCTGACCTGAGGAGCAGAATCGCTCAGGCTTTCTTCTATCCGTCGCTGGTGATGGTGGTGGCTGTAGGGGTGGTGATGTACCTTATGGCAGGCGTTCTGCCAGTCTTTGTGGAAATATTTGAAAGTATGGAGGCAGAGCTTCCGCTGACCACCGAAATCCTCATGGGTGTCAGCACAGCGCTGATCTCCAGCGGTGGATGGATACTGCTGGCGGTTTTACTGCTGCTGGCAGCGGGCCAGGCGGCGGTCAGACAAGAGGTCGGCGCGCTGGCAAGGGATCGCCTTTTGTTGCGGCTTCCGTGGGCCGGGCAGTTCATGCAGCTGATGGAAGGCGTGCGCTTTGCGGATGCCATGGCCATTATGGTAAGCAGCGGTATTGATATGATCAGCGCGCTGGAAATCGCCGGTAAAATTTTGGGAAACCGTGTCATGCGCCGTAGAATAAACGCAGTGCGGGAAGCGGTAAGGCGTGGAGCGGCTTTGTCCGACAGCCTGGCAGAGGCAGGAATCTTTGACCGGCGCTTTGTCCAGATGATCCGCATTGGCGAGAGCTCGGGAACCATGGAGCAGGTGCTCACAAAGGTTTCGGTCTATTATAACGACGAGATCAATCGGAAAATCAGGAAAATGACCGCACTGCTGGAACCAGTGGTACTGCTTGTGGTTGGCGGTCTGGTATTCTTTATCATGGCGTCGGTCATGCAGCCGGTATTTGAAATTTATTCGGGTTATTCCGAGTTGGTATGAGTAAGGGGGAAAGAATGAAAAAACTAAAGAAACAGATTGTGGAAAAATACGGCTTCACCCTCATTGAGCTGATCATTGTGCTGGCGATATTAGGAATGCTGGCAGCGCTGGCGATTCCGCAGTTTTCCAAGGTGTTGGATAATTCGGGTATAAAGACAGACCAGGCAAACTTATCGATTGTCCAGACTGCTCTGGAGGTTTATAAGGCGGATAATAATGGCAGCTTACCAACGTTGACAGAAGGAGAGGGCGACACTTTTGACAAGCTTGTCAGCGCGCTGAAAACAGCCGGATATCTGAAAACAGACAAAATCGAAGAACAGTCCGGCGGCAGCTTTACCTATGAAAACGGTGAGGTCGGATTTACACCAAAATCGACAGAGCCTTCTCCGGGTAGCTGACAGGAAAAATG
Organism: Eubacterium callanderi; assembly: GCF_900142645.1. Lineage (GTDB taxonomy): Bacteria > Bacillota > Clostridia > Eubacteriales > Eubacteriaceae > Eubacterium > Eubacterium callanderi. The sequence goes on from NZ_FRBP01000005.1 coordinate 224,429, forward strand.
GCCCATCAAGGAGGACACACCCTGATCGAGCTGATCATCACCCTTTCCGTTTTGGGCTTTGCCCTGACGGTGACCGCAGGGTTGGGGTATTCGGTGACAGAGGGAAACGCGAAGCGGGCTGCCGGGGCAGAGTATGAGCAGGTGCTCGACACGGTTTTAAAAAGCCGCGATGCAGCTGTGATGTCCGGCGATAAATACGGCACAATGGTAAAGCTCTATAAAAATCATGTGGACATTATTGAGTTTGATCCGGATAGGCGGGAAATGGTGGTTACACAGTCTGTACAGCTCAGGCAGTGCCGGATTACCTGGAATCTGGTCCAGAACGAGATTGTTTTCAGCGGGGCGGGCGTGGTTAACCGCGGCGGTACAGTTACCTTTTACCGCAACGACCAGGCGGAGAAATACCTGATTATACAGCCGGTCACAGGGAGGATTTATTTAAGTGATAAAAATGTCTGATACACGCGGCTTCAGCCTGATTGAGGCAGTGGTAGCCATTGCAGTACTGGGTGTGGGAATTGTGTCTGTTTTTACCATTTACCACACAGTGATCATTGGGCAAAGGGTTTCCGAGGGGATACTGGAGCAGAGCCTTAATATCAACGGAATTGTAAACGAAATACGCACCGGAATCCCTGCCGGAAGGACAGAACAGGCCTTTGAGCAGGAAATCGCAGCCATTGTCACAAAGCATCCGGGCTGGCAGGTTGAAGTGCGTCCCTCCACCCGTCCTTCAGGGCTTTATGAGTTACAGCTGAGCTATGAGGCGGCCGGCAGAAAGAAAAAGGTTTTTTATGCGAAAGTGGTTTACCCGTAGAAGGGAGGGCTATACGCTGGTCGAAGTGCTGACCGGGCTCTTTATCACGTCGATGGTGCTGGTGCTGCTTGTGACCTCTCTTCAATTCGGAGGGGAGATAGCTGGAAAAATCACAGGTAAAATGATCCGCGGCCAGGAGAGCAGACGAGCCTGTCTGTTTTTGCAGAAGCAGCTCTCAAAATCCAGGGAGATTTTTGTAAAGGATGGCCGGGTGTATCTACAGGATATGGAAAATCTGGATTATTATAATTTTTATACCATTGAGGCGTCCGGAACGGTTTACCGGAATAAGGTGGACAAAGTAAAGCTGGAACCCATCAAGACTGGCGGAAAAAGCCAGCTAATCCACAATGCCGTCCATTTTGAGCTTAAGCTCGAGGAAAAAAACGCAGTGCGGCTGATCATAGAATTTATAAAGGAAGAACCGGCAGTGGATGTCCGGTTTTATTATCCGAATGAGGTGTTGTTGAGATGAATCATAAAGGCTACGCGCTCCCCCTTGTACTCATCGTTCTGGCGCTGTTGTTTACTGTTGCGGCGGCGCTGCTGGGGCAGATGCGGAATCAGCTGGAGGCCAATCAGGATTACCGTGATTATCAGATCTGTATCCTGGTGGTGGAGAATGCCTTTGCCGAAGCGGAGGCTGAGCTCAACGCGGATTTTGACTATACAGGAACAGGCGGCTGGAGGAATGAAGATAACGGCGGACGCTACAATATTGAGGTGACAACGGTGTCTGGGCAGGAACGGTCGGTGAGGGTGACCGCCCAGGTCAAGGCCTATAAAAAGGTCTTTCAGGGAAAAGGAACCATCGACGAAAATACCCGAAAGCTCAGCGGTATGAGCTATTATATGGAGAAATAGGGCTGGATACACTGCGCAAAATCATCTATAATAGAAGTAACACGTATCCGTGAATCTAAAATGATTTAGAGGGAAGTAAAATGTTAAGTAAAAACCAGTTTGTTACCTGTATTCCGTTAGTATCGGATAATGAAGAGGACCTGTACCGCGAGATTGACGAGGCACTGGCCCAAAAGCCAGATTATCTGGAATGGCGCCGGGATTATTTTCTGGAAGACGATTATGAGCAGGAGCGGAGGATTTTAAGAAGAATCCGAAACCTGGGTGTAAGCCTTATTTATACCTTCCGCGATGTGAAGGAGGGTGGATTCCGGCATGTTTTAAATGAGGATCGCTGGAAGCACATTGCCAATGCGGCCAAGTCCAACGCAGTTACCTATATTGACGTTGAGCTCAACAGCAGCGAGGAATATTTTGAAGCGGTCAAACAGGTGGTGAAATCCACTCAGAGCCAGCTGATGATTTCTTTTCACGACTTTGCTAAAACCGGCTCCTACGATGAAATCATTTCTATTTTTGACAAAATGGAGGAAAAAGGAGCTGACGCCTTTAAACTTGCTCTGTACGCAAGGGATAAAGTCGATTTTAAGACCGCTTCAGCGGCTGGTGGCACCTACAGCTTGAAAACAGACAAGCCCATGATCATGATCTCCATGGGCGAGAAGGGACGCCTGTCCAGAATTCTTCCGGAAGTGATGGGGGGCTGCCTGACCTTTGCCTCAGGTGTCAAGGCTACCGCGCCGGGACAGATTACGCTGGAAGACATTTTAAAATTGCGGGAGACCCTCGGCGTATAATATGGAAAAGAAGAACATTGCACTGATCGGTTATATGGGAACGGGCAAGACCACCATCGGTAAACGCCTGGCCAGTAGACTGGGCCTGTCCTTTGTGGATACCGACGCCTATATTGAAAAGCAGCAGGGAAAAAGTATCTCCCGAATATTTGAGCAGGAGGGAGAGCCAGCCTTCAGAAGGATGGAGGAGACAGTGCTGGAGACTCTGGTGGAAGAAGAGAACCTCTTGATTTCGACCGGTGGCGGGATTGTCCTGAGTGAGCAGAACCGGAAGCTGCTAAAAGAGCGGACCTTCCTGGTAACCCTGACCGCGTCGCCTGGAGCGATTTACAGCCGGGTACGGGGAAATACGGACCGCCCGCTGCTTCAGGAGGCAGATCCCTACCAGAAGATTGTGGATATGCTGGAAGCCAGGAAACCCTACTATGAGATCGGCGATATCATTATCCCAACGGATGAATTATCAGAGAAAATTTGTATTGAACGGATTGTAGAGGCATATCAAAAAAGTTGAAATTTATTTTGATTTTTGTTTGAATTTTAATTTAGAGTATGCTATTATATTAAGCGTACTCGCTGTGCGGGTATTCTTTATAATAGCATGCTTTATATGCCGAAGTGATGGAATTGGCATAAGCAGAGAACCCAAATCTGTGATTTGGTGTGAATCGCTTAGTCGGGGACGTTGCAGAGGCCGCTATTGAAGATAAAATTCAACTTTTATTTTATAAGCCGAAGTGATGGAATTGGCAGACGTGCTGGACTCAAAATCCAGTGGTAGCAATACCGTGCGGGTTCGACCCCCGCCTTCGGCACCACTTTGTCTATGACTTACAGATCTGTGATTTTTTGCGGGTCTGTTTTTTTATGGCCTGCCTTTACTGTGTTTCGGGATGGATCGCTCAGGTGCTGTAAGAACGATTGCACTTTTTTACCTGAGATGATATACTTTGAAGGAGAAGAGGGGATAAAGAATGAATATTAAGGTTGATTTAAATTTAAAACAGACACAAAAATTAGTGATGACAACCGAAATGAAGCAGGCGATCGAGATATTGCAGCTGACTTCTATGGAGCTAAACAACCTTATTGATAAGGAGCTTCTGGAAAACCCCATGCTGGAATTTAACGACAGTCCGATGGAATCCATGGAGGTTGTCAAAGACGATGCAGCTAAAAAAGAGGAAAGCAAGGATCAGATTGAGTGGGACGACTATTTCCAGAATATGCAGTCCACAGAATTCAGAAATACGCCGTCATCCACCTATGATCCCGACGATGAGTTTAATTTTGAGAAGTTTTCCTATTATGAAACCACACTCAACGAGTATCTGCTGCTCCAGTTTCACGTGCTTTCTGAAGATTTAACAGAAACAGAAAACCTGATCGGGGAATACCTGATCGACTGCATTGACGACAACGGCTATCTGCTCATTGATATGGACTATATCTGCGATATCCTGGGCGTAACGCAGGATGTTGTCGAAAAGCTCATCGGAATCATACAACAATTTGATCCCGCCGGGGTCGGTGCAAGGGACATCAAGGAATGTCTGCTGATCCAGCTGCGTCAGGAGGGCTACGACGATGAGGAATATGAAAATCTTGTCAACAATTATCTGACCGATCTGGCCGAAAACCAGTTCAAGCGGGTCAGCCAGGAAACAGGCATTTCCACCTCGGAACTGGCGGAGTTCAAAGAGCTGATAAAAACCCTGGAACCCAAGCCAGGACGCCAGTTCACCAATTTTGACGGTGTGAAGTACATTATTCCGGACGGCAGCATTGAGTGGATTGACAATGAGCTGGTGGTCCAGATCAATGATATTTCAGCCCCGCGGCTTCAGATCAACTCCTTTTATCAGGGAATGCTGAAGACACGGAATGAAAATGAAGATACCAAAAAATATATTGAGAAAAAGCTGGATTCAGCAGCCTTTCTCATTAAAAGCATCGAGCAGCGCCGGGATACGATTCGCAAGGTCATCGAGGCCATTGCCCACTACCAGGAAAATTTCTTCAGGGAAGGGGTAGAGGATCTTAAGCCGCTGACGCTCAAGGCCATTGCAGACATGATCGAAGTGCACGAATCCACGGTCAGCCGTGCCATCCGTGGAAAATATGTCCAGACACCAAAGGGGACCTTCTCGTTGAAGTTCTTTTTTAAACGGGGATTCTCCCAGGGAGCGGACGATGTATCATCAGAGGCCATCAAGCAGAAAATACAGTCCTTTGTGGACGCTGAGGATAAGCGTAAGCCGCTGAGCGACCAGAAAATCGTTGAAATGCTCAAGGAGCAGGGGGTTGATGTGGCCCGCAGGACCATCGCCAAATACCGGGAAGCACTCAATATACTTCCATCTTCGAAGCGCAAGCAGTTTCGATAAAGACATCACAAACCGGTTGTAGCGGATACAGCCGGTTTTTTTATGTTTTAAATTTAACAATGTAAAAAAATGAATGTTTTATGGGCTGAATTAAGGATTTTTCAAGGCTTTCATTTTAATTTTTTTTTAACTTGAAATATCTTCAGAATTGGTATATAATAAATTTGTCCCAGCGGGAACAAAAATGAACAGACAAGTTTAAAGACGGAATGGAAGTGAAAAGTTGTCAAGCGAAAACATAAAAATCAGCAAAGAGTTAGTTGACCTGCAGCGTTTGGTTGTGCCGGAAATCGGCTCACTGATTGAGATGCGCTACAACATTCTGTCAACAATCAAAAGCGAAGAGCCGATCGGGAGACGAAATCTTGCTTTCGTTCTCGATATGAGTGAGCGCCAGGTGCGGAATGAAATTGATTTTCTCCAGGCCCAGAAGCTTGTCCAGGTAGAACGCCAGGGCGTTGTCCTGACAGAGCTTGGCCGCAAGATCATCATTCAGCTCAAGCGTATGCTTTACACCTATAATGGTCTTGAGCAGCTTGAGCGTGAGCTGGAGGAAAAGCTGCATCTGAAAAAAGCCATTGTTTCCCCGGGCGACATGGATATGAACTATCAGGTTCTGAAATTCATGGGCCGTTCAGGCGCCCGCTATGTGTTGTCCATCATGAAATACAAGGACATCCTGGCATTGACTGGCGGCGCCAGCACCGCAGCCATTGCAGAGCAGATGAAGGAAGCCTTTTATCCGGATGTCTATGTGATTCCGGCAAGGGGCGGAATTGGCAAAAGCCACTCCACCCAGGCCAACAACGTCGTTGCTGAAATGGGGCTTAAGCTCCACGCGAATTATGAGCTGCTGCATTTACCCGATAACATCGACAACCGCCTTTTGGAAGCCCTGAAGGATTACCCGGAGATTAAACGGGTATTTAATAAAATGGATGACATTGACATTTTCGTCTTTGGCATCGGACGGGCAGATGTTCTGGCAGACTGGCGGAATATGAAGGAAAGCGAAAAGCAGGCCCTGCTCGACAAGGGCGCTGTGGGCGAAGCCTTCGGACATTATTTCGATATTGACGGAAACGTGGTTTCCCCGTCCAGTACCATCGGGATCAGCATTGAAAATTATAACCGTATCCAGCATGTGATTGCGATATCGGGCGGCGAGAGCAAAGCCGACGCCATTATAGGGGTCAGCCGCGTTAAGCCGAATATGGTGTTAATAACGGATGAAAGCGCTGCAAAAGAGATCATCCGTAAGTTAAATAAATAAGTATTATATTTTTAAGGAGGCAGATAAAATGTCTGTAAAAGTTGCAATTAATGGTTTTGGTAGAATTGGTCGTCTGGCATTCAGACAGATGTTTGGTGCTGAAGGTTATGAAGTAGTAGCTATCAACGACTTAACAAGCCCAAGAATGTTAGCTCATTTATTAAAATATGACTCAGCTCAGGGTACCTATGCTTTAGCTGATAAGGTAGAAGCTAAGGAAGATTCTATCGTTGTTGATGGTAAAGAAATCAAAATCTATGCAGAAGCAGATCCTGCAAAATTACCATGGGGCGAAATCGGTGTAGACGTTGTTCTGGAATGTACTGGTTTCTTCGCTTCTAAAGACAAAGCGATGGCTCATGTAAATGCAGGCGCCAAGAAAGTTGTTATCTCCGCTCCGGCAGGCAACGATCTTCCAACCATCGTTTTCGGTGTTAATGAAGGAACATTAACGAAAGATGATCAGGTTATTTCTGCTGCATCTTGTACAACAAACTGCTTAGCTCCAATGGCGGATACCTTAAATAAATTAGCTAAGATCAGAAAAGGCTACATGACCACCGTTCACGCTTACACCGGCGACCAGATGACCTTAGACGGACCTCAGAGAAAAGGTGATTTAAGAAGAGCTCGTGCTGCAGCTGTAAACATCGTTCCAAACTCTACCGGTGCTGCTAAAGCAATCGGTCTGGTTATCCCAGAATTAAAGGGTGTTTTAGACGGTGGCGCACAGCGTGTTCCAGTTCCGACAGGTTCTTTAACACAGTTAGTTGCTGTTGTTGAAGGTGCTGTAACAGCTGAACAGGTTAACGAAGCAATGAAAAAAGCTGCTGACCAGTCCTTTGGTTACACTGAAGAAGAATTAGTATCTTCTGATATCATTGGTATTACCTATGGTTCTTTATTCGATGCTACTCAGACCACTGTTATGGACATGGGCAACAACGAAACCTTAGTAAAAGTTGTTTCCTGGTATGACAATGAAAACTCTTACACAAGCCAGATGGTAAGAACAATCAAATACTTCTCTGAACTTGCTTAATTCGATTTATTTATAAAAAACTACATAATAACAAGTACTAAATCTGCCCCTACCGGTAGATTTTAAAACGGGGGGTCACGCGACCCCCTTTTTTAATGAAATTTGAAACGAGGTTGAGGAAACTTATGAAAAAAACAGTAAAAGATATCGATTTAAAAGGCAAAAAGGTATTGATGCGCGCGGACTTCAATGTTCCGCTTAATGAAGACGGCGTTATCACAGATGATACCAGAATCCAGGCGGCTCTGCCGACCATCAAGTACATTTTGGATCAGGGGGCTTCTCTTATCTTAATGTCACATCTTGGACGTCCGAAGAATGAACCCGACCCGAAGTTCTCTTTACTGCCAGTTGCGAAGAGATTGTCCGAAGTGCTGGGTACCGAAGTGGTGTTTAACGATGACGGCGAGGTTGTTGGCCAGGTAACCAAGGACGCAGCGGCAGCACTTAAACCGGGCCAGATTCTGTTGCTGCAGAATACCCGTTTCAGACCGGAAGAAAAGAAAAACGAACCATCCTTTGCCAAAGAACTGGCAAGCCTGGGTGATGTTTTTGTTGAAGACGCTTTTGGCTCCAGCCACCGCGCTCATGCCTCCACAGCCGGCGTTGCAGATTACCTGCCAGCTGTTTCAGGCTTCCTGATTCAGAAGGAGCTGGATTTCATCGGCGGTGCCTTAGAAGATCCCAAGAGACCTTTTGTTGCGATTTTGGGCGGCTCCAAGGTTTCGGACAAAATCGGTGTTATCAACAATCTGCTCGAAAAGGTTGATTCGTTAATTGTCGGCGGCGGTATGGCCTTTACTTTCTTAAAAGCGCAGGGCTATGAAATCGGTACTTCTTTACTGGAAGAAGATAAGATTGACCTCGCAAAGGAATTACTGGCAAAGGCTGAAGCAAAGGGTGTTAAGCTGTTATTACCTATCGACGTGGTTGTAGCGCCTGAATTCAAGGCAGATGCTCCGGCTACCAACGTGAAGGTTGACGCGATTCCGGCAGACCAGATGGGGCTGGATATCGGTGTTGAAACTCAGAAGCTTTTTGCAGACACCATTAAGGGCGCTAAAACCGTTATCTGGAACGGACCGATGGGGGTCTTTGAATTCCCTGAATTCGCCAAAGGAACCGTTGCGGTTGCCAAAGCGATGGCTGAATCGGACGCAGTGACCATCATTGGCGGCGGGGATTCCGCAGCAGCTGTTAAACAGCTTGGATTTGAAGACGGCATGAGCCATATTTCTACTGGCGGCGGCGCTTCCTTAGAATTTATGGAAGGCAAAGTATTACCAGGTATCGACGTTTTAGAAAACAAGTAATGCTGAGTCCGGTTTTGTAAAAAAACGGACAGCGAATAGGAAACGAGCGGCAGCGAGTGAATGAGCGCACGAAGCGAACGTCTTGTTTGAAAAGCCCTTCCGTAAGGAAGATCAGGGGCTTTTCAAATAAAGACGATGGGGTCATTGGATGACTATACAAAAAACAAACTGCCGTTTCTATAATTATAGTATACAAATATAGAGGAGATTATTATGTCAAGAAGACCAATCATTGCCGGCAACTGGAAAATGAACAAGGATATTAACGAAGCTGCCACTTTAATAAATGAATTAAAACCTTTAGTAGAAGGAGCTGAAGCAGAAGTTGTTTTCTGTCCGCCCTATGTTGATTTAGTAGAAGCTGTTAAACTGACCGAAGGCACCAATATTGGTATCGGCGCTCAGAATATGCACTATGAAACAAGCGGCGCGTTCACAGGCGAAATTGCCGGCGAAATGCTGACAGCCATCGGCGTGAAATATGTGGTAATCGGCCACTCCGAACGCCGTGAATACTACAACGAAACAGATGAGGCTGTTAATAAAAAAGCCGTCAAGGCTCTTGAACTGGGCTTAACCCCAATCGTGTGCTGCGGTGAAACCCTTGAAGAACGCGAAGGCGGAAAAGCAGAAGCCAAGGTCGTTGGACAGATCAAGGAAGGCTGCAAAAATATTGATGATATTTCCAAGGTCGTCATTGCCTATGAACCAATCTGGGCCATCGGAACCGGAAAAACCGCTTCTAAGGAAGAAGCAGACGAAGCCTGCGGCTGGGTGCGCAAGACCATTGAAGAAATGTATGGCAAAGACGCAGCTGAAGCTGTCCGTGTACAGTACGGCGGAAGCGTGAAGCCTGCCAATGTCGCAGAGCTGATGGCAATGCCGAACATCGACGGCGCTCTGGTCGGCGGTGCGAGCCTGACGGCTGATTTCGCTAAAATTGTTAAATTCTAGGATTAGAATAATTCTAAAATAAATTGTAAATCACCTCCTTTAGAGGTATAATACAGATAACGGGAGACGAGGAGAAAGATAACAGCTCCGAGCTCCCGTTATTGCTTTGACATTGAGAGATACAAAGAAAGGATTGATATTTATGAGAGGAAATTTAACTGCGTTAATTATCCTGGACGGATATGGTTATACGCCCATTGCGGAGGGAAACGCTGTACTTGAAGCGCCGTCTCCAAACCTGGATGCTTTTTATGAAAAATACCCCCACACCCACATTGTAGCCAGCGGCTTAGGCGTTGGGCTGCCTGAAGGGCAGATGGGAAACTCTGAGGTCGGCCACCTGAATCTGGGAGCAGGCCGCGTCGTTTATCAGGAACTGACACGCATCACGAAATCCATTGAGGACGGGGATTTCTTTGAAAATCCAGTGTTTATGGATGGCATTAAAAACGTCAAGGAAAACGGCACCGCCCTGCATGTGATGGGCCTGGTGTCTGACGGGGGCGTCCACAGCCACTTGAAACACCTGTATGGTCTGCTGGAGCTTGCTAAGAAGGAAGGCGTTGAGAAGGTCTATGTCCACTGTTTCATGGATGGCCGTGATACCGCTCCGACCAGTGGCCTTGGATTTATCAGGGAACTGGAAGCAAAGATGGCTGAGATCGGCGTGGGCGAAATCGCAACAGTTGAAGGCCGTTATTATGCCATGGACCGTGACAACCGATGGGAACGTGTTGAAAAAGCTTACGATGCCATTGCTTTGGGCAAAGGCAATGTGGCAGACTCGGCTGTAGAAGCCATGGAGTTGAGCTATAAGGAAGACGTTAATGACGAATTCGTTATCCCGACTGTCATTAAGCCGGAAGTGGATAAGCGTGTCCAGGCCAATGATACCATTATTTTCTTCAATTTCCGCCCGGACCGTGCCCGTGAGCTGTCACGGACATTTATCGAACCGGATTTTGCTGAGTTTAACCGTGAACGCGGCTATATTCCTGTACATTACATCTCCATGACCCAGTATGACGCCAGTTTTGAAGGCGTTGAGATTGCCTTTAAGCCGGAAACAGTCACCAATACCCTGGGTGAATACCTGAGCGCCAACGGCGTGCCGCAGCTGCGTATTGCCGAAACAGAAAAATATGCCCATGTCACCTATTTCTTTAACGGCGGCCTTGAAAAACAGTATGAAGGTGAGGATCGTATTCTGGTGCCGTCGCCAAAGGTGGCAACCTATGACCTGCAGCCGGAAATGAGCGCTTACGAGGTAACTGAAAAGGTTCTGGAAGCCATTGATTCGGATAAATACAAGGTCATTATCCTCAACTACGCCAATACCGATATGGTTGGGCATACTGGTGTGATGGAAGCAGCTGAAAAAGCAGTCATGGCCGTGGATGAATGCTCTAAAAAGGTGATCGACGCCATTTTAGCCAAGGGCGGCAATGTGATCCTGACCGCTGACCACGGCAATGCGGAAAAGATGATCGACTATGATACCAAGAAGCCATGGACGGCCCACACTACGAATCCGGTGGAATGTGTGATCGCCGGCGCGGGTGAGGTTGAGCTGAGAGACGACGGACGTCTGGCAGACATCTCACCGACGATTTTGGACCTGCTGGACATGGACGTTCCCGCGGAAATGACCGGGACATCACTTATTAAGAAATAAGAAAAATTTGCGGTTGAAAACCGATTACATGCAAAAAAAGCCCTGAAATTCCTTTTCAGGGCCTATTTTATTATTGAAAAAATCTTAAGGTTATGATAAGATTTATCTTACGATTAAAACGGAGGTGATACAATGAAAACATTCTTAATCGTTCTTTTAGTGATTGCAAGTTTTGCACTGATTATCAGCATTCTGCTGTCACCGGCAAAGGTTGCAGGTATGGGTGGCGCGATTGAAGGCGGCGCTGAAACCTTATTCGGCCGTAAGAAAGCCAGAGGTCTTGAAGCCATTCTTGAAAAGATCACGATTGGTTCCGCTATTGTATTTATGTTATCTGCTTTCATTTATTCACTTTTAGCTTAATCGAAAAATCTGAAAATTTCACGAAGGGGGAATTTGCAAAATGGAATTATGGATCGCTCCTATTATTGGGGTAATCGCATTGTTAGTTGCAGTTTTCTATACTGCCCGTGTCAATAAAGTCGCTGAAGGCACAGACCGTATGAAGGAAATCGCTTCTTACATTCATGAAGGCGCCATGGCTTTCCTGACCAGAGAGTACAAAATGATGGCCGTCTTTATTGTTGTTTTATTTATTATCTTGTGTGTGACACCTGGCCTCGGATGGCAGACAGCTGTTTGCTTCTTAATCGGTGCACTTTTCTCAGTTCTGGCTGGTTTCTTCGGCATGAACGTTGCTACCAAAGCAAACGTAAGAACTGCGAATGCCGCTAAGGAAGAAGGCATGAACAAAGCCCTGAGCACAGCTTTTTCAGGCGGTGCCGTTATGGGTATGTGTGTTGTAGGCTTAGGCTTAATCGGTGTTAGCGTACTTTACATTATTTTCCAGGATACAGCCATTGTAACTGGCTTTGGTCTGGGTGCTTCCTCTATGGCTTTATTCGGCCGTGTTGGCGGTGGTATCTATACAAAAGCTGCTGATGTTGGGGCTGACCTTGTTGGTAAGGTAGAAGCCGGTATCCCTGAAGATGACCCGAGAAACCCTGCAGTTATCGCCGATAACGTTGGTGACAACGTTGGTGACGTTGCCGGTATGGGTTCTGACTTATTTGAATCTTATGTTGGTTCTTTAATCTCAGCAATGACCCTGGGTGTTGTCGTTACCCAGAGCGTTGTCGGTATTTTATTCCCATTATTATTAGCCGCTATCGGTATCGTCGCTTCAATCATCGGTACTTTCTTCGTGCGCGGCAAAGAAGGCGGAAGCCCGCAGAAATCCTTAAATATGGGTACTTATGTATCTGGTATTCTGGTAATCATCGCTTCCTATTTTCTGTCTACCTATATGTTAGGCAGTTTCTATCCATTCATTGCAATTATCTCTGGTTTAATCGTTGGTATTGCCATCGGTCAGCTGACTGAATACTATACCTCTGAAAAATACAAGCCAGTACAGCATATTGCTCAGCAGTCTGAAACAGGTTCTGCAACCACTGTTATTTCCGGTCTGGCTGTTGGTATGAAATCCACCGCTCTGCCATTGATCGCGATCGCGATTGCGATCTTCCTGGCTTACTGGGCAGCTGGCCTGTTCGGTATTGCCTTAGCAGCTGTTGGTATGTTATCCACCTGTGGTATGACCATCGCCGTTGACGCTTATGGCCCTATCGCTGATAACGCCGGCGGGATTGCAGAAATGTCTGAACTTCCGGAAGATGTCCGCAGCATTACGGATCAGTTGGATGCTGTTGGTAACACCACTGCTGCCATCGGTAAAGGCTTCGCTATTGGTTCTGCAGCGCTGACCGCTCTCGGCCTGTTCGCTTCCTATGCTGAAACAGTTGGCTTAAGCCAGATCAGCTTACTGGACCCAATGGTTATCATCGGTTTATTGCTCGGCGCAATGCTGCCATTCTTATTCTCCGCTTTAACCATGGAAGCTGTAGGCGATGCTGCTAACGATATGATCGAAGAAGTTCGCCGTCAGTTCAGAGCGGATTCCGGCATTATGGCTGGTACCAGCAAACCGGACTATGCAAAATGTGTTGATATCTCAACCGCTGCTGCTTTAAAGAAAATGATCGCTCCTGGCCTTCTGGCCATCGTTGCGCCGCTTTTAATGGGTATCTTGTTAGGCGCGGAAGCGCTTGGTGGTTTACTGGCTGGTGCCCTGGCTTCTGGTGTCCTCATGGCAATCATGATGTCAAACGCCGGTGGTGCCTGGGATAACGCTAAAAAGTACATCGAATCCGGTGTACATGGCGGTAAAGGCTCTGAAGCGCATAAAGCTGCTGTTGTTGGGGATACCGTTGGTGACCCGTTCAAGGATACTTCCGGACCATCCATCAATATTTTAATCAAATTAATGACCATCGTTGCATTGGTATTCGCACCAATCTTTATGGGTCTCTAAGAAGAAAACATATCCCGCGGCGCCGTCCTTTGGCACTGCGGGATTTTTTTATTCAGGGCTTTATTTATTGACAGATAAGCTGTATACTATGGAAAGACAAAAGCCTTAAAGGAGAAAAGAACGAAGATGACAGAGCAAGAAAAATTTGAAATCAGTGTGGAAAAATGCATGGAAGACCACCAGGCTGTGGGGATGGCTATAGCCATTGTGGATGCGCAGGGCGTGACAAAATATGAGCACTTTTTCGGGGAACGGGATCAGGAAACCGGAAAGCGCATTGACGAAGAAACGATTTTTGGCCTCGCGTCCCTGACAAAATCCTTTACCTGCCTGGCCATTTTAAAAATGCAGGAGGATAATATTCTGAGCATTGAGGACCCGGTGAGTGATTATATTCCGGAATTTAAGGGAATGAACCAGGGAGAACCGGTTTTGATCAAACACCTGATGTTTCACAGCGGCGGATACTTTCCACAGTCACGCATTGTGGTGGACACAGTGGCGGCGGAGCTGGGGCTTGATGAAGCCGTCGTGGGTGACCTGGCTTACAATGCAGAGCTGGCTCAGGAAGGATGCCGTCAGGTGGCAGGAAGGCTGGATGCCCAGAAAGAATTTATCGGCCGGCCAGGCGAATATTTCAGCTATTGCAATGACGGCTATGGACTGCTGTCCGATATTATTTACCATCACGGTGGTTCCGCCTCCTATGCGGACTATCTGCTTGAACATATTTTGAAGCCTCTGGGAATGGAGCGAAGCTTCTGCGATTTTGTGCGTCCGCTGAAGGATGAAAATCATGCGGCGCTTTACGCCGTTATCGCAGGTGAGCTGACAAAGGTCAGGGATTATCATGACAACGCCTTTGTATTAAACGGCGGCGGCGCCATGAAATCCACCTTAAAAGATTTGAAGAAATACATTGCCATGTACCTGAATGACGGGACAGGCCTTGACGGAACGGCCATCGCAAAGCCAGAGACCATCACAGCCATGACGACAAAGCACCAGATGGACTCCTATGTGACAGATTATGGCTATGGGCTTGACATCAAGGAGCTGAACGGCTTACAGGTAGCAGGACATGGAGGAAGTTTGCCCGGCGTTTCATCACATCTGCTGTGGTGCCGTGAAAGGGGCATGGGCGTTATTGTGCTGTGCAATACAGAGGATGTGCCAGTCAGCGGTGTGGCGGAAGCAGCCCTGAGCATGGGCATGGGCTTCAAGGCAGAAAGAATCCGTCATCATTATGAAAACAAGCCATGGGATACCCAAACCCTCAAAGAAGCCTGCGGCGTTTACGCTTCCGATGAAGGCACAAAGGTAGAACTTTTTATAGGTGAAGCCGGAGAAGCGCTGCTGAAAAACGGTGATAAGGTTTCTGCGGTTACGATGATCGAGCCCGGACATGGGATGATCGCCGGAGAGTATGGCGATACCTTTATTCAGATGATCGCGGATGATCGCCGGGGCATTTTCGGCATGCGCTATGGCTCCAGGATTCTGCCGAGAAGTAAGGCGTAGAAAAGGACGATAAAACAAGTGGCGCGATCCGAGACTACGCCTTTTATCCAGATAAGAAAAAAGGTCCAGGCGCTGTGGATAACGGCCAGGAATCGAGCCGTATTAGCGGAACAGCCGGACACTGGATAGATTAAGCGCCAACGTTAATGAAGAAGATACAGGTGAGAGGACAGAGCCCGCAGGACGCTTTTCCTTCCTTAGGTAAAAGGCTTCGTCTCTCGGTTTTTTTGAAAGCCTGAAGATCGGCACATTTTTGTGCCGATCTTTTTTTGCTTCATAAATTCTTAATAAAATGGGCACTTTCTTTGTAAGAATGTTATGGTATTATAATACCATCAGATCGATACTGAAGGACAGAAGGAGTAAGAAATGAACATATTAATATGTGATGACGAGCGGGAAATCGTCGACGCTTTAGAGCTTTACCTGAAAAACGAGGGGTATGATATTTTTAAGGCCTATTCCGGAAAAGAAGCACTGGAGATTGTCTCTGAAAATACCATTCATCTCATACTGATGGACATTATGATGCCCGAAATGGATGGGATTCACGCAACCCTGAAAATCCGTGAGACCGCGAACATTCCGATTATTTTCCTGTCGGCAAAGGCCGAGGACAATGATAAAATTATGGGACTGACTGTCGGCGGAGACGATTATATCACAAAGCCTTTTAATCCGCTGGAGGTGATCGCCCGTGTGAAGTCCCAGCTGCGGCGCTACACGACCCTTGGCAGCTATGTGAAACGGACAGATGTGTACAAAACAGGCGGACTGGAGTTGGACGACGCCTATAAAAAAGTGACAGTTGACGGGGAAGAGGTTAAGCTGACCCCGGTGGAATATAAAATTTTGAAATTTTTGATGCGGGAGATGGGAAAGGTTTTTTCCATTGAGCAGATTTATGAAAATGTCTGGGAGGAGCCTTCGTACAACGCGGACAACACTGTTGCCGTCCATGTGCGGCGCATTCGCGAAAAGATTGAGATCAATCCGAAGGAGCCCAAATACTTAAAGGTGGTGTGGGGAATTGGATACAAAGTCGAAAAATACCCTCCGCAATAGCGGAGTGATCGTGATAAAAAGTGAGCATCTGCTCCGCAATACAGGCGTAAAGCTCATTGCATTCATCCTGGCGGTGCTGCTTCTGAGCACCGGCATCTTTGTGCTGGAGCAGACAGCCACAACCAAGATGGAGGGCTTTGGTATTTCAGAAACCTGGGATGAACAGGACTATCTGAAGAGCAGCTCATTGCGCTCAGAGGTCTACAGTGTTTACCATGACCTGTTTGCACTGGCCGATACCTACCGCTCCGAGGATTATATCCGAAGCGGGGCCCTTCTCGATGAGGACGCTGTTATTGAGGAGTACAAGCTTTCGCTTCTTTCAGAAGACCGGAGCCGTTTCGGTCTGTGGGAGGAAGAACTCGGCGATGTCAACAGCTATTACTACAGCGAGCGTTCCGACAGCACGGTGCCCAAAACAGTCATTGATGTCATCAACTCTGATGCTTTTATGGAAAGACACGGCAAGGAAATTGAGAAGTACCGGGAGGATCAGATACAGAAGCAGCTCCAGAACTATGCGAACACGCTTAATAATCTGGAAAACGCTCAGAAAAACTTTGGCCTGAAATGGTATATTGAGCGGGACGGGCAGAAAAAGACCAGCGGCGAAGGCGTGACGCCTGAGGCCCTGATGCAGTCCAAGGTTTACCTCGAAAATAACAAGGGGAAGATCAACGCTTCCCAGGAAGTAAGGAATTATGACTACGGCGGAAACGGCAATACGGACAACCGCATTGTTATGGCCTTTGATGATCAGAAGATCGACACGATGGCTCAGATTTACAGCCAGGACCGCGCAGACGCAGTACTGGCCGTTCAGGTTTTCTTCGTCTGCGGATTGTTATCATTGATCTGTCTGGTGGTGGCCTGTATTGGTGCCGGACGCCGCGAGACAGACAACGACATTCATCTGCTGGCCATTGACCGCATGTACTGGGATCTGCATTTGATTATTTTGACATGGGTTGAGGGGATGCTCATTGCGGCAGGGGTGGCCTGCATTATGTACAGACTGCCTGCCTACATGTCCGCGATCCTGCTGATCTTCGCAGTAGCTCTCGCTTACAACTATGTGCTGAGCCTTGTGCGTGTTGTCAAGGCACACCGCTTTATGGACCGGTTTGGCACGGTTGTGCTGTGTAAAAAGTGCGGACGCCTGATCAAACGCTTCTGCCGGAGCATCCGGGATTTTTACCGGAATGTGATCAAGGGCCGCTCCCTGGTGATGCTGCTGTGCGCAGCCATTATCATCATCGCCATTGTGGGCATGCTCATCATCGCGCTGCCGCCCATTGGCATTATTCTGCTGGGTGTGGCTCTGTGGTTTGGCGCAAAGCGGGCGAAATCTCTGGATCAGACCATCAAGGGTGTGGAACGCATCTATGAGGGCGATACAGGCTATAAGATTGAGGTTGAAGGGCATGGACCGGTGGAGGAAATGGCAAAAAACATCAATAATATTAACGAGGGTTTGTCGACAGCGGTCAGAGACGCGGTGGAAAAAGAGTTGAAAAGTGAGCGGCTGAAAACTGAGCTGATCACCAATGTTTCCCATGATATCCGTACCCCGCTGACATCCATCATCACCTATATCGACCTGTTGAAAAAGGAGGACATCGACGAGGAATCCAGGGAGCGTTACATTGGGGTGCTGGAACAGAAGGCTGCGCGTCTGAAAGCGCTGACCGATGACCTCTTTGAGGCCGCCAAGGCCTCGACAGGCAATATGGAGGTGCACTGGGATACCGTAAACGTGGAAGCGCTGGTAAACCAGGGGATGGGAGAGCTTGAGGACAAGATTGAGGATTCCGGTCTTCAGTTCATTGTCAGCCGGCCCCAGGAAAAAGTGATGGTACATGCGGATGGCCGCCTGCTCTGGCGGGTCATTGAAAACCTGCTGTCCAATGTGCTCAAATACGCACTGCCCGGCTCCCGGGTCTATATGACCATTGACCGGGACCTGTTTACAGACCGTGGGGTTTTTATCATTAAGAATATCTCAGCCGATCCGCTGAACATTCCGGCTGAAGAACTGCTGGAGCGCTTTAAGCGCGGCGACGATACCCGTCACAGCGAGGGAAGCGGACTGGGGCTTGCCATTGCCAAGGACCTGACCGAGCTGCAGAACGGCCAGTTTGATCTGACCATCGACGGCGACCTGTTCAAGGCGACCGTTTATCTGGAGCTGGTTGCGGATGACGATTCGGTAATGGCGGAGGAAGCCGGCGAAGCAGAAGCTGAAGAAAAGGGCGAATAGACAAAGCGAAAGCCAGGGGCTCGATTTACAGAGCCCCGGCTTTTCATTTTTTGTCAAGATTGGTATAAAATTTGGCAGAATATAGAATGGAATTTTTTCTGGAAAACGGTATACTTTAAAGTAACTATGAGATCATGGAGGAAACAAAATGGACGTGAATCAGTTATATGAGGATTATCCACTGACCCGGCGTATGCAGCGGGGTGAGGAGGTTATCTGGTTTAATCCGGACTCAGGCGAGACCGGTGAACTGCCCTTTACGCAGGAGAACACAGCCGACGCGGAGGCAAGACTACGGCGATTTGCACCTTATATCGAAGCCAGCTTTCCCGAAACCAAAGAGGCCGGCGGCATTATAGAATCACCGTTAAAGCAAGCGCCGGATATGCAGGCCGCCCTTGAAAAACGGTACGGACGAGCGATCCCAGGAAAACTGCTGATTAAATGCGACAGCCATCTGCCTGTCTCAGGCTCCATCAAAGCCCGGGGGGGCATTTACGAGGTATTGAAGCTGGCAGAAACCATTGCTGCTGAGAGAGGGATGCTGAGTGCTGGGGATAATTATGCCATATTGACCGAAAAACGCTTTAAAGACCTGTTTTCCGGTTACAGGGTAGCTGTTGGTTCCACGGGCAATCTGGGGCTGAGTATAGGCATTATCAGCGCAAAGCTGGGCTTTGACGTCACAGTGCATATGTCAGCAGATGCCAGACCTTGGAAAAAGGACATGCTGCGGTCAAAGGGCGTGCACGTCATCGAGTACCCTGAGGATTATCAGAAGGCTGTGGCTGAAGGGAGAAGACAGGCAGAGGGTGACCCCACCTGCCACTTTGTGGATGATGAGGGCTCAGCCGACCTGTTTCTGGGGTATTCCACAGCGGCGGCGCGCCTGAAAAAGCAGCTTGACGCGCTGAAAATTGCCATAGACACGGAGCATCCCCTGTTTGTGTACCTGCCCTGCGGCGTAGGCGGCGGGCCCGGCGGTGTAACCTTTGGTATTAAAACCGTCTTTGGCGAAAATGCCCACTGTTTTTTTGCAGAGCCAACCCATGCGCCCTGCATGCTCCTGGGGATGATGACCGGACTGAACGATGGTATCAGTGTTTCAGATATTGGATTGGATGGCAAAACCGCCGCTGATGGTCTGGCAGTCAGCCGTCCCTCCCGTCTGGTTGGGCGGGTGATGAGAACCCTGATCGACGGCGCGTTTACCGTAGAGGATGAGGAAATGTACCGGCTGCTGGGGCTGGTCATGGACACAGAGCAGCTGACCATTGAACCCTCAGGCTGTGCGGGGTTCCCTGGGCCGCCCCGCGTGCTGAGCGACGCCGCTTATCTTGAGAAAAAAGGCTTGGCAGAGGAGCGGATGAAAAACGCGGTGCATTTGGTCTGGGCTACCGGCGGCAATATGGTGCCTGAGGAGGAAATGGAGGCCTATTACCAAAAAGGCTGCCAGCTGATGCAAGAATAGTGAAGGAATAAAAGGCTGCTTCTCTGAGTTTAACAGAGGAGCAGCTTTTTTTACTGCGACGGACAGGGGCGAAATGAACGCTTTTGCTGGCGCAAAAACGATTGGGAGGCGGCCTATGGCCGCATTACAATCAAATTTGTACCTGCCATTCTGCATTCTCCATTTGTAAATTAGGAGGGTAACTTTTGGAAACTTTTAATAATATGATCAATGTTGTCAGCAGTGTGGTATGGAGCACACCGCTGGTGGTACTGTGCCTGATCGCGGGACTTGTTTTTTCAATATGGCTGGGCTTTCCTCAAATTCGTCATTTTATTTTAAGGATATGGTCTGCCTGAATGTCCACCAGGAGAAGGGCGGCAAAGATGGAATTACACCATTCCAGGCCTTTGCGATGGTCTTTTTCCCCCTGTGGGTTTTCTTAAGGCTAAATCTGAAAGTGTTGACATGGAGGCAATTCCCCATTACAATAAAATTAAATGCAAACGTCACTCAATCCTTAAGGAGGAATATCATGAGAAAAGAATTAACCGTTGCGTCCTTTGACGGCATGGAGCTGGTAATGACCGTAGATACCCCAGAGGTATGCAAAGCGGTCGTGGTCTTCGTACACGGGCTCTGCGAGCATCAGGGCCGGTACGACTACATTACCGGCAAATTTACTGCCCGTGATTTTAAGGTGTATCGTTTTGACCACAGAGGCCATGGAAAATCGTCCGGGGACCGCTATTTCTACACGAATAAGGATGAAATCATCGATGACACCAACTTTATTGTTGAGCTGGCCAAAGAAGAAAATCCAGGGCTGCCAGTCTATGTCATCGGGCACAGCATGGGCGGCTTCGCGGCGGCGGCATTCGGCACCAGGTATCCAGATGTAGTGGACGGCATCGTGCTGTCCGGCGGGCTGACCCGCGACAACACCGGGCTCATCATCAATGTGGATATGGGGCTTGATCCGAAGACGGAGTTCCCCAATGAGCTTGGCGACGGCGTGTGCAGCGACCCGGCCGTGGTAGAGGCTTATGGAAAGGACCCCCTGAACGGCAAGTTCTTTACTGTTGGTCTCTGCCAGAGCATCGCTGAGGGCCTGCGCTGGCTTATGGATAATAAAACCTTCAGCTATCCGGTTCTTTTGCTGCACGGTGAAAAAGACGCTCTGGTGTCACCGAAGGACACGCAGGATTTCTTTGCGGATATTCGCTCTGAGGATAAGCAGATGAAGATCTATGGCAATGCCTGTCATGAAATTTTTAACGAGTATATCCGTGACGAGGTCATCGAGGACGCTCTGGCATGGATAGAATACCGCCTGGGATAACACGTACAGAATCCCGCGGTGCCGCGAAATACGCCGCCGCGGATTTTTATTTGCTCTAAAATGGAATAAAGCCGGGTTTTGTTGTTCTTTTGTTGTACTCTGGGGTGTAAGATAGGATAAGAAACAGTATAAAGATGCAAAAAGAAGGGAGCAACTAAAATGAAAAAGATTCATGTTTTTCTTACCACAATTCTCGCATTCCTGCTGCTTACAGCAGGAGGCAGCATTATGGTAAAGGCGGAGGAAGCCGCCGCGTCATCCGCCATCCAGGCCGGGAAGGGTTTGGTGGTCGAAGGAAGCCCGGAGGGCTACACCTACGAGAAAGGCACTCTGTGCTTTATCAAGGGAGGGAGCTATACTGTCAGTATGGCGCCGGATACCCCGGTGACCACAGATGTGATTATGGTTAAGGGCGATGGGAATTTTGCGCTTACCCTGAACAGTGTGCAGATTGCCACAGACAGCGAGGGACAGCAGGGAATGCCCCTGTATGTACAGCAGGGTGACCTCAGCCTCACGCTGGCAGGGAGCAGCAATCTGAAATCAGAGAAGACCTCAGCCCTGTTCATCGGTGATGAGGGCGGCGGTACCAACGCGTCAAAGCTGACTGTGGCCGGCAGCGGCACACTGACGCTGCGCTCAGGCAGCAGCTTTGCCTTTGAAAATTTAGGGCTGGGCGGAACTTTTATGGAGGGCGGCCAGATTCACGCCTCCAACGCCATTGTGGATGGCCAGGGTATAAAGGCTATAGCCATCCAGGCCGGCGCTAAAGAGGTATATGCCATCAGTGCACACTTTGCCGAAAAGCTGACTATGAACGGCGGCAGTCTTACCGCGGAGGTAGATAACGGTGAGACACCGATTTACGCTGGGGCGGTTTACTGCTATAATGGCCTGGAGGTCAACGGCGGCACCCTTTCAGGAAAGGCTCCCGGCGCTGGTATTTCCACCGGAGACGGTGAAGGCAAGGGCGGTGCCTGTGTGATCAACGGCGGTACGGTTATTGGAGACGCGGTTGAAAGGGGCGTGTCCTACGGTACTTCTGGCATTTCTGTTATTGGAAACATCACCATCAACGGCGGCAGCGTAACAGCCAAGAATGGATATGTCGGACTGGACGCTACCAATATACTGGCCATCAACGGCGGTCAAGTCAATGCCTCAGGAGCTCAGGTCGGTATTCACGGCGGAGCCTGTGCCAAAGACAAGGAAAAAGATAACGTGACCATTACCGGAGGAACCGTCTACGCCCTTGGTGATAAGTATGATATTTATGGCGGCGATTTTGGTAGCGTCGAGATACCTACCCGGGTTTATCTGAAGGGTGGCAGTATCTTTACTGGCAGTAATAAAATCAAACCGGAGCCCATCAGCTATGTCGATGAGGATAGTGGTGCTGAGATCAAAGTAGAGCGGGTGGTCATGAGCGGCCTGCCGGCTGACAGCAGCGTATTCCTTTTTTTCAAGGTCGGCTACTTTGGCGAGGACAAGGCAGACCCGGAAAACGGCGTATATGGTATTCGTGATATGGATACCAACGACAAGGGACAGCTGTGTGTTTATGCTTCGCTGCTTGAACGAAGTCCCTTTGGTGTGACAATAAACGGGACAGACTATGAGGGAGTGGCAGTAAAAGGAAGCAATGGATATGAAGCCAAGATGGAAGAATCAATTCCGGAAATGGCAGTTACCTCTGAGAACGGCCACACACCCTTTTATTTTAAAACCCATTACATTCTGGAGCCGGGAAACAGCACTGCGTCCATGAGAGAAGGTCAGAACGAAACCGATGAAAAAATCATGGTCGGCAAGACATATATAGCGCCGCCGGATGATATTACTGCGGATTATTACCGTCTGACCCTTGACAATATTAAGATACACTCCGAGAATATCGGAATCCAGGTCAACAACCATAACACTGAGCTTATCGCCAGAGGTGACAACAGCATTGTATCGGACGATGATCACGCTATTTTCGCGGGATTCATTTCAGACAGCGGTGATATTGATACACTGGCCTTTAGCGGCAGCGGAAGACTGAGCTGCGAGGTGGCGCCGGACAAGCGGTATGGGGCTATCATAAGCATGCGGAACATTGTGGTCAACAGCGGAACCATTACAGCTCACAGCGCATCCAGCACGGCTATTTTTTCTGAATCGCAAAATCCTGAGGACAGTATTACCGTCAATGGGGGAGATGTGAATGTGAAGGGATCCTTTGGGCTGTATGGAAACAATATTACCATCAATGGTGGTAAGGTGACCGGCACAGATGAGGGTGATACAGAAACCCTGGTTGTCGGCAGCAAGGGCGATATTAGCTTTAACGGCGGCAGTGTGGATGTGAAAAGCGGCAGCTACGCAGTCGGCGCAAATGGAAATATTACCATCAGCGGCGGTACACACCATCTGTTAGCGGAAAACGACAATAACCAGTATGTATACGGACTGTACGCCAATGGCAGCATTCATGTAAATGGGGGTACCACCTGGGTATCTGGAAATACCAATGACATTCTGGCAGAAACCGCCATCCAGGAAAGGGCGCTGCCGTCAACCGGTAAGACTTTGGAAAGAGCAGCAGCGGGAGAACACATTATCACAGTAGATGGCGGCAGTCTGAACGCAGTGCACAATACTGTTGCACCTGAACCGGTAGACGCTGCAGGAGCGCGGGCCTATAAAACCACACTGACTGTGGGAACAGCAGCCAATACAGGCAGCCTGGAGGGTAAGGTAGGCGAAAAGACACTGAACCTCAAGGATGCGTTGACCGATGATGCTGCAAACCTGTACCTCTACCTTCCAGAGCCGGAAGGACAGAAAGCAGTGATTGCGACCACTGCGGCGTCTTATAGCGGTACTGTCAGGGAGTTGGAAGCTCAGAACAGGTTACGGACCTTTGGGGCAGTGCTGGTCTCGGATAAACCAGAGCCAGTGGTGCATGTGACAGGTGTCAGGCTTGATAAGACCAGCGCTGAGCTGACTCAGGGAAAAAGCCTGACTTTGACAGCTGCCATCGAACCGGCCAATGCCACCAATAAAAAGATAAGCTGGAAATCCTCAGATTCTAAGATCGCCAAGGTAGACAATCAGGGTAAGGTCACAGGCATAGCCGTTGGAAAGGCCACCATTACTGTCACCACTGAGGATGGCGGAAAAACCGCCAGTGCGGTCATCACAGTGAAAAAGGCCGGCGGGGATGGTCCGCATACGGGTATTCTTTCCGAGCAGACTTCTGTACCGGCAGCCTTGATTCTGCTGGCCGGTTTTACAGCGCTCACAGCTGTGGCAGCCCGGAGAAGATAGGAGGCGTCCGGATTTGTGAGTTGTGTTTCTGAGGTGTTGCAGGTGCTAGCATTAATCTGAAAGAAACTAGAAGGGCAGGGGCTCCCAGAGCGCTGATTGGGGATCTTTTGTGGAACTTCATCATGTATAATCCTTTTAGAAATAAAATTTTAATTAAAGTGGAATATTCAATTTATTCCGGAAAAGGAGAGGAAAATGAAGTGCTCAATTTTGAGACAGCAAGGTCTGAGGTGCCTGCTGGCAGTATTTTTGACAATGTTTATGCTCTGGGGGAGCAGCCCGGCTTTTGCTGCGGGCAATGAGCCCATGCCCAGCGTGCTGCCGCCGCAGTCGACCTATATTAATCTGAAAGCCTCCGGTGCGGTGGTAAATTACAGCGCGAACCCGGAAACCCTGGACAAAATGGTTTACGACAGCCTGGCCATCAATGTCATGGATGAAAAAAGCCAGAAGATCAACAGCAGCCGGGAGGACATCGTACTCAGCTATAACCGGAGCCCGGGGAATCAGAAAGTAACAGTAACCTATAAAGGCAATGAGAAATATGCCGAAAGCGAAGCAACCTCCATGATTAAGATTAACAGCCTGGAGGGCACGAGCGTTCTGTTGGTGGGCAGCGTGCCCTCGGTCAAGCTGTTTGCAGATAAGGCTGGCATGGACAGCGCGATTATCAAAGCGCTGGAGGTGCGGGTGGTAAACAGCCACGGAGAAAATATCAAGTACAATACAGATGAGCTGGATCTCAGCTATAACCGCGATGAGGGTACACAGCTGGTTACAGTGAAGTACAAGGGGAATACCGAGTACGCAGCATCGGTGGCCGAGGCAAAGGTTACGGTGGAAAATCCTCAAAAGGTTACCATTACCCTGTCCAGAGAAACGCCGAAGGTTGCCTATCACGATGACAAGGCAGGAATGGATAAAGCCATAGCCGACGCGCTCAAGATTACCATTACTGACAATGCTAAAAAGAATGTCAGTTTTGCACTGAGTGAGCTACAGCTCAGCTATAACCATACAGCGGGAAAACAGGATGTCACTGTGAAATATCTGGGCAACAGCAACTACCAGCCCGCCACGGTCACCGCCAATGTCAAGATTATTGATGCCGCCCCCTGCGCAGTGGTGCTCACCCAGAACCCGCACAGCGTGCCCTATGATAAGAACAGTGCGAAGCTGGACACCGCAGTGCTGGAAAGCCTTAAGCTGAGCCTGGTGGACCATAACAATCAACCCATCAAGTATAGAAGCGATGAGCTGAAACTCGACTACAATCATGCCGAGGGAGATCAGACGGTAAAGGTGAGCTTTGCCGGCAGCGACGATTACCAGCCCTGCACAGCAGAGGCCACGGTGCATATCGGGCCGTCGGTTCAGACCATTTATACCTGGATGGGCATTGGGGCAGGTATTCTTGTACTGGCCATCGCTGCTATTGTGATTGTGGCGATTGTCCGCCATAGAAAAAAGTATTCATAAAGGAGGAAGCAAAATGAAACGTAAAGCAGCGTTATGTTTAAGCGTTCTGGTATTTGCGGTGCTGGTGGTTACCGCCTGCTCAAATGCCGGACAGAAGCAGGAAGAAATTCCGAATCCCATGGTGCGTTATGATACAATCGATCAGATTGAGAAAAAAGTTGGGTATTCACCGGCGATTCTGCCGGCCTACTCTGGCTTTGAGTTAAAAGAGATGTATATTATCGGCGATGAGCTGGTGGATCTGAGATACCAGAAAACAGGTGGAGCGGAAGCGACAGTCCGCAGCCAGAAGAATGCCGGGGGTGACATCAGTGGTTATCAGCAGCTGACCTACAGCCCGGAAACCTATAACGGCATTACCTATAACATGGCTGAAAACGCTGAAGGTAAGGATCTTATTGCGTATTTTACGAAGGGAGACATGACCTACTCCATGTCCGCGATTGGGCTGGATAAGGATACCTTTAAGAGCGAATTTGCAGCAGTGATCGACACGGTTAATAATCAATAGAGGCCTTAAAAGGCCAAGACATCCAGGAAAGGACAGATAGGATGGGACAAGGACATTATTACAGAAGTAAAAGAAAAATTCATTTAAGACCGCAGTTTTTTATCATTTTGGCAGCAGTGGTGCTGGTCTGCGTCGCGGTGTCTTCTGTAGTGATCGGAAGACATAATACTGAAAAGGAAGCGACAGCCCAGTCTGAGCTCACCGATAAAATGTCCGGGTTCAGCAGCGGTTTTCAGGTGCCGTCTGCGGCCGGTGTAATGCAGATGGCGGTCAATGAGCAGAAAAAGGCTGGAGGGCCAAAGGTAGACGCTGAGCTGAGGGCAAAGATGGATGAAGTTAAGGCCAAGCTGGCAGCGGATGACACCGCTGATCTGAAGGTCGTCTTTTTCACTTTTGACGATGGACCCAGCGAGCATACAGGAGAGATATTGGACCTGCTTAAAAAGTACAATATCAAGGCCACCTTCTTTACCAATGGTCGAGAGGGAAAAGTTATGGAGGAAGCCTACCAGCGTATTGTGAAGGAAGGGCATACGCTGGCCAACCATACCTGGAGCCATCAGTACAGCCTTTATAACAGCCCGGACGCCTTTTACGCCGATGTGGAAAAGCTGGATGCTTATCAGAAACAGGTCACAGGGCTCAAGCAGACCTCCCATTTGTTTCGTTTTCCGGGCGGTTCTGCAAATGCCAATACTACCTGTACTCAGGGAATTGTGAACCGGGGCTACAACTATGTGGACTGGAACGTGGTGTGCGGCGACGGCACCAGCAACAGCCTGAGCGTGGATCAGCTGACGCAGAATTTTATCGACGGTGTCCATAAGCACAATGTTTCAACCGTGCTCTGCCATGCCGAGCAGAAGGAAAATACCCGCAAGGCACTGGAAAAAACATTTAAAACCTTGCTGAAGGAAGGCTACACTTTTTTGCCCATGGAATACGACATGGAACTGCCAAGACAACTGTAGGAGAAGGGAGAAAAGAAAATGAAACCCTGGAAGACTGGCAGGGGCGCCTTTATCAGAGAATCTCTGGCGCTCCTGCGTTTTAATTTTTGGACACTGGCGGTGTTTGAGCTGGTTTATAAATTAGGCGGTACCCTTGTGGTGCTGCCTCTGTTAAACTTTGGGCTGCGCAGGCTTCTGGCTTTTGAGGGCTTTCCTGTTATTTCGGGAGACAGTGTGGCAGCAGCGCTAAAAAATCCGTTAGTGCTCTTATCTGTTTTTATTTTGCTGCTGTTGCTGGCGTTCTACTGTCTTTTTGAGATCGCAGTGCTGGTTTTGTGTTTCCACGAGAGCAGGAACCGTCGGAAGGTACAGCTGATCCCTCTGGCGGCCGCCGCTTTCCGGCAGGCTGTCCGCATTTTTAACCCCAGAAACTATCTGGCAGTTCTGTTTTTCGTGCTTATTATGCCTGTGCTTCACATCGGTATTTCCTCTGATCTGATCGCAGAGCTTTCGGTGCCAGGCTTTATTCTGGAGTACATCAAAGGCAATCCTGCTCTTTACGCGGCCTACATTGGACTGGGCGTTATCCTGCTGCTGGTCATGGCGCTGACCCTGTTCGCTTTTAACGTCTTTGCCGTGGAGGGCAAGAATTTTGTACCAGCCTGCCGGAAGAGTGTCCATCTTCTAAAAGGGTATTTCTTTAAAACCGTGGGCAGTTTTTTACTCTGGACGCTTTTGCTGCTGCTGGTCTTTGCTGGTATCGTGCTGTTTCTCGGGGCCCTGTCCCTGGTTTCAGGAACCGTCATTGGCACAATAACCGGGCGTCTCGCAGGTGGAGGAGGCCCATCTCTGGGGCTGATGATTCTCATCGGGGTTCTGGCTGTTTCGGTTTCGTCCTTTAACATTATTCAAACCTGTCTGGGAACCATGATGAATTATGCTTTTATATCACGGTTTTATGAAACCTACCGGGAAGAGAGAGGAGAGGAAAATACGCTGGTGTGCAGTGTGCCCGAAACAGCCTTTCCCTTTTTAAAGAAACGACAGCTCATGGTGCTGTCCCTGGTGATGGTGCTGGCTGCTGTAGGTGTTAAAACCGGACGCATTGTGACCGCCTTTGATGCAGATGATTTCGATACCCTGCTGCACGGTGCGCAGGTCAGTGGCCATCGGGGAAATTCTTCCGACGCGCCGGAAAACTCGCGGGCGGCGCTTGAAAAAGCCATTGAGCTTGGTGCGGATTATGTGGAAATCGATGTGGCTGAAACCAAGGATGGGGTGCTGGTCGTGTCTCATGACAATAACCTGAAGCGGACCACAGGCAGGAATGTCTATATTTGGCAGTCCACCTACGAGGAGATCAAAAATCTGGACATTGGCAGCTTTTTTTCTCCCGAATATAAGGATGAGCGGCTTATGACCCTGGATGAAGCCATAGAGATGTGCAAGGGCCGAATCCGTATGAACATTGAGCTTAAGCCTACGCCCTATGACCAGGGTTTTGCCCGGAAGGCTGTGGACAGCATCAGCCGGCACGAGTTTGAGAGCCAGTGCTATCTGGCGTCCTTAAACTACGGAATCCTTGAGGAAGTAAAGGGTTTGACAACAGAAATCAAGACCCTGTATATTACGCCCATTGCCTATGGAGACATCGAAAATTTAAACGTGGATGCCTTTAGTATTGAGGAAACTTTTATCAATAAAGCGCTGGTGGAGCGCGTCCATCAAAAAAACAAGGATGTGCATGCCTGGACCGTCAACGATGCGGACAGCATGCAGAGAATGATCGACTGCGGTGTAGACAACATCATTACTGATGATGTACGCACTGCCATGAGAGTGACGGATGAAAATCACCCTACCCGGGAGGAAATGCTGAACAATACCATACAGCAGGTCATTTTCGGGCTGTAAAATAAAAAATGGCTGCGAGAGGTAGGCCAATGAAAAGACATTACTTTATGGAAAAAATACCAGTATTGCTGACAGCATTAATGTTTTTATGGGGCATGCCCGCGGTATGGGCGGCGGATATGGATAACCCGGTAGAGACATCCGTCCGTGTCAGCGTTTGCCCCGGAACAGCAGAACTTGGACAGGCCCTTTTTTTGAACGCGGAAATACGCGCCCAGTCCCTGGCAGTGGTAGAGAGCGGCCGTGTAGACTTTTACCTGATCGACGATGACAGCGACACCGAAAGGCTTGTGGGGGTAGCCGCAGTACAGGAGAGTGTGGCAAAATCGAGTTTAAAACCGGGAAGCAGCTTTTATCCTGCCAGGGCAGGGACTTATACCCTTATCGCCCGATACCGGGCTGCAGAGGACGGTTACTCAGGCTCTGAGACAAGGATCGTCCTGAGCATGACCGATTCCAGTGCCGGGCCGGCAGGGTTGATTACTGGCGCTGCCCTGGCGGATGAGGGATCGGTCCTGCTGGCTGCGGGCATGCTTTTAGTGCTGGTGCTTTTGATAATCCTATGGCACTGGTTTATACGCCAGGATAAGCTCGGTGCCCGCTAAAAAAATCCCGTGGCGTCGTTTTTGCGACTCCTGCGGGATTTTTCAATTTTGTTTGATTTTTTCATAGTTGCTTTGCTGGTGTAGAAAAGCGGTGGTAAGTTCTGCCCAGCTGTAGTTGCTCATATACTCCCCATGAAAGGTATTAATGGCGTCAATGTCTCCCTTTAAAAAACGGTAGTAATCGCAGTCCACCTTTTTGGTATCTAATGCCAGGTAGTTCCATTTTTTAATAAGGATGTCCTCCACTCCAGCACTTTCGAGGGCGCGTCTCAGGCTTGAGATAACATTTTGAGCGTGTTTTTTATTTCCGGTGGAGCCAGAGGAGTCCTCGAACAGAACCGCACAGATATTGGAAAGTGTAACACCGTTGCCCTGGCGGTCCACCAGATAGGCCAGAAGCTCCTTGGCACGGCTGCGGGAAAAGCGTAGTGGCTGTTGATCTACAAAAACGTCAAAGGTGCCAAAGGTATGGATCTGTACCCGTTTCTGAGGCCCTTTGACCTTTTGGGGAATGTCCAGGTGGTCGAGCTCCTCCTGAATTAGCGCTTTGCTTACAGGCTTAAGGATATAGCCCTTGGCATGTAGTCGGTAAGCATCATAAGCGTAGTCGGAGTATCCAGTCACAAAGATAATGCGCACCTCTGGAAAAAGCTTTTTGATACTGACAGCAACCTCCAGACCAGACATGGTGGACATGACAACATCCAGAAAGGCGAAATCCAACGACTGGTTTGATTCCTTATATAAATTTTGAGTAAATTCAAGAGCGCTTTCGGGCGTTATAAAACTATGAATTGTGGCATCGGGCAGGGCCTCTTTTAACGAAAAAATAAGGTTTTCAAGCGCTAGTCTTTCATCGTCAATTGCTAATACATGCATAAATTTCACCTTCTATCAATATGATAGTATTATTTTACAGGATGAACAACAACAAAAGGACACCAAAAGTATAGTAGAAGAGAGAAAAGTTCGGCATGTTTGTCTCACTGCAATATTTAAAAATTTTTTAAGAAAATTAGATATTTGTGGCGCTTTTGTGGAGCTTGCCTTGTTATAATTAAAGTGATCAGAAGAAGCTGATTCAGCAAAGGTATGAGAACATAAAGGCTGCCTTTGCAATATCTGTTTCACGGCTGCTGCTGTCAGTCAGATAAGGCCTTCTAAACAACCTCATCCATACAAAGGCTTTACGCATAAACTGCCTCCGGGAAATATGGGCCAGGAGGCTGGGCATCATCCTGCCCGTCATTTCTTCTATCCTCAAAGTAAAAAGAAATAAGGGCAGCAGCAGCCATCTGATAAAAATGAAATAATGGTCCCAGCATCCATATGAATCAACCATACTGAGAAAGTCCTATTCCCCTCTTTTTGTGAAAAATAGAAAAGAGGGGTTTTTATATCATAATTCAGACAGCTTTCCTCCAGTAAATGAAAATGAGCTTTGGATATGTGAACCCACCATTGTGGTATGTGTACTGAGCGATTCCGGATGACAGAGCTCATTATCTGGCCCAGATGCACCTGTGGCTATTTTTAAGCCGTATAGGCTAAGTAATAAAATTTCAAATAAAATGTTTAAGCTTGTGAGAATTTTGTGGTACTTGAGGTGTATAATCGTTTTACAAGAAATAATTTGCTGCCTTTTAACGGACAGCAGCCGATACTGTTCTCAGCTACAATCGAATCCCGGGCAGCTAAAAGGTTATTGTGACTTATAAAGGCAGCGATAACTACAACCAAAACAAGGCGACAGCCCTGATGTTTCTGGCCGTGGCTGACCAAAAACATCCCGGGAGTCTTTTCTTCAAAATACATTAGATCAGGTCATTTTTGCCTGCAATAAGCAAAAGATAAATAAACCCGTCTGGAAAGGATGAGAAATGATTAACAAAATAGCAAAAGAAAAAATGGGCAGATGGCAGAATGAGCAGAGGTGGCGGAATAAAACGCTGTCTGGGAATAAAAAGGCAATAACCCTTGTGAACCGGAATATGTTTACAAGACTCGTAATCATAGCCCAGGCAGTTTTTGGTCTCCTTTTGGTAATATGCCTGGTTTCCGATGAATTTCGAAAGCTTTTACCTGTTTATGTGGTCTGGTATCTGACGGGAGGCATGATTTATTTTATCTTCGGAAAAAGGCGGAATGTATTGCTCGGTATGTACCTGTTCTGGAGTGTAATGGTAATTGGTTGTATTTATCTCAATATTGTAAAATCACCGCTGCTGCCCGCTACAGCCATTATTGGTGTTTTCCTGCTCATCCCTCTGACCATTATGGATGAGTCCTGGAGGATTTTGATTTTTACAGCTGCCTGTTATCTCATTAATATGGTGTTTGATATTTTGGTGAAGTCCAGCGCGCTTTTGATTGGGGATATGGTGACTTGTGGCGTATTTCTGGTTGCAGGAATTTTGATGGGGGATTACTTTCAGAATATTCGGCTGAAGCAAGTCGAGTTGAAAAGCTATATTTTAAAACGGCAGAATAAGGAGCAAGAAAATGGAGAAGAGGAATAGTGCTTTTCTGAATAAAGAACAAGAAATCAGATATCAGGAACATATTTTTACTGTTTTTATTTACTTAGTTGGTTAAAGCCATTGATTTGAATCGGCTGAACGCCATTGGCGCCGAGGAACTGGCGCGCTGGCAGTATCCCGAAAAAGGCATTATTTTTGAGATACCACTCCCAGAAATAAATAATAAAAAAGTCCATGATGTGTGATGACGTCATGGGCTTTTATAATTTCAGGAACCTTTCTTTTTTATGCCACTCTGTTGGTTTAAAAAGGCAGAAGTAAACTCAGCCCAGCTAAAATTGCTCATATACTCCCCCTGGAAGGACTTGATGGCGTCAAGGTCTCCCTCCAGAAAACGGTAATAGTCACAGTCCACCTTTTGGGTATCCAGAGCAAGATAGTTCCAGCGTTTGATGAGAATATCATCGACGCCGGCCTTCTCAAGGGCAGCTCTCAGGCTCGCGATAATGTTCTGGACATGCTTTTTATTGGACTTGGTACCTGACCGGTCCTCAAAGAGAACAGCGCATATATCCGAAATGGTCACCCCATTTCCCTGGCGGTCCGCCAGATAGGCGAGCAGCTCTTTAGCCCGGGTACGCGAAAAAACAAGGGGCTTCTGATCCACAAAAGCGTCAAAGGTACCAAAAGTGTGAAGGGTGACACGTTTTTTAAAAGGATCAGACTTCTGGCTTAAAGGAAGAACATGGAGATGTAAAAGCTCATTTTCGATGGCCTGTCGGGTTACAGGCTTTAAGAGATAACCCTGGGCATGGATCTGGAAAGCATCATAAGCGTAATCCCGGTAATGGGTTACGAAGACAATACGCACCTCGGGACAGAGTTTTTTTAGTTTTGAGGCCAGCTCAAGGCCAGAGATGGCCGACATTTTAATCGCCATAAAAGCCAGGTCCAGCCGTTTGCCCGATTCCCAGATCCATTTTTCCGCAAAGCTCAAAGCTTCTTTAGAACTTTTAAACCCATGGATATCTGCCGTTGGGAGAAACTCCTTTAAGATGTGTATCAGCCGTTCCAGCGACTGCTGCTCATCATCTGTTGCTAGTACATACATATGCTTTATCCTTTGTTTACTTAGTATAATACTATTTTACAGGACGGAGATCCACAAAAGACCAACAAATGCAGACATAAGATAAAAATTCTCCCAAAACCCCGGTAAACGTTGGGCCTTTAAGGCAGTTTATAGCGAGATGCCCTCACCCTCTTTGTGCCAGGCCTGAAGCCTATCCGAGTGCTTCCACGGAAAGACGCGAGCCCCTATACCCGGGAGCGGATCACTGCCTGCATGGACGGCTTGGGCCCGAAACGCACCGGTCAAACCAGGCATTTTGTACTGTCCTTATAAAGGACGGTTTTATGATACTATACTGAGAACATCAAAACGAAAGGAGAGATACAGATGGCTTATGAACGAACCGCGATTAAAAACGAGCTTAAGATGAACCTGAACTACGGCGAAGTCGGCGGCAAGATCAAGAAAAAATTAAAGACCATCGGCGGCGTCACCACCGATGGGACCGCGGCTATCACTGGGGTAATCGTGAAAAACGGCAAAGTGCTGAAAGCGCATGTGGAAGTCTGATGAAAACCTTAATTTTTGATGGAGGTTTGAGGATGATTTGTGGAACATGAGGTGATATAATACACATAACAAGTAAAGAAAGAAGGGAGCAACCAATGAAAAAAACAATTGTATTCACACTGATGCTGGGAATGACCGTAATGTTCCTGGCAGGCTGCGGAGGAACCGCTTCTCCCGCCCCAACCGCTACCCCGACCGCCGCCCCGACTGCCACCCCAACCGCAACCACTCAGACGCCAGCCCCCAATAATAACGCGGCGGCCATTTCACCCGAACAGGCCAAGGCCATCGCTTTACAGCAGGCAGGCATTGCCGAAGCCGATGCCTGGGCGTTAAAGGTAGAGCAGGGAACCGAGAACGGCCGGCATGTCTACGAAGTCAATTTTAAATATGGCGGAAAAGAATATGATTACGACATTGACGCCGCCACCGGAGAAATTGTAAAACAGGACATTGATATTGACGATTAAAAGATGATTTAGAACAAAAAAGACCGGCATGGTTTTGTGCCGGTCTTTTATTTTTTGCTTTTCGCCCGGTTCAGGTAGCCGACGGTAAATTCTGCCCAGCTGTAATTCGACATATACTCACCGTGAAAAGCGTTGATGGCGTCAATGTCGCCTTCCAGAAACCGGTAATAGTCGCAGTCCACCTTTTGGGTATCCAGGGCCAGGTAGTTCCATTTTTTAATAAGGATATCCCCGGCGCCCACGGCTTCCAGCCCCTGCTTCAGGCTTGAGATGAGGTTCTGAACGTATTTTTTACTGGTCTTGCTGCCGCTCTCATCTTCAAAGAGCGCCGAGCAGATATCGGCCAGGGTAACGCCACTGCCCTGGCGGTCTGCCAGATAGGCCAGGAGCTCTTTGGCCCGAGTGCGGGAAAAGGCGATGGGCTTCGCCCCCATGAAGGCGTCGAAGGTGCCAAAGGTCCGAAGACGGACCCGGCGGGTATGGAACGGATCAGGGGGCGGCGTGGTGGCAAGATGAGCCATTTCCTCCTCGATAAGCTCCCCTGTGACCGGTTTCAGGATATAACCCCTGGCATGGACGCGGTAAGCCTCGTAGGCGTAATCGGCAAAACCAGTCACAAAAAAGATCCCCACATCAGGACAGAGCTTTTTGAGCTCGGCGGCCAGCTCAATGCCCGTCATCCCAGGCATTTCCACATCCAGAAAGGCGAAATCAAGGGAGGTGTTTTGGCGCTGGCAAAGGAATCGTACAAAATCAAGGGCCTTTCGAGGTTGCTGAAAGCTGTGCACCTCGGCGTGGGGGAAAGCTTTCTGTAAAGTAACGGTCAGGCTGTCCAGCGATAAAGCTTCATCGTCTGTGGCCAGTATGTGCATGGCAAAGAACCTCCTCGTAATTTATTTACATTGATTATACCATGTTTTTCACTCAAAACCGAATAAAAAATTTCATTCAAAAAAATGTCAAAATATCCATGCTTTGAGGTCGTCCTGTTATAATAGTCAGATTACACCAAAAAAATTTACAGGCGATTGCGCGATGGAATCGATACGACCTTTGCCGACGTCGCCAAAGCAGTAACTACTTTTGAAATGCCAGATCGTGACATTATCGTCGGGCCAGGTTTAAAGACATCCCAATATCGGTTTGCTCTGTCATTGTTATAGATGGCAAGCTTGTGGATCCGTTCAACTACAGCCTGAAATCCGGGAGTGCCTTACTGAAATTAAAGGTAAGTTATCTGGATAGACTGAATGTCGGAAGCTATACCCTGCGCTTGGAATATAAAAACCAGTCCGTCGAAGCGAAGCCCCTGGTTCATATTTGAACCAGGGGCGCTGTTTTTATGTATTAAAAAAATTAGTAAAACATGGAATCAGAGTCTTGATTTGTGGTTCTTTTGAGGAACTGCGAATGTTATCATATAGACTAAGGAAAATTGTAAGGAGAGGAAAGATGAAAAATAAAAATAAGATTTTAGGAAGACTGTTGTGTATGTTCCTGGCTTTTTTGATGCCATTTGGTACCTGCGCGCAAGTTTTTGCTCAGGCGATGGACAGTGGTCCACCATTGAAAGCCAGCCAATCAGCTCTGGGCAGCCCCGGAACGATTTTGCCCCAGTCCATTCAGTTGGATACTAAGAATGGGCTGGCAGACATTACTCAGGGGGATACCATTACAATAGGGCAAAACGGTCAGGCGACAATCTTAAACAATGGGGAAAGCCCGAATCAGGAAGTGGGCCCGGATCAGGATAAGGCGGAGGAGGATAAAAACCAGCCGGTGGATCTTATGGGCGGCGAGACTATGGATGTGGAAGTAACTGAAAATGGAAACGACATCACGGTTACGCCCGACCTTCCGGAGCCGAACATTCGTTATGACGCCGAAGCGGCAGCAGCCGCTGAGGGCAACGAAAATATGGAGTACAAGGGTACCTTTGACGGCACAGATCTCTCCGCTTACAAGATCACGCCCCGAAGCGACGCGACTCCTTTTACCTCCATTATGGAAGAGGACAAAACAGAGTCGCTTAAGCGTTACTATGAAACCGACGTTATTGCCGGCGATGCTCTCACAGCTGCTGTGAATGAAGCCGATGGGTTCAGCCGGACGGTGGCCGAGAAGCTGAAAAACCCCGAAGAGCTTGCGAAGCTGGGGGTGGACACGCCTACCGGGCTGTTTAAAATGGTGTCGGAATCGCCAACGGGAGATCCCTCCCAGGATATTATCATCGTCGATGACCGCACAGTGGTAATACGTGTAACGGACCAGAATGGCAAGGGCATTAACGGCGCGGCCGTCACCCTTAAATTTAAGGATAAGGATAACCGGGATGTTACCAAAAACGCAGTGACGGGAACATCTAACGGAAAGGATGGCTTTGCCATTATTACGGATATGGCGGGTACCCGGTCGGGCTTTTTAAATATTGAAAAGGACGGCTATCGGGTACTGACACAGCTGGACGCAGATCTGGACGGAGGCAGTATCCTCATACATAAGCTTACGCCCACCAATGCAAAGGATGTGTATGTCCGCTGCGCGGATCTGGAAGGCTCCGATCTGATAAACAAACCCAACACCATTTCGCTGACGCCTAACACAACCAGAGATTTAAACCTGACAGTGCTTTTATCCGGCGGCAGTATGAATCATCTTCGGATGCAAGATTTACGCATTAAAGCCAAAAACCCGTCCAGCGGTGATCGGGAGTTTAAGGAAAGCAGCAAGACGGAGCTAGGTGAAAAAACCATTCAGTTTACTTACACCAAACGTTGGGCGGAAAAACTTTTAGATCCTGATACGGTGCTTAAGGCTAAGGACGTATTGACAATTGAGGAAACGCATGCAACAATCAAACCAGTGGAAATTAATATGAAGGTCAAGGATGCGGTTGTTGAGAAGGCTACCTGGAATAATATTAAATTTAGTATTGTGGGCGCTGGAGGAAGCTTTACCATTCCTAAAAGTGTCCCTGCTATTGGGAATTCTAAACTGGACGTCGACTTTTTAAAACTGCCTATAACGCTGATCATCGGTCTTGACGGAACGGCCATTTTCAGCTATAAAGCAGATATTGAGACGATTATTGATCAAAAAGAATTTCTTACCAGTGATTTTATCCCGCGTAAACAGGAAAAGGCGAAAACGATCCGGGATAAGGTTCAGAACGCCTTTAATGCCAAGATGAAAGCTTTCAGCGAGGGCAAGGGGTTAATGACCGGGGACAGCGAATCGAGGTTCCCCATCGACGGATCCCACAGCGTCAAGGTCAACTTTATGGCCATGGGCAGCGGAAGCTATGACTGGAAAACGGGTTATATTACTCTGAGTACTTCCATGATGGTGGCACTGGAAGGAAAATACGGCATGACCTTCTATGCCATTATCCCGCCATCGGTTTATGCGGGCTTTAACGCCTCGGCCAGTCTGTCGGCCAGCGGCGGTGTGGGCATCCGCTTTAAGCCTAAGGATTTTATCAATACGGCGACTATGAGTAACGCTGGTCTCCTCGATACCATTGATCTGGCGCTGGGGCTGGGGGTATACGCCGGCGTTGGCCTCCATGGTCTGTTCTGTATTGAGGCCGATGGTGGCATACTAGCCAAAGGAACACTGGATTTCAGGTTAAATGAAACCGACCGCCCCAAGAATAAGATGTACCCCAGGGCAACGGTGGATCTGGGCTATAATGTAGGGGTGACGGCGGTGGCGCTGTTCTTTAAGTACCATAAGGACTTTCTGGGAAAAACCTGGACGGTTTATGACAGCTGGCACCTCAAGGATAAGGAAACCGCCCTCGAAAAAGCCATGGAGGAGACGACCCGGGTTTACCAGATTAAATTTGAAGGCCAGGAGGAAGCTGTTGCCGACAACCTGCCCGCGGCATCGGCCGACGGCACCTTGTCACCAACGGAGATCAAGGCCGATAAGCAGGTGTCTGAAGAAGACGCTACACCGGAAAACATTAACGGCCTTAGCGATGGCGCGGACGGCACGGGCTTTAAAGCCGCCGATGCCACCAGCGGAAACTCCCGCCTGGCGTATATTGACCAGGATGGAAAAACCTATGCTTTCCGTATTGTGCTGGTTAAGTACAGCTTTTTGGGCTACACGTATCCGGCGTTGGTTTACCAGAAAGAAAAAGAAGACGGCAATGGGTTTGAGAATCAGTTTTATCAGATCCCTTATTTTGGCAATTACTATTATGACTATGACTTCGCGGCCTACACGCATCAGCAGGAAGGCAGTGGCAAGCACTTGACGGCCCTTAACATTATCAGCGGCTACCGGGGTTATGGTTACAGCGATAAGGACTGTGCAAAGCATACGATCAGCCGAGTTGTTCAGCTGGATCTGACCAATAATAAGATACTCATGAACGAAGTTGTGCGTGACGATAAAAACGGCACTTACAAGCACAGCCCTACGGTCTACAGCTATGAAAACAGGCTGATAGCAGGCTGGCTAGAGGCCGACAGCATGGAGGACGCCCAGCAGCACAAGAATATCGCGCTGTATACAGCAGACAATTATATGGCGGGTAACGGCAAGCTTACGGTGACGCCTTATCCGGGCAGACGAAACTATATCAGTCTCCAGCTTGGGACCGAGAATAAAAGCCTGCAAGACTGGTATAATGAGGTTTCTTTGAACATGAGCTTTGTGGAGCGTAAAACCGATGGGAATGGCGCGCCATACGATGTGTACTCTATGGCCAATCATAGATCACAAAAGCCTGAAAAGCAATATTTCTCGGGTCAGAGTATCACCAATATATTTGTGGGGCCTTCACTGGGCAATGTGGTGAAAGGCGGAACCTATGTAAATGTAGACGGGATGCTTAAAGTGATTAACCAGTATGGCCAGGTGTATCCGGTAGAGGATACCGGGAATAATCCTTTCCAACTGCCTAAGAATACGCAGGTTTATGATATTTATTTGAATAACAGCCTAGATGTGGCTAAGCTGGTCACAGTCACCAAGGAAATCCGAACCGAAAACGGCAAAGATGTTACGGACAGTCTCATTCATGTGTATGATCTGGCGCCGGATGACAGCATTGGTCATCATGTCAAAATCCATGGCCCCAGAACCACCCGTCTAGCAAATCGGAACATTGCCAACGTGACCGGGATGTACTACTATCACAAAGATCATCCAGACGCTCCCAATTCCGGACTGCGGCTTTTATACACGGCGGATACTGAGAGCAAGGTGATTAAAGAAGGAACTATGAGAAATGATGGTTCTTACGAGCCGGGCGAAGTGATAGAGGCCTGCACGCTGTACCGCTGGAATGAAGGACTCAGCGCATCGGCCAAGGCCACGGCCATCGGTACGGATGAGCCTTATATCAAGAAATCCCAGGGCAGTCTGACGGCAACGGTGAAGTATGAAAACAACGGCGTGCGCGTTTTGGATGATGTGACGGTACAGATTACAGACAAACAGAATAATGTTCTTTGTGAACAAAAGGTTGAGAAGAGACTTTATCCTGGCGAAGGCAACAGTGTAAAGATGACTTTTAAGCCGCACCAAAGCTGGCAGCCAGGCAGTGAGACCCTGTTTGCCAAGGTAACGAAGATCAGTGTTCACCCTATGTCCGCGGTGGCAGAAAACGGTGAGATAACGGAACTGGAAAGCGGTACGATACTGGACAACCCAGTGGCTGAGGGTGATATTGCCTCGACCGGGCCATATGACAAGCCTGCTGTTCTCATTGAGGCCGCGCCGGTCATAATCGATGGCAGGTACTATGGGGCCATCAATATCAGCAATGAGTCCATGGTGCCCGTTGAGGACGCCAAAGTTAATGTTTATAAACTGAAAAGCGGCCAGAAACAGGAGAAAAAGCCGGATTACACTTATAATATCGGTGAGCTCAGCGAGGCTTATGGTGAGGATTATACAGAATGTAGTTATAACTTCCAGATACCGCTGGATGAGTGCTGGAAAATGGATGAAACCCAGGAGATTCTTATTGAGATCACTGCAGCCAATATGGAAGACATCGGCCCCTTTGTGACAGAAATCAAGATAGAAAATCCTAGCTTTCCGGTGCCCATGATGGTTGCCACCAGAGCCAATGACGAGACCTATGGTAGCCTTGAAGGCGACGGCTATTACATTGCGGGAGAAACCGCAACGGTGAAGGCAGAGGCCAGGGAGGGCTATCGCTTTGTTAAATGGACCGATGAAGCGGGTAATACCGTGAGCGATGCGGCTTCCTACAGCTTTAAGGTTGGCGATGAGGGTGTGAGCCTGACGGCGGTCTTTGAGGAGATCGGCAGTATTCATAAGGTTGTGCTGATTCCAGATCGAGAAGCCGACGGAGCCGATAAAGGGCTGGTGGACTCCTCGGGCGCCAACGATATCGATGCGCTCTTAAAGAAAAGCTATACGGCCCGTCATGGACAGGAAATCACCGTTGAGGCCACGGCTTATCCGGGTTATCGCTTTAAGGAGTGGGTCGAGCTGGACACAGAAGGCACGACCGGAGCCGCTCTGAGCGGAGAGGCTTCCTATACCTTTGCGGTGGATCGGGAAATCCGGCTCATGGCAGTCTTTGTACCGGATGTGGGTCATACTCTGTGGCTTGACGCCAGAGGCGGAGACTGTGGTACGGCCACCCTCCAGACGGATGAGGGCGGAAAAATAACCGGCGAGCTGCCAACAGCCGAAAAGACAGGCTACCGTTTTGACGGCTGGTTTGATAATATCGAAGAAGGCAGCCAGGTAACGCCCGAAACGGTATTCCAGACGGATTATACTCTTTACGCCAGGTATACGGCCTTGCCGGATACGCAGTTTACCATTGAGGCCAGCGCGGGGAACGGCGGCAGTATCGAACCGGCAGGAAAAATAAATGTAACTCCAGGCAGCGATATGGCCTTTAAGGCGGTTCCCAAAGAGGGGTATGTGGTCAAAAACTGGAAAGTAGACGGGCAGGACACGGGCAGTACGGCAGACAGCTACACCTTTAATAAGGTGGACAGAAACCACACCGTGGAAGTGCAGTTTCAGAAAAAGACAGACCCTCAAAAACCAGATCCTCAAAAACCAGACGGGCCGGGAACAGGTCTTACCACCCAGAACTGGGCTGTGCTTACAAGCATTCTTTTGGTGCTTATGGCAGCCTTTGGACTGGCGGTCTATCTGAAGAAAAAACGCAAAATTTAATGAAACAAAGAGACCGGCACAATATTGTGCCGGTCTCAGACAATTAAAAAGTCGTCTGATTAGAGCCAGTTTTTTCTTTAAGACATAGTCTTATTAATAACAGAATACTGATATTGACGATTAAGAAAAAGATTTAAAAAAGGATCAGTACAGTCTGTGCAGATCCCTTATAAAATTATGGCCAAGGCTGAGCCGGTAAAACCCGTAAAGCCGTCCAAATAAGCTACAAATCCGGGGACTGGTTTGATGGCAGGTACCAGAGAAAGCCATGGGCAATAGAGTGAAGCATTTTTTAAAAGCCTTAAATTTTCAGAAATGTATTTTTGCGAGAATTACGTTTTAAACCAGAATGTCATTATTTTTTACCTATAGGACGTGCTTGTTGTCCTTTTGTTGTTCTTTGTCCGGTATAATCATTCTAACAGGAGGTTTCTTATGAAAGAAAACACCCGGAGCTTCGTCGGAAGCTCGGTGACCTCGTGAAACAGTGAGTGAACCGCGGTAAAAGCGGTTGAAAGGAGTGTATATGAAAACACAGAAAATTCAGATGGGAATCACATTTATGATGGTTCTGTCCCTATTGCTTTTTATGGGAATGTGGGCGCCCCACAGCGCCCGGGCCGAGGAAAGCCGATTGTATGTGGGAGGGGTCAATGCCAATGAGACGCCCTCGGGAGAGGGCTGGAGCTATGACAAGGCTGCCAATGTTCTTACCTTGAGCGGTGCTAACCTTACAGTAACCGGGGATGACAGCATCGTAGCCGTCATTCTGTCCGATAAGGCGCTTACCGTTAAACTGACTGGGGAAAACAGACTGGTTCCTGACAGAGACGATAAAAAAGCCATCTACTGCGGCGGCGCGCTGACCCTCACCGGAGAGGGAAGCCTCATGGCTCAGGCAGATACCACCAAGGAGAACGCGCAGATCATCGACACAGACTCCCTGGTCATGAACGGGACCGGCGCGCTGACCCTTGTGCCCAGCGCATCTGCAAAATCTCCCAATGAATCCTATGCAATGCAATGCCACAATGGCTACACACAGCACAGCGGACAGGTTACCATCGGAAGTGATGAAAAACGGGCCGGCGTCGGCCTGGCCGTCATATACGGCAGCTGCACTGTGGACGGAGGCAGCTTGAGTGTGTATGGAAACAACCAGTGCGTCACTGTCGGCGGCGATCTGACTATTGACAACGCTGCCGTTTACCTTGACCGGGCAAATCCCCACAGTCCGCCAGAGACCGGCGGTGATGCGGCGCTCATCGAGCAGATCAATGGAACGCGCGGCGGCGCCCATCTCGATAAAAGTCTCCAGGGGGTCCCCCAGGTTAACAGCACCCATGCCGACGGCGTGATCAGCATTGTCAATAACGCGGATGTTACGGTTAGAGCCTCTAACCCGGTAGAAAAAGATAATGAGGATGCTTTATGCTACCTGGTGGGCCTTCAGTCGCCGGCTTTAAATCTGAGCGACGCCAGCCTGAAGCTGGACATCAGCGGATGCCGGCTGGGTGTGGGTCTTATGGCTTCAGGCTATATGGCGCAAAAGCCTCAGGCAGACTGTTATATCGACAAAGGCGCCAGTCTTGATATTAAGGTAAAAACAGGCCTGCTGGCCCAGGGGATCAATACCTTTTATGCCAGTATTGGGAAGACAGGGGCAGCGGACGTGAGTATTGACGCTCAGGCAGAGTGCCTCCAACCGTATGCGGATGCTATTGGAATGGCGGTATTGCAAAATCCGTTTTATAATGAGCTGGTGACAGGCCTCACCGTTGAAAATAAGAGCCAGCTGGA
This sequence comes from Eubacterium callanderi, assembly GCF_900142645.1. Taxonomy (GTDB): domain Bacteria; phylum Bacillota; class Clostridia; order Eubacteriales; family Eubacteriaceae; genus Eubacterium; species Eubacterium callanderi. Next base: position 267,911 of record NZ_FRBP01000005.1, read on the forward strand.
CATCGGGGCTGGAGCATTGATCAACGCGGATATTCCTGAGCCAGATGAAAATGATACCCCGCAGGCCAGCACCGCTTTGTTTACAACAGGCAGCGCCGCCTTTTCCGGCGCCAACCAACTTGATCTAAACAGCCACGTCCAGGTGGGAAGCGGTTTCAGCATTGACCCGAAAGCCAGACTTAACGCAGACGGACTGTTTAGCGCCGGCCAAGAGGGGCGGCCCGAATTTGGTGCGGTCACCATTGGGGACAGCTGCATTGTCAATGCCAAAGCCGTCAGTGTGGATAAATCCCGAGCACCAAAGGCTTACGCGGGCAGCATATACGCCAACGGAACCCTGAACATCGGCGATGCCACTGTCAACGCCACAGCCAATGACCTGGGTATTTACAGCTACTATGATATCAACATAAGCCCGTTGAGCAGAGACAGCCGTGTTCATGCTGCAACCACCGGAGAAGACGGCATTGCTGTGCTGGCCTTTGAAAACAGTACTCTGAATATTGGAAAGGGAAACGCAGTCACCACCCCGGCCGGTGGCGTTGTCGGACGTATTACCGAACCCTGGGCTGGCAGCACCATTCTGCCCAAGGGACAGACCATAGCCGCGGCAGAAGTTGTCGTCGAAAAAGCAGAAACTCCAGAGCCAACACCAACGCCTACCGTGAAGCCTGCCCCAACCCCAGGCCCCACACCTACCCCGCACAATAACAACACCAACACCGGCCTGCAGAGCGCCGGAAATGGACTGTACTGGACGGCAGGACTGATCGTCGCGGCGGCTATCATCATCGGTGTGGTGGTTTATGTAAGAAAAAGGCGCCAGTAGGGGACTGGGGAATAAAAACTTAATTTTAGATTTTGCGGTTTGTTTGTTGTCCTTTTTTGGGATACGGGTTCGTTATAATGATATGTAAATATATTGTAGCAGAAGGGAGTAAAAAATGAAAAAGCTGATTTTTAAAAATCCATTGCTTTTGGTTCTCGGCCTGATATTTGCCGTGCTGCTGGCCCTGCCGTCCGGTGTTTTCGCGGAGGAAAGCGCTGCTGCTTCGCCAATTATTAAGCAACCGGCAGATATCTCGGTTTCTATCCCAAATGAGGCCGTTTTTGAAGTAGGGGTTGACCATCCGGAAAATTACACCTACCAATGGCAGTATTTTCAGGATGGAGAAGGTTTTTGGCGTGATTATATGGGTGAAGGCGCTAAAGTACCTGTGTTAAAATTCTCAGCCACAAACATTACAATGAACACTCAGGAGGTGCGCTGTTTAGTAAAGGATAAAAGCGATCCTGAAAAGATATACGAATCCGATAAAGCAACACTGACTTTAGATAACGTAGAGGAAATTAAAAACTATGTCATTGCAGCGGGGCAGGGCATAGCGCCGGGACAGACAAGGAATTTTGGCGGTGGAGCCATGTCCTTATCTGAGGATGGCACTATTATTACGCTGGATAATGTCGATCTGGCAGAGCGGGAGGTTCCTGTTTTGGTAGGAGATCTTCAGGGATGTCTCAATTATACCAATCTTGAAGAAACGCCAAAACCTTTGACGATTAAAGTCATTGGAAAAAATACGCTGACCACTAATTACAGTGATGATGTTGGCAATGGCGTCAACATGATGCTTTACTTTGCCTCGGATAATATGCCGGACGTCACTGTAACGGGTGATACTCTGATCCTGAAGGGCGGTGAAATTGGCTTTAATGTGGGCGGCCGCACCGGAGGAACCAACTGTAATCTGATTATGGACGCAAATATGGAATTGGGAACAGCGTCGGATGAGTGGAGCACGGGCATCCGGTGCCATGATTTCACCTTAAAAACAGGTAAAACCCTGAATATCAATCGAACCAACAGCGCCCTAAACGTAGGGGGAAGCGTGTCTTTAGAGCCTGGCAGCAGCCTGATCGCGCAGCTTACGCCAAAGGATGAGGGATCTGGCTTTGCTTCGGTTACCGCGGTGAGGATACAGGGAGGCTTATTCATGAATCAAGCTGCCATGGAGATTACAGTCAACGTAGGGAAAGACTCTACGCGGTTAGCGCCGCTCACAGCGCTGGAAATAGCCGGTAACTGTGAGGAAAGCCAGGAACATCTGTACGCGGCTGGGAGCAGCCTTAAAATTAATCTGACATCTAAGGGGGATAACCCGGACCGCACGGCTCTGGGAAGTATTTCGGGCATTAACAGCACCAACAAAAAAGGAATTGATATTTTTGACAATACGGCGTTGGATATTCAGATAAATATGCCGGATGGCCTTGACGCTCTGGCTTACAACACAGCATCTAATCTGGCATTAAAAAATGGCTCAGATATGACTGCGAATGTGCGGGCGGATGGCAGCGTCATGGGGGTTATAGCCTATGACACTATGACGGTTGATGACGCCAGCATCAATACGAGCATCGACTCGTTGAAGAAGGACAGTTTCTCTTTTGCTCTTGGAGCTCAGCACCTCAAGGTTAACCTGACAGGCCCGGATAACAAGGTGAACGCCACCACCACCCAGGGGCTGGCATTGGGCCAGTATCTGAGAGATTCTGAAGTGGCTGTTGGTTTTGATAAGACTTATCAGGCAAACCGGATCAGCCTTACGGGCAAGGCTGTATTCCGGACGCCGGCGGACACGGTCTTAAGCACTGGCAGTTTGCTGGTAAGAGCAGCGGACGAGGTAAATAAGGAGCTGCACCAGGTTTTTGAAACCCCTTACAGCAAAGCGGATACAAGCGCTCCGGCCAAGACGGTCGTTATCGGTGTGGAAACGCCGTCCCCGACCCCGACCCCGAAGCCTGGCCCGACACCTGGCCCGACACCACAACCGTCTGTTAAAAATGGCCCGTCGACAGGGCTTTTGAAAAACGGCCCGGACCGCGCAGTCATGATGGCGTCAGGATTGTGTCTGGCAGTGGCCGCCATCGCTGTCATTTATGGGATAAAGCGAAAAAAAGATTAAAAACAGATCAAAAGATCGGCGCAACTTTGCGCCGATCTTTTAGTTTGATTAAGCGACGCCGGCCAGGGCGATAAAACCTGGCTTTAAGTTTTGTGGTGTATCATTAAGTCGATTACAAGAAAAGAGGTGACAGGCATGGGGACACAGCATGAAGTGACAAGGAAGCAGCCCTTGCTAAACGCAAATGGGCGGATAGGAGAGCCGGGCTGGGCAAAGCAGCTGGTGTGGGACTATAACCGTGATTGTATTGCGGCGCCCTGGTACAGGCGCAAGGAATGGGATTACTATCTGGTCGGTGACGGTCAGACCGGCGTGGCCTTTACTCTGTCGGATCTGGGCTACGCGGGCATGGCCAGCGTATCGTTCCTGAATTATATGGATTGGACAGAGCATACCGAAACCATTGTGGAACCGCTGCCAAGAGGAAAGTACGGGTTAGGCTGCTGCTCGGGAAGAGGGAGCTGCGGTGTTACGCACCCCAAAATCCGGTTGTCCTACACGGCAGAGAAGAATAAACGCCGTATATACTGCCGTTTCCCTGAATTTTTGGAGGGAAAAGCATTGGAGGCGGATATTGTGCTCTACGAGCCGGATATGGATACCATGTGCATTGCGACGCCCTGGGCTGAAAAGCCAACGGCCTTTTATTATAATCAGAAGATCAACTGTATGCCCGCCTGCGGCTGGGTAAAGCTTGGAGAAGAAAAACACCGTTTTACGCCGGACAGCGCCATGGGTGTGCTGGACTGGGGAAGAGGCGTCTGGACCTATGACAATACCTGGTACTGGGGAACGGGCAGCGGGTGGCATGATGGCGAGCCCTTTGGCTTTAACCTGGGCTATGGCTTTTCGGACCGCAGCAGTGCCAGCGAGAATATGGTCTTTTACCGCAACCGTGCCCACAAGCTGGACGAGGTCACCTTTATGATTCCCAGGAACGATGAGGGCGGCTATGCTTTTATGGAGCCTTGGTATCTGACCTCAAATGATGGCCGTTTCGTGGGAAGCTTTACTCCCAGAATGGACCGTCAGGCCAACATCAACCTGTTGGCCGTCAGAAGTGTGCAGCACCAGGTGTTTGGCTGCTTCAGCGGAAAGGTGACTCTGGACGACGGCACCGTCCTCGACATCAGAGATTTCCTCTGCGCTGTCGAGGTGATCCACAATATGTACTGATGAAAAAAGAACCCGTATCGCCGCGATACGGGTTGAAAATTCTCCGTTTTTAATCTCAGACTCTGTGTTTTCTAATATGATGGCGGCGTATAAGGAGAATAATGACAATCAGCAACAGAATAAGGCTGGCGATGATACCGTAAACCGCCAGGGCGATGGAGGATGGGTTTGCGAAGAAGGTGACGAGGGTGTTATCCACTGGCGTTTTGACTTCCCGGGCAATATTGTAGCTGGCAGGAATGGTCCGCAGTCCGCTCTCGCCCACCGGGAAGGAGTGGATGTAATCGGACAGGGCGATCCACTCCTTGGCTTCTGTGCCGGTTGGTGTATGGATAATCAGTGTATTGGTGTCTGAGACCGGATTGCCATCCTTATCCCTGGGCGCCAGCGTGATGATGCCGTGGGACATCTTAGTAATGAGCCCGGTCATGTTGGCAAGATACTGACTGGTGGTCACGCGGTACAGCCGGTCCTCATCCAAGGGGGTCCAGGCGCCGTCAGCGTTTTGGGTTTCTACCCCTGTCACCTTATCCAGCGGGAGACGGCTGTCATTGTAGGTGTAGCGCAGACCGGAAAAAGAGAACTGAACCTCCTGCATCATGGGATACATGGAGACGTCAATCTGGCACAATGTCTTAAGCTCTGAGCCGTAGAGATAAAAATCCACCAGTGAATAGCCGACGCTCCCGTCAGAGCCTGAGCCCAGCGAAAGGATATTATAAACGCCTGATTCGCTCAGGTTTCCTTTATAGATGGTGTCTCGGACAAGGCCGGCGTTGACAAGGGAAATATCTGCGTCCACACCGTTCTGGGCAGCGCCGTAGCGGTAGGCGTCGGTGATAATATCGCCGAGGTCGGAGTTGTCAAAGTGCCCGAGCAGATCATCCACAGTGGCGAAATTATGGTCGGAGACGGCCGCGGTGGCGTCAAAGCTCTTGCCGAGCGGTGTTAAAAATTCCTGCTGAACAACATCCTTGCAGGTGTTGATGGACGCTGCGATGTCCGGATCCATGGTCACGTCCCGGCTGTTTTCAATCAGCTGGTAGCTGTCCACCTTCACGGTGTTGTCAGCTTCAAGTTTCAGGTCCAGAAGCCCCAGGTGCTCGCCGCGCCAGCCACAGCCCACAATGGTGGTGCTGCCCTCGGTAATTGGCGTATCCAGCGTGGTGTGCGTGTGTCCGCTGACAATGACATCAATATCGGGCACGGCTTTTGCGAGCTGCTGGTCTTCAGACTTTTCAATATCCGGATTGGTGCCGCCGTGGGACAGGCAGATAATGACATCCGCGTTCTGTGCTTTCAGGCTGTCCACACAGTCCCGGGCGGTTTCGGCAGTATCGGCAAAGCTCAGAGGGGCGTAATTGACCGTGTAATCCTGGGCGACCTGGCTGAGCATGCCAAAGACCCCGATTTTCAGGCCGCCGCGCTCGATGATTTTTGTGGCGCTGCTGCCATAGGCATCAAAGGCGTTCTTGATCTCCTTTGATTCGGGATCATTGCCAAAGACCATGTTTGAATTGAGCATGGCTGGCCGTTTCTGCGCTTTAGAGGCTGAGCGGAGTGCGGCGGCCAGCCCCTCGGCACCGTAGTCAAATTCATGGTTCCCGATAGTAGTAGCGTCAAAGCCCATCTCGCCCATCAGGTATAAATCCGGCGCGTGGGTTTTAAAAATACTGTTGAACAGAGTGCCCATGGAAAAATCACCCGCGTCCAGCACAACAGTGTTATCGGTCCGGTTTTCCTTAATCAGGGTTGCCAGCCGGGCGTATCCGCCCATGGTGGTGCGGCCGTCAGCTCCATCCGCCACGTCGTAAGGCAGGATATAAGAGTGGAGGTCATGAGTAAAGAGCACCCGGAGCTCCTGCTCCTCTCCATTTTCTGTTCCTGCCGCCAGCGCGGCGGTTGCCAGCCAAAACAGGCAGAAAGTAAAAAGCAGAAAAACTGTGGCTATCCGTTTGATTTTCATCGTAAAATCCCCCTTATTATGGATTGCTTCCCCCTTGTGTTGGTGTCTTTATTATACACCTTTATTGACATCAAAAGAGCAGCAGGAAGATGGAAATTTTCTCAAATTAAGAAAACCCCCGTGACGCTGCGCAAACACAATGACACAGGGGGTTTTTTAACCTTTGGAGAGCGGAGAAGGTTCTTACCAGCTTCCGCCGCCACCACCACCGCCGCCGCCGCCGGAGAAGCCGCCGCCGCCAGTGAAACCGCCGCCGCCGAAGCCGCCAGAACCGGAGTTCGGGGGAACGGTAATGTTGGTTGAGATAGCGTTCATGCTGTGCATGAGGGCGTTGGTGAAATAAATTGTGTTGAACATACTGTAGGAATCATAGGTTCTGTACCAATGCGGCGGTTCGATGGCCAGGCTTTCAAACCGTTTGGCCCATTTGTCCGTGACGCCCAGCACATAGGCATAGGGGAGCACATCAAAGAAATAGTTGGGGTTTTCATCCACCAGGGTTTTGATGCGGTCCAGCTCTGCGGTCTGGATAAAGTTTTTAAAGCCAAGGGTTTCGCCAAGCCATTTATTGCCCTGTGGTGTCCGCTTGGTGGCAAAGGCGCCCAGAAACGCCGTGATAACAGATACCGCCACTGGCACCAGCGGCATCAGAATCGTGCCAAAGGTGACCGTGCCTGTGGCCAGCACAATGACCAGGAGGGCGGCGGAGATCAGGGTGCCCGCGATCACACGTCCGGTAAAGGAGCCTGTGGTCATGCCCTGCCGGGTTTCGATGGTGTGGGCCAGGAAGCTGAGTCCCGCAAAGGGAAGAATCCCGAACAGACAGCCCATGATCAGCACCATGAACACATCAAAGTAGCCCTCGGTCCGATAGCCGGTAATACAGCCAAAAATGAACAGAGGAAGGAAACAGGCCAGGTGAATAAAGGCCTGGGCTGTCTTGGAGCCAGGAGTGAACAGCTTATTCTGGGGCTCCGCGAAAAAGCCGCCGACCTCCGCTTTGGCCACCTGCATATCCTCGTAAAAGGTATCCTCCAGATCCTTCATGCTGGAGACAGTACGCCCGCTCGGAAAAAGGGCGCGCATAACCGTGCGTTCAAAATTCAGAGCGTCAGCCGGGAGTTCCTGAACCTTCTCAAATTTAAAGTTCTTTTTGCTGGTCTGCTCAATGGTCAGATAGCCCTTATCCGCCAGATACATGATCATGGAAAGGATTTCCTCATTGCCGGTTTTGCCGTCAATGATGGTTCCAACCTGGGCTGGTGTGAGCTTATCCGGTGCGTAGAACATGACGGGCTCCAGTGGCTTCTGGTCACGGCCAAAACGGAACCATAGGACAACTGCGAGCGCCAGGCACAAGCCGGAGACAATATAGACAATGGGATTCCATTCGTTACCAGTACGCGCACCTACAAAATACCCCTGAGGCAGGCGGATATTGAGAGTAACGCCCTCATTGGCCTGCAGTGGACGATTAAGGGTGCCGTGAATGGTATTGCCATCAACGGTGTAGGTTACCGCGTTAGTATCAGTGCTGCCATAGCCACCCACAATGAACTCAAGGTTTGAGGGGTCGAATTCCTTGGGCATATTAACAGTAAAGCTTGCGCTGTCAATGATGGTATCCCATTTTGCAGGAATGATATTGAAGTAAACATCGTCAAACTGGCTAATATGGTCATCCCCAGGGTCCCAGGTATAAGAAATATCATAGGTCTGGCTGCCATCCACATATTCATCTTCATCGCCGATTTTAATAACTTTGCTGCCGTTTTCGGAATCGATGTCAAAGTTGTAGCCTGGAACCTTGATATCAGAGACTCGGGCGTTGTAAGATGTCTCAGTCGGTTTGCCGTCGATATCACGGTAATAGCTTCCGCTGTAGGGAATATAGCGGTAGAGCCCGTGCCGTGGCTGGCTGAAGGTAACGTTGATTTTCTCGTTGACATCGTAGGCGTGGTTTTCCTGTACGTTCATGGTCACATCATAGCTGTCTATGGTAAAGTATTCTCTGGCCAGACTAGCTCCTGGGAACACAAGCGCCAGCAGCAGAAGAAGCGCCGCCAGTACAGGCAGTTTCTTTTTCATAGGTGCACCTCCTTAAAAGAATGTAAAAAGGAGAATGGAGAATTAAAGCTTTTGTTCTTTTAATTCTCAATTCTCCAAGCTTAATTGTCCGTAGATTTAAAATTGTACTTTCACGTTTTCGCGCTCTTCCTGAGAAGACACTTCAAAATAAGGTTTCTTTTCAAAATGGAACATGCCTGCAATGATGCTGCTCGGGAACATTTCAATTTTGTTGTTCAGGTTTTTCACGGAAGCGTTGTAATATTTCCGTGAATTGGCAATGTCTTCTTCAATGGTCTGAAGCTGACGCTGCAGGTCCATGAAGTTGGTGTTGGCCTTGAGATCCGGATAGGATTCAGCAACGGCGAACAGACTTTTCAAGGTGCCGGTCAGTGCGTTTTCGTTTTTCAGCTTTTCATCAATGGATGAAGCGGTCATGGCTGCGTTGCGGGCCGCAGTTACCTTTTCCAGTGTCTGGGATTCATGGCTTGCGTAACCTTTGACGGTTTCCACCAGATTGGGGATCAGGTCGTACCGTTTTTTCATATACACGTCCATGGTGGAAAATGCTTCCTCCGCCTGGTTTTTTGTTTTGACAAGGCCATTGTAGCTGCCCATTACAACAAGGGCAAGAATGACGATAATGGCAATGACTATAATGATTGCGATCATTGTAAACCTCCTGCGTTTAGTTTCTTATTATTATACCACATTTCGGCTGAGCCTAAAAGAAAATCAGACGGCTTACAGCTTAAATAAATCCGTACTTAAGTATTTTTCTCCCCGGTCCGGGAAGATGACGACAATCAGCCCTGAATCGAGCGTCTTTGCGACTTCGCAGGCCGCGTACAGGGCCGCGCCGCTGCTCATGCCCACGAAGATGCCTTCCTTCATCACAATTTGTCTGGCGTAATCAAAGGCGATCTCAGACTCAACCATGATGTGGGTGTCGATTTTATCCGGGTCATAAATGGCGGGAACAATGGCTTCTTCCATGTTTTTAAGCCCTTGGATGTAATGGCCCTTTACGGGGTGGGCCTCCACGATCTGAACATCCGGGTTATGGCTTTTAAGGCCCATGCCGATGCCCATGATGGTACCTGAGGTTCCCAGCGATGAAACCATGTGGGTGACCTTTCCGTCGGTCTGTTCCCAAATTTCTTCGGCGGTGGTAGTGTAGTGTGCCAGCTTGTTGTATTCGTTGCTGAACTGGTTCGGGTTAAAATATTTGTCTGGATTTTCCGCGAGCAGCTCCCTTACCCGGCAGATCGCGCCGTCAGTACCTTTGTCCGGGGCGGTCAGGGTGACCTTGGCTCCAAAAGCCTGAATCATCTTGCGCCGCTCGATGGAAACGGCCTCGCTCATCACGATTTCCACATCATAGCCCTTGACAGCCCCGATCATGGCCAGGCCGATACCGGTGTTGCCAGAGGTGGGTTCGATGATGGTTTTATCCTTTGTCAGCGTTCCTTCCTCCTCGGCCTGCTCAATCATCTTGAGGGCAATGCGGTCCTTGATGCTGCCTGTGGGGTTGAACCCCTCTACCTTGGCGACGATTTCTACTCCTGGGTTTGGGCTTAAATGGTTGAGGCGCACCATGGGGGTGCGTCCGATGGTCTCTAAAATATTGTCGTAAATCTGCTGCATGTTGTGCTTCCTTTCTGTATCCTTGGCTTTATGGCATAAATGGTGAAAATGGATTCATTCCTGCATAACATTATAGTACAAAAAGCAATGGACTGCACGGGTAATTTGAGAAAAAACAAAGCTGAAAACCTTTTGCAGCCAAGAAAAGCTTTTATTTGAGAGACATTTGTATTATAATGAAAGACAATCATAATTGAGAAGTAGAACCCGGATGGGATTATTTCCATCCCAATGGGATAGTTGAAGGAGGGTGTTCATGAAATATCATTGCGTATTGTTTGACCTGGACGGCACATTGCTGAATTCCAAGGAGGGGGTCTGGCGTTCCTTTGAGTATGCGTTGGAAAAGCTGGGGTATCCCGAGCCTAAAATTGAGGACATTGAGCCCCTTATCGGGCCGCCAATCGAGCAGGTCTTTACGAAATATTACGGCTACAGCAAGGAAGATGGCTGGCGGGGACACGATTTTTACCAGGAGGAATACGTGACCCATGGACGTATGTATAAGGACCCTTTCTTTGACGGAGCCGCCGAAACCGTAGAAGCGCTGCGGAGCTTGGGCTGCACCGTCGGCATCTGCACCAATAAGGGCGAGCCCACAGCCCGGAAGATCGTGGGAAAATCTGGGGTCAATATTGATGAGGATCATGTATACGGCCCCGATACGGCCGGCACGCGGACCAATAAGATTGAGATCATCAACGCCTTTTTAGAGGATTACGGTTATCATACGCCTGAGAAAAAAGCCGGTGTGCTTATGGTGGGGGACCGCTATTATGATATTGAAGGCGCCCAGGCCTGCGGAATTGACGCGGCAGGCGTGGCCTTTGGCAACGGCACCCGTGAAGAGCTGCTGAATGCTGGCGCCATCGCTGTGGTGGACCACATGATGGAGCTGGTTGAGATCGTAAAAGGATAGGAGAAAGGAAGTTATTTATGGAAAATATGAATGTACATCGCAGTATTGTGATCAATGGCGATTTGAAGTTTACGAATGTCAGCCGGGTTTTACAGTCTAAAACCTTTGGAAAAATGATTACCACTTTTGTAAATGAGCTGGAAATCCGACATTCAAGAAAATTGAAGGCGGTCATCCCTTTTCGTGATGAAAACAAATCCTTTGATTTGGAAAAATTCCGGGATTTTGTGACCCTGCTCAATATGAAGTCTTTAAAAGACGTGATGCGCAGCGGCTATTTTGATATTCAGTACGGTGTGGATGAGTACACTGCCATCATGCTGGATTTTCTAGAAGGCTTTTACAACTACTGGCGCAATATCCAGCGCTTTATGGTCAAGAACGAAACCTATAATCCGGACGACGGCGCAAAACGCTCCAAGGCTCACTCGCTGGCCTCCAACAATGATTCATTGAAAAAGCTGGTGCTGGATTTATACCGCAACATCCTGTACAACGTCACCGGCAAGAGCCTGAGCATTTACCGTCAGCTGCCCTCGGGCGCCCAGGTGTCTTTTCTGGTCGACCACTTTGACTTCCCAAATGACATCAAGAGTAAAAACGATTCGCTGTACCGCGTGCCCTATGTATGGGAAGCTATTTTCGAGCCGCCGGTCATTTTCTATACCCAGTCCAGCAAGCGAAACGGCGTGTTCCCCATCAAGAAGGACAAAAAGATTCTGGAACGCTTTTATATGGATTCTGAATCCTGGTACGCCATCCCGGTGAAGGCGGGACGTCTGCTGATCATCGCGTACTGCCATAAAGATTTTCTGGAGCTGGGCGCTGGCCTGTTCAATCTTTTCGAGCTGGCCACACCAGAGGAATTCCTGCACAAAAAGCCAGACGGCGCGGTTTTCTTCGGCCTGGACAAGAGCCTTTTTGAAGAAGACGAGATGCGCGGCTTTGTGGTTAAGGAGGACGGCGTCTACTACGGCATGCTGCCAAACGATCCGGAAATTGACTACTTTGGATACATGAAGAAAATGATTCTGACCCTGCACAACATTATCCAGATCAAAAACTTCTGGCTGCCCATCCACGGCGCTTTCGCCAAAATACGCCTGGCCGGTGAAAAACCAGTAAACATCATGCTGGTTGGGGACAGCGGCGCCGGCAAGTCCGAAACCCTGGAGGCCATTCACAAGCTGCCCAAAGAGCTGGGCTGCGACGTGGATATTCTTATCGACGATATGGGCTCCCTGCATTTTAACAAGGAAGACGAGCTCATGGCTGTGGGAACAGAAATCGGGGCATTTGTCCGTCTGGATGACCTCCAGCCAGGCTACGCCTACAGCACCATGGACCGCTCGATTTTCATGAACCCTAACATCGTCAACGCCCGGGTGATCGTACCGCAGATGACCTATGAAGAAATTTCGGCTTCCACTCCGGTCGATTATATTTTCTACATTAATAATTATGAAAAAATTGACGATGCACACGCACCCATCGAAATGTTTGATGACCTGGATACCGCTCTGGCGGTATTCTCAGAGGGCAAGCGTATGGCGAAGGGAACCACCGGTGAGGTGGGCATCACGACCACCTATTTCGCGAACCCCTTCGGCGCGGTACAATTAAAAAGCGAACACGAAAAGATCGCGGAAAACTACTTCAAACGCATGAAGGAAAAAGGCATTAAGATTGGCGTTATCCGTACACAATTGGGAATCCCGGGCTTTGAACAGGATGGTCCTTTTGTCGCCGCCGAATCCCTGGTAGATTTTATTAAGCATATTAAGTAAAAATAAAATTATTCTAAATTAGCCGGTGAAATAATTTGAAATTTTTTTGAGATCGCGTTATAATAAAGAAACGAACAATATCAAAATCAAGGAGGAATTTACCAATGGGAAGATTAAAAGGTACGGAAACCCTGTCAAATTTGATGAAGGCATTTGCAGGTGAAAGCCAGGCGCGTAACCGCTATACATTTTTTGCCTCAAAGGCTAAAAAAGAAGGGTATGTACAGATTCAGGAAATTTTCCTGGAAACTGCAGCAAACGAAAAAGAACACGCTGAAGTTTTCTATAAATATATGGCGGCCGAATTAGAAGGCGGCGAAGCCATGATGCTGAATGTTAACGCAGACTATCCGGTGGCATTAGGCGATACTAAAAGCAATCTGTTAAACGCAGCAGCCGGCGAAAAGGAAGAATGGGCAGACTTATACCCAGCTTTCGCAGCAACCGCTAAAAAAGAAGGCTTTGATGATATTGCAGAATCCTTTACCCAGATCTGTGTGGCTGAAAAAGCGCATGAAACCCGCTATAAGAAATTAGCTGCCAACATTGAACAGGGCAAAGTATTCAAACGCTTTGGTGATGTCAGATGGAAATGCGGCAACTGCGGCTATATCTATGAAGGCAACGACGCGCCTCAGGTATGTCCTGCCTGCAAGCATGACCGCTCTTACTTCCAGCTGTTTGTTGAAACCTACTAAAATTAATAACAAAACCCGTGGTGCCGTAAAATACGGCGCTGCGGGTTTTTTAGTTGCGGGAACTTTCAAAAGGCGGTAAAATAGAGGTAATACGAAAAAAGGGGAAATGTGATGGAAAAAACGGTTGTTCAAAAGCTTATCGGCCTTCTGGCGGGTCTGTTTGTAATAGGGGCCGGGATATTTTTAATTCTGAGGCCAAAGACCTCGCTCACTGATCTGGTGGTGCTCATCGCTGCGGTTCTTCTGATCATTGCGTTCATGAATTTAGTGGCAGTACTCTATAAGAAGAAGATAAAAGGACAGGGTGAGGTGCTGGAAGCTGTGGTCAACCTTGGCTTTGCCATTGCCTTTTTTATCTTTCGGTTTAAGGTGGTACGCTGGATTCCTGATATTTTTGCCGGGTGGATCATTCTGAACTCTGTCATTCGTTTTGTATCTGCGGTTACTTATTTTAAAGACGGCGCGCCAAACTACGGTGCCTATTTTGTGAACGGAGTGATCACACTGGTGGCAGGGGTTCTCATGCTGGTTAATAACCGTCTCAACGCCATTGGTTTTGGGCTGGTGGCAGGCATATATGTGCTTTGGTACGGTTTTACCATGATTTTCGACACCTTTAATGAAGAATCAACCCAGCAGAAAATGTCGGCCACGGCTAAAAAGATGCAGAGAAAGCTGCGCTTTGCCATTCCGCCAGTTATCGGTGGCCTTCTGCCCCGCAAGCTGCTCAAGGAATATGACGCGAAAGTGGCCTCCGAAGACGCCAACGCCTATCTCCATAAACAAAACGTGTCCATCCCCGAAAAGGCAGCGGGTCTTGCGCCCTTCAATGTGGAAATACTGGTGCATCTGTCCAAAAAATTCATGGAGTCCTTTGGCCATGTGGATCTGATCTTGGGGGATGAAGCCGTGGCCTACGGTAATTTTGACAGCCACAGCTACCGTCTGTTTGGGGTGATCAGTGACGGGGTGCTGTTTAAATGCAACCGGGAACGCTATCTTAGGCAGTCCGTCTATCATGATGATAAGGTGCTCATTGCCTTTAAGGTGGCCTTTGAGAAGGAGGAGCTTCTCCAGATAAAAAAGAATTTTGACACCATGCGGGAAAATATGGAGGAATGGTACTGTGATACCCAGCTCATGGAGCAGGGACTTCTGCCTGAAAAGGACTATAGCGACATCGCCGACCAGATCTATAAGGGAAACGATGCGACCTTTTATAAATTCAAAAAGGGAACCTTGAAAACCTATTTTGCTGTGGATACCAACTGTGTCAAGGTAGCGGATTCTCTGTTTGAGAACACCAATTTTGACAAGCCGGCCATCCCTGGAATCGTAACCCCAGGGGCCTATTATCAGTTTTTGATGCGTGAGCTTGAAAAGCCCGGCACTAAAGTCTATGAGCGGCACGTTTATTCAAAGGAAACGCTGACTTACAATAAAGAACTTGAAACTGGAAAATAAAAAAGCATGGCGCCGTACAATGGGGCGCCATGCTTTTTTAATACGTTGGCCGGTTTACTGGCAATAACGTCCGCCGCCGCGTCCGTTCCCGCCATGATGGCCGCTGCTGTCACGGGGGCCGTTACCGCTGCCATTCTGACAGCCTGTGCCGACAGGATTGCCAGTGACATCACAGATTCCATCGCCGTCGCTGTCACCGTAGGCATGATGGCCTGCTGTAGATAGTACAGATGTATCCGGCATTCCAGCGCTTTCAGCAGGAACCTGGGTCGTCTCCGCTGCCGGAGCAGCAGTACAATTGCCAATGCCAGAGCAGTTGCCAGAACCTATTGGATTGCCTGTTACATCACAAAGGCCGTCGCCATCTGTATCACATACAGCTGCGGTGTGCAGTGTGCCATACTCCTGCATAAAACGTCCGCCGTTTCCGGCTGCCAGCGCTGTAGTGCCTGTGAGCAGCACCGCCCCAACCACAAAGCCAGCGATTACTTTTTTGTTCATTTTCATTTGGAACACTCCTTATTTTTTTCTTGTCTTTATTATAGAATGTGATTATGGCAAAATTGTGACAAAAATAAAATAAATTTGTTATTGTATTTCCGCGGATTTTTATTCCTTTGAAAGCTCGAAAACAGCTTTTAATTTATTGATAATCCAATCCTTGTTTTTTTGAATTGAGGGGATGTTTGTCCAGAATTCATCGTAGTATTGGAACAATATAAACACAGCGGTAGAATCCTCTGAGATAAGGGCGTGGAAACGACCTGAAAGTGCTTCATATTTATAGCCGAGGGCATAGCGGTTATCTTTAATCAGAAATATGGGGCTGGCTCCTTCTGTTTTGGGTAATTCCTGAAGAAGAGCAATTTCAAATTCAGAAGATTTGCCAACAAGATGCATAAGATCGCTAATTTGTTTAAGAAAAATTTTGAGTAAGTCCTGAGCCTCTGGTTCGGGGCTTTTTTGTATGATTTTTACAAAATTTTCAATATCTTTTATACAGTAAATATGCCTGACCGGCCCTTGCTTTAATGCAGTTTCCCAGAGGTGGAGGGTATCCTGAGCATTAAACGTATACCTCAAAAGACTTTTAACATCGGTATTAAATGGAAATGGCAGGGGAGAAATATAGTATAAACAGCCCTCGATACAGACCTTGCTTTTTAAAAAGTTAATGATGTCTTCATAGTGATCAAGGTGGTATTGTGTGTAAATGGGGATGCTTTTCGATTTAAGATCATTATAGAATTGTTGATAATAACGGATCGTTCGAATATCTGAATGATATTCGGCATAACGCTGTATGGTAAACCTCTCATTGAACTGGCAAATTAATGCAGCCTTATCTTTTATAATGAGCATGTCTGATAAAAAATTAGGGACTAACTGCAAGGGAATATAACAGGTGTCAACCTTATGGTTTAAGTTTAAGCTGATATCCCGCAAGAAAAGATTTTTTAAAGCCGTATACTTTGCATTAAAAGTATGAATAATTTGAAGGTGATGCCGATTGATGACTTCGTATAATAATTTTTTTCTTTTCTTTAAAAAGCTGGAATCCTCCTGCCGCCATGAGTTTTCTTCGCAGTCAAAAATCAGAAACTCCTGATTTGGGGGTAGATTTTTCAGGGTTTCCAGCATTCTTAAGACAGCTTTTTCACGGCCGCTATCGTAGTGGTAAACAGAAATTTGGGTGGTATAGCTGTTAGAGTCCAGAGTGATCTTTGAATCGTCAAGCTGGTCTGGAACTTCTGTAAGCCAGTTTTTTAAGAGATGTGGAAGGACATTTTCTTCAGCTTTATCGATCTGTTCATAATCGTCCGATAAAAGTGTTTTTATAATATGGAAATTATTCTTCCGGTCAAGACTAAGATAGTACTGGCATATTAAGTCTGCATAAGCTGATTTGGGGTTAATAAGACGTTTGTGATTGCGCCATTTACTGACAAGAGAATCGTTAACATGAAGGACCTCCGCGAGATCTTTTATACGCGTACGGAAGCATTCCATCAATAAAAACAAATGCGAAGGCGGATAGTTATTCATATAAAGACCATACCACTTCGGAGGTTAATTATAAGTGGCCTTTCAGATTAATTATTTGCTTTTTATTATATCTGCTGTCAATTTTTTTGTCAAATTCCTCGATTGACAAGTGTGTGTAAACCATTGCTTTTGCCCTCTGGGCCAAGTATAATTCAGAAAAAGAATGAAATTTCATAGAAAACCCGGGATAAAAAGATTGTAATGCACGGCATATCGTAATTAATTGTTTTATTCATAAAATCAAAAGGAGTGGTAAAAAATGATGATAAATTCCAAAACAGAACTTTTTAAAAGTATTTATGAGGGGCGCATTCCAGAAAGGGTCCCAATTTCTGCCAAACTGCCCTTTGAGGCCTGCATTGATTACGCGGGCTTGTCAACGGTAAAAGCACAATGGACATTCGAAGGGGCAGAGGATGCTTATGATATTCTCTGCAGAAAGATTCATACGGACGCCATGCCCGTTGGCGGGGAGGAAAAGAATCCAGCTGTTTTTAAAATATTGGATTCACAGGGATACCAGGTGACGTCCTCTGGAAGTATTCAGCATTCGGATTGTGTCACGCTGTTTTCAGAAGAATATGATCGCTTTATTGAAAATCCAATGGATTTTTTTATGGAAAAGGTTTTGCCGCGCATGTTTAAAGGGCTCGACTGTGATGCGGCTCAGCGTTCATTTATTTTGGCGAAGGCTTCGACTGCCTTTAATGAGAGAGCCGTACAGGTTGGACAGCTGACTCAGAAACTGGGAAAGAAGTATGGCTTTTTCACACCGCCTGCAGGTTCTTCAGCAGTGGTTCGGGCCCCTTTTGATTTACTCGGTGATTTTTTAAGAGGTTTTAAAGGCATCTCATCAGATTTAAGGAGGATACCTGAAAAAATCGGAATGGCATGTGACGCACTGCTGCCATTTCAGATTTTCAGGGGGCTGCCGCAAAATGTATCGGTTCTGGGGTCTACCTTCATTCCATTGCATTTTGCAGGGTATATCCGTCCAAAAGATTTTGAGAATATTTATTGGCCATCTCTTAAGAAGTTTATTGAATATTTGTACTGTCATGGGCAGGTTTGCCAGTTGTTCTGCGAGAATGACTGGATGCGTTATTTGGATTATCTTTATGAGCTGCCTCCAGGAACGCGGTTTATATTTGAATATGGGGATGCGCAGAAAATTAAAGATACATTGGGGAAAAAACATATTATCAGCGGTTTATATCCCCTGACATATCTGAAAACCGCAACAAAGCAGAAGTGCATTGATAAAGCCAAGGAGTATATTGATATTCTGGCTCCAGGGGGAAACTACATATTCAGTTTCGATAAAAATCCTTTGAGCCTGAACAGTATTAACCTTGAAAACTATATTGCCGTAATTGACTATGTAGCCGAAAACACATGGTATACAAATGCAGGAGAGCTTGCCATTGACAGGAAAAGATATGGAACTGTAGCCTGCCCGGAAATTCCTGAGTTAAAAACCAAATATCTGGAAAATGATTTTTCCGAAAGGGACACCACCGACATAGATGAGGTGATGAGCCGGCAGTTGAGAAAATATGATACAGTCCTGATGAATATGCTCTTAAGGAGCTTGTAATCTCAAAAATAAGGAGAATATAATGAAAAGTAAATTACAGGTAAATGCAAAAGTGGTCAAATGGGCTATCATTATTTTGATACCTGTTATTATCCTGTTAATACCAGTTAACGATGTTTTCACATGGCAGATAAGGCTTTTTAGTGCGGCAACATTTTGTACAATTTTGATGTTTGCTTTTGAAGTACTTCCAAATTTGATTCCGGCCATGATACTTCCAGTATTTTATATTCTGGCCAATTTAGCGCCGGCTAATGTGGTTTTTTCACCGTGGTTTGGTACTATTCCCTGGATGTTTATCGGTGGATTTCTGTTTGCGAATATTTTGATTCGTATTGGGCTGTTAAAGCGTGTTGCTTACTGGATCATTGAAAAAACCGGTAAATCCTATTACGGTTTGCTGATTGGTATTATGCTTTCCGGTTTAGCAATAAACTTATTGGCGCCAGGTAAAGCGATTTTACCCCTTGCAGGTTTAACGTTTGGTATTTGTAAAGCTCTTAACCTAGGGAAATCAAAAGAATCAGCCGGTATTATGATGGCAGGCTTTTTCTCAGCCTATATTCCATTACAGTTTATTTACAATCCATCTTTCGCGGTTATTCCGAATATGGCGGCTTCTATTACCAATCCATCCATTTCCTTCCTAGATTATTTTGTTCACAATATTCCATTTGTCCTCTGGATTCCGATTGTTGTGTTTACGATTGGACGGTTTTGTAAGCCAAAGGATACGGTTTACCAGATGGAGTTTGTATCTGAAGAGCTGAAAGCAATGGGGAAAATGACCAGAGATGAAAAGAAGGGCGTTGTTATCAGTCTCTGCTTACTGGTTTATATGCTGACCTCAGGCTTACATAATCTGGACATTTCGTGGGGATTTTTACTGGCGGGCTGTATTATGTATCTTCCAGGATTTAACGTAGGCACTAAAGAAGATATTCAAAAAATTGATTTTTCCATGATTTTCTTTACAGCCACCTGTCTGAGTATTGGTGCGGTTGCTAACGCCATGGGATTTGGCAAGATCATCGCGGATTTGGTTTTACCGATGATATCTGGTACTAACATTTTTGTCATGATAGCAGTTATCTGGATTATCTGTGTTATTTCTAATTTTGCACTAACACCAATGGCCATATATGCCACTTTTACCCTTGCCTTTACTCAAATTGGTATGACGCTTGGGATTAACCCGTTTGCGGTGTTTTATACCATTCAGGCGGCAGGTGCGGAAGTCATTTTCCCCTATGAATGGGCGCTTCCACTCTTCTACGTGTCCTTTGGCTTAATTGCCACAAAAGATTTCATGAAAATATGCGGCATTAAAATGGCAATGTCAATGGTGTTTATGATGGTGGTCGTTGTACCATACTGGCTGTTAATCGGCCTGGTTTAAAAGATAAGAGAGGTAAAAAATGAAAACAGATGCAATCCAAAAAAATTTTACGGATGTTTATGATGGTGTTATTCCAAAACGCGTTCCGATAGGCGCGGTTTTGCCTTTGGAATTTTGTATTCAATACGGTGGTCTGGATCTTGGAAAAACGCAGTGGACACTTGATGGTGTTTATGAAGCCACAGACAGGCTTTGCGGTGAACTGCCATTAGAGTCTGCTCCGTTGGGAACGCCACGCTACCCTGCTTATCTTACGCTTTTGGGCGCTAAAACTTATGTTATGGGTGACAGTGGCTTTATGCAGCATCCCGAGGTGATGGGCATGGAACCAGAGGATTATGATGATTTTATAAAAAGTCCGAGGGATTTTATTATTGAAACTATTTTTCCAAAGCTTTTTACAAACTGGGAAAAGGACAGTGTAAGCAGGGCTCTCTCCTTTGCCGGGGCATTGCTGGCTCATAATGATTACCAGAACAAACATGCTGCAATTGTAAAAAAACTGAGAGAAAAATATACTTTTTATACACCGCCGATTGGCTCGCTTGGGGGTGTTACAGCGCCTTTTGATTATCTTGCTGATTTTTTACGCGGCTTTACAGGAATCACAAAAGATATTAAACGCTGTCCCGAAAAGATCGCTGAAGCCTGTGATGCAGTACTGCCGTTTCTGTTTGAAAAAGGCCTTCCGGCCAATCCACATAAATACGGTCAAACCTTTATGCCGCTTCACATGGCGACATATCTGAGGAACAAAGAATTTGATAAGTTTTACTGGCCATCCTTTCACAGACTTGTTGAAGCGCTTCATGATGCTGGACAGCCCTGCTATATCTTTTGCGAAGCAGACTGGACACGTTATCTGGATTATCTCTGGGAATTGCCTGAGGGAACACGTTTTTGCTTTGAATACGGCGATCCGCATACAATTAAGGATAAACTCGGAAAAAAACATATACTCTCAGGCCTGTATCCGGTTACTTATCTCAAAACGGCAACAAAACAGGAATGTGTTGATAAAGCAAAGGAACTCATTGATATTATGGCTCCGGGGGGGAATTACATCTTTAACTTTGACAAGAATCCTTTTGTTATGTCGGATGTTAATTTGGACAATTATAAAGCAGTATTAGAGTATGTTGCTCAAAACTCAAATTATGCGAATGCCGGAGAAAGATCAAGACCTGCAGAGACGCATAGTGAAACAAGGAGAGTGCTTGCCTTGGCTGAGACAAAATACCGGAATATCGGTTGCTCGGTACCGGAAGGACTGGAAAATGTGATAGCTCCGATTTTGACGAAATATCAAGATAATATATGGGCATTTATGACTAAACTGTTATGATTTAAAAGGCCTGTGATCAAAATGAATCACAGGCCTTTTATTACTGAACAGTTAACCGCGCCTTTGTAACAGCAGTGTTCAGGGGTCTTAGGTCGTCGAGACTGGTGGTCGTATAACGGAGCTCGGCATTGTAAACGCCAGATTCGGGAATAAAAGCAGCTGTAGGACTTTGTATACCGGTGCCGGGTTTGAAGTTTTCTGAGGACCATATGGTTTGTCCGGTATCGGAGAGTATTAGATCCAGCTTGAAATAGCAGGGATTACCCTCAGGATTTTCAAAAACTGCGGGAATGACGCCTGTGTCGCTGATGAGGGTGAGTTCAGGATAGCCCGGGATGGCGATGTTAGAGGGGGCGGGCTTTTGGGATGTAGGTGTCAGGGCGACTACGGTCTGTTCCATTTCTACAGGCTGTGCCTTTTGGCTTAAAAGGTAAAAGATGACACCTCCTGCGAGGAGTATGACCAGCATGAGCAGGATGGGCCAGATATGGGTCATGTTTGTTTTCTTGTTTTCCATTGTGAGGATTCCTTTTGAGTTTAAAAATGTATGCTGCAGTGAGCCGTGAAATTTTCAGACTTTTATTTTTAATGCTGATTAGAGTGACAGGATGGGCGCTGTTAAGGTGTTACTGTGGGAAAGTTGATGGCACAGGTAAAGTTCAGATTTCCAGCATAGATTCCAGAGTTTACTGTATCTTGAGGTGTTACCTGAACCAATCCGCTTTGGGTGTCGCCATCCTGACCAATAGTACCTGAGAATTCGGCAAAAATATCATGTGTTGCAATTTCTATATCATTTGGTTCAGCACTTTTAAAAAGCCTGTAAGAAATTTTGCTGTCTGAGCTTTTAAGTATAAATTCGTCATTTATACCGTCGCCATTAACGCGGACCTGCAGCTTTACATCACTTGGCAGGGCAACATTTCTGGCAGTAATAGAAAAGGGAGCCTGGGAATCCCTGTTTCTCTGCATTGTCCCCATCTCAATCTCGGCAGGTATTTCTACGGTATACCTTGACGCAATGCTTCCGAAGATTTCAGAGGAGCCCTCCTGAGTGTTCTCATCAAGATCTTTCGCTAATGCCGGCACTCCGGCGGAAGTCAGCAGCACGAGTCCTAAACTCATGGTAACCAATAATTTTTTAATACGCATATTCTTTCTCCTTTTTCTGTGTTTTCGAACCAGCAGCGGCTGATTCTTTTTTTTGATTACAGTATAAATGATGGGGAACCACAAAAGTGCCACAAATGAAATAAAATTAAGAAAAAATGATGTGAATTCTTAAAAACAAAAAAAGACCGGCGCAAATCTGCACCGATCCCAACAAAACATGGTTTTATTTTTCGTCGATATCCTCAAGAGGTTCCCTGAGCTTGTTGACTGCTTTTTTAAGCTCCAGGTGGATGTGGTCTAAGAAGTCAGATACAGCCTTTTCGTCATCCGGGCTCAAAGTTTTCAGATAGGTATCAAGGCCTTTAAAAAGCAGCTTTTCATCATGATTCATCCGGTCGTAAAGTATTTGCCCTTCACCACTCAGATTAAAGATGACCTCGCGAAGGGCGCGTTCTTTGGTGATCAGCCCTTTTTCCATAAGTTTGCCGGTGCTTTTGGAGACTGCGCTTTTAGAGACGCCCAGTGCTGTGGCGATGGCGGTCAGATTAAGGCCGGGCGTGCCGCCGATGACACGGAGCGCGCTGGTTTCGGAAATATAAAGGGGGATCTCCCCACCGTAGAAACGAGGAAGATCTTCGATGAGCTGGTACTGGGCTGTGATTTCAGCCAGAGCCTGCTTCAGATCTTTCCTGGACTTGGAATCAGCAGCAGGCTTAACCTTATGCGAATTCCCTGTTTTCAGAATTTCTTTTTTCTTGCCGTTCTTTTTCTTTGAATTCTTCTTTTTAGCCGGTTTCTTACTCTTTTTTTCCTTTTTCATCATAACACCTCTCTTACTTAAACGATGATAAAGACCGGAACCAATGGGACATTCGTTCCGGGGTTTTATAACCGTTTATTTTTTCAGCAGGCTGTTGGTTTTGGATAACCGGTATGCGAGCATGCAGAATGAAACGCCCAGGCTCACAAAGGCAATACCAGTCCAGATGGTGATGGTCAGTGCTGTGAATACTGGGTGCAGCAGGAGGACGATGGACAGGATGACAACCAGAATACCCAATGCCAGGTTCCAGCCCCAGCCGCTGTCGCCTAGGGATTTTGTGGTAAAGGCATAGCCGATGGTATTAAAGCCGCCGAACATTACCGCAAAGGCAACGTAAAATGCCAGCACATCAGCGGAAAGATTCAGGTTTGCCACCAGAATAATCCCAAGCACCAGCATGAGAATACCGGATACCAGATTCCAGCCCCAGGCCGGAATGGCCTTACGGTTAAAGATGGTGACAAAAATAGAGGCAAGACCTGAGATTAAAAAGGTTAAGGCAAAGAATACCGTCAGTGCCGCATACCCCTGCATGGGAGTGAAAAACAGCCAGATGCCCACGCCGATGGCAAGAATACCGAGAATTAAAAACATCCACCAGTGTTTGATGGTTTTTTCCAGATCCTCTTCCAGAGTTTCGATTGGTCCTTTAGGTTCTTCATACATAGTAAAGACTCCTTTCTATGGTAAATTACTTGTTATCATTGTTTTATTTTATATACCCGCGGTAAATGGTAAATAACATTATAGTCAACCTGGTTGCTTATATGTTTATCATACCGGATTATGCCGTAAAATGCAACGAAGTTTTCTTAATTTGAAGCTTTCTTGATAATTGTAATAAAAATTTCAGGCAATAAACAGAAGTTTGAAATGCTTTACGGTAAGGTTCTCCACGCACTTTAGTAAAAGTATGATATAATAATTATTCAAATCAGCGAAATTGCATACAGTATTTTATAGATAAAGGAGCGAAATCATGAAGGAATTAACCTGTACGACTGAAAACAAGCATCAGTACAAAATTATGATCGGCAATGGCCTGAAGGAGCATCTGTTTGAGATGGATGAAATTTTTGGCGGCTACCGTAGCATTGTCATTATCAGCGATAAAAATGTCGCCAAGCTGTATCTGAGCAATGTGAAAAAGCAGATCAAAAGCCTGGGTGTGTCTGTATATACCATTGTGATTCCGGCAGGAGAGGAATCTAAAAGTCTGGCTCAGGTGGAGGACATTTACTATCAGCTCATGGATATGGGCATAACGCGTTCCGATGCCATCGTAGCCCTGGGCGGCGGCGTGGTCGGAGACCTGGCAGGCTTCTGCGCGGCTACCTTTATGCGCGGCATTGATTTCGTCCAGATTCCAACTTCCCTGCTGGCCCAGGTGGACAGCAGTGTGGGCGGAAAGGTAGGGGTAGACCTGGGCTTTGGCAAGAACCTGGTGGGCGCGTTCCATCAGCCCAAAGCAGTAATCATTGATCCGCAGTTTCTGGATACGCTTGAGGACCATTACCTGACGGACGGTATGGGCGAGGTGATCAAATACGGCTGCATCAGCTCTGCGAAGCTTTTTGTCCGACTTATGGGTTTTGAGTACCAGGAGGACCTGCTGGAGGATATGGAAGAAATTATTGCCAAGTGTGTCCAAATCAAACGCAATGTGGTCGAAAGTGATGAAAAGGAAAAAGGCCTGCGCCGTGTTCTCAATTTCGGCCATACCATCGGCCATGTCATTGAATCCTACTTTGAGTTCAAGGAATATTCACACGGTGAGGCGGTAGCCATCGGCATGTACCAGATCACTAAAATGAGCGTGCGGGAGGGGATTACCACGCCAGAGACCCTTGGAAACCTTCAGCTGATTCTGGAAACCTACGGTCTTCCCTACGAAATGCCGGAAATGGATATGAACCGTGTTAAGGAAATTTTGTATTCGGATAAAAAATTTGAGAATGACGTTTTAAATATGTGCATCATCACTAAAATTGGCAAGGCAGAGATCGTAAAAATCCATAAGGATCAGGCCATTCAGTTATTTCAGTAGAAAGGGACAGCATGAAAAAAGTCGAAATTACACCTAAAAAGCTGGGCGGTACGATCTGTATTCCTCCGTCCAAAAGCGTCAGCCACCGGGCGGTTATGTGCGCGGCTCTGTCACAGGGGACCAGCGTGATCACCAACATTCTTTTGTCCGATGATATCACCGCGACCTGTAAGGCTATGGAAATCCTGGGAGCAGAGATCAAATATGAAGAGAATGAGGAGAAGCGCTTTACCCTGACGATCACCGGTGTGAGCCATCCGGACACAGAGGGCAAGACCATTGACTGTATTGAGTCTGGCTCCACTCTGCGTTTTATCATTCCGCTGCTGGCATTAAAAGCCAGAAATTCCAGGGTTATTGGCCGCGGACGACTGGTGGAGCGGCCTATGCAGCCTTATTACGATATTTTTGAGGAACAGGACATTACCTATCAGAAAGAGACCGAAGGCCAGGAACTGCCTCTATGCTTTACGGGCACTTTAAAGCCGGGCGCTTACCGCCTGAACGGCAGCATTTCTTCGCAGTTTATTACAGGCCTGCTGTTTGCGCTGCCGCTGCTTGACGGAGACTCGGTCATCGAAATCACTACGCCGCTGGAATCCAGGCCTTATATTGACATTACACTAGATGTTATGGAAAAGTTCGGTATTGCCGTGGTCAATGAGGATTACCACTTGTTCCGCATTGCTGGCAACCAGCGGTATATGGCCCGGGATTACCGGGTAGAGGGTGATTTTTCCCAGGGCGCTTTCTGGCTGGTAGGCGGTATCCTGGGCAAAAAAACGGATTGTGAGGATTTGCAGTCCGCTTCATCCCAGGGCGATAAGGCCATTATTGAGATCATTCAGGCTATGGGGGGGAATGTAGCCCAGACTGAAAAAGGCTATGTGACCAAACCGGGGAGCACTCACGGTGCTGTGGTGAATGTTTCACAATGTCCGGATCTGGTACCGGTGCTCACTGTGCTGGCAGCCCTGAGCCAGGGGACGACAGAGATCGTCGGCGCGGCCCGCCTGCGTTTTAAGGAGTCGGACCGGCTGGCTGCCATGAATGAAGTGCTGACCACTCTGGGGGCAAAACTTACGGAACATCCTGAGGGGATGACTATTGAAGGCGTTGAACATTTTACAGGGGGTGTGGTGGACAGTCACAACGACCACCGTATTGCAATGGCGGCCGCCATTGCCAGCTTCGCCTGTGAGGATAAGCTCACGATAACAGGCGCCGAGAGTGTACGAAAATCTTATCCGGATTTCTGGGAAGATTTTAAGAAAATGGGAGGTGTTATCCATGAGTTCGATCTGGGGGAATAAGATCAAAGTTTCAGTATTTGGGGAATCCCACGGAACTGCCATTGGAGCAACCATTGATGGTCTTCCTTCTGGCGTGAAAGTGGACCTGGAGAAAGTTGCAGCGGAAATGAAACGCCGAGCCGCCGCAAGCAGCCGCCTGGCTACCCCGCGTAAGGAGGCGGATGAGGTGGAAATTGTCAGTGGCTTTTTTGAAGGAAAAACCACAGGCACTCCGCTTACCGGGATTATCCGAAACGGCAATACCCGTTCAAAGGACTATGCCCGGACAAAGGATCTCATGCGCCCGGGGCACGCCGATTACAGCGGTTGGATGCGCTACGGCGGTTTTCAGGATTACAGGGGAGGCGGCCATTTTTCAGGACGTCTTACGGCGCCCATCGTTTTTGCCGGTGCTGTCGCCAGGGAGGCGCTTTCTCAGATCGCTCCCGGGGTTAAAATCGGCAGCCGGATTTTATCCATCGGCAGCGTTCAGGATAAAAGAGATCTGAAGCCTGAGGAATACGCGTCGCTCTGTTATGAAAACCCGCTGTTTCCACTGTATACAAAGACACTGGAGGAGACGATGAAGGATGAAATCCTTGAGGCCATTAAGGATCAGGACTCTGTGGGCGGTGTGATCGAGGGCTACATAACAGGTATGCCGGCCGGAGTGGGTGACCCGCTGTTTGATTCCGTTGAAAGCCGGTTGTCCGCACTGCTGTTTTCGGTGCCTGCGGTAAAAGGTGTTGAATTTGGACTGGGCTTTGATATCACCAGTCTTCGTGGCTCTGCGGCCAATGATCCTTTTTATATGGATGGTGAAAGAGTTAAGACAACAACAAACAACAACGGCGGAATTAACGGCGGAATTACAAACGGCATGCCCATCGTGTATCGGGCAGCCTTTAAGCCTACGGCTTCCATCGCAAAACCCCAGAAGACCATTGACATGGCCGCTAAAAAGGACGCTGAAATTGAGATACAGGGCAGGCATGACCCCTGCATTGTCCTGAGGGCCTGTCCGGTAGTGGAGGCGGTCACAGCGCTTTGTATGCTGGATTTTTTAGTATAGAGGAGTAAATATGGCGAAATCAATTGAAGAAATCCGGGTGCGTATTGATGAAGTAGACGCGGAAATGCGCGCTCTTTTTGAGGAACGGCTCGATCTTGTTTACCAGGTAGCTGAATATAAATTCACAAATCATGGAGAAATATTCGATCCCAAACGGGAGGCAGAGGTCGTAAAAAAGCACACAGAAAAATTAGAAAACGCGGATTATAAAAAATATTATACGGAGTTTATCCATGCCGTTATGGACCAGAGCAAGAGGGTTCAGCAGGCATATATTGATGAACAGGATACGAAGATGGTTTAAAAATGGTGTTTTTCAAATAAAAACACTTGTTTTTATCTTAAATAACAAAAATTTTTCTTTTCATTGGCTGAAGGTTTATATATAATAGAGTAACAATAAATATTTATGCACTGGTCTGTCACGCTTAACCAAGCGCGGCAGGCTGTAATTTTATAGTGAAGTGAGAGTTGCAAATGAAAAAATTTAACAAGGTATTGATTGCTAACCGCGGCGAAATCGCCATTCGTATTATTCGTGCCTGCCAGGAGCTTGGTATCCAGACAGTTGCCATCTATGCCCAGGAGGACAAGATGTCTCTGTTCCGTTCCAAGGCGGATGAGGCTTACCTGATTACCGGTACTACCGGTCCGGTCGAAGCCTACCTGAATATGGACAAGATCATCTCCCTGGCCAAGAAAAAGGAAGTGGACGCCATCCATCCAGGTTATGGCTTCCTGTCCGAAAATCCTGAGTTTGCCAGACGCTGTGAAGAGGAAGGGATTGCCTTTATCGGACCGACCCACACCATGATGGAACAGATGGGCGATAAAATCCAGTCTAAAATTGTGGCTAAATCCGTTAATGTGCCCACCATTCCGGGTGTCGAAAAGCCCATTACCTCAGACAGAGAGGCGGCGGAATTTGCAAAGGTGGCGGGTTATCCGATCATGCTTAAGGCTGCAGCCGGCGGCGGCGGACGCGGTATGCGTATCGTTCGCGATGAAAAGGACCTGTTAAAGGAATACCATTCGGCTATGAGTGAGGCTACCAAGGCCTTTGGCGACGGCACCATCTTTGTTGAAAAATATCTGGAAGAGCCAAAGCATATTGAAGTCCAGATTCTGGGCGACGCTTATGGCAATGTAGTCCATCTTTTTGAACGTGACTGCTCGATCCAGAGACGCCATCAGAAAATTATCGAGTTTACGCCGTCGCTCAGCATCAGCGAGGAACAGCGTCAGGCCATCTGCGCCGATGCTTTGAAGCTGGCTAAGGCGGTCAATTACCGCAACGCCGGTACCATTGAGTTTTTGGTGGATAAAAAAGGCGATCATTACTTTATTGAAATGAACCCGAGAATCCAGGTAGAGCACACTGTTACCGAACTGGTCACAGGTATCGACCTGGTTCAGTCCCAGATCATGATCGCTGAGGGCTATCCACTGGATTCGGATGAGATTAACATCAAGAGCCAGGAAGGCGTCAGAAGCCGCGGCTATGCTATCCAGTGCCGTGTTACCACCGAGGACCCCAAAAACCATTTTATGCCGGATACGGGCCGTCTGGACGTTTACCGTACCGCCAGTGGTGCGGGTATCCGTCTCGATACCGGCAACGGCTTTACCGGCGGCGAGATCACCCCTTACTATGACAGCCTCTTAATGAAATCCACCTCTTATTCCAGAACCTTTGAGGATACTCGCCGCAAGGCGCTTCGTGCCCTTAAGGAAATGCAGATCGAGGGTGTTCAGACCAACAAGGACTTCCTGATCAACGTTCTGGAACACGATATGTTTAAGAGCGGCAACTGTGATACCAAATTCATTGACGATCACCCTGAGCTGTTCAATATTCAGGCAGAAAAGAGCCAGGCCTACGACGTGATCCGTTACTTTGGCGAAATGGCTGTCAATGAAACCTTTGGTAACAAACCGGATTTTGATGAACCGGAAATCCCAGAAATTCCGAGAGGCATCGAGCTTCGCGGTACCAAGCAGATTTTGAATGAACAGGGTCCGGATGGCCTGGTTAAATGGATTCAGAGCCAGGACAAGCTGCTTCTGGGCGACACCACACTGCGCGACGCGCACCAGTCTCTGTTTGCCACCCGTGTCCGCAGCCGCGATATGATCAAGATCGCCAAGGAAACCGCCTATCTTGGACAGGATATTTTTGCACTGGAAATGTGGGGCGGCGCTACCTTTGACGTAGCTTATAATTTCCTGAAGGAATCTCCATGGAGAAGACTGGACGAGTTGCGCAAGCGTATTCCAAACATCCTGTTCCAGATGCTGCTGCGCGGGGCCAACGCGGTCGGTTATAAAAACTATCCGGACAATGTATTGCGTAAGTTTATCAAAGAATCCGCCGAGGGCGGGATTGACGTCTTCCGTATTTTTGACTCCCTCAACTGGATGGAGGGGATGAAGGTCTCCATCGAGGAAGTCCTGAAAACCGACAAGGTCTGCGAAGTCGCTATGTGCTACACTGGCGATATTCTGGACCCTAAAAAAATAAAATACGATCTGGACTACTATGTGCGCATGGCTCATGAAATTGAGGCAACCGGTGCGCACATCCTGGCCATTAAAGATATGTCTGCCCTGTTAAAACCGGCAGCAGCATTCAAGCTGATCAAAACCCTGAAGGAAGAAGTGAAGATCCCGGTTCGCCTGCACACGCACGATACTGCGGGCAACGGCGTCGCGGCCATTCTTATGGCCACCATGGCAGGTGTAGATATCGCCGATGCGGCTTTCAGCAGCATGAGCGGCCTGACCAGCCAGCCGTCCTTAAACTCTGTGGTTGCGGCTCTGGCCAATACCCCGCGTGATACGGGCATGAGCGAGGACGATCTCCAGCTGATTTCCGATTACTGGGAGACAACCCGTCAGGTTTACGGTAAGTTTGAATCTGGCTTGAAATCCGGAAGTGCGGAAATTTACAAGCTGGAAATTCCAGGCGGTCAGTATTCTAATCTGAAAAGCCAGGTCGAAAGCTTTGGTCTCGGCCATAAGTTCAAAGAAGTTAAGCAGAAATATATGGAAGCCAACGTCCTTTTAGGTGATATTGTCAAGGTTACCCCATCCTCCAAGGTGGTTGGGGATATGGCGATCTTTATGGTACAAAATGGTCTGGACAAGGATAATATCTACGACAAGGGAAAGGATCTCGCTTACCCAAATTCAGTTGTGGATTATTTCAGGGGGATGATTGGCCAGCCTGAGGGCGGTTTTGATCCGAAGCTTCAGGAAATTGTTTTGAAAGGCATTGAACCCATCACCGTCCGTCCGGGCACCCTGCTCCCGCCGGAAGATTTTGAGGCGATCCGTGCAGAATACCGCGATGAGTTTGGCATTGAGCTGGCAGAACGCGAGGTCACGAGTGCGGCGCTGTACCCCAAGGTCTTTAAAAATTATGTGAAATTTTATCAGGATTACGGCGATTTCATGCGTATGGATACGCACGCTTTCTTCTATGGACTCAAGGAAGGTGAAACCGCTGAGGTTGAGGTGGATAAGGGGAAACGCTTTATTATCCGTATGGTTAAGATGGGGCAGCCCAACGAAGAAGGCTACCGTCCTGTCCTCTTTGAGGTCGATGGTTTCCGCCGTGAAATTTATATCGAAGATAAGCGAAGCCTGTTCTCCAAAGAGAAAAGCACCATGCTCAAGGCAGACAAAAACAATCCAAAAGAAATTGGGTCTGGCATCCCTGGTACTGTCTTGAAGGTATTGGTGAATGAGGGTGACGAAGTGGCTGAAAACCAGCCGCTGATCATCGTTGAAGCCATGAAGATGGAAACAGAAATTGTGGCCCACGCCGCAGGAAAAATTAAAGAAATTTATGTGTCCGAAGGACAGAGCGTCCAGTCCGGCGAACTGATTCTCACAATGGAATAAGAATAAAAAACCCGCGTTGCCGTAAAAATGACAATGCGGGTTTTTACTTACCCCTCGATGGGCGCGTCGATTTCTTTGAGGTAATTCAGCAGCTCTTTAATCAGCTCCTGTCTGCGCAGGATGCCGATGAATACATTCTGGTCATCGACCAGTGGGACGAAGTTCTGGTGGGTGGCCATCTCCAGGATGGTCTCGAAGGAATCGTCGACACGGCCAGCCTCGGCCTTTGTTTTAAAATCAATATCCTTGACAGCAAAGTCCTTTAAGGCGATCTCGGGATGCTCCATGCTCAGGGCCAGCGTGCGCAGGAGGTCGCCCTCTGAAATCGTGCCAACATACTGCCCGCGTTTATTAATAACCGGCATGGCTGTGTAGCCGCTTTTCAGGAACAGGTCATAGGCCTCCTCGAAGGATTGATGGTTATATAAGAAAATGACGTCACTTTTGGGGATCAGGTAAAAAAGATGATTTTTCATAGAAGTGCTCCTTTGCATCAATCAAAAAATTAAAACCGGCTCCATATTTCTGTACCTTTGTACGATGGAACCGGTTTTAATTCTTTGGTTCAGTTTGCATTTTTGGTGGTCTCACCCCTTTCCTGTAAATTTTATCAATTCACTCGGATAGATTCTTTTTCAAATAAAATATGATGAACTTACCAGTATACCTCGGCTGCGAGATTGTGGCTTCTAATTCTTTTATTTGACGTTTGCTACAATGCTGTAGAAACACTTAAAGTAATCTTCTTTGTAATTGATTATGATATTATTATACCACCTTTTCTGGATTTGTAAACGTTATTTTTGTAAAGAAGTGTATCAAAATTGTAAAATGAAAAAAACTTGTTCAAATCTGGTTATAACTTAAGAAAAAATAGTGTATAATAAATGCATACTACATATGGGGATAACAACGGTATGGAAGAACTACGTTTATATATACAATCAAGAATAACAGTCAGCAGCGTCATCGAAGTTATCATTATTACTTTTTTAATATACAAGGTTTTGATGTGGATACGCGGTACCCAAGCAGAGCAGGTGGCAAAAGGGATCATTATTTTACTGATTCTATCGCCACTCAGCAACTGGTTGGGTTTTACAACGTTGAACTACTTAATCAACAGCATGTTTACCTTCGCGTTCATCATTTTTGTGGTGGTGTTCCAGCCCGAACTGCGCTCTGCCCTTGAGCAGCTGGGAAATAACAGAGCCTTTAAACAGGTTTTTAGGAAAAGCAACCGTGACAGGGCGAGGATGCTGAACGATATCGGGGAGATCAGCCGGGCTGTGGGGAACCTTTCAAAGGAGCATATCGGCGCGCTGATTGTCTGCGAGATGAACACCGGGCTAAACAACATTGTGGATACGGGTATTGAGCTGGACTCAGACATCAGTCAGGAGCTGATTGAAAATATTTTCACACCAAACAGGCCGCTCCATGACGGCGCAATGGTGGTGAAGCTCTGGACAAACCAGATCCGGGCGGCGGGCTGCCTGCTGCCTTTATCCGACAACCGTTATCTGGGCAGTGAGCTGGGAACCAGACACCGGGCAGGCCTGGGAATCTCGGAAAAATCTGACGCCATTACCATCATCGTTTCAGAGGAAACGGGTACCATTTCATATACGGAAAAGGGCACACTGACCCGGAACATGACGCCGGCGATGGTTGAGCAGCTCTTAACAGACCGTTTTATGGCAAAGGATGACGAAAATGACAGTGAAAAAGGATTCTTTAAATTCCGAGGAAAAAAAGATGGCAACGAAGAAGAAAAAGAAACAGATATCAATCAATGAAAAAACCATAAGGCTGCTGAGTTCAGCGGTCCTGGCCATTATCCTTTGGCTGTTCATCAATGGGAACAGCAATGATATTGTTCCCCAGGATATCAACGCCATTCCAGTCACCTTTACAAATATGGAAACCCTGCAGGAAAAGCATTTGGTGCTTGAGGATAACCGTAATTATTATGTTAACCTGCGTGTGCAGGGGACAGACCGGAGTCTCCAGGAGATCAATACCAATGAGATCACCGCAGAAGTGGATATGAAAGATATCGATAAAAAGGGCGAGTATAACCCTGAGATTGTCATCAAGGGGCTGTCCAACTCCGTTATTCTGAAAGAGGTTAATCCAAGCACACTGCATCTGGTAGTGGACAACGTTATTGAGTCCGAAAAGAATGTAGAGGTCATTACGCAGGGTAAGCCTGGCAATGATAATGCTGTGATCTCAGCCACCAGCACAGAAAAGGTTCAGGTAACCGGCGCGGAAGACCGCATTGCGGCCATTGATAAAATTGCGGTCACAGCCAATGTAAATGGCCTGACCGAGGATACCTCCAGAATGCTGGAAGTGACACCCTACGATAAAGATGGAAATATTGTCAGCGGCGTTGAGTGCGAGCCGGATGTTGTCCGCGTTAATATTGAGGTGGGTAAGACCAAAACGGTTAACATCACCCCGCCGGCAACGACGGGTGACCCCCAGTCTGGCTACAAGGTGACCAGCGTGACCGTTGACCCGACCCAGAAAATGGTCGGCGCCAAGCAGGAGGTTCTGGACACTATTCAGAACATTCAGATTGATCCGGTGGATGTTTCAGGGGCCAATAAAGCGGTGACAAAGGAGGTTACCCTGAAGCTGCCGGATGGGGCTTCTTTCCTGGATAATGGGAATAAAGCCACTGTCACTGTCAATATTGAACCGATTATTGAAAAGAGCTTTACGATCAGCAGTATCGAGACCCGAAATGTGGGTCAGGGGCTCACCGCCGCCAAGGTAAAGGATTCTTCGGTAGTTGTGAAGCTGAGCGGTACAGCCACCGAGCTTAACAAGCTGACAGCGGATAACATCAAGGCTTTCGTTGACCTGAATGGTCTCGGAAAGGGTGACCAGGAGGTCGCGATCCAGATATCCCTTCCATCTGACCAGATTAAGAGTATCACACCCGCCAGGACAACGGTGACCATTGAATAAAGAAAGTAAAAAGCCCAGCGCAGAACTGCGCCGGGCTTTTGTGTTTAACAGAGGATTAATCCGGAAAAACTGCAAAGGTTTTAATGCTGATTTAACAGGAATATTGCTTACTTTATCTTGAAAAAGGAGAGCGGTTAATTTATAATTATACAATGCACCTAAAATGATGCAGAAATCATACCAATTTTTTAGGAGGAATTTATAGTGGAAAGAGTTTACAATTTTTCTGCCGGTCCATCTGCTTTGCCGGTAGAAGTGCTTGAAAAAGCCGCAGCAGAAATGCTCAACTATGGTGGAACCGGAATGTCTGTCATGGAAATGAGCCACCGTTCTGCTGCATTTGCTGAAATTTTGGCTGACGCTAAGGCGTTGTATAAGGAATTGATGGGCGTGCCGGACAATTACGACATCCTGTTCTTACAGGGCGGCGGTTCTACACAGTTCGCCATGATCCCGTTAAACCTGATGACAAACACCGGTAAGGCTGACTTTGTGATCACTGGTAACTGGGCTAAAAAAGCTTTCCAGGAAGCCGGACGTTATGGTGACGCTCAGGCCGTTGCATCCTCTGCGGATAAGACATTTTCTTACATCCCCAGGCTGGATGCTGCAACCTTCAGAAAAGATGCGGATTACTTCTATATCTGTGTCAATAACACCATTTACGGAACACGCTTCAGACCAGACAATCTGCCGGAAACAGGCGATGTGCCGCTGATCGCAGACATGTCTTCCAATATTTTGTCTGAAGTATATGATGTGTCCAAGTTCGGACTGATCTTCGCTGGCGCTCAGAAAAACATGGGACCGGCCGGCGTGGTTGCGGTCATTATCCGTAAAGACCTCGTTGGACATGCTATGGACATGACACCGACCATGCTGAATTATCAGACACATGTGGATGCAGACTCCTGCTACAATACCCCGCCGTGCTATGGCATTTATATCTGCAAACTTGTTTACGACTGGGTAAAAGCACAGGGTGGTGTTGCAGCCATGGAAGCCTTTAACAAAGAAAAATCTGCGAAATTGTATGATTTCCTGGACAACAGCGCCATGTTCAAGGGAACCGTTGTTCCAGAAGACCGCTCTTTAATGAACGTGCCTTTTGTAACCGGAAACGAAGAGCTGGATGCGAAATTTGTTAAGGAAGCCAAATCAGCAGGCCTTGAAAACCTGAAGGGCCACCGCACTGTCGGCGGTATGCGCGCCAGCATTTACAACGCAATGCCAATGGCAGGCGTAGATGCACTCATCGACTTCATGAAGAAGTTTGAAACAGAAAACAAATAAATAAAAAACATTCATTGACAGCACGTTAAGCACCGGCGCCCGTATTGCAGGCGCACCAAATACTGCGTGTAGTAAAGCCTGGGTAGTGTCGAAGTAGGCCAGGATTTGCTGCAGCTGAATTGAAAGGTAATTACAAATGAATTTTGAAGTACAAACCCTCAATAATATCTCTAAAAGAGGTCTTAAGTTATTAGATGAAAACTACACTGTTGCAGATGCTGTAGAAGCACCGGATGCCATTCTCGTGAGAAGTGCAAAAATGCACGATATGGATATTCCCGAGAGCGTTAAGTTTATTGGCCGCGCAGGCGCGGGCGTAAACAATATTCCAATCGATAAATGCTCTGAACTGGGGATTGTGGTCTGTAACTCTCCGGGAGCCAACGCCAACGCTGTTAAAGAGCTCGTGGCGCTGGGGATGCTGATGTCCTCCCGTAAGGTAGTGGACGGCGTCGAATGGACGAAAACACTGCTTTCTGAAACCGGCGATGTCGGAGCAGCTGTAGAAAAGGGAAAGAAGGCCTTTGTCGGGCCGGAATTGTACGGTAAAAAAATGGGCGTTGTCGGCCTTGGGGCTATCGGGGTACTGGTAGCGAACATGGCAGTAGATTTTGGTATGAAGGTCTACGGCTTCGACCCCTATTTATCCATTGAACATGCTTGGGGATTAAGCAGAAAAGTAAAACGGTCCACAAGCAAGGAAGCAATCTTTAAAAATTGCGACTATATCTCCTTACATATACCCTTCATGGAAGAAACCAAAAACTTTGTGGATGCAGACATTTTAAAGGAAACGAAAAAGGGCCTGCGTCTCATGAACTTTGCCCGCGGCGGTCTGGTCGACGATGCAGCCATCAAGACGGCTCTTGAAGACGGAACCGTTGCCGCATATGTTCTGGATTTCCCTAATGAAGAAACCTTAAAGATGCCGAATGTGATCAACATTCCCCATCTCGGCGCCTCCACACCGGAGAGCGAAGAAAACTGCGCGGTTATGGCTGTAGAAGAACTGCGCGAATACCTCGAAAATGGTAACATTGTAAACTCTGTAAACTATCCAAACTGCAGCATGGGTGTATGCAACAGCGTACACCGCATCACCGTCAATCACCGAAACATTCCGAACATGATCGGTCAGATCACTGCTGTGCTCGCGGGACACAACATCAATATCTCTGACATGACCAACAAAAACCGAGGTGAATGGGCGTATACCATGATCGACGTCGACAGCGAAGTGGGCGATAATGTGAAAGAAGCGTTAAAGACCATTGAAGGCGTCACCCGCGTCCGTGTTTTAAAATAAGGATAAGGAGAACGCGATATGGCAACAATCAGACCCTTTAAAGCCGTTCGTCCTGTTCCGGAAAAAGCCGCTGATGTGGCAGCACTTCCTTACGATGTCTATAATCGTGAGGAAGCGGCTGCTGCCGTTTACGGCAAGTATGACTCTTTTCTGAGAGTTGACCGTCCGGAAAGCACCCTGGATCACCGCATGAATATGTACGATCCCTTTGTGTATGAGCAGGCAGCCAAGAACCTTCAGAAGCTGTATGACCGCAGGGTCATCGCTCAGGATGAAACGCCGAGCCTTTATCTTTATGAGCTTGTTATGGACGGCAGAAGCCAGGTAGGCCTGGTTGCCTGTACGGCCATTGACGAATATCTGGACAACACCATTAAAAAACACGAGCTTACCCGTGAGGATAAAGAGCAGGACCGTATTAAGCATGTGGATGCCTGCAACGCCAACACGGGCCCGATCTTTCTGACCTACCGCGGACAGGAGGATATCAACGGCATTATTGCCGAAACCATGAAAAACAAACCGGTAGTTGACTTTACAGCCGACGATGGTGTTATCCACCGTGTCTGGGTCATCGACAATGAAGAAACCATCGGCCGTCTGGTCGAGGATTTCAAAAAAGTCGGTAATTTCTATATTGCCGACGGACATCACCGCTGCGCGTCTGCCGTTAAGGTAGGTCTCATGCGCCGCGAGGAGCGCCCGGATTATACCGGAGATGAAGAATTCAATTACTTCCTGTCTGTACTGTTCCCGGA
Source organism: Eubacterium callanderi (assembly GCF_900142645.1). Lineage (GTDB taxonomy): Bacteria > Bacillota > Clostridia > Eubacteriales > Eubacteriaceae > Eubacterium > Eubacterium callanderi. Next base: position 305,580 of record NZ_FRBP01000005.1, read on the forward strand.
TGAACAGCTTGCCATCATGGACTATAACCGTGTGGTAAAGGATCTGAACGGCTTGACTGCAGATGCGTTCATCGAAGCGCTGGAAAAACAGTTTGACGTGGAAGAAAAAGGTACAGAGCCTGTCCATCCGCCTGCAAAGGGCACCTTTGGGATGTTCCTGGAGGGCAAATGGTATCTGCTGACGGCCAAGGAAGGCACCTATGCTGCCGACGATCCGGTGGGCAGCCTGGATGTGGCGATCCTGCAGAATAATATTCTGATACCTATTTTAGGCATTGAGGATATCCGCACCGATAAGCGCATTGACTTTGTCGGCGGTATCCGGGGCCTTGGTGAGCTTGAACGCCGTGTCGGCGAGGACATGAAGGTGGCTTTTTCAATGTATCCCACCGCGATTTCCGAGCTGATGGCCATCGCAGACGCTGATCTGCTCATGCCGCCGAAATCCACCTGGTTTGAACCCAAACTCCGAAGCGGGCTTTTTATCCATAACCTGGATTAAGCGAAGCGCTTGAGGAGGTTCAAGGCCATTATGGGGAAAATCAATTTAGGCATATTGCCGAAGCTCTTGCTGGGGATTTTGATCGGGATACTGGTCGGGTCCCTCGGCAATCTTTTTAACGTAAGCGATGCCCCGGCTTTTCGCCTGGTCATCGAAATCTCAGCGACGTTCACCTCGCTGTTCAGCACTTTTTTACAATTTTTGATCCCGCTTTTAATCGTCTCCTTTGTGGCAGTCGGTTTGGCAGATCTTGGCCAGAAGGCCAATAAACTTTTTCTTGTTACGCTGCTTTTGGCTTATTGCTCTACGGTGCTTGCAGGCCTTCTGGCGTATTTTTTTGGATACGCTGTACTCCCGCAGTGGATCAGCCCCATCAGCAGTATGAATACCAGCGGAACAGAGTTTTCACCGCTGTTTACCATCAGCGTCGATCCGGTATTTGGCGTTATGACGGCTTTGATCCTGGCCTTTGTGCTGGGGATCGGCCTTGCAAATATTAAGGGAGAGCGTCTGCTGGGCTGTCTGAAGGATTTACAGCAGATTATTACACTCACGCTGAAAAAGATCATTATCCCGCTGATCCCGGTTTATATCGCTACGCAGTTTGCCGGTATTGCCGCGTCGGGAGAGCTTTTTTCAACCATTAAGATGTTCATCATGCTCTTTGTCATGATCCTTGTTTTTCAGTGGGTTTATCTCCTTGTTCAGTTTGGCGTCGCATCGCTTTTAACAAGAGAAAATCAGTTCAGGAAGATCAAAAATATTATTCCGGCTTATTTTACCGCGCTGGGGACTCAGTCGTCAGCGGCAACCATTCCGGTTAATCTGGAATGTGCCTATAAGAATAAGATCACGAAGGACGTGGCAGATTTCTGCATCCCTCTGTGTGCGACCATTCATCTGGCCGGCGATACGGTCTGTCTGGTGCTTGGAACCATGGGCATTATGCTGGCAAGCGGGATGTCGCCGGATTTCGGCCTTTACCTGCCGTTTATCCTGATGCTGGGCGTCACGATGGTCGCAGCCCCGGGAGTTCCGGGCGGCGGTGTTATGGCAGCTCTTGGTATTATCGGCTCCATGCTTGGCTTTACCGAAAGCATGCAGTCTCTCATTATTTCGCTGCACTTTTCCCAGGACAGCTTTGGGACGGCAACGAATATTATGGGTGACCAGACTATTGCCTTTGTGGTGGACGCTGTGGACCAGAAGCACAGTGAAAGGCAGACAGAAGCCTGATAAGCAAAACCCCGTGGGTTCGCTGTTTGCGATCCCGCGGGGTTTTAAAAATATTTGGAAAAGCCGCGTTAATATTTTCTTGAAACAGACAGCCATATCGGATATACTTACTAAGTTACCGAGAAATTACAAGGAGAAATGAAATGAAGGAAAAAGAAAACATAACGGCCAGCGTCAGCAATATTTTCAAGCTTGACGGCCGTGTACCGGTCTCAAAGGCCATTCCTTTTGGTGTGCAGCATGTGCTGGCCATGTTTGTGGCTAATATTGCCCCGATCCTTATCGTGGCCAATGTCGCCGGACTCAGTGAGGATCAGAAGGCCATGCTGGTGCAGAACGCCATGTTTATCGCCGGGATTGGGACGCTGGTACAGCTTTATCCCCTGTGGAAGCTGGGAGCCCGACTGCCCATTGTCATGGGGATCAGCTTTACCTTTGTCACGATTTTGAGCTATGTCTCTGCCACCTACGGCTACGCGGCCGCCATGGGCGCGGTGCTTGTCGGCGGGCTCATCGAGGGGACGCTGGGACTTTTCGCCAAATACTGGCGGAGGATTATCTCGCCCATTGTGGCAGCCTGTGTGGTCACCTCTATCGGATTTTCACTGTTGATTGTGGGCGCAACCTCCTTTGGGGGCGGCAGCGGCAGTGAAACCTTTGGCTCAGCCCAGAATCTGATTCTGGGAAGCGTGACACTGGTGTGCTGCCTGCTGTTCAATATTTTTGCGAAATCCTACTGGAAGCAGCTCTCTGTGCTGTTTGGTCTGGTGGTCGGGTATATTCTCGCGATTTTTATGGGAGCTGTGGATTTTTCAGATATGAACAGTGTGGGGGTGATCGCCCTGCCGCAGTTCATGCCCTTTGTTCCAGAGTTTAATCTGGGCGCCATCATCGCTGTGACCCTGATCTTTCTGGTCTCAGCCACTGAGACGATCGGGGATACTTCTGCCATGACTGTGACAGGCCTGGGCAGAGATGTGACGGACCGGGAAATCTCAGGCTCGCTGGCCTGCGATGGTTATATGAGTTCTATCTCCTCTCTGTTTGGCTGTATGCCCATTACTTCTTTCAGCCAGAATGTCGGCCTTATTGCCATGACAAGGGTGGTCAACCGTTTTACCATTATGACCGGCGCCTGTGTCATGATTCTGGCCGGGCTTGTGCCAGTGGTCGGAAAGCTTTTCGCAACGCTGCCTGAAGCGGTGCTGGGAGGCTGCACCATCATGATGTTTGGCACCATTGTTGTCAGCGGTATCCAGATGATCACCCGCTGTGGCTTCAACCAGCGCAACACCATCATTGTGGCCCTTTCACTGAGCGTGGGGATCGGTTTTACCGAGGTCCCAGAGATTTTCACGATCTTCCCTCAGATGGTTCAGCAGGTTTTTGCGAATAATTGTGTGGCCATTGTCTTTGTAGTAGCCATTATCCTGAATCTGGTGCTGCCAAAGGATATGGAGGTCAAAGCGCCAGCAGCGGAAAAAAGCGAAGAAAATCCCGAAGCGGTTGCGGAATAGAAAAACTGAGAACCCCTCTGTCTGAGATCAGGCAGAGGTTTTTTTAATCTTTATCATTTCTTTAAACTTTATAAAAGCTAACCAAAAGGGTAGCGGTTATAATAGGGCTAACAAATCAAAGGGAGTGACCTGAATGTTAAAGATAAAAAATGTTTCAAAAACCTACGGCGACAAAAAAGTAAAGGCCGTTGACGATATTCACTTTGAGGTGCGGCCAGGTGAGATTTTCGGATTTGTGGGACCAAACGGCGCGGGCAAGACCACGACCATTAAAATGATTGTTACCCTGCTTAAGCCAGACAGCGGACAGATATTTATTGGCGGTGTGGACAACAGCCAGAATATCATGGGCGCCAAGCAGCAGTTCAGCTATGTGCCGGATAATCCTGAGCTTTTTGAAAAGATCAAGGGGATCGAGTACTTGAACTTTATGGCCGACGTTTATGAGGTGCCGGAGGCGGACCGGGCAGCGCGTGCGGAAAAGTATCTGAAAATCTTTGAGCTTGACAAGGCAGTGGGGGATCCCATCAGCTCTTATTCTCATGGGATGAAGCAGAAAATTGCCCTGATCGGCGCTTTAATCCACGACCCGAATCTTTTTGTGCTCGATGAGCCTATGGTGGGCCTGGACCCTAAAGCCTCCTTTGAGCTGAAGAAAATTATGCGGGAAATGTGCGACCGTGGAAAATCAGTGTTTTTTTCCACCCATGTGCTGGATGTCGCCGAAAAGCTCTGCGACCGGATCGCCATTATCAACAAAGGACAGATTATCGAGATTGGCACCATGGATGAAATCCGGGCAAAGGTAGGCAGTAAGGAATCCTTAGAAAATATCTTCCTGGAGTTGACGGAAAAATGAAAGAAATTATCAGCTTGACCAAGCTTTTTATCAATACTAACCTGGGATTGTCTCTGATCCAGTATAACCGTAAAAACAATAAAAAGGCCTTTTTAAAGCAGGTTGGGCTGCCTGTCCTGGTGCTGGTGGCGATGCTGCCGCTCTATGGCCTGTATGTGGCATATATGGCTATGATGTACACAGGCATGGCAGCCATCGGTCAGGTGTCTGTGCTTCTGCCTATGGCCTATACTGTGATTTCAGTGGTGATCATTTTCTTTGGCCTTGCCTATATTATGGCAGAGTTTTACTTTTCGGGCAGCGTCGAAATGCTTTTGCCTCTGCCCATTAAGCCGAGGAATATTATCATCGGTAAATTTGGCAGCATTATTTTTATGGAGGTACTGCTGTCCGCGGCGCTTATGCTGCCTCCGGCTGTTATTTACGGCATGGGGCAGGGAATGGGAATCCTCTATTACATGATGGCGCTGATCGTCATTGTCATATTGCCAGTGCTGCCTCTGGCGCTTGAAACGCTGCTGATTATGCTGCTGATGCGCAGCAACAGCTTTAAGGGAAAGAAGGATGTTTTCCAGATTGTTGCCCTGTTTGCGGTGCTGGCGTTTTTCCTGGGCCTGCAGATGTACCTGTCGAGCATGGCCGGCGGCAGCGATGACCCTATGACAATGGTCAACAGCATGCTTGCCGACAACGGCTATCTGCTTAAGACGATTACCCGGATGTATCCGGTCAGCCTGCTGGTGGCCCAGAGTCTCAACAGCATTACTTTGACAGGGATGCTCAGCCTGCTGGGGCTGTTTATTCTCACCGCGGCGGCCTTTGCCCTGATGGTTTTTGTGGGAGAAAGGGTCTATGTAAAAGGGCTGATCTCTGGCAAGGAAAGTGGCAGGGGCAAAAAGGCCCTGTCCGTTACGAAGCTGCAAAAAGCCCTGTCGCACCGGTCCGCTCCGGCGCTGGCAGTGTTTAAAATGGATATGCGCCTCCTGCTGAGGACGCCGATTTACTTTTTTAACAATGTATCGATTGTGGTGGTAGTGCCCTTAGTATTTTTGATGTCTATGTTCTTCGGAAAATCCGGCGGAATGGACATTATGACCCTTGTGTCAGATTTTTATAAGGCGGCGCCCGATGCCATGAACCTGATTCTGATCGTTGTATTCATGTTTTTCGGAAGTATAGCCTGTACCACAGCTACCACCTTCTCCCGGGAAGGCAAAAACATCTGGCTGACCTGCATCGTGCCAGTGCGTCCGCTGGACCAGATGATCGGGCGTGGCCTGAGCGCTTTGTGTATTCAGTTGCTGGGCATTGTTTTTACGCTCATTCTGCTGGCGTTCATTACGCCGCTGACCCTTGGGACAGTGGTTGTTTCGCTGGTGCTTGGTACCATCGGCTCCTTCCCGCTGCTGGCCTTTGGCCTGATTGTGGATATGATGCGCCCGCTGCTCAACTGGGATAATCCGCAGAAAGCGGTCAAGAACAACATGAATGTCATGATTGCCATGATGGTGGGCTGGGTCTACATGCTTCTGGTAGTGGGGATTTCCGCTGCCACAGGATTTTTCATCGCGCCGGTCTTCGGGTACAGCTTTTTCGCTGTTGTCTCCATTGTCATCAGCGTTTTGCTGCTGATGGTGGTTAAAAAGCATCTGGAAGAACGGATGCAGATGATGGATGTGGAATAACAACCGGCATTAAAAAAGCGCCTGACGGCTGTCAGGCGCTTTTTGCTTATGCTTCTTTGGTTTTTAATCTTTTTACAATGGCAGTGCGGGCGACTCCGATCATATAAAGGGAGCCGACAAACACGTTGATCCGGTCTTCTGCGCTCAGGTCGATGCTGTCCACTGCGGCTTCGATGGTGTCGTAGAAATTGACATTTTTGCCGTACTCACGGTGAATCAGCTCAGCCATCTTATCGGCTGGAAGGGCGCGGTCGTTTTCGGGTGTCAGGGCATGAACGTCGCCGGTCACAGGCATGAGGTATTTAAGGGCCAGGTCGATGTCCTTGTCGGCCAGCATGCCAAAATAAAGGTTAATCTTATTTCCCGGGAAATAGGTCTTGATGTTTTTGACAAAATACTCGATGCCGTTCGGGTTGTGGGCGCCGTCAATCAGAATAATGGGGTCGTGGTGAAGGATCTCAAAGCGTCCGTGAAAGGTGACGTCTGAAAGACCGGCGGTAATGGCCGATGTGGGAATGGCATAACCCTTTTTCAACAGGATTTCCAGGGTGTTGAGCACGGTCAGACAATTTAAAATCTGGTGCTCACCCAGAAGCTTCAGCCTGAACGTATCCAGTCCGGCAATACCGCCGGGCTTTTTATATTTCAGGACCTGCCCGTCAAGGCTTTCGGAAACCCGGCAGATATTGTCAGGGTTGACGATTGTGAAGGGCGCTTTCATGGATTGAGCATAGCTTACGATGACGTCCTCAGCTTCCTTTTCCTGAGGGTAGATGACGACGCTCGTCCCTTCCTTAATAATCGCGGCTTTCTCACCGGCAATTTTTCCGATGGTGTCGCCAAGGTAATCGGTGTGGTCCAGGCTGATGCTCATAATGACAACGGCCTCGGGAGAGGGAATGATGTTGGTGGCGTCCAGCCGGCCACCCATGCCAACCTCAACCACGCAGAGATCGGCTCCTTTTTCATAAAAATATTCAAAGGCCAGGGCGGTTTCGATCTCGAAGCCAGTGGGGTGCGGCTCACCCTTTGCCACCAGCGTGTCGCAGGCGGCCTGAACTTTTTTGGTTACCTGCATCAGGTCGTCATCCGGAATGGGGACATTGTTCAGCTGAACCCGCTCGTTAAAGGTTTCGAGGGCCGGGGAGGTGTAGAGACCTGTGGTGTACCCGGCGGTTTTGAGAATGGTGGAGAGCATGGTGCTCACCGAGCCTTTGCCGTTGGTACCAGCCACGTGGATACATTTCAGCTTGTCCTGCGGGTTGCCCAGTTCACTGAGCAGCAGGCCGATGCTTTCAAGGCCCAGCCGGATACCAAACTTCCCGTTGGATTCGATAAAGTCAATGGTTTCCTGTACATTCATTTTTCTGTTTTTTCTCCTTGGTTACCGGCAGGCCTTGACCCGGTCTTCGGTAATGATGATGTCCACACTCTTGTCATGGGGTTCCATGGGGATTTCATCATAAATAAAATCTTCACGGATCAGCGCGACGGTTTTGCAGTCGGGCCGGATGGTTTCAAGAAAACGGTCGTAATAGCCTCCGCCAAAGCCCATGCGGTTGCCCGCTTCGGTAAAAGCCATACCGGGTACCAGCACCAGATCCAGCTTTTCGGGCGCGACCACGCGGCGGCAGTCGTTTTTAACCTCCAGGATGCCATAATGCCCTTCCTCCAGATCACCCGGGAAGTTTAGAATCTCAGACAGGATGATGGTATGGTCCGCGGTGTTGCAGATCGGCACGACCACATGCTTGCCCTCGGCCAGTGCCCTCTCAATCAGGGCGTGGGTGTGGATTTCGGTGCCGAAGCTCACGTAGAGCATCATCCAGTCCGCGTCTTTGTATGCGTCGGAGTGAATGAAATTGTCAATGATCTGTGCGTCGATTTCCTTTGAGTAAATGTCAGAACGTTTCTTTAAGGTTTCCTGACGAAAAGCTTTTTTATCCATAATTTCTCCTTTGTGATTATACCTGCATTTTCTCCCATTATATCATCTCTTTTACACGGTTGATAGAGAAAAATTTTTGCATCGCGGGGTTAAATGCGCTATACTTATCTATGAATGAGGAAAATGAAAAACGGGACTTGAAAAAGTAATGAGGGGATTGCAAAATGAAAAGAAGAAAATTATTGGCCTGTGAGACGATTAAGGATGAAGTCGAGCTCATTAAGGAAAAATGCGGCGTCGACATTGAAACTGTCTGGATGGATAACACACTGCACGCTTACCCTGAAAACCTGAGGGACGCTCTTCAGGCAGAGATTGACAAGGCAGAGCCGGAGGCCGAGGAGCTGTTGTTTGCTTACGGCAACTGCGGCAATGGCCTGGTGGGGTTAAAAAGCAGCAGCGCAACCATGATCATTCCCAAATATGGGGACTGTATTGACATGTTTTTGTCGAACCTTGAAAATCTGGAACGGGTGCGGACCACCACCTATTTTCTGACAAGGGGCTGGCTGGACGGCAAGCAGAGCCTGGAGTGGGAGATCGACTACAATTACAAACGCTTTGGCGAAAAGCGGGCCCGGAAAATCATGGACATGATCTACCGGCACTACAAATATCTGATGCTCATTGACACCGGCGCCTATGATCTTAACCAGGCGAAGCCAAGGGTGGATAAGATCGCTGAGACCATTAAGCTGGAACCGGTTGTTAAGCAGGGGGACATCAGCCCCATCGAAAAACTGCTGATGGGTAACTGGGATGAGGAACACTTCTGCGTGATCCCACCGGGGCGTGAGACTACCTATCATGATTTTGACGGCGCGAGCTTACGTTTACCTTGCTAAAACTTGTTTTTTTTGTTACAATTTAAATATATCTGTTACAATGCTTTCAGATTTCGACGTTTTTTAAAGTTTTTTATAAGTAAAATGACCTATAATAAGACAGCAGAAATAAATAATTTGTAAATTTTTATGAGGGCTGTGTAATAATTTGCATCCAGGCGGGTGCAGATGAGAGGGAGAATGTTAATGGGAAAAAGAAAAAAGGAGCATCATTTTTTTTCGATGCTGAAAAGTATTTTCAGGGATACGGCTCAAAGCATTGAGCGGAATAATCTGATGAGTATTGCCTCCATTCTTTCTGTTGTCGCGGCTCTGATCATTCTGGGGATTTTTGTGATCTTCACCGTGAATCTCCAGCACATTACAGAAAATGTGGAATCAGCCATGGAGCTGCGTGTTTTTATGAAAACAGAATACACAGAGGATCAGAAAACCTCGGTTGAGACAGCGCTTCGCGGTAACAGCCAGGTGACAGGCATCTCCTTTGAGAGCAAGGACGAAGCCCTGGAAAAATTCTCTTCAAGCCTTGATGATTATTCAGGCCTTTTAAAAGGATACGACAGCAGCAATAACCCGATGGCCGCATCGTTTATTGTCCAGGTGCAGAATCCGGAGGACCTGGGGAGCGTCAAAAGCTTTGCCGAAGGGCTGGCGTCCCAGGGGGTCGATTATGTCAAATATGGTGAGGAATACGTCAATGCGCTGGTAAGCTTCAGTAAGTTCAGCAATACGCTGTGTATTGTCATACTGGCAGTGCTTTCCGTCATTTCGGTCTTCATTATTTATAACACCATCAAGCTGACCTGCTTTGCCAGAAGAAGGGAAATAGGGGTCATGAAGTATGTTGGCGCAACGGACTGGTATATCCGGCTGCCCTTTATACTGGAAGGGACCTTTCTCGGATGTCTCGGGGCGCTGGTGGCTATGCTGATTATACGCACAGGTTACTACTATGCCATTGCCTATGTCACCAACGCGGTCAATATGCCTATGAACAGCGACCTGGTATCTCCGGCGCTGATTATGGGGCCGATTTTTGTGTTCTGTCTGGTGTACGGTATTATTATCGGCGCCTTTGGCAGTTTGTTCTCAATCAGGAAATTTTTAAATGCTTAGAGATAAATGTGTAATTGTTAGTACAAAGAAGGAGAGATAAGTAAGGTCTATGAAGAAAAAAATGTGTGGTTTTCTGGCAGGATTATTATGTTTTCTGATGATCTGCACCCCTGTTTTTGCGGAGGGGAATGACGATTTGATGGCAAAGCTGAAAGAGAGTGCGCAGAGAATTAAAGATATGTCGTCTCAGATGGAGGCGACTAAAACCAGTATGGCTGAAATTGAAAAACAGGTCAACGAGTCAAATGCGGCCATCGACGCCATCAACAGCCAAATTGCGGATCTGGATGCCCGTATGGCAGACCGTAAGGCTCAGATCGCCGTGCTGCAGGAACAGCAGGACAAACAGGAAAAGGAACTGGAAGAGCGTCTCCGTGTCATGTACATGTACGGGAATGACGGTTACCTCCAGGTGCTGTTCTCCTCTAATAATTTCACGGATTTTATCGCCCGGGCCGATATGATGAAAAATGTCATGCAGGCCGATAAGGACGCGGTAACCGCCCTTGAAAACACGAAAAAAGAGCTGGAAGAAAAAAATGCTGGACTGGAAGCGGATAAAGCAGCGGCAGAACAGGCTAAAGCGGTTCAAAATGAAGCGAAAGAACAGCAGAATCAGCTGCTGGCAAAAAACCAGGCACTGATTGAGGAATACAAGGCCGGTATCGCGGCTGAACAGGCAGCGGCGGACAGCATTGCCAAGCAGATGGGCGGAGAAAAGGCGAGTGATTTTATCCAGACAGGTGAGTATTACTGGCCCATCTCACCGGATAACTCTCAGGCCTTTAATATCAGCAGTCCCTTTGCCGGACGTATCCACCCGATTACGGGCGAATGGTCCAACCATCAGGGCGTTGACGTAGCTGTGAGCTACGGCACCCCTATTCTGGCAGCTGGCGACGGTACGGTTTCCATCGCCGGGGATAACGGCGGTTATGGCAACTGCGTGGTCATCAACATGGGGACAGATGGCAGCGGTAATAAGCTGGCCACGCTGTACGGCCATATGTCTTCAATCGCTACCTCAGTGGGTGCGACTGTCTCCAAAGGCGACATCATCGGCTATGTGGGCAGCACTGGTAATTCCACCGGCCCCCATCTTCACTTTGGCTGGATGGTCAATGATAATTTTGTCGATCCATTGGCTTATTATCCGGGACAAAACTGGAACTACGTAGAATAGTTATTCCGCATCCGGGGCCATTTCATCCAGAAGCTTTTCAGCGAGGCGTTTGTAATTAAGGCTCTGCTGAAACAGCAGCAGACACATCAGCATTGAATCCGTCGATTCCATATTGGACTCGGCGGTTTTTTCTTTGGCATTTTTGACGACGCGGCGCGCGTCGTCCTTCAGTGCGCCGAGCTGTCCGGCCTGGCTGTCCAGGAATTTTTGGTATACAAACTGAAGCTTTTCGTGATCCACCGACTCTCCATCCCTGAGAAAGCCAAAAAGTGTTTTGATATCCTCCATGGAGGTTACCTGCTTCAGCTGGTAGATCAGAAGCATGAGGAGCACATGGTCCACTGTGTACTTTTTCTTCTGGGCCGGGATTAAAAGCTTGTTTTTAGTATAGTTGTTAATCATGGTCTTAGTCAGCAGCTTGTCCTCAGGCCTGCGCTTTGTGGGCGCCAGATGCTTTTCAAAAAGTGTGATGAGCTGGTCCATGTAAAGGTCCAGATCCGGGATGTCCTGTATGGTGATCTGGCTGTCAAGCTGCAGGCTGTCAATCAAGTCAAAAATTTGTTCTTCTGTCATGGAGACCTCCTTGTTATTTCTATTTATTTTACGCTAACGCCACAAAAAAGACAATATCAAAAACGCATTTGACATTGTATACAGATTGTGATATATTTTAAAGAACGCAATACATAGTTTTAAAAACTACATAAGGAGTGACACAAAATGATTGAAAAATTCAGAGACCCGATGAGTGCGCTGACCCACTTGATCGGAGCCGTCTTATCCGTAATCGGCACCATCGCCATGCTGGTCCTTATCACTGTGGAAAAAGAAGTCAATGCCCTGACACTGACCTCGGTGCTGGCTTTTGGACTTGGCCTGATCGCTCTGTATACGACCAGCTTTACCTACCATGCCGTCCACGGTTCACCTGAAAAAATCATGCGCATGAAAAAAACCGACCATTCCATGATTTTCCTGCTGATCGCCGGCTCTTATACACCCTTCTGCCTCCTGTGCCTGACAGGTGTGACCCGGGTGGCGCTGATGAGTGCAATCTGGGCGGTTGCGGTGATTGGCGTGCTGATGATGGTTTTCTGGATTAATATGCCCCGGTGGTTGAACACAGGCCTCTATATTTTCATGGGCTGGTTTGCCCTTTTTGCCCTCAAGCCCCTCTACGACGCGCTGCCCACCGGCGGCTTTGTGTTTTTACTGCTCGGCGGCATTATGTATACGGTGGGTGGGGTTATGTATGGCCTTAAAAAGCCCAATATATGGCCAGAGTTCGGTTTTCATGAGGTGTTCCATGTCTTTGTCATGCTTGGGAGCCTGTGCCACTATTACGCTGTTTTCCGCTATATTTTGATGCCGGCCTGAATTGTGGCATTGTTCATATAGAATTTTGGACGCCAGAAATTTCCATAACAACGCATAACCACTAACTTCGCAGAGATAAAGGAATTCTTTAGCGGTAAAGAATATTTTATATAAACATAGTTGAATAAAAATAAATATTTATTCAAAAATGCCTACCAGAGGTTAAAGAGTATGCCGGTTTTGAAGTATTACCCTCAGATGTTAGTCGTTATGCGTTGTTATGGACTGGTTTATGGAAATGATTTTTGCTGCTGTTGATGAAACCGCAATGTCTTGTTTGAAGGCATTGTGGTTTTCATATTTTAGAAAAGGTTTTCTGGAATAAATTTACTTGTTAAGGGTAAATAACTTATCGGGTTTGTGTTAAAATAATAAATGCCATGTAAAATCTTAGGAAAATCTTCATAATTTGGATTGTATTTTCTTAACTTTTATGGTGTATTATAAAGGTAAATCAAGTTTAATACAGGGGAGCTGAACACTTAATGAACAAACCGACACACCTGATATTTGGAGAAATTATCTGGAAATACCTTGACGAAAACTATGGAATTACATTGAACCGTGCCGGCTTTCTGCTGGGAAATATCGCGCCGGACCTCACTTTTAGCTTTGTCCTTCATCCCCATGAAAGGAAATATGCCTCTGAGCATCTGAGAGCTGCCATCGACGCAGCCATAAAGGCTGGCGATATTATGGACTTCGACGCCGGGTTCTTTCTGGCAGAACGCCTTGGCAGCATCTGTCACTATTGCGCCGATTTTTTCTGCGAGGCCCACACCGAGCGCTATGAAGGAAACCTGAAGGAACATATTATGTTTGAGAAAAGCCTGTACCGCTACTGCGCGCACAACGAGAAGGCACTGGGCGAGACCATGCCGCAGCCCAGAAGCTTTTCCGTTTCCGGAACCGGTGACATCTTCCGGAAGATTGAGGAAATGAATGACGCCTATCTTGCCGGAAAACCCTCCTGCAGAGCCCAGGCAGAAGGCGCCCTGTCCGCCTGCCTCCAGACCGTTGGCACCATCATGACCACGCGCTACTACGCCGCTTTTAATGTGGAACCGGGCTTTTTAGTCCATTAAAAAAACCTGCGAGATGAATCGCAGGTTTTTTGTTTATTGGGATTATTTCATGGCTTCCTCGATGGAAGCAGGAATGACAGTTTTATGCGGGTTCAAGTGATATTTTGTGTCTTAAGTGAGTATTATAGACCTTTTTTTATTTAAGTTTATTGTTACTTATTGATCTTTTCAATTTCGCTTTTTAGCTGTTCCATTGTACGGTGTGTATAGACTTTCTCGGTAACATCTTCGATCGCATGCCCTACGATTAATTTGAGAATATATTCATCCATATTTGCCTCTTTGGCGAAAGTTACAAAAGAGTGTCTTGTGTCATGTGGTTTGTGATCAAAGCCAAATTTGGCATTAATCTTTTTAAAGCGACCACGATATTTTTCATATGTCATGTACGTCCCTTGCTGTCCATTTTCATCATTAAAAAGGTATTTATTCCTTTTATCATATATCGATGAAATAAGAGGAAATATCTTCGAATGAATGGGGACGCAACGGTTTTTTCCAGCATCTGTTTTGAGCCCTCCGAACATTGTGCGTTCCTCCAGATTGATATCTTCAGTTTTTAAAGATGCCAACTCTTGAGGGCGCCACCCTGAATAGATTCCTATAAGTACCATTTTAACGAATGGAAATTCGAGATTATCCCATAAGACTTGAAGCTCTTTATCCGTGAAAACGGTCCTTTTAATTTTAGGCTTTGGCGCCTTGACGCTATCACAAAGCTCAGCGTAATTCTTATCGATTATTTCATGTTTCATAGCATATTTGTACATGAGATTAAAGAGGGACTTTATGCGTCCCTTTGTGGAATCGCCTACCTTTGCATTTTTAATTGTTTGCTCGAGATGATTTACGCGGATCGCTTTCATTTTCATGTTATAAAGCGGTTCGCAATAACGATACGCGCTTTTCCAGGTACGAACCGCGCTCGGGACAATGGCCTCAAAATGTTCCTCAGACCACTTTTCATATACTTCTTTAAATGTTAATTGATCTTGTGCAAGATCATAAGGATTTTTGTTGTAATCAGCGAGGGCTTCTAGTGCTGCCTTTCTGGTGGGATAGTACCCAATTGATTTGTAAAGTTGCTTTGTTTTTCCGGTTGGAAGTAACTCGCAGCCGATCGTAACCCTTGCCCGCCAAGGATTTCGCCGGTTGCCAGGAAGCTTTGAAACGCCCCCATAGCCGTTTGGTAATCGCATAAAATATCACTCCTTTTTCTTTTTTTGGGCATAAAAATGCCCGGTATATTGGAAAATACCGGGATAATGTGGTACAATTAACTTGCTTAGGGTAGATTGTACCGGTCCTATCCCGGGAATCTATGTTATCGCCTCTTACCTTGCAGGGTAGGGGGCGTTATTTTTATTTACTGGTTTATACGAACGTAATTATCATAAGCAATCTGCTGTAAATGATTATACAGATTGGTTATATCATATTTTTTTGGAAATTCGAATTTGCGAGAGTCCATGCTTAATGAGTGCGCTTTATGGTACGGGGTCGTAATATAGCGAATAGTGATTTCACTATCATCAATACCAGCGCCAGCGGTCTCAGCTTCAACGCCTACGATTGAATCAAGATAAATCGACTTGATGCTCATTTTTTTACCTGTAGCGCCTTGCTTGTCAAAATCAATGATCCGGCGATCAGTAACAACAAAAACGTCTCTCAGTAGTTGATACCCGATTTTTACCGTTTCACCAGACATTAAATACATACCGTATTCAGACTGTACCTTTTCCTTGTTCATTTCCTGGGCGTTTCCCATTAAACCTTGAGCGATTCCGCCGCCTGCTGATTTTGATGTTTTTTCCATCAGATTGCTGGTTTTGTCCATTAAATCTTTTAAAGCCATCATTTCCTCCTGATTATTCTTTTTTAGTAGCTTTTGTAGAAATTGAGTGATCGTCCCTGTTCATCAAAACACAGGGACGATTTTACTTATTGCGGAAGATTAGCAATTGCGTAATCCGCTTCTTCTTGGGTGAACTTTTCACCGTATTCAGACGTTAATTGATCCCTGATTGCTTCTGGGGACATGGCCATGGTTTCTTGGTATGATTTAGCTTTTTGCAGGGCATTGTAATTATAGTCCGCATCTAAATTGTCAACCGCATATTGTGCAGCTTCAGCTGAAAATTTTTCTCCGTACTCCGATGTGAGTTGATCATAAAGACCCTGTTTTGACATGTACATGGTGTCACTGTAAGATTTAGCTTTTTTTAGAGCCGATTTATACTCTGTTGGAACATCAGGTGTTGGTTCAGGTGTCGGTGCTGCGGTTGCGGACACGTTAGCACTTGGCTGCGCTTGACTTTGTGTGGTTGGTTCTGGCTGTGTTGTTTGTGTTGGCTTGGGAGTGAACAATGTGGTCAACCAAATGATCGAATAAATAGCAAGAACTATTGTTAATACAATTCTTGCTGTTTTTCCAAATTGCTTATTAACCCACATCATAATGAGCCCAGCGGGTGGTATAAAGATGATCAGTAAAATTACAAACCAATTCTTCTTGTAAAAAGGTGTTTTTTCAACACTACCGCCGTTGTTCATTTCTTCATTCATTTCTTTTTCCTCCTAAAAATATAGATATTATCATTATACACTAATAGAGGATAGATGAAAATGTTTTCTAGCATTTTACTAAAGTTTTGTCCTAGTATCATATCACTATCTCAATGTCGGCAGAATGGAAGAGTTTTTTGTTAAACAAAAAGATTTGAAAGTTCTGAAAATGAGCTGATCACATCTGCTGTTTTTAGAAGGTCCCGTTTCTTTCCATATTTAAAAAATTCGCGATTAAAGGCAAGCCCGTTTTGTTTACAGTAAAAATACAGTTCTACTTTTTCTCTCTGCATTTCCCAGATGGCCTGATCTTTTTTTCCGGCATGGACGGTTCTTTTTCTGAAAAAGGTGTTCCATCTTCTTTGGGCGGCGGCATTTGAGACTCGGAATATCTCGGCTATATCAGCACAGGCGCCATTAAAATCCTTGACGATCCGGTATAGGCTGTAGTCGGGCATAAACAACTGTCCGGTGAAGCAATGCGCCTCTGCTTCTTCTTTATCTTCGTCTTTTTCGTGCTCTAAATAAATGTGGCCAATTTCGTGCGCCATGGTCCATTGCTGCCGCTCAAAGGAACGACGGTCTTCATTATAGAGTACAAGATAAAAATCATCGCCTTTAACGGTACATCCTTCTTTAAGAAGTCTGTTTTTCCCAAACATTACCCGCCGGATCGGAACACCAACCCGTACACAATAACCTTGAACAGAATCAAAATATATGGTTCGGTCATACTTTAATTTTCTTATGTCAAGATGAAATGTGAAAAGGTCATCCTGTCGGTAGAGCAGGTCTGTGGCGGCCTCGATACACTTGTCAAAGTCCGGCTTTTTCGCATAACCGTTATTCATCACCTTTGATTCCTTTGGCTTTTAAGTATAAATCAATTGTATTCTCAAAGAGATTAATGATATCTTCGCGTTCTTCCTCTGAAACGTCGTTTGCTTTTCTGCAAAGAACCAGCAATTTTCTTTCGGTTTCATTTTTGGCGTAGTCTTTTTCGGTAGAGGTATTCTCGTCGTTGGATTCTTTTCCGGTCATAAGATAATCGATTGAGACACCAAAATAGTCAGCGATTTTTTTCATATTATCTGTTTTTGGGGTACTGCGCCCTCTCTTCCAGTCACTTAAAGTAGATTGGGTAACCCCCGTTTCTTTTGATACTTTATAGGCTGTTACGCCCCTCTCATTTAAAAGTTTCGAAAAAGCAAGGTATCCGTTGTCATTTGACTCAGATTTAATTAAATCTTGCACATTTCTGTAATCTGAATTTCCAGTAAGCCAATCTAATGAGACATTGAAATAGTCGGCAATTTTTTGAAGCTTGTCATTCTTAGGAGTGCTTCTGCCGTTTTTCCAATCGGATAAGGTTGCAGTGGCTATACCCGTATCCTTTGACACTCTGTATGGGGTAACGTTATTTTCAGCTAATAAAAGCGCAAAGCGTTCATACATAATTTATCTCTCCGTATCATATTAAATTAACAATATCAAAGAAATGCGTGATAAAACATCTTGACTATCTAAGAAATGCGTGATATAGTTACAGCATACCAAGGAAAACCGAGGTATATAAAAGATAGTCGAGTGTCACGGATAAATGTGATATTTGTTTTTGTTTCGCAACTAAAATATATCACATTTCCGTAATACTTGCAAGCTATTTTGTAGAAAGGGGGGAAAGGAGTGTATAGAAAATACGAAATGTTGCTAGAAAAGTATAAGATTACATCATATAAGGTAGCAAAAGAAACGGGAATTTCCACAGCAACACTTTCAGATTGGAAAACGGGGAGAAGTGTTCCAAAGATCGACAAACTAAAAATTCTCGCCGATTACTTTGGTGTTCCGATTGAGTATTTTTTAGAAGATTAAATCAAAAACCCGCCGGTAGCATTAACAGGGTCGCAACCCTCGTTAAATCCTCCTCAAAATATAGAACGTATCAAGCTTGCCTTGGTTAAACACACGCTAACAGACTTTTACCATAACGCGGCCCTGTTAATCGTACCGGTGGGGGAAAGGAAAACAGAATGAGATATGATCCGGAAAAACGCCTTTCGGTGAAAGAGGCGGCTGAACGCTTATGTGCTACTGAAGACTATGTAAGACGAGCAATGCGGCAGGGAACCTTGAATATTGGCTCTTTTGTGCAGAACCCAGGAGGAAAATACACGTACCATATTTCACCAAAGCTGTTGGAGGAATATATCGGGCATCATGGAACTTTTAATCAGGAGGCCGCCTCATGAACCTTAGTATCGCCGGCCTGCCCTTCGTCCTCCTCGGCATCGCTGTTTACAGCGGTATCTGCCTGGCAGTTCGGAAGGGGTGGCTATGGAAGGATTGATGTTAGAGATTCTGATCTCGTTATGCCAGACAGGCGCCCATATTTATGGAATGGCATTAGCCACCATCGGTGTTTATACCCTTGCGTTTATCGCTCTTCTGGCATGGATGATCAAAGAATTTGGACAATAAAAAGGCCCCACAAGAACAGAGAGGAGTGATATGTGTGGGGCTAAGAGAAACTAATATGTAAAGTATAGCACGGAGAGGAGTAAAAGTCAATGAGCCGAGAAACACTGAAAAAAGCCCGCAAGGATGCGGGCATGACGCAACAAAAGATGGCGGATAAGTTGGACTTGAATCTGAGACACTATCAAAAAATAGAATATGGAGAAATTACTGGTTCTTTCGAGATTTGGGACGCCTTGGAGGACATTCTAGGGATACATCAACGGAAACTCCGAGAGATTTCAGATAGTCATCCCGTCCCAATAGAAAATCTGTAGGTACATCAAGAAAATCTGCAACTTCGGATAGTCCCATAAAGTCGGGTTCAACTTCTCCGCTTTCGTATTTTTGATAATGCCTGAGAGAAACGCCCATTGCATCAGCAGTTTTCTGCTGCGTGATACCTCTGAACATGCGAGTGGCTCGCAGTCTATCGTTAAACATAAAAAACCTCCTAAAAAATTCTTGACTTACGTCCAATTATGGCGTAATATAAAGAAAGAGTATACGCCAATTATTGGCGTAATATATCAGGAGGAACTCATGAAAATCGAAATTACCGGAAGCCGTTGCATCAACTGCAATAAATACACCCAGTATTACACCCACACATGGAACGGGGGATTTGACCCAATTGACTGCGGATTCTGCGGAATGCGCCAGTGTACGACGAGGCCGGGGAACCGATGTAAGCATTATCGGGAAGCGGCGAACGTGAGTGTGTATTACCCAATAGAGAAAACTTTGGAAGGAAAAAAAGATGAATGCATTAAAAATTTTTAACCAAGATGTCATTCCGGTATACACGACTGATACCGGAGAGAAGATTGTGATCGGTCGGGAATTGCATGAAAAATTAGGAATCAAAGAAGCCTATGCCGATTGGTTTAAGCGTATGTGCAGCTTTGGTTTTAAAGAAATAGAAGATTACATTTTATCAGATTTTTCGGATAAAATGTCATGCGGTAAAGGTAGACCGCAGATCAATCATTATCTCAAATTCGACATGGCCAAACACATCGCCATGATCCAGCGCTCTGAAATCGGGAAGGCAATCCGTCAAAAACTCATTGACCTGGAAAAGGAAGTGGCCGCCGGAAAGATTCCATCGCCGAAACAGCCGCCGCTCGGTTCTGTGAATATGATGGCTAAAATCATCAAAGAGGTCTATGGACAGGCCGGGGTTGATCCGAACTTTACGGCTTTGGCTGTGAGCAAGGTTTATAAAGAAAAAGCCGGAATGGATCTCGAACCGCCGCTTGAGATGGGGACGCGTTTTTATGATCAAGGCGAGATCGCAAAGGAGCTAGGGATTTATTCGAAAACGGGCAATCCGCATGCCAATGCCATTGGAGCAATCATTGAAAAGCTTGAAGTTCCGGAGATAGATAAAGTGATTGCCCCTTTTACGAACAATGGACACTCCGGAACAAGTTGGAAGTACAGTCAGCGTGTTGTTGAAACCATTAAAGATTGGATTGTCTCGCACGGTTACCCAGAACGAATTGAACGCAGCAATGGTAAGGCCTGCACGGTAAAGTATAAATATTTGCCGGAAGCATGTTGAGGAGGAAAGACAATGTCAAAAATCAAAGCAATAGACGATCCATTTCCACAAGAATTCATCGAAATGTTTGTCAATATGGCGCTTCGACTGATGAATGAAAATGAGGACTGGATCAAAGATTACGAACAAGAAACGGGGAAAAGTCCGTTTGCAGTTCCCGACCAGGAGGCCGCCTCATGAACGACGGTGTGAAAATTACAGGGAAAGACTTATGGGCCGCGATGCGCATTCAAACCGAGGTGGAGAGGCTTGCAAAATTAGACTGTTTGCCCGGATTTCACTGCGAACAATGTCCACTTGATGGGCTGTTTGAAGTTGGCAGATGCGCGGAGATTGAAGATGTCCGGACCGAGGAACAAGCGGAAATGCTGATGCATGTATTGAATCAGGCGAGGTAGAAGAATGAATTTAAGTATTGCCGGCCTCCCCTTCGTCCTCCTCGGCATCGCTGTCTACGGCGGCATCTGCCTTGCAGTTCGGAAGGGGTGGCTATGGAAGGATTAATGTTAGAAATTCTGATCTCACTATGCCAGACAGGAGCACAGATTTACGGTTTTGCACTTGGGTTAATCGGGATTGGAATTGGCACGGTTGTTGGATTGGCGATATTAGTCGCAAAGGAGGAAGTGAGTAGGAAATGAAAGTGGCATGGTATAGCTGCGGCGTGAGTAGTTTTATTGCGGCGCATCTCGCGAAAGATGTGGATCGGCTGATTTACTGCCACATCGAGAATCAGCATCCCGATAGTCTGCGTTTTCTATCGGACTGCGAGGGATTTTTTAGAAAGAAGATCGAAATTCTCCAATCCGAACACCAAAGCGTCGAGAAGGTTGTGGAAAAGTACCGGTTCTTAAACTCTCCGTATGGGGCAAAATGTACGAATATGCTTAAAAAACAGGTGCGGAAAGAGTGGGAGAAGAAACAGGATGAACCGCTTACCTATGTTTGGGGCTATGACTGCACCGAAAAACACCGGGCAGATCGTTTACAAGAATCCGAACCAGATATAACTCACGAATTCCCGCTCATCGATGCCAACATGACCAAAGAAGACTGCCACAAGCTTTCGAAAAAACTCGGTTTAAAGCGGCCGAAGATGTACGACATGGGCTATCCGAACAATAATTGTATCGGCTGTGTAAAGGGCGGCATGGGTTACTGGAACATGATCCGCAAGGATTTTCCGGAAGCGTTTGAACGGATGGCAAAATTAGAACGGGAGATCGGGCACAGTTGCATAAAGAATTGTTTTTTAGACGAACTTTCCCCGAACCGGGGCAGAAAACCTAAACCAATTTTAGAACAATAAAAAAGGTCCCAAAGCGAAGCCACGCATTAGGGACCAGACAATATGTTACGTGGTTATTGTACCACAGGAATGGAGAAAAAACAATGATCCAATACAGGGGCGTTCCGCCATAA
>NZ_FRBP01000004.1:0-156037 GCF_900142645.1 Eubacterium callanderi
CGGGGTCTTAAATAATCCTCAGTAGCTCAACGGTGGAGCACTCGGCTGTTAACCGATAGGCTGTAGGTTCGAATCCTACCTGGGGAGCCATTTAAAGACAAACGGATATGGAGAAGCAGAAACTTTCCATATCCGTCTTTTTAAGCCAAAGTAATTTGGCCCCTTGGTCAAGCGGTTAAGACACCGCCCTTTCACGGCGGTTACGGGGGTTCGAATCCCCCAGGGGTCACCATTTTTATAACGTCATGCGGCCTGGTAGTTCAGTTGGTTAGAATGCCAGCCTGTCACGCTGGAGGTCGAGAGTTCGAGTCTCTTCCAGGTCGCCATTTTTTTATTTTAATATTACCATTTTATGTGACCCATTAGCTCAGTTGGTAGAGCATCTGACTTTTAATCAGGGTGTCGGGCGTTCAAGTCGCCCATGGGTCACCATTTTTTTATTTGTTTTAGGTTTTATAATTCAATAAGTTTATCATTAAGCTGATGTGGCTCAATTGGCAGAGCAGCTGATTTGTAATCAGCAGGTTGTAGGTTCAAGTCCTATCATCAGCTCCATTTTTATTTTGGGGAGATGCCCGAGTGGCTAAAGGGGGCGGACTGTAAATCCGTTGACGGAGTCTACGATGGTTCGAATCCATCTCTCCCCACCATTATGACGATCGTTGGATCGTTTTTTTATTGCAAAAAATCAACCCGTATCGTTACGATACGGGTTGATTAGAAAAGACCTCTCAATTAAGAGAGGTCCCAAGGTTCATAATATAGTTATCTACCGCCACAGGCTGTTCTATTTGGATGTCTTGTGACAAAACCATTGATATCTTCTTTTGGGTTGTAAACAGAAAGAATCATTGTTCCTTCATTCAGGTCTAATTTGTGCTCAGAATACTCGGGTAATTTTTCGATTTCCAAAACAGCAGCCTTAGCTTCATCAACATTTGTGAATTCTTCCAGTGAAACTGTAGCAATACCATCATCTGAATAATTTGCAGATTCCATCTTTTTCAGTAAGGTTTTTGAAATATCATTTAACATAGTAACCACCTTTAATCCTTTCATCGATTACGTGACCTATTTTGATTATACGATAACTTTGAGATCTTGTCCACAAGATGTCAAAAATTTACTACTAATCAAAATAGGCGGCTTAAATAAAGCCTCTTCTTTATCTTTATATGAAATTATACCCGAAGATTTAAGAAAATAACAAAATCCGGGAAATGTAAGTAAATTTCCCTTCGGGTGATTGACAAAAATGTGAAAAATGAGATACTATAATAAGGATTACAATGTAATTTTGGTAGATTATATTAGGAGATGTTTGAAATGGTAAATTTAACAATTGACAATCAGAAAGTGAGCGTTCCCGAGGGCACTACGATCCTTAACGCCGCTAAAGAAGTAGGGATTGATATCCCGACTTTGTGCTATTTTAAAGGCTTTGATCCTGAAGGAAGCTGCAGGATGTGCCTTGTTGAAGTAGTGGGAGCCAGAAGACTGGAGACCGCTTGTTCAACACCGGTAGGCGAAGGGATGGTCGTCTATACGAATAATGCGGTTGTTCGTAAAGCGCGCCGCTTTGTCTTAAAAATGCTTTTCTCAGATCATACATTTGATTGCTTTACCTGCTACAAATTTGGCACCTGCCGTTTTGTTGATCTTAATGGAAATTGTATCGAGTATGACGAAGTGAAAAGCTTTGGCCAGTCCTTGGAAAAAGGTCAGCCAATCGATGATTCAAGTCCTTTTTATACTTATGATCCCAACAAATGTATTTTATGTAATCGTTGCGTTAAGGTTTGTGAACACCTTCAGTGCAATCATGTTTTAGCAAAATGCGACCGTGGTTACGAAACAAATATTAATCCAGTTTTCGATATGCTGCGCGGCGATAAAAACTCAAACTGTGTAAACTGTGGGAATTGTATTGCTGAATGCCCTACAGGTGCACTGGCGCCGAAAAAGTTCATGCCGCTGCCTTATACCGACACGGTAGAAACAATTTGCCCTTATTGCGGCGTAGGCTGTACTTTGAAATTAAAGGTTCGGGATAACAAGATTACAGATGTCATGAGTGTTCCGGGCAATGTTAACAATAATCTTCTTTGTGTTAAGGGGCGCTTTGCCCATGACTTTGTGGCCAGTGAGGATCGTCTGAAAACGCCGCTTATTCGAAAAAATGGCGTTTTGGAAGAAGCAACCTGGGAAGAAGCTTATGATCTGATTACTCAGAAGCTGAAAGAAGCGATTTCAGAAGGCCCGCAGGCTGTTGCAGGTTTTTCGTCAGCCCGCTGTACCAATGAAGAGAACTATTTATTCCAGAAATTTATTCGATCAGTTGGTAAGACGAACAATGTTGACCATTGTGCGCGACTTTGTCATGCCTCTACCGTTGCTGGGCTGGCTAAATCCTTTGGCAGCGGTGCCATGACAAACAGTATCGAAGAAGTTGACGTGATGGATGTTATTCTCGTCAGTGGTTCAAATACCACCGAGACGCATCCGGTCATTGGTGCTAAGATCAAGCAGCGCGTACAGAAAGGCGCGGCGCTGATCGTGGCGGAACCACGTAAAATTGAACTGGCAAAATATGCCGATGTTTATCTTCAGATCAAACCAGGCACCAACGTTGCTTTGTTTAATGGTTTGATGAAAGCAATTCTGGATGAACATCTGGAAGACCGTGATTTTATTAACGAGCGGACTGAAAATTTCGATACGCTTGAAGAATATTTAAATACAATTACAGTAGAAGAATGCGCTGAGATATGTGGTGTAGATCCCGAAGAAATGCGCAAGGCAGCACGTTTATATGCGACTAAGGATAAAGGCGGCATCTTCTATTCAATGGGGGTGACCCAGCACGCTACCGGAACCGATGGCGTTATGAGTACCGCTAATCTGGCAATGATGACTGGCAAGATTGGACGTGAAGGCTGTGGTGTTAACCCGCTTCGTGGTCAGAATAACGTTCAGGGAGCCTGTGATATGGGTGCACTTCCAGGCGATTTTACGGGCTATCAGAAGACGAATAACCCAGATGTTCTTGCCAAATTTGAACAGGCATGGGGAACAGAGCTGCCGACAAATGCAGGCCATACGATTACGGAAATTGTTGATGATGTGGATAAAAACATCGTGAAGTTTTTATATATCATGGGTGAGAATCCGCTGGTTTCTGATCCCAACACAAATCATGTTAAGGAAGCCTTTGAAAAGGCAAACTTTATCGTACTCCAGGATATTTTCCTGACTGAAACGTCAGAATATGCAGATGTTGTTCTCCCAGCAATGGTTTATGCTGAAAAAGACGGCACATTCACCAATACCGAACGCCGGATACAATTGCTTAGAAAAGCCGTGAAGGCGCCTGGCGTGGCAAAAGAGGACTGGCGAATCATCTGTGAGCTTGCACAGCGTATGGGCGCTGAAGGCTTTAATTTCAGCAGCTCAGCCGAAATTATGGATGAAATCGCATCGGTCACTCCGAGCTACGCCGGTGTGTCACACGAGCGTCTGGAACGCGGCGACCGCATTCAGTGGCCATGTCCTGACAAAGAATCGGAAGGTACTAAATTCCTGCATAAAGGCCAGTTTACACGCGGAAAGGGCATGTTTAATGTTGCGCACTATATTGCGCCGGAAGATCAGCCCGATGAAACCTATCCGATGATTCTGATGACTGGACGTATTCTGCAGCATTATCATACCCGCACGATGACTAAAAGAACAGCGGGGATACAGGAGATCGTAGGAGATCCTTTCTTCGAAATTAATCCCAAAACAGCTGAAGAAAACGGCTTTTCAGAAGGCCAGTTTATTCAGGTAACATCACCAAGAGGCTCTGTAACTGCAAAAGCAGTCTATAATAAAGGAATTCAGGAAAACACCCTGTTTATGCCATTCCATTATGGTGACAAGGGTGCCAATTGTCTGACTGGTGGTAAGGTCGATCCAATCGCTAAAATTCCACCGTTTAAGGTTTGTAAAGTCTTTTTAGAAGAA
This sequence comes from Eubacterium callanderi, assembly GCF_900142645.1. Lineage (GTDB taxonomy): Bacteria > Bacillota > Clostridia > Eubacteriales > Eubacteriaceae > Eubacterium > Eubacterium callanderi. The sequence goes on from NZ_FRBP01000004.1 coordinate 4,006, forward strand.
GCAAAATAAATGTGGGCTCCCTTCATCATGGTTGGTGGTGGAGGGAGTGTTTTCATATTCTGGGAGAAAGACAATGAAAAAGTATAAAACAGCAGCCATCCTGGTTGGTGGAAAAAGCACCAGAATGGGAAAAGATAAAAAAAACCTGGTTATTTCAGGTAAAGCCCTGCTGCAATCCATCATTGACCAGCTGGCCGTCTTGTTTGATGAAATAATCATTGTTGGCTGCAGTGAGGATGAGATTGTTGGTATTCATGGAATTACAGGCGTATATCCGGATATTTTAGATATTTCAGCATCCTTGACAGGAATTTATACCGCTTTGCTTTACAGCCAGTCAGACTATGTTTATATTACAGCCTGTGATATGCCTAATTATGATTTAGTTTTTATTCGGCATATGATGACACTTTTAGAAGAAAATCCTGATAAAAAAGGCTGTGTCACACGTTATAAAGAGTGGATTGAGCCCTTCAATGCCTTTTATTCAAGGGACTTGCTGCCATCAGCAGAGTATTTTTTAAAAAGTGGAAGAAAGAGCGTTTTTCATTATTTAAGCCGGGAAAATATCTATTATATAGCAGAGAAGGATGCCCGGGCTTACACCCCGGATTGGAGCCTTTTTTGTAATTTAAACACCCCTGGCGATTTAACAAAGCACTTAAAAGGAGTTGGCGATGTCAGTGAAGCTGGAAGAAATTGTAAAAATCACGCCGAGAGGCGCCAAAAGGATCTTTGACCCAATGGTTGAGGAGTATCCGGTCACCTTATACCTTAATGGACAGAAAATGATCTCATTGATGAGTACGCCCCAAGATTTAAAAGAGTTGGGCGTCGGCTTTTTTTACCTGAAAGGCCTTATAAAAGATATTCAGCAGGTAAATAAAATAGAAATAGAGCGAAGCACTGTAAAGACAGGAGCGGTTGTTTATATTGACAGCCATGAGAAGACATCAAAAATAAAAGATTTTTTCGAACTGTCTGAGGAGAGTATTCTCACAAGGAATGAAGAAAAAAAGACCTACCCTTTCGAGGCGGATTTTCAAACAGTATTGAGACGATACGGGTTGACCGAAAAGGGCCTTTTTGAAATGATGGAAGGCTTCAGCCAGAAGTCGGAGCTTTTTGTAAAAACTGGCGGAGTGCACAGCATTGGGCTCTACGAAAAGGGTGAGGCCGTACTGTTTTACGATGACGTCAGCCGTTACAATACCTATAATAAGCTGTTTGGCGGTATTTTGCTGAACCGGATTACGCCTGAAAACAAAATGCTTTTAACAACTGGCAGAATTCCAAGCGAGGTAATGACCTGGATTATCCAAAATGGTATCCGCTGTGTTTTATCCATTTCTGCGCCCACAAATGGAAGTGTTCAGCTGGCTAGAAAGCATGGAGTGACCCTGATGGGATTTGTAAGGGGAGAGCGCTTGAATTTATACGCCTGAATGTAAAAAATCAGCAGAAAAAGGTTAAAAAAATCTTGACACTGGTGGCGTCATTTGTTATTATAATTGAGCACGTTACATACAGATGCTTTGCTCGTCTGAGTAACGCTGCATTGTGCGGATGTGGCGGAATTGGCAGACGCGCTAGACTTAGGATCTAGTATCTAATGATGTGGGGGTTCGACTCCCTTCATCCGCACCACTTTTAATATAAAACAAACACATTTATATGAAAAAAGTTAAAAAAGTGCTTGACAAAATAAAGGGAAGCAATTATAATAATATATGTTCGCTGATGAAAATTATTCAAGCGAAGTTAAGCGGAAGTAGCCAGTGGTATAAGCAGAGAACCCAAATCTTCGATTTGGTGTGAATCGCTTAGTCCGGGATGCTTTCAAAAGCCGGAGATGTGGTACGTAAAACAAAATAATAATTCTATGCGGAAGTGGCTCAGTGGTAGAGCATCGCCTTGCCAAGGCGAGGGTCGCGAGTTCAAATCTCGTCTTCCGCTCCATTTTATTTTTTGGCATTTTGTAGCAGCTTTGGCTGTTTTTTTATTTGCGCTAATATGATCTTGCTAATCAAAGTAATAAAAAAATCCTGCTCTATGCAGGATCTTTTTTGTTTTTACGTCTTAAATTTCTTTTGGCCTGAAAGACAGCAAAGGTCATGGCAACGGTAATGCTCTGGATGCTGCTGTAAAGGGGATGTCGTTTCCCCGGAAGGCCGATATGTCCAAGCGTATCAAGAATATGATTAGGCTTATGATTATTTTTAGGTGTTTTTGAGCCGGTTTCAATGACCAGCCGCTTTCCGGCAATACTGGTCAGCAATATATTGACGATATCATAGGCGCCTTCATAGGCAGTGATCTTATTCCTGTTTTTTTGAATTTGCCGATAATATTTGCCGATAAAATCAGCCGAGAAACCAGGGCTGTTAAAACTGACGCATTGATTGATGCACTCGCCGTTTAGAATAGTGATATACTGCGCATCATTGCCGCCTTTAGAATGGCCTGCTAAATCAAAATTTGAAAAGCCAAATTCTTCCTTGCAGTCTTCATAGAAGCGGAAAGCATTTTTCTGTTGGTCTGTTTCTGCGGAAAAAGCGCCTTTATAGTTATCAATCCATCCACCAAGGCCAACGGTTCCCCTGAAGGTGATAATGCCTGTTTCAGGCGAATCTGAGGTAAAACAGAGACCATAAAGCCCAGTTCGGGGTTCATCGGCCTGTCTGAGAATCTGGAGTGACATCAGAGCACTGTCTTCCTGAATAAGCTCCAGAGAATGGCGCCACTCTTTGGAGGTCATGGCTGCGTCGCCTGCCAGTTTTGGATAATGGCGGCGGTGAACAGCCACCATCTCAGAAACAGGGATGGGCAGGTCCTCTGGATGGACTGGAAGAGGGAGGGCTGTCAGCTGGCTTAAAAGATTCAATTGGCTGTGACAAAGCATAAGAGGCATCTCCTTTCTGATAAGTGTCAGAAAGCCTTAAAAACTATTCTGATTCCTTTAGCTTTGCCAGGGCTTCTGCAAAAGGATTGTTGACAGCTTCCTGATTTTCTTTTTTCATTTTGCGCATATAATTCTGAGCTTCGCGTTTACTGTTTTTCCGGTTGCCGTCAAAATGTTTTTTGTTAAAGCTAGAAACCTTTTCTCTGAACCCGCAGCGCTTGCAGAAATAAAGAGCACCGTCGCCTTTGCCGCGTATTTCCAGTTTAACGTGACATTCGGGACAGCGGACATTCGTGTTTTTGCTCACATTTTCTCGATAGCCGCAGGTTCTGTCCTGGCACACGAGCATCATACCGTATTTGCCCTTAACTTCAAGCAGATTTTTCCCGCATTCCGGACATTTTTGTCCGCTTTTATTGTCGTGAACAAATTTTTCGTTACTGTTTTTAACATCATTGACCAGTTCAGTGGTGTAGGTTTTAATGTCCGCGATAAAGGCCTCAGGATCGCTTTTCCCTTTGCTGATCAATTCCAGCTGGCGTTCCCACTTTGCGGTCATGAGCGGCGATTTTAAATCAGCAGGAACCAGGTCGATGAGCTGTTTTCCCTTTGAGGTGGGATAAAGGGAGTTTCCCTTTTTTTCAATAACAAACATCTTATATAACTTTTCAATGATGTCGGCTCTGGTGGCAACGGTTCCGATACCGCCGGTTTCACCAAGGGTTTTGGCAGCTTTAGCGTCAACCTTCACTACTTTTTGAGGATTTTCCATGGCGGACAGCAGCGTAGCTTCTGTAAAACGCGCCGGAGGCTTTGTTTCGAGTTCTTTTAGAGAAATCTGGGAGACAGCAAGAGCGTTCCCTTTTTTCAGTGAAGGCAATTGCTGGTCTTCGTTATCCTCATCGTCGTCCTCCTCGGATTGATTTTCATAGACTTTTTTATAACCAAGTGTTATAATTTCACGCCCTTTTGCAGTCAGCGCTTCTCCGGCAATATCAGCTGTGACTGTTGTCTGCAAATATTCATAGGGGGGCAGAAAAACACTGAGAAAGCGCTTGATGACCAGGTCATAAATTTTTCGCTCATCGGTGCTGAGGTTTGCCAGTATCACGCGCTGTTCGGTGGGAATGATCGCATGATGGTCGGAAACTTTCCTGTCATCAACAAAGCTTTTGTTTGTATGGATGCCGAGCTTGAGGATCTCGCTGACAGCCGCTTTATAAGGACCGATGGAAATTGTTTTGAGCCTCTCCGAGAGCGTTGGCACAATGTCCTGTGTCAGGTATTTTGAATCGGTGCGGGGATAGGTTAAAATTTTATGGCTTTCATAAAGGCGCTGCATGATATTCAGGGTTTCTTTCGGACTCATGCCAAAAAGGCGGTTAGCGTCTCTTTGAAGCTCGGTCAAATCATAAAGGCCTGGGGATGTGCTTTTCTTTGGCTTTTTGCTGATATCCTTGATAACAGCGGATTTGCCCTTCATCTTCTGAAGTATTTTTTCTGCAGTTTCTTTTGAATTGATGTTCTTTCCATGCTGGCCCTGCCAGGTGAGTGTGAATTGTGGTGTTTTAGCCAGGATATTGTAATAAGGCTTTGGTTTGAAATTTTTAATGGCTTCTTCGCGTTCGACGATCATGTTAAGCGTTGCGGACTGAACACGGCCAGCAGAAAGCTGGGCATTGTATTTAACGGTCAGCGCTCTTGTAATATTAAGCCCAACCAGCCAGTCGCCCTCGGCTCGGCATTGTGCGGCGCGGTAGAGATTATTGAATTCAGTGCCGGGTTTTAAATTTTTAAAGCCCTCTGAGATAGCTTTATCCGTTACGGAGGAGATCCACAGGCGTCTGATTGGTTTATGGCAGTGTGCCTTATCCAGAATCCATCGGGCAACAAGCTCACCTTCACGACCGGCATCGGTCGCGATGACAATATCTTTAACCTCGGAGCGGCCCAGGAGGGAGGAAACAATTTTATACTGCTTTCCACTGCCCTTTAAAACAGTGAGCTTCATGTGCTCCGGCAGCATGGGAAGGGATTCCATATTCCAGTTTTGATATTTTTCGCCATAGGCCTCGGGATCGGCCAGTGATACGAGATGGCCAAGAGCCCAGGTGACAATGTAGCGGTCGTTTTCGAGATAACCATTTTGTCCATTTTTGCATTTCAGGACACGGGCAATATCTTTTCCAACAGAAGGTTTTTCTGCGAGAACAAGGGTTTTGTTTTGTGACATAAAAAGTCCTTTCTGTATTAATAAATGTATAAAATAATAAAAGCGGACCAAAAGGGTCCGCTTTTATTATAACATTATTCAAATTATTTTTCCTGAGACTTTTTAGCCTGTTTTTTCGCTTTTTTGTGCAGCTTTCGGATTTTTTTCGTGTGCAGCATTGCCTCACGGTACAGATTCAGAGAATCGGGATCATCCCTGGAAATCATACTTGGGAAAGCATTGATGATGCGGCTGTGTGAATAGCGGCGGAAGGCGGCCTTTTCAGATAGTCGGCCCGTAAACTCATCAACATGCTTCTGAACATCGTCTTTGGCTGTTTCGAGAAGCTCATGTTGTGCATTTCGGACGTCTGTAATCTTTTGGGTGAGCTGTCCCTTTGTCTCCACGCCCTTTTCCTTAAGGTCATCAGTGACACTGGTTGCCAGCTCAGATACGCGGTTAAGCTTGTTCTTAAAGTTGAGGGTTTCCAATGTAGAGGTAACCAGATCGGCAATCATAAGCACGGCAAGAGAGGTCGCCAGGACTTCAAGCCAAAAGGGTGAAAAACGTGAGATGATACGCTCCACAAACGGGTGGACAAGATACATCAGAGTAAGTGCCATCACACCGAAAAGCAATGAGTTTCTGAGACAGACACGGCCATTGATGTTAAATTTACGATTTGAGTAGTCCCACCATTTTGCGTGGAACAGCTTTTCCATGGCCCAGCTCGTAATGTATTCCAGTACAGAGGTCGAGACGACACCTACGAAAAATACGCTGACAGGGTCGTTAATGTATGGTCCTAAAATAGAAACAATGATGATTGCGCCAACCCCATATATCGGGCAGTATGGGCCATTTAAAAAACCTCTGTTAATAAACTTTTTCTTTGGAATAGAGCAGAATACAACTTCGCAGCACCATCCGATAACGGCGTAAAGAAAAAAGTATGTGAAAAGCAGGCATAAGTTATAGTACATTCGGTTTTCCTTTCTATAAAAGTTATTCCCTAGTATTATACCATAATTTTATAATGGCTAACATTAACAGTTTTTCAAGATTTACTCAAGAATAAAATACTGGGAATTTTAAGTGTGACCGGTTATAATGAAGAAAAAAGGAGATGAAAAAGATGATCGTGAATTTTGGCTCTTTAAATATTGATTATGTCTATTCCATGGAAAAAATCGTACGTCCGGGTGAGACGCTATCCTCAAAGGAGCGTTCGGTTTTTCCAGGAGGAAAGGGGCTTAACCAGTCTGTCGCTTTGGCGCACGCCGGGGCTGAGGTACGTCATGCGGGATTCGCCGGGAGCGAGGACGCTCAATTTCTGGTCGATATTATGGAAGCGAGCGGAGTAGGGACAGGGCTGCTTCAGAGGGTTGCGGAGACAAACGGACATGCGGTTATTCAGGTGGATGAGCATGGCGAGAATTGTATTATCTTGTATCGGGGAACCAATGGCATGCCGGACAGTGCTTATGTTGAGAAGGTTGGAAAAACACTTCATGAGGGTGATCTGGTTCTGTTCCAAAACGAGACAAGTGCTATTGCGGAAATGATGCGGACGGCAAAAGAGAAGAGGGCCAGAATTGCATTGAATCCATCTCCGATGGATAATGACTGCCTGAATCTGCCGCTGGAGCTGGTGGATATTTTTCTGCTCAATGAGATTGAGGGAGCGGCACTGACGGGAGAAAAAGAGCCCGATAAAATCCTCTCAGGGCTACTTAAACGTTTCCCAAAAGCAAAAATTGTTTTAACTCTTGGAAGTGAAGGGGCAATGTTTGCGGATTCATATAAAAGTTTTTTCCAGCCCGTGGTGGAATGCGAAAAAGTGGTGGATACGACGGGCGCGGGAGATACGTTTACTGGTTACTATCTGGCTGGAATTGAAGCGGGAATGAGTGATGAAGAGGCAATTTACAGAGCGGCGACTGCCTCATCCATTTGTATTACCCGAATGGGTGCTGCGCCGTCAATCCCTTTGAAAGAAGAGGTGGATACGAAAGCAGGTATACGCTGAAACGACTTATACCGATTATAAGATAACAAAAAAGACCCATTGATGGGTCTTTTTTATGCTTCTACAATTTCAATCCACAGCCCCTTCTGATCCGGGGTTAAATTCAGGTTTTCTAGAGTTGTGGGCTCAGGCAGCGGTTTTTCCAAAATAAAACATTCGTTTATCCATTTTCCAAGAACTTCGGCGGCAATATCGAAAGCCTTTGGAAGGTCGGCCGCTTTTATAGGAATGCCTTCAACGCCGAGATCCGGAAAACCAAAGGTAATACTATCTTCACTTTTAAGTGTAAAAACAGCGGGATAAGCATAGGTCAGCTTTTCTGTGTTGTCCATGAGTCGGTTCCTTTCTTTTAGGGTGTAGCGGCAAGCGGCTCTGACCGCGGGATAAAGATCGTATTGCCGCCGTTGTTTTCAGCAGGTGTCCGCTGTTTGAAACCAGCGGACTTATTGTCAATCATCTCAATATCCTTTCTGAGCACATCCAGCACGAGTTTGCAGTCATCCAGAGCCCGGTGGTTCTGCATATCACAGTCCGCGGCCCTTTGGAGAGCAATCTGGTTGATGTCTTCCACCAACCCCATATGAATTTTTTGTGCACAGCAGAATTTGCAGTTCAGATCGATGCCTGTGGAATCAATGGATTTTCTCAGCAGTACAGAATCATAGTCAATGCCCCAAGACATCAGTGTTTTTCCGGCGATCAGATCATGCAGATCACGCATTACCTGATGGATGGAAGGCTTGTCCATGACCATCTGATTGGTAATGCCGGTAAGTGAGCTGATACGCCAGTTGATTTTGTGGCTGGGCTTTACCAGGCTGTTATACACAGTGGTACCCTTGCAGTCGATGACGGCAATCTCGATAAGCTCATCCGGGCACTGGACTGCCTCGGTATCAAAAATAAAGTACTCGGAGGGCCCTTTCAGATCCTCGCGGATACGTTTGAGATGAGTCTTGGCATAGCGTTTGTTTTCCGCGATGCGGCGTCTGCGCATTTCTTCATGCATTCGCTGGCGCTCTTCATAGGCAAGAATAATGGGGGTCAGCTCATTTTTGCTGGCGTTCAGCTCTTTAGCGATAGCCTCATTGCTTAAACCTTGTCGCCTGAGCGTATTATACCATTTTTTCAGAAAGGAATTGAGCTTGTCATAAGGATAATGCATTTCTTTTGCGATTTGCTTATTTGAATATTTTCTTTGGCGGAGCTCTTTGTACTTTAAAAGCTCAAGCTCCTGTTTTTCCTGACGTTTTCTTTTAATTTCGGCATCGCGCCTTTTTTTGAGCTCTTTAAAAACCGGATGAACAGGGGTGATATTTCCCTGATTAATCCACATTTCAAAAAGTTCAAAAAGCTTTTTTTCGCTGATGTTCATAACTTTGAGAATATGAGGAAGAGGTTTTGTCTGAACTTTTTTAAATTGGCATAGCATAGATTTCATGATAAATGTCCTTAAATATCAATTAGCAGTCTTTTTTAATTAAAAAGCAGATGTCAGAGGTATCGAGAAGTTTGAGAAGTCTGTCCGCTTTTATTAAATTCTTTTCAATAATATTTGTGTCAATACCTGCAAGCCGTACGGTTATGGTTGCCAGGAAGTTGATAAAATCCTTTGATTTTACAGGATCCAAGGTTTCAAAGCAGTCTTTCAGAAGATATTTCCTTGCCCCATACTCAGCGATCATCAGCTTTTGAAACACTTCCTTTTGGATGTGCAAGTCAAACTCTGAAATAACGGCCATCATGGATTCACGCACAAACTGGTGTGTTTCCTTTAAAACCAGATCTTTGGTGAGAAGGAGTTCGTAGAGGCTTTTATTTGCTGGATCTTCAAAAATTTTAATATAAAAAATATGATTGAACAAAATATGCTTTTGAAGATGGTTTTCCAGCTGTGCTGCAAGCTGATCATCAACCATTTCGTTGATCGCGAGTATAAATTCGTGGTAAATACTGCCAACCAGTGCTTCTTTTTTATAATAGTAATTAACCAGTCCGACTGGAATATCGGCCTTTTCAGCGATCATCGCAATGGTCGTCTGGCGGTAGCCATATCTATAAAAAAGCTCCCTTGAAGTTTGTAAAATTTTCTTCTTTGTTTCAATGCCATTTTTATATTGTGCCATAGTATCCTCGATTTTAAACTATTTTAATTATTATAACATAATTGTTTACAAACCGCACGATTTAAAGGATGAAAATGTTATTTTGTAAAAAAAATAAATTTAAGATAAAATACTTGACAAAAAAACGGTCGGAGTATATTATATTGAATATAAAATTGAATATAAAATTTTATATTCAAAAATAGGGAGGGGAAATTATGAGTGATGCGAACGTTATGAAGTTGTGTGAAGAGAGAGAAAAGCGCTACATTCAGGCGGTTAGTCTTGAGCAGCCAGACAGGGTGCCCCATGAAACAAGGTTTGGTGAATACTGGGCCATTGATTACGCTGGATATCCGATTAAGGGTTCGACAGTCGATCCTAAAATCATGGGTGAGGCCATGGAAAAGCTGGCCCGGGATTTTGCAACAGATACAGCGCCGTTTTTATTTTCAAGAAATCCTTTGTTTTACAAATCATTACAATCACAGAGCTTTAATGAAGGGAAAACAGGCATCATGCAGCACCCTGAAGTATGCTGTATGAAAACAGAGGAATACGACGAATTGATTGCAGATCCTTTTAAGTGTATTGTCGACAGGATACTGCCTAGAGTTTACAAGGCTTTAGACCCGGCCAATGGCAGCAGCAGCGTTTCGCTGGTACGGGCCATGAGTATTCAGAATGATATGAATACGCCGATTTTGATGGAAGCAGCCCGGGTGAGCCAGAAATATGGCCTTCCTTTGACCGGTGGAGGACTTGTCGAGGCACCGATGGATTATATCGCCGATATGATCCGCGGGTTCTCTGCCATAACCATGGACATTCGGAGACAGCCTGAGAAGGTGGCAGCAGCAGCGGAAGCGGTGATGCCCTTGATGGACCGGCTGGCAGCGCAGCTCCCGGCAGTACCGGGCAAGCTGGTGAGTATGCCGCTCCATATGCCTGTATTTATGCGGGAAAAGGACTTTGCAAAACTCTGGTGGCCAAGCTTTAAAGAGCTGGTGGAACGGATGGCGGCAAGAGGACAATACATGCGCATTTATTTTGAGGGGGATTGGACGCGTTACTACGACTATCTGCAGGATTTGCCAAAGGGCCGTATCCTTGGTGTTTTTGAATACATGGATCATCAGCTGGCTAAGGACAAGCTTGGAAAGGTGATGTGTATTACCGGCGGTTACGATGTATCGCTTCTGCAGTATGGAACAAGGCAGGCGGTTATCGATGAGGCCAAAAAGCAAATGGATATTCTGGCACCCGGCGGAGGCTATATTTTCACGGTTTCCAAAGGCATTACATACCCCAATGACGGAACACCTGAAAATGTTAAGGCATTGTACGAATTTGTGGAAGAATACGGAAAATATTAGGAGGTCAATCATGAATCAGGAAGTAAACTATCTGGCGAGCTGGGAAGAATACTGTGAGGCCAACGGTCTGGATTATGAGGAAAATGTTTATCTGGAGCCATACTGGCAGGCAACGCAGGAAAAACTGTTCGGATTTATCATCAAGCTTTTGATATGAAAAGATACGGTAGAGAGGGAGAAAAAATAATGAATGATACAAGAGGAAAACTGGGGAATTTTGTAAAATTTTCCTATGGCTTTGCAGATGTTGGATTCCAGATGATGGTAACTCTGTCAAATTCCTATCTGTTGATCTTTTTTACCGATGTAGCTGGTATTTCGGCGGTAACGGCAGGGATCATCATGACTGTAGGGCGGATTATAGACACCATCAGTGTTCCGATTTTAGGGCCGTTTATCGAAAAAAGCCATCTGCCCTGGGGCAAGTACCGGTCGTGGCTGTTTATCGGTGCGATATGTATATTTATCACCAACGCGATTTTATTTGTTAATCTGAGCTTTTTGCCGCAGGCGGCATTGATTGCAGTAGGAGCCATTGTATATGCGGTTTTCTGTATTTCAACGAATGTGGCCTACATTGGCTATACCTCCATGAACTCATCCCTAACCGATGATCCCAAGGAAAAGGTGCAGCTTTCCACCTTCCGTGGCCAGGGGGCTGCCATTGGTAAAATTATTGCCGGCTGGACGCTGATTCCAATGATTTATTTCTTTGGCGGCGCGAACGCTTATACCGAGCAGGGATTCCTGGTGACAGCTGTTTTCGTGGGCCTGATGATCGTCTTTACCTATCTGACTCTTTTCTTTGCAACTAAAGACCGCAAAGTTATGAGCAGTAAGGAAGAAATTAAGGACACTAAAAATAATGGGCCTTCCGTGAAGGATATGCTCAAACAGATTGTGACAACACGGCCGCTGCTGCTGCTTTTCCTGACCGACGTTACCCGGATTCTAGCAAGCCTTTTGGTATTTTCGATGTTCCCATACTTTTTTAAATATGTGGTCAACGATCCGGCCAAGGTTGCTGTATTCTTTGGTTCTGTTAATATTCTTTTGTTCATCGGGGCGACGCTGGTTCCATTTATCACTAAAAAGCTCAGCAAGAGAACGACCTATATGTGCGGCAACGCTGTGATGGCGGTATGTTTTGTACTGATGTTTTTAAACAGCGGAAATCCCACACTGGTTACGATTCTGGCGTCCATCGGGTACCTGGGTTATTCCCTTGGGAATGTTGTGAATACAGCCATGTACGCAGACATTGTTGACTTTGGTGAGTATAGAACCGGTAAAAACGCCAGAGCAGCAATCTTTAGCGTATTCCAGCTGTCCATTAAGGTTGCAGCTGTCTTTTCAACCAGCATCGCTGCCTTCGGGCTGGCATCAACCGGCTTTCAGGCCGGGGTTGAACCAACAGCCCAGGTGGTGAGCGGCATTAACATGATCTCGATGCTGCTGCCGGCAGGATTACTCCTTGTTGGCGTTGTATTTTTGTTTTTCTACAATATCAATGAAAAAGAACTGCCAGAAATGCGTGAAGAGATGATGAACCGGAAAAATTAAGTTCGGGTGGAACAGAGGGAGACAAATGGAGAATAATTTACATAAAATGACAGAGGAACGAAATCAGCTTTATATGGATGTGCGCGCAGGTAAAATACCAAAGCGCGTGCCCATCAACCTGAACATGGATGGCGCGGCGGCCTTGGAATACGCCGGTTATGATCTTAAGACACAGCAGTATGATATAAAATACCTGATCGACGCCATGGAAAAAGCAGCGCAGGACTTTGAGAGCGATAATCTCGGCGTAACAGCCGTCCGTTTTGCCCACTTTTATAAAATTTTGGGGGCAAAGCATTTTGTGATGGGGACAGATGGTTTTCTACAGCACCCTGAGATTGCGGCCATGGAACCCAAAGAATACGACGTTCTGATCGCGGAGCCCTATCAATTTTTATGGGACAGCGTTATCCCAAGACTGTATACTGAGCTGGATAAGCCTTGGCCCTTGTCCTCGGCAGCGCTGGCAAAGGGCTTCCATACCTTTTACAGCACCATGGGGCAGATTGGGGCCTCTAAAAATGAGCTGTGCCTGAAATATGGGAAGTCAAATCTTGGAGGAGCCTTTGCCCAGACCGACGCTCCCTTTGATTTTATCGCTGACCTGCTGAGATCCTTCACGGGCATGATGATGGATATCCGGCGTGTGCCGGACAAAGTGGAGGCTGCCTGCGAAGCGATTCTGCCGTTGATGATCAAGACTGGCGCCAAGGGAACGCCGAAAAAGGCAGGGGGCTGTATGATTCCGCTGCACATGGCGCCTTATATGAAGGAAAAGGATTTTGAACGCTTTTATTGGCCGACCTTTAAAAAGCTGGTGGAGGAGCTGGTAAAAACAAATACGAACGTCTCGATTTTCCTCGAGCATGACTTCACACGCTTTCTTGATTATATTCGTGAGCTGCCCGCAGGATGCCAGCTGATGGCTGAGTTTGGAGATCCGAAGGTCTTTAAGGAAAAACTGGGAGACAAGTTCATACTTACTGGCTTCTATCCGCTGGCAATGCTGAAGACAGGAACACTGAATGAGATTCAGGACAAGGCAAAAGAAATCATTGACATTTTGGCACCTGGAGGGCGCTATATCTTCAGCCTGGATAAATCCATTCTCAGAGTCAGCGATGTGGAAATTGATAAATATCAGGCACTGCTGCGTTTTGTGAAAGAATACGCGGTTTATTAGGAGGCAGGAATGGAGATTAAATCAGAGTATTACAATAATTTAGACGAAAATATGGAAAAGTATGGCATTGCGGAAGAAGATATTCCCATGGCGGAGGACACCTTCCAGGCGCTGGAGGAGCAGATGTTCAGCTTTGCAATGTTTATGCTAATGTGAAATGAAAATAAGCCTGCCCCCATTGTGGGACGGGCTTATTTTTTATGGTAGAAAGGACGGATATAGCCTAATTTTATGCCCTTTGTCACAGCCTCAAGCGAGGAGGAGACATCGAGCTTGTCAAAAATATGCTGAATATGGTTTGAAATTGTGCGCTCACTTGAAAAAAGTATCTCAGCGATGGCTTTGCGCTTATACCCCTCTGATAATAGCTGTAAAATTTTCGTTTCTGTTGCGGTCAGTTCTTCGATATATTCATTTGCCCTGGGAAAGACAGGGACGCCTTTGTTAATCTGGATCAGGCTTTCAAGCAGTCTGTCAGGATCAAGATTTTTGTTTAAAAAACCACAGGCTTCCAGCTTTTCGGCGGCATGGCGGTAAACCGGGAGGTCGTAACCGGTCAGGAAGACAAGCTTCAGGCCGGGGAATTCTTTTTTAAGCCCAGAAGCAAGCGCAATGCCGTCTACATCACTGACTGTGTCGAGATTGATGTCGAGGAGAAGGATATCCGGATGAAGCCGGCGAATGTGCGCGGCAGCCTCTGATGGGTTCTGGAGTGTCGTGAAGCTCTCGATTTCAGGCATATCCGCCAAAACAATTTCAAGGCTTTTGGCAAAAAGAGCGTGGTCATCGATCAATAAAATGTTCATAAGAAGTATCTCCTTTCATGGGGAGGGCTACAGAAGCACAAAGCCCGGAAGGCTCATTGGGCGTAATATTCAGAGCACCTCCGGCTGCTGTGAGGGTTTCCAAAACAGATGCAAGGCCCTTATGCTTGAAAAGATCGGAAGGCAGGGTTGTGAAGCCTGTTCCATTGTCGAGGACAGACAGAAGAACACAACGGTCCTCCACAGACAGGCAGACCCTGATTTCTGACGCGTTGGAATGCTTAAAGGCGTTATTTGCCAGCTCTTTTATTAAACGGAAAACGATGCGGTTATAGGGCTCGATGAGGAAGAGATCATCGGGGCAGTCCAGGCGAACCTGAACTTTTTTTAAGGGATAGGTTTCCGCGATGCCCTCCAGCAGCTTTTCAAAATTTTCCCTCAGCGTCATTGAACTTAAAAGCGCAGGTGAACAGGCCTGCATTTCATCACGGATGGAAGTGTTCAGCCGATTTAAGGTACTGATGATCAAGGTTCTGATCTCGGGGCGGTCTGCCTTTGCTGCCAGGTTTTTCACCGACAGAAGATCCTGCAGAACGGCATCGTGAAGGTAGTTTGAGAACTCTTTTTTCAGACCTTCCTCACGGTTAAGCCAGGTGAGGGGATCGCTGTAGAGAGTATTACTCTTATTAGCCGAAAGCCGGAGCGCTTGATAAGTCGCACCAAAATAGCAAAGCAGAATAAACCAAAGTGCCGTGTGCAGCAAAATAAAAATTGCAATAACAGGCAAGGCAAGGAACCAGCCAAGCGCCGATAAAACAGCCGCACCGAAAAGAGCAATGGGCGATAAAAGGAAAGAGACTGCTGGACGACCACTTTCGGAGGTATTTTGCAGGCTGTTTTTTAAAATTCTGTGAACGCTGACTAGCGGCAGCCCGATGAGAACGTAAAGACCATTGTTGGACAGAAAGACAGGGTTGTACCGGAAGACGAGGCTGTACAGAACAGCAGGAAGGAGAATCAGCAGCAGAGAAATCAGCAGGCTGCGCCCTTCCTGTCTGAAAAAGTACAGGCTTCTTTTTTTATTGGCCAGAAGGATTACGCCAAAGGAGGAAATGCTTACCAGCCACTGAACACCCAGAAGCAGATTAAACAGGTAAGAACTGGGAAAGCTCACCAGTGTCAGCAGTGTGAGTGTCAGCTGAAGGTATAAAATAGGCTTCTTGCCTGAGTAGCCAGATGCCTGGAAAATAAAGCTCAGGAAAAAGCGGGAGAGCACCAGAGGCAGGAGTGCGTAGAGCAGGAGGCCAAGCCCCGAAAAAACCGGGATCTCCAGCCGCAGAAAGAGCATGCACCAGGACACAAAGACCAACACCAGGGTGTAATGTTTTAAAAAGGAATTGGAGCGGTAGTTCTGGAGCTGGATAAAAGCTGCGCCAGAGTCTGTCAGTAAAATGACCGACAGCGGCATCACCGCTTCAGCTTTGAAATCCAGGTGAAGCCAAAATTCGCAGCACAAAAAGACAGTCAGGAGCAATTGATGGAGGATAAGCAGCAGCAGAGAGTGAAGATATTGTCTTTTCATGGCGTTCTCCTTTTTGTGATAGTTTTATTATAGCATAATCAGGCTCTGTCGGCGATATGGCAGCAGGCGTATTGCGTGATGATATAGTACAGTGCGAAAACGAGAAGATACAAAGCGTAGGACAGCATAAAAGGCGGCAGCAGAGCAGTGCTGCTGATGATTTGAGGCATGAGGGCATTGTAGCACTGCAGGGCAAAAAAGCTGTGCAGGCCGCCGAGAATACAGGGAATGCTGAAAAGGATCAGGTTCTGTTTTGCAATGATGCGGTGCAGGGCTTTATTTTGACAGCCCAGCTTTTTTAAAATCTCAAAATCCTTTATGTCATAGCTGGTATCCGAGACGCTTTTGAAATAGAGGATACAGCCCATGGCAATAAAAAATATGAACGCGCCAAAGGCGGTTAAGAGCAGATTTGGACTGCTGGCAATCAGAAATTCATCCCGCTTAAGGCAGGCGCTGGCAAAACGGTAGTCATCCTCGAAAAGTGGTAAGAGGGCTTCGGCTGTGGTGGAGTCCTCTGACAGACTGTCCCCAAAGATACTGACCACTGAGGCCGTTTCAAGGCCCGATTGCACTAGTGAGGAATAGAGGGCGTCTGAAATAACCAGCGTTCCAACGCCTTCGTTGGCAAAGCCGGTAGCGTTGTCCAGAGTGGTTTCTGCGATATGTACACGCTGCGATGTTCCGTCTGGCAATGCGAGGTCATAGGCGGTTCCGGCAGACAGGCTGCTGCCGCTCAGATAGCGCACGAGGACCGCTTCATTTTGCGCGAGAGACGGTGCGGAGGCTTTTTTCATGGCGGACATCCTCTGGTGGTAGTCGGTCTCGCTCATAATGGCAAAATGCGGGCCATTGTTTTTCCTGGTATACTCAAAATCGGGAAGCTCAGGTGAGTCGGAGGCAGCGATCAGCAGGCTGGTTTCAATGACCTGATAATCCTGCGCAGGGTGATGGCGCTGGATAAGGCTGAGGGCCTCCTGCGTTCTTTCCGGATCATCGCCTGGAAACTCAAGGGCAGCGGGGGTGATTCTGGAAAGACCCTGCTCCGAAAAGGAGTAGGTGCAGAGCGTAGAGCCGAGGATACCAAGGGTTGCGGCAGAGAGGAGGGTGAGCAGGATCAGCATTCGCGCGTTGCTGCGGATACGGTGGACAAATTTTGGTAAAACCACGATGGTATCCGGTCTGTAAAACAGTTTTTTATGTCTGCGGATGCTCTGGACGCCAAAGGGCAGAAAGGAGCGGATAAAAAGAACAGTTCCAGCGGTGACCAGAAGAAAGGTCAGCCCGGCCATGGGCAGAAATCCAACACTGACCCAGAGGGAGCGGGTACCTGCGGTAATATTAAAAGCCAGGCAGTAGCCAGAAGCCAGGAATGCTAGTCCAAGAACAGCCGAAGCAGGGTGCGGTTTTAAGGGCTTTTCACTTTTCTTTTCAAGCCTTACCATGGACAGGATACTGGCCTTTTTTAAAAAAAAGCCATTGGACAGGAGAAGAAAAATTAAAGCGGCCGCGACAAACAGGATTGTTTGAGAAAGTGCAGCTGGATTAAAAAGCGGCACTTCGGACAGATTAATTTTTAATTTCAGAAAAACGGCCAGCAGAAGAACCACGCCTTTATGAAAAAAGCTGCCGATGATCAAGCCTGAAAACAGGGCAACAGAAATGATCAGAAGGTTTTCAAAAAAGAGAAGCCTCATTATTTTTGTTTTTCGAAAGCCGAGCAGGGCGTAAATACCCAGCTCTTCCATTCGCCGTTTTGTGAAGAAGCTGTTGGAATAAGCCATATAGAACAGGACAAAAGCCATGAGGAGCACAGAGACCACACTGGTCATTGTCTCAACCCGTCCGTCCTCAGATATTTTCTCCATGACTAAAGTATTCATGGAAAAAGCCTTAAAGCAGCTGTAAACCGCGAGAACAAGGGTAACAGAAAGAAAATACAGCAGGTAGAAGCGATAATTTTTCTTAAGGTTTTTACAGGCAAGGTCAAAGAGTTTCATAAAAGCCTCCTATTGATCTAAGTTTGAGACAGCGTTTAGAATCTGATGATAGAAATGGGAAGAGGTCTCCTCTTTTCGGTGCAGCGCTTTGGTGATGTGTCCATCCTTAAAAATGAGGATACGGCTTGCAAAGCTGGCGGCATAGGCGTCATGGGTCACCATGAGGATGGTGGTTTTGAGCGCTTCATTTACTTCGCTGAGCTTTTTCAGGAGGGCAGCTGCTGAGGCGGAATCCAGTGCGCCTGTGGGTTCGTCGGCAAAGAGGATGTCGGGGCTTTTTATCAGGGCTCTTGCCGCAGCGGTCCTCTGGCGCTGTCCTCCGGAAAGCTGGGCGGGGTATTTGCCTAAAAGGGAAGCGATGCCAAAACGTTCTGCCAGCTTTTGAACCATTGTGTCAATTTTGTGGGATGGAGCGCCAATCAGCGTAAGCGGTACGGCGATGTTTTCCTGAACGGTCAGGCTGTCGAGCAGAAAATATTCCTGAAAGATAAAGCCAAGGCGGTCCCGCCGGAAATCGGCTGCGGCATTGCCGCTGAGCCCTTGTATATCAATCCCGCCGAGGGTGATGCTCCCCTCGGTGGGGGAATCAATGGTGGACAGGACATTGAGCAGGGTGGTTTTCCCAGAGCCAGAGGCGCCCATAATCCCCACAAACTCACCGGAGGATACTTTAAATGAGACATGATCCAGAGCTGGACGCTGGTTTTTTTCATAATATTTGGTCAGATTTTGCGCATTCAGTAAAACAGACATGATTTTATTCTCCTTGTTTTTATTAAGCTTGCTCTTATTATACAGAGGGCCGTAAAATAATGAGTGAGTAAAAAGCGCATAATTTGTTTGTATAAAGGGTGAAAGAGGTTTAAAATAAAGGTGTAATTGAGTTTTGAGGTTTACAATTTAAAAATAATTGAACGGACGGAGGATTAAAATGAAAGATACAATTGGTTTTATTGGATGCGGCAATATGGCTCAGGCCATGATTGGCGGTGTGGTGAGCAGCGGTCTCTTTACAGGGGCGCAAATTATCGCCTACGACCCATCGGAGGCACAGCGCCGGAAGGTGGCTGAAAAATTTGGCATTCGGACGGCCGAATCAAATATCGGTGTCGCCAGTGAAGCGGATTACCTAGTGCTGGCGGTTAAGCCCTTTGTCTATGCCGATGTTCTGCGCGAGATTGCCGGCCATACCAAAAAAGATGTGATTGTGATTGTCATTGCAGTGGGTGTGGAATTCAGTGATGTTAAGGATATTTTGGGTAAGGATACTAAGGTGATCCGGACTCAGCCAAGTACACCTGCTTTTGTCGGTGAATCGGACTCGACGGTTTGTCCGGATGATTTGATGACAGAGCAGGATATTGAAGCGGTTATGACCATATTCAAAAGCTTTGGCAGGGTTGAGATCATAAGCGAAAAGCTGATGAATGTGGTGCCCTCCATCGCGAGCTCCGCACCAGCCTACACCATGCTTCTGATCGAAGCCATGGCTGACGGCGGAGTGCTGCACGGGTTCCCCAGGGACCAGGCTTACCGTCTGGCCGCCCAGTCGGTATATGGCGCGGCGAAGCTGGTGCTGGAAACAGGAGAGCATCCGGCAGTTTTAAAGGACCAGATCTGCACACCCGGCGGCACGACCATCGAGGCAGTGCGGGCATTGGAGGCTTCCGGCTTCCGGAAAGCAGTGATCTCAGCGGTTGACGCGTGCGCACTTAAGTCCATCAGCTTATTGAAGAAATAAATGAAAAGAGGTTTTGAGCATGGATTCTTCTTTAATTACTAAATTGAGAAGAAAACTGAATTTGGAGCAGATGACCTCACTCTGTTCAGGTGAAAATAACTGGGAGACCAAATCCTATGAGGCGCTTGGAATTCCCAAAGTGGTGATGTCAGACGGCCCTCACGGCCTGCGGGTTGAGGCCGAAAAGGAGGAGGGGAAAATTGGCGTGGGTGACAGTCTCCCAGCGACCTGTTTTCCTCCGGCGACTCTTGCGGCCTGCAGCTTTGACGAATCGCTGATCAAGGAGATGGCGTCCGCCATTGCCCGGGAAGCCCGCACGGCAGGCGTCGACCTGATTTTGGGCCCTGGGCTGAACATTAAGCGTTCGCCTCTGTGTGGCCGGAATTTTGAATATTATTCGGAGGACCCCTACCTGTCCGGCCATCTGGCCAAGGCTTTTGTTGAGGGCGCCAGAAAGGAACACATCGGCGCGACCTTAAAGCATTTTCTTGGGAATAATCAGGAAACACGACGGATGACTGTCAATGCACTTATTGACGAACGGGCCCTGCGTGAAATCTATCTAAAGGGATTTGAGATTGCGGTTAAGGAAGCCGGGCCAATGGCAGTTATGTGCTCCTACAACAGTGTAAACGGCGAATTTTTATCCCAGAGCAAGCATTTTCTGACAGAAATTTTGAGAAATGAGTGGGGCTTTGAGGGGATTGTGATGACAGACTGGGGGGCTGTTTATGACCGGGTAAAGGGTGTGAAGGCCGGGCTTGACCTTGAAATGCCGGGAAGCGGCGGCGTCAATGATCACAAAATATTCGACGCCATCAAGGAAGGAAAACTTAAAAAGACAAGGCTCAATGAAATGGCGGAGCGGCTCATTGCCTTTGCCCTTGAGGCAGAGGAAAACCGCCAGGCAGCCGGCACGCCAGAGCCTGTGGACATCAATGAGCAGCACCTGCTGGCGCGCCGCGTTGCGGCTGAGAGTATGGTTTTGCTCAAAAATGAAGACAGTCTGCTGCCCTTAGACAAGGAAAAACTAAAGACCATTGCTGTTATCGGAAAAATGGCCTTTGACCCCAGATACCAGGGCTCAGGAAGTTCGAAGATCAATCCTTACCGGATCGAGGCGCCCTATGACGCCATTGCCGCTGAGACAGCGGACGGGGTGAAGCTGCTGACCGCCCAGGGTTATTCCGACAGCTCTGATGAAAAACACAAAAGAATCGTAAGAGAGGCTGTGGAAACGGCCGGAAAGGCTGATGTGGCAGTGGTATTCGCCGGATTGCCAGACAAGCTGGAATCCGAAGGCTATGACCGCACCACCATTAAGCTGCCCGAAAACCAGCTGGAAATGATCCAGCGTGTCTGTGAGGAACAGCCCAACACCATCGTTGTATTATTCAACGGCGGTGTGGTTGACCTGGAATTTGAAGATCAGCCAAAGGCCGTTCTGGAAGCCTGGCTGGGCGGTCAGGCCGTAGGCGCTGCCGTTTCAGACATTCTTTTTGGCCGCGTCAATCCATCGGGGCGGCTGGCGGAGACCATTCCCATGCGTCTGGAGGACACGCCTGCCTACATCAACTTTCCTGGAACAGAGGACAGTGTAAACTATGGCGAGAGTATTTTTGTAGGATACCGTTATTATGATTATGTGAACCGGCCGGTGCGCTATCCTTTTGGGTTTGGACTCAGCTACACCACCTTTGAGTACAGTGATATGAAGGCCTCAGCGGCGGATGATGGCACCGTGATGGTCAGTTGCCGTGTCAAAAACATCGGAGAGCGCGCTGGAAAAGAAGTGGTTCAGCTGTATACTGGAAAGCCGGATGGAAAAGTCCAGCGTCCCATTCGGGAGCTGAGGGGCTTTACTAAAATTGATCTGGAGCCTGGAGAGGAAAAGGTGGTTGTCTTCGAGCTCTCTAAAGATGACTTTACTTATTTTAACCCGACCAGAAACGCCTGGACGCAGGAGGAAGGACTGCATATGGTTTTAATTGGTGCATCGAGCCGGGATATCCGCCTTGAGGCGGAGGTTGCGCTGCCTGCGCCGCCACTTCCGAAACTCACGCGGCATTCCTATATGGATGACTTCATGGCAAACCCGAGGGGGCGTCAGGTGATCGAGGTGATCATGTCCCAGTTTCAGAGTGTGACAGGGAAAATCATTGATACAGAGGACAACTTTTTTATGACAATGCTGCACGGCACCCCGGTTTCTAAAATTGTCACTTTTACCAATGGGCTGTTGAGCGATAAAAGTGTGGACCGGATTCTGGAATTTGTCAACGGCGAGGATGACAGCGAGACATTTGACATCCGCTGCCTTTTTGAGGACAAGGAAGAAAAGAGGAACTGGTTCCAATCTATGCTGGAGGGTATTTTTGGCAAAAAAGAGGACAATGCCTTTTACACAGTAGACTGCCCTGTCCGCGACCTGATGGCGAACCCTGAAACAAGGGCTGTTCTGGCGAAATACTGCCCGGACGAGTATATGCATGGCGAAATTATGGACATGATCATCAGTATGGGGGTCACCATGCGCAAGGTACAGAAGCTGATCCCTGATGAGTATTACCCCTACAGCCTGCTCACAACCATTGACGAAGAGCTGAGGCTGATTCCAAAAGATAATAAAGAAGAAATATAAATTTTGCTTGACTTGAAGTGGACTCCAGATGTTATGCTGTATAGACACAAATAAAATGAATTTTAATTTGGAGGTAGAGAGGCATGACCATTTCGGAAGTGGCAAAAAAATATAATCTTTCTGCGGATACGATTCGCTATTATGAACGGATTGGGCTGATCCCCCGAGTAAACCGAAGCGCCAGCGGGATTCGGGATTTTACAGAAAATGACTGCGGCTGGGTCGAGTTTATTAAATGTATGCGCGGGGCTGGACTTCCAATTGAGGCCTTGATCGATTATGTTGCCCTTTTTCAGCAGGGGGACATGACTGTCGAAGCCCGCAAGTCCATTCTGGTTGAACAGCGGGATGTGCTGGCTGAGCGTATGAAAGAAATGCAGAACACGCTGGAGCGACTGAACCAGAAGATCGAGCACTATGAGGAGGGAATCCATGCTGCTGAAAAGCGCCTTCAAAAAAGAGAGGACTAGAATTTAAAAGTAAAGTAAGTTAGACAGGTGCGTGCCAAAGCGGCATGCGCCTGTTTTTGCAGTTTAGGCTTTTTTAGTTTTATTTTCAGATCATTTGGGCTATAATAAAAAGTAAAAGAAAGATAAAGAAGGTTAACCATGAAAGTTTTGACAGTTGATACGGCCACAATCGTTGCAACCGCGGCGGTGGTGGATGAAAATAAATTGATTTGTGAGACCATTGTCAATTTTCAGAAAAAACATTCTGAAAAGCTGATGCCCGCTATCGACCATATGCTGAAGGACGCAGGTCTGACCATTCAGGATATGGACGCTTTTGGGATTGTTAACGGGCCAGGCTCTTTTACAGGGCTGCGCATTGGCATGGCCACGGTCAAGGGCTTTGCTCAGGCTCTTGATAAGCCGGTGATCCCGATTTCTACTCTGGAAGCACTGGCCTATAACCTGCCCTATGCAGACGGTGTTGTCTGCCCGATCCTTGACGCCCAGCGGTCACAGGTTTATACGGGCCTGTTCCGCTTTAACGAGGAGGAGGGCATGGTGGCCGAGCTTGAGGATTCCGTCATGGATATCGTGGCGCTTATCGGAATTTTACAGAATTATACCGATGGTCCGATTTATCTGCTGGGAGATGGCGTTCCGCGTTTTTATGAAACAATGGTCGAGGCCCTGCCGGGAATCATTAAGGTGAAGCAGCATTTATCTATGAACCGGGCTTCATCGGCGGGTACTCTGACGGTTGAGCGCGCCCTTAAAAAACAGTGGCAGGATTTCAAAAGCGTCGAGCCGGTTTACATTCGTCCTTCCTATGCTGAAGAGCAGAAAAAGTAGCATGAAAGCAAAAATACGCGAGATGCAGGAGCAGGACGCTCCCCGATTATACGAAATTGGACAGGCCTGCGGCTTGGGTTCATGGTCGCTCGAGTCCTATATCAATGAATATAATAATCCCATTGCAAAATATCTGGTGGTGGAGGCAGAGGGACAGGTGGCCGGCTTTGCGGGAATCTGGTGCGTGGTGGATGAGGCCCAGGTTATGAATGTCGGTATTCTTGAAAAATACCGGCAAAACGGCCTGGGCACCCTGCTCATGGAGGCTTTGCTCAGCACCGCCAGAGCTCGGGGATGCAGTTGTATGACCCTGGAAGTTAAGGAAACCAACACAGCTGCGATTTGCCTTTACAAAAAAATGGGTTTCTCGGCCGCCAGTATTCGTGAGAACTATTACCCGGACCACGTGAACGGCCTTATGATGAGGAGGGGTGATCTTGGATAAAAAATCTTTAGCGACAGCGATTATTGTAGGGATTGTTTTCCCTGTTTTTGTGCTTATAACCTCGATGGAGTTTGCGGTGTTTAACCGCGGCTTTTTTCTGGATCAGCTGGATAAAAATAATGTGTCCCAGACAACCGGTATTGCTTCTAAGGAACTGCCGGCTGTGACCGAGCAAATTTTTGCTTTCCTGAAAGGAGAGCGTGAGGATTTTAATATCTATGCCGAGAAGGAAAATGATCTGTACGTGCCGCTTTTTAATCAGGAGGAGCTGATTCATATGGAGGATGTGCGCGGCCTTTTAAAGGCAGGGGTGATCGTTCAGGCAGTGTGCGGTGTTCTGCTTCTGGCAGGGCTTGTTCTGCTTTTTTTCTGGAACCGGGCTGCGATGGCCAAAGCTGTGTTTGGCGGTTCTGTTTTCGGTCTGGTACTGCTTCTGGCGTCCGGCCTTGCAGCTGTTTTTGATTTTACCGCTGTTTTTCAGGCAGCGCACAGACTGATTTTCACCAACGACTACTGGTATCTGGACCCGAATGAGAGTGTCTTGATCAACATTGTGCCTGAGCCTTATTTTATTGCTTTGGGCTTGAGAATCGTCACTATCGCAGCAGTGGTTTACCTGATCTGCGCAGTGGGCGGCGGCTTTTTCAGCCAGCGTCTTACCCAGAGAAAGTTTATGAAAAATTCAAAAAGAAAATTTTAGAAAGTGAGTTTTATGAAAATATTAAGCATTGAGACATCCTGTGATGAAACCTCGGTGGCAGTGGTCGAGGACGGAAGAAAAGTACTGACCAACCGGATTTACTCACAGATTGATATTCATAAAAAATATGGCGGTGTGGTGCCTGAGATTGCATCCAGAAATCATGTGATGAAACTGCCGTATATTATCGAAGAGGCTCTTGAGGAAAGCGGTCTCAGTTTTTCAGACCTTGACGCCATCGCTGTGACAAACGGCCCGGGGCTGGTAGGCGCTCTGCTAATCGGCGTTTCTGAGGCTAAGGCCTTAGCCTACAGCCTGGGTCTGCCTTTAATCGGCGTCAATCACATTGAAGGGCATATCGCTGCGAATTTTCTCCAGCATCCCGATTTGGAGCCGCCCTTTTTAACCCTGGTGGTGTCCGGCGGCCATAGCCATCTGGTGATGGTACGCGATTACCAGACCTTTGAAATCATCGGAAAAACAAGGGATGACGCAGCAGGAGAAGCCTATGATAAGATTTCGAGGGTTCTGGGGCTGGGATATCCCGGCGGTCCTGCCATCGACAGAGCGGCAAAAAAAGGAAATTCCCATGCGGTGGAGTTCCCAAGGGTATTTTTAGAAAAGGACAGCTACGATTTCAGTTTCAGTGGTTTAAAATCCGCGGTGCTGAATTACCTGAATAGCAAAAAGATGAAGGAAGAGCCCATTGTCGTGGAGGATGTGGCAGCCTCTTTTCAGCTGGCCGTCATTGAGGTACTGGTTGAAAAGGCCATTCACTGCGCGCTGGAGCAAAAGGTGGATAAAATCTGTATGGCAGGCGGTGTTTCGGCCAACAGCCTGCTGCGGGAAATGATGCAGGAAAAGGCAAAGGAAAACGGTCTTGCGCTTTATTACCCGGCACCCATATTGTGTACTGACAATGCGGCAATGATCGGTTCTATGGCTTATTATAACTATATCAATGGTGTAAAAAGCGACTTGTATTTAAACGCTGTGCCGGGACTGAAAATCGGCAGCAGATAAACGATATACAAGCGTTTTGTGATTGATTTGAACAGAAGCATAATATACATCGGTTTACGTCGAAACAGCGTATGCCGATTTTAATGTAACTGAAAAGAGGTGCATCCGATTTGAATCGAATCAGGCAATGGCTTCAGGGCGGCCCTCATAGTGAGCATAAAGGTGGTCTTGAAATCTTAAAATACATTGGCCCAGGATTGCTGGTTACAGTGGGCTTTATTGACCCTGGCAACTGGGCTTCCAATGTGGCGGCTGGGGCAGAGTATGGCTATTCGTTGCTGTGGATGGTAACACTGTCGACCATTATGCTCATTATTTTACAGCACAACGCCGCCCATCTGGGGATTGCGACAGGCTACTGCATGTCGGAGGCGGCCAGCCAGTATCTGCCCAAATGGCTCAGCGTACCAGTTTTATCGACCGCAGTTTTGGCAACCGTCGCCACTGTTATGGCGGAGGTGCTGGGCGGCGCCATTGCGCTGGAAATGCTTTTTTCGATCCCCATAAAAATTGGCTCGATTCTGGTAACTGCCCTGGCACTCTTTCTGCTTTTAAGCAACTCTTATAAAAAGCTGGAGCGCTGGATTATCGGGTTTGTGTCATTAATCGGCGTTTCTTTTCTAATCGAAATACTCATGGTCCATGTCGACTGGGGCGCTGCTGCTGTTTCCTGGGTTAAGCCCTCAACACCGCCGGGTTCCATGCTGGTCATCATGAGTGTGCTGGGCGCGGTGGTAATGCCGCACAACCTTTTTCTTCACTCTGAAATTATCCAGAGCCGCCAATGGAACACGAAGGAAGAATCTGTTATTAAAAATCAGCTGAAATTTGAGTTTACAGATACGCTGGTTTCCATGATTATCGGATGGGCCATCAACAGCGCCATGATCCTTATGGCGGCAGCGACCTTTTATAAAGCGGGTTTTCAGGTCACAGAGCTCTCGCAGGCCGCGGATATGCTCAAGCCGCTGGTGGGCTCGGGTGCGTCGCTTCTCTTTGCTTTCGCCCTTCTGCTGGCAGGAATCAGCTCATCCGTCACCGCGGGAATGGCGGGCGGCACCATTGTTGCGGGGATGTTCAGGGAGCCCTACGATATTCATGACCGCCACAGCCAGCTGGGGATTATTGGCATCTTTCTGGCATCGCTGGTCATTATCTTCTTTGTCACCGACCCTTTTATGGGTCTGGTCTACAGCCAGATGCTTCTGTCCATACAACTGCCCATCACGATTTTCCTGCAGATTTACCTGACAACCTCCAGGAAAATTATGGGGAAATTTGCCAATGGCAAGATCGACTTTACGATCCTACTGATCGTCGGGCTGCTGGTTACAGCGCTTAATATTATGCTGCTGGTGAGTAGCTTTTAGTGGAATTTGGATTATAAAATAAATCATAATGTGTGGCGGCATACGTTGTTTTAACGTATGCCTTTTTTATGTTTATGGCAGGCGTAATCTGAAAAGTGTTCTGTTGTCTGCAGGTGGAAGAATTAATGGTTAGATTTTATCTGAAACGGTATATAAGTTGTAGTGATCAATCAGAACTTTTGATATGAAATGGAGATAAAGATGAAAAAAATATTAGTGATTTTGACCAATACTGCGAAATATGGAACGAAAAATGAGGCGACAGGTCTCTGGCTGTCCGAAGCGACTGAGTTTGTGAAGGAATTGATACAGGCTGGTTATGTGCTTGATTATGTCAGTCCCAGGGGCGGTTATGTGCCGATTGACCCTCGGAGCCTGAAGAACGCTTATGTTAATGAGGAAGTATTTGCTCTTTATGGCTCAGAGGATTTCCAAAACAGAGCATTGGCAAATTCCCTTAAACCATCGGATATAAACGCTTCCGATTATTTGGCGGTCTATTATACAGGCGGCCATGGTGTGGTCTGGGATTTTCCGGACAACAAAGCTTTGCAGGCAATCAGCCGAGAGATTTATGAGCAGGGAGGTTATGTGACATCGGTATGCCACGGATTGGCAGGGCTTTTGAATATAAAAACATCAGATGGGAGCTATCTTATATCTGGTAAAACACTCACAGGCTTTACAGAAACAGAAGAAATTCTGAGCGGAAAAAAACGCTTAGTACCTTTCGGTACAGAGAAAGAAGCTAGGAATCGGGGAGCAAAATTTGTGAAAAAACGCGCTTTTAGTTCTTTTGCGGTACAGGATGGGCATTTGATAACAGGGCAGAATCCCATGTCTGGACAGGCGGTGGCAAAATGTTTGCTGAAAAATTTGAAGGGGAGCCTGTCCTGTTTATGATGGGACGATTTATAGTGAGGATACAGATTACTTTGACGAAGGAAGATGTACAAATACTCGATTGATATTTGCAGGCATTTACGCTTTTTTAAAGTGTAAGAGAAATGACAAGGCCAGAAATCGCCCTAAAGAGGGCCTTTCATGGAAAAACATTAAGTAAACCTGAAAAAAGTCATTAAATTTATTAAAAAGGTCTTGCAAATTTTGAGAGAATGGTTTAATATAATGTTAGCACTCGGAGGTAATGAGTGCTAACAAGAAGAAAATAATAAAAATCATAAATCATTAAAAATGGAGGAATCAAAAATGAGTTTAAAACCATTGGGAGACAAGGTTGTAATCAAAGTTAAAGAAGAAGAAGTAACGACTTCTAGCGGTATTGTATTACCAGGTTCTGCACAGGAAAAACCACAGCAGGGAACCGTTGTTGCTGTAGGTTCCGGTGAAATCGTTGATGGCAAAAAAGTGCCGCTGGATGTAAAGGAAGGCGATGAAGTTATCTATTCTAAATACGCTGGCTCTGAAGTAAAAGTCGGTGAAGAAGAATTCTTGATTTTGAAACAGTCTGACATCTTAGCAATTGTTGAATAATTCAGAAAACCACATTTAATAGATTATAAATTTTCAGGAGGAAGATTAAAATGGCAAAAGATATTAAATTCAGTGCAGACGCCAGAGAATCACTGATCGCTGGCGTAGATAAACTGGCAGACGCTGTCAAAGTAACCTTAGGACCAAAAGGAAGAAACGTTATCTTAGCAAAGAGCTACGGTGCTCCGACCATTACAAACGATGGTGTTACCATTGCTAAAGAAATTGAACTGGAAGACGCCTTTGAAAACATGGGCGCTCAGCTGGTTAAAGAAGTTGCTACCAAAACAAACGATGTAGCTGGTGATGGTACTACTACCGCTACCTTATTAGCTCAGGCTATTGTAAGAGAAGGTAACAGAAATGTTGTAGCCGGCGCGAATCCAATGGTTCTGAAAAAAGGGATCGAAAAGGCTGTGGAAGTTGTTGTTGACGAACTGAAAGCGAACAGCAAACCAGTAGAAACCAGAGAAGCAAAAGCTCAGGTTGCCTCTATTTCTGCCGCTGATACTGAAATCGGCGATTTAATCGCAGAAGCCATGACTAAAGTCGGCGACGACGGTGTTATCACTGTTGAAGAAGGCAAGGGCATGGGGACTGAACTGGAATTTACCGAAGGTATGCAGTTTGACAGAGGATACTTATCCGGCTACATGGTAACCGATACTGAAAAGATGGTTGCAGAATTAGACAACCCATATATCTTAATTACAGACAAGAAAATCACAAATATCCAGGAATTACTCCCAGTGCTGGAACAGATTGTACAGCAGGGCGCTAAGCTCTTAATCATTGCTGAAGATGTTGAAGGCGAAGCTTTAACAACCTTAGTACTGAACAAATTAAGAGGAACCTTCAATTGTGTTGCTGTTAAAGCTCCTGGCTTTGGTGACAGAAGAAAAGCCATGTTACAGGATATCGCTGCTTTAACAGGAGGTCAGGTAATCTCCGAAGAAGTTGGCCTGGAACTGAAAAATGCCGATATGTCTATGTTAGGGCGCGCGCGTCAGGTTAAGGTTGACAAGGACAACACCATTGTTGTTGACGGCCAGGGTGACCGTGCAGTTGTTGAAGAAAGAGTTGCTCAGATCAAGGCTCAGATCCCTGAAACCACATCTGATTATGATAAAGAAAAATTACAGGAACGTCTGGCTAAACTGGCTGGCGGCGTAGCTGTAATTCAGGTTGGTGCTGCTACCGAAGTAGAACTGAAAGAACGCAAATACCGCATCGAGGACGCATTGAACGCGACAAGAGCTGGTGTTGAAGAAGGTATGGTACCTGGTGGTGGATCTGCATTCATCGAAACCTTAGACAAGGTAGACGCTTTAATCGAAACACTGGAAGGTGACGAAAAAATCGGTGCCACAATCATCCGCCGTGCCATTGAAGAACCCGTTCGTCAGATTGCTGAAAACGCTGGTCTTGAAGGCTCTGTTATCGTCAATGAACTGCGCAAGAAAGACACTGGTGTTGGTTTCAATGCTGCTACAGGCGAGTTTGTAAACATGATTGAAGCTGGTATCATCGACCCAACTAAGGTAACCCGTACAGCGATTCAGAATGCAGCCAGCATCTGCGCTATGTTCTTAACCACCGAAGTTGCTGTTGCTGATTTGCCAGAAGAAGCAGCTCCTGCAATGCCACCAATGGGCGGCGGCGGAATGCCAATGATGTAATAAAAGCCAATATAAATAAAGTGATATGATTTTATAGTAGGCAGGATATTAAGTGAAAGCTTAATATCCTGCTTTTTTAGTTTTCAAAATGGGCATTTTTATGTATAATGACTTTATTGGAGCTTAGGTAGGAGAGAGCAAAATGTATAATTTATTGATTGTAGACGACGATGCTTCGATACTGGAAGTAACAAGGATTTATTTTACCAGCCGCGGCTATAAGGTATACACGGCCCAGAACGCGGGGGAGTGCCTGAAGACCTCAGAGCATATGCCCCTGGACTGTATTGTGCTGGATGTGGCGCTGCCAGATATGGATGGTTTTGAGGTATGTGAAGAAGTAAAAAAGAAGACGAATGTCCCGATTATTTTTGTGTCAAATTATGCTGAAGAGGACAAGCGGATCAACGGTTTTGTTTCTGGCGGCGATGATTATGTCATCAAGCCCTTTAGCCTGAGAGAGCTTGAGTTGCGCATCTGCGCACGTATACGCCAACAGGAGGGAAAGACTAAATGCAGTGAAACACTGGATTTTGGAAAACTGAGTATCAACAAAGCGGCAAGGAGCGTAGCCTATAAGGAGGATATGATTTCTTTAACCGCGGCGGAATTTGATATTCTGTTTTTTCTGGCAAATCATGAAAATCAGGTGTTTTCCCAGAAAGATATTTTTGAAAGGGTGTGGAAGCTGCCGGATTTGGGAAACGCGCACACTGTTCAGGTCCATGTGGCGCAGATCAGGAGAAAGCTCAATTCCTTTTCTGAGGATCATCAGTACATCCAGACGGTTTGGGGAAAGGGCTATAAATTTGTTGCAGATAAAAAAGCTGAGGCGTAAATGCCTCAGCTTTAAAACTATTTTTTGAAAAAACGGGAGCGAAAGGCCGGGTTCAGCCAGAGAACCGCACCGATAAAAAACAGGATAACAAACAACAGACCCAATCTAGACCAGACATTGTAGGTGTCTGTGGCGGCCTGAGGATTGTTTTGATCTTTGGAGGAAATCACTGTGCTGCTATCTGATGAAGGCGTGTTTTTCCGAAGCTTGCCAGCATCATTTTGAGAAAGCGGCGAATTGCTTTTATTATCTCCGGAAGAGAAGCGTTTCGCTGCAGAAGAGCGGTTCGTAGCGTTGCCGAAAGGTGAGTATTCAAGCATATTCTCAAAGATATTGCTGTCCGTATTCCGATCAGGCTCATTTCTTCCGCCGCCGCCCCGGGTGCCGTCGATATCTTCAGGATCATCTCCGGTGAGAGGTAAAGATTTAAAGGTGCAGGTAACCGTATTGGAGTAACCTGCGAAGGAAGAGCCAGTTACCTTCAGTCGGTAGAGGGCTATGCCGGGTTCTTTCAGGATTTCTTCGTATAGGGCTTGGCCATCGTCATTTTGGCTGTAGGCCTGAGTGATATCCTCGCTGGTCCAACTGCTGCCACCATCGACTGATTTTTGAAGCTTTACAGAGGAGGCACCCGAAGGTGGGGTAAAGTTAAAGACGAGTCTGCATATTTTGACATCAGGCGTGGTGGTAACGCTCAGGTCGTCGATGGGCGTAGCTGTTTTAAAAGAAATATACGCTGTAGGTGTCTGGTTACTATCATTGAGGATATTCTCCTGCGTTTCCAGGGCTCCGGTGAGGGTAAAGGGTTCGTTTTTTTCAAGCCCCGCATCATAGACGATCCGGTCCCAGGTGACAGCCAAAGCAATGTAGCGGGTGTCATATGGGTTTTCGCTGTTTACGAGTTTTACAGTCATGTAGTTTGGCAATCCGCTCTCATTATATACAGTGAAAGGCGGCAACACAAAATTCAGCTCGTCGATTTCAGTGATGATCCACCGCGTGCCGTCATCGGAAAACTGGGGAGCTTTGGGTGTGAGCCGGCACAGGGTTCCTGTAACCCTGCCGTTTTGTGAAACGACAGAAACGGCTCCTTCGCCTTCAGCTGTAATGCGGCAGTTGCTCATGGAAATATCAGAGACCGTTGAAACACAGGCGCTGCCCGAGCCATCTGCTTTGACGAAGGTGTTGGACAAATAAAGCGGGTCGGGCTGTTCACAGACGATACCGCGTGCGTTGTCGCCGAAAGCCTGGATAAAGGTTGGTGCGTGCAGCGTGCCGCCCACATCAATGGACCAGCTTGTGGGCTCGCCGCCCTCGTAAAAGAGCCCGGTGCCATTTTTTGCCGTAATGCTGCACTCCGCAAAGATCAGGGTTCCCATGCTTGAGGTACGGATCAGCCCCTCTGTGCCGCCGTCTCCAGTAATGGTGATGTTGGAGCCGATGAGCTCAAGCAGAGCGGTATCCTCAACATAAATATGGTAAGGGCCGGCCTCAATGGTGATAGGCGCGTCGGGCATATAGATGCTCAGAGAGTCCGTAATGATAAGATCCCCTCTGAGAACATAGGTACCGCCAATGTCCTGGTTCTCATCCAGCCATGCCTGAATAGCGTCGCAGCTGGGGGATGCCTCGGCCGGTGGGACTGGCGGGCCAATGACCATGGCACTTGCTTTTCCGGGAAGGATTCCGGCGCCTAAAAGGAGGATCATAAACAAAATAAAGTATTTTACTGAACGAATTGCTAACATACGGTTCTCCTTATAAATAATCGAAATGGAATGATGAGATGAAAAAGAAATTAAATGCTATTACAACCGGGCTGATTGTTTTAATCGTTTCTGCGGCCCTGTGCCTGGTGTTGATACAGCAGCTTTACCGGGTGGATAATAAGTATACCCAGACGACGCCGCAGGCAAAAGAAGGCGTTTTGACCCTGACAGCGGATGCTTTTTCAAGAGATAAGCTTTTTTGCCTGGTGGACGGATGGGCTTTTTACCAGGGAAAACAGATGAATCCAGAGGATTTTGCTGCGGATGGATCTGAGCAGCCTGAACCGACAGAATACATTTATATCGGCGATTACCCTGATTTTTCTATGCGCAATTTTCAGGTTTCCCCCTATGGGACCGGCGCCTATTACCTGAAAATCATCAACGAAGGCGAGCCTGTTATTTTGAGCATGGCCTTTCAGGAGATATTTTCAAGCGCGGCTATCTGGGTAAACGGTGAGCAGGTGGAAGCTCTGGGAAACATAGATCCTCAGCAGTATGAACCTTATATTAAAAACGCAGTCGTCAGCTTTGAGGCGGGGGCGGAAACGGATATTCTCATCAATACTGCCAATTTTAGCCATTACTACAGCGGAATATATTATCCGCCGGTGTTGGGAGAGGCGAATGAAGTCAGCCATCTGATTTTTGTAAATCAGCTGTTTTACGCATTTCTGTGTATCTCCAGCCTGGTCATCGCTGTTTTTACATTGGTGGTCTGGATGTCTCCAGGGAGAGACAGGCTCTTTTTTTACTATGGACTCATGACGCTGTCCTTTGGACTGCATGTGGCTTATCAGCCGCTGCGCTGGATGGGAATTCCGCTGGCAGAATCCCTCTATGCGCTGGAGGACTGTACCAGCTATATTATGCTGTTATGCGTTATTGTTATCAGCAGTATTATATCACAGGTGGATCGGAAAAGCATCTACCGGACTTTTATTTTGCCGCTTTCTGCCACCATGTGCATGGTTTCAGTGGTGGTGCCGCTCCTGGTGCTGCCGGGCGCGCCCTGGCTGATCAACGCCTATGGCGGCTTCCTGGATTTTTATCAGCTTCTGGTCTTTGTTTACCTGATGACCGCCGCGGTTCTGGCCCTTAAAAGAAGGGAGACAAAGGCTTATTTCCTGATGGCTGCCAACGCCGTGTTTGGCATCAGCCTGCTGGTCCAGATTACCAGCAGCAACGCCTTTGAGCCTATTTATACTGGCTGGCAGAGCGAGTACTGCGGTTTTATTCTGGTACTGATCTTCGGTGGGATGATGGTATTTTACTACCGGCAGGTTTTGAGTGAAAACAGACGGCTCACAAAACATCTTGAGGAGGAAGTGGCTGTACGTACCAGAGAACTGACAACCCTGATGAACGAGCGTAAAAAATTTCTCTCTGATCTGGCCCATGATCTCAAAGCGCCGGTAACAGCCATCCAGGGGTTCATTGAGCTGGTAAAGTATGGCGATGTGCAGGTGGATGAGGAAGTTCAGCGCTATCTCGAGGTGATTAACCAGAAATCCAACGAAGTACAGACAAAGGTTCGCAGCCTCCAGGAGTTTACCAGCCAGGACGAGGCTGTCATGAAAAAGGAAAGAATGGATATTGGCGGGCTGCTGGATGACTTTTATGAAAACAACCGTCCGGATGCGGAGGCTAACGGCATAAGTTTCAGCATCATCAAGCCCGGGAAGCCCATTGAAATTCTGGGAAATCCAGAGCTTATTTACCGGGTATTTGAAAACCTGTTTTACAATGCCATGAGCTTCACACCCATGAACGGCAGGATCGTGGTTGAGGTTACGCTGGAGGAGGGCTGGGTGGTGATCCGGTTTTCCGATAACGGTGCGGGCATACCGCCGGATATTCTGCCAAAAATTTTCGACCGGTTTTATACCACCCGCGGTGAGAAAAATGACTCTCAGGGACTTGGGCTTTTCATTGTCCGCTACACTATAAAGGCTCACGGCGGCACTATCGAGGTAGTGTCGGAGATGGGGGAAGGGACGACCTTTACTATCCGGCTTAAAACCCTCTAAGCATGTTTAAGAAAGCTTCAAATAGCAGGGCGGTGTTCCCTTGTTTTCCAGAAGAAGGATAGTCTTAAACGACTTTTCAAAGAAACAGGCTTGTGATATAATGACTAAGAATTTTAAAAAGGAAAAAGATAGGAGGAGCAATGAACAGTATTAAGAAGATGTTATTTGTCTTGACTGGCTTACTGGTATTCGTTTGCCTCCCTGTTTTGGCAGAGGAGACAACGCCAAAGCAAACGACCTTGACAACAGAACCGTCGACGACGGTTGAATCTCAGACAACACCCTCTGCAGAGGAACCGCTGGCGATGCCGGATGAGGCTGTGACAGTAAGCCCGGAGGCAGAGGTACAGGAGGAAAATACCGAAGCGGTTACACCAGAGCAGACAGAGGAACAAGCGCCAGCGCCAGAAACTACGGTTCGGCAGCCGGAAGATAAAGCGGCTGTTCCAGAAATACCGAAAAATCTGGCAGAAGTCTTTGTGGATTCCAATGCCCTGAACAGCACTATCAGTATAGAGCTGAACGATGAAATTGTCAGCGGGCCTGGCAATAAAGTGCTGGCTGTCATACCGGCGGGTGCCAACTTCCGCGTGATTACAGAGCCGGCAGAGGGCAGCGAGCGTATGGCAGTCAACATGATGGTCAAAACCAAAGATGGCGCGGTGGCGTCCATCGAACCCTTAAGCGATGAAGGCAATGTGCAGGATTACCAGATGCCGGAGAATGCTGAGGGGATTTCAGGCGCTGTTTTTTTTGGCAACAGCGAAGAAAACACCAGCGATGAGGCTCGGAACTTTACTGTCTCGACTGCGTCGGACAATATTAATAAGCAGACCATTGTAAACAGTGAGGAAAAGCTGGAGTCTGCGGCAGGCAGCCTACAGACAGCGGACAATATCATGGGTGAGCAGGCCGGAGAAGCACAGCCAGAGATCTCAGAGGTCTCCGAAGCGCCATCCACTGGCGTTGAGGATAACATTGACTTTATCCCTCTGTTTTTATGTACACTGATGATCGCAGGTGTAACCCTGTGGTCCAGAAGAGTGTTAAATTAAAAATTCTTAAGACCGAATCCGATCCGGATTCGGTCTTTTGCTTTAGTGTATTAAAAAAAAGCCAAAGAATAGCAAAAAAATATTGTCTAATGTATACATTAATATTATAATATTTATTAAGGAAGCAACAATTTAATACAATACGTAGGAGGAACACGTAAAATGATGAGTGAATTTGAAATGTACCGACAGCAGTTGCGCAATGCAATTGATGAAATGGAACTGGATAATAAGGAAGCCGTATACGATCTTTTGAGCGAGGTTAACCGCTTTTACGAAGTATCTTTCCCAGTCCAGATGGACGATGGAACAAAGAAAGTCTTTAAGGGCTACCGTTCACAGCATAATTCCGCACTTGGACCAACAAAAGGTGGCTTAAGATTTCATCCAGGGGTTGACGAAGGCGAAGTAAAAGCATTATCTGCATGGATGTCAATGAAGTGTGCTGTAGCCGGTATCCCTTATGGCGGCGGTAAAGGCGGTATCACCGTTGATCCTAAGAAGCTTTCTGAACGTGAGCTTGAAAATCTAACAAGAGGCTTTGTGAAGGCAATGCATCCGGCGTTCGGTGAAAAGTTTGATATTCCGGCTCCAGACGTTAACACAAATGGCCAGATCATGTCCTGGATGATTGATGAATACAACGCCATCACCAGAAGCCAGAACATCGGCGTATTCACCGGTAAACCACTGGAACTGGGCGGTTCTCTGGGCAGAACCGAGGCCACCGGCTACGGTGTAGGCTTTACTGTGCGTGAAGCGGCTGCTAAAATTGGTCTGGACCTGAAGGGCGCGCGCGTTGTGCTCCAGGGCTTTGGCAATGTCGGAAGCTTTGCGGCGGAATGGCTCTACAAACAGGGCTGCAAGATTATCGCCATTGCTAACAGCCGTAATGGTCTTTATGACGCAGAAGGCATGAACATTCCTGCCTTAATGAAATATTACGAAGAAAACGGCAATGACCTGGCAGGCTATCCAGACGCAAAACCATTTGACAAAGACGAAATTTTCTCAATCGAATGTGATATCCTCCTGCCATGTGGTCTGGGCGGAGCCATCACCAAGGACAACGCGGATAAAATCAATACAAAGATCATCAGCGAAGGCGCCAACGGACCGTTAACACCGGAAGCCGATGAGATTTTAATTAAAAAAGGCGTGTTTATTGTGCCGGATATCTTGGCAAACAGCGGCGGGGTTACCGTATCTTACTTTGAATGGGTTCAGAACCTTCAGGGCTACTACTGGAGCAAGGAAGAAGTTTTTGAAAAAGAAGAAGACCTGATCGTTAAAGCCTTCAACGGCGTATACGATGTACTGGTCAATGAAAAAGCCTCCAATATGCGTACAGCGGCATTCAATTACGCTATTAAGAAGATTGCAAAAGCCATGAAGCTTAAAGGCTGGTACTAATTTTGGCGTCAAAAACACCCGAACTGCTGCGTTGCAGCGTTTTTATAGCCAGAATGGGAGAGATGGTATATATAGCGTAAAAAAATGCAAAAAGCATATAAAAACAACAATATATTGCGGTATACGTCAAAACGGCGTATACCGTTTTTTCTATTTTTTTCTATTGAAGGACAGATATTGCCATTAACTGGGGCGGGCGGACTGTGGTATAATAATGAAAACGAAAGAAAGCAGGTTTTGGGGATGGCAGAAATTAATATTTATGAAACGACACTCAATCATAACGGTGAGCAGGGAATCATTGATTTTGATGTGCTCCTGAAGGCTTTCCAGAATGCCGGGATCACCATTAATGTATTTAATATCTGGGATAATCCGAGCTTGATGACAGAGGTCCGTCCGGTGGAGCAGGTACTGCTGCAGGAGGGCGTTGAAGCAATGCCCATTACCGTTGTTGGCGGCGAAATCTGGAAAAAGGGCGCCTACCCGGATTATAATGAGCTCATGAAATGGAGCGCTAAAACAGAGTAATAAAAAAGCTGTATGACCTGTGCAAGGCCATGCAGCTTTTCTTTTCTAAACCTCGTAGGGAATGCCGGCGAATACCTCCTGCATTTCCTCAGGCTCTGCGTTGTAAATTTTTAAGATGAGCCCGTTGACCAGCGTGATGATCTCCTGTGAATCCACAGTGCCGTCGTTGGCAGGCTTGGCGGCATAAAGCGCGCAGAGCATCTCGTTCCGGGTCGTTCCTGTAATGCCGCTGAACAGACTGTTCAGAACTCTTTTTTCCTGTTCGTTTAATTTCATATTTTTATCCCCTTGATTTCTGGTTTTAGATTATTATAACAATTATCCCATGACAATCAAGAGATTATCTGGCGGGATAAGAAGAATATTATTGTTCCTCCCACTCCTCGATTTCGAGCAGTAGCTCCTCCCAGCGCTCTGTCAGGCTGGCTACAGCCTCCCTGGCGGTATTATAGGCTGCGGTTACAGCATTTACATTGTTCAGGTCGTCATAAAAATCATTTTGGCACATCTGGGCTTCATAATCTGCGATTTCGTTTTCCAGGTGCTCAATATCGGCTTCCACGGCTTTCAGTTCTTTCTTTTTACCGCGAAATGCGGCCTCCTGCTCCTTCTGCTTTTTACGGTCTGCCTTCTGTCTGGTTTTGGTGATCACCGTCCGGTTTTTCTCTGCCTCCAGGGTCTCCCGGAGGGCGGCCTCGTCCTTGTAATGGATATAGTCGTCGTAATTGCCAAGGGTGACCTCAATGCCGGTGGGGGTGAAGTTATAGATTTTGGTCGCCACCCGGTTGAGGAAGTAACGGTCATGAGAGATGAACAGGAGCGTTCCCTGATAGGCGATCAGAGCGTTCTCGAGAATCTCCTTTGTGCGCATATCAATGTGGTTGGTGGGCTCGTCCATGAGCAGGAAATTGGACTGGGACAGCATCAGGCGTGCCAGAAGAAGCCGGGCCTTTTCGCCGCCGGACAGAGAGCTCACAGCCTTAAACACATCGTCGCCGGTAAAAAGAAAGGCGGCCAGGATGCTCCGCAGCTCGCCCTCGGTAAAATGCATGTCAATGTCCCAGAGGGCCTCCAGGAGGTTTTTGTCATAAAACTGCTTTAAGTCATTGTTTTCCTGGTCATAATAGCCAATGTGGACCTTGTGGCCGTACTCGATAACGCCGCTGTCCCGCGACACCTTGTCCTGGATGATGCGGAACAGGGTGGTCTTGCCGATGCCGTTGGCGCCGATGATGCCCACCTTGTCGCCGCGGTGGATGTCAAAGGAAATATTTTCAAAAAGGGGCTGCCCATCAAAGGATTTTGACACATCGCGGACGGTCAGGACATCCTTGCCGCTCTGGATGCGGGGCTTAAAGTTGAAATGGGCGTCGGATTCTGTCTGAACCTTTTCCACCACCTCCATTTTTGCCAGAGCCTTTTCACGGCTGGCAGCGCGTTTGGAGCTGTGGACAGAGTTGTAACGGCGGAACCGGGCGATCATTTCCTGCTGACGCTTAATCTCGCGCATCTGCTGAGCATACTGGTGATCCAGATCCATGAGCAGCTTTTCTTTCTTTTCGACATAGGTGGTGTAGTTTCCGCTGTAGCTGTCCAGGGAATGGCGTGAGACCTCCAAAATACGGCCGCAGACCTTATCCAGAAAGTAGCGGTCATGGGAGATGATGACAAAGGCGCCGTCATAGGCCTTCAGAAACTGCTCCAGCCATTGGAGGGAGTCGATGTCCAGGTAGTTGGTGGGCTCGTCGAGGAGCAGAAGCTCAGGCTCCTGAAGCAGGTTGCGCCCCAGGGCGGCCCGGGTTTTTTCGCCGCCTGACAGGACGCCAAAGGGCTTTGCCATATCCTCATCGGTAAAGCCGAGTCCCTTGGCAATACCCCGGATGCGGCTGGGATATTCATAGCCCTTCTGCTCTGCAAAGCGGTCCTGCAGCTCGCCGTAGGTTTTCATGACCTTTTCCTGCTCTGCGCCGTCTGTTTCGCCGATCTGGTGCTCCAGCTCACGCAGACGCTCCTCCATTTTGATGAGAGGCTCAAAGACAGAGAGGAAGAGGGCGTCCAGCGTGGTGTCCGCGGGAAAATCGGCTTCCTGGGCCAGATAACCGATGGTCAGGTTGGATTTTTTGCTGATGACGCCGCTGTCGGGGGTAAGCTGGCCGGCCAAGAGCTTGAGAAAGGTGGATTTGCCTGAGCCGTTGCGCCCCACCAGGCCGATCATTTCCTTTTCTTGTATGGAGAGGCTCAGCTGGTTAAAAATTTCATTGATGCCGTAACTAAAACTAAGATTTTCAATGTTGATAAGCATAAGGTTTTCTGCCTGTTCTTTCCATAGTATTCCTTATATATGATACCAAAAAAGAGGGTGTATGTCGACTGCGGACAGGGGCAGGGAAAAGAAATTTGCAAAATGATGAATATTTTGCATCTAAGTGGGTATAAAAAGAATGTATTCCAAAATGAGGAGGAGGTTTGATGAAAAAACTGCTTAATAGCTTTAAAGAAGTTCTTGTATCAATTTTGCCAATGACGGTTCTGATTATGATCATCAGTGGTATCTGGGCGCCCTTTACGTCTGAAATGCTTGTGTCCTTTATCGGCGGTGCCATCATGATGATGATCGGCATGGCGCTTTTTTTGTTTGGTGCGGATATCTCCATGATGGAGGTCGGCGAACGTGTGGGAAGCTTTCTGGTCTCCCGGAGAAGCCTGAAAATTTTGATTGCCGCCGGTTTTTTTGTGGGCATGTTCGTGACCATTGCCGAGCCGGATGTGCAGGTACTGGCCGGCCAGGTGGCCGCAGTCTCGGATGGAACGATCAATCGGACAATGCTTATCGCTGTGGTCGGGGTCGGG
This sequence comes from Eubacterium callanderi, assembly GCF_900142645.1. Classification (GTDB taxonomy): domain Bacteria; phylum Bacillota; class Clostridia; order Eubacteriales; family Eubacteriaceae; genus Eubacterium; species Eubacterium callanderi. The sequence continues at coordinate 44,602 of NZ_FRBP01000004.1, forward strand.
GTCGGTATTTTCCTGGTCATCGCCCTGCTGCGGTTTGTTTTCCAGATGAAGCTGTACCATATCCTGATCGTCGGATATATTGCTGTTTTTGCCCTGTCCTTTTTTACCAACCCTGAGATGGCGCCAGTAGCCTTTGATTCCGGCGGCGTTACCACTGGTCCCATCACAGTGCCCTTTATACTGAGTCTGGGCAGTGGGATTACCAGCGGCGTAAGAACCAGCAGGGAAGGAACAGACAGTTTTGGGATGGTCGCCCTGTCCTCACTCGGGCCGGTGTTGGCCGTCATGATTTTGGGGGTGATCTTCCGATGAATCAGATATATCATTTATTTCACGGCATGGCAGAGGTGGCATGGGAGGTTTTTCTGGCCATTTTGCCCATTGTGTTGATTTTCCTGTTTTTAAACGCCATTGCACTGCGGCTGCGGGCGCCTATCATCAAGCGGATTATGGGTGGCTTTGTGGTGACCTATCTGGGGCTGGTATTGTTTCTCCAGGGTGTAAATATTGCCTTTGTGCCCGCAGGTGAGTTTCTGGGAACAGCGCTCGCAGAGCTTGAGTACAGCTGGATTCTCATTCCGCTGGGCTTTGCCATTGGCTTTCTTGTCGCCTTTGCCGAGCCGGCCGTCCAGGTCATGGTTAAGCAGGTTGAGGAAATGACCAGCGGCGCCATCAAGGCGCGGGTTATGCTGCTGGCCATCTCACTGGGGGTAGCGTTGGCGGTTATGACAGCCATGATCCGGCTGCTGGCCGGTATCTCCCTCTGGTGGATTCTGGTTCCCGGCTATATACTGGCCTTTATTCTCGGCCGTTTTGTGGAGCCGAATTTTCTGGCTATGGCCTTTGATAACGGCGGCGTGGCTACTGGTCCAATGTGCTCGACCTTTATTCTGTCCCTCTCAGTAGCTGTGGCAGGCGCGACACCGGGTCGTAATCCGCTGCTGGACGGCTTTGGCGTCGTGGCTCTAATTGCTCTCGCACCGATCCTGACAACCCTGTTCCTGGGCTTTTTTTACAAGCAGAAAGAAGCCTATAGAAAAAGGCAGTGCAAAAAACAGTCCAGTGATTCTTAACCGGTATTGACAGAAGATTTTAATCATATATAATATGTAGATTACTTAGCGAATGATGGAGGAAAAAATGGAAGACAGAAATAAAATTAAGACCGAACTGATTGTGGTGATTGTGGAAAAGGATATGTCCGGCGAGGTCATTGACGCAGCCAAACAAGGCGGTGCTGACGGAGCGACTGTTATGTACGGCCGCGGATCCGGGATTCATGAGAACGCGCGGTTTTTCGGTATTACCATAGAGCCGGAGAAGGAGATTGTTTTGATTCTTGTGGACGCGGCCATAAGGAACGCGGTGCTCTGCTCAATCCAGAAAAAAATCGAAATTGACAGGCCGGGTATGGGTATCGCTTTTGTGCTGGATGTCGCTAAGGTGATCGGCAGCCCGCATCTTAACCTGATGTCAGATATTACAGATTAATTGCTTTTAAAGACACACCGAAGGCGCATATTGCTTGGTTTCTGAAAGATTCAAAAAACTTTGACACTTTTTTGATTAATTCGGTCATAAAAATTGACGTTTTTTTAACAACTTGATATAATAAAAAGGATAAGTACGACGCAGGAGGGGAGTGCAGAATGCAAACTTTTTCAAAAAGGGTATCGATGACAGTTGTTAAGCGTCTGCCCAAGTATTACCAGTATTTAACCGATTTACAGGATCAACATATTGAAAAAATCTCGTCTAAGGAGCTGGCGGCAATGATGGGGCTGACGGCTTCACAAATCCGGCAGGATTTGAATTCTTTTGGTGCTTACGGGCAGCAGGGATATGGCTATAAGGTAAAAGAGCTGAAGGAGGCCATTCGCAAAATTCTGGGGCTTGATCTCCAGTATAACTGCATTATTATTGGTTCTGGAAACCTGGGGCACGCCATTGTCAATTATGAGCGTTTTAAGGAAGAAGGCATCCATTTCAAGGCCATGTTTGATGTGGACCCGGATCAGATCGGCAAGAAGGTCGGCAATGTAACAGTCTACCATATGGATGATCTTGACGCCTTTGTCGCGCACCACAAAATTGATATCTGTATCCTGAGTGTGCCGCAGAAGGTTGGGCAGGAAACCACTGATCGTGTTGTAGAACTGGGCATCAAGGCGATTCTGAACTTTGTTCCTCTGGACCTGACAGTGCCCGATGACGTGGTGGTAGAGAGTGTAAATATCACCGACAGCCTTTTCACGCTGACCTATCTGATTAACGAAGAGGACGACGACGAATAAATGTATAAAGCAGGCTTTAAGCCTGTTTTTTTTGTAAAAAATAGGAGTTGTGTTTCAAAAAAATCTATTATATAATAGAAGCTGATTATAAATAGAATTAATATCAGGGCAAATCTGTTGAAAGACAGAGACGCAAAGCTAAAGGGCCTAAACAACCACTATCAACTGGGCTGCAGTTAAACCACAATAGGAGCTGTAAAATGGCAGAAGAGAAGATGAATAAAAACATTGAAAAGAATATTTACGATGTGGCTTTGCGCAATATTTACGACGAGCTCTATGAACTGAACGTTACAAGAAACCGTTATCGCATTATCTACCATGTGGAGAATAAGTATGTGACACCGCCGGAAGAAGGCATACTATCGGAGGCTGTTGCCGATGTGGCCGAACACATGATCCACCCGGAGGATTCGAAACGGTTTTTGGAATTTTTTGATCTCGATAAAGTATACGCGACTCTGGAATCCGGAAAGGGCAGCGTTATCGGCGAGTTCCGTAAGTTATGGGTAGATGGGGATTTTCACTGGGCTTCGTTGACGGTTTTTCCGGCAGTCTCTGGCGGTGGTGAGGATGAGATACTGCTCTGCTTTATCATGGATATCGGTTACAAGAAGCAGCTGGAAGACATTGAAAAAGAAAACGAGAGTCTCCAGAAAAAGCAGATGGACGATGAGCGTTACCGTCTGGTCATCGAGCAGACGAATACCCTGGTATTTGAATGGATTATTGGGACAAGCCAGCGCTACTATGCGCCCAAATTCTCTGAAATATTCATGGGTAGCTATGACGGACGGGATATCAAGGAAATATGGCTTGACGACGAGGTGGTCCACCCCAAGGATATTGATGTATTAAAGCAGAAAATGAGTATGGAGGCCATCAGTAACGGGCAGGTGGAGATGGAGATACGCCTTTGCAACAAAGAAGGACGCTACATCTGGTGCAAAGTGGTCTTCAATGTGCTTTATAATGAGGATGGCAGCATCAAGCGGGTGGTCGGTACCCTGAACAATATCGACGAATCCAAGCGCGTCCACGAAACTCTGAAGTATAGGGCAGAGTTTGATTTGCTGACCGGTATCTACAATATCAACACCTTTTACGCCCAGGCTGAGAGGTTGGTCAGGGAGCATCCATGCCAGAAATTTGCCGTGGTGCGTCTGGATGTCAACCGTTTTAAATTTATTAACGACCTGTACGGGCGTGAGGAGGGCAATCGCCTGCTCCGCTTTATGGCGACGGTTATCTCGGCCAACATGGGGACTATGGATGCCTTTGGGCGGATGAACAGTGATGTGTTTTGCCTTTGTATGTCCTATGCTTCAGGCGATCCTCTGCTCGTGCGCATAAAAAAGATTTTAAAAGAGATCAACCAGTTTTCGGAGAGCTATCAGGTCATGCCCTCCTGTGGAATTTGTATTGTGAAAGACCGCGATATCCAGATGAGTATTCTCTGCGACTGGGCAAATCTGGCCCAGAAAACCATAAAGGGAAGCCTGATCAAGCAGTGGGCCTTTTATGATAAAAAGCTTAGAGCCAAGCAGCTTGATGAGCGGCGCATTGAAAATGAAATGGACGAGGCCCTTAACAAACGCCAGTTCAAGGTATACCTCCAGCCCAAGCACAACGTGCAGAACGGCTCGGTGATCGGCGCCGAGGCGCTGGTGCGGTGGGACCACCCCGAGAGGGGGTTCCTGACCCCCGACAGGTTCATTCCGCTCTTTGAGCGCAACGGTTTTATCATCAAGCTGGACGAATATGTCTGGGAAGAGACCTGCCGGATCATCAAATCCTGGCTGGACAGGGGGATGGTGGCAGTTCCAGTATCAGTCAATGTGTCCAGAGTACAGGTGTACAACCCGAATTTTTATAAAAAGCTGCTGAACATTATTCGAAGGTACGATATTCCCAAAAAGTTTTTGGAGGTCGAGCTGACCGAGAGCAGCTTTGTGGAGAACACTGTAGACCTGTACCGCGGCATGGAGCGCTTGAGAGAGGAGGGAATCGCCTTTTCAATGGACGATTTTGGGTCAGGCTACTCCTCACTCAATATGCTTAAAAATGTTCCGGTCAACACCATCAAGCTGGATCGTGAATTCTTTAACGAGAGTGTGGCGACCCAGAAGGGCAAGACCATCATTGAGCATACCATTGGCATGATCAATGATCTGAAGCTTCAGGTCATTGCCGAGGGTGTGGAGACCAACGAGCAGGCAGCCTTCCTGAATGACTGCGGATGTCTGGCGGCCCAGGGCTATTATTATTCCAGACCCATGCCGGTAGATGAGTTCGAAAAACAATTTTTAAAAGAGAATATCTAAAAAAGAGCTGAGTGGCACAGCTCTTTTTTGACGCGTTAACTTTATGACCTGCCTTGTAGCAATGGTGTTTTTAAGGATCAGGGTTTATAAATCGTTTTGAAAAAATATAGGTGCAGTCTTTATTTTAAGAGCGGCAAGGAGTACAGCTTTATGCAGATAGAATTAAATGAGATATTGATCAGGGATTTTCGTCGAAAAGATGCCGAGCCTCTTCATAGCATTGTGCGCGAAAGTGCAATTGTCAAGTTTATGAAAGATTGGTCTGAGAATGCCAAAAATCCTGAAGATTTTTATGGATTTATAGATTGGCTGCAAACAAAGAAAGCATCAACGGATATTTTTGAAAACAAACGATATGCTATTGTGTTAAAAAAAACAGACGAACTAATTGGAATGGTTGGTATGGGACTTGAAGATACATTAAACGAAGTTGAGGTTGCATACTTCATGAGCGAGAAGTATCAACACAGAGGCTATACAAAAAAGGCAGTAACTGCTCTTGTTAACTGGTGTTTTCAAGTGTCAGATGTTCCCTATTTAATTTTAACGATCGATTGTATAAATACACCTTCCTGCAAGCTGGCAGATAGCTGTGGTTTTGAATTATTTGAAAAAAGGACCCCTATTGGACATATTCAACCTAATATGGGAAGTGACAGCTATTATTACTATCGTATATACAGGAAAGGCTGAAATACCATAATTTAAAGAATTTCTGCAAAAGATTGTAAAAAAGTTATGAAGCGATTTTACCTTTAAAATCAAAAAATGGCAGCCTATACCTCAATCGGTACGGCTGCCATTTTTTTCTTTTCATTTCCAGATTTATCACTCGTTTTGAACCGCTTTTTTCTTTTCATTCCGTTTTGCCTGGGCTTCATCGGCCTTGTCACCAGTATACTGCATATAGACAATGGCGCACACAGCAATGACCATCCCGACGATTTGGAGGGAGCCGAGATGCTGGCTCAGGACGAGAAAGCCCAAAAGCGCGGCTGTGGTGGGTTCAAGGACAAAGGTCAGGGAAGCCGTCGAGGCTTCGATATAATTGTAAGAAACGGCGATGGTCCCATAGGAGATGACCAGAACGGCAAAGTAGCCGAACAGCATGAGCCACATGGTCAGGCCGCCTGAAGGGGCAGCGGCCGCGAATTCCCGGAACACCTCGGCTGGCGTGGTCTTAAAGGAAAAAACGATGAGGCCCATAGCGTTGGAATAGACCAGATAGGCCAGATAAGAAACGCCGTTTGAAATGTGAAAATAATCAAAAAGGTAGGCGAAAGCTAAGCTGAAACAGTTGGCCAGCCCCCAGAAAATACCAATGGTTGTAATATCGCTGACATGAGTGCCGAAAAGATTGAGTACCAGCACCATTCCAAAAACGGCAATGACACAGGCGATCACCTTTTCTTTGGTAATCTTCGATTTAAAAAAGATGCGCATCAGAAAAACCAGAACAATGGCGTTCGAGAAATCCAACAGCGAGGCGACAGCGATGGGCAGCGTGTTAAAAGACCGGATCGAGGTATAAATATAAATAGGCGATGCGATCATTCCACTGCACACAATGAGGGTAAAATAGAACAGCTTCCTGGGCAGCTTGAGAACCTTTGGATGTGTGACAAGTGTGTAGATAAGGTAAAAAGATAAGACAGCCAGCGGCGTAAAAGTCGACATGGCGTTTTCGGAAATGCCAAGGCTGTCAAAATAGTTCAGAAACACACCAAAGGTACCGGTAGCCACCGCGGAGGAAGCGGCCAGCAGGACGCCGTAGGCGGCGCCTTTATGCCTGAAAAGAGACATTATCTTTCACACTCCTTTGGACATAAAGGCTATTCGACGTCAACTTCAGGATTGGCATTTGCAGAATCCTGGTTGAGATTTGTGGCTTTGGCCTGGGCGGCAAGCTCGGCCTTTTCACGTTTGCCCTCGGAGTATTGCATATAAACAATGGCGCAAACCGCAATGGCGATCCCCAGCATCTGGAGCGGCGTCAGCGTTTCGTGCAGTATAATAAAGCCAAGAATGGCCGCGACACTGGGTTCCAGAACAAAAGTGAGCGCGCCGTAGGAGGCGTCGATATAGTTATAACAGGCCGTAATAGAATAGTAAGACCACATGAGCACCGCACAGTAAACAAGGGCAACCACAATGACGATGGCGCCGTTTGCGGAAACAGATTCCATGATGTTCTGGCCGACCGCCGCTGGATTAGAGGTGATCAGCAGGATGATGGAGCTGCACAGGCAGGCATAAATCTGAGTGGTGATAACCGGCACATCATGGCTGATGTGGAAATAGTCAATGGAATAAACAAACGCCAGGGCACAGGCAACCGCCACGCCCCAGAAGATTCCCATGCTCGTGATTGGGACACTGTCATCCGGCGCTACAGCGCCGAAGGTAATAACCTGAAGCACCAGCATAATACCGACAATGGCCAGCACACAGCAGATCAGTTTTTCCTTAGTGATCTTCTGCTTAAACAGAATCCGCATCAAAAACACCAAAACGATGGAATTTGAGAAGTGGAACAGGGAAGCGATGGCCATGGGCAGATTGGCGAATACACGTACATAAGTAAAATTATACAGCGGATACAAAACAAAACCGCTGACCACAATCATTGTAAAATAATACAGCTTTTTCGGCGCTAGGAGCAGCCTGCGGTCCTTGATGAGCGCGATCAGTAAAAAAGCAATAAACATAAATACCGGGCCGATGAGGGTAACCGTATCATCGCTGAGCCCAAAGGCCGACAGGTAGTGCAGAAAGATGCCAAAGGTACCAGTCGCAACCGCGGAGCTACACGCCAGAAAGATACCAAACCCGACGCCTTTTCTTTTCTTTGCGTCCATTTTTTTCTCCTTTATAAGAACTTAAAAACCAGTGGGAGCAGGGAGACCCCTTTTGCAGGGTCTCCTTAAAATGCTTAGTCTATATATTTTTCAAAGATTTCTTTCATTTTGACTTTTTTGTCTTCTGGAATTTCAGGCGCAACGTAAGAATCCATCCGTTTCTTTAGCTGATCGTCGATGCGCTGTGTGATATCCTTGTTTTCGATGACATATTCCTCGTAGGTGCTACGGACACCGAAATCCGGAAAGCTGTGTTCCTTGCGGTAGTTACGCAGCGTGTTTTTATGTTTGACATAGGTACCGTGCTGCCCAACCTCGGTGATCAGGTCAACGGTTTTATCAATATTCATATCCTTGGCCGGCTTAATATAAGCCTGAACATGCTTGATGATTTCTTCATCCAGAATAAATTTGCGGTAGTTGGCGCTGTTGAAGCTGTCGAGGCTGCCCAGCATAAACATGGCGATATCCAGCTTAGCAGCAAAGGCGTTCATGATGGCAGTTGTCGATTCGAGGGCAGCCTGGACGTCGCAATTTTTGGCGTCGGTGCTGCCGGACGGCATATCAAAGGGCACTTCATAGTATCCGGCCATCTGGCGGGCCATGGCGCACATCTTAATGCTTTCAGAAGCGCCGGTACAGAGCTGAAGGGTACGCATGTCAGTAATGCAGGTATAGGTGGAATAAACCACTGGCAGGCCCGGATTGATGAGCTGGATCAATGTGAACATGGCCACGTTTTCTGCGTTGGTCAGAACCACGTTGTCGATGCCGGTAATCGGTCCGGTCAGGCCGGCTGCAGAGCAAGGGGTAACCTCCATGACCTGATTCTTTTCAGCCGCGTAGAACAAGCCGTCCAAGAGTTCTTCGTCAAAGCGGAGCGGAGAAATAGGAGACAGAGACGCGAACAGGGGATAGCCGCCTTCCTTTTCTGTGAGCAGGTGCATCATTTCCATGGTCATGTCAATGGTGTTGCGGTCAACAGAGCACAGGTTCATGGGTTTGTCCATGTGCAGGAAGTATTCATAGATGGCGGTGATAACGCCTTCCTTGTAGGTGCAGTTGTCTGTCGGGAATACGATCAGCTGCCCGCCGATATCGACACAGCTGCTGCTCTGAGACAGCTTGAAGAAATTGCGCATGTCATCAAAATTGACCTTGCGGCGTTTGAACTCTTCGTCAATGATAAAGGGAGAGGTAGCGTTCGGAGCGATGAGGGGACGGTCCGTTGCGCCGATGTTGACGGAGCGGTCTGGGTTGGCCGCATCCAGTATGAAGGATCTCGGAGCAAGCTTCATACAATCTTCAACAACCTTTGGTGGAATCTTGATGATATTGCCTTCAACTGTCGCGCCGTGTTTTTTGAAAATTTCATGGGCACGTTCGTCGCACATTTCAACGCCGCATTTTTCCAGCACATCCAGGGTAGCCTGATGGACGTCTTCGATCTGTTTTTTAGTCAAGGGTTCGTAAGTAAAATTCATTTTTCTTTCCTCCTAATTTTGTGCATATTGTGTTATACACTGTATTTGTATTGTAATACGATCCTGAAGGCTTGTCAAGAAAAATCTTAAAAAAAATATATTTACAAATAAAAAGCTAAGAAAACCTTTAAAACAGGTGGATTTAACCCATGAAAAACTTTTTGTTGTGATTGAAACTAAAAACGTGTTATAATAAATAAAATTTGAAAAAGCGGAATCAACCAAAAATGTATTTTGAACATATAATATTATGCACAGAAGCTGTGCGGATAAGGTGAGGAAATGAAGCTTTTTAAAAACAGGAAACCAATGCTGGGGATTCTTTTGGGCTGTGCCGGCGCTGTTACTACTGGCATCTTCGGTATCTTTTTTAACTATTTTGATTTCATTGGTCTCAGTGAGAGCGGCAGGACGATTTTAACGCCCTTCTTTGTATTTGTATGTTTTTTTTCAGTGACACTGGCCAAGAATCCTAAAAGCCTGATCCTAAAAAATAAGCTTTTATACCTGACAACCATCTGCCTGAGTGGCGGGCTCTTGTACTCCACTTACAATTATACTTATGTAAAAGCCATCGAAAGCCTGCCCCTGGCCATCACCTCACTGTTTAATTTTTCCAACGCTGTGGTGCTGGTACTTCTGATGCGTTTGCTTTTTAAAGAAAAAATTACCGTTAAAAAGGTCATCTGCTGTCTGATCAGTCTGGTTGGAATCCTGTTTGTCCTTGAAATATTCTCAGGAGGAGACGGCGATATTACGACCATCGGCATTTTCTGGGGTGTCTCAGTGACGGTGAGCCTGGCTTTTGCCTATACTATCGACTATTTTCATATACAGAAAGAGATCCCCTTTTATGTGGTCCAGACCTACACCTGTCTGGGAGCCATAATCGTCTATTCCTTCAATTATTCGGTTTGGGATCTTTTTAAGGAGCTGGGCAGTATTACCATCCAGCACGGCGCTATGCTGTGGCTTGTGCTGCTGCTGTACTTTGTCAATGTTGCCATTTCTTATGGCGCCACCACAGCGTCCTATAATTTCATAGACGCGTCTTATACCTCCATGACCTATGTTCTGGAGCCGACCGTCGCGGCCACTGCGGGGTTCTTTCTCTATGCGCAGAGGCTTTCAGCCGTTCAGATCATCGGGATGGTCATATCCGTCAGCGCCATTGTCTATATGCAGTATATTGAGAGCAAAGGCGAAGGATAAAACAGGAAAATGATGCTGATAAAGGTGGGAGAAGGCTTTGCAGTGTCAATGAATTCTAAATTATGATATAATCAGTAAAAATAAAGAACAAGTTTGAGCATATAATTATGATATACAGGAGGCAAGCGAATGAACTTAACAGCATTGACCGAAAAAGTCGTAGAGCTGGAAGATGAAATGGTGACCCGCATTGTAGAGCGGGCGCTGGATCTTGGGGCTGCCCCTATGGAAATTGTCAATGCCGTCAACGACGGCCTGGACAAGGTGGGACTGCTTTACGAGCGCGGAGAATACAGCATCTCGGACCTGATGATGGCTGGCGTTATCTTTGAGGATATACTGAACATGGAGGGAATGCAGTTTCCGGCAAGCCAGCAGGAGGAGGTTTTTGCAGACACGATCCTTCTGGGAACCATTGAAGGCGATATCCATGATATCGGAAAGACGATCTTCCATTCTTTGGCCGTTTCAGTCGGTTTTAACGTAATCGATCTGGGAGTGGACGTGCCAGCCAAGCGTTTTGTGGAGGAGGCGAGGCGCTGCCACCCCAGCATTATTGGTATCAGCGCAGTTCTGACTAACACTGTGGGCGCCATTCAGCGGGCCATTGACCTGATTAAGAGTGATCCCGTAACAAAGGACATTACCACCATTATCGGCGGCGCTATGGTCAATATCGACATTGCAGCCATTTCCGGTGCCGATGCATTTGCCAAGACAGCCAAGGATGGCGTTACAGAGTGTATCCGTCTGAAAAAGCTGTTTAACGAAAAAAGACAGGATAAAAGCAATGAGTAATTCTAAATTCAAATACGAAGAAATCATTGAAAATATCAAGCATAAAATTTACACCAATGTTTATAAAGACAACGACCCTCTGCCCTCAGAGACATGCCTCTGCTCTGAATACGGCGCCAGCCGGATAACCGTCCGAAAAGCTATCTCAGTACTTCTATCAGAGGGGTATCTTTACTCCATTCAGGGGAAGGGTAACTACATCAAAAATGTCAAGAAAAATAAGTTTTCCATGCGTTACAGCTGTAAAACTATTTTTAACAATGGTTATGACGAAGCCAAGCTGATCTCATCCAGTCTGGTAACACCGGATGTTTACATGGTTTACAATCTGAACATCGCACCCAATGAAAGGGTTGTGGCCTTAAAATGGCTGATTTATGAGGATGGGCTGCCCATCGCCTATGACGAAAAATATCTGCCCTACTTTGCCGGGATCAATATTTCAGAGAAAAGTCTGAAATACAAAGATTTCTCAGAGCTGGTTAAAAACAAGATTTCTGTTTATGAGATGTACCAGGACCTGCGGATCAAAGGTGTCAATGCCGATGCGGATGTGGCCGAAAAGCTCAGGATTCCAGTGGGCAGTATCCTCATGCTCGTCGAGCTTAATGTCTATGACCAGAGCGGTTTGCCCTTTGGATGGGGCAAGCTTTATATCCTGCCGGATAAAACACGGTTTTTTGCCAAAACAGAGTAGGAGGGATCGTTGTGAAAGAATATGAAAACATCGTAGAGGACATAAAGAATAAGATCATCAATAATAAACTGGTCGCCGGGGATAAGCTGCCCTCCATCAAGGAAATGACCAAAATCTATAACGTGAGCAGCATTACTGTGCGTAACAGCCTGTCCATCCTGTCTAATGAAGGTTATATCGAGACCCGGGAGCGTTCCGGCTGCTATGTTAAGGAGAGCGAAAACGATCTGTTCCATATGTTTTTTAATGAGATCACCAATATTAAGGAGACCATTCTGGACACCAAAATCCTGAGTATCTCTCAAATTTTTGACTTCAATGGCCTGGAGGAATTTGACAGCCAGAGCAGCGAGCAGATCCAGACCATTAAAATCCGCCGAACCTTCAATTCCTATCTGGACGCGCCGGTATCCTATGATATTAAATACCTTCTGCACCACTTCAGCGGTGACACTAAGAAAATGTTTTATTACGACAACCTGCGCCGGATCGACTATTTTCTGGAAAAGGAAATTAACAAGACTCTTGAAATCCGTATGATCCGTCCAACCCAGGACATCATAAACGCCTTGAGTATCTCTGAGAACACCCCGGTGTTTTATTTTAAGCAGAAATACTACGATAAATACGACCAATTGGTAGCCGTTGGTCAGACCTACACCATTGCGGACAGTATACAGGTAGTGGCCACGAGCCGGAATGGCGTATGAAGTGGAGGATGAAGTAATGTAGAATTTTTGCTGAAAATTCTGCATATAGTATTAAAATAATATTTTTAGTAAATAAGACAATGTATAGCAGTATACGCCGAAACGACGTATACTGCTTTTTTAGTTTTCTTAAAAAGTGCGTTCGAAAATAATGCATCAATTTGATTGTAGAAACTTGTGCAAAAAAGAAAAAACTCGTGAAATAGTACCATTTCACGAGTGAAGTTTGTTCCAAATTTCGATAAGAAAACTATTAATCCTACCAGTTGGGGATATTATATCATCTTTGTAAAATAAATGCACGCACTTTTTTACGTGTAAAATAGAAAAAACACCATACAAATCCATTTCTTGCCCTTTGTTTTAGATATAATTGACAAAAGTATGGTCAAAATAATGGTCATACCAAGAGAGGAAAAACGATATGAAGAACTACCGTAAAAATGTAAGAAAAAGAGCGGATGGGCGTTATGAAGCGCGGTGTATTGTAGGTTATAACAATATTTATGGCAAGGCAGTCTATCGGTATTTATATGCAAAAACCTATCAGAAGGTAGTTGAAAAATTAGAATGTTGTGAAAAAGAAAATTTTGAAGAAGTTGAACTGCAAAGAGTCTTAAGAAAAAACAGGAAGCGTAAAAATTCCAGTGGTGTCATAACTGAAAAATTTCAAGAAAAGGAAATTATAAACTCTGAGGAGTATTCTGCCTTTTTGCGGGAATGGCTGACGGACTGGCTTGAAAACAGCAAAAAAACAGAAATCAAGAAATCCTCTTATACACAATATAGCAGTGTTGTCTATAATCATCTGATTCCTACAATAGGTGACTATAGGCTGCAGGAAGTAACCAGTGACGTTATTCAAAACTATGTAAAAGCAAAATTAAGCCACCATCAAAAGGCGTTGTCAAGCACAACGGTCAGACGCCATATTTCTATTTTATCTTCTGCACTTAAACAAGCTGTGAAATTAGGGATTATCACGGTCAATCCTTGTATAGATGTGTGTATTCCCGCAGCAAAGAAAAGGAAAATGGATGTTTTTAGCAAAGAAGAATATCAGAAGCTTGAGAAAACCTTGTACTGTGACCAAGACAAGGTAAAGGCGACAGCTGTTCTGTTGGCGTTAAAAACAGGCGTACGGCTTGGAGAATTAGCGGCTCTTCGGTGGTGTGATATTGATTTTGAGGAAAAAACAATGATGGTGCGCGACGCTGTTCATCGTGTGAACACATCAGAAGAGGCTGGTGGTAAAAAAACGACAATGATTTTTGAAGGAACGAAATCCTATTATTCTGAAAGGAATATTCCAATGAATCATGAGATTTATACATTGCTAAAGGGCTATGAGGCAATCCTTTCGGTGAAAGGAGAGTTTGTTTTTTTAAGTAAAAAAGGATCATTTATTGATCCAAGAGTTTATCAAACCTATTTTGCAGATGTCTTAAAAAATGCAGGTATCAAGAAAAGGAATTTCCATATTTTAAGGCACACATTTGCCACAAGGGCCGCAAGTAAAAATATGCAGTTAGCTGTCCTAAGCAGGCTTTTGGGGCACTCCAATATTACTGTCACATTAAAGAGCTACATCCATCCTCTGACAGAACAGGATCGTATTGAAATGAATAAATTATCAGAGATTCCAATAGATAAAGAAAAATAAAATGGTCAAAAAAATGGTCGAAATCTATCAGGATGGTGTAAATAAAGGAGTTAGCGATTAAAACTCGTGAAATGGTACTATTTCACGAGTAAATTCAAGACTTCTTAGTTTACGCATCATTGTACTTTTATTCTGATATTCAGAGATGGCAACTCTAGAATATAAAACTTTTTGTAATCGCGGAGGATGGCCTATTCCTCCGCCCATTTCTCAACCCAAATCGTACATAGTGTACGATATTAAAATTAAATTTACGTTAAGGTAAAGAAAGAGGTGAAGCCTGCAACAAAAATGTGTGAAAGTATATGGGATTAGGGATTCAAACAGGAGGTAAAAGAAAGTGAGAAAGTCTAAATTAAAACAGACCATATCAATGCTGCTCGCAGTATTGATGGTATTCATGTCCATGAATTTCTCAGTGTTTGCAGAAGAATTAACCGCTCCGGCCGACGAGACCAAAACACCTGCCGTCGAAGCGCCAGCTGAGGAGCCAGCAGAAGAACAGACACCAGCCGTCGAGGCGCCGGCACTGGTGGATGAGGAAACAGGGACAACAGAAGAAAATACAACAGACAATTCGTTACAAAAGGAGCAGTCGGCATTACTGCAGACACCAACAACAAATGGAGAAGTGATTGCAAAAATTGATGATCAGGGTTATACAGATCAGGCAACATTTCTGACAGCATTTAACGCGCTTGCGGGAGTGCATACCGTTCAGCTATTGGCAGATGTTGATCTTGGTATAATCACGACGAATAATGCTCAAGGACATGCACAAGCCAATGATATTTTTTTAGTGAGACAAGATGCACAGATAATCCTTGATTTGAATGGTTGGGCGATTACTGGCGATCTTGCAAGCGGAAACAACTATAATGATGAAGAGATTATTGGCAATTTTGGTGTTTTGACGATTCAAGATAGTAGTGCGGATAAAACCGGTAAAATAGAAAACACTGCCGCAAATCCAAATATTTGTGTGCCAACAGTTTCTAATGAATTTAATGCGACACTGATCGTTGAGGGAGGAACTATCCAGTCAACAAAAGGTAACGCCATCACTAATTATGGAAAAACAACTATTTATAGCGGTACTATTAAAACAAACTCACCTGCTACTGGTGGTTGGGACAATGGCGCGGCAGCCATTCATAACCGAGGTAACCTTGCTATAGAGAAAAAGGACGGACTCTCTGAGCCTGAAATATCGACCAATCGAGGTTATCCTGTCTGGTGCGGTGATTCCAGAGGCATTGGTAATGCTCAGATCTCGGCCGGTAAATTTACAACCAATCATGATATGGACATAAAGATTCAGACCGGTCATTTTGACACTGTCGTTAATGTTACTGGCGGCACATGGGATAAAGATCCAACTGATTATGTCAGCAAACCTTATATTGTAAAAAAAGATTCCGGTGGAATATATACCGTTGTTAAGGGAGATGATGGAACAAAAGAGGCAGCTACTTATGCAGAATTAAAAAGGATTTTATCAGATACAACAGACAATTGGGTAGAAATCCTTATCACGGACGATATCACCGTAACTGATGATTTGACGATTCCATTAAAAGCAAATGTTGAAATCCAACCGGGTAAAACGCTCAAGATCTCTAATGGAAAAAAGGTTGAATTGAGTGGTAAACTAATAAATAACGGAACTCTTGATATCAGCACTATAGACAGCGGCTGGATCAATAATATTGACCAGTTCAAAAATAACGGGCAGATTATCGGCCTTCCAACACCCGAAAATAATGTTTATAAAATTTCGACTGTTAACCAGCTCCAGTTTTTACAGTATGTGATGGTAGCTGGAAACGGGCCCTTTACAGGAACCATTGAAATTCAAAACCCAATAGATGCGCAGGGGTACAAGTTCCGAGCATTGGGTGATAACACAAACGTTTTTTCAGGAACTTTTGATGGAAAAGAGAATGAAATCAAAAACATTACCGTCGACGCTTTCAACAATAGTGGCTCACTATTTAACCGCGTGACAGACGCGACTTTTCAGAATCTGAATCTGACAAACTGTGACATTTACACAAACGGTGGTTATCTTGGTCTGCTAGCTGGCAGCGCCAGTGGGACAACAATTGTAAAAGATTCAACATTAGGTGGGAAATTGTCTGCGGACAATACCTTCTTCGGGGGTGGACTTTTTGGTTCTATCACTCCAGGCGGTCTCTTCAATTTTGAAAATTGTGTAATGGACCTTGATATTACCGCGCCATATAATGTCGGAACTTTTTGGGGATCGACGGAAAATTCGTCTGTAGAAGTTACGATTGTCAATTGTAGCAATGCCGGCGACATCAATGCGACCGGTGGCTCCTATGGCACCATTGGTGGCTGGGGGCATGGTCTGCCCTTAAAGGTCACTGTTTTCGGTTATGATTATACAGGAACAGTAACCGAAAATTGTAAAGTGCAGGAAAACCCAAAATACTGTACAAAATCGGATAATGATCAGTTCATTATAGCAGCTGCGAGAATTCAAAACTCAGACGGAAGCACTCAATATTATGGAAGCATTCAGGAAGCGGTGTCTAATGCTGCTAATGGAGATATTATTGAGATCGCGCCCGGCACATACAATTTAGAATCAACCTTAAAAGTTGAAAAACCATTAACCTTAAGAGGCATGGGGAGCGTTGTCATTATGCGTGATGATACCTGGAGTCCTGCTCAGGCGACAAGCGGTGAACAAGGTTCTCTTATAAACATTGACAGGGTCACAGGTCCAGTCGTGTTGGAAAACCTTACTGTACAGGACGCTCGAAATATTGATGGAGCCAGCGGACATGGTATCAACATTGTGCAGTCTGCTGACGTAACCATGAAGAACATCACCTCAAAGGGTAATGCCGCCGCAGGCGTAGTTGTCAACGGCTCTACCGTAACTGCCACAGGCCTGTATACCAGCGGAAATGGGTGGTATGGGGTTAATGTGGATCAAGGGAACGGTGTGACTGATGATACTCTGTTCACGTTAAAGGCACCCTATCGCTTTGGGGAAACTTATCAAATTGTATCCGATAAATATAATTCAAATGATAACATCGAGGTAAATCTGCCGGATGCGTTTGTACAAAGTGATTTGGAGAATGGATCCGTTTATTGGAATGATTTTTCAACAATGATCAAGAATCAAAATAAAAACAGAACCTACCCAACTATTCAGGCAGCCATTGATGATGCGAACCGGAACAATACGATTCTGATTCCGGCAGGAATCTATGCGGAAGACCTGAACATCGAACAATCCGTCACTCTGAAGAAAGCGGAAAATACAGAAGGTGATTGCGTTTTAGACGGAAATATTACAGTGGCTGAAGGTAAAAAAGTAACACTCAGTGACCTGAACGCGGGAACAAATGCTGCCGTTATGGTTAAAAAAGGTGCGAATTTAGCACTGGTTAACAGTGATGCCTTTGTTGAAAATCAACATATTACTGTCGAGAAACTTTTCGGTACAGAATATGATACCAGTGTCATTAAGCAAAATGACCAGAAGGTTGCAAAAGATAAACTCTCATTTGTTTATCTGGGTGAAGAAATAAGACCAGATATGAACCTTTTCAGAGCAGATGAAGTATCTTATACGGTTAAAACGCCAGCCCAATTCTACTGGTTATCGCAGCAGATTAATAAAGGAAGCATTGATACTTTAAAAGTAACGATTAAATTAGGCAACGATCTTGATTTCCATAATGACGAATGGTTACCCGTAGGGGTAGAAGGTCATGAGTACAAAGGAAATTTTGATGGACAGGGAAAAACCATTTCCAATTTATATATTAATAGGCCAGGTGAAAATTACCTTGGACTGTTTGGAACGGCCAATAATAACAACGCATTAAGAAATATAACATTTGACAAAGTGGAGATTATTGGAAAGAGCTTATACAATGGTGGACCAGGTGGTCTTTATGGAGGTAATTACGCTGGTGCCCTTGTTGGTAGATTGTTAACTGGCATGGTAGATAGTGTTTCTGTTAAAAGCTTTTCCTATAATTCTGATAGAGATACAGCAGCTGGTAACTTTATTGGTGGTGTCATTGGATCTGCTGAAAGTATTAATCTGTCCAACAGTAGTGTCAATACTGGTGTGTTTATGACAAGTGGTGATAATGTTGGTGGTGTTATCGGCTTTATCGAGTCAAATGCCAATGTTACAGATTGTCATGGGAATAATATTGACATAGCAGAGAACTGCACCGGTGATGCTGGCGGTGTTATCGGTACAGCAACAAACGGAAACGTAAAAGTTTATAATTGTAGCGTTAAAAATAGTACCATTAGAATTTCAACGCCGATCTATGTAGACCCAGACTACACTTACCGAGGTGAACTTATTGGCGAGATGCGTTCTGGTATTCTTTATCTGTATAATTGCACCTCTGAAAATACAACGGCAATCAACGTAAAAATTCCAAATGATGAAAGTCAGCTTGTAGGCGGCGACCAAACAAAAATTAAAATCCTGACTGTCTACAATGAAAACACTGATACACCATACGCAACCATTCAGGAAGCAATAAACGCAGCTGATTCTGGTGATACGATTACCGTTGGCGCTGGCATCTATGATGAAGCTATTAATTTAAATAAAGCTGTGAACCTTGTTGGGCCAAATGCGGATATTAACCCGAATGGAGATAATGATCTGCCCTCCAGCAGAGGCGAAGAAGCAATCTTAAAAGGTGGTATCAATATCACCAGACAAGATAAGAACAGTAGTGAGTCAATCAGTATTAAAGGATTAAAATTTACAAAAAGCGGCATCTATTCAGTTGGTTGGGGGAATGACCCTAATTTGAATAGTATCACGATTGAAAACAATGTGTTTGAAAATATCGCGAATGAGTTAAATAATAGTGAAAAAAATGTATCAGCTATTCACTTTAATTTAGCAGATAATCAACCAGTTCAGAATTGCACCATCAAAAACAATCGTATTTCTGGTGTTGCCAATGGTGACTCCAGCGGGATTAATGTTTTTACGGTCAGTGGAACAACAACCATTACTGGTAATTACATTGAAAATACCAATCATAGCGCATTGCAAATTCCGGGCACAGCCGCAGGGGATGTAATGATTACCGGTAATACCTTTAAAGACTGGGATCAGGATGTAGCGAACGGCGGACGCGCCATGCGTTTTGGCAAGTTTGCAAAGGTCGACTCAATGACTGTTACAAACAATAAAATAATTCGAGACTTAGAGCCAGGTGAAGATAAAGATCAAATGGCAAAATTTGACACAATACCAGATGAAGGGTCACTTGACTTTAGCTTAAACTACTGGAATGGCAAGCTGCCAGTGACAACCTATGGTAAAGCAGAAGACAGCTCTGTCATTGTCATATCAGAAGGTAATGCAAAAATCGATGCATTGCCATATTACGCTGACGAAGAAATGAAGAGACCTTTAGTACCGGTTGAAGTAAAGGACAGTACAGGGAATTTAAAAGGAAATTACTTAACGATCCCTGAAGCTGTTGCTGACGCAGAAACTAAAGATCATATTGTAATTTCCGAGGGTATCCAGACGTTATCAAGCAGTATCACCATTCCAAGTGGAAAAGACCTGACATTTGAAGGGACAGTATCCGACAGTGGCGCATTACTGACAACACTGCAGAGAAGCGCTGACGGTGGCGATGGTAATAACATCATTTTTTCAGCAGCACAGGAAAATGTTCAAACAACGGTTAAAAACCTGAACTTTGTCACAACAAAAGAAGGAGCATCCACTTTCTATTCAGACAAAAAATCAGCAGAATTAACCATTGAAGGCTGTAGCTTTAATCCGGCCGAGGGCATAAATTACGGTGGAAATATTGTAATGGGTGCTGGCGTTGAAAATACAGGCAAACTGAGCTTTGTTAACAATAAGGTAAACTTCAGCTTCCGAAATGGTATTAACGCAGCAGGAAACAATAGTGTTATTACCGGGAATGAATTTGTATATACCAGTGACAGAATTAATGATAGTAACAGAACCTCTGTACTTTCACTGGTAGCTGATGATAACAGTGGAATTATTACTATTACAGACAATATTTTTAAAAACGCGAACCGCGCTATCGCAGTAGATAATTCAAAGATGCTAAGCGGGAATAATGTAACCATCCAAGATAACCAGTTCATTGACGTGCGTTATGGATTTGAATTAGGCTCTACGGTCAACAAAGGCTGCGGCGTATATGATTTATCTAAAAACTACTACGCTAGAACACAACCAGATGGCTCAGAAATAGCCGCTCCGATGTTAATTGAGGACGCCGATATTTCTGAAGGAACACATTTTGATGGATCAAGAGATTACAAAGGCGATCAGGTCAACGTTTATCCATATTACGTTGATAAGGAAATGACAAAAACTTACGCGCCGGTAGAAGTACAGCATAAAGATGAAGGTGCAAAAACCGAATACTTCGGCACCATTGCCAAAGCATATGAAGCGGCACATGCAGGCGATACTATCGTCATCAACAGAGCTGCCAATGGAAGCGACGCGGTCATTGATGAAGCGGTCGATATGAACACAAAAGATGCGGACCTGAAACTCATGGGCAGCACAACCTTTAACGGTACTTTTGCGGGATCAACCCGAGCCAGCCTGATCTTACAGAATGGGACAACCGCGACCTTCACAAATACAGCGCAAAATGCGATTCAGTACTTTACCTCGGTTGATGTCGAAAACTTCAATGCAGAGGCTCCGACACAAATTGTTGCGCCAACAGTTAACACCTCACAAAACTCCTTCATCGCCAAAGGCGGCCTGATGGACTATGTCAAAGGTGATCCGAACAGTACATGGACCTACGGCAGCCCAAGCGACCGTTTTAACGGAGGTGATGGAACAGCCGAAAAACCATGGCAGATTAATACGCCGGAACAGCTGAAGCTTGTTCAAAGTACAGATACTACCGGCAAATACTTTAAACTGACCAATGATATCACAGTAAATGACTGGACACCACTGGCAAAATTTGAAGGTAACTTCAATGGTAATGGCTATACAATTACTGGCAATAACGTGAACTTTATTGATGAATTAGCTAAAAGTGCTAAAGTCGAAAAACTTCGGTTTGAAGGCTTTACCAATTTAGTGAATACCAATAATGGCACCGTTGAAAACTGTTATACCGTTGGAGAAAAAACCACCGCGATTGTCAATATTATGGACAAAAATGGAAAACTGACCGACAGCTTTACAGCTGGAACAAAAGCGGTACAGACTAATGAAGCGCAAGGCACAATATTACGTGTCTACTATTGCGGTGAAACAGGCGGTATCGGCACAGCCATGACCAAAGCGGACATGCAGAAAGCACGCTTTGCTAATACGCTGAACAGTGAAAAAGAAGGTGTGTGGGATTATAACGCAGATATTGAAAGCCCATCGGCATATCCGTTTGTGATGAAGGATGACAAGACAACAACGATTCAGAAATTAGGTGAAGTTAAAGTTATCTGTGATTCAAGTATTGGTAAAGTATCAATAGTACAACCAGACGATGGAATCTATGCAAAAGATACCATCACCTTAAAAGCTGAAATCACAAATTCAGATTATGATTTCTTGTCTTGGACAAATGTAAGCGGCGAAATTATTGGAACAAATAGGACCTGTGATTATACGGTGCGCACAAAAGATGATGTTGGAACATTTACAGCAAACTTTACACGCAAACCAACAATTACAGTAAGTGCATTGAATTTCAATGCAAGTGCAGGAAGTATTAGCGTAAATGGCATCGAAAATTCAAATGCTGTGAATGCTGAGATCAATGTTGGTACTATGGCAAGATTAAAGGCAACACCAAAGGCTGGCTATAAATTTGTTAAATGGACGACTCTCCAGGACATGAACACCGCGGTTTCAGTTGAAGATACGTTTACGATTTATGCCGGAACCAGCAATTTACAATATCTCGCGCATTTTGAAGAAATTCAGGCTGATAAAGTAACAGTAAGTTTCAAAAACTCTGTAACAGGTGCGATCATTGGACAACCCCAGACCATTGATAAAAATGGTGAAGTGGCTGTACCAGAAGCGCCAGTCTATTTGGATAGAGACTTTGTCGGTTGGTATGACGGCAATATAAAAGCAAATGTTGTGAATGGCAAGATTCAAAATGTCCAAAAGGATACAACCTATGAAGCCCGTTATACACAAAAACAAATACAGTATACTGTGACCGTCACTAAAGGGAAAATTGACGGTGAAGAAGAAACAAACGTGAAAAAAGATGCTAATAGCCGCGTAACAGTTATTGCAAATACGCCGGAACAAGGCAAGCAATTTGCCGGATGGAAATATACAAACGGTGATTCCATTATCAGTTACAACGCAACTTATACTTTTACGCTAAAAGCAGATACATCAATTGAAGCAACTTATTCAGAACTTCCAGTAGAAAAGCAACCAACGGTTTCTATTGATCCGAACCCTGTTCAAATTGATCAGAGTGAAGGCCTGTATAAGCTACGCTTTATTGTAAGGTCAGAAGTTCCAGATGATGGTGGTTACACGCCAATTAAATGTGGGATTGTGGCAAAAAAAGCAGATGTAGCAAACCCAGAAGAATTAGCCTTAGGTGCAGCTGATGTAATCGTAGGTGGAAAAACAAATATCGGAAATCAATATACCTACACAGTAAACTTGGGAAATTTGGCGGTTAGTACGACTGTTTCCGCGAGAGGATACTTGACTTATATGAAGAATGGTGAGACATATACTATCTACACCGACATGGTCAAGGGAACTGTAGTAGCGAATTAAAACATAAACGCCATGGCAGAGGGCTTTATACTCTGCTATAAAAAACTTAAGTGGAGGTGAAAAATTTGAAAGACTATCTAAAACCGGGACTCGATATTCAGGAATTTGAAGTAGAAGATATTATGGTGGATAGCAGTGGTGAGGAAGATCTTTAACCTAGTGAATACTATATGGATTCTTCACTGAGCAACAAGTAAATTTGAATAGGAAACTTTATTGTAGAATAAAGTTTCCTATGTCAATATTTAAGGTAAGTAAAATAATGAATAGATACATAATAGCTGAACTTAATATCAAAATGGCAATTTTTGGAAAAATCTTGAAAGATCAGTCCAGAGCATATCAATCATTGATTAGTCCAGAAAAATATAAGTTTGAATTTAGAAGTGATCAAGATAGCATACGGATCGAAGGAAATATTATTCAAAAAACTAAAGAAAAGATTATCTCAGAAACCATTGATAAATGGATATTTTATCGCAAAGAGGACAAGATCCTGAAAATACAAAAAATTTATTATAAAAACAATAATAATGCGGAATTTCGATACAGAGAACTTTTAAAAAAATATCCACTTTTAAAATTTGATGATTATGAGTATATCAATACCGGCTTTGCCTTCTCAAGAGCACTGCTCGATTATAACGGCTTTTGTCTCCACTCCTCAGCGGTAGCGCTGGATAACAAAGCGGTTTTGTTTTCTGCGCCTTGCGGTACTGGAAAATCAACCCATACCGGATTATGGCGAAAGTACTTTGGGGAAGATAAAGCCATCATCATCAATGACGATAAGCCGGCCATCCGCTTGATGGGCGATACCTTTTATGTGTATGGTACACCATGGAGCGGTAAATCAGACTTAAACACCAATGCTAAAGTGCCTCTGCAGGCCATTGTGTTTTTGGAACAGGCATCTGAAAATTGTATTGAACGACTGAGTAATAAAGATGCCGTCAGATGGCTATATTATCAGAGCTTGCGACCGACAGGCCCTCGAAGTGAAGAAAAAACAAGTAACTTACTTAATCTTTTGGATAAAATAGTATGTCAGATACCCATCTATAAAATGGGCTGTACCATCAGTGAAGAAGCCGTAGAGCTTTCATATAATACAACAATACTTGGTAAATAGTATAGGAGAATCTTTTATGAAAATAAAAAATGGATATATGCTGAGAGAAGTTGCCGGAGAGGCTGTTGTCGTGCCCACTGGTGAAGCAACCCTCAATTTTCAGGGCATCATCTCTCTCAACGAAACCGGAGCTCTTTTGTGGAAAGAGCTGGAGCAGGGCTGCGAGAAGAAGGATTTGGTTCAGGCACTTTTAGACGAGTATGAGGTTGACGCTGAAACAGCCGAGAAGGATGTGAATGAATTTCTTAAGCGGGCAGATGACGCTGGACTGATTGATGGCTGAACCAGGCGGCCGTCGGGTTGATCTGGAACATATGCACCCCATCATCACCGAAAAGCTGTCCTCCGGCGGCGAAGTCATTTTCACATCTGCCGGTACCAGCATGCTTCCGACTCTTCGGGACCGCGAGGACCAGGTCTGTATTGTGCGGCCTCCGAAACGCCTGCGCAAGTATGATCTGCCATTTTACACCAGAGACAGTGGCCAATATGTGCTGCACCGAATCGTAAAGGTAAATGCAGACGGCACCTACACACTCCGGGGAGATCATCAGTTTGTGAATGAAGAGGAGGTGCGTTCCGACCAGATCATCGGCGTTGTCAAGGGCTTCTGGCGCGGCGGCCGCTACATCCCCTGCGATAATCCCTGGTACCGCCTGTACTGCCGGGTCTGGTGGCTTCTGTATCCGGTGCGGTACGTGGTGCTGCGGGGGCGCGGTGCGGTATTCCGTCTGCGTCGTCGATTTCATTAACAGCCCCAGCCCTCTGCATCCACGCTGTCCCGCCTCTGATGATTCCGTTCTTTTAGGGATGGCGCGGGTGCACAGGTCTGGGGCTTTTGGACAGGAGTTTTCGTGAATACCAAGCGTACCTACACCGATAAAGAAGTTTTTTCCTGGCTTTACCAGAATGCGAAAGGGCAGATTTTGGCCTGTGTGCTGCTGGTTTTCGCCAATATTGGGCTGGCTTGCATGGGCGTGGCCTTTGCGCTGGCGTCTAAGAGCGTCATTGACGGGGCCATGGCAGGGGGACGAGCAATGCTTGTCTGGCGCAGCGCGGTTTTCTTTAGCATTATCGTGCTTCAGGCACTGCTGCAGGCCTACTGCCGCCATGCCCAGGCCACCATTCAGGGCCGGCTGGAGATGGGCTTTAAATCCCGTTTTCTGTCGGCTGTTTTAAAAAAAGATTATCAGGCTGTCATGGCTTACCACAGCGGCGATCTGCTCAACCGGCTCACCAGCGACGTGCAGGCCATTGCAAACGGCGTGACCTCGCTGCTGCCCACCTTTTCCGGGCTCATCACCAAGATCGTGTCTGCTTTCTGGGTGCTCTGCATGCTGGACTGGCGGTTCTCACTGATCTTTGCCCTGGCCGGTGCGGCCATGTTTGTGGTCACACGCTTTTTCAGGAGACGGCTCAAGGCTTTGCACAAGCGGGTCCAGGAGACGGACGGGCGGGTGCGCTCCTTTTTGCAGGAGCTGCTTTCAAGCTTTCTGGTGATCCGCACCTTTCAGGTGGAGGGGGCCATGGAGGACAAGGGGCGGCGGCTTCAGCAGGCCAATTACGACGAAAAAATCCGTAAAAACACCATCAGCGTGGTAGCCAATACAGGCATCAGCTTTATATTTAATCTGGGCTACCTCTATGCTCTGGTGTGGAGCTGCCACGGGCTGATCGCAGGAACCGTGAGTTTTGGGACGCTGACGGCTGTGCTGCAACTGGTCAACCAGGTGCAGTCTCCCTTTGTGGGACTATCCGGCATGCTGCCCCAGTACTACGGCGCCCTGGCCTCTGCCGAGCGGATGATGGACATCGAAGCCCTGCCCGATGAACCGGCAGTGGACAACGCCCCCTATGACGCTGGGGCGCTGTACGCACATATGCTGGGGATCGAGCTGCGCAGCCTTAGCTTTCACTATGACCGGGATCCTGTGCTTAATCAGGCGGATCTATACCTTGAGAAGGGCAGCTTCGCGGTGATTTCGGGTTTGTCAGGCGTTGGGAAGAGCACCCTGCTCAAGCTGCTGCTGGGGGTTTTTACGCCGGATTCAGGGCATATTGGGCTGAGAATGGACGACGGCTTCCGGATCGCGGCGGACCGGCAGACCCGGGGGATTTTTGCCTACGTGCCCCAGGGTAATTTTCTGCTCTCCGGTACCATCCGGGAGAACATTGCCTTTATCCGGCCAGAGGCCGCTGAGGAAGAAATCGTCCAGGCGGCAGAGCTCAGCTGTGCCATGGATTTTATTCGCGGGCTGCCCATGGGGATGGATACTATCATCGGCGAGAAAGGGCTCGGCCTGTCCGAGGGGCAGGTCCAGCGTCTGGCCATCGCCCGGGCATTGCTGGGCGGCGCGCCCATACTCCTCCTGGACGAAGTGACCTCCGCCCTGGACGCTCAGACAGAGAAGCAAGTGCTTGAGAACATTAAATGCCTCAGAAACCGGACATGCCTTATCGTTACTCACAAGGCAGCAGCCCTGACCGTCTGTGATGTAGTGCTGCGGTTTGTGGATGGAAAAATAATCATGGAAAAAAGATAGAGAGAAGTAAAATGATCAGAGACGAAAAATATTACGTGGTAGAGCTGCTGGCAGCGGTTTTAAAGGATCGGCAGCCCAGGCCGCCAGCGCTTGGCTGCGATTGGGACGTGGTTTACAGGGAAGCCAGAAGGCATTCGGTGGCGGGGATGGCAGACTACGGGCTTGAAAAGCTCGCGGAGGAGGAGCAGCCCCCGCAACTTGTCAGACAGTCCTTCCGGCAGGCCAGGCTTACAGGCATTGCCAAGGAGGCCACTCAGCATGTCACTGTGACCGAGCTGCTGAAAACACTCGATGAACAGGGCATCCGGGCACTCCCCCTCAAGGGCTTTGTGCTCAAATACGCCTATCCAAGGCCGGATATGCGGCTCATGGCCGATGTGGATATCCTGGTGGACGACGCCAACACAAAGGCGGTCGGTAAAATTTTGACCAGCAGCGGCTTTTCCTGTGAGCACGAGGGCGGCAACCACGATGTCTACTACCGTAAGCCCTATATGAATCTGGAAATCCACCGGAATATCCTGCCGGAAAAATACACCTTCGGCGGCTATTTCGACCATGTCTTTAACCGGGCTGTTTTAAAGGAGGGAACCCAGTGCATTTACGCCATGACCCTAGAGGATTTCTACCTCTACATGGTCGCGCACTTGACCAAGCATTACGCCCAGGGCGGCACTGGCATTCGCTCCATCATGGACCTGTGGGTATACCGGCGCTATTACAGAGACACCGCCGACTGGCAGGCCATTGACCGAGGCCTTGAAGTCATGGGCCTGAAAACCTTTGGCGAAAACCTCATGCGCCTGGCCGGGGTCTGGTTTGACAGCCAGCCGGGCGATGCGGTCACGGATGCGATGGGCCGCTTTATTCTGGGCAACGGCACCTATGGCACCACCCAGAACATGGAGCTCTCTGCCTTTACCAAAGTCTACGATCCCCAGGCGGATTTCCAGACTGTCCAGCGCCGCTACCTCTGGCGCACGCTGTTTCCGGGTATGGACCATATGCGCCAGGTCTTTCCCTGGGTGGCGGGCAGGCCCGCGCTGCTGCCAGCCGCCTGGGTGATGCGGGGCGTGCGCGCCATGCTCAAAAGGCCAAAGCGCACCCTGCACCGTGTGCAGGCCGTGCGCAGCACCACCGAAGATGAAGTGGCCAAAGCCAAAATGTTTTACGCGCAGTCCGGCCTGCAGGAGTTAAATCATGAGAAAAAAAGTCATTTATAAAGAAGACGCAGCGGTCGAGGAGCTCATCGAGGCGCTGGAGAAACAAAAGGGCGTACATTTTACGCCCGAGCAGTGCAGCGCCTTTCATTACGGCCTCAGCCTGGGTGCGGAGGTGGAGCACTGCGCCGACCCTGTCTACGATGGCGGACAACTGCGCGAGTTGTTCGAGGCCCAGGCCGCCGGCCTCGACACCCGGCTGATGAAAAATCCAGCTTACAGCTTCGGCCAGATGCACGAGATCGCCATTGGCCTGAAGGACGGCGTAAACGCCAGCGTTTACGCCAACCCGTCCTACACAAGAGAGCACATGTCATGGATGAGACGCGCTATGAGCCGCGGCATTGACATCAAAAACTATCCCGATTTTTTTAAAAGCGCATACGCCGCCACTCGCCAGTACAAGGCCCTCTGCAATGGGCTGCCCGAGATTGGCCAGCACCGCTACAGGATAAAGGCACGCAGAGTGGTTGAAACCGAGTATGAGATCGTGGTGGAGTGCAGCGATTTTGAAAATCTGCAGGAAGCCCTTGAGGCGGTTAACGCCATGACTCTGGAAAGCGCTCAGTCAGTAAAAAATAAATTGTATGAGCAGAAGGTGCAGATCAGGGAAAGCCGGTTTTCAGACCCTGTGTGCAAATCGTCGCGCATCGAGCTTTTCATGGAAGAGAAAACAGAAAAGAGAGGCTTTTGTCCCGACAGGATTAATTGCACTGACATCTGAAAAACAGCAAGGCTATTTTTGCCCTGCTGTTCTTTTTTTGATTTTTTTAATATTTTATTTTACCTTGATATCCAGATAGCATTCATAAGCTTCTGCGCCGGTGCGTCCGTTATGAACGACCTCGCGGATGGCCTGGATCATGGCTTTGGGATCATCTGCCTGGAAGACGTTACGGCCCATATCAACGCCGTGGGCGCCGCGGCTGATAGCCTGATAAGCCATTTCAAGGGCTTCAGCTTCCGGGATTTTCTTACCGCCGGCAATGACAAGCGGAACGGGGCACGCGGCTGCGACTTCCTCGAAATTATCGCAGTAGTAGACCTTGACGATCTGAGCACCGAATTCTGCCAGCATGCGGGTTGCCAGGGAGAAATACTTGGTGGTACGCTCCATTTCCTTACCAACGGCGACAACGCCGAGAGTAGGAATGCCGTAGCGGTTGCCTGCGTCAATGGTTTTTACGATGTTATTGATGCTTTCACATTCGCCCTCTGAGCCGATGAAGGACTGGATGGCCATACAGGTGGCGTTCATGCGGATGGCGTCCTCAATATCGACACCGATGACTTCATGGCTCATGTCATCCTTTAGAACAGAGCTTCCAGCAGAGCAGCGCAGAGCAATGGCTTTTTTACAGTCTGGCGGAATACAAGTGCGTAGTGCGCCCCGGGTGCCCATGAGGACATCAGCGTAGTCCATAAGCGGTGGGATGGCCAGATCAAGGCGTTCGAGTCCTTGGGTTGGTCCCATAATATAGCCGTGGTCAAAAGCGAGCATGATGGTGTTGCCGCTTTTGGGGTCAAAGATCTGGGATAGGCGTGTTTTCATACCCCAGTCTACGTTTTCCATGCCTTTGACGTGGAAGCTTTTATTTTCTGCCGGTTGGTCAAAACCAAAATTTTTTGCGTGTTTGTTGCCGTCTTTATCTGCCATAAGTTTAATCTCCTTTATTTTGAATTAAAAAGCGGCGTTTAAAGGCCGCTTTTGTGATTTGTCGTTGCTTAACTTAAACTACTTTGTATGGGGTCTTACATGGAGCATTCCAGTATTTCAGTTCTTCTTCGTCTACACGGGCCATAAACATCTGGAAGCCTGCTGTTTCCTGTACCGTCAGAATTTCGCCGACCCAGCTAGCTTTAACATAGATATCTTTTTCTTCCAGGTATTTGTAAACCTTGCGGAAAACAATGAGAAGTTCCATTAAAGTGGAGGAGCCGCTGCCGTTGATGAATACCATCACGTCTTCGCCGGCTTTAAGATCAAGATCTGCGATTAATTCGTCTGCCATGATCACAGCGGTTTCGTCGGCAGATTTCATTGGCTGGCGTCCGCCGCCGCCCTCTCCGTGCTGTCCCATGCCAACTTCCATTTCGTCATCGCCTAAGGTAGAGATAACTTCGCCGTTTGCCGGATGGGTTGCACCCTTGGCGGCTACAGCGATGGTTGCCATGTTGTCTGCGAATTTCTGGGCAATGGCAGCTACTTCGTCTAAGGATTTGCCCTCAGCTGCGGCAGCAGCAGCAATTTTGTATACAGGCACACAGCCAACCAGTCCGCGGCGGTCATCTGCGTTGGAGCGCGGTGCGTTTGCGATATCTTCTTGAGTAACCACTTTTTTAACGTTTAAGCCTAATTTTGCAGCTTCCTTCATGGTTTTATTACCTGTGAGCATATCACCTGCATGGTTTAAAACTACGAATAAAACGCCGTGGCCTTTATCAGCCATCTTTAAAGCTTCAATACAAGCCTTGTAGCCAGGTGCTGCGAAAATGTCCCCGATAACGCAGATGTCCACCATACCTTCGCCAACAAAACCTTCGATGGCTGGTTCGTGGCCAGCGCCGCCTAAGGTTACAACGGTTACGCGGTCGGCGTCCTTTAATTTTTTGTTAACAACCAGGTTGTTGCCTGTCACTTCGATAATATCCGGGTTTGCCAGTTCCAGGCCTTCCAGTAATTCCGATACAATGTTTTCCGGCTGGTTTAAGAATTTTTTCATGGTCATTTTAGTATTTCCCCCTGTTAATTTAGATTATATTTGGTTTTTAATTTTGTTTTTTTAAAAGGATCGTATCTTTTCTGAAAAACAAAAATTCAGATTGGAGTATTTTTCAGAAAAATGCGCTTGTTCGGTTACCGCCAGTCCGCTAACGCTCCTTGCTCGCTGCCAGTTTTCTTTGAAAACTGGACCTCACTTCATCTCCATGAGTTCGAGGACGGTGCCATGCACGTCGACAAAAGCGATGTCCAAGGTCTCGTCAACAGCCATTCTTCCGTTTAAGACAGTGGCACCTTCTTCTTCAATGAACTGGTCGATGTTTGGTACTTTATAAGCGACGTGGGTTTTGTTGACAACATCTGGGTGAAGGGGAGTCCCTTCTTCAAAACGCAGATATTCAAATTTCAGGTCATTGTTGTCAGGGCCGGAGATATAAACCTTCAGGCCTTCAGCATAATCTTCAGGTAATACGGTTTCCTTTACAGGAACACCAACGTGCATGATTTCATATTTCATCTTAAATTCCTCCTAAGAACTTAATAAATTAAAACAGATTAAAGGGCGTAGCCCTCTGCCAGTCCTTCGTAAAACAGGGCAAAAGATACAGAGCCGGGATCGGTGTGGCCGATGGCGCGGTCGCCGATGTAGCGGGCGCGCCCATATTTTCCCAGCATATCTGAGGTTGCATCGGAGCCTTCGCGGGCAGCTTTGGCAGCCTGGTTAAGAACTTCCTGATTAATCTTTTCGGCGTTTCTGATCACCTCGGTGGCCGGGTAAATGGCGTCCATCATAGATTTTCCGCCGGGTTTTGCACCGGATGTATCGAAGAATTCTTCGTAGGCGCCAAGAAGGATGGTCTTAATGAAGGATTCGGTATCCTGTCTGGGATCCGCTGTGTCGGCCATTCCACAGACAAAGGAGCCAAACAGAGGAGCCGCCGAGCCGCCGCTGATGTCCTCCAGGGTATCATTAAGAGCTTCCAGCGCTTCTTTGAGGTCGGTTTCTTCATTCCAGGCATCTACTTCGGTCATCAGTGCTTTGGCGATCTTTTCCATGGTGGTTCCATGGTCGCCATCGCCGAGCTCACAGTCCAGTTTGGTTAAGTTTTCGACGTTGCTGATGATTTTATTAGCAGATGTTAATAACATGTTTTTGATTTTTAAGGTTTCTACTGACATACTCTCACCTCCGGTATCGGTTTCAACTTGGTTACAGAATAGCATCGAAATTAACATTTGTCAATCAAAAAAACGTAAAAAAATTTAAAAACTTTAAAAAATACAGTAAAAACGCAAAAAACAAGCTATTTTCTGACAAATGTAAAGTTGATTAAATTTTAAACCTTAAAAGCAATGGATTGACATTTGTTAAAAAATAGAGTATATTTTAGAAAAAACAGTTGACATTTGTAAAGGAGAGCATCATGAAAGAGAAAGAACTGATCCGCCTTATTACCGCGGCGCAAATGTATTATGAAGAGAATATGACCCAGGCGGAGATCGCGAAGTCTATGGGTATCTCGAGGCCCTCGGTAAGCAATCTGCTGAACAAGGCTCGCAGGGAGGGAATTGTTAAAATTGAGATTAAGTCTTTTGACAGCACCAGCATTGGAAAAAGCCGGGAGCTGTGCAACCGGTTTGGCTTAAAAAGCTGCCAGGTCGTGAGCTGTATGGACGATAAAAATGAAACTCAGGAACGCCTCTATGAGGCAGCTGTGGATTTTCTTCTGGAACTTCTTCCAAAAACCCGTATCCTGGGACTTGGCTGGGGGTATAATATCAGCCGTATCATTGATATTTTAGCGAACCGGGAGCTCACTGAACAGTATAGCGGAAAGGTCTGTCCTTTGATCGGGACTGCCACAGTGCCCCACAAGGGCTACCATCCCAATGAGCTGGCCACAGATTTTGCACGGAAAACTGGCTTTGAGGCGGATTTTCTGATCTCACCGGCTTTCCCGACTACGAAGCAGGAGCGGGATTTGTTTGTGACGACGGATAATTACAACAGCATTTTGGCCTTGTGGAAAAAGACAGACACAGCCTTAGTGACCCTAGGGGGATATCCCTGTGTACCAGACCACGCTACAGCCCTGCGTTTTGGGCGGCGGCTGATTACGGAGCGGGCCACTTCTAATATTCTGTCTTACTTTTTTAACTGGAAAGGCCAGCAGATTAAAGGGGAGGATGATTTTGCCATTCAGATTCCGCTGGCACCGCTTTCTAAAATTAAGAATTTTGTTGGTATTGTGCCTGTGGAAGCGAATGTAGGGTCGGCCATCGGCT
This sequence comes from Eubacterium callanderi, assembly GCF_900142645.1. Classification (GTDB taxonomy): domain Bacteria; phylum Bacillota; class Clostridia; order Eubacteriales; family Eubacteriaceae; genus Eubacterium; species Eubacterium callanderi. The sequence goes on from NZ_FRBP01000004.1 coordinate 77,354, forward strand.
GTCTGAATACGGGGTTCGCGCGTCACCTTATCATTGATGAGGAAACCGCTGAAAAAATTTTAAAAACGGACGTATAACAGGTCACTTCCAAAACACCCCTCATTCTTTTCGGGGCTGCGTCTCAGGATAAAGGAGGCAAGCTCCCGGCCGCCGATCCGGCGGGTGTCCCGGATACCGTCATAGGCGTCGGTGAGTGCCTGGAGTTCCTCTGTATACTGAGAAAGGGGCCTGCAGGGCTGTCTGGTTTTGATGGACAGGGAAATAACGCCTGCGTTAAAAAGATTGATGCTGTAGTCCACGCTTTTTTCTCCCGCAGAAAAGGCACTTTCCAGCAGAATCTCTGTCAACCGGCAGATATCCCGTTCTTTCACAAAGGAGGACATGGGGTAGAAAACCATAGGATTAAAGTCAATCCCCTTTTCCTGGGCGATGGCCTGAAAGAGGGAGATGACGCCATCCAGGGCGCAGTAGGCTGTGGCTGCCTTTTTTCTTAGGCCGCTGTATTTTTCCTTGAGGGCATGGAAATCGGAAACGGTGAAAGCGGGAGGCAAGAGCTCGGCAGAAGGAATGGAAGAAATGGTCAGGTTCATAGCGGTTCTCCTTTCTGAATGGGGATTAAAACAGCACAAAGCTGAAATAGGTGACGGTTTCGGGGCCATTATTATAGGAAAGGCCGGTTTTGCTGGCCAGATCCATGACCACGATGCCGTAGCCCTCCACAGAAGGGAATATCTGGTCGGGATAACGGCAGGGGGCATCAGGGTAGGTGCACTGGTCGCAGATGATACAGCCCTCTGTAGAGAGCACCAGCGCGCCTGGATAATGGGCTCTGAAAAGCCTGGCGGATTTTGCCGTGGCGGCCTCGTGGACCATACGTGCCCGGTGCCAGCCTCTGGAGTCGTACTGGCCCTTTAAATCGGTAACGGTTGAAAGCAAACAGACATTTTCGTAGGAACGGCATTTGGCAACACAGCTGTTGTAGCTGCCTACCGCTGGCGGGCAGGCCCAGGTGGCGCCGTAATGACCGCACTGGTTCCCCTCGCACAAAAGTCTTGTGCCCATGGAAAACAGCAGGTCGCTGGTTTTGGCAAAGGCATATTCATGAATACCGAACAGCTCACGTTTATCTTCAAGCTGGCGCTTGAGGGTCATCAGGCTCTTGATGACGGTGTCGCCTTTAAATTCTTTGGCAGGCTCTGCCTGTTTTTTTATTTCGATCAATGGGAATACCTCACCTTCATTTAGTACAATAAAAAAGCCTTCTCCGTCTCGAGAAGGCAAAAAATACGAAATCAATTAAAGAACGTATCTCTTAAATAACTCTAAATCGGAGTGTTTTAAGAAAACATTATGCCGGTCTTCTGGCTCTACAATGGCATTCCCCCAACCTTCCCATCCTGAGGACAGTGGTATATTAAGAGGACATATTGCATTACAGCTGCGATTACAGCAAAGGATTTTCACCTTTTTCCCATTTACATAATGTTTACAATATTAAGTTATCCTTATCATATCCCTTTGATTTTCTTTTGTCAAGGTTTATTCGGCCCTGAAAAGAGACTTCTTGTAAATTTGTTTTTTTATAACAATATTTTCCTCTTTAATTTAATTTTAGTTGTAAAGAAAAAAATAATAAATATCCGATAAAGGGGCGAGAACCGCCTTGATTAAACCTAAAATACGTATATTTTAATGAATTTTTCATAAAATATTAAGTAATTTCGGTTAAGGTATTGGCAAGTGCCAAAGGATATGTTAAAATATATCTAAATTGTAAATAACTTTACAATTTGGTCAAAATTATATAGGAGGGTGGTGATTAGGCATTAGCAACGAAAGCCATCGCTCAAGTGGCAAGCTTCAAATGTTTTTTAAGAAGCTTGCGCATTACGCCAAGCACTTGAGCAAAAGAGAAAAAGTCGTATTCACAGGTTTCTGTGTAGCGCTTCTTCTCGGATTCTTTTCTTCAACCTGTCTTGGTTACAAGGTAATGGTTGACGGAGAGGTTTTAGGCTATACCAAAGATGCAGCTGTGTTTACACAGAGTCTGGATCAGGTAGAGCAGGATATGCGATCGAAAACGTCGATAGAAACAGCATATGTCTACAATGATATACAGATTAAAAAGAGCATCACATTTAATAAACCAATGTTTTCAGAAGAAGAATTTACTGATGCATTGAACGCACAGGATCTTCAGGTCGGCGTTCATGGTGTACAATTGAAGGTTGACGGACAGGAAGTCGGGAACCTGGCTTCATCTGACCAGGTACAGGCCGGTATTGCAGGTGCAATTAATAAGATCGGTAATGTACAGGATTCAGATAAGCTGGTAAAATGCGACATCCAGAGCGACGTTGTAGAAACGCCTAAGAATTTTCCGCTCGAGGACTTAAACAGTCCGGACGAGTGCGCTAATCTTTTAGCAACAGGTAATACTAATCCGAGTAAGAGTGAAGAGAGTACGAACGCTCCAATCCAGGTAGCAAGCCGTGGTGGAGCCGATGTGGCAAGAGACCAAAGCAATGAGCCAGCCCAAGAGGAAGCTCCAGCAGCTGAAGGTACCGTTGAAAATAATAGTAATGAGAATGTAGAAAACCAGAATAATGAGACTGAGACAAGCTCCAGTATCTTAAAGATTAATCTGACTAAAACATCAACTAAAAAAGAAGACATACCTTTCCAGACCGTTGAGCAGGAAGATCCAAATATATATGTTGATCAAACTGTAGTTACACAGCAAGGTGTGGACGGAGAACTTGATAAGGAAGTCGAAACCGTCTATGAAGACGGCAAGGTTATGAGTGAAACAACCTTATCCGAAACAGTTGCAAAAGAGCCAGTGGCTCAGATTGTTTCAAAGGGAACGAAGCAGTACCCAACCATGTCTTCAAAGAAAGGCAATTTTATTTTACCGGCAGTCGGTAATATTTCCGCTTTAGATAAGCCAGGAAGCCACGCAGGCTGCTTTGCAGTGGATATCGCGAACTCAATGGGTACGCCGATCTACGCACCGCAGAGTGGTACAGTCATCCGGGCAAGTGAATTTGGCGGTTACGGATTATGCGTTGACATTATGATGGACGATGGAAAAACCGTCCTGAGAATGGGTCATAACTCCGAATTTAAGGTAAGCGTTGGTGACCGGGTCGAAAAAGGCCAAGTCGTAGCGTTAATGGGCAGCACTGGTAATTCAACCGGACCGCACTCCCATTTTGAAATCCGCATTAACGACGTTCAGCAATTTTTACCAGATTATTTTGACATCAAGGACGGCGACAACGTCTGATGTCATGATCGAAAAAATTTAGTATATGCATATCACTGATAAAAAAGAACCAAATCGCGTGTTTGGTTCTTTTTTATTTTTTGAAAACAACCTCGGGCGTCGGTCCGGCTGCCAGCGTTTCTGGTTTGTTGACTTTTATACCCGGGCGTGGTAGGCTTAAACAGTCAAATTCAGTCATTGCTAATCATATTTAAGAGAAAAACAAGGGTTTTTTTGAATTGTTTTGAAGTTTTTTGAATGATTATGCTTGACATTGACTGAAGATGGTGATAATATACAGTTGCGGAGGTCAAAAAGATGTTAACAGAGGAAAGATTTAACATTATTTTAAAAACCGTGGAGAGCAAAAAAGCAGTGACAGTGCAGGAACTGACTGAGCTGCTTGGAAGCTCAGAATCAACGGTGCGGCGGGACTTAACCGCCCTGCACGAGATGGGCCTTATCAATAAGGTTCATGGAGGCGCTACAGCCGTTGATAACAGCTATACGACAAGTGAAGATGATGTGGCTTACAAACATGGCCAGTACAGTGAGGAAAAAAAGCGTATCGGCAAGTACGCGGCTTCGCTCATTAAAAAAAGTGACTTTGTTTTTATTGATGCGGGAACAACTACAGAGGCTCTCATTGATTATATCAGTGAAAAGGAGGCGACTTACGTGACCGATGGACTCGGACACGCAAATAAACTCCTTAAAAAGGGGTATAAAGTATTTATTCCAGGTGGACACCTTCGGGTTTCAACTGAAGCCATGGTGGGCGAGGAAACAGTGGAAGCCCTCAGAAAATACAATTTTACCCTTGGCTTTTTTGGAACCAATGGCATCAGCCCCACGGCAGGGTACACTACGCCGGATGTTCATGAGGCCCTGGTTAAGAAGGAAGCCTTTGAAAACTGCCGGGACGCTTACGTTTTGAGTGACCCTTCAAAATTTAATAAAATTTCTTCCGTTACCTTTGGCAGCATTGGTAACGCGACGATCATCACCACAGATTTGCAGGATCATAAATACCTGAAATTCACAGAGATAATGGAGGTAGATAAAAATGATCTACACAGTGACCTTTAATCCATCCTTGGACTACATTGTAAAGGTCGATAATTTTAAGACCGGTCAGGTAAACCGAACCGCTTCAGAGCGGCTGTTCCCGGGCGGCAAGGGTATCAATGTTTCCATTGTGCTTAAAAACCTCGGATTTGACAACGTGGCCCTGGGCTTTATCGCTGGTTTTACCGGAAGAGAAATTGAGAAGCGTGTCCGGGACTTTGGATGCAGTTCCGATTTTATTGAAATCGACAACGGTCTGTCCCGAATCAACGTCAAGCTTAAGTCCCAGGAGGAGAGTGAGATCAACGGCCGCGGGCCTCAGATTTCTGAGGAAGCTCTTGAAAAGCTCTTTGCTCAGCTGGACCGGCTGAAGGCAGGTGATGTGCTGGCGCTGGCCGGCAGTATCCCCAGTTCCATGCCGTCAGATACGTATGAGCGTATCATGGCGCGCCTTGAAAACCGGGGGATTGACATTGTGGTGGACGCCACTAAGGATCTGTTGAAAAAGGTCTTAAAATATCATCCGTTTTTAATTAAGCCCAACAATCATGAGCTTGGCGATATGTTTGGGGTTACCCTTAAAAAAAACGATGATGAGATTATTTTATATGGAAAAAAGCTCCAGGAAATGGGTGCGCGCAACGTGCTTGTTTCCATGGCGGGCGACGGAGCCATCTTTTTGAACGAGGATGGCAGTGTGCATAAAAGCGCAGCACCCAGCGGCGAGGTTAAAAATTCCGTGGGTGCGGGCGATTCTATGGTGGCAGGCTTTCTGGCAGGCTACCTGGAATCTGGCGATCGGACAGCCGCCTTTAAGATGGGCGTAGCTGCCGGAAGCGCCAGTGCCTTCTCGGAAGAGCTGGCAACCAGACAAGAGGTCGCAGACCTTTTAAATAAAATCTAATTCCAGGGGGAAAAGAAATGCGAATTACAGATTTGCTGAAAAAAGAAGGCATTGACCTTCAGGGAAAATCTGCATCCAAGAGCGAGACCATTGATAATCTGGTCGATCTCATGGACGCGACCGGAAACCTTAACGACAAGGAAGGCTACAAAAAAGCCGTTGTTGCCAGAGAGGAACAGGGAACAACCGGAATCGGCGAAGGGATCGCCATCCCGCATGGCAAGACAAGCGCTGTGAAGGAAGCCGGACTGGCGGTCATGGTGAGCAAGGAAGGCACCGACTATGAATCCATGGACGGACAGCCCGCCCACCTGCTCTTTGCCATTGCTGTGCCGGACAACTCCGATGATATACATCTCGAGCTTTTAAGCCGCTTATCCATGATGCTCATGGATGAGGACTTCAGACAAAAGCTTATAGATGCCAGAGATAAGGATGAATTCCTGAAGCTTATTGACCAAAAAGAAACTGAAAAATTTGGCGAAGAAGACGCTAAAAAAGAAAAGGAAAATATGGCAGAAAAAGCTGTGGAAAAGGTAGAAACAGAGGAAGCCAAAGTGCGGGAAGCGGCTGCTGAGGTAGACACTGGATATCCGAAGGTATTGGCGGTTACTGCCTGCCCAACCGGGATTGCTCATACCTACATGGCTGCTGAAGCCCTGGAGGGTAAAGCCAAGGACATGGGCGTCAGTATCAAGGTTGAAACAGACGGCTCCGGCGGGGTCAAGAATGAACTGACCCGAGCTGAAATCGCTAATGCCGACGCCATTATCGTGGCAGCGGATAAAAATGTGCCCATGGCTCGTTTTGACGGCAAGCCGGTCATACAGACAAAGGTGGCCGACGGCATCCATAAGCCTGAGGAGCTGATCAGCCATGCGCTGGAGGGCAGAGCCCCTATTTACCATGCGGACAGCAAGGAAGAAAATACTGCTGACAGCGGCGAAAAGCAGAGCATTGGCCGCAAGATCTACAAAGATTTAATGAATGGCGTTTCCCATATGCTGCCTTTTGTTATCGGCGGCGGTATCCTGATCGCCCTGGCCTTCCTCTTTGACGATTACGCCATCGACCCAGCCAACTTTGGGATGAACACCCCCTTCGCGGCATTCTTAAAGACCATCGGTGGCGCGGCTTTTGGTTTCATGCTCCCGATTCTGGCAGGCTATATTGCCATGAGCATCGCGGACCGTCCGGGCCTGGCCGTTGGTTTTGTAGGCGGCTACATCGCCAGCCAGGGCTATATCCTGGGCATGGTGGACGGCACCATGACCATTACCACTGGCGGGACCTCCGGTTTCCTTGGCGCGCTGGTCGCAGGCTTCCTGGCCGGTTATCTGGTGCTGGGACTGCGGAAGCTGTTTGATAAATTGCCCGATGCCCTGGAAGGAATCAAGCCAACGCTTCTGTATCCTTTCTTTGGCCTCCTGATCATGGGCGCGCTGATGGTGTTCATCATCAACCCGCCAGTCGCAGCGCTGAATACAGCCATGACCAACGGCTTAAACAGCATGGGCGAAAGCTCCAAGGTTATCCTTGGTATTATTCTGGGCGGTATGATGGCCATTGACATGGGCGGCCCATTCAATAAAGCGGCCTATGTATTTGGTACGGCAGCCATCAGCTCTGGACAGTATGACATCATGGCGGCGGTTATGATCGGCGGCATGGTGCCCCCAATTGCCATTGCCCTGTGTGCTACTTTCTTTAAGAACCGCTTTACACAGAAGGAACGTCAGTCAGCCCTTACCAACTATATTATGGGGCTGTGCTTTATCACAGAAGGGGCGATCCCCTTCGCGGCAGCAGACCCTATCCGCGTTATTCCATCCTGTGTTGTGGGCTCGGCGGTGGCCGGCGGCCTCTCAATGCTCTTTGGCTGTACATTGATGGCGCCCCACGGCGGTGTGTTTGTATTCCCGGTTGTGGGCAACCCGCTGTTCTATGTTGTATCGCTGTTGATCGGCTCCGTTGTCGGCATGATTTTGCTGGCAATTTTGAAAAAACCATTAAAGAAAGAAGCGGCATAATCATTTTATAGCAATATTTATGCCAGATTAGTATAAATATAAAAATTTTTAGAAAATAGACAAGATTTGCTATGCAAGTTTGGGTAAAAATGTTAATATAATACTAGAAATTTTTATAGTCCAAAGGAGAACTTAAAATGAAAGAATTTAATTACACAATTACGGACCCAGCAGGTATTCACGCAAGACCAGCAGGCTTACTTGTTAAAAAAACCCAGCCATACGCATCTGAAATCAGTCTTGTGAAGGATGGCAAAACCGGTAATGGTAAGAGCATGTTAAGCGTTATGGGTTTAGGTGCTAAAAACGGTGAAACCATCACTGTACAGGCAGACGGTCCTGACGAAGATACCGCTATTGTTGAATTAGAAGCATTCTTTAAAGAAAACCTCTAAATCGCTCCCTCTATTAAATTAAAATATATTTGGAAAGCGGCGCCGTTTTTAATCATCACGGTGCCGTTTCCCTTTTTTTGAAAAATATCCTTGAGTTTTGAGTGAAAATCAGTTAAGATAAAAGCAGTCAACCAAATAGGGTGTGCCTTTTCAATGAAAAGAAGACTGCCAAAAACAGACGTGCTGAGGGCGCGCCTGTTTTTGGCTTTTTTTGTGCACCAAATTTACAGGGAGGACCACAAATGTATATCATGATTGACAATTACGATTCCTTTGTTTATAATCTCGATGCTTATTTTAAAGAGCTGGGACAGGAGATAGAGGTAATCCGCAATGATGCGGTAGACATTCATGCACTGCTTGAACGTGGGGATATTCAGGGAATCATTATTTCTCCGGGTCCCAAAAATCCGGAGGACTGCGGTAAATCTGCCGAAGTCGTGCGCGCTTTTACCGGCAGAGTGCCGATTCTGGGGGTCTGCCTGGGGCACCAGATTATCGGCCATGTTTTTGGAGCAGTGGTGAAAAAAGGTGAAAGACCCATGCACGGCAAGATAACGCCAGTATTTCATAAAGGCAGAAACCTGTTTGAGGGGCTCAGGCAGGAGATGCCTGTCACCCGTTACCACTCACTGGTGGTGGCTGAAAACAGCCTGCCGGAGATTCTGCTCATTGACGCGCGGTCTGAGGACGGCGCAATCATGGCGCTTTCCCACAGGAATTACCCGGTTTACGGTATCCAGTTCCATCCCGAGGCAGTGTTGACTGAAGCGGGGCATGCGGTGTTGAGCAATTTTATTCGGTTATGTGAGGAGTGGTGGAGTCAAAATGAAAACACAGATTGTCGAATGGCCTCTTAAGTATGGCGCAGCTGAGCTTTTTGACCTTTACTGCAGCCTTCCCGGCGCTGTTTTACTGGATTCCTCCCTGGTCAATGAAATGGGGCGTTTCTCCATGATCGGGCTGAATCCCTATAAAACTCTAGAAGTAAAGGACGGCTCTCTGTTTGTGGACGGCAGTCCGTCTGAAGGCAGCCTGGAGGAAGTTCTGGGCGCGTATATGGCAGCGCATTATGAAAAGAACGATACCGTACTGCCTATGATTTCGGGCGCTATTGGCTACTTTACCTATGACTATGGCCGGTGCTTTGAGCGGATAAAGACCCGCCATGCCAGGGGTCAGGAGATTCCGGACTGTATTTTAAATTTTTATGACAATCTCATCATTGAGGACCGGCATGAAAAAAGGCTGTACCTGACAGCCAGCGGTATGCTGGCAGAGCCTGAAGTAGCTCTGGACACATTAAAAAGCGAAATTACTGCCTTTAGGCCCGGTAAAGAGACTGGAAAATGGGAAGAATACCCCGTGAAAATTGCCTCGGATTTTGAGAAAGAGGCTTATAAAAAAGCCATTGACCGGATGATCGACTATATTGTGGAAGGTGATATTTATATCGCGAATATGACCAGGCGTATTATGGCCTACAGCGGGAAGCCTCCCTACGCCATGTTTAAAAGCCTGCGTGAGAATAATCCTTCACCCTTTGGCGGCTATTTTAACTATGGGGATTTTCAGATCATTAGTGCCTCGCCAGAACGATTTCTGCACATGAAAAACGGTCTGGTAGAAACACGGCCTATCAAGGGCACACGCCGCCGGGGCGAAACGCCGGAAGAGGACGCGGTTCTGAAAAAGGAGCTTCAGGAATCCGGGAAGGATAAGAGCGAGCTGCTTATGATCGTTGATTTGGAGCGCAATGATCTCAACCGGGTCTGTGAGCCGGGGAGCGTAAAGGTCACCAGCCTGTTTGACGTGGAAACTTACGCAACAGTCTTTCACCTGGTTTCCAATATTGTCGGAAAAATGCAAAGCGGCCTGACAGCCCCTGACCTGCTGCGCGCCGCTTTCCCTGGCGGGTCGATTACCGGAGCACCTAAAATACGAGCCATGGAAATTATCGACGAGCTGGAGCAAAGCCGCAGGGGGCTGTATACGGGTTCCATGGGCTATCTTGGTTTGGATGGGAGCTGTGATCTGAACATTGTGATCCGCACCGCGCTTTACCAGAACGGCTGCTACACTCTGGGCGTGGGCGGCGGTATTACCTGCGAGTCGGATCTGGAATTTGAGTATGAGGAAACAGAGCAAAAGGCCAGGGCGCTTCTGGAGGCCATGCGATGAGCGCGCAGGAGCTGATTTTGGACGATGGCTTCTGTTTTGGACTGGGAGCCTTTGAAACCATCGCGGTAATGTACGGGCAGCCTGTGTTTTTAGAGCCACATCTGAAACGGTTAAGAGAAGCTTTGGATTTTTTTGGAATACCAGACCCTGTGACCGCGGAATGGGTGGACGAAATTCTAAAAAAACATTGCGTGAAGAACGGGGTGCTCAAGATTATGGTTTCCCAGGAGAATTGTCTGTGGTCCTGCCGGGAAAACCCTTATACCCCGGCGGATTATGAGCGTGGCTTTGTGCTGAGAACCAGTCCGGTGCGGCGCAATGAAACCTCGCCTTTGACATGGCACAAGACGCTCTGCTATGGGGAAAACGTTCTTGAAAAAAGACGGGCGGCTGCCCAGGGCTTTGATGAGCCAGTATTTTTAAACAGCAGAGGTCAGCTGACAGAGGGAGCGGTAACCAATCTTTTTTTTGTAAAAAAAGGGCGGCTGATTACGCCCTCTCTGTCCTGCGGTCTGCTGCCGGGTACAGTCCGAAATTACCTGATTAACCGCTACGATGTGGAAGAAAGAGTGATTTTTCCGGAGGAGATTGGTGAGTTTGATGAAGCCTTTGTCACAAACGCTCTGATGGGGATGCTGCCTGTCCGTCAGCTCGACGACATCGCCTATGGTGAAAAAAGTGTCTGGGAGGCAGTCTGGAGAGATTATCATGATCTTTTGCGGCAGGCGCTTGATTGGCCAGTGGCGTGAAGCGGTATAATGAAGAAGCCCCAGATTTTATTCTGAGGCTTTTTTGTGCGGCAGCAGGGTATGAAAGGAATCTTTGGCGGCGTCCAGGAGCTTCGAAATGGCTTCGGTCATCATTTTTTTTGTTTCGGGGTCGGTATTTTCAAGGGTCTGCTTGATGGCACGGGCATTTTTCAGGGAAAAGTGCGCCAGATCACTGACGGTCTGAGCCTGTGTCACAGACAGGATGTCATAAAAGGTATCGATAAACTGTTCGCGCTCCTCAGGAGACATGTCATCGACCCACACCTTGACGGTTTCGTCCATAAAACGGCAGCCGGCAGTCACCGATTCCAGACAGACGAAATCAGGTCCCAGAATTTCCCAGGAGTAGGGGTCATGCTGGGCAATGCCAATCTGTTTGCTGTGTACCACGGTGTAGTCCTCCGCGTGCTCAAGGAGCATGCCCACAATGGAGGTCTGAGGCACGAAGGTACAAATGCGGCCGCTTACCGCCTGATAGGATGAGATTTCCAGTACCTCGGCGGGAAAGCCGGGACCGTCGTTGCTGTAAATCGCCTCAATACGATTGAGGTAAGCCCCGCAGTGAATGCCGGCATATACTGCCAGGTTACCGCCCTTCGAGTGACCACCCACACGCAGGCGAATGGCGCCAAGGCTCCCGGCAGCATGCTTCAGATATTCGGCGGCTTCAGTCTGGGAGGGAACACAGGTTTTAAAGCTCATGTTAAAGTCTTCTTTCCAGCCGACAAGGGTGTTGTCTGTGCCCCGATAGGCAATGAAGGCCAGTCCGTCACCGGTCAGAATGGTGAGCCCACAAAACTGCTTTTCCAGAATGGGGTCCAGCTGGTCATCGTAAAGGCAAAGCCCCATATCTGAAAAACGGCGGCTTTGCGCCAGTTTCCTTAAAAGGTGTCCATCCTCATCCACCCGCAGGCGCAGCTTCTGTTCCTCCTCAGGCAGTGCCGAAAAGCGGGCAAAGGCCTTGGTAATACTGACAGCCACGGTGCTGTTTGGAACAATGCCCTCGAAGCGGATATAGGAAATACAGCTGAGAATCAGATTATCTACCGCGTTAAAGGGAGACTGGTCCAGGGTGAGATCTCCTCGCCAGTCAAGGTAATCAAAAATATTGGACATGATAAAGTCCTCCTGTTATGTAAGCCTTGCCATTAGAATAGCTCAAAAGGAGGGAAAAGACAAGAAGATATTTTGTCAAAAGTGATTCAAAGTCGCCTTTTATTAGCTTTGAAAATATGTTAAAATGGTTGTAAACATTTACGATGAGAGGAGAAAAAAGTGAAAAAGCAAATGAAATTATTGGGGGTTTGGCTGGTCGTTTTATGCCTGATGCTGTCCATTACCGGCTGTGGCGATGACGGGACCCAGGCTTATGCCGAAGAGTTTACCGATCTGGCGACTGAAATTTCCCAAGAGAACACGGATTGGCAGAAGCTTTTAAACGGGGCAGATTATGAAAGCCAGGACTGGATCAACAGTGTGCAGTCGAAGCTTTCTGAGATGGAAGCCAGCTGGACTAAACTGGGGTCTTTAAAAGCCCCGAAGAAAATGGAAGACATTCAGTCCAGCTTTAAAGGTGCATCGGATAAAATGCTGTCCGCCATTGCCCTTTATAAGGAATGCTTCAAAGCCCCCATTGATCCCAATAATATTGATGAGGCAGGCTTGAATGCCCTTGTTGACAAGGCGGGAGAGGCTGATGCGATGGCTATGGAAGCCTCCAGCCTAATGCTGGAAGGTTCTCAAAAGGCCACAGATATGATTAAAAAATAAAGAGGTATTGAAATCCCGGACCAGATGGTTCCGGGATTTTTTAGTTTAGAAGCCGACAGCAGCACAAAATCATCTGGACAAACGCTTTAAAACACGTTATACTACATCTTGACATCTATATGACAAAGTCTAATAGAAGAACAAAGAGATATGTGTGAAAGGAAATGAAATGCAGGAAAAAGAAGAGCTGTTTGCCTTTATTGAAAGGGCTGAAAGAAATGTGCTAGAGGGGAAGGAATTGGAACGGGCAGAACTGATCCGTTTGCTGGCCATTGATCCGGATTCGGAGGCCTGTGATCGCCTGGGACAGGCGGGCCGCCGAGTGGCTTCGCGAGTGACTGGTGACAGAGCCTACCTCTGGGGCGCTATGGGAGTTGACTATAAGGCATGCCCCATGAATTGTGACTTTTGTTCTCTGGGTGAAGCCTGGGGGATTGTGGAGCCAGACCATGAGCGGGACTTTTCGGAAACGGAAATTATTGAGAACGTTCGGGATTATGCGGAAAACAAAGTGCGTTGGATCGTCCTCAGGACTACAGAATTTTACAGTCTGGAGGTACTTTCAGAGCTTATTGGAAAGATCCGAAGGGCTGTGCCAGGCCGCTATGAAATCGGCCTGAACGTGGGTGAGTTTGATCTGGAAAAAGCCAATGCCCTTTACCGCGCCGGTGTGGACTTTGTATATCATTCTCTACGGCTTAGGGAAGGCAGGGATACCCGGTTTAGGCCAGATGAGCGTCTGAAAACACTGCGGGCCGTCAAGGATTCCCCTCTGAAGCTGGTTTTTCTGGTTGAGCCCATCGGCATTGAGCACAGCAATGAGGAAATCGCAGACATCTGTCTGTGCGCCATTGAGCACCAGGCCATCGTGACTGGCGGTATGGCCCGTGTACCGGTGCCAGGAACTCCTCTTGGTGTGCACCCGCAGATAACTGAAAACCGCCTGGCCCAGATTATAGCCGTCACGCGTCTGGCTGGCGGCAGCCGTGTGCCGGATATCTGCGTGCATCCGGCAACGCCAAAGGCCATGTGCTTTGGCGCCAATGTGGCTGTGGTGGAAACAGGATCTATCCCTCGGGACAGCTGCTGTCTGCCAAAGGAAAAATGGAATCAGTTTGACGCCCAGACAGCAGGTGAATGGTTTGAGCAGGCTGGCTATACCCTGTATGCCGGACCAGAAATGCAGTGAAAAAGGAGAATGAAATGAAAATTAAAAAATATATGGCGATGGCTCTGGCGGTGGTGATGGCTGCGGGACTGCTTGCTGGCTGTGGCAGCCCAGGAGAAGATACAGCGGCAAAAAGTGAGAAGGTAACAGTGGGAACCTGGAAAACAGCCCAGACCATCACGCCTTATTTTTACGATGAATTTATGCCGGAAAGCGTTGAGGTTTTGCCCTTTACCAACCCAGGTGACCAGAAAACCGCGCTGCTGGCAGGCAGCCTGGATATGTGCGGCACCACACTGGTTACTGCCATTACGGCAGCCTCCAAGGGGGAGCCGGTCAAAATTGTCACAAGCCTGTGCAATAAATGCTCGGCATTGGTAGTGGACAAGGACTCTGGTATCCAGAGTGAGGCTGACCTGAAGGGCAAGCGCATTGCCTATGTGCCTGGCACTATGCACCATGCCCTGCTGCTGGAGGTGCTTAAGCGCAATGGCATCAACACAGACACCGATGTGGAGCTTAAGCGCATCGACTTTTTCGATATGGGGCAGGCTTTGGTAAATGGGGATATTGATGCTTTTTTAAGCGGCGAGCCTTACCCGTCTCAGGCTGTTCAGGAGGGGTATGGACGCATTCTTAGCTATCCCTATTTTGATGACAGCGTTGGAACCATCAACGCGGCTATGATTGTTACTGAGGACACCATTAAAAACAAACCGGAAATGGTTCAGGATTTAGTGAATGCCCATGTGGACGCTACCAGGATGCTGAACGAAGATCGGGAGAAATGGTTAAATAAATCAGCAGAATTTGGCACAGACAAGGCTTTACTGGAAATCTCAGCAGATAATATTGAGCTCTGTTCGGACATTGACGATACCTTCATCCAGAATACCAGAAATCTGGCGGACTGCATGAAAGAGCTGGGCATGATCGACACAGTGCCGGATATTGACGCCATTTTTGACCTCAGTTTTCTGGAACAGGCAGCTAAGCGGCGTTAGGGAGCCACATGGAAAGGTTTCGGAACATTTTAAAGCGGGTGGACGCGGTGGGGTGGATTGTCCCGGCACTGGTGGTGCTGGTCTGGCTCTGGCTGTCTGCTTCCGGGCAGATCCCAGCTTATAAGCTGCCGTCTCCTGTGGAGCTCATTCGGGTGCTGGCAGATTTTGCTTCTGGCGGTCTGGGCGTCACTCCTTATTCCGGGGCTCTGTGGGAAAATCTGGGCATCAGCCTGCTTCGAGTGCTGTCTGGTTTTTTCATTGCCGGGAGCCTGGGCATGATTATGGGGTTTCTGACTGGCCGTATACCTGTGCTAAAACGTCTTTTTGACCCGGTGATCCATCTGATCAAGGCGGTGCCCGGTATTGGCTGGCTGCCCATAGCCATTGTCTGGTTTGGGGTAGGCGAGGGAAATACCCTTTTCCTCATGTCGCTGGCAGCTTTTTTTCCTGTTTATGTCAATACTGCTGCTGGGGCGGCGGCTATTCCTGAGATGTATATTCAGGCTGGGCAGATGCTGGGTGCGCAAGGCTTCGGGCTTTTCCGTGCCATTGTTTTTCCGGCGGCTTTTCCTCAGGCGGCAGTGGGGCTTCGGCTTGGACTTGGCGTTGCCTGGGCTTACCTGGTGCTGGGTGAGGTCACCGGGGTCACAAAGGGACTGGGCGCGATCATGAGCGATGCCCGGATGCTCGGCCATGTAGAAATGGTTCTAACCGCCATGATTGTTATCGCTGTGGCCGCAAAGGTGACGGATTTTTTGCTGGTGGCTGTATGCAGGAGAATCTATCCACGGGGAGGCAGGGGAAATGAGTCTGGCATTTAAAAATATATTCCATGGCTACGGCGGCCTGGAGGTTTTAAAGGATGTGAGCTTCAAGACTGAGCCGGGCAGGATTACAGTACTGCTGGGGCCCAGCGGCTGCGGAAAGTCAACACTTTTGAAGCTGGCCGCTGGTTTTGAAAAGCCAGTGATGGGATCGGTATGCTTTAACGAAAGTCCTGTGACTGGCCCGGGTGTGGAGCGTGGTATGATGTTCCAAACGCCAGTCCTGTTTGACTGGCTTACTGTCGCGGGTAATGTGGCCTTTGGCCTCAGGCAGGCAGGTGTGCGGGGAAAGGAGCAGCAGGATCGGGTAAACCGTTTTATGGCTCTCACAGGCCTCGCTGATTTCAAGGACTACTACCCTGGCGCCCTGTCGGGCGGTATGCAGCAGCGAGCAGCTCTTGCACGGCTGCTGGTTATGGAACCCCAGTGCCTGCTCATGGATGAGCCCTTTTCCGGGCTGGACGCCCAGCTGCGGCCGAAGATGCAGGAATTGGTATTATCAGTCTGGCGGGATCTGCGGCCTACTGTGCTCTTTGTTACCCATGACGTCGAGGAGGCTTTGGTTCTGGGGCATCGGATACTGGTTTTTAGCAAACGGCCAGGCCATATTGTTAAAGATATTGAGCGAGCGCTTGAAAAAAAAGACCCTCTAGATCAGCTCACAGACCCAGGTTTTGGAAAAGAAAAAAAGAATATTCTGGAAATCCTCCGGGATCTTTAAGTAAACTAAAATCAGATAGAAGGAGCGGCACTTATGGCACACCGCTCTTTCTTTTTTGTTTCTTAAGCCCGAAGTATAATTTAAAGCAGACCTATGCAAATAACAAAGGCTGTGTTAAAATCAATTAAACGGATGGTTTAACATGAGAGGCTTTTATAAACGAAGCTGGGAGGGAGATTAAATGAAAAGAGGTCAGCTGATTTTAAGAGGGGCCGGCGCATTGCTTGCAGCCGTCATGTTTTTTTATACAGCTGCCTGGGTCGGAATTCAGCTGTTTGGCGATGATGACCGCTATCTGAACCCGGAAAAAGCAAAGGTCGTCTCACCACTGGGAGCAGCCAGCGAATGGAGATACCACATTCCCAATACAGGGGATTACACTGTGGGCCTGAACGCTGAGGGAAAGCCTGTTTTTGAGGATCCCCACCGTGCGATCAATGCCTTTAAGAGGGATCATCGCCTCTACTTTATCAGGATAGGCCTGCACTTGGGACCGGTTTTCTTCGGACCGAAAAATTGGAAACGATTCCAGAAGGAATTTTGGACTGCTGCCCCGAAGGTCTGGGGTGAGATGGATGGGGATCATGAGCTTTATGACTTTCTGAAGGTCTACAGCAACAGCTTTGATAATTTTATTTAAAAGTCATGGGACTGTTTTCATCAGAAGTAAAGTAAACATGTGAGAACCCGAACCGTGGGATTTTATCTTTAAAGGTAAAAATATTGAATATCCCTTTAAGGATAGAAATGTTACAATAGTACTTGTAAGGAAAAACAAAACGATAACCAAATCAACGAGGTGATTCATAAATGATAGAGCGAAATTTCGGACCCAACGATGCGTGGAAAATGCTGAATGATTATACGGTAACCTTTATTACCGACCAGTTTGTATTCAGAGACGGCGGTATGACAATTCCGGCGGAGCTGAACAAATTTTTTGGCGCGGAAAGCGGGGAAACACGGGTTGTTTTCCTGTTTGAGGGACGAGAGTTTCCCTCCTATATTGAGTGCGGCTTTGGCGAAAACAGTGTGAACAACATCAAGTTGACCTGGAGCAAAGCCCTGAGCAGCAAATTTATTGGCCTGTTTCCTGATTATGAAAATTTTTTTGCCAATATGACCGAAAATCAGATGGAGGAGCGGCCGATTCTTCAGTTTGAAAAACTTGAGGCTGACGAATTTCTGGTCAAAATGATTCTGCCCACCGATGAAGCGCTGACAAAAAAACAGGAGCTTTTCGATTATCTGGGACCCAGTAAAACAGTGGTTTCCTTTAAAAGCTCCTACGAGATGGTCTTCTTAAAAAACTATCTGGAGCAAGCGGACAACCGCGGCAAGGCCGATGTGTTTATGGTGTCTGCCGGTGTCAAAAAGTTTTACGAGGCCCGGGAGACACAGCGTAAGTCCCAGGATAAAAACGCGGATAAGACCATCGAAAACGTGAAAGAAGCAGGACTGGATGACGTACTGGCCTTTTTAATGGATGGCCCTTACGCACTCATGGCAGAAAAGGGTTTTCTGGTCATGGAAACCATTGATGAGCATTTCTACTTTGCTCTTGAGGTCTCCATGCTGGACGAGCTGAGCACTGACGATAAACGGCTGATCATCGAGCTTCTGGATCAGAAAATTGAGCACTACTTTGAGCGTATGGACGGTCCCGGTCTTCAGGAAAATCTGACCAGTCTGATGGACGAGTATGGTCATTATTTTACCAGAGATTTCCGTTACTCCTTTAAAGACATCCTGACTGACGGTATCCCCGGCTGCATTGAAGCTCTGAAATTTGTGGACGGCGACCGCTATAAGGTCACAGGGTTTGCAGGGGTGGAGGAGTGGACCGAGATTCCCTGGGTAGCAATACTTGACCGCAGCATCACCAGGGTGCCAAATACCGGCGTCTTTGTGCAATACCTGCTCAACAAGGATACCCAGAAGCTGTATCTGACCCTGTTCCACGGTTTTAAAGAAATTGAGGAGGAAGCGCTAAAAACCGGACAGGAGGATGTGAAGCCTGTTGTGGCAGCTGCACTGCGTCCATTGGTGGCGGAAATCCAGAGAAGAGTGGACCCCAGAGGCTTTGATACAGGCAGCAAAGACGTGGACCTGTATGACGACCGCTTTCGTGAAAGCGTGATCTTTTACAGAGAATACGACCGCATGGTGCCTGGGGACACACAATTGGAGCAGGACCTTCAGGAAATGCTGGAGGTTTACAACGATTATTACGAGCGCTGTATTCTGAACCTTTACCCTGAGGAAGAAGAACCAGAGGAACCCGAAGCTCCTGAAGTGCATGATGAGGAAGTCTCAGAGATTGATGGGGCCGCCGAAGAACCGGTAACCGAAGCTGAAGCTGAAGTTCATGAAATGGAGGCAGCCGAGATTATTGAACCTGAGAATGAGGAGCGCAGTGTGCCTGAAATCATTGAATGGGAGCCGGTAGAAGAAGCGGCAGAACCTGTGGCCGAAACCCAGCCCGAGCACATGGCGTCTGCTCCTGAGCCGGATCAGCCTGAGCCTGCCTCTGTGGCAGAACAGCCGGTGGCCGAGGTATCCAATGAAGCGCCCCGAAAGGCTGCCCGCAGCATCAGCGAGGCAGCTTATCTGGAAACTAAGCGTGTTATGGAGGAATCCTCCGCTGAGACTGAGGAGGTCAACGCAGTGGAACGCATCTTGGAGCGGGTCGAAAATCTGGTGGAAGAACCGGTGGACATTCCTGGAACCCTCCGTCAAGTGGGGGGGTACATTACCGCCCACGGCTTTACCTGTACACCGGGTATTGTGGAAAACCTCTATCTCTGTCTAAAGGCCAAGCCCTTTGTTATCCTGACCGGTATCGCGGGTATTGGCAAATCCAGCCTGGCACGCTTGTTCGCTGAGGCCATGGGAGCCAACACAGAAAACGGCCGATACAAACAGGTACCAGTCCGTCCAGACTGGAAGGACTCCAGAGGTCTGCTCGGCTATCTGGATTCCTCTGGACGCTTTGTCCCGGGCGCTCTCAATGACTTTATAAAAGAAGCAGTGGACAATCCCAGAAAGCCCTATTTCCTGTGTCTGGATGAGATGAATCTGGCCCGGGTCGAATACTATTTCAGTGAGATTTTATCTGTCATGGAGACCCGGCGTGACCGGGAAGGCCGCACCGTAACGGACCCGCTGCTGGGAGATGAGGCTTTTGGCCGTGACGAGCTGGCAAGGGAACGCTACGGCGAGCTTTACCTGCCGGAAAACCTCTATATCATCGGTACTGTCAGCAGTGAGGAAACAGCTTTTTCACTGAGCCGCAAGGTTCTGGACCGGGCGAGCCTTATCGAGATTGGACAGGTGAGCCTGCATCTGCAGAGCCCGCCGCGCACCATGCCAGAGCCAATCCATCTGGGCAACAGGTTTTTAAAAAGTGATGTTCTGGTTCTGGCTAACTGTACCCGCCAGCGGGACATGATTCAGGAGGTTGTCACGCTGCTTGAGGCGATGAATGGTATTCTCATGAAGGCCAACGCCCAGATTGGTTACCGGGTGCGTGACGAAATCTGTTTTTATCTGCTCTACAATGCCGAGTACGGCCTCATGAGCCAGGAGGATGGGCTGGATCATGCCATCCTGCAGAAGATTCTGCCGCGTATTCAGGGCGGCGGCTCCGCTGTGGAGTCTGTTCTGACCGATCTGTTCAAAATCTGTGCGGGTACCCGTTCCGGCAATGCAGTAAGAAACTATGCAGGCAACCGCGGAGGCCTCTTCCCCAAGAGTGCGGAAAAGCTGAGCGCCATGGTCAAACGCTTTGACCAGGAAGGCAAAACTTCCTTCTGGAGCTAAGCTGTCCACATATTCACATGTATCCACCGATCTTGTGGATAAACTGTTGATGATGTGGATAGATACAAGATATTGAGATTTTGAAACGAGTATGTTTGAAAAATAACAAAATATAGATAGCATCATTCAAAAAACACAGCGGTGCAAAAATTTCTCTGTGGATAATACTGGTGAGTCATTATTAAAACATAAATTAAGCTTGCGTTGTCCTCAACTTTGGATTATAATAAGGCGATGATGAAGCATCCGACAGATGTGTATCCAAAGCAGATGATTCCTTTTTATTGGAAAGTAAGGAGGGACTGTGACGGCCAGGCACTGCTGTAAACCTACCTTTCTCCACCTATCATGTTGTTAGATTTTCGAAAGCGAATGGCTCTTGTAGGAAACAGCACTCCCCAAACGGTGTTATGGCCCGCGGTTCCGGCCTTACCATTGATAAAAATTAAAACGCAGGGAAAGCTCAAGGTTTTCCCTGCGTTTTTTTAGTGTGAATTAAAATGAATAGAATCTGAGGCAAGGTTTAAAATTTCAAGCGCTGGTATCCGTATCGTTTCAGCGTCGGTCAGTCCTGCATCCATGAGCTTTTGACGTTTACGGATAAGAATATTCCAGCTGTTCATTTCCAGCTGGCGGGCAAAGCTCTCTTTGTCACCAGATTTTAGCAGGCTAATCAGAAGGTCAAGTTCCTCACCCTTTGCGTCCATATCGGAGTCGCCAAGGTAACTTAACGGTATCCCCCAGGACATAATATGGATGAGCGGGCTGAAAATCGCCCGTATTTCAGAGTTTTTATGAGAATAAAACACAGTTTTTAAAATCTGTCCATGAGTATAGAGGTAGTTCCTGCTCTGGGTTTCCTGTTCATAGAGGCGGATGATCTCGTCAATTCTTTCAGGGGTGATTGCGTTAAAGCTTTCCTGGGCAACGGTACGGACGTTAATGGTGACGAGCTGGAGTCCCATGAGGTAAAAAATCAGGCTTTTACGAGTCCCGGGACTGGAAAGATCCAGACTTTCTAAAGGCTTGCGGTACAGGCTTATCCGCGTTCCGCATCCGTTTATGGTCTCAGTCATGCCAACACTATTTAACAATGCGATGGTTCTTCGGATGCTGATCAGGGAGACACCGTATTTTTCGGCAAGAGTAGCCGGTGTTGGCAGAAATTCCTGGTTTTTATAAACGCCTTTTCGTATATCCGCAATTATGCTAACTGCCACGTTATAATATACCTGTGGTCTGCCTGCCTGTATGTGCCATACAAAGGGCAGTTGGTTGGGATTTTTGCCAAACCGATCGGTTACCTCCTTGTTCAAAAGGCCGATCTGTTCCGATAAAAGGCGGCAGACTCTGGTGAGAACCTGGCACATGCCAGCGTAATCCCCGGTGGCCTTGAAATCGGACAACTGGCTGAAGCCGTTCAAAAAAGAGGCAAAGGTGCCCAGATCATAGGGAAGGCCAATGGCGCTCATCTTTTTGGGGGAAAGATAAGTAAACATGGAGGCATCCAGGTGTACGCTTTCCAAAAGAGGGTTTCCAAGACTTGCGAGGACAAATCGCAGAGGATAGAAGAAGGGCAGGCTGTCCTCAAAGCTCGTCTGCAGAAGCAAATCCATCAGCTTTTCGGAGTCCTTTGGCTTCATAAAATAAAAAGCATGGAGCAAGGTCTTGGCAAATATTCCGGGCAGAAAGGCACGAAGCTCCTCCAGAGCGTCATGGCGGGCGGTGAAATGTTCAATATAACGCTCGCGGCATTCATCGTCACTGTAGGTAATGGTAACGATGGCGGGCCTTCCCCTTGTCAGGCGGATAAAGCCGTCTCGTTCAAGATTAATGAGGGATTGCCGTACCGTGTTGATGGAAATATTAAACTGTCCGCTTATTTTTTCAATGGTTGGCAGGGAGTCTCCTTCCCGGTAAAGACCAAAACGGATTTTGTTAGCGTAATGTTCATAAACAATTTGATAGAGATCTTGTGTATCTTTCAAGGTATTCATCCTTTATATTTAGTGTATAATCTATATTTTACCATTTATAGCCTCAAAATACCATGAATTGAGCGGCGAAATGCAATGCGGTTATGATTAAGGTGTAAAAAGAAAAAACTTCACCAAACGGTCACATTGCTGTCAGAAAGCCATCAGATTGGTTTGGTATCCTATTGATTATCAATTTACAAAGGAGTTAACATGAAAACGGAAGCTAAAAAGAAGAATAAAGCCAGTTTGGCCCTCTACATTGCCGCTGTGCTTTTCGGTATTTACGCAATTTTTTCCTTAATTAATACGGCTCTCTATATTTCAAATTTGATCAGTACCCAGTATATTACGGTATCTGAGAGCCTGACGGATATCATCGTTTATTTTGTCACTAATTGCGGTCCGTATATTTTCTATGCAGCTGCCCTGGGAGGTATGGGGTATCTGGTAGAAATGACAGCAGGACCCCGCAGGGAAAAATCAGCTGCGGATGAGAGTCAGACAGAGGAGAATACGGCAGAGATAACCCCGGATGCCGATCTGAGTTCAGCGATGGAAACCATTGTGGATGAAGCAGCACCGGAGGAAGAAAGCACTGGAGAACCAGCAGCTTCTGGAGAAGCCGAAGCCAAACCGGAAGCAGATTCAGACGAAAAAGAGAACAGTGATAAAGAGGCGTCAGAGCTTTCAGATATTGAGAAAGCTATTTAGACCCTGTAAAAACAGAATATATGTTATTATCTATAACCATAAGACCGTCCGCCATCATGGCAGGCGGTTTTTGTGTTACTGCCCTAAAAATAATCATAAAATACGGTAAACTGTAATTAAAAATAAAATTTACAGGAAAAAATGAAAAAAAATAGAATAAATGATAGATTTCATCTATCTAATTAATTATTTTTATGATAAAATATACAAAATACATGGGAGGTAACAGTGATGGATGGGATTACTAATCAAAAAGAATACGTTGAGAAAAACGCACGTATTGTTGAAGAAAAAATAGCCTCTGTTGAAAAGCTGATCCAGGCTGGAGAAGACAAAACAATTGTACGCGCTGCTTTTAAGGAGCTAAAGCAATTTGTGCGCACAGAATATGATACTTTTCATAAAAAGAAGTATTTTGGGACCTACATCTTTGACTGCTATCACCCTCTGGTTGAAGGCATTCATTTGTCTGCCCTGGGAGAAACGCGTGTCAACGCTACAGTGGAAAACATTCAGGAGGCGGTTCAGGAGGCGCGTGCAGTATTGGAAAGCTGGCGTGCGGACGCCAATGACGAACAGTAAAAAGGCCCTGCTTTAATCAATAAGCAGGGCCTTATTTTATTCGGACAGCAGGTTGATGCCGCGCACCATCAGCTCTTCAAGCCGTTCCTTCTGACCGGTAAGCTCAAGATAACCGACAAGGGCCTCGAGACCGGTGGCGTAACGATAGTCGATGGTTCTGGCATGTTTGGGTACATGGGAGCGGGTATTGCGGCCACGTCTTACAATAGTCTGCTCCTCATCGGTCAGAGAGTCCATGAGGGCCAGCGCCATTTTGGACTGTCCGTCGGCCCTGACGTACTTTATGGATTCCTTTGTCAGGTGGTTAACATTGGAGATACCGCCAGATACCAGAAAACGACGGATATACTCGGAATAAACACCATCGCCGATATAGGCAAGGGTCAATGGATTGAGGGCCCTTGCCTCAGCGATGGTGTATTTTTTTTGCAGACGTTGTTTTACGCTTTCTTCCATTTGACTCCTTCGCGCGTATCTTCAAGTATAATGCCTTTGGCCAGCAGCGCGTCGCGAATTTCATCGGCCAGAGAAAAATCCTTATTTTTACGGGCTTCCTGGCGCTGAGCGATGAGGGCTTCAACCTCAGCTTCCAGATCCGTTTCTTTTTCCTTTGCTGCCAGCCCAATAACGCCGGTCAGCTCCTTAAAAAGATCCAGTGCGGCTTTTACCGCCTCTCTGGAAGAGGCTTCGCTCAGATTGGAGTTGGTATCCCGTACCAGCTCAAAAATGGCGGCTATGGCGTCGGCAGTATTCAGGTCGTCGTTCATGGCGTCAATAAAACCTTTTTTGTATTGGGCCAGATTGTCCATCCATGTTTTTTCATCTTCGCTGGCGGCTTCTGACTTGTTGTTTTCAAGCAGATATTCCATCTGGTATTTGGCATTGTAGAGCCGCTCCAGAGCGTTCTGGGCTTGTCCCAGCAGCTCGTCGGAGAAGTTGACAGGACTTCTGTAGTGAGCCATAAGCATGAACATGCGAACCACTTCCAAATCATAGTGCTTGGCGATGTCGCGCACAGTAAAGAAGTTGCCCTTGGATTTGGACATTTTTTCATTGTTGATGTTGATATACCCGTTGTGGACCCAGTAGTTGGCAAACTTGCAGCCACAGGAACCCTCGGACTGGGCGATCTCATTTTCGTGGTGGGGGAAGATCAGATCCTGGCCGCCGCCATGAATATCAATGCTTTCCCCCAGATGCTTGCGGGACATGGCGGAGCATTCGATGTGCCAGCCTGGGCGTCCCTGGCCCCAGGGGCTTTCCCAGTAGGGTTCTCCATCCTTTTTCTTCTTCCAGAGAGCAAAATCCAGAGGACTGCGTTTTTCGTCGTTCACATCGATACGCGCGCCGGATTTCAGATCGTCGATGGACTGCTTGGAGAGCTTTCCGTAGTCGTGAAAATGGTCGACCTGATAGTAGACATTGCCGTCCACGTTGTAGGCCAGCCCGCGTGCCTCAAGCTCTTTAATCATTTCGATGATCTCAGGCATGTGGTCGCTGACACGCGGGTGCACGTCCGCCCGGCGGATGCCCAGAGCGTCGGCATCCTTGAAGTATTCTGCAATGTACTTGTCAGCGACTTCGGCAGCGGTAATACCTTCCTCAATGCTGCGGTTGATGATTTTGTCGTCCACATCGGTAAAGTTCTGGACAAACTTGACATCGTAGCCGATATATTCTAAAAAACGTCTGAGCACGTCAAAGACGATGAAGGGACGGGCGTTGCCGATATGAAAGTAATTATAAACAGTCGGCCCGCAGGAGTACATCCGTACCTTGCCTTCTTCAATGGGAACAAACGCTTCCTTTTTCTGGGTAAGGGTATTGTATAATTTCATGGCTTTCTCCTTCTTTATTTTTTACGATTGTGTTTATTATAGCATAGGCAGAGCGGTTTTCCTATAAAGGAAATAAAAATCTGTTTACGTTCTCATGGAAAAGTATTGTATACGGGCAGGAGGGGCGTGGTATAATGATTAAAAGGTTTGTAAATTTAGAATTGAAAAGAGATAAAAATGCAGTATTTAAGCCGTTTTAATGTTTTTATCGAAAAGTGGATGCCGCTGGTTACGCCATCCTGTCTGTTCATTGGGGTTATTTTCGCGGCGTGGCTGGGTCGGTTTGCGCCATTGGTACCGTGGCTTTTTGCTTTTATGACCTTTGCGGGCAGCCTTAGTTCCGGGTTCCGGGATATGAAGAAGATCGCCATGCATCCGATTTCGCTGATCGTGGTTCTGCTGATCCTGCATATCGTGGTGCCGGTTACCGCTTTTCTGGTGGGCAGCCTGATTTTTGATGATCCGCTGCTGGTCACCGGGATCGTTCTGGAGTTCATTGTGCCCACAGGCATTGTGAGTCTGGTCTGGGTCAATATTTACCACGGCAATTCGGCGCTGACGCTCTCTATCATTCTCATAGATACGCTGGTCGCGCCCTTTCTGGTGCCCTTCAGCCTGCATGTGCTCATGGGTTCGGCAGTGGAGATTTCGGTTGCCGGCATGATGAAGGATCTGGTGCTGATGATCGCTGTTCCAGCGCTGCTGGCTATGGCACTCAATCATGCCACAAGGGGGCGTGTCAAGCATACACTGTCTCCAAAGCTTGCGCCTTTCAGTAAAATAGGACTCATTCTGGTCGTCATCATCAACTCTACCAAGGTCGCCCCTTTTTTCAGCCAGATGACGCCTGCTCTGCTGTTGGTAACTCTCGTCATCTTTTTGCTGGCAGTCAGTGGCTTTTTCTGGGGGTTTCTGGCCTCCAAAATCTTTAAGGAGGACAATGACGGGCGGGGCTCCATGATCTTTAACAGCGGTATGCGCAACATCAGCGCCGGGGCTGTGATCGCCGGGCAGTATTTTCCGCCCGAGGTCATGTTTCCAGTTATGATCGGGACTCTGTTTCAGCAGATTCTGGCTGCCATGGCGGGCTTCTGCCTGGACCGGCTAGCGAGCCGCGAACGTGTTGTCGAGAAAGTATCTTAATAAAGCTTGAAAATTTATCAATCTGCTCTCGTATGAGGGCTTTTTTTAGTGTATACTATATAGAAATACAAAAACGAAAGAGGGTGTGTACGGATGAAGATGATTTTATCGCCTGCCAAGAATCTCAGAACCTTTGAACTGCCAGGTGCGGTAACCAGTCTGCCGGTGTTTGAAGCAAAAACGGCAGAGCTGGCGGATATTCTTAAAGCCATGACAGAGGATGATTTTAAGGCGGCAATGCAGCTGAGTGATCAGCTGGCAGCTCTCAACAGAGATCGTTTTGCGGCATTTCGGTTTGATACAGACGGCACACCGGCCCTGCTGGCCTACGATGGACAGCAGTACAAAGCTCTGGCGGCCGAAACCTTCACGCCGGAGGACTGGCAGTACGCAAATGCGCATCTGCGGATTCTCGATGCTCTCTACGGTGTGCTGAAGCCCCTTGACAGCATTTATCCCTACCGGCTGGAAATGAAAAATAAAATTCTGAAAAAACAGTCCCTGTATGCCTTCTGGGGTGATTTGATCTACCGGGAGATTACAGGTGGGGGAGATCTGCCTATTGTGAACCTGACCTCCGGCGAGTATGGCAGGGCGGTCGAAAAGCATCTGAAATCTCCGGATGAAATGATTACCTGCACCTTTAAGGTCATGAAAAACGGCGAACCTAAAACTCATTCTACCCAGTCCAAGCAGGCAAGAGGCCTGATGGCAGGCTGGATTATCCGTAATCGGGCAAAGAGCACTGAGACATTAAGAGGCTTTGATGCGGATGGTTACCATCTGGATGAAGCGCTTTCGTCTGACAGTGAACTTGTCTTTGTGAAAGACCTTTCACAAAGGTGATTTTTTGATATTTCTTTGCTTTAGCTGTTCAGCATGATATAATAATCCCATACGCTTTAATGGAGTATAAGATAATTTTAAGTGTTATCAAAGATAATGATTTTAATTTAAGAAAACAGAGGTAAAACCATGGATACAAATGATAAACGCAAAATGTTGGCTCAGGCCATTCTATCAATCGAATCAGAAGAAGAATGTTTTGAACTGTTAGAGGATATCTGTACAATAAAAGAGGTTGACGATATGGCCAACCGTTTTCAAATCGCCCTTTTATTATATGAAGGAAAAACCTTTATCGACGTAGAAAACCAGACCGGCGCAAGCTCTGCGACCATCAGCCGTGTCAACCGCTGCCTGAAGCATGGAAAGGGGTACCGTCAGATTATCGAGAGGATGTTTGACCAAAATGAAGGTGAGGATTAATGAGAACTTTTAAAAAATCCAAAAAGCTGGACAACGTCTGTTATGATATCCGCGGACCGGTCGTAGAGGAAGCAGACAGGATGACGGCGGAGGGGATTGACATCATCATGCTCAATACTGGAAATCCGCCGACCTTCAACCTGAACGCTCCGGACGAGGTTATCCGTGATATTCGCTATAACCTCAGAAGCTCTGAGGCTTATTGCCACTCCAAGGGGATTTTCCCGGCACGAAAAGCCATTGTGCAGTATTATCAGACAAAGGGACTTATGGACCTGAATGAGGAGGATGTGTATATCGGAAACGGCTCCAGTGAGCTGGTCTCTTTCTGTATGCAGGCACTGGTGGACGACGGCGATGAGATTTTAATCCCGGCGCCGGATTATCCGCTCTGGACCGCCTGCGCCACTCTGGCAGGGGGCAGGGCTGTCCACTATATCTGTGACGAGGAGTCCAACTGGTATCCGGATCTCGAGGATATTCGAAAGAAGATTACGCCCAACACCAAGGGAATTGTCGTTATCAACCCCAACAACCCCACGGGGGCTGTTTATCCGAGGGAAATCCTTGAGGGAATTGTCAAGATTGCGGTTGAAAATGAGCTGATCATTTTTTCCGATGAGATTTATGACCAGATCATTTACGATGAAATCGAGCATGTGCCTATGGGAACCCTTACTGATGAAACCCTGGTGGTCACCCTCAATGGGCTGTCAAAATCCCACCGTGTTCCGGGCTTCAGAGTTGGATGGATGGTTTTTTCAGGAAACAGGGAAATGGCCAGAGACTATATCGAGGGTATCAATCTTCTGGCAACCATGCGTCTGTGTGCCAATGTTCCGGCCCAGTACGCTATCCAGACCTCCCTCGGCGGATATCAGAGTATCGACGACCTGGTGCGTCCGGGGGGACGTCTTTACGAGCAGCGCAACATTGTTTACAAGCGGCTCAACGAGATCCCGGGTATCAGCTGTGTCAAGCCTGACGGCGCGCTGTACTGTTTCCCGAAGATTGACATCAAACGCTTCAACATCACAGACGACGTTCAGTTTGCCCTGGATTTCCTCAAAAGGGAACGCGTGTTGCTGGTACAGGGCACAGGCTTTAACTGGGCCGAGCCCGACCATTTCAGAGTGGTTTTTCTGCCAGCGCCCACACAGCTTGAAGAAACCATGGACCGCCTTCAGCGCTTCATGAGCGGTTATATACAAGGATAATACAATTTTATGAGTAATCGAAAAAAACGTCTGCTCAGAGACAAGCAAAACGGAATTATCTCCGGCGTGTGCCAGGGGATCGGGGAATATCTGGGCGTCTCGCCCTGGATTTTCCGGGTATTATTTATTCTGCCCGTACTGCCGTTTGTACTCAATTTTATCTCCGGTGTGGTCAGCATTCTTCTCTATGTGCTTTTATCCGCAGTGATCAAGGATAAGGGCGGAAGCGCAGGAACAGGCCAGGATGACAACGTGGTAGAGGTTGAGTATGAGATTGTCGATGACGAAGACGATCAGAAAAAATCGGATAGTTAGGAATGTTCATGAAAATCACAATAAAGACGGAATCTCCTGAAGCCACAAGACGGCTGGGAGCAGATTTCGGCAGCCTGTTAAGCGGCCCTCATACCATCCTGCTGACAGGAGGTATGGGAGCTGGTAAAACGGCTGTCACTAAGGGGATTGTCGAAGGGATGGGCATCTTTGACGATGTCAGCAGTCCGACCTATACCCTGGTTAACGCCTATGAGGACGGGGATAAAAAGGTCTATCACTTTGACCTGTACCGCCTTGGGGACCCTGAGGAGCTATACGAAATGGGTTTTGAGGACTACCTGAGAGAGGGGTGCAGCCTGATCATTGAATGGCCTCAGGTGGCTTGTGACTATCCCTTTACATCCAAAATAATCTTTGTTCTGGATCAAACCGAAAAACCGGAGGAACGCCTCATTACTATTGAGACAGAGGAAGCAGCAGTCATTGACGGCCTTAAAGAATTGGGATGGTGAAAGTATGGAAAAGATAAAAACCAGTGTCATTATCCCCGCCGCCGGTCAGGGAACGCGCATGAATGCGCCCATCAACAAGCAGTACCTGACCCTGCGGGGAAAGCCGATTCTGTCCTATACGCTGGATGTTTTTGAGCGCTGCTCCCTCATAGATGAGATTATTCTGGTCATCAATAAAAATGAGTTTAAAATCTGCCGCCAGCAGGTTTTAAATCCTCACAGCTACTCCAAAATCAAACTGGTGGAGGGCGGATCGACCCGTCAGAAGTCTGTTTATGAGGGGCTGAAAAAGGTCAGCCCTCAGACCGATATTGTACTGGTCCATGACGGTGCAAGACCTCTGATCAAGGAGGATATCATTGTTCAGAGCATTTATGAAACCATCCAGCACAAGGCCACCATTGTGGCCGTACCAGCCAAAAACACCATTAAAGTTGTTGAGAAAGACGGCTTTGTGGAATATACTCCAAACAGAGACTTCCTGTTTGAGATCCAGACGCCCCAGACTTTTACCTATGATCTGCTTTTGGACGCCCACGAGAAGGCTATCCAGGAGGATGTGGAGGGCACCGACGATGCCTTTTTGGTTGAGCGCATGTGTGTGCCAGTCAAAATTGTCCGGGGACACTACAACAATATTAAAATAACGACACCTGAAGATCTGATCATCGCGGAGTCGCTCATTGACCTTTTTTCAGGAGAGCATTAGAAAAGACCATTTTCCAGCGGGAAAATGGTCTTTTTATATTTGAGCTTTTATAAAAGATTAAAGAAGATGCTGCCAAACACTCCGGCAACCATACCGCTCAGGAAATTGACGACATCATTGTTCATGATTTTAAAGCCTTTGACCAGCACCGCAGCCTCGCCGTGATGCTCGGTCTTTTCTGTCAGGCGGCCGCAGCTGGCACAGCGGTACTGAGCCTGAACCACAGCGCCCAGAATACTGTCGGTCACACAGCCCAGAAAACCGCTGACGGTGATAATGAGCACCCATGAAAGACGGAGAACCGGGAGCCCCCAAAACAGCCCGCCGGACAGGCAGAAAACCAGAGCAATGAACAGCGCGCCGGAAAACGAGGCGGCCATCCCCAGAGGACTCACAGCGCCTGAAGTACCAGCCTCCATGGGCTTAAAACCAATGATTGAAACCGGCGGCTTCCGGTTTAAAACGCCAATTTCCGAGGCCCAGGTATCCGCATTGGAGGAGGCAAAGGAGGCGGCAAAAATAATGAGGAAAACAGGATTCTGATAGAACCAGAAGAGGATTGCCGCTGCCATTCCCGGAGCACCGTTGGCAAAAACCTGTACGGCGTCGCGCTGGCCGCCTTTTTCATTGAGCTGCTGGGCAGCTTCCTTTTTACTGGATTTGATAAAGGTCAGCAGGCTGGAAGAAATGAAAAAGGCGATCATGGTCAGCCAGAACAGGAGGCCGCCGCAGAGGTAAATAACGGTGCCAAGCACCACTGCCGCCACAAAGCCGCTAAGGCTCAGGGCCTTTTTTTTATAGGCTGCAAAGCCAATGATGGCGCTCAGAAGAACGCCGAGTAGTAAAGCTTTCATTGATTACTCCTTAAAAAAACAGCTGGTATAGGAAAAAGGTAAGCAGAGGAACGGTCAGGTTATCAAGACCAAAGGGGGAGACAGCCTCTACTACCGTGGCAAAAACCGCAAGAATCAGGGCCTGAAGCAGGATGGTTCCCAGAAAGACTGGTGTTGCAGCCCAGAGGATCACGGTGCAGACCACAAAGGAAACTACCAGCATGGTCAGGCTGCCTACGTAGCTTTTGGTATTGCCGAAGATACGGTACGCCATTATGCCATAGCGTTTTCCAATGACTGCAGCCAGACCGTCACCATATCCCATGATAAAGACGCCGAGGGCCCCGGCATAGGGCGGGCTGTAGCCGCCAAAGCATAGGATGGTCAAAACCAGCAGGGAGATGGGGTAATAAACGGTACCCAGATCCCCTTTGCCCTCGTGGCGCTCCATGGCGCTGAACAGATCCTTCCGATAGGAAATAGCGTTAAGCACAATAAAGACTGCCGGCACCACGGATGCCCACACTACGTTATTAAAACAGGCCATGGCAATGAGCCACCAGTTAGATACACCAATGTGCACGAGCTTACGGGAGCCTTCTGTGGACAGCCCACGCTTTTGCAGCAGGGTGGACAGCCCCAGTATGATAAAAACATAGATAAAAGACAGAATGATCCCGAGAAGATTTGTGTCGATCATAAAGGGTTACCTCTCAAATTTCGAACCGCCTGGGTGCTTTGGCGGTAGAGTAAGAGCTGCCGTGCCTTTGGCACCACAGCCCTTTTGCTGAAGCAGTCGTATTGGTTGTCCCGGACAGCGGTCAGTATCTGGCGGTAGAGGACAGTGGCCAGGAGTACAGGCAGGCGGCTGTCTGCGTCAAACAGAGGAAGTCCCATCAGCGCTTTTTTATAGAGAAACTCGGATCGGCGGGCCTCATGTTCCCAGAGCTGTTTAAAGGTGTGGTTGACAGTCTGTCCGTGCAGTTCCTCGTCGGAGTAGCCGTAAAGCAGCTGGATTTCCCGGGGAATATAGACCCGTTTGTTTGTCAGATCCTCACCCACGTCCCGGAGGATATTGGTCAGCTGCATGGCCTTGCCGAGATCCACTGCGTTTTGCGTAAGAAGCCGGTGATGTTTTGAGAGCACAGGCAAGATCATGAGCCCGACACTGCCGGCGACATAGTAGCAGTAGCTCTCAAGGGCGGTTTGGGTAGCAGGCTGTTCAAAGTTTAAGTCCATACGCTGACCAGTGAGCATATCATCAAAGGGCAAAAAATCAATATTGTAGTGCTCAGCTGTGTGCCGGAGCGCCCGCCACATGGGCTCATCCGGGGTGAGCCCGGCTTTGAAAGCTTCAAAGGTTTCCTGAAAGGCTTCAAGCCCGCGGCGATCCTGTTGAATATCGGCCAGATCGTCAGCCCTGCGGCAAAAGGCATAAATGGCAAAGATGGATAAAGCTTTTTGACGGGGCAGCGCCGAGAAAGCCCGGTAAAAGCTTTTGGAATTTTCCTTGATCACGTCCTCACAGAAGGCGTAATCACGTTCGAGAGTGGCGTTCATAGCAGGCCGTCATCCCTTAAAAGCTCATCCACCGCCAGCTTGGCTGAGGTGAGGACAATGGGAACCCCGGCGCCGGGATGCACACTGCTGCCACAGAAGTAAAGCCCCTCACAGTGATCAGCCTTGTTGTGGGGACGAAAATAATTACTCTGGAACAGGGTTGGCTTCAGCCCAAAGGTCGCGCCGTTATAGGCGTGGAAAGTATCCTGGAAATCCAGCGGGGTCAGGCTTTTCTCAAAGACGATGTGGCTTTCGATATCCTCAAGTCCCGGGATGGCGGACAGCTTGTCCAGAATTTTTTCACGGTAGGCTTTGATGGTTCGGTTGTCCCATAAAACATCGCCCTTGGAGAGCTCGGATACTGGTACCAGTACATAAAGCGCCTCACAACCCTCAGGGGCCATGGACGCGTCGATTTTTGAGGGCAGATAAAGATAGATGGAAGGATCATCGGGCAGAGTATAGGTTTCAAAAATTTCACGGACATTCTGGTCAAAATCGCCGCCAAAGCGGATATTGTGCACTGCCAGATCCGGGATTTTTTTATCCAGCCCCAGGTAGAGCAGAAAGCAGGAGCAGGAGTATTCCAGCTCGTCGATCTTATCGTCCGTATATTTGCCCTTTGCCTCCACGTTATGAACCAGGGATTTCATGACATAGGGGAAATCCGCACTGCAGACGATGTAGTCCGGAGATTCCACAGTATCACCAATGTGGACGCCCACAGCCCGGCCGTTTTCAATATCGATGCAGTCAACCGGTGTGTCCAGCCGCAGGGTGCCGCCAAGCTCTTCAAAGAGACGCACCATGCCCTCAGCCATGGTATACATGCCGCCGGGCATGTACCACACGCCGTAGAGCAGCTCGATCATGGGAATGATGGTGTAAATCGAAGGACCCTGATAGGGTGAAATGCCAATATAAAGGGTCTGGAATGCCAGAGCCTTCCGCAGGTTTTCATTTTTTACAAATTTGGAAATCGAGGTGTAGGCGTCGTCAAAGGTCTTGAGCTTCATGGCGTTGGCCAGGGATTTGAGGTTATAAAAATCACCGCGGTCCCGGAAGGATTTATCAATAAACTCATCCTTGGCTACCAGATAGCGTTTGTAGACATCAGCCAGATAGTTAAAATAGCCGAGAGTATCCTCGGGACTGATGGATTCCAGCATGCCTGTCAGCTCGGTCAGTTCTGAGGATACCCGCTGCTGCTCGCCGTCTGAAAAAGTGAGGACATACATTGGGTCCAGCCGTTTCATGGGAATGTAATCCTCGGGGTTTCTTCCGGCGTATTCAAAAATTTCTCTGTAAATATCGGGCATCATGACAATGGTCGGTCCCACGTCAAAGGTAAAGCCCTGTTCTTTGATCTGGTTCATTTTACCGCCAGCCTGGGGCAGGCGTTCGCAGATATCGACCTCATAGCCGTTTTTTAAGAGGCGGATGCCGGCGGCGAGTCCGGCTGTCCCGGCACCTATAATTGTAACTTTTTTGGCCAAATTAATCAGCTCCTTATCGTTTTGTTTAAAGGTTATATACCCTTAAACCGAAAAAGGAAACTATTAAGCGATGTAGCAAATACTAAACCTATAGGAATAAATCAAGCCTTCTGGCTATTTTAGACAGTGCCGAACCAGCTCAGGAGGCACTGTACGGATCAGCTCAAGGGCGGCGTTGGTGTCGTAAAGCCAGGCCTCTGCCTGATCTCTTGGAATAACGACTGGCATCCGGTTGTGGATCTCGGCAACCAGACTGACAGGCTCTCTGGTCAGAATAACAAATTCGCGGGTATCGCCTGTCTCACGGTAGATGCCTGCCAGATAAATGAGGGAAGGGCCACTGCCCTCAAAGACAAAAAGCTTTTTCTCCGGCGTCCACTCATAAAAGCCTTCGGCGGGGACCAGACAACGGCGGTTTAAAAAATCTTCCCGGAAAGTCTCTTTTTCAAGCAGTGTTTCGGAGCGGGCATTGATGATTAAAGCTTTGCGGTAGGGATTGGGATAACCCCACTTCATGACTGTTGGCACCCTTCCGTTTTTATCTCCGGCGATATAAACCGGTGCGTACTCGGAGGGAGCGATGTCGCCCTTTGACGCAGGTGCTTTGGTCTCTGCACTCATCAGAGCCTGCCAGAGCCTCCGGGCTTCCGTATCGGTTTTATGTGAGAATAGGGTGTAACGTCCGCACATAGACAGACCTCCTTTATAATGCTGCCCGTATTATAAACCGGGCAGCTGAAAACAGGCTTTAGTTTAGCTGGCGTGTTTACGGGCGAAAGCTGCCGTTCCTGCGAGGACTGCCGCCAGCAGGGTAAAGGGCAGGACTGGTGAGGCGGCGTTATCTGTACTGGTTTTGGGGTTGACTGGGCTGGCTGTGGTTACTGGCTGTGGTACCTCTGGTTCATCGGCCGGTGACTCGCCCGGTGCAGCGAGCGTACCGCTATAGACAGCATTGTTATGGCTGTCATAGGCAGTAACACGAACGCCGAGTGTTTTGCCGGCCATGCTTTCATCAATGGGAATATCATGTTTAAATTCAAGCTCAGAAGGGCCCGACGCGCGTACCAGTGTATCGACAGGCTTGTCAATATTTAGGTCGACACCATCGCCAGTGATATCATAATGAAGACGGGTAATTTTATTGTTCAGGGTATAGGAATTGTCGCCGTTGTCGACAATATCCTCAGAGGCCAGTTGAATGGGCGCAGTAACGCCATAGATTGCAAGAGTTTCTCCGGCATCTCCGCAGGTAATGCCATCTTTGGTGTCGAGGTCTGCCGCGGTGACAATATCGGCTGTATTGTAGTTGTTTTCATCCGTAGCACCTGCGATTACCTCAGCCCGGGTAATGGCAACCTTTTGCCCGGCGGGCAGCGCCTCCAGCTCTGCCTTAACAGTATTGCCGCCGATCGTGAGAGAGGGTTCTCCAATACTGTAATAGTAATAAGCCATACGGTCGGGACTGTCAATAGCGCCCTGGGCCTGGAGAGCGCCGAGCTCAACGCTGTAGCTGGAGCTTGACTTTTTCAGGTTGTACAAAACACAGTGGACCTTGCCGGAAGCGTACTCGGCCGCATCAGCAGCGCGCCATTCAGGTAGGATCTCACAGAAAATACTTTGTGACCAGTAGCCGGGAAAGGGATCGCTGTAAACACGGTAGCCGTTATCGTCTGCCCAGGTTTTTACAAAATTAAAGTGTTCATCTGGAGAAAAACGTGCCAGTACCTTGTTTTCAGAAACGCCGATGGTGATGGCCTTTTGAGTCTGGGCGAGTACTGTGGAGTCTTGTTCCTCCAGCGTAACTGTGATGGTGTAATTCCCCTCAGAAAGCTCTGGATAGGCCGCACCATTTGCGTCCCGCCATTTCATCTGGTCAATCTCATTGCCTCCTGCGATCATAGCATAAAAAGATTTATCATTATAGTAGCATTTGATAGAGGCGTTGTTAAAGTCGCTCCCATTAACTGGGTCGGTGCTGATCAGCTCTGGCATGCCGGAGCTTTTGATATCCTCTGTGGTAACCGGACTGTAGTAATTCAGATTGTTGGGTAGATAAAGACTTGTGTTTCCCTTGACCGAGGTAGTGACATTTCTGACTGAAGTGCCGTCTGCATCTGTCAGCGAAACGGTCAGGACAGCGTCATCTGGCAGACTGCTTCTGTTTTCGATGCTGCCGAGAACATAAAAGCTTCTGCCAGGGGCGATGGTGGTTTCTGCTTCAGAGGGTGTTTCAATGCTCAGGGATGCGGAGGGCGCAGCCGCAGCGCCGGCCTCCTCAGCTAAAACGCCAAAGGGCCAGACGAGCAGTGTCAATGCCACAAAAGCACAGCAAAAAAGCCTTGAGAAGCGGCTTTTTAAATGGAATGATCTTGCATTTGATTTCATAATAAACCTCTCCTTTTAAATGTAATCATAAAAATAGTATATCATTTGAAAAGGCCCGTAACAACCGGCTTTTGCCGTCTTGAAAAACACTTGAAGAATTCAGGAAGATGTTTCTGCTTCATTCTTTTTTCAGAAGGGAATTAATACTTTCCTTTTAAGCCAAAAAAAGCTATAATATTATATAATGAACAATAAATAATGGGTAAATAGGACATTTGCCCGGCCTTAGAACATCAAAGATACGAAGATTTGGAGGATTATCGATGATGGAATTTGATAAAGAATTATTAACAAAAATGTATTATAGAATGAACCAGGCCCGCTTTTTTGAAGAAAAGGTAGCCTGGCTGTTTTCAAGGGGACAGGTCCATGGGACCACCCATCTGTCTATGGGACAGGAAGGCTCTGCAGTAGGGGCCTGTCTGGCTTTGGACGAGGGAGACCTTGTGTCTCTGACACATCGCGGCCACTCCCAGGCCATTGGCTTTGGCCTTGACGTCAAGCTGATGATGGCGGAATTTTTAGGCAAGGAAACCGGCTACTGCAAGGGTAAGGGCGGTTCCATGCACATCGCGGATTTGAAATCCGGAAATATCGGAGCCAATGGCGTGGTCGGCGGTGGTTATCCACTGTCCTGCGGCGCGGCATTGACTCAGAAATACAAAAAAACCGGCAAGGTTGTGCTCTGCTTTGCAGGCGACGGGTCGACCAATGAGGGGAACTTTCATGAATCTCTGAATCTGGCATCGGTCTGGAAGCTGCCGGTCATTTTTTATGTTGAAAACAACCTGTACGGCATGTCAACCCCCATCGAAAAGCATATGAATATCGAAAACATTTCGGACCGTGCGGCGGCTTATGGCATTCCAGGGCTTACCATTGACGGCAACGACATAATCGAGGTTTATAAAATTGTCAGAAAAGCCCGTCA
This sequence comes from Eubacterium callanderi, assembly GCF_900142645.1. Taxonomy (GTDB): domain Bacteria; phylum Bacillota; class Clostridia; order Eubacteriales; family Eubacteriaceae; genus Eubacterium; species Eubacterium callanderi. Next base: position 114,720 of record NZ_FRBP01000004.1, read on the forward strand.
GTACGCTCATTCCGGCAAGGGCCCTGTGCTCATCGAGAGCAAGACCTACCGCTACAATGGCCATTCCAAGAGCGACGCCCAGGTTTACCGGAGCAAGGAGGAAGTAGAGGCATGGCGGCAGAAAGACCCCATCACCCGCTTTGAGCGGTACCTGGAAGAAGATAAGGTCATGCTACCGGATCAGATGGTACAGATAAAGGAAGCGGCGTACCAGAGTATTGAGGACGCTGTAGAATTTGCAAAAAACAGTCCTGAACCGCCAGTTACCGCAGTTCTGGAAGACGTATACGCTTAGGAGGTGCTTTTTATGGAAATGCAGGAAATGACTTATCGTGAAGCAATCCGCCTGGCCATGTCAGAGGAGATGCGGCGCGACAATGATGTGATTTTTATGGGAGAGGATATCGGCGTTTACGGCGGGGGCTTTGGTGTCTCTGTTGGCATGATCGACGAGTTCGGTGAGGAGCGCGTCATGGATACGCCTATCTCTGAATCAGTAATCGTAGGTGCAGCTGCGGGAGCAGCTGTGACAGGACTACGCCCCATTTGTGAAATGATGTTTATGGATTTTATCTCGTTTGGGATGGATTCTTTAGTTAACCAGGCGGCCAAGCTGCGCTATATGTTCGGCGGTGAGGCCCAGGTGCCAATGGTTGTGCGTCTGCCGTCAGGCTCCGGCACAGGAGCGGCGGCTCAGCACTGCCAGACGCTGGAGGCATGGATGTGCCATGTGCCGGGGCTTAAGGTGGTCACGCCGTCCACTCCGGCTCAGGCAAAGGGACTTTTAAAAGCAGCCATCCGGGATAATAATCCGGTCTGTTTCATTGAACATAAGCTTCTTTACAAAATGAAAGGTATGGTGCCCGTTGATGACAATTACCTCATTCCCATTGGTGAGACATTTGTGGAGCGCCAGGGAACAGACGCCACCATTGTGGCATGGGGCACACTGCTTGTGAAGGCCATGGAGGCCGCAGAAAAGCTGGCGGAGGAAGGTATTGAGGTAGAGATTGTCAATCCGATGACGCTTTATCCCATGGATATGGGGCCCATTATGGAATCCGTCAGGAAGACTGGCCGTCTGATCATTGCCCACGAGGCAGCCAAAACCGGCGGAGTTGGCGGAGAGATCGCTGCACGGATTGCAGAGAGTGACTGCTTTGACTATATGGACGCGCCAATTATCCGTCTCGGCGGACTGGACGTGCCCATTCCATATAACCGTAATCTGGAAGCCGCTGTGGTACCACAGATAGAAGATCTTATGGATGCCGTTTATCAGGTAGTCGGATGCGACGATTAAATAGAAAGGGATTACAAATATGGCAGCAGATATTATTTTACCAAAGCTAGGAATGGACATGCAGTCCGGAACCATAATGACATGGTATAAAAACGAGGGAGACACCGTCAAAAAAGGTGAACCGCTGTTTGAGCTCATGACCGATAAAGTCAATATCGAGGTTGAGGCCGAGGATAATGGTGTCCTTCTGAAACGCTACTATGAAACAGGCGTGGAACTACCGGTATTTACAGTCATCGGCTGTATCGGTGAGGCTGGAGAACAGGTGCCGGAGCATCAGACGGTTTCGCTGCGCGGCAATATGCAGAGCCCGGGCCACCTCACAGATGAGGACCGCGCAGCGCTGAAGGCCATGCGCAGCTCTACCCGCGAGGGATTTTCAAGCGCGGGCAAAACCATACGCGCCACACCGTCCGCCAGACGTTTGGCGGCAGAGCATAAGATTGATCTGGCAAACGTAGCTGGCAGCGGCCCTAAAGGGCGTATTCAGGTAGAGGATATCGAGGCATTGCTGGAAGTATCCAAAAAAGTAGAGAAAACCGAGGTGCCTCAGCAAAAAGTCTTTACTGAACCAGAGGAAAAAAAGATTGAGGCATCAAGCGTTCCAGAGGAAACCAATGAGTTGGCTGACGAACCGGAAAGCATTGTGGCTGAAGAAACCGAAGAAGCCTTTACCGCAGAGCCGAATCCGGGAATGACCGGAGCCCTTGATATGACCCTTGAGGACCTGGTAGCTGGGATGGGCAGCCTTGAAGCCGAGCTGGGCAGCGAAGCCCATGAGGAGGATGTCATGGAGGGTGCTGCTCAAAAGGCGGAAACAGAGGCAGAAGAAGGGCCACATGCAATCAGTGCGTCACCGCTGGCCGAAAAAATAGCGGCGGTCGAAAATATTGACATTCACAGTATTCCCGAGGGCAGCGGTCCGGACGGACGCATCATGAAGGAGGATGTCCTGAAAGCCATGGCCGAAGGATCAATCCGCCATGAAAGCGTGATTGAGGAGGTTGAGGTTCAGGAGAGAGCACCTGAGGAAGAGGAAACCACCGAAGAACCCATCCTGGCAGAACCGGAGCCGAAGCCTGAAAAACAGAAAGAACAGTCAGAGCCCGACAATAGAGATGAAGAAGAGAGCATTGTCGTCACAGGCCCTGAGCCAACCACCCCGGTGTCTGAGGAAGCAAAAGGAGCAGCTGATAAACCGCCGGTAAACGGCAGACTTGAAGCCATGCCGTCAAAACGCAGAATTATTGCGGACCGCATGGTAAAGAGCAATCTTGAAAACGCAGTGATCACCCTGACAACAGAGGTAGATATGACCGAGGTTAAGGACCTGCGCAAGAAAATCAGCAAAAAAGTTGAGAAGGAAACAGGCTATCGCTGTACCTATACGGATTTCCTGCTGGTTTCCGTTTCAAGAGCCTTAATGGAGCATCCCTATATCAACAGCAGTCTGTGTGAGGACGGCGTTGTGCTGCATGATTTTGTAAATCTGGGCATGGCTGTGGGAATGGATGATGGCCTGATCGTCCCTGTTATCCGCGACGCCCATGCCGCAAGTTTTTCCGAAATGGTCGAAAAACGCAGCGAGCTGCTCAAGCTTGTCAAGGCGAAAAAACTGACAGGCGACCATTTTAAGGACAGCACTTTTACAGTAACCAATCTGGGCATGTATGGTATCCTGGAATTCACAGCTATTATCAACCAGCCCAACAGCGCGATTCTGAGCGTGGGCGAGGTGGTAGACAGGGTTCGTATCTTCAAAGGCGAGCCGACTCCGAGATCTATAATGAAGATCAGTCTGAATCTGGATCACCGCGTGGCAGACGGCATGGCAGGAGCCAAATTCCTCCAGACTGTCAAGAGCTATATGGAAAACCCGGCCCTGCTGTTATTTTGAATGGGTAGAAAGAGTCAGAGAAAATGAGTGAGAGTAAAGATTTTAAACATTATGACCTGGTGGTACTGGGCGGGGGATTCGGTGGCTATACCGCAGCCATAAGAGCCGCCCAGCTTGGAAAAAAGGCCGCGGTAATTGAAGAAGACCGCCTTGGCGGCACCTGCCTGAATGTCGGCTGTATTCCCACTAAATTTATGCTTCAGAACGCGAAGATTATAAAAGCCTGTGACGGCGCGGCAAAGCGCGGCGTTGTCATGTCACAGCCAAGCGTCAACATGGCGCAGATGATTAAAAATAAAGATGAAAAGGTCCGCCGGCTGGGAGGCGGCATCAAAATGCTGTTAAAAAGCAACGGGGTGGACGTCTATCAGGGAACTGGCGAGGTTTTTCCGGACTATTCCGCTAAAATTACGGATATGGAGGGCGGAGAGGAAATCATCGGCTGGGAAAAGCTGGTCATCGCTACCGGCTCCAACCCCGCCATTCCCGATTTGTTCAGGGATATTCCTGGGCTGCTGACCAACCGCGAGGCTCTGAACCTTCCGTATCTGCCCAAGGAGCTCATCATTGTGGGCGGCGGTGTGGTGGGTTGTGAGTTTGCCACCATTTTCAGTATTTTTGGCACAAAGGTGACCATGCTGCAAAACGGCAGCACCCTGATCAATGGCTTTGATAAGGAGGGTACCGCCTGTGTAGAGGAAAGCCTGGTTAAAAACGGCGTTACCATTCATTACAACGCCTTTGTCCGGGATATTTACAAGGATTCCGCTTCCAACTTCCACCTGGAGGTTGAGATGCGCAATGAGGAACAGCCAAAAAGCTTTTGCTGCGCCGATGTGCTCATGGCCACCGGACGCTGTGCAAACTTAAAAGGGCTGGACAGCCTGAACCTTGAGCTTGACCGCGGCTGGGTAGATGTCAATGATTACCTTGAAACCTCTGTAGCAGACGTCTACGCCATTGGAGACGTGACAGCCAAATCCCATCTTGCCCACGGCGCGTCCGCTATGGCCATGCGGGCCGTTGAGAACATGTTTGGCGGCAGACCCACTAAGATGAACTACAGCCTGATTCCCTCCTGCGTGTATACCCTTCCCGAGGTGGCCTCAGTCGGTATGCGGGAGGAAGCTGCGAGAGAAGCCTATTCAAACGTCAGGGTGGGGAGCTTCCCCATGAGCGCCAGCGGCCGAGCGCTGATCCGTGATGAAAGCCAGGGCTTTGTCAAGGTCATCACCGAGGATAAATACGGTGAGATTCTGGGCATTCACGTCGCCGGTCCAGGCGCTACAGAGCTGATCACTCAAGCCGAGACCATCATGGCTCTGGAGGGAACCATTGAGGATATGTGCCGGATCATCTATCCGCATCCCACCATCTCCGAAGCTCTGTTTGAGGCGGCTATGGATACCTTTGGCATGTCCATCCATCTGCCGAAGAAAGAAGCCTGAAAAGCCTATGAGAACACTGGGAAACATCATCTGGTTTCTGTTTGGCGGGTTGATTTGTGCCCTGGGATGGGTGATTTCAGGCTTGATCTGCTGTGTGACCATCATCGGTATACCTGTTGGGCTCCAGGCCTTTAAATTCGCCAGCTTTGTGCTCTGGCCTTTCGGGCGGGATATTGATTTCAGCGGAATGGGTACAGGCTCTTTTCTGGTGAATATCCTCTGGATCATCTTTTTTGGGTGGGAGCTGGCGCTTGCCTCACTGGCCTTTGGTCTTGTCTACTGCGTTACCATTGTGGGAATTCCTTTTGGCCTTCAGCATTTTAAATTTATGAAGCTGGCACTGATGCCCTTCGGCGCGGAAATTATTACAATTGATTGACGATTAACAGAAAATACTGGCTGAAAAGGGCTTGACAAAGCGTGATTAACGGATAAACTATATACATTAACTCATCAAGGAGGAAAAATGGCAGAAAGAGAAACAATTCTGATCATCGATTTTGGTGCCCAGTATAACCAGCTCATCGCCCGCCGGGTGCGTGAAGCAAGCGTTTATTCTGAGGTGGTACCCTACGATGTATCCATTGAAAGAATTAAGGAAATCAATCCAAAGGGGATCATCTTTACAGGGGGTCCTTCCAGTGTTCACGAAGAGGGCGCTCCAAAGTGTAACCCGGATATCTATACATTGGGGATTCCTGTGCTGGGAATTTGTTACGGCGCCCAGCTTATGGCCCAGCAGCTGGGGGGAGACACCGACTCGGCTGAGATCCGCGAATATGGCAAAAAAGCTGTGAAAATCGGGAAAAAAGACAGCGTGCTGTTCAAGGATGTCAAAGACGATTCCATAGTATGGATGAGCCACACCAATTATATCGCTCAGGTCCCCGATGGCTTTGAGATTGCAGCCACCACCGAAACCTGCCCGGTAGCCGCCATGGAAAACGCAGGGGCAAAAATGTATGCTGTGCAGTTTCATCCAGAGGTAGAGCACAGCCAATACGGAAAAGAGCTGCTTCGCAACTTCATCTACGATGTCTGCGGCTGCCAGGGCCTGTGGACCATGGAAAACTTCATCGAAGAGCAGATAAAGGCTATCCGCGAACGAGTCGGTGATAAAAAGGTGCTCTGTGCTCTGAGCGGCGGTGTGGATTCATCTGTAGCCTCAACCCTGGTGCACCGCGCCATCGGTGACCAGCTGACCTGTATCTTTGTGGACCACGGTCTGCTGCGTAAAGACGAAGGCGACCAGGTTGAGGAGATTTTTAAAAATCGTTTTAAGATGAACTTTATCCGTGTCAACTGCGAAGACCGCTTTCTCGGCAAGCTGGCCGGCATAGATGATCCTGAACGCAAGCGCAAGATCATCGGCGAAGAGTTTATCCGTGTTTTTGAAGAAGAATCCAGCAAGCTGAAAAATATTGATTACCTTCTCCAGGGAACCATTTATCCAGATGTTATCGAGAGCGGCACCAAAAACGCCGCAGTAATCAAAAGCCACCACAATGTTGGCGGCCTGCCCGAGGATGTGGATTTTGAGCTCATTGAGCCTCTCCGCAACCTTTTCAAGGACGAAGTCCGCGAGCTTGGCGAGGAGCTTGGGCTCGACCATGACTTGGTTTGGCGCCAGCCCTTCCCAGGCCCGGGTTTAGCCATCCGCGTTATGGGCGAAGTCACCAAGGAAAAGCTTGATCTGCTGCGCGAAGCTGATTTTGTTTTCCGCGATGAAATCGCAAAAGCCGGTCTGGACGAAGAAATCTGGCAGTACTTTGCGGTCCTTCCAGGTAACCGCAGCGTCGGCGTCATGGGCGACGAACGGACCTACGACTACACTGTTGGTCTGAGAGCCGTCACCTCTGTCGATGGTATGACTTCTGACTGGGCAAGAATCCCCTTCGATGTAATGGAAAGTATCTCTACCCGCATTGTCAATGAAGTTCCCCACGTTAACCGTATCGTGTACGATATTACGAGCAAGCCGCCATCAACGATTGAATGGGAATAGATAATAAAACAACAAAACCCTCGAAAGGTTTATACAAAACCCTTTCGAGGGTTTATTTTATTGTATAAGATTTATGATATTTTAACAAAAATCAAAAAATATTAACAAAATATTTACTTAGCCCTGTATATAATCATATACAGGGCTAAGCTCAAAAGAAGTAACCGGCACGAAGACGCTTTGTATATATGTCCGTTATCCGTTTTGTGGAGAATCAGATAAAGACATATTTATTTTATGTGGACATGTATCATGAAAATGCGCATTTATTCTTTCTTAATATCTTTTTTAAATTATGTACACTTTATTTATATGAAAACAGATAGAATAAACTGGCAATATCAAATAGGCAAACAGGAGGAATAAAAAAATGATGGATGTAATTATGGTAGGGACATTGATTGTCTGTATCGTTTCAATGCTGGGCTTCACTGTTTTTTGCAGTAAGCAGGTAGACAAAAAAAGTCCTGTCAAAAAGGAGGAATAGAGAATGCTGGTACTTGGAATTATTATTGTGGCAATGTTTGGTTATCTCACCTACGCACTCATAAATCCAGAAAAATTTTAAAAATAAAACATATTGCTGAGATGGCAGTAGCACTAAAATAAAAAAAGAGATGAAGGAGTATTAAATGTTACAAGTTGCTTTAACTTTAGCATTGTTTGTGATTATTATTTTTCCGTTGGGAACATATATTTATCACATCGCAACCAATAAAAAGACCTTTGCTGATCCGGTCTTTGACAGAGTTGACAATGCCATTTATAAAGTATGCGGCGTCGATATGGATCGACAGATGAACTGGAAACAGTATGCTGTTGCTCTGGTCGTCACAAATGCTTTTATGATTTTTATTGGTTACATCATTTTAAGAATTCAGTTTTTACCTGTTTTCAACCCAAATGGGATTGAGGGAATGGAAGCCAGTTTGTCATTTAACACAATCATTAGTTTTATGACCAATACAAACCTCCAGCATTACTCGGGTGAATCCGGCCTTTCCTATTTGAGCCAGATGCTTGTCATTATTTACATGATGTTTGTTTCAGCGGCCTCGGGTTACGGCGTTTGCGTGGCGTTTATCAGGGGTCTGGCTGGCGGTAAAGACGGCAGAAAAGCCATGGGAAACTTTTATGCGGATCTTATCCGTATCACTACCCGCGTTTTATTGCCGTTATCCATTATTTTGGGGACTTTCCTTATTTCTCAAGGGGTTCCGCAAACATTATTGGGAACCGCAACGGTTGCTTCCTTGGAAGGTGGTTTGCAGGATATTGCGCGCGGACCTGTTGCGGCGCTTGAAATTATCAAGCATTTAGGCACAAACGGCGGTGGATTCCTTGGCGCGAATTCATCAACACCGATTGAAAATCCAACGATTTTAACAAATATCTGTGAATTATTATCAATGATGATCATTCCAGGCGCTCTGGTCGTTGCCTTTGGTCTTATGATCAAGGACAAAAAGCAGGGATGGATGGTATTTGGAGCAATGGCCATTATTTTCGTAATTGGCCTTGGCGTATGTATGACGGCTGAACACGCCGGCAATCCGGCACTGGCAGAAGTAGGCTTAAACCAGAGCATGGGTAATTTTGAAGGGAAAGAAGTCCGTTTTGGGATTGACCAGTCAGCACTGTTTACAACGGTTACCACCTCGTTTACAACAGGTACTGTTAATAATATGCATGATTCCCTGACACCTCTTGGCGGCATGGTTCCGCTGCTTCATATGATGCTGAACTGCGTATTTGGCGGCGAGGGCGTCGGATTGATGAATATTTTGACCTATGCAGTGCTGACGGTCTTTATCTGCGGGTTAATGGTTGGCCGTACACCTGAATTCCTGACAAAGAAAATTGAAAGCAGGGAAGTAAAACTGGCGGCGCTGGTGATCATTATCCATCCACTGCTGATTTTAGGCTTTTCAGCCTTGGCGGTATCCGTACAGGCTGGTCTTGACGGCATTACGAATCCAGGCTTCCATGGGTTATCCCAGGTGCTTTATGAATATGCTTCTTCGGCCGCCAACAATGGTTCTGGCTTTGAAGGGCTTGCTGATAACTCAGTGTTCTGGAATGTTACAGCCGGCCTGGCAATGTTCTTTGGCCGTTATTTAGCGATTATCCTTCAGCTGGCTTTTGCAAGCTCCCTGATGAATAAAGCGTCTGTCAGCGTAAGCGCAGGCACGATGAAAACAAACAATGTTATGTTCATGATTTTGCTGGTTTTAATCGTCTATGTAGTCGGCGCGCTGACATTCTTCCCGGCTCTGGCACTTGGACCAATTGCAGAGCATCTTACATTGTGGTTCTAATAAAGGAAGGATTATAAATGAGTAAACAAGAAAAACAAACGAAATTTATAACAAGAGATATACTCAAAGATGCCTTGATTGGATCTGTTAAAAAACTAAATCCGGCCTACATGATTAAAAATCCAGTTATGTTTGTTGTTGAAATTGGATTTTTTATCTCACTGATACTGACCATTTTTCCAACTTTATTTGGAGATATTGGGGATGTCAGTCATCTGAGGCTTTATAATGGCATCGTAGCAGTTATTTTGTTGATTACGGTTCTTTTTGCAAATTTTGCTGAATCGGTAGCAGAAGGACGAGGCCGCGCACAGGCAGAATCATTAAAGAAAACCAAAAAAGACACACAGGCCAGAGTTATCAGAGCAGATGGAAGTGAAGAAACATTGAGCTCAAATGAACTCAAGAAGGGCGATATTGTCTTTGTTAAGGCAGGAGAGATGATTCCGAACGACGGTGAGGTTATCGAAGGGATAGCATCAGTGGATGAATCGGCGATTACTGGTGAATCAGCGCCGGTAGTGCGTGAAGCGGGAGGCGACTTTGCTTCTGTCACTGGTGGGACAACAGTTGTCAGCGATTGGCTGAAAATTAGAATTACAGCGGACCCGGGTGAATCCTTTTTAGACAAGATGATCAAGCTGGTTGAAGGCGCTTCACGTCAGAAAACACCAAATGAGGTTGCTTTGACAACTCTGTTAGTTGGCTTAACCATCATTTTCTTATTGGTAATTGTCACATTGTATCCGCTTGCGGGCTATTCCGGTGTTCAGATTCCGATTTCGACGATGATTGCTCTGGCAGTTTGCCTTATACCAACGACCATCGGAGCGCTGCTCTCTGCAATTGGTATTGCCGGAATGGATCGTGTTACCCGGTTTAATGTTATCGCAATGTCCGGTAAGGCCGTTGAAGCCTGCGGAGATGTCAATACAATGATCCTGGATAAAACAGGGACGATTACCTATGGCAACCGCTTAGCGGCGGATTTTATCCCTGTTGGTGTAGAAAGTAAAAACGATTTAACGGATTATGCTGTGATGTGCTCTATCAATGATGAGACGCCAGAAGGGAAATCGACAGTTGAATTAGGCAAACAGCTCAATACAAAGGGTATAACAGAGGAAGCAAAAAATGCAGAATTTATTGAGTTCTCTGCTCAAACACGAATGAGCGGCATAGATCTGCCCGATGGTACAACAATCCGTAAGGGTGCTTCGGATGCTATTATAGACCGCGTCAAAAAAATGGGTGGTGTCATTCCAAGAGATCTTGAAGAAACCGTAAATAATGTTGCGGCTCTTGGCGGAACACCTCTGGTAGTGTGTGTTAATGAGCGCATCTATGGGGTTATCTATCTGAAGGATACGGTAAAGCCTGGATTGGTAGAACGTTTTGACCGCCTCCGCCAGATGGGGATTAAAACCGTTATGTGTACTGGGGACAATCCTCTGACAGCGGCCACCATTGCGAAGGAAGCAGGAGTTGACAGCTTTATCGCAGAATGTAAGCCAGAAGATAAGATTGAAGCTATCAAGAAAGAACAGGCTGAAGGAAAGCTGGTGGCAATGACCGGTGACGGAACAAATGACGCCCCGGCACTGGCGCAGGCAGATGTCGGCTTGGCAATGAACAGTGGGACAACGGCTGCAAAAGAAGCCGCAAATATGGTGGATCTTGATTCAAACCCGACCAAAATTCTCGAAGTTGTTGAGATTGGAAAGCAGCTGTTAATCACACGTGGCGCCTTGACAACTTTCAGTATTGCCAACGACATCGCGAAATACTTTGCTATTATTCCGGCGATGTTTACATTGGCAATTCCTCAGATGCAGATTCTTAACATTATGCATTTGTCTACTCCCTACAGTGCTATTTTATCAGCGTTAATTTTTAATGCGGTGATTATTCCACTTTTAATCCCGTTAGCAATGCGCGGCGTCAAGTATAAGCCCATGAAATCAGAATCCATGCTGCTGCGCAACATTCTGATATATGGCCTTGGAGGCGTGATTGTGCCTTTTATAGGGATAAAACTCATAGACCTGATCATTGCGCCACTGGTCATGGCGATCGGGCTGGGAATATAAGAAAGGATTGATTTATAATGAAAGAAATCATCACGACAACGCTAAAGCCTGCTTTATTAGTAACCATTGTTTTACTGGTAATATGTGGTTTGCTTTATCCGCTCGCGCTGACAGGTATTGGACAGCTTGCCTTTAACCATCAGGCGAACGGCAGCATTATCACCGTTAACGGCAAGGAAGTGGGATCAGAACATGTTGGTCAGCAGTTTACAGAGCCATATTTCCTGAAGGGACGTGTCTCTGCCTATAATTATAACACTTACACAGAAGAAGACTTGCAGATAGATCCGGAAACGGGAGAGGCGAACTACACAGGCGTCGCATCAGGCGGTTCAAACTATGGAAACAGTAACCCTGAGCTGCAGGCCCGCGTGGAAGAAAGCATCAATGAATTTTTAGCGGCCAATCCAGGTGTCAAACGCGAGGACATTCCAGCTGATCTGATGACAGCCTCTGGTTCTGGGCTCGACCCGGATATCTCACCGGCATCTGCTGAGATTCAGGTGCCAGCTGTTTCAAAGGCAAGCGGTATTCCGGAGGATGAGCTGCGGCAAATGATTGCCGATAATACGGAAGGTAAGGTTTTAGGCATTTTTGGTCAGGACCGTGTTAATGTGTTAAAAGTAAATATTGAGATTGCTCAAAAAATGGGCCTTTTATAAACCTGAGAAGAACATCATAATTTTAAGCAGTAACATTTCTGTAAAATAACAGCCGTATATGAGCCAGCAATATTTTGTCTGGCAAGCATATACGGTTTTTTTGATTTTTTGAAAAAAACGCTTGACTTGAAGTGAACTTCAAGTGCTAAGCTAGGGGATGTAGAAAAGAGGGAATAAAATGACAGAAAAATCAAAGGAATACTTTAGTGGACTTTTTTCAGAAAACGACGGGAGCCTGTTTGGGACAGATCCTGAGTTTACAGATTTTTTCAGCCGTTTCGCGTTCGATGAAGTGCCAAACCAGGATGATTTGGACACGCATACCCGTACATTGGCGATTTTGGCAGCACTGATCGGCTGCCAGGGCGTAGAATTGTTCAGGGACATGCTGCCTGAAGCCATAGATTACAAAGTGACACCCGTTGAGGTGAAGGAAATGATCTATCAGGCAACGGCCTATCTTGGAATCGGCCGGGTATATCCCTTTCTAAGGGCAGCCAATAAGGAATTTACAGACCTGGGTGTAAAGCTGCCATTGCCAGGGCAGGCAACAATAACGGCAAATGACCGTGTTGAAGCCGGAGAGCAGCTTCAGGTCGATATTTTTGGTGAGCAGATGAAAGGTTTCGCTGAATCTGGCCCTGAGGAGAGCCGGCATATCAATAAGTGGCTGTCAGGCAATTGCTTTGGGGATTATTATACCAGGACAGGGCTTGATCAGCGCGAGCGTGAAATGATCACCTTTTGCTTTTTAGCTGCCCAGGGGGGCTGTGAGCCGCAGCTCATAAGCCATGCGGCGGCTAACATGCGTATTGGTAATGATAAGGCATTTCTAATTAAAGTTATTTCCCAGTGTATCCCTTATATTGGGTATCCACGCAGTCTAAACGCACTGCGGTGTGTCAGCGAGGCAGAAAAAGAATAAGCATAAGAAGGAGTTAGTGAAAATGATTTATAAAGAATTTCAGGATTTAAAACTTTCAGCCCTGGGGTTTGGCGCGATGCGCCTTCCAGTAAAAGATAATGACCCGAATGCGGCCATTGATGAGGCAGCAGCTGCGAAAATGGTTGACGAAGCCATTAAAAATGGGATCAACTATTTTGATACGGCGTATGGCTACCATAACGGCCAGTCAGAGATTGTGATGGGAAAAATATTGAGCAATTACCCGCGTGAAAGCTACTATCTGGCCACCAAATTTCCAGGCTACGACCTGTCCAATATGAGCCGGGTAGAGGCGATTTTTGAGGAACAGCTGAGAAAATGCGGAGTTGATTACTTTGATTTTTACCTGTTCCACAATGTGTATGAAAAAAATATTGATCCCTATATGGATGAAAAGAACGGGATAATGGAATACCTCCTGAAGCAGAAGGCTGCGGGCCGGATAAAACATCTGGGATTTTCTGCCCAAGGCAGGTATGATACCATCAAACGCTTTCTGGAGGCCTACAGCGACCATCTGGAGTTTTGCCAGATACAGCTGAATTATCTGGACTGGACCCTTCAGGACGCCAAGGCCAAGGTAGAGCTGCTCAATGAATATCATATGCCGATCTGGGTGATGGAGCCGCTTCGCGGCGGTAAGCTGGCAAGCCTTTCGGATGAGAATATGGCAAAACTCAGAGCATTTCGTCCGGAAGCAGGCGCACCGGAGTGGGCGTTTCGATTTTTACAGTCGATCCCTGAGGTGACAATGGTACTTTCGGGCATGTCGAATGAAGAACAGCTAAGGGTCAATATGGCAGTCTATGAGGAGGAAAAACCGGTAAATGAGCAGGAGCTGGACTGTCTCATGGAGGTGGCAGACAGCATGGTGGACAGTCTCCCGTGTACAGCATGCCGCTACTGCACCACCTATTGCCCCAAAGAACTGGATATTCCAACCATTCTATCACTTTATAATGACGCCCGCTTTACCAACAGTGTTATCACACAGATGGCCGTGGGCGCCATGCCGGAAGAAAAACAGCCGAGTGCCTGCATTGGCTGTAAAAGCTGTGAGGAGGTCTGTCCGCAGCAGCTCAAAATTTCCTCGGCCATGACTGATTTTGTGGATATACTAAACCAGCCAGCTGGGTTATAATAGGTTATGAAAGTACGAACATAAACAGAGCAAAAGCCCTGAAAAGACAATACTTTTCAGGGCTTTTTTGATGGAAAGAAGGGATTGCTATAAAAAAGCTGCATAATGAAATAAAAACAGATCAATACAGAGAGCTCACCATTGACTGTGAAAACTGCTGTGGGCTGTGCTGTGTCGCCCTGTATTTTTCAAAGAATGAAGGGTTCCCGGAAAATAAGCGGGCAGGCAAGCCCTGTGTCAATTTACAGAAGAACTTCAGATGCAGGGTACATACTGAGCTTGAAAAAAGGAAACTAAAGGGCTGTATGGCCTATGATTGTTTTGGAGCAGGACAAAAGGTGACGCAGACAGTTTATCATGGGAAAAGCTGGCAGGATAAAGATGTTAAGCCTGATGAAATGTACCGGGTATTTCTTGCGGTATATCAGCTCCACCAGATGCTCTGGTATTTGAACGAAGCGGCGCTGCTGATTCCCGCAGCGGACATCGATGGAGTAATTGAAAGTGCCATTCAGGATTTAAACAGGCTGACCCGGCAGACACCAGAGGCGCTGCTGAAGCTTGATCTGGAAGCATGCCGCGAGAAGACAAACCGGCTTTTGAAAGAGGTCTGGCACAGGGTTCAGAATACGGTAAAATCAACTGTTGAACCCCAAAAATCAGTAGATTTTATCGGTAAAGATTTCAAAAAAGCAGTGCTGGACGGACAGGACTTTAGCATGAGCCTGCTCATTGCGGCCAATTTGGAGGGATGTTCTCTAGGAGGTGCTAATCTTCTGGGGGCAGACCTCAGAGATGCAAATTTAAAGAATGCCGACCTGCGTGAAAGTATTTTCCTGACGCAGGCCCAGGTTAATACCGCAAAAGGAAATGCGTATACTAAGTTGCCTGAATTTATAACATGTCCAAAAACATGGAGAAAATGACAGGCTGCAGAATTTTAGCAGGGACAAAAGACACCCTTTAAATCAGCCAAATTACTTGTGTTTATGCGAATTATCATGTAAAATAAAAACAAGTCTATTTTAGCTTGGTTTCTTATAAATGTGAGTTAAAATAATTTAAGATGATGAAAGGGAAACGGATGATTGATAAAGATAACCAGCACAGCTTTGTAAAAACCTATGTGATTGCGGTCATTATCTGTATTGGATTCCTTGCTTTCAGTCTTTTGTTCATTTTTCACATTATGAGATTGAATCAGCAGGAAAGCGCAAACTACCTTAACGAATCGGCCCAGCAGAGCCAGACCTCTGTGGAGAAGCAGATCAGCGGTGATTTTCAAACGCTGGACGGCATTGCGGAGTGTGTCGGCGATCTGGATGTTTTAAACGCAGACCAGATCGGCCAGCTGCTCAAAAGGATCAATGACAACAATGTCTTTATCCGGATGGGATTTGCGGATAAAAACGGTATTATTGATTTTTATGATATTAATGGGGATACCCATAAAAATGTAGATATTTCAAGGGAATATTTTTTCAACGACGCCCTGACAGGTAAAGATGTGATCTCACGCACGGTAGAAGATCCAATAAATCCAGGGCAGTATATCAATTATTATGCGGTACCTATACGACATAACAACGAGGTCGTCGGGGTGCTCTGTGCGGTCAATGAGGCATCAGTGCTCCGAAAGATAATTGACACGCCGGTCTTTAATGACCGGGGATTTACCAATATTATCGACAGCAGCGGTGATATCATCATGCGTTCAGCGCAGACTGGTGAACGCTATAGCAATGTGACCAAGCTGAATGAGCTCGGAATATTGTCTGTCGGGGAACAGGAAAAACTAAATCAGGCTTTAAAAGAGGGCAAAAGCCTTAGCTTTGTCTATGACAGCGAAGATGGAAAGGAGATGGCTGTGTTAGAGCCTGTTGGTATCAACGGGTGGTTTATTTTAACCGTCGCACCTCAGTCCATCGTTAGAGATTATTATAATAAAACCGCCATTGGCATGATTTTGATTGTGCTGGCTGCCTGTCTGATTTTTCTTTATCTCTTGTACCATCAGAGCAAAATTATGTCTAAAAGCCGGAATGAGCTTTTGAGAGCCGCCTATGTTGATCCCCTGACTGGACAGCGTAACAACACGCGTTTCCGTATTGATGGGGAAGAGGTACTGAAGGAGAACAAGAACGCCCCCTATGGTATCTGGTACTGTGATATAAAGAAATTTAAATTTTTAAATGACTTGTATGGCTATGAAAATGGCGATAAAATACTGAAATGCTTATCGGATATTTTGCTGGATCACAGCAGAAAGGACGATCTTTTCTGTCGGGTTTCGGCGGATAACTTTGCCGGTATCCGTTCTTATCATGAACGTGTTGAGCTTACGGATTGGTTTAACGAGCTGGTCTGGGAAATCTCGGAATCAGTGATGGATAAAACCAGACATCTGCCCATCGAGCTTTGCATGGGTATATACTGTACCGATGACCAGTCTGAACAGCTTACACTCAATGATATGATTGACCGCGCGAATATGGCGCAAAAATCCATCAAGGATCAAGTCGGCAGTCAGATGACCTTTTATACAGAAGAAATTCGAAACCAGACCATCAAGGAAACCGAGATGGAAGCTCTTGGCAAAGAAGCGCTCGAAAAAGAAGAGTTTGTCATCTATATGCAGCCTAAGGTTAACATACAAAAGAATAATATCATTGCCGGAGCCGAAGCTCTGGTCCGCTGGAACAGCCGCCAGAAAGGGATGATCTCCCCAGGCGAGTTTATTCCGTTATTTGAAAAGACCGGTTTGGTCGTTGATCTTGATCGGTATATGTTTGAGAAGGCCTGCCACTGGCTCAGAAATTATCTGGACGCTGGACGGCCAGCTCTTAATGTGGCTGTCAACGTCTCACGGCTTGGCTTATTCCAGGAGGACTTTGTAGAGTATTATTCTGGAATCAAACAGAAATACCGGATTCCAGACTTTCTGCTTGAACTGGAATTTACAGAGAGCGTGATGCTGGATGACTCCAGTACATTTAAAAATGTGGTCGAGATCTTAAAGAAAAATGGTTTCCGTTGTTCTCTGGATGATTTTGGCTCAGGGTATTCCTCGCTGAATGTGCTGAAAAACCTTTCCATTGATATTTTAAAACTTGATATTCTTTTCTTCAAAGAGGGGACAGACCTTCGAAGAGAAAGGGTGGTCATCGCGAATACAGTGGCCATGGCAAAGGAATTAAATATCAAGACCATTGCTGAAGGAGTCGAAGATACGGAACAGGTCGAGTTTTTAAAGAGTATCGGCTGTGATGTGGTACAGGGCTATGTATTTTCCAGACCGATGCCTCTGATGGAATTTGATGAGATGTTAAAAACATTGAGGGGACGGTCGATTGACGTCCTGAAAGACTAATAATGACGGCTTCCCACTTAGGGAGGCCGTTTTTTTACTGTTAAAAAACATTGACGAACGATTGTTTTGGCAATATAATAGATACAAATAAATGTTCTTTAAAAAAGGAGCTGATCGAATGAATGTATATTATGATGTGAAACAGGTTGGTTTTTGCTTTGATCAGAACAGGATTCCGGTCACTCTGCTCACTGACCAGAGGCAATTTCGTATTAACAAGGTCTTTGATACACGGCATGTGCTGCTGACCGGCGGCAGGGCTGTGCGCTATACCTGTCTGATTGAGGGAAAGGTAAGGTATCTGTATTTTTGGAATGGGCGATGGCTTTTGGAAGGGCACGAGCGAACAGAAGAACAGGAAGACGCTGGTGAGATCCTGTATATGTAAGATAAATTATTGTAATTTAAAGGAGAATCATAATATCCTCTGAAATTTGTGTTAAAATGGAACTTAGTGTTTATTATCCGTTGAAAATGGGAATGATAATATACTGGTAAAATTTACAGAAAAGGAGGAAGTTATGGATACGAAGTTGATTCTGGCCATTATTGCCATCACGCTGGCTCTGGTATTTTATACCATTGGGGTATTTGGCGAGCGCAGAGCAAAGACCCTGAAAAAACAGCACGTTATTATTTTTTGGCTGGGGCTGTTGTGCGATACGACAGGTACAACCATCATGAGCCTTATCGCCCGTTCTGGGGTTAAGGCCATCTCACCGGCGGCTCAGATGCTGCACAGTGTCACTGGTGTTGTTGCCATTGCCCTGATGCTGTTTCATGCAGTCTGGGCCACATGGGTCCTGAACAAAGGCGATGCGAAAAAAAAGGAAGCCTTTCATAAGTTCAGCATTGTCGTCTGGGCAATTTGGCTGATCCCCTATATTTTAGGCGCTTTTGTCGGGATGTCCGCGTAAGAGAGGTAATAAAAAAGCACTTTACAGAATAAAATGTAAAGTGCTTTTTTTATAAAGGTTTTGAGGCTGATCTTATTTAACCGGAGACATACCGTTATCCTTGAGCATAACGTCGTGAGCGCCGCCTTCCACAATGCTGGTAGAGGATACCAGGGTCAGCTTGGCTTTTTCCTGGAATTCAGGAATGTTTAGCGCGCCGCAGTTGCACATGGTGGAACGTACTTTGCTTAAGGTCAGACGGACATTATCGCGCAGCGGGCCGGCATAGGGCACGTAGGAGTCAACGCCTTCCTCAAAGGAAAGTTTTTTGTCGCCGCCCATATCATAGCGCTGCCAGTTGCGGGCGCGGCTGGATCCTTCACCCCAGTATTCCTTCATATAGCTGCCGTTAATGTTGACCTTGTTGGTCGGGCTTTCGTCAAAACGGGAGAAGTAACGTCCCAGCATGACAAAGTCAGCGCCCATGGCCAGTGCCAGGGTAATGTGGTGGTCATAGACAATCCCGCCGTCGGAGCAGATGGGAATATACACGCCGGTTTCTTCAAAATATTCATCGCGTGCTCTGGCGACCTCGATAACAGCCGTAGCCTGGCCGCGTCCGATGCCCTTCTGCTCACGGGTGATACAGATGGAGCCGCCGCCGATGCCGATTTTAATAAAGTCAGCGCCTGCTTCAGCCAGGAAACGGAAGCCTTCACGGTCAACCACGTTTCCAGCGCCCACCTTTACAGATTCACCGTAATGCTCACGAATCCATTCAATGGTAAGCTTCTGCCATTCTGAGAACCCCTCAGAGGAGTCAATGCATAAAACATCCGCCCCGGCTTCCACCAGTGCTGGCACACGTTCAGCGTAGTCGCGGGTGTTGATACCAGCGCCGACAATATAGCGTTTCTGAGCGTCCAAAAGCTCCAGCGGGTTTTCCTTGTGTGAGGAGTAATCCTTGCGGAATACGAAATAAAGGAGACGCCCGTCCGCTGCCACGATCGGCAGGGTGTTCAGCTTGTGGTCCCAGATGATGTTATTGGCTTCCTTCAGGCTGGTGCCTTCAGGAGCGTAGATGATTTTTTCGAGCGGAGTCATAAATTCCTTGACCTTGGTAGAAGGGTCCATACGGCTGACACGGTAGTCACGGCTGGTGACAATCCCGACAAATTTGCCGTTTGCGGTACCGTCAGAGGTCACGGCAACGGTAGAATGGCCTGTTTTTTCCTTTAAGTCTAGGATGTCCTGCATGGTGGCGTCAGGAGTCACGTTGGAGTCACTTGGAACAAAACCGGCTTTGTAAGCCTTGACGCGGGCGATCATGGCCGCCTCGTTTTCCACACTCTGTGAGCCGTAGATAAAGGAAATCCCCCCTTCGGTCGCCAGCGCAATGGCCATTTTTTCGCCGGATACGGACTGCATGATGGCAGAAGTCATGGGAATATTCATGTATATTGAAGATTCCTCACCTTTCTTGAATTTTACGACAGGGGTTTTCAGGTTAACATTAGCCGGCATACACTGTGAAGAGGAATAACCTGGTACGAGCAGGTATTCGCTAAAGGTACGGGACGGTTCTTCAAAATAAAAAGCCATAGATTTAGTTTCTCCTTCTTTACTTTAATAAAATAAATCAGCACTTAATTACAAGAAAAGCAATAACCACGGATATTTGAGGCTATTGCTTATTGAATGTAATTCTGGTACGTTTGTCAGTACGATCTGTTGTAAGCTTTAGTATATGGCTTTTCAGCCGAACTGTCAAGGCGAAAGGGCGGCTTTTTAGGCGAAATTAAACTGTTAACCGTTGTCAAATTAAAGGTGAAATGATTGCGAACAGGTGTACGTTGGTGTATAATGTTTTTAACAATAACGAAGGGGATATTTATGGAGACCTTAAAAGGAACAGTAGATCATATTATTTTCCATAATGACAAAAACGGTTATACCGTAGCGGATTTTGATGTGGACGGCCAAATGGTAACGGTCGTTGGCAATTTTGAGGAGCTGAAGGAGGGCGAATTTTTAAAGCTGACCGGCTTCTGGAAGGAGCACCAGAGCTATGGCGAGCAGTTTCAGATCGAGAGCTATGCGCTGGATCTCCCGACCTCTGAGGAAGGCATCATCCGTTATCTGAGTTCAGGACTCCTGCCGGGTATTGGCGAAAAGACCGCTATTGAGATCGTAAACCATTTTGGAGCCGACACGCTGGATATCCTGGACAACCATCCAGACCGGCTGAGCGAGGTTCACGGCATCGGCAAAAAGACACTCGACAAAATAAAAGAGGTTTACAGTGAACAGAAGGAAATCCGGGATGTCATGATCCAGATCCAGGAATATGGCATTTCCTCGACCTATGCCATGAAGCTGTATAAAACCTATCAGAGTGATACGGTGCGTGTTCTTTTGGATAACCCCTACCAAATCATCAAGGATGTGCGCGGCATTGGCTTTAAAATAGCAGACCAGATTTCCGCTCAGCTGGGTTTTGAGTCCCAGAACCCTAAGCGGATTCTCTCGGGCATCAGCTTCTGCCTTCAGGACTGTTACTCAAGGGGCAACACCTACATGACCGAAAAAGACCTTATTGAGCACAGCGCCAGTATCCTCGGGGTTTCAAGGGAGGACATTGAATTTCAGCTTCAGGAGCTGGCCCTGCGGGGAGACGTACGCCTAGAGTTCATCGACGACGAGCCAGCCTACTATCCTTCAGCCCTTTTTGAGGCAGAGGACAATGCCGCCCTGTCCATGGTACGCCTGGCTGGCGCAGTCTTTGAGATGCAGGAAGTTGATATACCAGCCATGATCGCAGCCTATGAGGAGGATATGAGCATTCGTCTGGATAACCGGCAGGCAGAGGCCATTGAGGCGGCCATCGAAAATGGCATCGCCATTATTACAGGGGGACCAGGCACAGGGAAAACAACGATTATCAACGGTATCGTCTACATTTTTAAGCGTCTTGGCATGAAAACTGTTCTGGCTGCCCCCACAGGCCGCGCCGCCAAGCGCATCACAGAAACAACCGGTGAGCAAGCCAAGACCATCCACCGGCTTTTGGAGTATGACTATTCTGGTGACGATGATTTTCCATCCTTTAACAGGGACGAGGAAAACCCGCTTGAGGCTGACGCCATCATTCTGGATGAAGCCTCTATGATTGATATTGTGCTGCTCAACAGCCTGCTGGAGGCCATCAGGCCCGGCACGCGCCTCATTCTGGTAGGCGACGCCGACCAGCTGCCCTCCGTTGGACCGGGAAACGTCTTACAGGACCTGATCGAGAGCAACGTGGTCAAGGTTGTGCGTCTGGACCGTATCTACCGTCAGTCGGAGGAAAGCATGATCTCCATAAACGCTCATGCCATTAATGAGGGTATGATGCCGGAAATCAATAACCAGTCTGACTTTATGTTTATAAGGACAATGGACCCCGATAAGGTGCTGGATACCATTTTGGATCTGGTTGCCTGGCGTATTCCTGAAAAAAAAGGCTTTGACGCCATGAAGGATGTTCAGGTCATCTCACCCATTAAAAAAGGAAAGCTCGGCGTTATTTCGCTGAATAAGGAGCTCCAGGAGGTTCTGAACCCAGCGGCAGACTATAAAAAGGAAAAGACCTTTGGTACAGTGGTGTTCCGCGAGGGGGACAAGGTCATGCAGATTAAAAACAATTATAAGCTCAAGTGGGAGGATATCCACGGCTTTGAAACCGGAGAGGGTGTTTATAACGGCGATATCGGCAACATCATCCGCATTGATGAGTACAATAAAACCTTTGAAATCCTGCTGACAGATGACAAAAAAGTCGTTTATGAGTTTGACCAGCTCGACGAGCTCACCCATGCCTATGCCATGACTGTTCACAAAAGCCAGGGGAGTGAATTTCCAGTTGTTATCATGCCGATGGTAGGCGGACCGCCTATGTTTTTAAACCGGAAGCTGCTGTACACAGCAGTGACCAGAGCCAAAAAGATGCTGATGCTTATCGGGCCTCAGAATTATTTTTACCGGATGGTCAAATCCGGAGATACCAATGAACGGCGGACAGCCCTCAAACAGCGGATCAAAATGTATGGAGAGCTCAATGTCTGAGTCTGGATTTAAGGCAGGGGTGAAGATACTGCTCAGAGAGACACTGTTTCTGCCAAACGGTGTCTGTCCGGTGTGCGGCAAGGTACTTTTCAGAACAGAAAGCTATCTGTGTGAGCGCTGTGCACAGTCGCTGCCGAGAGTAACCATGCCTTCCTGCAAATATTGTGGAAAACCGCTGCCCGAAAAGGGACTGGATTTCTGCGGGGACTGCGGACCGCTGAAAGATCCAGTGCTGGCAGGCGGGGCAGTATGGCTGCATTACAGCGGCTCAGGACAAAGGCTGGTACACAGCCTGAAGTTTGGGCATCTCCCTCAGCTTGGCAGCTGGATCGGCCGGCAGATGGCTGAAGCCGTGAGGGAAAAGGACTGGGCGGGAAAGCTGGAACTGGTGGTGGCGGTTCCCCTGCATGAAAAACGCCTGGAGGAACGCGGCTATAACCAGAGCAGCTACCTGGCAGAGGGGCTGGCAGGCGCCCTGAACCTGCCCTATAAAAGAAAAGTACTGAAGCGTCTTTATGACACACCCCATCAGATCGGTCTGAGCCGTGAGGAGCGCCTGATAAACCTGACCGGCGCTTTCGATGTTCTGGAGAAAAAGGCTGTGTCCGGAAAGACTGTGCTGCTGGTAGATGATGTCAATACGACAGGCTCTACCCTGCGGGAGTGCGCCGAGGTGCTGAAGCGGGCAGGGGCAAGAGCCGTGTATGCAGCCGCCTGTGCCGGAGCCCAATAGGAGCAGGCAGCGGTTTGGCCGCCCAAAGATATTGAAGTTTTCATTGCGAATGTTTTCAACTTCTTATATAATAGAGCTAGTGAAACACAGGGGGATGATAAAATGATTGATATGCATAACCACGTATTATACGGTGTTGACGATGGAGCCCAGAGCATTGAGGACAGTGTCGAGATGCTTTTTAAGGCGAAAGAGATTGGCTTTTCAGGCGTTGTCTTAACGCCGCACTACATGTGCTATCAGAACTTTACCTCACCTGTAGCAGAAAATAAAAAACGATACGAAACCCTGAAAAAAATACTGGCGCGCGCAGGCCTGGAGCTGGATTTATATCTCGGCAGCGAGCTTTTATATGAGTATAAGCTGGTCGATTTAATCGATAAAGAAGAATTTACCACCCTGGCCGGCACCCCGTGGTTTCTTGTGGAGACAATCCGGCACGGTGGTACAGCCACCGGCGTTCAGAACTTTATGCACAAACTTAAGGAAAAAGGTTATAAGGCTATTTTAGCCCACCCCGAACGCTATGATTTTGTACAGGAGGACCCCAACGTGCTTCTGGATTTTATGAAAAGCGGCGTCCTGATCCAGTGCAATTATCTGAGTCTTGTCGGGTATTACGGCGAGCCTTCCAGACACACCCTTGAGATTTTACTCAAGCACCATATGGTGCAGCTCATGGGGAGCGACGCGCATCAGGTGGAGGGCTATGAGCGTTATCCCGAGGCCAGAGCGGCAGGCGTTTCCCTTGTCGGGGAGGAAGAATGGAACCGGATTATGTGCCGTAATCCAGAGCTCTTGATCAAGAATGAAGGCGGCATCGCCGTCAATCCAATCCCCTGCACAGAAGAAGTGAAGAGCAGCGTCATTGGGAGAACCTTTTTTTAATCCATACAATAAAAGCCAATCCTGTTAAAAGGAATGGCTTTTTTTAATGTTATCGTCAGCTTTAGTATGGTATAATAATACGGATACCCTTTGGAAGGAACGAGTAAAAGAATGAATAAAGAAATGATCAAGAATAAATTAATGGATGTCATTGCAGCAGAAAGGATTTTATGCGATGAACCCATGAAAAACCATATTTCCTTTAAGGTAGGAGGACCGGCGGATTTTTTGGTGGTGCCCGAGAGCTGTGAGGAATTTATAAACGTATTGGCTTGCTGCCGTAAAAACAATCTCCCTTTTTATGTAATGGGCAACGGGACCAATCTTTTAGTCAGGGATAACGGCTATCGCGGTGTCATGATAAAAACCCGTCAGCTTTGCAGGATCACTGTAGGGGATACCGGTATCAGCGCTGAGCCTGGCTCACTGCTCAAAGATGTTGCCCAAGCGGCTCTTGAAGGATGTCTGACAGGCATGGAGTTTGCCTCTGGAATCCCAGGCTCACTGGGAGGGGCTGTTGTTATGAATGCAGGCGCCTACGACGGCGAAATGAAGGATATTATCCGTTCTATCGAGGTTGTGACAGAGAGCGGCGAAATCCTTGAGCTTCCCATCGATGAGTGCCGAATGGGCTATCGAAAAAGCATTGTTCAGGAAAATCCCTGGTTTGTCACAGGTGTAAATCTGTTGTTAAGAAAAGGGGACTACAATACCATTAAGGCAAAGATGGATGACCTGAACGAGCGCAGAAGGAGCAAGCAGCCTCTGGAATACCCCAGCGCAGGCAGCACCTTCAGACGCCCAGAGGGATATTTTGCCGGAAAACTGGTTCAGGACTGCGGATTTAAAGGTTACTGTGTCGGCGGCGCCCAGGTATCCGAAAAGCACAGCGGCTTTGTCATCAACAAGGATAACGCCACAGCCGACGATATCATCACCCTGATTCAGACCATTCAAAAGAAAGTAAAACAGGACTACGGTGTGGATATGCGCACCGAAGTAATTATGATAGGAGAATAATGAAGCTACTCTGCGATATGCACACCCACACTACCTACAGCCATGGCAAAAATACCATTGAGGAAATGGTAGAGCAGGCACGTGCACTCGGCCTCAGGGCAATCGTAATTTCAGACCACGGCAGAAGCCACCCCATGTTTGGAGTGCGCAGAAAAAATTTCGAGAAAATGCGCCGGGAAATTGACGCGCTCAATGAAAAATACAATGATATTGAGATTTACCTTTCAGTGGAGTCCAATATCACCGGAGCGGACGGCAGCATTGATATCGGAAAAGAGGAGCGTCAGTACTGCGACTGGATCTATGCCGGATACCATTACGGCTACATACCAGCCAGCGTAAAGGACGTTTTTCGCTTTGCCATCCGAAATTATCTGACCGTGGTTTTCCCGTTTATGAAGGAAAAAACACGGAAGGTCAATACCAGAACCTATCTGGAAATGATGGACCGCTACGAGCTTAAGATGATTACCCATCCTGGAGATAAGCTGCCAGTGGACATTGAGCCTATTGCCAAAAAGGCGGCTGAGAAGGGCGTTATCCTGGAGATTAACCCAAGGCACAGTCATCTCAACAGCGAGGAACTCAAGATCGCTTTGAAGTACAATGTACGGTTTGCTGTCAACAGCGATGCTCACAGTGTCCAGGCTCTCGGACAGGTACAGGGGGCAGCGGCCATCATAAAAAAAGCCGGCGTTCCCTATGAACGCATTGTCAATATTGAAGAATAATACCTAAGGGAGAAATTATGAAAACTATTATCGTCACAGGTTTATCAGGAGCAGGAAAATCACAGGCCATACAGATTTTAGAAGATCTGGGCTATTTTTGTGTCGATAATCTTCCGCCAAAACTGATTAAAACCTTTATCGAGCTGTGTGAGAATACCGGCGCTGAAATTGAGAAGCTGGCGCTGGTAACCGATATCCGCGGGGATATTTTCTCAGAAGCCTTTCAAAACTCCCTTATCAATTTTAAGGGCGGCAGCAGAGACATCGAAATGCTGTTTTTGGAGGCTGATGATGAAACGCTGATTACCCGCTATCAGGAATCAAGGAGAAAGCACCCCCTGACAGGCATTGCCGGAAGTCTTTCCGAATCCATTAAGCTGGAAAGAGAAAAGATGAGTACCTTCAGGCAGGAAGCGGACTATGTGATCAATACGACCGATATGAGCAACAAGGAGCTGAAGGCAACACTTGAAAAAATACTGCAATCGGAGACAAGTGAAGCCTTTACACAGATCAACGTCGCGTCCTTTGGCTTTAAATACGGGCTGCCAATGAGTGCAGATTTCGTTTTTGATGTCCGTTTTCTCCCAAACCCATTTTACAAAAAAGAACTCCGCAGCAAAACCGGTGAAGACCAGGAAGTACGCGATTATGTTATGTCCTTCGAGGAAGCGCGCGAATTCTATGAAAAGGTCGAGGACCTGATCGAATTCGTCATTCCCCAGTACAGAAAGGTCGGGAAGGAGCATCTGGAGGTTGCCTTTGGCTGCACTGGCGGCCAGCACCGCTCCGTCACCTTTGCTTACCTTATCGAAGAGGCTTTCCGGAAAAAAGGCTATCTGACCAAGATTAGCCACCGTGACATCACAAAGGACCGGGAGGCCAATTAAAAAGCCTTATCCGATTATTAGGAGAAAAATATCATGGAAATGAAAGAATATATCAGGGAGTTTACCCTGAAGGATATTGTCACCGTCCGTAACCCAAAGGTGGTTGCACTGGGCGGCGGTACTGGCCTGTCCGTTATTCTGAGAGGCCTGAAAAAGTATACCAACCGTCTCACCGCCATTGTAACAGTGGGAGATGACGGCGGAAGCTCCGGGATGCTGCGGCAGGATCTGGGCATTTTACCGCCAGGCGATATAAGGAACTGTATTCTGGCGCTGGCCGACGATGAGAATGTTATGCAGTCTCTGTTCAATTACCGCTTTACCGAAGGCGGACTGGAGGGGCACAACTTTGGGAACCTGTTCCTGGCAGCCATGAACGGTATCAGCAACGACTTCTACGACGCAGTTCGCCGCACCTCAGACGTCCTTCAGATTAAAGGCCGGGTACTGCCTGTCACCCTGGATGACATGACCCTGAACGCCAGCCTGGACAACGGTGAAACCGTCGCAGGCGAATCGCAGATACCAAAGGCGGCCTGCGAAAAGCACTGCCGGATCGAAAAAATCTTTCTGAAGCCAGACAAAATCGAACCTTTGGAGGAGACGCTCGAGGCCATCAAAATGGCGGACATTGTCATTATTGGGCCGGGAAGCCTTTATACAAGTGTTATTCCAAATTTGCTTGTGGATGGAATCGAGTCCGCCATCAAGGAAAACAGAGGGCGCAAATTTTATGTGGGCAATATCATGACGCAGCCTGGGGAAACCGATGGCTATACTCAGTGCGACCACGTCCGCGCCATTGAAGCGCACCTGAAAATAAAAGAGCGCAGGCTTTTTCAGTACTGTGTTTTTAACAGCGGGAATCTGCCCGACTATGTGGCCAGGCAGTATCAAAAATATAACTCCGAAAAAGTGGAAATTGGCGAAATGCTGCCAGAATACCAGTATGTTACCGATGATTTTATCATCGTTGAAAATGGAAGAATCCGCCACGACGCGGACCTTCTGGCAAGACGAATTTTTGAAGCCTATGTAAACAGTAAATAAGGGAAGGAAGATTTGCGTGAGTTTTTCATCAATGATTAAAAAAGACCTCAGCGCCCTGGAGCCTGAATCCGATGGCTGCGCCCGCGCAGAGCTGTCCGGTATGATTGCCTCCACCGCGGTAATCGAGGTCGGTGAAAGATCCCGGATGTCCTTAAGCTTTAAAACAGAAAACCCGGCGGTGGCAGGACGGATTTTCAAGCTCATGAAAAGGCTGTATAGCATTGCGCCAGAGGTATTCATTAAAAAGACCAGAAAATTTAAGGAGCACCGCTACTACACCATTGCTCTTGAAGAAAATGAAAAGGTGCAAAAGGTTTTGAAGGATACCCGTATCCTCAGGCATAACGCTAAAGGAAAAATTTTCTTTACTAATGAAGTGCCCGGCTTGTTTTTATCAAAGCAGCGCTATATTAAAAGCTATATCCGGGGCGTGTTTTTAGCCTGCGGTTCCATCTCAAATCCTGAGAAGACCTATCATCTGGAGCTGGTGTGCCGTCAGAAAACCTATCTGAACAGCCTTCGGGAGCTGATGGAGCAGTATGACATTAAAGCCAGCCTGATCACAAGAAAGGGAAGCGGTGTTCTCTACATGAAGGAAAGCGAGAGTGTCGCTGGATTTTTAAATGTCATCGGCGCCCACAAGGCGCTGCTGGAAATCGAAAATATTCGTATCATCAAAGAAATGCGGAACGGCGTCAACCGCCAGGTGAACTGCGAGACTGCCAATATGAACAAGACAGCAGCGGCAGCCTACGAGCAGATCGACAATATTCTGCTGATCAAGGAAATGACAGGGCTGCATAAGCTCCCCAAAAACCTATTTGAGATGGCGGAGGTCCGGCTGAATTATCCGGAGCTTACAATTAAGGAGCTGGGTGAAAAAATGGACCCGCCGGTAGGAAAATCCGGTGTTTATCACCGCTTAAAAAAGCTTAACCAGATGGCAGAGGAGCTTCGAAACAGCGGGGATAATCAGAAAGCTTAAGGAATAAAAGTTTTCAGTACCGCCTGTCCGTTATTCGATACAAGGGACTTGCTGCCCGGGAAAATAGTCATTATAATAAAAGTGAGCTTGTATTACCGCACAGAAAATTTCACTTTTCCAATCTCTCATTACCTACCTCAAATTTCTTTTCTGTGCGGCTATATCTTTATCGGATTATAAAAATTAAGAGAGAAGCAGGACGCGAGCAGCCGCTCGGCCTGCTTTTTTGTTTTGTGGTGAAAATTTACAAAGGGTTAACGGAGGAATTACCAGGGTACATTAAAAGAGTGATATAATGCCATTAAATTATACAGGAAAGAAGACCATCCTATGAAACAAGAAAAACCCCTGATTATTTTAACTACCAATGATCTGCACGGTGCATTAGTAAGCGGCGCAGGCGTTGTTGGTGCAGACTATACAGCAGCTTTAAAAAGAGACTATAAAGGCGCTCTTTTACTGGACGCCGGCGATGCCATCCAGGGCAGCGCCCTGGCAGCTTTAAGCAAAGGCCGAGATGTTATCGCGCTCATGAACGCAGCGGGCTACGATGCCATGGCCGCCGGGAACCATGAATTTGACTATGGGCTGGATACCCTGCTGACAGACGCGCGCCGCGCCGATTTTCCAATCCTTTCGGCCAACGGTTTCCGGGACGGAAAACCTGTTCTGGCCGGAGAAGCCTACCGCGGCGGTCATAAAATTAATAATGGGGCCTACATCCTGTTAAAGAGACAGGGTGTCAGCGTTGGTATCTTTGGCATAACAACGCCGGAAATAGCTAACGGGACAGGAGAGGCAGAGCCGAAGGAAGTACGTGGGATACACTTTAAAAGCCCGCTGACCACCAGCCGGGAAACTATCAAGAAATTAAAGGAGCTGGGGGCGGAAATTATCATCTGCCTGGCCCATCTCGGAATAGACCCGGGCAGCGCGCCAGAGAACCAGAGTGTTGGTCTGGCGGAAGCCCTGGGAGAAAACAGCGGGCTTGACATCATCATCGACGGACACAGCCATTCTGTCTTTGCCGAAAAAAGAATCAATGGGATTCTCCTGCAGCAAAGCGGAAGCGGAGCCCAGCGTATCGGAAAAATTATGATTGATCCTGTAACGCACAGCGCCAGAGGCAGCTTTTTAGAAGAAGAGACCATTAAAAAAAGCTGCAAACCGGATAAAAAGGTAACAGAGCTTGCAGACTTGCTGGTAAAGAGCCATTCGGCGAAACTGGCGCCAGTGGTGGCAAGGGTTCAGACAGCTCTTTGGGGAGGCACTGTCAATGGGATCAATGAGGCGCGGGTTGCCGAGACGAACCTGGGAGATGCGATTGCCGACGCCATGGCAGACGCGGCAAAGGAACGTTTTAAAAGCCAAATGACCGGCGCCTGTATTTTTGAAGACATGCCTGTCATTGCCCTGCATAACGGAGGCGGTATCCGCGCCAGCCTTCACCGCGGTCAGATAACAGCCGGAGACTGCCTGGATGTACTCCCCTTTGGCAACAGGCTGTATTTCAGAGAGGCGACACCCAGAATCCTGTATCAGGCTTTGGAAAATGGTGTAAGCCGTGTCAGGGGGCAGGACCCAGAGACCGGAAGAATCATTGGCGCTGGCGGCTGTTTCCCGCAGATTTCTGGTATGACCATGGTCTACAGCCCTGACCGCCCCGTCGGAGAACGGGTGATGTCTGTAACGCTGGACTCCGGACAGCTCCTGGATCCTGAGGACGATAAAACGCCTGTGATACTGGTTATCGACGAAGCGAAACTTGACGGCGGCGATGGTTATACCATGCTCATGCACCTTCCAGAACTCGGTGACGCTGGAATTTTAGAAACAGTTTTCAGAGACTGGCTTACCAAAATAACAGAGGAAAAAGGCGCAGTGGAAAGGCCCCCCTCCATCAGCCGGATACAAACAGCCGGGGTCTATCAGCCAAAGCGCTATGACGCGTGTGTTCATATTACACAAGGCAACAGGCCAGCTCCGGGAAAGCATATTGCCGGCTGTATTGATGGGGAAACGCACTTCCAGGCAATTTTGGAAAAAGACAGTATATTACATTTGAGGGGCCTGGCAGACGGACCTCATACCATCAGCATAGATGGCGGAGACGAAGTGCTGGTCAATAATTACAGCGGCGCAGGACTGGCTAAAGATGGCATAGCAGTAAGCGTCACCCTTAAAAAAAAGAGTGGTTGCCAGGAAAAAAATTGCAGAACCCGCAGAAGAACAGCCAGAAAAAAAGAAGGCACTTTGACCCAGCGCTAAAATAAACAACCAGGATACTTTTCTTAAACAAAAGAAAAGACTTCTTTAAACAAAAAGTTGATACCGTTATCTATGGGGTTATTTTGAGCAGAAAGGTTGAAAAAATCAGGCATTAAAGTTAAGATGGAAACAGAACAAAAAAATTGGTTATTAATTCTGAAAGGAAATCAATAAAATGGCAATTACAGATAAAAATACAAAGCATAAAGTAAAGACAAAGGAAGCCTTCAGAAAGGCTTTCATTAAAAAAGTTGAGGAAGTCTCCGGCGAAGATTTCAGTGAGTCTACCACCAGACACCAGTATGAAGCACTGGCAGAGCTGGTGATGGAAGAAATCACAGCGGAGTGGGCTGTAAATAACAGCCGTCTGCATAAAATGGAAGAAAAACAGATTTACTTTTTCTCCATCGAGTTCCTGATTGGCCGATTGTTAAAAGCCTATGTCAACAACCTGGGCTGGGATACCATGGTTGAAGAAACCCTGGATGAGCTGGGGGTTGACTATGAAGCCATTCAGGCAGAGGAACATGACCCTGCACTGGGGAACGGCGGCCTTGGCCGTTTGATGGCATGCTTCTTAGACTCTACAGCCGCGCTCGGTTTTCCGGGCCACGGCAATGGCATCCGCTACAAATACGGTCTCTTTGAGCAGAAAATTATTAACGACGAACAGGTTGAGGTTGCGGACATCTGGCTTAAAAACGGCTATCCCTTCGAAATCGTAAAGCCCGATAAGGCTGTTGTGGTTAAATACAACGGGGATGTGCGTGTAGAAGAGGTAAACGGCAAAATGCAGTTTATCCATGAAAACTACGATCCAGTCCTGGCGGTTCCCTATGATATTCCGGTTAAAGGCTACCGAAATAACACTGTAAACTCACTGCGTTTATGGAGCGCCAAGCCTGTAGAAGATTTTGACCTGTCCACCTTTAACCAGGGACACTTCCTCAAAGCCATGCAGCGCAAATCAGAGGCCGAATCCATCAGCCAGATCCTGTACCCAAGCGACCATGGATTTGAGGGCAAGCTGCTGCGCCTGAAACAGGAATACTTCTTTGTATGCGCGGGCCTCAAACGGATTGTCCGCCGCTATAAGAAGCACAATCATGGCTCTATGGACGGCTTTCCGGATAAAATCTGTATCCACATTAACGACACGCACCCGGCGCTCTGTGTGCCAGAGCTCATGCGTATTTTAGTGGATGAGGAAGGCTATGACTGGGATGTTGCCTGGGATATGACCATTAAGTCCATCAGCTTTACAAACCATACCGTATTACCCGAAGCCCTTGAAAAATGGCCGATTGATATGGTACAGAAGTTGCTGCCCCGCGTTTACCAGATCATTGAAGAAATTAACCGCCGTTTTATCAACGATATGAACTGGTTCTATCCAGATCAGGTTGACCGTAACTACAGCATGGCTATTTTAAAAGACGGCCAGGTTCATATGGCACATTTGGCCATTATCGGCAGCCACTCCGTCAATGGTGTGGCAGAGCTGCACAGCAAGATCCTGCGGGAGGAAACCTTTAAGGATTTTTACGCGGTGTTCCCAGACCGCTTTACCTCTGTTACCAATGGGGTAACCCAGCGCCGTTTTATGATGGGCAGCAATCCGGGACTAAAAACCCTGCTGGATGATACCATCGGTACAGACTGGAAAAAGCCTGGCAATATGTGCAGCCTCGAAGCGCTGCTGCCTTATGCGCAGGACGCGGCGTTCTGCCAGAAGCTGGGAGACATAAAGCACGCCAATAAGGAACGGCTGGCTAAGTATATCAAGGAAACCCAGGGTATTGTCCTGAACCCGGATTCTATTTTTGACGTACAGGTCAAGCGTATCCATGAATATAAACGCCAGCTCTTAAATATTCTGCACGTCATTCTGACTTACAATCAGCTGCGCTCCAATCCGAATGCCGATATCGTACCAAAGACCTATATTTTCGCGGGCAAGGCAGCGCCCTCCTACGTATATGCGAAGGAAGTTATCCGCCTGATTAACGTGGTTGCAGACCGCGTCAACAATGACCCGCTGGTTAAGGATAAGCTCAAGGTTGTCTTTGTACCAAACTTTAACGTGTCCGTGGCAGAGCTCATCTACCCTGCGGCAGAGATCTCAGAACAAATTTCAACCGCCGGTAAAGAAGCCTCCGGTACAGGCAATATGAAATTCATGATGAACGGCGCCCTGACCCTTGGCACTATGGACGGCGCCAATGTCGAAATCGCTGAGGCTGTGGGAATGGACAATGTCTTTACCTTTGGCCTGTCCGATACAGAGGTGTACAATTATAATACCCATGGCGGCTACCGCTCATTGGAAGTCTACGAGTCCGATTCCCGCCTGCAGGAAATCCTTGGACAGCTGATCAGCGGTTTCTTTGGGGAAAGCGCGGGCTTCCAGATGATTTACGACTCCCTGCTGCTGCACAATGATACCTATTTTGTCCTGAAAGATTTTGCCCCGTATGTCGATATTCAGGATATCGTCAGCAACGTCTACAGAGACCAGAAGCAATGGCAGAAAATGTCTGCCATCAATATTGCCCACTCTGGAATCTTCTCAAGCGACCGCTCTATTGAGGATTACGAGAAACGGGTTTGGAAAGTTAAATAAGCATTAAAAAGAAAGCTGCCGTATCAGCGCAAAGACACTGATCGGCGGCTTTTTAAATTGGCTTAAAGCGTGGCTTTTAAGAAAAAATCTTGACAAAAACTTGAATAATACCCGATAAAAATTAAGTTATAATATAAAGCAGAGAACGATTTAATAAAGGAGTCCTATTATGAAAAAAATATTCCCAGAACGGTTTAAGGGGCAGGTCATCGTGTTAACAGGCGCTGCGCGCGGTATTGGAAAAGCCACAGCATTGAGGGCAGCAAGAGAAGGCGCAAGGCTGGTTCTGACAGACCGTCTTGAAAAGGAAGGTAGCGAAGTACTAAAGGCTGTGACAGAGGAAGGCGGCGAAGCGATTTTCCTGTGCCTGGATCTGTCGATTGAGGAAAACGCCCGGAAAATGGTGGAGGAGGCTGTAAAAGCCTATGGCCGGATTGACATCGCCATCAACAATGCCGGTGTGATGGGAAATCCAGACCCTGTGCACGCCCTGACAAAGGAGCAGATGGATTATACCATGGCCAATAATTTTTATTCGGTTTTTTACAGCTGTAAATATGAGCTTCAGCAGTTTATGAAACAGAAAAAAGGCGGCGCTGTCGTCAACAATGCGTCCATCGCAGGGCTGACTGGTTTGCCGGGCAACCCTGCCTATGTAGCATCCAAACACGCGGTAAACGGGCTGACCAAAAATCTGGCATTGGATTACGCGCGCTTTGGTATCCGTGTCAATTCCGTCAATCCGGCGGGTACAGATACGCCAATGGTGAAGGAAGCATATGAATTTGTCATGCAGAAACAGAAGGAAGCACAGGCGAACGGCGTCTCTGAACAGGAAGCGCAGTCCATGGCAGGCCAGAAAACAGAATCCATGCTCAAACGCGACGCACTGGCGGAGGAACAGGCAGCTTCCATTTTATTTTTGGCGTCTGACGACGCAAGCCATATGACCGGGGAAATCGTGGCCACTGACGGAGGATGGACGTCATTTTAAAAGCACAAAATTCATGTGAACAGCCTAAAGTCGTGACGAACGGTATTTTTTATACCGGATCAAAATGATATAATTGAAGCAATACTTATATATGGACAGCGCATTAAAAACGTTGCCGGAAGAGGAAGAGAAATATGAAGCAGGATGCCGTAGAGCTGACACGTATGATTATGCGAAAGCATTATGAAAGAGATCTGGATTTTGTGATTGAGCAGATGGCAGAAGATATTATGTGGATCGGTCCCCTTAAAAGCCAGTTTATCAACGGCCTGGATAACTTTAAAGAAATACTGGAGATTGAGCAGGGGATTCCTTTTCAGGTCAAAGACGACGTTTATGAGCTTGTTGGGGAAAGCGAGGAGGGCTGTGTTGTCAGCGGAAAATATACCGTTTATAACGAGGGCGTCCAGAACTACATTATGCTGGCTGAGCAGCGCTGCACCTTTGTGTACCGCAGGCAGGAGGGAAGGCTGCTTGCCATACATATCCATGTATCCAATACGGCAGACAATCTGCTGATTGGCGATGAGAAATATTTCCCCTTTAAAGCTGGCCGTGAAAATTATGAGTATATGCAAAAGCTGATCCAGGAAAAGATCGGCAAAGAGAAGAAGGTCTGCTTTAAAGGTTTGAACAAAGAAGAATACTTTGTGGACATCAACCAGATCATTTACATAGAGGCCGGACACCGTAAGAGCAGGCTGCAATGTGCAGATAAGGCCATGAATATCCGGGTGCCCATCGGAGAAATTGAGACAGAGCTGCCTGAACAGTTTATCAGAATTCACCGCAGCTACATCATCAATCTGGATTATGTATTAAACGTACAGTACCGTGAAATAAATATGTACGATGGCAGTACCCTGCCAGTTCCAGAAAAGCGCTATCCACAGGTACTTAAGAGCATACAGGATTATCATGAGAACCACTCATACCGTTAATGCTGTAATAAATTATGATAAAAAATCAAAAAAAGCAGCTCCTCTGTCTAAACGTGGAGCTGCTTTTTTATAAGAATTATTTGACATGATTATAAAATGTTTTACTGTAACATAACTATTATTTTATTATTAAACATCGTTTGTATAGATTTTGATCGCCAGTCGTTTATATTTTTAGTATCAATATCAGCTTTTAAAAGCGAGATGTTATTTTCCATGTTACCAGTTTTCAGATTGTATAAATCAGCATGATATATAAAGTCACCTTTGAATACAAAATAGCCGAAGAAATTATATTGTTTTATCTGATTACGGTTGTAACTCAGTTTACCGGTGTAAAGATAATTTCCAGGTACGGAAAAGCCGACAGACTCCAGTTCGTCGAGAAGCGAATTTTTACCGCTGGCAGATAACCGTGATTTCATAGAATCTAAAGTTTCAATTGGTGGGGGTGATATAAATCGCTGATCATATAGGAATATATACATACACAAGTTCTGATACATCATGCTTTCATAGAGATCAGGATGAAACATAGACACTCCGGAGGAATACCGTACTCGTTCTTCACACTGTTTAAAAAAAACTTTTGGATCAAAAACAACAAAACAATCATATGCATATGTTTTTCCGTCAATCAGGTTGATATCCTTTCCGTCGGGAAGTTTCATGCTTGTATCATAGGCTTCGCATTTTTTAATGAATTTTTGAAACTGTCCTCTCATCTGCTCTATTGCGTAATCATATCGATGGTCTGTGTTATTGCTCTGCATATAGCACATGCTTATCATATAGGCCTTCAGGTAGAGTGAGGTGGTATAGGCCAGAAAACGGGATTTAGCAGGAATGGTTTGAGAGGACCAGTTATAGCGTGAATTATAAAGATTCACATAGACATCTAAAGTGCTGTCGCTTTCCATGACATTATCACCGAGAATGGATTTTCCGAAAGCCAGAGTGTCTCTTGCAAAGGTATCGCCGCCGCCGGCGCTGTATGCAACCGTATTATTAATCTCATTAACATAGGTGTGATATTCAGTGGATTCAGTGTCTGTGACCTCCATTAGTTTAGCAAGTACATCATTTTCCGGGCTATTGACTTTGTTAACAGTCCAGGCAAGACTGTCCGCCTCTTTTCCGAATGCGGAAACCTTATCTCGCATTTCCGTATCTTTGATATGATTTATCAGGTCTTTGAGTTCCTGGCTGATGGCGTCAGTTTTTCGACTGATCTCAGCAACTTCAGCGTTCAGTGCTACCAAATTATCTCTAATTTCGCCCATTCCACTGGAGGATAAAGCATCACCGCCGAGGCCCAGGATTCCGGCAATTCCCGCCAGAGGGGATCCTGTGACAAAGGAATTGACAATGCTTAGTATTTTAGAAGTGTATACGAATGATTTTGCGACAATATCTTGTGCCGACGCATTTGAAGCTAACAGTTCATCGTCTGAAGCATCACTTTCATATACGACCATGGCGTATTCAGAAGCCTGCACGGGGACCCCGTAGGCGTCAGTAACACAGTTTGTATCCAGATAAAGCCTTTGCGAGTAGGCCCAGTAGGCAAAAAACATTTCAAGCCCTTCATCATCCTCAGCCCAGTTGGGGAGCACAGGATCATCAATTGTCACTGTAAAGCTGAAGCGATTATTTGAACCGTCCATGATCTTTAAAGGTGAGACACTGACACCAGGATGCGGCTCGTCGGCGAGAGCGACGGCTCCCTGTGTTAAATCAACACTGCCATTGAGCGAGCTGACACGGCCAGTAAACTCAGCCGTGGCCTGAGTCTCTTTTTCAGAGCTGCGCACCGCATTCGCCAGAATTAAATCGGTGCTGATTCGTTCTTCTTCAAGCTTGAGCGGCAGCGTCAGGCTGTCACAATTAAGGGCAGCACTGTCAATGGTCATCGTAGTGCCGCGCAGCGCATTCATGACGTCCGTCTTGCTCTCCGCACCATTGACACGTACTTCCAGAAGCCCATCCCTGCTGGAAAGAGTTGAGGGAATGGTCAGGTTAACCGGCTGGATGGCTGGATCATCAAAGGTAAAGGCTGACGCGTCCGCCGTTTGGGAGAACTGTGCAGTGTCGACGCTGAATTGCAGAACAGCCGTATCGTCTTTGTTAAGGTGCACATTGTCAGTGCCTTCCGCAAAATACGGCAGCGGAGAGGAGACATCAACCATCAGACGCCCTTGCTTTTCGCCGTCCTGTTTAAAGCAGTTTTTGCTAAGCTCAAGCAGCCCGTTGCTCTCATCCTCTTTATCCAAAGTTCCAGTGAGACTCAACGCTAACGTATGCTCGTCCAGAAGAGTGATTGTATCAATTCTGGCATTTTCAAAAGCATTTTTCAGGACAATATCCTCAGCCTTCACAGCGTCAGAAAATGGGTCACTTTGGCTGGAAATAACAATATCGAAAAAGGCAGCGCCAGCGGCGACAGAGCTGTTAGTCTGAAGCGCTTCATATGTAATTTCAGACAGCTCAACCAACTCGACAGAACCAATGGTGACAGTGGTAGAAAGTACTTCTGTGCTCTCGTTTACTGTCAGATCGCTGCTAACAGAATAAGAGATGCTCTCTACTTCATCAGACAAAGAAGTATCCGTATCACTTTCCTCCTCGGCGTAAACGGGATTTGGAAAAGCCGTCAGCAGAAGCTGTGTTGTCAACAGCAGGCAGAGCGCAATCGAGAATACCATCTGCCCCTTTCTTCTTTTGCAGAGCCAAACAGCAAAGACGATCAATGCAGCGGTTAGGGCAATACCAATGCCGATAGTACCCGGTGCTCCTGTTACAGGATTTGAAGGGATGCTGGAGAGTGACACAGGGATCACAGAGCTTTTGTCGCCAACCTGTATTGTAAAGCTGTGAAGGATTTTTTGTCCGGCGGCGATTTTATCATAGGTTCTTGTGGTACTTTCAGAATACAGCCCCTCAGGGAGAGTGGTCTCAAGGGTTACATTCATTAAATCAGCGTTTGTCTGGTTGTCCAGCTCTAAGGTTGCTGTTACCTGGTCGCCATCCTTTACAGATTCTTTATTAAAATAAAGCTGTGTGTGAGGATACCCTTCGGGAGGCCCGGTATCCGAATCCTGAGCAAAAACTGAAAAATTCCCCAGCACCAAAAAGATAAAAAGCATAGAAATCGTTGACAAAATTTTTTTGAACTTTTTCATTTAAAAACACATCCTTTATAATTTATAAAATATTTTCAAAACGTTACTTTTTCAAAATTATCTGTTGACAGACAATCGAGATTCACAAAATTTTTATCGAATTGAGCCGTGCAGGCAGAGAGCCGATGTGGTGGCCGCCGAGGTGGCCGTGCATAGCCATTGAGAGAATTGCTGTCTGAGGTCTGGGCTAAAGCAGGCATACTCCAAAGCATTAAGAACAAAAGAAGCATGGAGATTGTTGACAGAGCAGTTTTAAATTTTTTCATTTTAAAGCACATCCTTTCATATTATGTTTGGCACCATTTTAACACAGGATTTTTTTCGCACAAGTGTTTTAAATAAAATTAAAGAATATGCTTTTGTTTAGTGTTATGGTTTAAAAAACAGGAAAAATGAACAGAACAGTTATTTCAGGCTATAGGCCAATAATAAACAGGTTGTCACAGTGGTGTCAACAATGGTGCGTGAAAAAGTTTTATATTCGTTTCAAAATAAGTTTTTTACTGTTATACTCAAAAACCAGGCATGAAAAGATAAGCGTCAAAGATGACAGGAGGAATTTATATGAAAAAGTTTTACACACGAGAACTTCACAGGTTAAGTATAGGGTTGCTGATCATACTTACGCTGTTGTTCGCGTTTTTATTAAATACTGCCGTTCAGGCAGAAGAACAGGAGTTACTAAAAGCGAAACAGGTGATTTATACCTTTGATATACCCGATGGAAGTTTAGACGACCGGGATGTTGCGTTAGGAACCAGCCAGGAGCAGCTAGACCTCCCTTCCAGCCTGATTGCTAGGGTAAAAAACGCCGAAAAGGAGCAGAAGTTCGAGGTACCAGTCACCTGGACAGCCCATCCCCAGTATGACAGGGACGCTCCGGGAGAATACCGGTTCACCGCAATACCAGCAGAGGAATATACACTGGCAGATCATCTTACGCCCCCGGGTGTTACAGTAACTGTAAATGAAGCGGAGGTGGATGATCCTAAAGCAGTTGATGAGAGGGAAGATGTGCGATTTAAAGAGGAAAAATCGGAAGATCGGAGTCGCTCCAATCAACCTTTCTCATTTGATATCGCCAGTGGAAGTGTTGTCATTGAGCCTGATACGACAGGCCAATCAGATATTCAGGTCACACAGGGCAGTACAGTCACACGTGGGATCGACTCATCAGATACGATTGAGCTTTACAGCACCTCCGGCGCCACCGTTAATCATTTCGTCATGGTGAAAGGCGGGATCGAGACGAATGTTGCTGCAAATGGTATTAACATTAAATCACCCAGCGGAGACGGCTTTTCCATTACTGAGAATTCGACTGTTACACTTACGCTTGTTGGAAATAACTATGTTCAACCATCAGGCTCCTATTATGCGGGAATATTAGTGCGTGTCGGAAGCTCACTCACTATTGAAGATGGAGGCAATGGTTTTATTGAGGCCAGAGGAGGAAACTACAGTGCAGCCATAGGAGGTGCCTCGTCATATGATGGTACAGGTAGTGGTGACATAACAATAAACAGCGGGACAATTAATTGTTATGCGGGAAAATGGAATGCCATTTTGGGAGGTGATGATGCAAATATAACAATAAATGGTGGAAAGGTAAATATTACTAATACTAATAGTAATTTTGATAAAAAAGGAATTTCAGCAGATACGCTGGTTTTAAATGGAGGGACTGTCTCGGCCGATGGGTACAGAAACCGTAGTATAGAATGCAGCAAAGCAATTATAAACGGAGGAAGTCTGTATGTAAATTCCTCAATATCAGGAACTTTTATCAACAGCGCAGGTCTCCCAGTGTCCCAGAATCGAATTGACGCAAGCTCTGTTTATGGACCGAATGAAATGGTAAAAGCAGGTGAGCTTGACGTCCTGATGGCCAGGCTCCACACGGCACAGGTACCGAATGCTTACTCTAACCTTTACGGCGTCAGGGATGTCTATACCGATTCAAGCGCAAGTGTATATTTATGGCTGCCCCGGGTTAATATGCCGCTCACCGATATTGAAGATCCATCTTCCGTAAAGGACTATGATAACAGCGGACTGCCGGAGAGGATAACCGCCAAATATCTAAGTACGCCAGTCACTTTAAAGCTCTTAAACCCCGATGATTATTCATCATCGGCAGTTTATCAATGGCAATTGAACGGAAAAGATATAGAGGGCGCAACAGCACAGACTCTGGAAGCAAAAGACATTGGTACATATACACTAAATATAACGGACGGAGGTTCTGTTTCCAGCTATCGTCAAATCATATTTTCCGCTGTCTATACGCTTGCCTTTGACAGTAACGGAGGCAAGGGCGTGATGCCGGACCAGACAAAAAATTACGGCGAAGAGCTGCCATTGAACCCAAATGAATATACCAAAACCGGCTACACCTTTAGCGGCTGGAAAGAATTGAAAAGTGGAGCTGTTTA
This sequence comes from Eubacterium callanderi, assembly GCF_900142645.1. GTDB lineage: Bacteria > Bacillota > Clostridia > Eubacteriales > Eubacteriaceae > Eubacterium > Eubacterium callanderi. The sequence continues at coordinate 155,640 of NZ_FRBP01000004.1, forward strand.
TCCCGATAAAGCCACACTAACCGAAGATTTTACAGTCATAGATGGCGAAGTAGTCAAATTATATGCCCAGTGGCGTGCAAATAACTATAACGTCAAATTCGACGGGAACACCGCCGATGGCGGCATCATGGCCGATCAGGCCATGACCTATGACGAGGCGGCCAGTCTGGCGAGCAACAGCTATACCAAGACCGGCTACACCTTTACGGGCTGGAACACCCAGGGCGACGGCAGCGGAACTGCCTATGGCGATGGTGAGAAGGTTAAAAATCTGACCACAGCCGATGGCGAAGTAGTCAAGCTGTATGCTCAGTGGCGTGCCAACAAGTACAGCATCCAATTCGACGGCAACACCGCCGATGGCGGCAGCATGGCCGATCAGGCCATGACCTATGACG
>NZ_FRBP01000004.1:156602-160023 GCF_900142645.1 Eubacterium callanderi
GAAGAGGTTAAAAATCTGACCACAGTCGATGGCGAAACCGTTCCACTGTACGCCCAGTGGCGTGCCAACAAGTACAGCATCCAATTCGACGGCAACACCGCCGATGGCGGCAGCATGACCGATCAAGCCATGACCTACGATACGGCGGTCAATCTGACGGCCAACGGTTACACCAAAACCGGCTACACCTTTACAGGCTGGAACACCCAGGCCAATGGCGGCGGGACCGCCTATACCGATGGTGAGAATGTTAAAAATCTGACCACAGCAGATGGCGAAACCGTTCCACTGTACGCCCAGTGGCGTGCCAACAAGTACAGCATCCAATTCGAGGGCAACACCGCCGACGGCGGCAGCATGGCCGATCAGGCCATGACCTATGACGAGGCGGCTAGTCTGGAACGCAACAGCTATACCAAGACTGGCTACACCTTTACGGGCTGGAACACCCAGGCCGACGGAGGCGGAACTGCCTATGGCGATGGTGAGGAGGTTAAAAATCTGACCATAGTCGATGGAGAAGTAGTCAAGCTGTATGCCCAGTGGCGTTTACGCACACCGAGCATTGTCACAAGCCAGAGTATTGGAAAACATGGCGATACGATTACTTTGACAGGTGAAGACTTTGAACCGAATGCAGAAGTCATTTTTACGCTGCACTCGATGCCAAAAGAGATTGGGAAGGCACCAGCAGACACAGATGGAAAGGTGACACTTACATTTCAGGTGCCTTTTGACACCGAAGAAGGTGATCATCAGCTAAGGGCAGATAACGGTATTCATTCAGCCCAGACTGGGCTTAAGGTGCTGAAAACAGCCAAAGCGGATTCTGAAAAAATTGATAACAATACAAATGGAACACCTGTTGGAACAGGAATACAAAGCCATGGGTATATTCCGCTCGTTCTTGTTTTAGTACTCTGTGGTATCACTTTTGGTGTACTGTTAAGAAGAAATAAATTGAAATAATACACGTTGCAGATAAATATATGGTTTTACTTAATTAAAGGATAAGCTGTGAAAAATCAAATGACTGTTCAAAATTTAGAAAGGAAATTTAGATGATGAAAAAAACGAATGATACAAAATTATACAAAATATATATAAGCCTGCTAATGATGGTAGTCATGATATTTCCGATTTTTCTCAGCACAGCCGTTCAGGCCGAAATAGTAGCTCCAGAAAATCCAATCCAGGTGATTACCGCCTTTAATGTTTCTGACGAAGATCTGAAAAGCCGGAATATTGCTTTGGGGACAAAGACGGAGCAGCTGGGCTTGCCGGACAGCGTGCTCGTTGATCTTGAAGAATCAGACGAAATGCCGGAAAGGGGTGTGGAGGTACCACTTACCTGGACATCGCAGCCCCAGTACGATAAGGATACTCCAGGCGAGTATACCTTTACAGCCTCTGCAGGGGAAGAATACGTGCTGGCAGACGGTCTCGCTGCGCCAAGCATTAAGGTGGTTGTAGAAAAGGAAGCGGATAACCAAGAGAGATTGCTCAGACAGGCGCAGCCCTTGTCAAATGCGGAGCCATATCAGATTAGCAGCGCCGGCAGTGCTTTAGACCAAACAAAATACACGACGCTGAAGGCCGCTTTTGACGCCATTAACCTGGATACAGCGGCGCAGTATACCATCAGCCTGAGCAGTAATGACGATATGACAGGCGATGGAGCGGCAGAGCTTACCCGGGCAAATGTAAAAATAATTTTAAATGGAAATGGACACACCATTCTTCAGGGGGATAACGCCAAACATATTAAAAGCACCAACAATATTGATCTGGAAATGATCAACATAAAATTAACGGCCAGCGATAATACTTATGGCGGCATTGAAGCCAACGGAAAGGTGAGCATAAAAGATTCAAGGTGGTCGAATATGTCGTCAGGCCTTCTGTCAGTAACAGCAAGCTTTACGAACAGCACTTTTCAGAATATCACAGGTCAAATGATATACAGGCCGCAAAGCAGTGCGTTCACCGATTGCACATTTAAGGATATGTCGAGTGATAATTTTATGTTTATTTACTCGTCTGGAAGCACCTTATTTAAAAACTGTATCCTGGAAAACGTGGGCTATCTTCATCATGACCGCAGCAGTCCGCTGACCATTGAGGATTGTACTTTCAAAAACACCGGCCGGATTTTTACATGGAATAACTGTACTTTAATCTTAAAAGGGACAGTCCTTCTGGATGGTACGCCTATTGAAATGAGAAATAATGCTATTTTGACCGTAGAACCCGGCAGCGACCTCACCATAAAAAACACAACAACGTCCGCGATTTACGGCGATAAGCTGAGCAATATCAATTTTTCCGGCGCGAGTGTTAAGTTTGAAAATAATGGCAGAAACATCCGTTCCAGAAAGCCCACCAGTGAGGAAATCGCCCAATACCCGAATATTTCAGCGGTCCGCACCAGCATTGTGGAAAAGTATTATAACTATCTGCATCCTCTGAACAACAAAGATATTGCCTTTACAGGCGGAATAGATTTTCCATCGTATATACCGACCTACGACCCCAACGAGGGCTCAGGCACAAGGTATGAAGACCGGGATACCCGGGAACCGGACTATAAAAATGTGTTTTACGGGACAGGCGCAGGATACATTGTTTTGGATAATACTTCGGACACACATCTGAAGTACTCAAGAGTCGGTTATGAGTTTGTTTCATGGAACACCAAAAGTGATGGTACCGGCCATTCCTATACTGCATACGATGTTGCTACGATAGACGCGGATAACAATACTTTTTACGCTTTCTGGAAAGCGCACCAGTACACAATAAAGTTTGACGGTAACACGGCAGATGGCGGCAGTACAGATGATCAGACCATGACCTACGATACGGCAGCCAACCTGACGGCCAACGGCTATACCAAAACTGGGTACACCTTTACCGGCTGGAATACCCAGCCTGACGGTACGGGAACTGCCTATAGCAACGGTCAAAATGTAAAGAACCTGACAACTGCAGATGGCGATATGATAACACTGTACGCTCAGTGGCGTGCCAACAACTATACCATCAAATATGACGGCAATGCTGCGGACAGCGGCAGTATGAATGACCAGCCAATGGTTTTTGACGTTGCAGCCAACCTGACTGATAATGCCTATGCCAGAATCGGCTATACCTTTACAGGCTGGAATACCCAGCCTGACGGTACGGGAACTGCCTATAGCGATGGTCAAAATGTAAAAAACCTGACCGCTGCAGATGGCGATACGATAACCCTGTTCGCTCAGTGGCGCGCTAACAGCTATACCATCCAATTTGATGGCAACACCGCCGATGGCGGCGATACGGCCAGCCAGAGCATGACCTACGATGCGGCGGCCAATCTAACCGTCAACGGATACACCAAAACAGGCTATACCTTTACGGGCTGGAATACCCAGTCCGA
>NZ_FRBP01000004.1:161840-162840 GCF_900142645.1 Eubacterium callanderi
TATATGCTCAGTGGCGTGCAAATAATTATACCATCAGGTTCGATGGCAACACCGCCGAAGGCGGAGATACGGCCGACCAGAGCATGACCTATGACCAAGCGGCCAACCTGACCGCCAACGGCTATACCAAAACCGGCTACACCTTTACCGGGTGGAACACCCAGTCCGACGGCGGCGGAACCGCCTATACTGATGGACAAAATGTCATAAACCTGACATCTGTCGAAGGAGAAACGGTTACTCTGTTTGCCCAATGGCGCACCAACAGCTATACCATCCACTTCGATGGCAATACCGCCGATGGCGGCGATACGGCCAGCCAGGTCATGACCTATAATCAAGCAGCAGACCTGACGGCCAACGGCTATACCAAAACCGGCTACACCTTTACCGGGTGGAACACCCAACCCGATGGCGGCGGAACTAGCTATATCGATGGACAGAATGTTACAAATCTGACGTCTGTCGATGGGGAAACCTTTACCTTGTTTGCCCAGTGGCGCGCCAACAGCTATACCATCCAGTTCGATGGCAACACGGCCGACGGCGGCAGCACACCAGAGCAGACCATGACCTACGATCAGGCAGCCAGCCTGACGGCCAACGGCTATACCAAGACAGGCTACACCTTTAGCGGCTGGAACACCCAACCCGATGGCGGCGGAACAACCTATACCGATGGACAGAATGTCACAAATCTGACTTCAAAGGAAGGAGACAAGGTAACGTTGTTCGCCCAGTGGCGAGCCAACAGCTATACCATCCAATTTGATGGCAATACCGCCGATGGCGGCGATACGGCCAGCCAGAGCATGACCTATGATACAGCTGTAAACCTGACCGCCAATGGTTATACCAAAACAGGCTACACCTTCACGGGCTGGAACACCCAGTCCGATGGCGGAGGAACCGCCTATACTGAAGGGCAGAATGTCGTGAATCTGACATCTGTTGAAGGAGAAAGGGTTACCCTGTACGCCCAGTGGCGTGCCAACAGCTA
>NZ_FRBP01000004.1:164040-344589 GCF_900142645.1 Eubacterium callanderi
GTCATAAATCTGACGCCAAATGATGGTGAAACCGTCACGTTGTATGCCCAGTGGCACGCTAACAGCTATACCATCCAGTTCGATGGCAACACCGCTGACAGCGGCAGCATGACAGACCAGAGCATGACCTATGATCAGGCAGCCAGCCTGACCGCCAACGGCTATATCAAAACAGGCTATGCCTTTGTGGGCTGGAATACCCAGCCCGACGGAGGGGGAACCGCCTATACTGATGGACAAACGGTCAGTAACCTGACTTCAGAAGAAGGAGGGACAGTTACCCTGTTCGCCCAATGGCGCGCCAATAATTACACCATCCACTTCGATGGCAATACGGCCGATGGCGGCAGCACACCAGAGCAGGCCATGACCTACGATCAGGCAGCCAGCCTGACCACCAACGGCTACACTAAAACAGGCTACACCTTCATGAACTGGAACACCCAGCGTGATGGTGGCGGAACCGCCTATACCGATGGACAGAATGTCAGTAATCTGAGTTCAGAAGAAGGAGACAGCGTAACGCTGTACGCCCAATGGCGTGCCAACAGATACACTGTCCAATTTGACGGCAACACGGCCGACGGCGGCAGCACGCCGGAGCAGGCCATGACCTATGATCAGGCAGCCAGCCTGACGATTAACGGCTATACCAAAACCGGCTACACCTTTACCGGCTGGAACACCCAACCCGATGGCGGCGGAACTAGCTATACCGATGGACAGAATGTTACAAATCTGACATCTGTCGAAGGAGGGACGGTTACCCTGTACGCCCAATGGCGCGTCAACACCTACAGCATCCAATATGACGGCAACACGGCCGACGGCGGCAGCACGCCGGGGCAGGCCATGACCTATGATCAGGCAGCCAGCCTGACGGTTAACGGCTATACCAAAACCGGCTACACCTTTACCGGCTGGAACACCCAGCCCGATGGAACAGGAGCAGCTTTTAACGATGAGCAGACTGTAATCAACCTGTCTCCAAGGGACGAGGATATTGTTATCCTCTACGCCCAGTGGCGGGCCAACCACTATACCATCCAATTTGACGGCAATACTGCCGAAAGCGGCAGTACGCCTGACCAAATAATGACCTATGATCAGACAGCGGAACTGACGGCCAACGGCTATACCAAAACCGGCTTTGCCTTTTCGGGCTGGAATACCCAGGCCGACGGCCAGGGAACCGGCTATACAGAGCGAGAAAGCGTAAAAAACCTGACCACTGTGGACGATGATACCGTTCTTTTATATGCTCAGTGGCGTTTAAGAATACCGGGCATCACCGTAAACCAGAATGTGAGCGCGCATGGGGATACCATCAACGTGACAGGCACCGATTTTGAGCCAAACGCAGAGATCACCTTTACAGTGCATTCAACCCCAAGGGAAGTCGGGCGAGTACATGCCGACAGCAATGGGGAGGCCCTGTTTACCTTCCAGATGCCCTTTGACATTGAAGCCGGGGATCACACCCTTTTAGCCGACAACGGTATCCACTCCGCTCAGACACCCGTTAAGGTAACAGCATCCGCACACGCCGATTCCAATGCGGCGGACAACAGCGGGCATACAGGCGGTAACAGCGCAGGCACCGGAATACAGGGAACCACCTACATTCCGATCATCATGATACTGCTGCTCTGCGGTGTTTTAGTGGTTGTATTATTAAAGAGAAAACATTCAAAACGTTAACTTTTTATCATTGGAAAGACACAGGTAAGTCCACATAACGATGCCTATGTGGACTTACACTTTTGGACTAGGAGAAAAACAATGGAAAATTTCGTTGCAATAACAGAAGTAATCAAAAATGTGGTTTGGAGTAATATTCTTGTTATCCTCTTAATGGGAGCTGGTATTTATTTTTCGATCCGGCTGAAATTTCCGCAGCTTCGTTTTTTTAAGGAGATGATCAGAGTTTTAAAAGGCAACGGCGACACAAGTGATGGGATCACACCATTCCAGGCATTTGCGACAGCCCTTGGGGCGCGTGTCGGCGTCGGGAATATCGCGGGTGTAGCGACAGCCATCTATTTTGGCGGGCCAGGTGCTCTTTTCTGGATTTGGGCCTTTGGATTCTTTGCCACCTGTACGGCTTTGTCTGAAGCTGTGCTGGGACAGGCCTATAAGATTAAAACAGGTAACGAATACCTGGGTGGCCCGGCTTTTTATATTGAGCGGGGATTGAAGTGTAAACCTTTAGCAAAGATATTTGCCATCATACTGATTCTGGGCATTGGAATACTCATGCCCGGTATCCAGATGGACGCGATTGTCACAACGCTGGACAACGCCTATGGTGTCAACACGCTGGTTACTGCCATTATCGGCACAGCGCTCATAGGGATTATCATCTGGGGCGGGATCAAGCGTATCGGACGGGTAGCCGAAGGCATGGCGCCCTTCATGTGCGCCATTTACCTGTTGTTTGGCATTGCTGTCATTATTCAAAACATCACAAAGGTGCCAGAGGTATTCTCAGTGATTTTCACCTCTGCCTTTGGAACAAACGCTATTTTTGGCGGTATTCTGGGTTCAGCGGTTTCGTGGGGCGTAAGGCGCGGGATCTTTTCGACCGATGCGGGCTATGGCTCCGGCGGTATCATGGCAGCGGCGGCAGAAGCGACCCACCCGGCCAAGCAGGGGCTCATTCAGGCTCTGTCCATTTATCTGAGCATCTTTATCGTCTGCACAATCTCAGGCTTAGTCATCCTGCTGTCCGGCATTTATAACGTTGTGGACGAGAGCACCGGCGCCATGCTGGCGCAGGGTGCGCCTAACCTTGAGCAGGGCGCCCTCTGGGTACAGACCGCGCTCAATAACCTGACACCCAACACCATTCCGTGGGAAGGTAAAATTTTGAGTGTCATCATAGCGCTGTTTGCCCTGACCACCCTGCTCGGATATTATTACCAGATCGAGAGCAATGTCCGGTATTTATTCAGAAATGTGGGAACACTGGGACGAACAATCTTACGCCTTGCTTTTTTAGCCGCTATTTTTATTGGCGGTATCGCGGATTCGTCAATGCTCTGGAATGTCATGGATATTGGCGTGGCCTGCATGGCATGGATCAATATTATTGTTGTGCTGCTTCTTTCAAATCAGGTTGTAAAGATTATGAAGGATTATGAAATACAAAAGAAGGCAGGCGTTATGGAGCCCGTATTTAATCCGAAGCTTCTGAACATAGAGGACACAACACAGGTATGGTCTAAATATCAAAAGGAGAGTGACAGTTTATAGGGCAGCGCCTTATCTGCTTTTTGCTGGTAAAATTCACAGCTTTTGGTGCAGAAAACGGAATGATGGCCGATTTCCCAGAATAGGCCAGAATGATTGTAACCTTCAAATGAAGCTGTTAAGATAAAACCAGATGAATAATCGTTATCAAAAGACTGGGAGGGAAAAGTTATGATGCAGAAAATTCAGAAATTTGGCGGGGCAATGTTTACACCTGTTTTGCTCTTTGCTTTTGCGGGGATTGTTGTCGGCATAGGAACACTTTTTACCACCCAGGCCATTTTTGGCGAGCTGGCAAGCCCGGAAAGCCTCTGGTTCAAATGCTGGAACGTCGTGCTTCAGGGCGGCTGGACCGTATTCCGGCAGCTCCCGCTGCTGTTTGTGGTGGCCCTGCCCATCGGTCTTGCCAAAAAACAAAATGCGCGCTGCTGTATGGAAGCGCTGGTCCTCTATTTAACCTTCAACTATTTTGTCTCAATCATGCTCTCCCAATGGGGCGCAGACCTTGGCATTGACCTGACATCTCAGGCAGAAGGCGGAAGCCATTTAACCCAGATTGCCGGTATTGAGCCCCTCGATATGGGGATGTTCGGGGCATTGGGAATTTCGGCGCTCGTCATATTTCTGCACAACCGGTTTTATGAAAAAGAGCTGCCGGAATGGCTGGGTATTTTCAGCGGCTCCACCTTTGTATTTATGATTGGCTTCTTCGCAATGCTGCCAGTGGCAGTCTTAGCGATCCTTATATGGCCTCAGGTTCAGCTTTTAATGAGCGCCCTTCAGCAGTTTGTACTGGGAGCAGGCACCTTGGGTGTGGGCTTGTTTGTATTTTTGGAAAAGCTGCTGATCCCCTTTGGCCTCCACCATCTGCTTTACTCCTCTTTCTACTTTGATAATGTGGTCATTAACGGAGGAATCTATTCTTACTGGGCCACACAGCTCCCTCAACTCGCGGCGTCGACAGAAGCATTAAAGGAGTTGGCGCCGTGGGCCTCCTACACAGCCACAGGATTTTCAAAGATATTCGGCTGTCCGGGGATCGCGCTGGCCTTTTATTTCACCGCTAAGCCACAGAACAGGAAACGTTTGCTGGCGCTGCTGATCCCAATAACACTGACCGCTGTTTTGTGTGGGGTGACCGAGCCCATTGAGTTCACATTTTTATTTATCGCGCCTGTTTTATTTATTGTGCACGCTGTACTGTCAGCGCTGCTGGCCATGGTGATTAACCTGCTGGGAATAACCGGAATCTTTTCCGGGGGCCTTATCGAGATGGCCTCCTTCAACTGGATTCCCCTCATGGGAAGCCACTGGCAGCAATACCTGCTCCTGTTTGCCGTAGGGCTTGCTTTTACAGGTATCTGGTTTGTCGTGTTTCGCTTTATAATTCTTAAGCTTAATCTCAAAACACCAGGGCGCCAGGATGAAGAAAACGTCAAATTTTATTCCAAGTCGGATTACAGGGCCAGTAAAAGCGATGAAGAGACACTTATTGTGCAAAAAGTGCTCGAGGCACTGGGAGGAAAAGAAAATATCATCGACGTCACGAATTGTGCGACACGCCTCAGGGTGAATATTAAAGACCCAAAAGTGGTGCTGGACGATCAGGCTTTTAAGGACCTCGGAACACATGGGTGCATTACGAGCGGCAGATCCGTCCAGGTCATTATAGGATTGTCCGTCGCAAAATTTCGGGAACAGTTTGAAAATTTATTATAAACACAGGAGGATAATGCAATGACACAAAAATATACCATTACAGTAGCAGGCGGAGGCAGTACTTTTACACCAGGTATTGTTCTGATGCTGTTAAAAGAGAGCAGCCGCTTTCCGATAAGGAAAATCATGCTCTATGACAACGACCCCGAGAGACAGAAAATAATCGCAGAAGCCTGTGGAATTTACCTCCGCGAGAACGCGCCGGAAATTGAGTTTGGTTATACCGATGATCCAAAGGAAGCTTTTACAGGCATCGACTTTGTGCTGGCGCATATCCGTGTTGGAAAATACGCCATGCGCGAAAAGGATGAGAAGATTCCCTTAAAATATGGGGTTGTGGGTCAGGAGACCTGCGGCCCGGGCGGTATCGCCTACGGCATGCGCTCCATCGGCGGCGTCCTTGAGATTTTAAACTATATGGAAGCGTATTCTCCGGACGCCTGGATGCTGAACTATTCAAACCCGGCCGCCATTGTAGCCGAGGCGACCAATCGGCTGAGGCCAGATTCAAAGATTTTGAACATCTGTGATATGCCCATCGACCTTGAAGAAAAAATGGCGGGAATAGCAGGGCTCAAGTCGCGTAAGGAAATGCAGGTCGGCTACTATGGCCTGAACCACTTTGGGTGGTGGCACCAGATCTATGACAAAGCAGGCAACGACCTGATGCCCGTTATCAGGGCATACATTGCGGAAAACGGCTTTCCAGTCAGTGCAGAGCAGCAGGTCGATGACAGCTGGGCTCACACCTTTAAAATGGCCAGAGAGGTTTACGCGATTGATCCGGAGACAATCCCAAATACTTATTTGAAGTACTATCTGTTTCCCTACGAGATCGCTGCCGGGCTGGACCCAGAATATACCAGAGCCAATGAAGTTATGGACGGGCGGGAAAAAAAGGTGTTCAGCGTCTGCCGCGAGATCATCGAAAAGGGAACCAGCAGCGGCAGTAATTTTGAAGCAGACGCCCACGCTACCTATATTGTCGATTTGGCCAGGGCGATTGCGGAGAACACCCAGGAGCGTTTTTTACTCATCGTTCCGAATGAAGGGGCCATTGAGAATTTTGAGCGGACCGCCATGGTGGAAATTCCCTGTATTGTCGGAAAAAACGGTTATGAGAAAATCTGCCAGGGAAAAATCCCGCGTTTTCAAAAAGGGATGATGGAGCAGCAGGTCAACGTCGAGAAACTGGTGGTAGACGCATGGATTGAGGGCAGCTACCAGAAGCTGTGGCAGGCCCTGACACTTTCCAAAACCGTCCCGAGCGCGGCAGCGGCAAAAGTCATATTAGATGAATTTATCCAGGCCAATGAAGATTACTGGCCTGAGCTTACTTAATCACATAAACATAAGAGGAAAACATGAAACTTGATGAACATATTAACAAGTACTACCATAATCTCAACGAAAACGACTTATATATCTGGAAATACATCAAATCAAACAGGGAGGCGTGCAAAAGCCTGACAATCACTGAGATGTCCAGCCGGTGCCATGTCTCACGGACCACATTATCGCGTTTTGTTCATAAAATTGGATTTAACGGCTTTAGTGAATTCAAAGTGACATTAATACACGACAGCCAGACGCCCAAAGAGGATTACACCAGCATGAAAAAGGTGATCAGCCTTTATAATGAGGTGGTCCACCGCATTGTGGAGCAGAACTGTGATAAAATTTTTGAGCTGATCGACAGCGCAGAGAACCTGTATATCTACAGCTCCGGAATACTGCAGAGTACTGTCGCCCATGAAATGACCCGGATCTTTGTCTCGGCAAAACGGATATTTTATGAGATTAACGGAAACGCAGAGACAAACCGTATGATTGAAAAAATCACCCCAAAAGATGTGATGTTTATGGTTTCATACAGCGGCGAATCCCCCGAGGTGGTAGAATTTGCGCATGCGCTGAAAATCCGTAATGTCCCGGTTGTCTCAATCACCACCCTCCACGAAAACGAGCTGGCAAAGCTCAGCACCGTGAATTTATACACGTCAGGGCTGGTCATAAAAAAAGATGATCTCGATGTGTCTTACACGTCGGTTACCAGCTTTTTTATATTGATTGAGATGCTGTTTCTAAAATATTTGGAATACCGTTCCCACAAGGAGCAGTGATATGGATATTAATCAATTAGTTAATCAGCACTATGAAAACTTCAGCGAAACCGACCATTGCATATGGCAGTATATTTATAAGCATATGAAAGAATGCCCCCAGTATTCACTCAGTGAGCTGGCACAAAGGTGCAGCGTTTCAAATAATTCGATCCTGAGTTTTTGCAAAAAGCTGGGCATGGACGGTTATGGGGAGTTAAGGGTTATTTTAAAGTGGCAGGAACAGACAGACGATGTGTTGGCAGTCAATCTGCTCAACCGTACCTATCAGGATTATTATCTCACCCTGGACTATTTAAAAAATCTTGATCTCACAAAAACCTTTGAGCTGTTCGACTGCCCCGGCCGGATTTTTATCTTTGGGACCGGAGAAGTACAGCGGCACGCGGCCGAAGAACTGAAACGCCTTTTCTTCATACTGCAAAAGCGTGCCTTTGTCATTGAGAGTAAAACAGAGCTGGGAACAATGACAGAGCTTCTGAAAAAGGAAGATACTCTGATCGTTTTTTCCCTGTCCGGCAACAACCGGCCGGTAAACAATCTGGTGCGCGGAGTAAAAAATAAAGGGACGTCCATATTATCCGTTACCTCCTATGAGGATAATGAGCTGGAAAAGCTCAGTGATGAACACATTTATTTTTACAACCACCGCATTATAAAAGGCAGAAGCCAGAAAACAGACGGCTATCTCTGCGCACCATTCTTCACCATTATAGAAGTACTGTTTGTGCGCTATTTAGAAGCGCATTATTTAGAAAATAAGCGTTCATAGAGGACAGGAGGCAGCATGGATATTCAATATTTATTTTTATTACAGAACTTTCGGTTTTATTCAGAAGGCGTATTCAACGACTTCTTTTCATTCATCACAACCCTTGGAGAATCCTTTATTCCCGTCCTGCTGATGGCAGCAGTGTACTGGTGCTTTAATAAAAAAGCCGGAACGTATATGTGCCTGGCAGAGGGCGTGGGGGGATTAGTCAACAGTGTGTTAAAAATCAGCTTTTGCGTTTACAGACCGTGGATAAGAGACCCGGGGATAGAACCCATCGCGGGGGCCAAAACCACAGCCACAGGCTACTCCTTTCCCAGCGGCCATTCAACAAAAGCCACCTGCTATTACGGCTCACTGGCCCTGTACTTCAGGAAATACCGTTTTGTCGTCGTGTTTTTGTTCAGTGTCATCTTTTTAGTCATGCTGTCCCGGAATTTCCTGGGCGTTCATACGCCGCAGGATGTGTTGGTAGGATTTGGCAGTGCATTTCTGGTCATCCTGCTTATGGGTTATGTGTTAAATGATTACCTGGAAAAAAAACCAGAGAAAGATATTTGGGTGGTGGCGGCCATGCTAATCTGCGGCGTCCTGATCATTATCTACGCAATGACAAAAAGCTATCCGCAGAACTGGGTTGACGGCAAACTCCTGGTGGACCCGGCTAAGATGGTCACCGACGTTTTCGGCAATGTAGGTTTTGCGTTTGGCGGCGCGATTGGATGGATCGTGGAGAGAAGGAAAATTAAATTTTCAGTCGAGGGGACACTCTATTTTAAAATCAGACGCTACCTCATCGGCGCGGCAGTCATAACCGTCCTGCACTATATTCTCAGAAACGTGTTTAACCTGTTTTTAGACGCCTACGCCGCGGCCTTTATCTATAATTTCCTGGTCCCATTTTTTATTCTGGCAATTTACCCGGCGCTTTTCAAAAAGTTTGAAACAAAATGTTCATGAATGAACAGGAAAGGAAAAAAACATGAAAACCTTATACCGAGTGATCAGTGTCATCACACTCGCTTTACTGCTGTTGCTGTTTGTGGGGGCATCGACCCTAGCAAGGGGATTTGACGTCACCTATATAAAAGACCTGATCCCCACACAGCTGACCTTTGACAAGCGAACCATAAACAACGGCGAGCAGATAACAGCGACCTTGGCGCTCGACAATCCAACAGAGGCGGGACTTTACAACGTATCGCTGAAGACGACCCTCCCCGAAGGCCTGCACGCGAGCGCTGCCGAAAAAACCTATGACCACATTGCAGGCGGTCAGAAAATAAATTACAGCTTTAAAATAAACAACGGAGAGGTCAGCAAAGCAGCACTCCTGACCGCTAAAAAAGGCGCGAACCCCCATACAGGATACCAGGGCCCCCACGCCATATTCGCCGTATTGATGCTGACCATTTTAATTTTGGGCGTTATCTTTTTTAAAGGAAATGCCAGGCGTAAACAAAAGATGATGTCAATCATACTCTGCCTGAGCATCGGAACACAGCTGGGGCTAGCGGCCCTTCCAAGAGAAGCCCTGGCGGCCGGAGAAGAAGCCGCATCAGAAGAATCCGAGCTGCCCACATCACTCGAGAACATCACCTACGACGTAACAGAGCAGCTGGTGGTAGACGGCGAAGAACAGACGGTTACCACCACTGTTTCCATCGAAAAGATCGCCCCCCTTACCGTGACCACCGCCAGCTATGAACCCATGACAACAAAAACAGAAGTCGCCGCAGACGCCAGGTTCTTTAATGTGGTTGCCACCAGTGAGGAAGACGCCTTTTCAGATTCGATCTCAGCCGCTGATATTGAACTGGCCAATGCCTTTCATGGTGTAAGCATTGATGAAATCAATTTGCTGGATGAGCACACAATCCGTCTTAAAATGTCAGGAGAACTGGACCACAGCGACGAGAGCTGCGGCGTTCTGTATTTCGACAAAAACAGCTTTAAGCAGGAAGGCGATAAAGTGGGCGTTCTTGTGGTCGATGTCATGAAACCGCTGCCGTATTTTGCAGACGGAACCGATAACGTCATGGTCAACGATGACGGCACCGCCGACATAAAATTCTGCCTGGACACCGCCGAGTTTGCAGATACTGCCGGCACCGCCCATTTTTCATTTGACAATACAGCAGTCCAGCCCGTAGCGCTGACCATTCCCTCCACCGATGCCAGAAAAGATGGTGTTTTAAAAGTCGCTGTGAACGGCACAGCCGATAAAACCGAAATCCTGGACGCCCTTGACGGCGTCACCATGACCATCGACAGCGCAGGGCTCAACTGCGGCAGCCTGGAGCTGGAGCTGGCACTGGCGGAAGAGCGGATTACAGCAGAGCTTACGCTAGATACCGTTACCGCCGATCCACAGTCCTCCACTAAGGCAGCCGCCTCCTTCACCGGTACGGTGAGCTCCTTAAACGGCAGTGTAAATTTAACGCCAGGCTCTGTCAGCCTTACAAATGACACACTGCCCGACGCCGTTATTTCGCCAGTTACCATCGAAAGCGGGTCAGACGGCACCTTTGCTTTTACCGTAGCCATTGATAACCCTGAGCTGCAAAAATGGTATGAGGAGGAAGGTGAGGAAGGGCTGAGAGCATTCTTTGCCCATTGGGCCAGCAATGAAAACCTTGTGCTGGCCGAAGGCAGCCTCATTGACGCCTACGGTGTGCCTGTCGCTGCTGACGATTATGAGGTCATTGTTTATGACAACATGCTGGCGTCAAACAGCGCGGCCTCCACAACCGACTTGGTGTCAAAAATCCTCACGATTGTCAACTCCTTTGCCAAGGACGCGCCAATAGGAGGAATCGCAGGTATCCTGGGGCTTGGCAGTCTGGCCATGTCCGAGAGCAAGGAATCAATGAGTGGAATAAGCGACAGCGTTGCTGCCCTCAGCGAGTCAGCGCTGGAAATAAACAAAATGACCACTAAAATTCAAAGTGAAGTCAACTATTTAGTCGATGCATCCCTGGAATCAAAAATCAGTAAATTTCAGGACAACGCCCGTTCCATTAACTTCCGGGCAGGGCTTCTGTCCAGCAGCACGAACGATATTCTGGCACAATTGGCCAAGGTAGAATCCATCGAATCACAGGAATATAAAGATCTTATGGACCAGCTGAATATTATTTTAGGAGGCACGACCACCGGAGGGCAAGGCTTTGTCTACGATGCCTATACCTTTGGGCAGTACATCCTTGGTGAGGGGGTTGTGGGCAGTGTGCTTGATGATTATGTCATGCTATACAACCGGCGCTACAACTGGGATTCACAGACAACAACCGCCAAATCGGAATATTGGGCAAGCAATTACCAGCTTTATATTAAAGCGTACATGATCAGCATGTGCTATATGAATGCCAATAATAAGGATCATATGTATGATGCGCAGATCACCAAAATGAAAGACCAGTTTAACAGCATTGATACTAAGTGGACGACTTTTCAAGAAAATCTGAAACCGCCTGTGGGAAAAGACCGGAATCTCGTCGATAAACAGCTGTATACTGTCAAGACGGCCAATACGGTAACTCTTGACCCTCTAAAAGATATTCATGAAATTTTGGGCGATAAATATAGAGGCAGTTTTAATATGAAAGTCGAAACACTTTTCAATAATCTGATTAAAGACAAGAAAATTACATCATACCAGGCGGATAACAAAAAAATTATTTCAGTGGATACACTCAATACAATGAAAAACCGCCTGTCCTCCAGCGGCCATAAAACGCTGTATGATGAAATGACAGCAGTCGGTATGGTGCTGCCTACAAAATATCTTTATATTGGAAATGAAAGCCTCAATGTTGACGACCGGCTTTGGATTATGTCGATCCTAACGGTCTTTGCTGGAGCCTCAGGGACGGGAAGCTTTAGGGGCGACGTGTACAATCTGGAGACCAATGCACTTGAAAAAAATGTAAAGCTTGTAAAGTTTCGTTTTATTACAGGCGGTGATTTCTTCGAATATAATTTAGACAGTTACAAGAGTGCGTACGATAAAACACCATTTGTGTTTAAAACAACAGCACAGTAATAAGAATCAAATAAAAAAGCATGGCGCATAGTTCCTTACTATGCGCCATGTTTTTTTTGTTTTTATAATTATAACATTAAACAGGAAAAAATGCTAGTATTAAATTAAATAAGGTAAATTTTGACAAACAAAGGAGAGCAATATGAAACGATTAAAAGAATTTATAAACTTTTTTGTAGGGACTGTACCGATGGACATACTTTTTGATAAATGGTTAGAAAGCAAAAACCATTTAAAAGCACAGACAAAAAGGACTTATGTTCAATTAATTAATCGATATTTGCGTCCCGTATTTGGAGAAAAGTCCGTTAAGACCATCAGTGAGGAAGATATTCAACGGTTTGTTAGCGACATACAAAAGGATCTGAGTGCGAAAACTGTGCATGAAGTTTACCGCTGTTTGCGTGCAGTATTTGAGCTGGCAATAGAGAACAAAATTATAGAAAGAAATCCATGCGAAAAAACAGTTTTACCTCAAAAGGAAAAGGTAAAAGCAAAGGCGCTAAGTATAAAAGATCAAGAAAAAATAGAAAATGCTTTGGGACAGAGTTCAAAGGCACTGGATATCGCTATACTGCTTGCTTTGAATTTAGGTTTGAGATTGTCGGAGGTGATCGCATTGCGTTGGCAAGATATACGTTTTAATGAAAATATAGTAATTATTAGGCATAGCATGGAACGTGTTCCGACAGGTGATGGAAACAAAACAGTTGCCCATCTGGGAACGCCAAAAACACAGAGCAGCCAGAGAAAAATTCCTTTGGAATTTGAATTTTCAAAATGTTTAAAAGAATATTTCCAGAAGCAAACATCAGTGCAAAAAAAGCCTGATGCTTTTGTGGTTGGGAAAAAAGATGGAAATTCTTATAATGGACGGACGGTTGAGCGGCATTTTAAAAAAAGGCTAAAAGAGCTTATGATTTCTGAGACTTATACCTTTCATTCATTAAGGCATAGTTTTGCGACGCGCGCCATGGAAAGCGGCGTCGTAATAAAAGTTATCAGTGCTTTGTTGGGGCATAGTCAGACAGCTACCACAACAGATATTTACTTACATTTAAGTGAGTCTTTTATTCGGCAGGAAATGATGAAAATGAAAGATTTTAAAAGGAAAAGACACTCCGGAAGTACGCGGGTGAGGCACGCCGCATAGTAAGGAACTATGCGGCATTTCTAAGTAATTAAATACCCGTTGCCAGAAAAAATACAAAAAACAGAGAGAGGCTAAAGAAATGCTCAAGAATTTAATCAATATGGTACTGCTTTGTCCGGAAGGCGTTCAGGAACATAATAAACGAACCGGTCGATTAATCCGTGCTCTCCTTACAGAAATCGGGCGGAGTGATCTGATTGAAATTTGGCGTTTTGGTGACCTGTCTCCCTGTGACTATCATGATCTGGGTAAAAGAAATGATGATACCGATGATCTGGAACACTGTGAACGTGGATCGGATTTTTTCAGCGATGCATTTCGGAAAGCGTCAGGTAACAAGGAATCAATATTCTGCAGTATTGCCAGTGATCTTTGCCGTTACCACCATGAACGCTGGGATGGCAAAGGGGGACCGGAGCATCTGACAGGCGACAATATTCCAATAATTGCAAGGGCTGCCGCAGTAGCGAATGCCTGGGACCATTTAAAAACAGAATGTCCCGGGACAAACGATACCGAGCTGCTTAAAAAAATTAAAAAACATGAAGGCGTCTACTATGATCCGGAGATGGTGTGCGCCTTGTTTCGTCTATTCCCGGCATAGCCGGTGATATAGAGTCTCTTTTTTACCTTAGGCGGTGTCTGCGCCATTAGACACCGTCTATTTATCAATAGAAAAACAGAATATACCCCGCAGGGGACCATTCATGGACCTGCTTTCATGCAAGCTATATTTTGCATGAAAGCGGGTCCTTTTTATTATGTGTGTGAAGTAAAGGAGAAAGAAAATGGGCTACGCCGCAGCAATGAAACGCTTAAAACAGGAAACGCTCGAACAGCATATCAAAGACCATCCCGACCAGTTTGAGGCTGTTGATACCGGTTATCTTTTAAAAAAAGGCGGAGAACTGGTGGTTGAGCTTATCTACCATGGCCATCATAAGCAAGTCCGCCGCCATTGCCAGAGTCCGCTGAAACAGAAAACCATGCGCCTGAAAGAAAAAGATGGTAAGGTTTGTGTGGTCAATGGCTTATCAAAGGAAATTGAGGATGATGAGGGACTGGTTTATGTTCTCTGGGTATGCTCAAAAGAGTGCGAGCACTGTGCAAAGCGCCAGCGTGTACTGCCCGTCTTTGCAGCGTGTTGGATGCGCCATACCCTGTTCACTGCCGCCCGTACCCTTTTACATTTGTTTGAAAACGATGAACTCCGCGAAAAGCCTCTGAACCCGCGCCGCGGCCGGCCTGTGCTCACCCTGCCCTTTTGCGGAGAACTGAGCACCGTGTACCGCTGGCGGCAGAAAATAAAAATAATTTTTAATTCATGATAATAAAAACACGTTCTCGCGTCCGTTAAAACCATAGAGTCCTGTAAGATAGAACCATCAGCAGGAGCACCGGAAAAAGTGCACCGCTGAAATTGAACCATTATATTTTACAGGAGGATTACAGAATGAATTGTAACCAGATCACCCCAACCGTCCGGGCAGAAGAAAAAGGTTTTCGTCCATGGTGTGCTTCGTGCGCGCTAAAACAGGAGGACCGCATTTTAGGGAGCTTTGAGACTCTGCCCGATGTAGACCAGCGCATCGAGCTCGCCTTTCTTGAAAAGCAGCTGAAAGCCCTGGGGCAGGAATATGACGAAAAAGCCCGGATTTATCTGGAGGATGACAGTGAGAGAAAAGAGTATGAGGACAGCAGGGCAGGCAAGGATGATATACCTGTCGCCCGTCTGGCGGAGATCATGCGGCAGCAGGGCCTGAGCATTGGGAGGAACCAGCTGTATGTGTGGCTTCGGAAAAGGGGATTTGCTTATTTTGATGCGCTGCGCAACCGTAATTTGCCAACCCGGCAGTCCCTGGACAAAAAACGTATGACCGTTGAGTACAAAACCTATGTGGAGAAAAAGAGCGGCCGTCTCAAGCAGTCCCCACAGCTTCGGATCACCCCTTCGGGCCAGGAATTCTTTATCAGCACACTGGCAGAGGAAAGAAACAGGGGATGAACTATCTGACCGAGCTCCTGGCCTTTTACAGGTGGATGGCGGAGAATCCGCTGAGCCCGCTGCTCCAGGCTTACTGGCACTTGCTTATGTACACCAATAACCGGGCAGCCATTCGGACAGCCCAGGACGTGTGGTACTGGCCGGTAGAGTTTAAACTGCCAAATACAGTGGCTATGCCCATTTTAGGCATCCGGGACCGGCGGGTTCTGCTGCGACAAAGGGGGTACCTCATTGACCGCGGCCGTGTGACGTACCAGAAGGACGCTGGCCAGCGGGCGGGAATTTACCGGATGGTCCCCTTCGATCAAGGCCTTGAGGCCATTTGTGTAAGGGATGAAAGAAGGGACAGTGTGACAAAGGTCTGGACACAGGCTGTCCCGTCAACTGTGACAGAATTGTCCCCGTTCATAAACATAAACACTAAACAGGCTTCTCTATCCTATAGTAATCAGGAGGCTGCGGCCAGCATCCACGGCTTCAACCTGCTGCCACCGCTTACGGACGAGGAAAGAGCAGAGATCAAGGCCCAGTACCCAGACGATGATGTAGCTGCTTTTAACGCCATGTGGGCAGCGAGAGAAAGGAAACAAATGGCAGGAAAAGCGCAGGGTTAAACGCCCCGCCTTTTCCTGAAGATTAAAATTTATGGAGGTAACCATATGAATAAATACGGCAGAGGCCCCAGAATCATCAACCGCCGCCGAAGCTACAGAGTTTTAGCGGAGTGCCGGGTTGAGGCAGGCTTTTATGCCCGGGACGCAGAGGAGGCAGAGGATCTGTTTAATGACCTCAGCGCCGCGGTGGAGGACCGTTTTCCAGGCATTGTGCTTGAGATCACAGATGTGTATGAGGATGACTGAAAAGGAGAAGGTGCATGGATTATAAAGAAATTGACCGGTGGGTGCTTCGCGCGCAAAAGGGGGATGGAGAAGCCATGGCTTTTCTGGAGCGTATGTTCCGCCCTCTGATGCTTGCGTCGGCGGATAAGGCCCGGCCAGAGAATTACAGCTTTGAGGACTGCCTGCAGGATGCGCGGCTCTTTTTTCTGGAGGGCATCAGGTGTTATGACGGCACGCGGGGCAGCGGCTTTGCCGCCTATATTAAGACTTATCTTTACCGGTCACTGCAAAATAAACGCAGAAAGTGCTGGCGGCGTCTGGTGCGGGACATCTCCGGCGACGGCGCCAGCCGTGAGGAGGATGAAGGAACACTGTTTGATACCCTGCCGGATTTGTCGGCCGACATCATGGGAAACTATACTCACCGGGAGGAGCTGGCAGCCCTGTCAGAAGCTCTTGGTGAGCTCACCCCTGAGGAGCTGGCTCTGCTGAGAGCTGTCTATGGGCAGGGGCAGACAATAAGAGGCGCATCCCAAAGCCTGGGGGTGGGCTACAGCACAGTCCAGTACCGCCACCGAAGGCTTTTGGACATCCTGAGAAAGCGGCTGACCGGGGTGCCGTCCAAAAAAGAATTGGTCAAAAAGAGGACTTGAAACAACTTATAGAAAAGGGCAGCTGCATTCTTCAAGAAAGCTTCAAGAAATGGAAAAAGGCTTTTTTTTCCTGTGGTCAGGTGCTATGATAAGTGCATGCTAAACATGGAGGTAAATCTGTATGAAAAAATTAGAAGATAAAGTAGCCATTGTGACAGCCGCAACCGCTGGCATTGGTCTGGCGAGCGCGAAAAAACTGGCTCAAAATGGTGCTTTGGTTTATATTGCGGGACTGGAGGATGAACTGGCGGAAAAGGCCCTGGCCGAATGCAGCGAGGAGAAACTGAATGTGAAGTTCCACCCCTTTAATGCCTTTGATTATGAGGGATATCATGTAATGGTAGAGCATGTTGCAAAGGAGGAGGGGCGCCTAGATATTCTGGTGAATAACTTTGGGATCGGGATTCCCACCAAGGATTTTGATATTTTGACAGGGGACCCTTACGCGTTTTTCGATATTCTGCAAAAAAATATCGGCAGTGTATACCTGCCCTGTAAACCGGCGATTCGCTACATGGCTGGTCATGGCGGCGGCAATATTGTCAATATATCCAGCATCGGGGGGCTTTTACCAGATGTTTCCAGGCTGGGCTATGGGGTGTCCAAAGCGGCGATTAACTACCTGACCAAAGCCATTGCCCTGCAGTTCGGCAGCAAAAATATCCGCTGTAATGCGGTAGCGCCGGGGATGATCGGCACCGATGCAGTCAAGAAGAGTATGACCGGCGATTTTCAAAAGGCATTTTTACGCCATGTACCCCTTGGCCGGGTGGGCGAGCCGGAGGATATTGCCAACGCCGTGCTGTTTTTGGCGAGTGACGATTCCTCCTTCATTACCGGACATATTCTGGATGTAGCTGGTGGCTTCGGCATCGGTACCCCAGAGTATGCAGACGCAGTGAAGGGGTAAACTAAAAGAAGGCACCGCTGATTTTGACAGCGGTGCCTTTCTGCGTGCATAGAGGATTAAGGTGTAATGGTCATTAAAATGCCAGTATAGAGCCAGCTGCTCCCTGCGATGGGGTCTCCGACAGTAAAGATCTGATCAGGTTTTTCTTCACCGTTCATGGGATCGTAAACTGTGCAGGGACAGGGATACTTCTGCTCCTGTTTTTTTATAAGGATATAGTGGAGGAGCATATCGCAGGCGGTCAGATCAAGGGTGTTGCTTGTAATGCTGATGGTGTACTGCCCTGGCTGCAGGGCCTTTAGCGGGTCTTCGCAGGTAAAATTGAACAGGGGCTTTAGTCCGTGGGTATTAACAGATCGGATGAGCGCAATAAACGGCGGATCAATAGGCATAAGACAGGTTGGTTTAAGCCCGCATTTTCTAAGATAATCGGCCATTTTGATGGGAGAGCAATAATCGGCGGTCATCACGCCACTAAGGGGATAGCTGAACTCGTGAATGCTGTCCCCAAATTTAGTTTGATTGTGGATTTTGTTTGCATACGCAATGGCGTCATCAGGATTTTCAAACGGACAAGTGTCGTGTTCAAGCTCCCACAGCAGATAGGCAATGGAAAAGGCGCCACAGTTATAAGGTTGGTCTTGTTGGATGTATTTTGGCATTTAATCTTCTCCTTTAGGGTTCGGTTATGATTTTTAGTTTTTTCTGATAGATATTCAGCTGGCTGGTTTCTTTACACTGCTGAACCAGTGTCTCAAGCAGCTCAGCGCAGGCCAGCTCATAATGAGCTTCAAGGGGGGATATCCAGTCGTAAGGAGCTCCGGCCAGTAATGGTCCAACATAGAGATCGGCTGCTCTCTGGCAGTTTTCGATCTCTGATCGTTTGTGATACAGCAGCTCAAACTCCCAGAGGTCACTGTAGACCTGAGAGGTATCCAACCCCAGGGTTCCGCGCTGAGTAATGAGGGGAATGTCGATACCCTGTTGGCGCAGGTTTTTAAACCATTCCAGTGTTTTGTACAGGCAGTACATGGCCTGGCTTTCTGTGCGGCCGGGCCAGATGGTTTCAGCGATTTTTTTCTTTGAGA
Organism: Eubacterium callanderi; assembly: GCF_900142645.1. Classification (GTDB taxonomy): domain Bacteria; phylum Bacillota; class Clostridia; order Eubacteriales; family Eubacteriaceae; genus Eubacterium; species Eubacterium callanderi. The sequence goes on from NZ_FRBP01000004.1 coordinate 182,600, forward strand.
TCAGTGTGCCCTTCTGGCAGACCAGATGGGTTAGCAGCTCCTCTGCCTTTCTGGACTGGAGAATCAGGGGCTTCTGTGCGTAAAAGATGCGCAGGGGGCCAAAGCAGAAGACGGCCAGCAGCTTATCGGTTTTCTGAGAGATAAAGGGTTTACCGGCATACTGGAGAATCCGTTTTTTTTCATGGGATGATTGACAGGTATCAGGCAGATGGTATTTCCAATAATTTCACATTCCAGCGCGTCGCCTGTCTGAAGCTCTAATTGTTCTACCACCGAAGCAGGCAGTGTGATTTGTGATCGTTCCCTGAATTTTATATTCATAATATGAAGGTCCCTTTCTTGTTATTATTAATAAAGTTTGGCTTTTTTCTGCACGCATTATTAAAATAACATACTAATTGTATTATATCAGCAGAAATTGGAAGTTTTTTTGAAGAATTTCAGAATTTAACGAATTCACAGTAAGTCGAGCAGGTTTTGTCGCTTTTATTACCTTTTTACACAATAAAAATTTAAAAATTTACACTAAAATATGAGAATTTTACAATAATAGCAATAAATACCACCATGTTTCTATACTCTTAGAAAATACTTAAAACATAAAAATAGCGGAGGCTGTTAAGCCTCCGCTATTTATACTATTAATAGTTACCAATAACAACATTGCGGTCCTCAAAGAGTGGGATTTCAGTGCCACTGCCAGTCTCGCGGTCTGCCAGGGTGCGGATAACAGAGAAGTCCTCCCAGAAATGCATGGGGATCAGGACCTTGGGGTGCAGTTTGTCAATGAAGTATTCCGCAGCGCGGCAGGCCGAACCGCCAAGGCGGGAGTCCACCGGGACAAAGGCCACATCCATTTTGTGCTTGCCGATCTGTTCCTCGATTTTCTGGATCACTGCTTTAAAGTCACGCTCCTCGACCTCGGGGTTAATATTGGGGTGTGATGCGGTGTCCCAGTCCCACCAGTTTAAATCGCCGGAATGGAAAATATTTTTGCCTTCGGCCTGAACAAAGAAGGAAACACCCAGATCGGTCGAGCCAAAGGTTTCAATTTCGATGCCTGGAAAGCTTATTTTCTGGTAAGGCGCGATGTAATGAATATCGCGTCCTCCCTTTTCAGGGATATCATCGCTGAAAATGTAGGTGGTGTCATAGTCGCTGCCATAGGAAAGAATCTTTTGTGAGAAATGATCCTGATGGCTGTGGGTAACAAAGAAGTAATTTTTCCGACCTTTTCTCAGAAAATGAGGTGGAATATTCGTGATCGCATCAAAGATCAGTGTCATGCGCTCTAATTCTACGATGAAGCCACTGTGATGAAGATAAATAATTTTCATAAAATGCCTCCGGTTAATCATAAATTTACTTTTATTATACCATACTTATGCCCAGGTGATGGAGGGGTTATTCAATCTTTAAGAAAAGAAATCTGAAAATGTTTACGTCTCAAAAAGGTATCCGAACGTTTTAAAAACCATTGAAAATAAAGTTCGGAAATAGTAAAATACAAGTATCATTAAACAAAGGTGGAAGAGTAGTGATCAAACGAATTTTTGTAGAGAAAAAAGCGGGCTTCAATACTGAGGCTCAGGAACTGGCACAGACTTTTCAGCGCATTTTAGGCATTAAAGGTCTGAGCAGTATTCGTATCATTTACCGTTATGATGTTGAAGGATTAGAGGGAGAGCTCTTAGAAAATGTTAAACGGACCATTTTTTCAGAGCCTAATGTAGACAACATTTATGAAGACACCATGGCTTTTGGACCGGAGGAACAGGTTTTTGCCACCTCCTACCTGCCGGGTCAGTACGACCAGCATGCAGATTCAGCGGCTCAGTGTATTCAAATTTTAGCAGGCGAAAAGCCTTTAATTAAGGTTGCGAAGGTCGTTGCGGTTAAGGGCGATGTGAGCACCGAAGAACTTGGAAAAATTAAACAATACATGATCAACCCTGTAGACTCTCAGGAAACGGATCTCGGACCAAGAGATACTCTGACGGATAAAATCAAACAGCCGGCAGACATTGAGAGGATAGAGGGCTTTACTGATTTTAGCGCGGAAGCCCTGGAGGCTTACCGTAAAAAGATGGGCTTTGCCATGAGCGGGGCGGACATCGCGTTTGTACAGAAATATTATAAAGAAGATGAAAAGCGTGACCCATCTCTGACAGAGCTGAAGGTTATTGATACTTACTGGTCTGATCACTGCCGTCACACGACGTTTTCAACCTGTATTGAAGCCATTGACTTTGAGCGCGGACCGGTAACGGAAGCGGTTGAAAAAGCCTTTGAAAGCTACGACGCGACCCGTGATGCCCTTTACGGAGAAGATACTGACCGCCCCATGACCCTTATGGATATGGCGGTGATCGGCACTAAGGAAATCAAAAAACGCGGACTGATCCCGGATTTGGACGAGTCAGAGGAAATCAACGCCTGCAGTGTCAATATGACGGTTGACCACGACGGTGTGGACGAGGACTGGCTGCTCATGTTTAAGAACGAAACCCACAACCATCCCACAGAGATCGAGCCCTTCGGCGGCGCGGCGACCTGTCTTGGCGGCGCGATTCGAGATCCGCTGTCTGGCAGAAGCTATGTTTACCAGGCCATGCGCCTTACTGGTGCATGGGACCCGAGAACACCGATTGAGGATACCCTGCCGGGCAAGCTGCCCCAGCGTAAAATTTCTCAGGAAGCGGCTCATGGCTACAGCTCCTACGGGAACCAGATCGGCTTGGCCACCGGACAGGTAGTCGAGGTCTATGATCCGGGCTTCCTGGCCAAGCGTATGGAAGTCGGCGCGGTTATCGCGGCAGCGCCTAAGGAAAATATTGTCCGTGAACGTCCGCAGCCGGGGGACGTCATTCTTCTGGTCGGCGGCAAAACCGGCCGCGACGGCTGCGGCGGCGCGACAGGCTCCTCCAAGGCACACACCGAGGAATCCATCCATGAAAGCGGCGCTGAAGTCCAGAAAGGGAACCCGGTTGAGGAACGTAAGATCCAGCGTTTATTCAGAAACGGTGATCTGGCCCGTATGATCAAGCGCTGCAACGACTTTGGCGCGGGCGGCGTATCGGTAGCCATCGGCGAGCTGGCAGACAGTCTGGATATTGATCTGGATAAGGTGCCGAAGAAATATGAAGGCCTTGACGGAACCGAACTGGCGATCTCGGAATCCCAGGAACGTATGGCGGTTGTCGTCGCGGCAGAGGATGTCGATCATTTTATTGAGATGGGCAACGCCGAAAATCTGGAGGTTACCCAGGTAGCGGTTGTCACCGACACCGGACGTTTGGTCATGAAATGGCGCGGCGAGGAAATTCTGAACCTTTCCAGAGATTTCCTGAACACCAACGGGGCTGCCCAGTACGCCGATGTTCTGGTTAAGGAACCGGAAACGCTCTGCGAAGAAGCGGAAACCATTGATTTCACACGTAAAACAAAGGAAGTGCTCAGCAGCCTGAACGCCGCCAGTCAGAAAGGCCTGGCCGAAATGTTTGACAGCACCATCGGTGCGGGGACGGTGGTTATGCCTTATGGCGGTAAGTACCAGCTGACACCTCAGGATGGTATGGCGGCTAAAATTCCGGTAATTCACGGGGATACCACCACCTGCAGCATTATGACTTACGGCTACACACCGGAATTATCCAAGTGGAGCCCGTTCCACGGCGGTATTTACTGTGTGCTTGAATCCCTGTCCAAAATGGTGGCCATGGGCGGTGATTTCAGAAAAGCCCGCCTGAGCTTCCAGGAATATTTTGAGCGTCTGAACAAGGACCCCGAAAAATGGGGCAAGCCTTTTGCAGCGCTTCTGGGTGCCTTTGAAGCCCAGAAGGCCTTTGGCATTCCTGCCATTGGCGGTAAGGACAGTATGTCCGGAACCTTTGAGGATATGACAGTTCCACCGACCATTATCTCCTTTGCTGTAGAAGCGGATAAGGTCCAGAATGTTCTCTCCAATGAACTGAAAAAGACGGGCTCCAGCCTGTACCTCTTTGAGGTGGAACAGGATGACAATAAGCTCATTGACTATGATAAGGTAATGGCCATGTACGACCGTATCCGCGGCCTGAACATTGAGGGCAAGCTGCTCTCTGCCAAAGCGGTATCGGCCAATGGCCTGGTCGACGCTCTGGCTAAGATGGCCTTTGGAAACAAGATCGGCGTGGATATTGCAGACATTGATGAAGCGCGCCTGTTTGCCCCGCTTTACGGCAGCATTATCGTGGAAACCACCGAAACTCTGGACGACGCTGAGCTCATTGGTAAGACCACAGATGCTTCCGCCATCACCTGCAAAGGGGAAAGCGTGGATATGGACGAACTGATCGAAGTGTGGGAAAGCGCCATGCGCAGTGTTTACCCGGAAAGCAAGACAACAGAGGGCAAGGTTCAGAAGATCGAATATACTGGCGGCCCTGTCACTTTCGCCAAAGAAAAATTCGCGGCGCCCCAGGTCTTTATCCCGGTATTCCCAGGGACGAACTGTGAGTACGACACCGCTAAAGCCTTTGAGAATGCCGGTGCCAAGCCGGAGATCGTAGTGTTCAGAAACCGGACAGCAGACGACATCGCGGCATCCGTCAAGGAAATGGCAGACGCCATCAGACAGTCCCAGATGATCATGATTCCCGGCGGCTTCAGCGCTGGTGACCAGCCAGACGGTTCGGGTAAATTCATCGCGGCTGTTTTCAGAAACCCAGAAATCCGGGACGCGGTCATGGAGCTCATTAAAAACCGCGATGGCTTAATGCTTGGAATCTGTAACGGCTTCCAGGCCCTGATCAAGCTTGGGCTGGTACCCTACGGCGAAATCGTGGATATTGAGCCTGAAATGCCGACCCTTACCTACAATACCATTGGCCGCCATGTGTCCACCATTCCAATGACAAAGGTGGTCTCAAACCTGTCGCCGTGGCTGGCGGGCGCCAAGGTAGGCGAGACCTACCGGATTCCAATGTCACACGGCGAAGGCCGTTTTATCGCAAGTGACGCGGTGATGGAAGAACTCATCGCCAAGGGACAGGTTGCGACCCAGTATGTCGATTTTGACGGCAACGCCACCATGGACGGCGCTTTTAACCCCAATGGTTCTACCTGTGCGGTCGAAGGGATTACCAGCGCAGACGGGCGTATTTTGGGTAAAATGGGTCATTCCGAACGTATCGGAAAGGGATTATATAAAAACATTCCGGGTGAGAAGGATCAGCTGATCTTTAAATCCGGTGTTGAATATTTCAAGTAAAAGAAGGAGAATACAATTATGCCAAAAGTTGCAGTTATTATGGGCAGCGACTCGGATTTTGATGTTGTTAAAAAATGCCTGATCGCTTTGGAAAAATTTGATATTGAATATGACGCTGAGGTAATTTCAGCACACAGAAATCCGGACAAGATTTTTTCATATGTCCGTTCTGCCGAAGAAAACGGCATTGAGCTGATCATTGGCGCTGCCGGTAAAGCAGCTCATTTACCGGGTGTTATGGCAGGGCTTACCCCGCTTCCGGTTATTGGTATCCCTATTCAGACCTCTTTCCAGGGCGGCCTGGATTCCTTACTGTCCATCGTGCAGATGCCATCCGGTGTACCGGTTGCCACTGTTGCGGTAAACGGCGCTGAAAATGCCGGTATCCTGGCAGCCCAGATGCTTTCCATCAAGTATCCTGAAATCCGTGAAAAGATGAAAGCCTACAAAGAAACACTGGATGAAGAAGTAGCGGCTAAGAATGAAAAGCTTCAGGCTAAGATTAATGGTTAATTCATTATTTCAAATATAGAAAGAGGTATTTAAAATGCAGAAATTAGAACAGTTATACGAAGGCAAGGCAAAAAAAGTTTTTAAAACAGAAGATCCGGACCAGTTTATCATCGAATACAAGGATGATGCGACCGCAGGAAATGGCGAAAAAAAAGGCACCATTGTGGGCAAGGGCGTCATCAACAATAAAATGACTGCCACCATTTTCAAAATGCTCGAAGAAAAGGGTATCCCGACACATTTCATCGAACTGCTGTCAGACAATGAACAGCTGGTTAAGGCTGTTACCATCTTCCCACTGGAAGTGATCATCCGCAACACCGCTGCCGGTTCCATCTGCAAGCGCCTTCCATTTGAAGAAGGACAGGCTCTCGAAGCCCCAATCTTTGAATTCTGCTATAAGAATGACGACTACGGCGATCCAGTCATCAACGACAATCATGCCACTGCCCTGAAGCTGGCAACCCAGGAAGAGCTGGACGCTATCCGCGAAATGACCATGAAGATCAATGAGATTTTGAAAGCATACTTCCTGGAAAAGGGCATTAACCTGATCGACTTCAAGATTGAGTTTGGTAAAACCAACGACGGACAGATTGTTCTGGCCGACGAAATCTCACCGGATACCTGCCGTTTCTGGGATGTAAACACCGGAGAAAAACTGGATAAGGACCGTTTCAGACGTGACCTCGGCGGTATTGAAGAAGCTTACGAAGAAATGTTAAAGAGAGTCAACGGCTAATCGCCCGTACTCATTACGATTTGTCAACAGACTGTACGGAGCTGGCGCAAAACAGCGCCTGCTCCAAAGAAATATTTACGGAATACGGTATAGAGTGTGTTTCAATGGATGACAGCATGATTCCATTTTTGGAGGAAGAACGAATCAATGAGAGAAGACAAATTTCATGACGAATGTGGCGTCGTAGGTGTGTATTGTAAGAGTCGTGAGACAAACTGCGCTTCTTATATCTATTATGGCTTGTATGCGCTTCAGCACAGGGGGCAGGAGAGTGCGGGCATCTCGGTTAACCGTGATGGCAGGATCACAACCCATAAGGATCTCGGCCTTGTGGCAGATGTCTTTAAGGGGAATGTCCTGAAATCCATGAAGGGGAACCTGGGAATCGGCCATGTGCGCTATTCGACCTCAGGCGAGGGCGGCGTGACCAACGCCCAGCCGTTAACGGTCAGCCTGAAATCGACCCAGATTGCTCTGGCTCACAATGGCAACCTGGTAAACGATAAGGCCCTGAGGGATATGCTGGAGGATTCCGGCGTTGTTTTCCAGACCACCATCGACACAGAGGTCATGGTTGATATTCTGGCAAGGGGCCTGCGCCACGGCGTGATTGAGGCCATCCAGCGTATGGTCGAGATCATCAAGGGTGGTTTTGCGCTGGTGATCACACTGGAGGATAAGCTCATCGGTGTCCGCGACCCATACGGCCTGCGTCCGATCTGCCTTGGCAAAAAAGATGACATGTACATGCTCGCTTCTGAGAGCTGTGCCATCGACGCCATTGGCGGCGAGCTGATTCGCGACCTGAACCCGGGTGAAATTGTCGTCATTGATGAAAATGGTATTCAGAGCTATGGGCAGAATAACTGGGCCAGCAAGAGAGCCTGTATTTTTGAGCAGATTTACTTTGCGCGTCCCGACTCTGTCATGGAAGGGCGCAGTGTTTACCAGGCCCGCCATACCGCTGGGCGTATCCTGGCCAGGGAAAGCCCTGTGGAGGCAGATGTGGTGATCGGTGTACCGGATTCCGGTATTCCGGCAGCCATCGGATACGCGGAGGAATCAGGCATTCCCTATGGCATGGGCCTGATTAAAAATAAATACAGCGGGCGGACCTTTATCCAGCCCAACCAGAAGCTGCGTGAAGAAGGCGTGCGTCTGAAGCTGAATCCGCTGAGAGATACCATTGAGGGTAAGCGGGTAGTCATTATTGACGACTCCATCGTAAGGGGGACAACCTCCAAACGGCTTGTTGAAATATTGAGAAGCGGCGGCGCAAAGGAAGTGCATTTCCGCGTGACCAGTCCGCCGGTATCCCATACCTGTCATTTTGGCATTGATACCCCAAAACGTAAATATTTGATCGGCGCCAAGAAATCGGTGGAAGAAATCCGCGGGATTCTGGGTGCGGACTCACTGGCCTATATCAGCCTCGACGGCTTAAACGAATCCGTCGGAGGCGGCACAGAGTACTGCCGGGCCTGTTTTGACGGCGACTACCCCATGGAAGTCCCTGTCTTAAAAAAAGATGATTAAAAGGAGAGAAAAGATGGCACAAACAGATGCTTACAAGGCAGCAGGCGTAGATGTCGAGGCTGGTTATGAATCTGTCAAGTTAATGAAAGCAGACGTTCAAAGAACGTTTAACCAATATGTTTTATCTCATTTAGGAGGCTTCGGCGGTTTGATCGAGCTGCCCGAGGGCTACAAGAAGCCCGTCCTGGTTTCCGGTACCGACGGCGTCGGCACCAAGCTGATGATTGCCTTCATGATGGATAAGCATGATACCATCGGTATTGACGCGGTGGCTATGTGTGTGAATGATATTTTATGCCAGGGGGCAAAACCTTTGTTTTTCCTGGATTACATTGCCTGCGGCAAAAATTATCCGGAAAAAATCGCGCAGATTGTAAGCGGTGTGGCTGAGGGCTGTGTCCAGGGCGGCATGGCGCTGATCGGCGGCGAGACCGCTGAAATGCCGGATATGTACAGTCTGGATGACTATGACCTGGCCGGCTTTGCCGTTGGCGTTGTCGAAAAGGATGAAATCATCACAGGTCAGAGCATCGCGGAAGGGGACGTTCTGGTCGGCCTGCCGTCCTCCGGCGTTCACAGCAATGGCTTTTCACTGGTGCGCAAGCTGCTTTTTAAGGACCTGAAGATGGATGTCCATACGAAGGTTGACGAGCTGGGCGGCACCCTGGGTGAAGCGCTGCTCACCCCGACCCGTATCTATGTCAAGGCCGTTGAGGATCTGCTTGCACCTTACGGCGTTAAAGGCATGAGCCACGTTACCGGCGGCGGCTTCTACGAAAACATTCCGAGAATGATTCCGGAGGGCCTGTGTGCCAAGGTGGACACCGCTGCCATCGATACCCTGCCAATCTTCAAGTTTATTCAGGAAGCGGGCAATATCACAGATGAAGCCATGTACTCTACCTTTAACATGGGAATCGGACTGGTTTCCGCATTGCCGGCGGATCAGGCGGACGGCTTTGTGCAGGCCTTAAAGGATAAGGGTGAAAAGCCTGTGGTTCTTGGCGAAGTGGTCAGGGGCGACGAAAAGATTATATTATGACAAAAATAGGCGTACTGGTGAGCGGCGGAGGGACAAACCTCCAGGCCGTCATCGACAGGGTTCATCATAAATCGGGCGAAATCGCCGTTGTCATTGCCAACAACGCGGAAGCCTATGGTCTGACAAGAGCGCAGAACAGCGGGATACCAACTGCTGTGGTGCTGGAAAAGGATTTTGAGGATTACGACGCCTTCAATGCCGAGATTATCCGAACCTTAAAGGATAAAGGCGTTGAGCTGGTCGTGCTGGCAGGCTACATGAAGATCATTACCCCGGCCTTTGTGGAAGCCTACCCCAATAAGATTGTCAATATCCACCCAGCCCTGATCCCATCCTTCTGCGGTGAGGGATATTATGGGCTGCATGTGCATGAGGCGGTCATTGACTACGGCGTTAAGGTCACGGGCGCAACGGTTCATTTTGTCAATGAGGAGGCGGACGCAGGCCCGATCATCGCTCAGAAAACCGTTGAGGTTGCGGACGATGACACACCGGAATCCATTCAGAAAAAGGTGCTTGAAATTGAGCACACACTGCTGCCCTGGGTGGTGGAGCAGTACTGTCTGGGCCACATAACCGTGGAGGGCAGAAAAACAAAGATAACCAGCGAACAATAGGGTTTGCTGCGGTTTAAATAAAACGATCAAAAACTTGGAGGAGAAACTATGAGAGCTTTAATCAGTGTATCAGACAAAACGGGTATTGTTGAATTCGCACAGAAGCTGGCCGGTATGGGCTGGGAAATTTTGTCCACCGGCGGTACCGCAAAAGCCCTGCGTGAAGCGGGTGTGGATGTTATCGGCGTTTCCGACGTAACAGGCTTTCCGGAATGCCTGGATGGCCGCGTCAAGACCCTGCATCCCAAGATTCACGGCGGTATCTTAAATATCCGTGATAATGAAGACCATCAGAGACAGATCAAAGAACTGGGCATCACACCCATCGACCTGCTGGTCATCAACCTGTATCCTTTCAAAAACACCATCTTGAAGGAAGGGGTTGCCTTTGAGGACTGCATTGAAAATATTGATATCGGCGGACCGACCATGCTGCGTTCAGCTGCCAAAAACTTTAACGACGTTACGGTTGTCGTAGACCCGGAAGATTACGACGTTGTATTAAACGAACTGGAAAAGGACGGCGCTACCAGCTATGACACCCGTTACCGTCTGGCGTTAAAGGTTTTTGAAACCACTGCGGCCTATGATACCATGATCTCAGATTTCCTCAGAAAGCGTGTCGGCGGTGATGTTTTAAAAGATACCGTCACCATGACCTACGAAAAAGTGCAGGATCTCCGCTACGGCGAAAATCCGCACCAGAAGGCGGCGTTCTACAAGGAAATCGGCGTGACCAGGGGTGCTCTGACAGCTGCTGAACAGCTTCAGGGCAAGGAATTATCCTACAATAATATCAACGACACCAACGGTGCCCTTGAAATCCTGAAGGAATACACTGACGAACCGACCATCGTTGCGGTTAAGCATGCAAATCCCTGTGGTGTGGCCAGTGCCGAAACCATTTCAGAAGCCTACAGAAAGGCCTATGAAGCGGACCCAACCTCCATTTTCGGCGGAATCATCGCGTCAAACCGTGAGATTGACGCGGATACGGCAAAACAGATGGTTGAAATCTTCCTGGAAGTCATTGTAGCGCCAGCTTATACCGACGAAGCTCTGGAAGTGCTGAGCACCAAGGAAAACCTCCGTGTGCTCAAGCTGGACGATATTCTGTACAGCGAACCAGGCTATGAAACCAAAAAAGTACTTGGCGGCCTGTTAATCCAGGAACGTGATACCAAAGATTATGAAAAGCTGGAGGTAGTCACAGACCGCAAGCCTACCGACAAGGAAATGGAAGACCTGCTCTTTGCCTGGAAGGCTGTTAAGAATACCAAATCCAACGCCATCACCCTGGCCAAGGATAAATGTATGGTCGCCAACGGACCAGGACAGGTTAACCGGATCTGGCCGCTGGAAAACTGCATTGAACACGGCGGGGAAAAGGTAAAGGGTGCTGTGCTGGCATCGGACGCTTTCTTCCCGTTTGACGACTGCGCTACCGCAGCGGCCAAGGCAGGCATTACAGCCATTATCCAGCCGGGCGGCGCAGGACGCGACGCAGACTCCATCAAGGTCTGTAATGAAAACGGCATTGCCATGGTATTTACAGGCATGCGCCACTTTAAACACAGCTAAGCTCAGAGGAGAAACGACATGAAAGTATTAGTAATCGGCTCGGGTGGACGTGAGCATGTGCTCACCTGGAAAATTGCCCAGAGCCCAAAGGTAGATAAAATTTACTGTGCCCCCGGAAACGGAGGCATGGCCAAAATTGCCGAGTGTGTTGACCTTTCGGTGGAAGATATTGACGGCTGCGTAAAATTTGCCAGAGAAAAAGGCATTGACCTGACCGTTGTGGGCCCTGAGGTGCCGCTGGTAATGGGGATGACCGACGCCTTTGAGAAAGAGGGCATGCGGGTGTTTGGCCCCAACGCAAAATGTGCGGAGTTTGAAGGGAGCAAGGCCTTCACCAAGGATTTTCTCCTGCGCCACAACATTCCGACAGCCGCCTACAAGGAGTATACCGATCTCAATGAGATCATGAAAGATATCGGCGTTTACGGATTTCCGATGGTTATCAAGGCCGATGGACTGGCAGCCGGCAAGGGTGTGCTGATCGTAGAAAACGAGCAGGAAGCCAAAGACGGCATTAACATGATCATGGCTGACCATGAATTTGGCGCTGCTGGTGACAAGGTTGTCGTTGAGGAATTTCTGACTGGCCGCGAAGCCTCCATGCTGTGCTTTGTCGATGGCAATGTCATTGTGCCTATGGAAAGCGCCCAGGATTATAAGCGTGCCTACGATAACGATGAAGGCCTGAACACAGGCGGTATGGGTACCTATTCTCCTAACGTTTTGTTTGATAACGCGGTGCTGAACAAGCGCATTGAAGAAACCATTCTGACACCGATTATTGAGGGTTTCAAAGCAGATGGTATGGACTTTAAAGGGATTCTTTTCATTGGTCTGATGATCGAAAATGATATGCCCAAGGTTCTGGAATTTAATGTCCGCTTTGGCGACCCGGAAGCCCAGAGCGTGCTCATGCGCATGGACAGCGATCTGGTGGACATTATGGAAGCCTGTATTGACGGCAAGCTTGCAGACTGTGACATTAAGTGGAAGGATGAAGCCGCAGTGACGGTGGTTCTTGCCTCCGGCGGATACCCGGGACCTTACGAAAAAGGTCTTGAAATCACCGGGATTGAGGATGTGGAAGGCTGCGAAGTATTCCATGCCGGAACGGCTCTCAAGGATGGCAGGCTGGTAACCGCCGGCGGGCGCGTCCTCTGTGTTTCCGCTCTGGGTGAAGACCGTGAGGCAGCGAGAGCCAAGGTTTACAGCCAGGTAGATAAAATTAAGTTTGACGGTGCACGCTACCGGACAGATATTGCAAAAATGGACTGATGACAGTATAATAAAGGCACGCAATGATATTTGCGTGCCTTTTTCTGAATAATCTGGAGGAGAATAACGTGTGGAATAAATTAAAAAAGAATATTGCACTTGGAATATTTATCGCTGTTTTGGGTGCAGTGGTCGGAGCCATTGTCTGGTTTCTGCTGTGGCTGATGAATCTGGGCATTGACTTTTTCTGGACCTGGCTGCCCGGAAAATTTAATATCCCAGTCTATAATCTGGTGATCTGCGGCGTCGGCGGGCTGCTTGTGGGGCTTTTGCAGACAAAGTTCGGCCCCTGTCCCAGTGAGGCTCAGTGAAGACATGGCGGCCATCAAACAGGGCAAACGCCTGCCCTACGATAATCTGCCGGTCATCGCAGTCTGTGCGCTGGTACCCCTCATTTTTGGCGGAAGCCTCGGGCCCGAAGCCGGGCTGACCGGTGTGATCGCCGGACTGTGCTATTGGCTGGCTGACCGGTTTAAGTATGCCTATGAGGAAGTGGAAGATCTGGCGCAGGTCGGGATCGCTGCGACACTGGGTGTTATCTTTCACGCCCCTCTCTTTGGTTTTGTAAATCAGGTTGAGGACGAAAAGGGTGGGCAGGCCATCCCCAAAAATTCAAAGATTTTATTGTATTTTATCGCGATTTTTGCTGGTTTTGGTGTATACATTCTGCTTTCAGGATTGTTTGGCGGCGGTATGGGGCTTGGCCGTTTTGGACACATCACCATCGGGCGCAATGAGCTTCTGGCAATGCTGCCCCTTGCCCTTGTGGGTGCGCTCTGCGGCATTCTGTATTTTTATTTTGCCAAGGGTGTCAAGGTGGTAACCGCTCCTCTTGAAAAACACAAGGTATTTCTGGGAATTATCGGCGGTTTGGTTTTAGGCGGTGTTGGAATGCTGCTGCCCTTTACCATGTTTGCGGGCGAACATCAGATGGGTGAAATGATGGAAATCTGGCAGACCCTGCCCATATGGCTGCTGTTTTTAACAGGAATTGTCAAGCTTTTAATGATCAATATCTGTATCGGCACTGGCTGGCGCGGCGGGAATATTTTTCCCATTATCTTTTCAGCGGTCTGTATAGGCTATGGCTTTGCCGCCCTTTTTCCAATGGTCGACGCGACCTTCTGCGTGGCTGTGGTAACAGCAGCAGTGGCTGGCGCTATTATGCGCAAGCCCATTGCCGTTGTCATGCTCCTGATCATCTGCTTTCCAGTGGATGCCATTATCCCCATGTGTGTCGGCGCTATCATCGCGGCGTCCATTCCTCTGCCCAAGCGATTCCGGCAGATGACTGACGCCCAGGGAGAATAAAAGAACCCATAAAAAACACTCCGCTTTTGCAGAAAAGGGAGTGTTTTTTATGGGTTTGTATTATTCGCTTCTTTTACGTTTGATCAGGGCAATCACACCGATGAGAATCCCGCCGCCAGCAAATAAGCCGATGATGGAAGGAATCATCCAGGCTGGAACATCCCCGTTCATCAGGGCAGCCTGACGGATACTGGTATCCGGGTTGGTGCCTGTAACAGTGGCGGCCAGCTTCTTAATAATATTGCCGTCTCCGCTGCCACCGTCATTGTAGGTCTGGGTGGTGCCAGCGCCTTCGTTTGAATCCAGTGCTTTCACTTCGATTTCGCAGGTTGCGGTCTTGCCATTGGCTGTTGTTGCGGTAACGGATGCGGTGCCTTCTTTGATGGCCGTAACCTTGCCGTTTTCATCAACCGTTACGATGCTTGGGTCACTGGAACTCCAGGTAACATCGGCATTGGTGACATTCGCAGGTTTGACAGTTGCTTTTAAAGTGGTGCTGGCATCCGGCTGAATTTTCAGATAGTCATTGGACAGCTTGACATCCGTTGCGGCTACCGGGGTTTTGACAGCTGCGTAGTAGCTGAAATGTGGTGCTTCGAAGGATACGGTTTTGCTGTCTTTGTCTGCTACAGCATTGTCAACAACATTTACTTCATCCTTACTGTCATCAAAATGAACGATTTTGATATCGCCATTATCCTTGTATTTTTCATTCAGATCAAGCTCGACAGAAACAGTCCCGCCTTCTGGCTGTTTTTCTTCATTTGTGGTTTTATCAATGGCTTTGATATCCATGATTTCCAGAATTTCGGCTTCCGGGTCCAGTTTGTTCTTTACAGCCTGATCCGCCTTATTTTTAACTTCATCGCTGACGGATGAAACCTTTAATTCCGCATCTGGCAGAACCTTGCTGTCTGCGGAGACCTTTACCTGGGTGCCATCCACATCCGCAGTTGTTTCGACTTTTTCAGGCTGAGGCGATGGTTCTGGAGTCGGCTGAGGGGTTGGCTCAGGCGTTGGCGCTGCAGTTGGCTGAGGTGTCGGTTCAGGTGTTGGCGCTGCAGTCGGCTGAGGTGTCGGTTCAGGTGTTGGCGCTGCAGTCGGCTGAGGTGTCGGTTCAGGGGTTGGCGCTGCAGTCGGCTGAGGTGTCGGTTCAGGGGTTGGCGCTGCAGTCGGCTGAGGTGTCGGTTCAGGGGTTGGTTCTGGAGTCGGCTGAGGGGTTGGTTCAGGGGTTGGCTCTGGAGTCGGCTGAGGGGTTGGTTCTGGTTCTGCATTGTCTAACAGATAAATATAACCCAAGAAATTGCCGCCCATGCTGTTGGCATTGTCATAGTCCATATAAAAATCACGATAGCTCCAGCCAGAGTTGGAAGTGACAACCTCATTGCCATTGACTTCCTCAACAACAGCCACATGGCCGCACCAGCCATTGGTTATTGAGCCGTCCCATACGGCAATGGCGCCTACAGCAGGTTCAGACCCATAGGCAAAACCGCCGCGGCCTTCGTCGTAAAGCTCTTTATTATCAGACCAGAAATACTTTGCATTGCTTCTGAAGCTTCCCCATCCGTTTGGATTGCTGTCCACCTGTTTATTTGGAAGCGGATAGCCCAGAATTTCGTAAGCACGGCCCCAGGCGTAGTAGGTACAATTACCTCCCGTCAAAGGGTTTAACTCAAACGGATTTCCACTGGACTGGCTGTAAGGATAAGAATAATAGTCCGGTTTTTCAGTCCTTGGTGAGAATTCCGCAGCCTTTACGGTCGGTGCAAATTGCAGCGAATAGGCAAACAATAGGCAGACGCATAAAAGCGAAGGAACAAATTTGTGAATAAATTTTTTCATGCTGTGATTCTCCTTCTGAAATGATTTCGTTAAGCATAATAATGTAAAATAGTGAAGATCAGTTAACTGCTGTTAGAAAATATTATACCTTATTTCATACCGTATTTCCTTAAAATGTAACGAATTCTTAAAGAAGAAAATCCAATTGTAACGGAATTGCAAACAAAAAATATAGTTGTTGATTTTTAAGTTTTCAATAAAAGGCGCTTGTTAAAACAAAAGTTAATTCTAAAAGTAGAATGCCTAATTTTCCTGTGACCGGAGGATTTTATTGTGATAAACGATAAAACCGCAGAGGGCAGTGAGAATACCAGTAGCAATAATGATCAGCCGGACGTCAACCATATCCGCCAATGGGCCAAAGACTGTCATGCCGATCGGAAAGGCTGTGGCGGCCATAATCTGGACAAGGCTGAAAACACGGCCCTGCATGGCTTCCTCCACCCGTTCCTGAAGCAGGACGGTGATGGGCGCGGTGATAAAGGGAACAGTTAACCCCACAAAGAGCATAAACCCTAAAAAGACAGGAAAAACTGGTGAGAGTCCAAGCCCCAGGCAGAAGACGCCGCACAGGGTACTAAAGACCATAATGGTGGTTACACGGCTCTTAAAGCCGCCCCAGGCGGCAATGACGAGGCCGCCGATCATGGCGCCGACACTGTAGATGACTTCGTTGGCAGTCAGATACCATACCTCCCCGCCAAAGGTTCTGGCTATGAGAAGGGGGGTCAAAAAGGCGGTGGGTGTCACTAAAAACATGAGCAGCGCATAAAAAACAAGCAGCACCTTGATGAAAGAATGCCGGTAAGCGTAAAGAATGCCGGTTTTTAAATCGGAAACAGTGCCCGTGTCCTTGGCAGACTCAGCCCGTTTGTGGGGTGGGATTTTGAGAATGGACAGCAGGGAAATGCCAATGATGGCAGTGACAACATCAATGAAAAAGGTCGATTCCACAGACACTGTGGCCAGCAGGGCGCCACTGACCGCCGGAGCCACAATCATGGTCATGTTCTGGAGGCTTCCGTTAAAGCCGGTCACACGCATAAGCATGCTTTTGGGCGTGATCTGCGGAATGAGCGCGTTGACGGTGGGGGTCTGGATACCAGTGCCTACCGAGCGGATAGCGGATACCAGGAAGATAATCCATAACTCCCGGTAGCCCACGAAAAAGCTGAAGGCCAGCCCCAGTGTGGAAAGGGCGACCAGAGCATCGGCGCAGATAATCAGGTGTTTCCGGTTATAGCGGTCCGCCCACACGCCGGCAAAGAGGGAGATCAGTACCTGCGGAATAAAGGTGACAAGTGTGGAAATGGTCAGCATAAGCCCTGAGGAGGTGGTCAGTGTGACATACCAGATGATGGCATACTGGGTGAGAGAAGAGCCGAGAAGGGAAACGGTCTGGCTGGTTAAAAAAAGGATGATCCGTTTTTTCCAATCTTTATCGCGGGTACTGGCTTGCTGGTTCATTGGTTCCTCCTGAGGGCTTGCTGCCCGTTAGTTTAAGGTAATAAAATCCCGAATGACTGGATTTTTCGAGGCTTTAAAGGCTTTGACACTGCCGTTAAAGAGGAGCCTTCCGGAATCCATAAAGCTCAGGGAGTCACAGATGCGGTAGGCCTGGCTTGGATTGTGGGTGATGATGATAACGGTCAGTCCGGCTTCACGGTTTCTTTTAATCAGTGCAGCTTCAATAATTTTCAGGCTCTGAGGGTCAATGTTGGCGGTGGGCTCATCCAGAAGCAGGGTATCTGGTGAAAAGGACAGCGCACGGGCCAGGGCTGTTTTCTGGGATTCGCCGCCGGAAAGCTTTTTGGCGTTCTGCTTTGCGATCTCCTCGATTTTAAATTCCCGCAGCAGCCCCTCGACGATGGGGGCGGCGGCAGCTTTTCCGTACTTGCGTATCTTCAGGGGATAAGCGATGTTGTCATAGACCGACATGGCGAAAAGGTAGGGGGTGTGGCTGGCGTAGGTCAGCTTTTTCAGCACAGTTTCATCACCAGGGAGGCCATTGTAAGTGATGACGCCGCTGGTGGGGGCGAGAAGCCCGGCGACAGATTTCATCAGGGTGGTTTTTCCTGAGCCGTTAGGTCCTAAAATTCCGTGGATTTTTCCGGATTCAAGACGCAGGCTGTCCAGTGACAGGACGGTTTTTCCGTGATAAGTCTTGGTGAGTTTTTCAATCGCGATTTGCATAAGGGTCTCCTACCATATATTTGTACAGGATCGAATTCGTGACAAAAGAGATGACCAGCAGAATAATGCCCATGGCGATGGAAACAGCGTATTCACCCATGTTATTGTTCATGGCAATAAAGGTGGTCATGACCCGTGTATAGTTTTTTATATTGCCGCCCACGATCATCACAGCACCGACCTCGGATACAGCCCGCCCGAAACCGGTGACCAGAGCGATCATGATGCTGGCCTTAAGCTCCCGGATCAGCAGGAAGAGAATATCCCGGCCGCCTGCCCCAAGGGTTTTACCCATGGTTACCACAACCTGGCCGTTGACAGTGGTGTCGTTAAACACAATGCCCATGATAATAGGCGTAACGAGGATCACCTGGGCGATGATCATGGCAGTGGGCGTGTACATGAGCTTTAAATGCCCTAACGGACCGGAGCGGGCGAGCACCAGTGAGGTGAACAGTCCAATGATGACCGGCGGAAAAGACATAAAAGTGTAAAGCAGCCGGGATACGATCCGCTTTCCCCTGAATTCCTTGATGCCGAGCAGGATGCCCAGTGGCACGCCGAGAACAGTGGAATAAATGGTGGAGGAGAAGGATACATACAAGGAAAGCCCGACAATCTGGTAAATTTCCGGGTCGCCGGAGATCAGAAGATGGAAGGCCTCAATGAAGCCATTGATAATATAATCCATAGGAAACCTCGTCAGTCTGTCAATTCAAAATCAGCGCCCGAAAAAACGGACGCTGACAAATTCTAAATTCAGTTAATGCTTATTTGCTGGCGTTTGGTACAAAGGTTGGTTCGCCGTTGATTTTATAATCAGCGATGGCCTTTTGCGCTTCGTCGCTTAAAATCCATTCCTGGAATTTTTTGGCGCCGTCGGTGTTCAGCTCAGCACTGACCTTGTCAGGGTTGACGACAATGACTCCGTACTGGTTATACAGGTTATCATCCTTTTCGACAACAACTTCAAGATCCAGATTATCCTTCATATTTAACCAGGTAGCGCGGTCAGACAGGGTATAGGCTAATTTTTCATTGGCCATTTTCAGGGTGTCGCCCATGCCAGAGCCGGATTCGATGTACCAGGGCTGTCCTGCAGGGGTAACGCCTGCTTTTTCCCACAGGCCCAGCTCCTTGGTATGGGTACCGGATTTGTCGCCTCTGGATACAAATTCAGACTGGGTTTCAGCAATGGTCTGGAAGGCTTTTACCGCGTCGTTTGGAGCGACTTCCTTCAGTTTTGCCGGGTCATCCTTACTGCCCAGAACAATGAAGTCATTGTACATAACGTCAAAACGTTCGATGCCATAGCCTTCCTTGACAAAATCCTCTTCCTGAGATTTTGCATGAACCAGAAGCACATCGGCTTCTCCGTTTTTGCCCATTTCAATGGCTTTACCCGTTCCGACGGCCACAACCTTTACGGCAATGCCGGTTTCCTCTTCAAACTTGGGCAGGAGCACATCAAGCAAACCGCTGTCCTGTGTGCTGGTGGTGGTGGCCATAATAATTTCACCGTTGGAGCCTGGCTCCAGCTTTTCGGTTTTAGCAGTATTGTTGTTGCTGCTGCATCCTGCCAGGCCGATGACCATGGTCATCGTCAACAGCGCGGCCAGAACCAGTGTTAATTTTTTTTTCATTTCTCTTCCTCCTTGATAATGAAAATTAAATATATAAAAGAATAATCTTCTATACCATTATAATTTGCGAGGAGGAAATAAACGCAGTGCGCACGTTTATCATCTATCCTTCTCACAATGGAAAGCACAGCCGTTTCCCGCTGCACTCTGACGATTTTGAATCCATGGATTGACTTTAGGATAAAAAATTCGGATAGATAAATCTTTAAAACGATTTCGATATGACTATTTTAACAGAAAATGGCGAAGAATTCAAGCGGCAGTACTAATTGACAAGGGCTGTCAGGCGTGCTAGGATTAATCTGTCAGAAAAACACAGGGATTAGAACAATATTGAGGAGTAAAAAATGAAGGAAATACATATTTGTATTGGCAGTGCCTGCCATGTCAAGGGTTCCTATCAGGTGGTACAGCGCTTCAAGGAGCTGGTGGCTGAACGGGGCCTCGAAAATGAAGTGGAGCTGATGGGTACCTTCTGTCTGGACGCCTGCAGCGACGGGGTGGCTGTCAAGGTTGACGATCATATTTATACGGTTAAGCCAGAGGGCGTTGACCAGCTGTTTGACCAGATAATGGAGGGAAATAATGGGTGTCATTAATTTTACCAGGGCGAGCTGCCGGAATTGTTATAAATGTATTCGATACTGTCCGGTAAAGGCCATTAAACTGATGGATAATCAGGCTCAGATCGTTGAGGATCTGTGCATTGGCTGCGGTAACTGTTTTCGGATTTGTCCCCAGAATGCCAAATATGTGGCCAGCGATGTGGACAGCATCAGGCAGTGGCTGGAGGAGGGACCGGTGGTTCTGAGTTTGGCGCCGTCCTTTCCCGCCGGGTTTAATACGGAAGACCCGCTGCAGGTACTGGGCGGGCTGCGGGCTCTGGGATTTACAGTGATTGAGGAGACTGCTATTGGGGCAGAGCAGGTCTCAAAATACTATGCCAAGGATTACTGGGGCACAAAACGCCATGTGATCACAACCTCCTGCCCGACGGTTAACATGATGATCGAAAAATATTATCCCGATGTGGTGGAATACCTGAGTGAGGTGGTATCTCCCATGACCGCTCACGGTATGATGCTGAAGGAAAGGTATCCCAACGCGAAAGTTGTGTTCGCAGGGCCCTGCATCTCAAAGAAGATGGAAGCCGTCGACGCTGCCAGTCCGATCATCGACGGCGTGCTGACCTTTGATGAGCTGGATGTGTGGTTTAAGGAAGAAGGGATTAATGTAGCCGATATGCCAGCAGGCAGCTTTGACGCGACGGGCTGTAACGTGGCGCGCTTCTATCCGCTGGCCGGAGGTGTGGAAAAGACCAGTGTACCAGGTGTGCAGGGCGTCCGGCGGGTCATAAAAATTGACGGCCTCAAAAACTGCCGTGACTTTCTGGATGATATCGGTAAGCTGGAGGGCCAGTACTGGATCGAAATGAACGCCTGCGTCGAGGGCTGTGTCAACGGCCCGGGTAATACCCACAGCCCTCTGGTCAAGTATGAGCGGATCGAGCGCGTGACAGATTACATTAATAATAATGCCCGGAAGGACCCGGAAACACCGGAGCAGGCACCAGATTTCAGCCGTGGCTTCGCTGTTGAGAAAAAGGACCCCTTTGCGGGTGTGCCGGAGGAAGCCATTGAAGAAATTCTGCGGCAGACAGGAAAATTCACCCCGAAAGACGAGCTGAACTGCGGTACCTGCGGTTATGACAGCTGCCGTGAAAAAGCCGCGGCGGTTTACTGCGGCATGGCAGAGCTGGACATGTGCCTGCCTTTTATGCGCAACCGCAACGAGGCCATCTCCAATTTAATTATCGCGTCGACGCCAAACGCCATCGCGGTGCTGGACAAGGATTTCAGGATCGTTGATTTTAACGGGGCAGCCGAAAAGCTGTTCAAGACCGCCAAAACCGATGTGCTGCACAAAAATTTCGTTGAAGTCTTTGACTACAACCCGTTCAAAAAGCTGGACAATGTCGAGGGCAATTATTACAGCGGACGGGGACTTTACGCCCGCGGCAATATCCATTTTATGGAAATTCTGACCTATATCCCGGGACAGAAGATGTACATGGGAATATTTGTGGACATCTCCAGAGAGATCAAAAAAGAACGGGCATATCAGAAGATGCAGGAAGAAACCCTGGATATGGCCCAGAAGGTCATCGACAAGCAGATGCGCGTCGCCCATGAAATCGCAGAGCTGCTGGGTGAAACCACTGCCGAGACCAAAGTTACGCTGACCCGGCTGCAAAAGGTTGTAGGAACAAGAGAGGAAGAGGAATAATGGCTTTTTTTGTCGATATTGCCCATGACAGCATCAATAAGCACCACCAGGAGCTGTGCGGCGATAATGTGGAAATCCGCATCAACGATGAGAGCGTGATCGTTGTTCTGGCCGACGGGCTTGGAAGCGGTGTGAAAGCCAATATCCTGGCGACCATGACCTCCACCATTGCGGCGACCATGCTGGAGGACAAGATGTCGCTCAAGGATGTGGTGGAAACGCTGGAGGCCACCCTCCCGGTCTGCCAGGTCCGGAAGCTGGCTTACTCGACCTTTACCATCGTCCAGGTTTACTGGAAAACCCGGCGGCTTTATATCGTTGAGTTTGACAACCCGCCCATTGTCTATATCCGGGACGGGGAAATTTTAGAGCTGGAACGCCATCCCATCGAGTTCCAGGGCAAACAGATCTACGAAACCACCATGAAAATTGAGGAGAATGATGTTCTTGGCTTTTTCAGTGACGGTGTGATCCACGCCGGGGTGGGAACCCTGCTCAATTTCGGATGGCAGTGGGAGGACGCGGCCGACTATCTTCTGGCACGCACCTATGATGAGAAAATGGTCACCTCAAAGGATATCTCCATGCGGATGATCGAGACCTGCAATGACCTTTACGGCGGCGAGCCCGGCGACGACACAACAGTTGTGGTGATGAAGGCCGAGGAGCACCAGTATGTGACGCTGTTTTCAGGGCCGCCCCTGGACCGGACCAAGGACCAGATGATCCGAGAGATTCTGGATGAAGCCAAGGGCACAAAGGTGGTATGCGGCGGCACCGCCAGCAATATTGTGTCCCGGGAGTACGATGAGAAAATCGATATTGATCTTGACACCATGTCGGAACGGGTACCGCCAGTTGGCCGTATGAAGTCCATTGACCTCGTAACCGAAGGGGTGCTGACCATCCAGGAAACTGTCAATATCATTGAGGATTATATCCACAAGCGCCGGGGGCATGAAGTCTTTGAGGGAAACAACGGCGCGTCCATTCTGGCAGATCTGCTGGTAAACCACTGCACCCATCTGGATCTGATTCTGGGCAATTCCATCAACCCGGCCCACCAGAACCCGGATTTCCCCGATGCGCTCAGCTCAAAGTGGAAGATCACCCAGCGCCTTATCAATTTGCTCAAGGAGCTCAACAAATCCATCAATATTGTGTACGTGTAAACAGCCGGCCTGCGGGCCGGCTTGTTTAAGTTGTACTTAAGCGGTAAAATATAAACTTCTAACATAGCATTGATTCTTGACACTAAATTCAAAAAAGTATAAAATAGACTTTATAATGAGTGTCTAAAAAAACAATAATAACAAAATATTTACTTTAGGGAGGTGAATGTTATAGACATATTAACTATATGCTTAATCGTTGGTATAGTCATTGCCTTTGGCGTTGGGTATTTTATCCGCAAAAACGTCGCTGAGGGCAAGATAAATAGTGCTGAAGAAACAGCCAAGAAAATCGTAAACGATGCAGTCAAAGAGGGCGAAGCCCAAAAGAAGGAAATGCTGTTTAACGCCAAGGAGGAATCCTTAGCCTTAAAAGAAGCGATTGAAAAAGATAACCGCGAGAGACGCGCCGAGCTCCAGAAAACGGAAAACCGTTTGATCCAGAAGGAAGAAAACCTGGACAAAAAGGCGGCAAATCTCGAGCGCAATGAGGACAAGCTCGAAAGAAAAAACAAAGAGCTTGATAAGAAACAGGAAAAGCTGGACAGCCTCTATGAAGAACAGGTCAGGGAACTGGAACGTATTTCAGGCATGACCTTTGAGGAAGCAAAACAGATTTTACTGGATGATGTTGCCAAGGAAACCCGCGCCGAAGCGGCGGTAATGATCCGCCAGATCGAGGCTGAATCCAAAGCGACAGCAGACAAAAAGGCCAAGGAGCTGATTGCGCAGTCCATTCAACGCTGCGCGGCAGACCATGTGGCAGAAAATACCATTACTGTGGTCAACCTGCCAAATGATGAAATGAAAGGCCGTATTATTGGCCGTGAAGGCCGTAACATTCGTACACTGGAAACCCTGACGGGCATAGACCTGATCATTGATGACACACCGGAAGCCGTTATTCTTTCCGGTTTTGATCCGATCCGGCGTGAAGTAGCCCGTTTGTCACTGGAAAAACTGATTATTGACGGACGAATCCATCCAGCAAGAATTGAAGAGATTGTAAAAAAATCTCAAAAAGAAATGGATGCTCAGATCAAGGAAGTTGGAGAACAGGCCTGTTTTGACACAGGTATCCACGGATTACATCCCGAAGTTGTCAAGCTGTTAGGACGTCTGAAATACCGTACCAGCTACGGCCAGAACGTGCTCAAGCATTCCATTGAGGTTGCCCACCTGGCTGGCCTGATGGCCGCTGAACTGGACGCCAACGTTAAAATTGCAAAACGCGCAGGCCTGCTGCACGATATCGGCAAAGCCATCGACCATGAGGTTGAAGGAAACCATGTCGAAATCGGCGTAAACCTGCTGAAGAAATACAAGGAAAACAAAAATGTGATCCACGCGGTAGAGGCCCATCACGGCGATGTGGAAGCCACAACCATTGAGGCTGTGCTTGTGCAGGCTGCTGACGCCATCTCAGCCGCAAGACCCGGCGCAAGGAGAGAAACACTTGTCTCCTACGTACAGCGGCTGGAAGAGCTGGAAAAAATCGCCACCTCCTTTGATGGTGTCGAAAAATCCTTTGCGATTCAGGCTGGGCGCGAAGTGCGCATAATGGTTAAGCCAGACTCTGTCAATGATGACGACATGATGATGCTGTCCCGCGATATTGCCAAGAAGATTGAATCTGAAATGGAATACCCGGGAAATATCAAGGTCAACGTCATCCGTGAAACCAGAGCCGTGGAGTATGCCAAGTAACGCAGATGACGAAAAAGCCATCCTGCAAGGGATAGAAAGGCTTTTGAGGAATCTGTGATCCGATTAAAAATAATAAAAGGGGAGGGGCAAAGCCCCTTCCCTTTTATTTATTCATGAAAAGAAGACTGGAGTAACGATGAAAATATTAATGATTGGCGATGTGGTCAGCCGGCCGGGGAGAACCGTGCTCAAGGAACAGCTGGACAGCCTGATCGAGGAATATCAGATTGATTTTACCATTGTCAATGGCGAGAACGCTTCCGGCGGAAACGGCATTACTGAAAAAAACGCCAGGGAGCTGTTTAACCTGCCCATTGATGTCATGACCATGGGCAATCACGTCTGGCAGCAAAAAGAAATGGTCAATTATATTGAGAAATTTCCAAGGATTATAAGACCGCTCAACTATCCGGCTCCCTGCCCGGGCAAGGGCTATGATTTTTTTGAGCACAGCGGCAAAACCATCTGTGTGATGAACCTGTCCGGACAGATCTTTATGCCGGAGCTGGATTCCCCCTTTAACCTGTTCAGCCGCGTATGGCCGGAAATTGAGGGCAAATTTGACCTTTTGATTGTGGATTTCCACGCTGAGGCCACCTCAGAAAAGATCGCCTTTGGGTATTATCTGGACGGAAAAGCCTCCATTGTGGTGGGAACCCATACCCATGTGCAGACTGCGGATGAGCGGATTTTGCCCGGCGGAACCGCCTATATTACCGATTTGGGCATGACAGGCCCTTTAAATGGGGTTATCGGTGTGGAAAAAGACATTATTATAGGTAATATGGTGACCAAACGGCCAGAGCGTTTTGTCATCGAAAAAGCCCGCCCCTGGCAGATCAATGGGATCGTGGTTGAGGTTGACGACATGACAAACCAGCCGGTTAAAATTGAACGGATATACCGGATTTATGAGGAGTAGACAATGAGAGCAAGAGTAGCAGAAAAAGTAGAAAACTGTATTGATTCCCTGACACTGAGCCTGTCGGAAAAGGCAAAGGCTTTTCGCGAAGCAGGTGAATCCGTTGTGAGCTTTGGAACCGGAGAACCCGATTTCACCACGCCGGAGTACATCTGTGACGGCGCCAAGGCCGCCATCGACGCCGGACATACCAAATATGACGCAGTGACAGGAGTAGCGGCGCTGCGCAATGCCATCGCCAAAAAACTGAGGGAGGATAACGGCCTGAGCTATGGCATGGATGAGATCATTGTTAACAGCGGCGCCAAAAGCAGCCTCTCAGTGGCCTTACAGACCATTCTGAACCCGGGAGATGAGGTTATTATTCCCAAGCCCTACTGGGTCAGCTATACAGAAATGGTCAAGCTGGCAGGCGGTGTGCCCGTAGTGGTAGATACAGACCCTGAAAATGCCTTTAAAATGACCGCAGAGCAGATGAAAGCAGCCATTACAGATAAAACCAAAGCCATGATGCTTAACACGCCTGTAAACCCCACAGGGGTATTATACAGCCGTGAAGAGCTCCAGGCGCTTGCAGATGTGGCAGTAGCGGCAGATATTCTGGTGATAGCCGATGAAATCTATGAGGAATTTGTCTATGACGGCAACAAAATGGTCAGTATTGCTTCTTTGGGAGAAGCGATCAAAAATAACACTATTCTGGTCAACGGCTTTTCAAAAACCTATGCCATGACAGGCTGGCGGCTGGGTTACGCCGCAGCGCCCGCGGACATTATCGCAGGCATGAAGCGGATTCAGGGGCATACGATTTCCCACCCCTCGACCATTACCCAGTACGCAGGGATCACTGCGCTTGAGGAAAAGGGTGAGGTGGTGAATGAGATTATCCGTATTTTTGATGAGCGCCGCAGGGGAATGATGGCCCGTCTGGACAAAATCTCACAGCTCAGCTATATCTACCCCCAGAGTACTTTTTATATTTTTGTAGACATCAGCCAGGTTATCGAGGATAATAGATACGGAATTGCGTCCGGATACGAATTTTCACAAAGGCTGCTGAACGAGCAGAAGGTCGTTACCATACCAGGTGAGGCCTTTGGTGTTACCGAGCATATCCGTTTATCCTTTGCCACTTCGATGGAAGAGATTGAAGAAGGATTTAACCGGATTGAAGCGTTTTTAGCATCGGCATGCCCTGCATGACCGCATTAATATATAAATAGGAGAAAGAGAGTAAGAAGATGAAAGAATTTTACGAGAGTCCACTGATTGAACGCTATGCGTCCAAGGAAGTCTGCCGGATTTTTTCTGCCGATAACAAGTTTTCAACCTGGCGTAAGCTTTGGGTTGCTCTGGCAGAAGCTGAACAGGAGCTGGGACTGCCCATCACCGACGAACAGATTGAGGAGCTGAAATCCAAGATTTATGATATTGACTATGAAACAGCTGCCAGAGAAGAAAAAATCCTGCGCCATGATGTGATGGCCCATGTGCACACCTATGGGGAGCAATGCCCCAAAGCGAAGGGGATTATCCATTTAGGCGCTACCAGCGCGTATGTGGGGGATAACACAGACATTATCACCTATACGGAGGGCCTGGTACACATCCGCAAATGCCTGCTGAACCTTATCAGCGCTCTGTCGAAATTCGCGCTGGAATACAAGGACCTGCCGACCCTGGGCTTTACCCATTTTCAGCCTGCACAGCTGACCACTGTGGGCAAGCGCGCCAGTCTCTGGATACAGGACCTGATGATTGACCTGGAAGATCTGGACCATCTCATCAGCATCGTGCGCCTGCGCGGCGCCAAAGGCACCACCGGCACCCAGGCCAGCTTTATGGACTTATTTGAAAATGATCAGGAAAAGGTAAAGCAGATCGACAGGCTGGTAGCTGAAAAAATGGGCTTTAAGGCAACCTATGCCGTCACAGGACAGACCTATCCCCGTAAATTTGACAGCCAGGTTCTGGCAGTGCTCAGCGGTATTGCCCAGAGCCTGAGTAAGTTTGCCACAGACATTCGTTTGCTCCAGCACCTGAAGGAAGTGGAAGAGCCCTTTGAGAAAACACAGATTGGCTCGTCAGCCATGGCCTACAAGAGAAACCCCATGCGTTCCGAGCGTATCTGTTCACTGGCGCGCTACATCATTGTCGATTCTCTGAACCCGGCCATTACGGCGGCTACCCAATGGTTTGAAAGAACGCTGGACGATTCTGCCAACAAGCGTATTTCCGTGCCAGAGGCATTCCTGGCGGCGGACTCCATTATTTC
The DNA here is from genome assembly GCF_900142645.1 of Eubacterium callanderi. GTDB lineage: Bacteria > Bacillota > Clostridia > Eubacteriales > Eubacteriaceae > Eubacterium > Eubacterium callanderi. The sequence goes on from NZ_FRBP01000004.1 coordinate 210,511, forward strand.
CATCGCCATCAATATTTCCGAAAATCTGGTGGTTTATCCAAAGGTGATCCATCAGCATATCATGAATGAGCTGCCCTTCATGGCTACCGAAAATATTATCATGGAAGGCGTGAAAAACGGCGGAGACCGTCAGGATCTCCATGAGAAAATCCGGGTGCTCTCCATGGAAGCCGGGGCGACTGTCAAGGTTGAGGGCAAGCCCAATGACCTTATCGAACGCATTGTGGCGGACGGTACCTTTGGGATTAAAGAAGAGGACATCGAAAGCATTCTCGATCCTTCTTTATATATTGGCCGCGCGCCGCAGCAGGTGGTGGACTTTATTGAGGAAGAGGTACAGCCTGTACTGGATGCCAACAAGGACCTGCTTACCATGACTGAAATTGACTTGAAGGTTTGAAACCCCAAAACAGAGCTGCCGCAGCAGGCAGCTCTGTTTCGTCAAATTGTACACTGCGTAAAAAAAATAAAAAAAATTTAAAAAAGTACTTGCATTCCAGTATCGATATGGCTATAATATACGAGTACCTTAAATCTGAGGTCACACAAATGGGCCATTAGCTCAGTTGGCTAGAGCACCTGACTCTTAATCAGGGTGTCCAGGGTTCGAGTCCCTGATGGCCCACCATTTCACAATAAAGCAATCAGATTTAAGCATTACTAAAAATTAAACGAGCCTTATATGGGACTCGAACCCCGTGGGGGTTTGAGCGTGAAAAAAACCAATTGGTTTTTAGCGAAAATCTCCGAGGTTTTAAAAACCGAGGAGGACAAATGCAGAGCATTTGTGTCCCTGATGGCCCACCATTTGAATTTAATACACGAATAACACCAGTCGCTTTTGCTATGCAAAAGCCATTTTTCTGTAGGGGTATAGCTCAGTTGGTAGAGCAGTGGTCTCCAAAACCACGTGCCGAGGGTTCAAATCCTTCTGCCCCTGCCAAATTTAATCATAAACTCTAAAATTGGCTAAGACAGCCGACTTTTAGAGTTTTTTTATATTCAGCTTTAGCCAAGAAAATTGACGTATCTGTTTTTTTATATTATAATAACGAACGGTTTGTAGCGTTTTTTAAACAAGTTTTAAGAATGCTGCTTATCCATATACTCAAAATAAAAAAAGAGAGAGGACGAAGAAATGAAGAGTGTAAAAAAACTTTTTGCTCTGCTGCTTGTAGCCGTACTTGCCATCGGTATTGCAGGCTGCGGAACCGGTGGAAGTTCTTCTGGGGGAACATCTTCAGACGGTAAGATCCGTGTAGCAATGCAGGATCCTAATGTGCCGATTGACCCGCAGAAACAGACTAGTAGTTATTTAATGATGGTTGCTGACCAGATCACACAGCCATTAATCAGCCTGAAAAATGATGGTACATTAGCACCAGAATTGATCAAGGAAATGCCAAAAATCTCTGACGATGGTTTAACCTATTCTTTTGAATTGAAGGATAATGTTAAATTCCATAATGGAGAAACTGTGAAAACGTCTGACGTTAAATATTCCTTTGAACGTTTATTAACCGAAGGTGTTATGGGCTCTATGATCGACCAGATCGTGGGCGCACAGGCATTGATTGACAAAACAGCTACCTCCCTGGAAGGTTTTAAAATTATCGATGACCAGAAGTTTGATATTGTGCTGGAACAGCCTTTCAGTCCATTTACTTCTACCATTGCAACAGCTTACGTAGCCATCTATCCAGAAAAGGCCTGTAAAGATGCGGGCGCAGACTGGGGTAGAACAGTGCTTTACGGTACTGGCCCATACAAAATGGACAGCTATGTTGCAGGACAGGGAATCGAATGCTCTAAATTCGATGACTATCATGGCGAACCAGCCAAAAACGCTGGTGTTTCTTTCAAATTTATGGAAGATGCCAACACACAGGTTATGGAATTCCAGAAGGGCAACATTGATATTGTTCAGTTAGACGCTACCTTATACCCACAGTATAAAGACAATGCAGACATCAAGGACAGCATTCACTCCTTCATGCCAATCGGGGAAATCTATTTAACACCGAGTGTTGAAATGATTCCTGAAGTTAAAGTAAGAGAAGCTTTAAGCTATGCGATCGACAGAGAAGCGATCTGCAAAGATTTATTAAACGGTACTGCTGTTCCGGCTAAGACTTTCCTTCCAGAAGGCCTGATCGGATACAATGAATCAGCACCTGCATATGAATATAATCCCGAAAAAGCAAAACAGTTATTGGCAGAAGCCGGATATCCGAATGGTTACACCATTGATGTGCCATTATCTTCAAAATATCCATTCAAAACCAAAATTGCAACCGCTATTCAGGACCAGGCACGCGCAGCTGGCTTTACACTTAATTTAAGCGAAGTTGACGGCGCTGCTTACAATGATATGGATTTAGGCGGACAGATTCCTTTGGGCGTCAGCAACTGGTATGTTGATTACATTGACCCAGATGGAATGATTTATCAGCGTTTTGCACCGATCGTTACAATGACACATTCAAGTAAATATCAGAATCCTGAATTTGATGCGCTGTTGAACGAAGGCCGTCAGATTACCGACGAATCAAAACGTCAGGAAATCTATTCAAAGGCAGATCAAATGATTACACGTCAGGATTATGCTGCTATTCCGATTTGTCATGAAACCAAATATTATTTGATGAACTCTGCAGTTAAGAATTTTGAAGTTACGGATATGTTCCGTTTCCATTTTGAAACAGCAGAATTATCCTAAGTGATATAAAGGGTTATTTATAAGTTTAAAGACACGGTAGGACAACTCGTAAGGTTTTGTTCTGCCGTGTATTTTAAATGGTATAAATTAAAAAAGGAGGAAAACAGTTTGGGTAAATATATCCTAAAAAGACTTGGGCAGACATTGCTGGTTCTTTTCGCTATCAGTATCATTGTCTTCTTATTGATGAATGTGCTGCCCGGTGACCCTGTAGCGTTGATGCTTGAAAAACGTGCAGATCCTGCAACTGTTGAGCAAGTGCGTCATTCGTTAGGATTGGACAAACCTTTATTCCAGCAATATTGGGATTTTCTAGTTGGAATTTTTCATGGTGATTTGGGGACTTCTTATTTCACAAAAGAGCCGGTTATGGCAACATTAACCCGCAGCTTTTTCATTACGCTTCAGTTAGCAGCATGTTCTTTTGTCTTTGCCGTAATTATTGGGGTGACTTGTGGAATGCTGGCTGCTATTTACAGAGGTAAAGCACTGGATTCAACATTAATGACACTCTCTATCGTAGGTATTTCCGCACCATCTTTCTGGGTTGCCATTATTCTACAGATTATCTTCGGCCTGCAACTTGATTTACTGCCGATTTCCGGGTTTTCATCGCCCATTTATTTTATCCTGCCGAGTATTGCGCTCGGGACGCGGTACGCCGCATCCATTGCCCGTATCACACGTACGAGTATGCTGGACGTTATCGGGCAGGACTATATTCGTACTGCGAGGGCAAAAGGGGTAAAGGAAAGTGTTGTCATGTGGAAGCATGCCTTCAAAAACGCCTTGATCCCGATTGTTACTCTGTTGGGGACACAGCTTGGCTACATGCTTGGCGGCTCCATGCTCATTGAAAAAGTATTTACAATTCCAGGAATTGGTAATGTTCTGGTTACGAGCCTCAATAACCGTGACCTTCCGCTTCTGCGTGGTGCCATGCTCTACGTGGCCGTTGCCTTTGTACTGGTAAACCTTCTGGTCGATATTTCTTATGCATTCATTGACCCAAGAATTCGAGTTACGGAGGGTAAAAAATAATGAAGACACCAAATCTTGGATATAAACGAAACAACTACGCTGAGGAGAAGACAGGACAGGAAATTGTCGTCCAGTCAAAAAGCTACTGGAAGGACAGCTTCAACCGCCTGAAGAAAAATAAGGTTGCCATGGTCTGCATGGGGATCATTATCATTCTGGCGCTTGTCGCCATTCTGGCTCCGCTTATTTCTCCCTATGATCCAAACCAGCAGAATTTGGCCATTGCCCTTCAGTCACCTTCAGGCGAGCACCTGTTTGGCACCGATGAATACGGGCGCGATATTTTATCCCGTGTTATTTACGGTACCCGCGTATCCCTTTCAGCAGGGATTATTGCCCAGATCATCGCGACCATTCTGGGTGTTACCCTCGGTTCGCTGGCGGGCTATTACGGCGGTAAGGTGGATACTGTTATTTCCAGAATCATGGAAATTTTCGCAGCTTTCCCAGACCTGCTGTTAGCTATGGCAATCATGTTTGCGCTTGGTACTGGCCTCACCAGTCTGTTTATCGCCCTTGCGATTGTCAACTGGGTGCAGACAGCCAGAATGGTCCGCGGGCAGGTTATGCAGCTCAAAGAAAAGGAATTCGTTGAGGCCTGTATTGCCAGTGGCGGCAGTGGCTTCCGAATTATCATGAAGCACATGATTCCAAACTGTATTTCAACCATTATTGTATTGATAACCCTTGGTATTCCAAGTGCGATTCTGACCGAGGCGTCTTTAAGCTTCCTCGGTATTGGTATCCAGCCGCCAGATCCGAGCTGGGGCTCCATGATCAGCTACGCGCAGCCATATATCAACAGCGACCCGCTGTATAGTATATTCCCCGGAATCGCCATTATTATCACAGTAATTTCCTTTAATATGTTCGGTGACGGCCTCAGAGACGCCCTGGATCCGAAGTTGAAGAATTAAGATCAGAAAGCGGTGATTACGACATGAAATTATTAGAAGTAAAAGACCTTAAAACCTATTTCTACACCGATGAAGGTGTCGTTAAATCTGTTGATGGTGTTAGTTTTTCTGTAGATAAAGGCGAAACACTTGGGGTTGTAGGTGAGTCTGGCTGTGGTAAAAGTATCACATCGATGTCGATTATGCAGCTGATTGGAAAGCCGGGGAAAATTGTCAACGGCGAAATTGATTTTAAAGGTGAAAACCTGCTGAATAAAGATAAGGAAGAAATGCGGAAAATCCGTGGCAAGGAAATTGCCATGATCTTCCAGGAACCCATGACTTCCCTGAACCCAGTTTACACTGTAGGGCAGCAGATTATGGAAGCTGTCCTGATTCACGAGGATATGACAAAGGAACAGGCCCGGGAACGCGCGATTCAGATGCTGGATCTCGTCAAGATCCCAGATGCCGAAAAGCGTCTTAATTCCTATCCCCATGAGTTTTCAGGCGGGATGCGCCAGCGTGTTATGATCGCCATGGCCCTCTCCTGTAACCCTGAGTTTTTGATCTGCGATGAACCGACAACGGCACTGGACGTTACCATCCAGGCCCAGATCCTCAACCTGATCAATGAGCTCAAGGAAAAAACCGGCACCGCTGTCATGATGATTACCCATGACCTTGGGGTTATCTCTGAGGTTGCCGATAACGTTATGGTTATGTACGCGGGCCAGGTCGTTGAGTATACCGATGTGGACACCGTGTTTGAAAAACCGCTGCACCCTTATACCCAGGGCCTGATTAGCTGTATTCCGAAGCTGGGCGGCCAGGAAGAAAAGCTTTCAACCATCAAGGGCATGGTTCCAAGCTTTAACGATATGCCGGAGGGCTGCCTGTTCTGCCCGCGCTGCGAATACGCAAAGGATATTTGCCGCAAAGAACGGCCAGAGCTTGTTGACCTTGACGGCCATCAGGTACGCTGCTTTAAATATACCGATCGATGGGAGGAAGAAAACTAATGGCAGAAGAAAAAAACAATGTGTTGCTGGAAGTTAAAGACCTGAAAAAATGGTTCCCCATCAAAGGCAGCGGATTCGGCAAGGAAAAAGCCTTTGTCAAAGCGGTGGACGGCGTCAGCTTTACCCTTAACCGCAGTGAAACCCTCGGTATTGTAGGGGAATCCGGCTGTGGTAAATCCACCATGGGACGCTCAGTTCTCCGCCTGATTGAGCCGACTGAAGGCCAGATCATCTATGAGGGTGAAGATATTATGACCCTGGACCGCAAGGCCCTGCGCGCAAAACGTAAGGAATTCCAGATGATGTTTCAGGACCCTTATGCGTCGCTGAACCCGAGAATGACGGTTGGTGAAATTATCGGTGAGCCTCTGGAAATCCAGACGGATATGAACAGCAAGGAGCGTGAAGCAAAGGTTCTTGAGATCATGGACCTTGTTGGGCTCAATACCCAGTATATCCGCCGCTATCCACACGAGTTTTCAGGTGGACAGCGTCAGAGAATCGGTATTGCCCGGGCAATCATTTTACAGCCAAAGCTTTTGGTGTGTGATGAGCCCGTATCCGCCCTCGACGTTTCCATTCAGGCCCAGATCATTAACCTGATGGAGGACTTGCAGCACCATATGGGGATTGCCTTTATGTTTATTTCCCATGACCTGAGTGTTGTACGCCATATTTCGGACAGGGTTGCGGTTATGTACCTGGGCCATGTTGTCGAATACGCGGAGAAGGATGAGCTCTACAATAATCCGTCTCATCCTTATACCATTGCATTGCTGTCTGTTATTCCGACGGTTGAAAAAACCAAGAGAGAAAAAATCATTCTTCAGGGTGACCTGCCAAGCCCGGCCAATCCGCCGAGCGGCTGTTGTTTCCATACCCGATGCTACAAAGCGCAGCAGATCTGTAAGGAATGTACCCCTGAGCTCAAGGATTTAGGCAATGGCCATATGTGCGCCTGCCACTTCCCTGGAAAATAGACGGCTCAGTATGAATAAAACGCGAAAAGCCTGGAAATCCAGGCTTTTGCGTTGTATACAGGAACTTTAACAGAATAAAGGGAGAAAGTATCTAAAATGAAAATTACGAAAATCAATACAAAACGTGTCAAGATTCCTTTGGTTGAACCATTTCATATTTCGTTGGGCGTTATCACCCACGCAGAGCAGATTCTGGTTGAAATTGAAACCGATGAAGGTCTTGTGGGGATCGGTGAAGGCTCAGCCGCTGTTTTGATCAGCGGTGAAACCCTGGAAAGCATTGAAGCCGGCATCCGCATCATGGAAAAGGAAATTATCGGCTGCGACCCAATGGATATTGAAAAAATCTACTGGATCATGGACCGTGCCATTGCCCACTGTCCTTCAGCTAAAACAGCCATTGACATCGCCTGCTATGATCTGATTGGTAAAATCACAAACATGCCTTTATACAAGGTTTTAGGGGGAAATTCCAATACCTTTGAAACGGACATGACCGTTGGTATCAACGACCCGGCTTATATGGCTGAAAAAGCAAGAACCCATGTGGCCGAAGGCTTCGACACCATCAAAACAAAGGTCGGCACCACTGTGGAAGCTGACGTAGCCCGCGTTAAAGCCATCCGTGACGCAGTAGGCCCGGATGTTAAAATCCGTCTGGACGCAAACCAGGGCTGGACGCCAAAGGAAGCCATCGCTGTGATCAACAAGCTGGCAGACTATGACATCGAGCTCATCGAACAGCCTGTGCCTTACCATGATTTTGACGGTCTGGCATTCGTTACTGCCCACTCTCCAATTCCGATTATGAGTGACGAGAGCGTCTTTAACTCAAAGGATGCCATGAGAGCCATCAAAATGCATGCCGTTGACCTGATCAATATCAAGCTCATGAAATGCGGCGGTATACGTGAAGCGCTGAAGATCAACGCCATCGCTGAAGCGGCTGGCGTTGAATGTATGCTGGGCTGCATGGCCGAAGAAAGCAACATCGGTGTCACCGCTGCTGCCAGCCTGGGCGCTGCCATGAAAAATATCACGAGAGCAGACCTTGACGCTCATCTGACCCTGACCGACGTAGCTGTAAAAGGCGGCGTTATCATGGAAAATGGCAAGACCATGATCCTGCCTGAAAAACCAGGTCTGGGACTGGAAAAGTAAGAAAAGAATTAAAAGGTTAATCATAAACAGCCACCAGCTGCCTGTTGCAGTCTGGTGGCTATTTTTTAATGGAAAATTGAGAATGGAAAATGGAAAATGATAGAACCCTTTTGCATGTGCAAAAGCGATTGAGACCGCGGCCGAAGGCCGCTGTTTAAATCACTTTTTCGATAGAAAAAGTGTTCGTAAATTTTCCATTTTCCATTTTTCATTCTCCATTGATGACGTCCACAATGTCCATACGGCGGATTTTTTTGGTTGGCCCGATGATGGACAGAAAGGTTGTGGCCAGGGACAAACCGATGATGATGACCAGGGGCAGCCAGGGCAGGCTCCAGGCGTCGCCCCAGCGGGTGGTGATCATCTGGTCATACAGGAAAGCGTGAAGGGGAAGTCCCAGAACCGCGCCGGCTGCGCAGCCCACAAGGGCATAGGCGGCCGACTCTGAGGCCACCATCCGCACAAGCTGCCTGCCGGACATCCCCACAGCGCGCATGACGCCGTACTGGTTAATGCGGCTGGAGACGCTGATGTTCATGCTGTTGATGATATTGAAAATGGTGATCAGAGCAATGATGAACAGGAAGCCGTACACAAAGGTAGACATGGTGTAAAAGGCTGAGCGGGCCTCCTGATTGCCCTGTCTGGAATCCGCCACAGTAATGTCATAGCCTGGGGTGCCGCTGTGCGCGCTCTCCGCTGCTGCGACAAGGGCGTTGACCGTGCCCAGGGTGTCATCGCTGGCGGCTTCATTTACCTGCAGGTCGATGACCGTGTAGCCCTGGCCGCCTGTAATGCGGTCAAAGGTATCTTCTGAGCTGATGAGGATCTCGCCGTTTTCCTCTGCGTTAAAGGGCAGGGAGGAAAGCACGCCGCCCACGGTAACGGTTTTGTCACCGCCTGCGGCTGGCAGGGTAATGGTGTCGCCGGTCTTCCAGTTCTGGCGGTTGTCATAGCTGACCAGCACCGTATCAGGATTTTCCCGGACACTGTCAATGCTGCCGTCCACCAGCACCGCTTCGGACCAGTCAAACTGCTGATCTTCGTAGGAGATAAGGCTGATGGCGAGTCCGTTTTTTTCGGGCAGCGGGGCGTATTTTCTGCCAAAAGCCCGCTCGATTCCCGGAACCTCATTAAGCTTTGCGGCCAGGTCATCGGGCAGATAAAGGCCGTTTTCCTCCAGGGCGACTGTAATATCCGGTGTGCTGGGTTTCAGCGGACGCATGGCATGGGACATAAAATCAATGAACACCGTAAAAGATAAAAAGAGAATAATGCTGATGGCAAAGGAGGCGGCCATCAGAGCCATATTCTTCCGGTTCCCAAAGGCGTGGCTGGTCCCCATGGCGATGTCCACAGGCAGGCGGCTGGTTTTTGCCGCCCGGTGCACCTTGGGCAGATTGCTTTCCATATTGCCGGTAACTGCGTTTAACGGGGAGACCTTTGAGGCTTTTTTGCAGGGGGACATGGCCGCCAGAAATACGGTCAGAAAACCGACGATGACACCAGCGGCCAGGCCGATGGGGCTGAGCTGAAACAGGGGCAGGTTGCCGTAAAAGGTTGGGTTGAAATGCCCCACCACGGCGCAGGAAATCCAGATGATGACCGTGCCTGCAAGCAGTCCCATTGGGATGCCCCGCAGACTGAAGCCAAGGCTCTCGCGCCGCACGTATCGGCGGACCTGTTTTTTGGAGGCGCCCAGACAGCGCAGCAGACCAAAAAACTGGGTCCGCTCCAGAATACTGATGTTAAAGCTGCTGGAAATCATGATGGTGCCTGCGATCAGTACCAGCAGAAACAGCACCAGCGCAATGCCGTAAAGGGCATAGGCGTAAGGGTCGCCGATGACGCCGTAGAGCCCGAGAAGCCGCTGGTTTTCCTGAATCTGGCCGGGGGACAGGCCATAGGTAGTCTGGATATCCTCGATACCCGGGCGGATGTCAAGCGCGTTTTTAAACTGAAGGTAATAGACGGTCCGGGAATCCCGGTTTTCCAGACACTGTTTTATACCCGCTTCATTGAAAAAAGCAGCGTGCCGGTCTCTTGACTTAAGGGCGGAAAAATCATTGAAGGTACCGCAGATGGTAAAGGTGACCGGCGGGCCGCCCACCGCCTCGGTAGTGACGGTGTCGCCGATGCTCAGGCCAAGCGCATCAAGAAGCTGCCGGTCTACAAGGGCTTCATCCGCTGTCTGGGGAAAGTGCCCTTCGCTCACCGTAAGCCCCATCTCGGCCGACAGGGCTTCGCTGCTTCCCTGGAGCATGAGTTCCCTGCCGCCCAGCGCTGCGCTTGAAGCAGCAGTAAGCCAGCCGGAGACAGCCACGTCGGGCCGAAGGCCGATCATCTGGCCGGCGGCCTCGTCCAGGTCCTTGATGGCGATGTGAAAATTGCCGTCCTCCCGGATGGCCCGGTCGACTTCTGCCCGGATAGCCATATCGGCCATGCCGAAGATCGCGGTGACCAGGCAGACCGCAATGGTGATACAGAGCACGGTGATCCGGTTTTTCCTGCGGTGCACCCTTGCGTACTGTGAAACAAGGTCGAGGTAGCTTTTCATTGCAGGGCACCTCCCAGATCGGTGAGGAAACCGTCAGAAACCTGAAGCACCCGGTCGGCCTGCTGCGCGATGGCAGGGTTGTGGGTGATCATGAGAATGGTCTGACGGTAGTGCCTGGAGGTGGATTTGAGCAGAGAGATAACCTCACGGCTGTTTTTGCTGTCCAGGTTGCCCGTGGGCTCGTCGGCCAGAATGAGCATGGGCCGGGTGACTAAGGCCCTGCCGATGGCCACACGCTGCTGCTGCCCGCCGGAGAGCTGCCGCGGCAGGTGGCTTCTGCGCTCCCTTAGCCCGAGAACCTCCAGAAGCTCCTCCACATAGGCCTGATCGGGCTTTTGATAATCGAGCAGGAGGGGGAAGATGATGTTCTGCTCTACGCTCAGCTCGGGAATCAGGTTGTAGGACTGGAAGATAAAACCAATGCTGCGTCTCCGGAAGATGGTGAGCTGCTCCTCCTTCATGGAGAAGATATCCTTGCCGTCGATAAAAACCTGCCCCTTCGTCGGGGTATCCAAAGCCCCAAGGGTATTGAACAATGTGGTTTTACCAGAGCCGGATTCGCCCACAACCGCCACGAATTTGCCCTTTGTGATATTAAAGGAAACGTTTTTCAGGGCTTCTACACGGGCGTCGCCGTCCCCGTAAATTTTTGTCAGTTTTTTTACTGTGAGTAAATTCATGTTGTTTACCACCTTTCTTGATCTGCTAACAGGATAACACGGGCAGCTTACGGGCAGATGTCCCAAAGCTTACAATTTTGTCATCTTCAAAAAGGTCATGGTAAACAGGGCACCCTGGCCCGGGCTGCTCTCCACCGAGAGCGTGCCCTTATGAGCTTCGGTGATGGCCAGAGCCAGAGGGAGCCCCAGCCCGGCGCCCTGGGTATCCTGGGAGAAGCGGCTGCGGTAAAAGCGTTTGAAAATATGGTGGATATCCTCCGGGTGGATACCGCTGCCGTTGTCCTGGACCGTGATGCGGGTGACTGCTGCGCTCTCATCCCATCCAACTGCAATCCAGCCGCCGGTGCTGGTATGGTCAAGGGCGTTTTTTATCAGGTTGCTGACAGCCTCGGTGAGCCAGTCGGGATCGTAGAGGAGCCGGGCAGCCGGGCTTCCGGAAAAGCGCAGGGCTTTCTGTTCCCGTCTGGCCCTTGTCTCAAAGCTGTGTGACAAATCCTCCATCATCGCCTGAACAGGCCTGAGGACTGGTCTCAGGGTGATGGCGCCTGCGTCCAGACGGGTGATTTTAAGCAGGTTTTGAATCAGGGTTTCCATACGGTTCAGCGAGTCGTTTACCTTATCTGTGAAACGGGCCAGCACCTCGGGGTCGGCGCCGTCCTCCTGAAGAATTTCATTGTACATTTTCAGGGCGGCCAGCGGTGTTTTCAGCTGATGGGAAATATCGGAGAGGGTATCCTTGAGAAAGGACTTTGCCTTTTTTTCTGTATCCAGATGGGCGGTGAGGGAGGTGGCCAGGCTGTTGATGTCCGCAAAGAGCTTATACAGGCTGCCATCCGCGTCGCTTTCCAGACGGGCGCTGGTGTTGCCGCCCATGAAGCGTTTGAGCTGAGTTTCGGCCCGGGTGATTGTGCGCTGCTGCGCGCGGAAATACAGCACACAGAGCACTGTGACACAGAGGGTGAAGAGAAGCCCGTAGGAAAACAGCGAGAGCATGCTGCTGTACCGAAAGGCCGACAGAAAGGAAAGGTAGGCGGCAGGGGTGTCCGGCGTGTAACCCGCCCGGGTGAGCAGCGCCGAACCGGCCTCGCCCTCACTGGCGGTGAGGTCCCGGGTAAAGACATCAGCGACTTCCTCGGCAGGAAGCCCCTTATCCAGCAGCGCGCCGGCCAGCTCAGTGTCTCTGGTGTAAAGAACACTTCGGGCGCTGGAGGAGAGAGAAAAGGCGATGAGCTGTCCGGCGAGCAGCAGAAAAATCGTCGCTATGCCTAAAGCTGTAAACAAGCGCCGGATATCCCGGTTGTTAAAAATTGTGCTCATGATCAGTCACCAGCGCTTTCGGACTGCCATTTGTAGCCCATGCCGCGCACAGTGAGCAGCCGGGCAGGATGGTTGGGATCATCTTCGATTTTGCTGCGAAGGCGTCTTATATAAACCGAGAGGGTGTTGTCGTCCACAAAATCGCTCGGACTGTCCCAGAGGCGTTCCAGAATGGAATTCCGGCTCAGTATCATGCCGGGATTCTGTAAAAACATGATCAGCAGGCGCTGCTCCGCGGCGGTGAGCTCCAGAGACTGGCCGTTTTTAGTGGCGCTGCCTTTCATCAGATCCACCGCGATGCCGTGGCTTTCGAGGATGGGAGACCGGAGCTTTCGGGCGCGGCGCAGCAAGGCCTTTATTCTGGAAACCAGCTCACCCAGATTAAAGGGTTTGGTGATGTAGTCATCGCCGCCGATGTCCAGACCCATGACAACATTGACCTCCTCATCCGAAGCTGTCAGAAAAATGATAGGCACCTCAGAGTGCCTGCGGACACTGCGGCAGATATCAAAGCCGGTGCCGTCGGGCAGTGTCAGATCAAGCAGAAGCAGATCAAAGGAGTCCTTTTCGAAAAGGAGAAGGGCCTCCTGCACGGTCTGGGCAACGCGGACATTAAAGCCGTTTTTGACCAGTGTATATTCGAGTCCGTCAATGAGGCTTGTGTCGTCTTCAACTAAAAGGATACGGTTTTGGATCATAAAAAAACCTCCTGTACATAAGTGCTTTTATTATAGCACAGGAGGTCAAATGGTATTCTGAAAAGACAACATTTATTTAAACGGTCGTTTTTCGGTTTAAACGGTATAGAAAGGGATGTCAAAATTAGTTATAATAATACAAAAAGTATCAGAATGGAGGAAAAAAGTGAAAAAGAAATCATTGCCCAAATCATGGAAAGGACGAATTACCGCAGCCATCCTGGGCGTAACCCTAAGCTTTACGGCTTTTACCGGCTCTGTTGTGCTGGCAGCGCCGGAGATTCCAGTGGATACTAGCGGTGTCGATAATTATGACGGCGGCCGCCTGCCCGCAGGGCTGGATTCATCCTATTACACTCTGCCCCAGGACACCAACGGCATCACGCCAAGGGGCGTGACGTTACCGGAGCAATACGACCTGCGGAATAAGGGGCTTGTGACCGGCACCCGGAATCAGAACCCCTGGGGCTCCTGCTGGTCCTTTGGCAACACCTCCAGCATCGAATCCAACGCGGTGCTGAAAGGCGCTGGCAGCGCCGGCAGCCTGGACTATTCCGAGCACTATATGGCCTGGTTTACCTTCCAGCCCTACCAGGGCGAGGGGTATGAGATCGTGGAGGGCGCGGCAAATGTCCTGGACTTTGGCGGACGTCGGCAGATGGCCACAGCGGACACCACAGCCTGGTTTGGACCGATTGATGAGACGCTGGCGCCCTATGTCAACGCCGCGGGAGAACGGGATGACAACGGTATTCCGTTGAAAACCGGTGACTGGAGCCTTCCGGAAAGCCTGCGGGATGAGGCAGAGGAGGTGCACGTGCAGAACGTGGATTACCTGCCTGAGACGGGCGTCTTTAAAGGCACAGCGGTGGATAAAGATGGTATAACCTATAAAACCGGTTACTCTTTTGACGAGGCTGCCCTAAAGGCCGTTAAAAGCGCTCTCATGGAAAACGGTGTGCTGGACGTGTCCTACTATGCGGCAAAATCACTTCCAGATCAGGATGAGAATACCACTGAAATTTTTAATACCGAAACCCATGCTCAGTACAGCCCAAGAAATGCCTCGGCCAACCATGAAGTCTCCATTGTGGGCTGGGATGATACCTATAGTGTTGATAATTTTAGCACCACGCCGCCGGGACCAGGTGCGTGGATTGTTAAAAACAGCTGGGGCAAGGGGAACGGTGGCGCAGGCTCTGTGGATGCAGAAGGCTACTTTTATATCTCTTATTATGACCAGACCGTCAGTGAGTTCACTTCCTACCAGGTGGACGTGCCGGAAAACGGTCTGTTCAGTTATGATAATAATTATCAATATGACTTTTTAGGCTATAAGTCCTTTGTGTCCGTTCCGCCGAGCGAGGACAACAGAGGTAACAAGGTAGCCAACATCTTTACTGCGGAAAAGGATGAGGTATTAACGGCAGTGTCCGCCATTACCGTGGATACGAACAGTACCGTTGAGGTTGAAATTTACAAGCTCGCCGATGGCGCAGACCTTTCAAACGCGGGCGAGGCGGTTTCCACAATCACTGCCCAACCCACCTACGGCGGCTATCACACCATTGAACTGAACAAGGATGTTGAGCTAAAGGCCGGCGAACGCTTTGCCGTGGTCGAGACCATTACGGGAGATAGCGGTGGCTATCTACCGATAGAGATGGGCTATAGCGGTGTTATTACCCAGGGCAGCGGTGGTAAAATCCAGACCATTGCCAAGATTGAACCAGGCCAGAGCTATGTTTTTTCCAAGGAAAATGGTCAGTGGATTTGGTCTGACATAGCAAATACGCCTCCAACAGTAGTCGGCGATGAAACCAGTAACTATGGCAATGCTATGATCAAAGCCTTTACCGTCGATCAGGATGACGCAGTGGCAGCGGCTCTGACCGTTGAAAGCCTTGACAGCCAGAAGCAGTCTCTGGGAAGCCAGGAGGTAACGGATTTTGCAGCCCCGGTGCTGCTGCCAGCCGGGACAGAAACTATCCGCCTGAGCGCCACAGCCCAGAACGGAACCGCCAGCCTGAGCGTGGCTGAAAATACCGAAGTTGCCAAGGAAGATTTCCAGAATACGCCCATAGTCCTCAGCCTGACCTCTGAGCCAAGGGGGAACAACGGGGCAGAGTATACCCTGAGCTTTAACATTGAGAAAGTGCTGGTATCTGAAGATGGTAGTACAACTCTAATCGACAATCAGGAGCTGCTGCCAGAGGGAACGATCTTTGATGCCAAAGCGCTGACAAAGGGCGACGCCTACGAACAGGCAAAGAAGACATTGAAGGATGGGCATGACGCTTTTACACTTTATGAAGTTACAACGCTGGATAAGGATAACAAGCCTGTCACCCTGGCATCAGGAAAAAAACTGACCATGGAATTCAGACTGCCGGATGGTTACGAAGCGGCTAAAACCAAGATTTATACCATCGGTGATGATGGAAGTCTTAAGGATATGAACGCCGCTGCAAAAACTCCAGAGCCCCAGGCCACTGTACTGCGTACTGCTGAGGCGGCAGAGTCCAAAACCGTGCTGAGTGTGGATACTAACGTACTCAATGGCACCTACGCTATCGCCGTGGTTAAAAATGACACTTCTGGCGGCACAGATGAACCCCAGCAGGGCAGCGGCGGCACAGAAACCAAGTATGCAGAAGCGCCGGCTCAGCCGGGGGTTCTGACAGGCCTCACTTCCGCCGCCAATATCGTACTGCCCATTGGCATTATCGTTTTGGTGATTGTCATTGCGGGTGTTTGGATCTATCTGCGAAGAAAAAATAAATAACGTATACTGAGACCTGGCTGCCTGCCGGGTCTTTTTTAGTACGGAACAGAGACAAAAAGATGATAGGATACAGATGTTGAAGTAAAGGAACAGGTGCCTTTATATGAATGAATCAAGAGAAGATGATCTGTTTTTAGAGCGTTTATCACTTCACTAATGCTTTTCAAACTACAATTTGCTATAATAGAATCATGAGCAGAAATGGAGTGATTGTAAATGAAAATTTTACTATGCGAAGATAATCCGGCAGATCTGGAAAAAGCCCGGGAACAGATCGAGGCAGCTGCAGAAACCTACCCGGAGGAGAGCATGCTTGAAATTTGCCAAACTGCAGAAGCCTGCAGAGCTTATCTGAAAAGCGAGGTGCCGGATCTGGTTTTTATGGATATCTTTATGGCAGAGACCTCCGGCGTTGATTTGGCCCGTGAAATCCGAAGCCTGAGTACAGATGCAAAGATCGTATTTCTGACCAGCTCTAATGAGTTTGCGGCCGAATCCTACGAGGTTGGAGCCATGGATTATATCCTTAAGCCCCCGACGCAGAGTCAGGTGAAAAAAGTATTTGAAAATTATATGAAAACCCAGAAGTCCCAGAGGCGTTATATTTTAGTCAAGCGGGGCAGAGACGAGGTTAGAATTGAGGAAGCTGGCATTCTTTATGTCAGAACCATCGGCAATGAAACCAGTATCCATACAAAAACCGGCGTCATCAGAGCCTACTATCCCTTGAGAGAAATTGAAAAGCAATTGGACGTCAGCCGTTTTCTGAAAGTCCGAAAGGGGCTGATCACCAGCATGGATTATATCGAATCCATGGAAGGTGATTATTGCGTGCTGAAAAATGGCGAGGAGTATGCCATCAGCCGGAAAAACAAGTCGGAAAACCGAAAGAAATTTTATGACTATCAGTTTTCACAGATTGAAAGGAGGTAAAGGGTTGCTCGAATCCAATGTTTTTTTGCGGTATATTCTTGGCTTCTGGGTGCAGGTGGTGCCTGTGGCAGCCCTTTGCTATCTGGCCTTTGACCCGGAGGATTACCGCCTGAGCGTCAAAAAGACCGCTTTTCTTAACCTGGGGGTCATGCTTCTGCTGTCCATTTTGGAGACTTTTTTGTGGGTCTGGAATGAGCAGCTTCAGGGCACTGATTATGAGGCGGCCTTCAGCGGCAACAGTACCATTTTTTACGGCTTTCTGCTGCTTTGCTTCTTTTTGTTTCTGGCCTGCGTGCGCAGTACCCTGGTCAAGAAGCTGCTGGTCTTCTCGATGGGTTTTGCCTACGCGGTCTTTGTGGCCTCCGGCGCCAACACTTATCTGACTGTTTTTCCTGAAAGCAGTTTTTGGGATGCTTCCCGTGAGGCAGGGGTGATGCTGCAGGGGGGCTCCATCTATGTGATTATCGTGCTGGAGTGTGTGACACTGCCGCTCATGATACTGTTCATGCGAAAAATCGTCCGGCCGGCACTGCGGGTTCTGGATACCAAGACAAGCCGTTATTTCTGCCTGGCCATCATTATTATGCTCATGCTGTACTGCGCGAGCTATACCCGCATCACCTTTAATTTTGACACCGTACTGTTTGTGTTTTACTGCCTGACCCTGTGTGTGTTTGGGTCCTTTGGCATCTTTTTTTACACAGCCGGGCAGATGAACAAAAACAGGGAAACAGAAGAAAAGGCACGCCAGCTGGAACACCAAATCCAGCTTGAGGAGCTCAATTACCGGAATATTGTCGGCAATCTGGAGAATGCCCGCATGCTCCGGCACGATGTGCGACACCATCTGCGGCTCATTGGCGAGCTGGCCGAAAGCGGCAATACCAAGGCCATTCAGGATTATATCCAATCTTACGACGACCGTATCCAGTCTGAGACCACCGTACAGGCTTCCGACAATTATATCTTTAACAGCATCTATCAATACTACCTTGCAAAGTGTGAGGAAAGCGGTATCGAGCTGAACGTGAAGGTAAAGCTGGGGCAGACACCAGGTATTGACCAGGTGGATCTTACGGTTCTGTTTTCCAACATTCTGGAAAACGCCTTTAACGCCTGCCAGAAGGTCGTCGGCCAAAAGCCCTTTATCGACCTGCGGGTAGGGCCGGTGGGCAGTTCCATGGTCATTATCATGAAAAACAGCACCACGATGGTCAGCGAAAAACAGACCCTGACCACCGCAGAACTTCAGCGCCTGAAGGAAAACGGGCGTAAAAGCCTTGGACTGCAGAGCGTTCAAAGCATTGTGGACGCCCATCACGGGTATGTGGAGTACCACTGCAGCGAGGGCGTGTTCAGCACGAAAATAAGTATCATCTGTGCCGCAAAAGACACCGATGATAGCAGGGAGGAAAGAATATGAAAAAAATAATATCAGGAATGATGGCGTTGGTCCTCTGCTTTACACTGGCGGCCTGCACTGCCGGGTCTGGTACGGGTATCGCAGGAACCTGGAAGGAGGAGACCGCAGCCGAAACAGACCAGAGCGGTTACCAGCTGACTTTTAAGGATGACGGCAGCTTTGAGGAAAGGATTGAGCCAAAAAGCGATCAGGCATCGCCCACCACTGTCAGCGGAAAATACACTGTGGACAGCGGCAGAATAAAGCTGGAGGTCACCAGCTTTTCCGGAGGCGGTATAGAGGCGGAAAACCTCATGAACCTGGGCGCTGGCAGCAATGTGGTGGAGCGGCAGTACGAAATTGAGGGCCAAACCTTGTATTTGTACGAGAACGAAAAACAGGAGGGCCGTACCGAGAAGGCCTTTGAAGGAAAGTTCATCAGAGAATAAAAAACAGATAAAATGTGACGAGTGGTCAAAACTCGATGTAAACGGTATGCTGTCCGTGGGAAAAGTATGATATAATAAAAAGGATTTAATAAAACCTGAGAGGAGAATCATGTGAAAAAGCGAATTTTAGGCATTATGCTGAGTCTGCTTATGGTCTTTTCCACCGTGCCGGCAGGAGTGCTGGCCCAGGAAGACAGTCCGGCAGATTATGGAACACCCGGTGTAGATTACGCCGAGGGCGAGGCCATCGTCTATGTTGACGGCGGCGCAGCAGCGCTGAACAATACAAACAGCCGTAGCCGTAGCGCCTCAGCCTACGAGACCGAGGAGCTCATGACCGTAGAGGCAGCGGCAGAGCCCGCGGCCGAAAACAGCCCCATGCTGCGCAGCGCAGCCGCCCAAACGGGCAAAAGCCTGGTGCTGGTAAAAAGCGGCCAGGACACCGAAAGCCTGATCGCGGACCTGCAAAACAACCCCAATGTTGAATTTGCAGAGCCGAACTATTTTGTGGAGGCTTATGGTGTAAATGAGCCAACAGACCCGGATTATACTTACCAATGGGCTTTAAAAAATCAACTGAATCCCGGAAGCACCAGCATTCCGTCGGCGGATATCAACGCTGCAGATGCGTGGAAAGCAGTTGATACAACAGGCAATACCCCCGTGGTCGCCGTGCTGGACAGCGGCGTGGATTATCACCACCCTGACCTTGAAAATATTATGTGGAAAGACGGCTTGAATTACAAATCTCTTACTGATATGGGCGGTGGTGAGTATGGTTACAATGCTATTACAGGTGAGGATAGCAAAGATCCCATGGACACAGATACTGGCCATGGCACCCACTGCGCGGGCATCATTGCCGCCGAGTGGGATAACGATATCGGCGTTGCCGGTGTCAGCCCAAACGCCCAGATCATGGCCGTACGCTTTCTCGGCCAGTCTGGAAGCGATATGGCCGGAGCCATCCGCGGTTACGCCTATATCCAGGCAGCAGCAAAGGCTGGCGTGAACGTGGTCGCCATCAATAATTCCTGGGGCCCCAGCGCCGTTGAGGGCCGGCAGCTGCGGTCTGTTTCCACGGCAGCCACTGCCATCGGCAGAGATTACGGTGTGGTTTCCTGCTTTGCGGCAGGCAACTCCAATACCAACAACGACCTGAACAGCGGCGGCATTGTCAACAGCCCCTATGTGGTAACCGTTGGCGCCATGGACAGCGAGGGCTATCGCAGCTTTTTCTCCTGCTATGGTAAAGAAACCGTGGATGTTTTTGCACCCGGCAGCCAGATTTTATCGACCACCACCACCTTTACGGATGCAGCGCATCCCATGAACACACACGTCATGCCTGTGCAGTATCTGCCGCAGATACAGGAGGATGGGGATTCTTATTTCTATGAAGATTTTGAGAACACATCAAGGGTGGGTCTGCGCCTTTTGGACGCAGACGGTAAAGTTGTTGAAACAGCAAAATCATCCGTTTTATCCCCTGGCTATGCCAGTGACAAAGGCCTGCAGATTTCTTTAGACAGCATCCAAAATGATGAGGCTTTCGCCATTGAGATGGTCTTTAACCGGGATGAATTAAAGAGCATTGATACAAACGCGCTTTTCAATATCGCATTCCAGGCAGGCTGTGACAACGCCATGTACGGCCAGACCTTCCTGCTCCAGTATCAGGATAAGGACGGGAATTGGCAGGGCATTGATTCAACTCAGGTATTGACAAAAGATCCAGTCAGCTATTTACCTGCCCGTCTGCGCCTGTCTGACCACAACTGGAACCAGTCGACCCAGGAAGTCAACTTGCCTGATTTTATGGAATATAAGAACCCAGAAGCACAAAATGAGGTCGTCTTACGTCTCATCCCCAAGCCGGCCGAAGAAGGGCAGCAGGGCGTAATGAGCGGAAAGACAGCCGATACCGCCACCTTCCGTCTGGACGATGTGGGCTTTGGTAAAAAAGCCTCCGACTATTTTTACTCCGACGGTACCTCCATGGCCACCCCAGTGGTCACCGGGATTGCGGCCCTGCTGTCCACGAAATTTGACAGCGCAGAAGAAGTCTGCGCACGCATCAAGGGCGGTGTCAACCGCGAAGAAGCTCAGGAGGATCTGAAAAACGCGTCCGTTTCCCAGGGCTTTGTGGATGCTGGAGCCGCCTTTGACGATACACAATGCGTTCCAGTCCTCAATGATCTGACCATCGACGGCGATACAGCCACCCTTAAAGGCTATTTCTTTGGAACACAGGGAACCGTCAGCGTTGGCGGACAAAACGCAGCTATTACCGGATGGGCAGATAACACCATCACTTTTACCATGCCCCAGGGCATAAAGGGAAAACAGGAGGTTATTGTCACGCCGGAAAATAAAGATTACGGACGGAATATTTTCGAGGTCAGTACCTATGTTAAAGGCTACAGCACCCTGGCAGCCCCAGATCTTAAGCTCGATGAATTCGGTGATTACGACCTCAGATCAGCCGACCTGTATCCTCTGACCATGGCAGCCACCGAAAACAAGCTGGCCTATCTGGGAATTATACTGGAAAGCAGCAAACTTAAGATGTCCGTTTATGACATCGCGGCAGGAAAATGGGATGAAAAGCCCGTTTCGTTGCCAGAAAATATGGTAGAAACGCCAAACCTGTCCTTTTATTCAATGACCGCGGGGAAAACGAAGTTCTACTTATTGTACAGTGCACAGGAAAAAGTGATTAAAGACGGAAAAGAAACCACAAAAGATATTGTCCGGATTGGCACCTATGACCCGTCAGCAGCCACCTGGAAAACAGTGGACACAGAGCTGGGCGGCACCGAAAAGCTTGTAGTCTACGGCGATAAGCTGCTGGCCGTCGGCGGCGATGATATTACCGTAACAGATAACGGCGTGACATCGACCGCTAAAAACAGCGTGCTCATCATCAATCCAGAAACCGGTGCGACCACCGGCAGCCTGAAGGATATGCCAGAAGGCCGCAGCGGAGCAACGGTCAGCGCATCGGGCAGTACACTCATGGTTCACGGCGGCAACAACGGGCTGCTGAATCCAGATCAAAAGACCTATGACAATACCTTAAGCTACGACGGCAGCAGCTGGAACACCTATGACGACAGCTTTCCGGCCGCCGGGCAGTTTGATGCCAACCAGACCCTTGACGCAGCCTATACCGCTCTCAACAACAACGGCATGCTGGCAGTGGGCCCGGTTAAAGACCTGGACAAAGCCGAGATGATGGACACCTGGAGCTTTAACGCCAAAGACAAAGCCTGGGCAGGCGATGCCGGCAAGCTCTACAGCCAGACCAAGACCACCCAGAACATTGGCGCGGCCTCAGGCAACCAGTTTTATGTTTTAGGCTATACTGGAAGAGACACAGAACCGCTGGTATTCCGCTCCACCACCGTGGACTATACCGGCCCGACTGGCGACCCGTCCGGTGACCAGCCCACACCGCCGGAGCCAAGCCCCAGTGTGAACCCATCCCCGACAGCGGCGCCCGCAGATAGCGGCACTACTGGAAACGGATCAAACGCGGGAACTGGCCTCTTTGGCGGCGCCTCAGGCATTGCCCTGACCGCCGCGGCGCTTCTGCTGCTGGCAGCAGGCGGCGGCCTGGTACTCTACCGCAGAAGAAAAGGTTAAACCTGAAAACCCCCGCAGTACAGCTGTACTGCGGGGGTTTTTTAGTGGCTTATTGTGGCTTATGATTGTTTTTTACCCACACGCCGCAGATAAAAGGCACTGAGGCCCACGTAAAGCACAAAGGTGACCAGAACAGTGGGGCTGACACCGCCTGCAGCGCCTGCCGAAGCAGACGGTGAGCCAGCAAGATACTCGACAGCCACCGCTGGGACAATGTCATTGACCGCGTGAAAAATCATCGGCCCCACAAGATTGCCTGTGCGCAGATAAATCGTGGAGAGAAACAGGCCCATGCCAAAGTTGCTGATCACCTGAGTCAGGGTGTAGGAGAGATCTGCCTGGCCGATGAGGTTAAGGCAGTGGGCCAGAGAAAAAATAAGTCCGGCGATCACCGCTGTTTTGATGGATGAACTGCGGGAGGCGCCCAGGCCGTTCTTAACAAGGTTGACCACGCCAGCCCGAAAGACCAGCTCTTCAAAGAAAGCAACCGAGGTCATAAAAACAATTTGAGCCAGCAGCCAGCTCCAGCTAATCCCTTTGTCCGAAACATTGGCAGAGATAAACGAAAGTGCCAGAATGCCAGCAAAAAGTAGAAAAAAGGGCCAGGCGAGTAAAAGGGATTTTCCAAGTCCCTTTCCGGTAAAGCCCAGCTTTTCTGCAACCTCAAGCTTCAGGAGCAGTAAAATCATAAGGGCTCCCAGAATAAAGCGTATGGCCGTGGCCGATAAAATACCAGGCAGCCCAAGGCCTCGGATTAAAAGTACCTCAAATCCAAAAAGAACCGCAATGGCGGCAACACCGAGAACAAGGGCAGCGAGAATACCGTGCCGGCGGCACCCGTTTTTCAGTAAGTCCATATGAAACACTCCTTTACTCAATAATCTGTTTCTATTTTATGCTAAATAAACAGGCCTGTAAACAAAGACTATGCAAACGGTCGTTACTCGGTTTAAACGGTATAAAGAAATGGTTTGAATTATGATATAATAAAAATAATTTAGAACAATGAATATAAGGAGAAAACGATGAAAAAGCAAAAAACATCAACGGTTCTGCTGCTTACCCTGCTGCTCACCATTTTGTTAGCCACACCAGCGCTGGCACAGCAGGCCGCAGTGGTGGATAAAACCGGCCCCAATTACGAGGGAAAAGTGATCATGGCCGAAAACCTGAATCTGGGCATTGGCTCAGACGAGGAGCTGGCCAAAACACAGAACACCGGTATTCCATCCAGTGCATTCGGGAGAAGACCGGGAAGCACAGCAGACAGCACACACATCGAAGAGCCGGAAAACAGGGACGCGCGCTGCCTGACCATGGCACTGCCACAGCATGATTACCCGGAACTTTCCCGGGCGCCAGAGCCCAGAAACGCTCAGCCAGAGGAATATAAAACAGGGGACACCAAAACCATCTATTCCGATTATTACGCAGACGGCAGCGGCAGCTTTACCGCCGAGGTGGCCGCCGTCGGAAAAACCTGTACCATCTGGCGGGATACCGCCCACCGCGACCAGCTGAGCGATGAAGCTGCCCAGGATTACGCCGATGCCATCGATACCCTCATCCACGATCCGCTGGAGAATGCTTTTGGTGGATGGAGCAATGCAGACGTAGACCAGGACGGCAAAACCGCCTTTATATTCTACCCCATGGACGGCAATGCGGGCTATTTCTATGCGGCTGATCTCTACACAAAAGAGCAGGCCGAGTGGGCTACCGGCAATGTGATGGATATGTTGAACATGAACATTAAGAACACATCCAATGTTATGACCACACTGTCCACCCTGGCCCACGAGCTCCAGCACCTCATCAACTATGCCCAGACCGGAGGCGACAGCGACAGCTGGCTTAACGAGACCTTTTCCCAGAGCGCCATTGCCATCGCCGGGCTGGCCAGCACCGAAACCGTCTATGAGGTGCCAGCCTTCATCAATTGGACACAGGACAAAGGGTACACACATCCTTTTATCTTTAAAGAATGGTATGTCCCAGGTGGGAGCGAGGCTGGAATCCCCTACGGCAGCTGGTACCTTTTTGGCCGGTATCTGGCTCACCAGACCCAGGATCTGGAAGGCGGAGGCGACAGTATCTATCAGACCATCACAGATGTCAATGATGGCAGTACCAGGCTTAAAGATATCGAAGACGCCCTTGTTTCCATTGGTTACATGGGCGAAGGAAAAACAGTGGCCGATATGGATGAACTCATCACCAACTATAACCTGGCCCTGTACCTCAGAGAGCCCTCCGGGCCCTACAGCCTTTCCGGCAACGCCCAGGAGCCCTCAAACCTGGACGGCGTGCAGGTCGGTCGGCTGTTCCAGACACCAAATGCCCCAGAAGCCCTGCCCGGCGGCGGCGCGGCCAGCTGGAGCCTGATTAAGGGCGACGACAGCGTCACCCCTGTGGCCTTCGGCCCCAATGTTCACTTTGCGGGCATCACTACTGAAATCATGGAAGGAGCTGCTGCCGAACCCCGTTCAGGCATACTGCTTTATGGTGACACCGTTCGTCTGAGTACTGCCGATGAAAACGCCGAGATCCGTTACACCCTGGACGGCAGCGATCCGGTCAAAAACGGCATGGAATATACCGAGCCCATCACCATGACCCAAAAGACCACGCTCAAGGCCTGTACAGTACAGAGCAGTGGAAATTATTCCCCGGTGAGCACCTGGGAATATCAGGTTAAGACTGGCGCCGTCAGTGCCAGTGTGCCTTCGGGGCGGGTAGAAACCGGCACCCCGGTTACCCTGAGCTGCGCGACGCCGGGCGCAGAAATCCGCTATACCGTAGACGGCAGCGAGCCTTCGGCCACCAACGGAGCCGTCTATACCGGACCCGTCACCATCAGCCAGACCACCACCCTCAAAGTCGGCAGCCTGATGCCCGGCCGCAGCGATGTGCTGCCCGGCGACGTGCGCACCTTTGCCTATGAAGCCGGCCAGGGGATAGGTGACCGCTATGAGCCCAACAACAGCATCACCGCCGCCACAGCATTCAGCTTTCCAGGCAGGCTTGAGGGCACCATCCACAATCCCGAGGATGTAGATGTTTACGCCTTTACACTGGAAAACAGCGCAAAGCTCAGCCTGACCCTGACACCGCCCGACGGCGCATCCTTCAGCCTGACCCTCTGCGACGAAAAGGGCAATATCCTCAAGGAATCCGCCTATGCGGGAAAGAGCCAGAGTATCCGCTACAAGGCGGCCTCGGGCAGATACCTGGTAAAGGTAGCCGGCATGGACGGCAGCGCCTCCGAGGTTCAGCCCTATACCTTAAGCCTGACCAGAGAGATGGAGGAAAGCGCAGTTAAAAGCCTGGATATGTCCGAGATGAACATGCTCACAGCCTTGACCGATAAAAGTGACACCGGCAGCGACTACGCCTGGGATTGGGGCTTAGAGGGCGGCGGACATTTCCTCATGTCCATGGCCTATTATTCCCATTGGAACGGGCCTGTCAGTGAAAGACTGGATCCCTTTAGTGAAACCGGCCCTTTTAATTATCAGAACCATTCCGGACAGGCCGAGTACCATGTCCAGAACGCACTGTACCTGCCCAATGACCAACGTCAGAGCAGCATCGAGCACATTAAAAACGCCGTGTACAGCTACGGCGCGGCCGATATCTACATCATGTCTGCCAATGCCTACTGGACCCTGGACAAGGTAAACCTGTACGTAGATAAGAATAACTACGATTATGAAATAAAGGGTCACGACGGCGGCCACATCGTCACCATTGTGGGCTGGGACGATGCCTACAGTAAAGAGAATTTCAAGGGATGCCCAGAGCTGGCAAAAGCCTGGGGCTACGAAGATGTAAGCATCCCGCAGCCCGAAAGTGACGGAGCCTTTATTGTTAAAAATTCCTGGGGCGATAACGCAGGTGAGCAGGGGTACTTTTACCTGTCTTACGAGGATGCCTTTATGCTGAACAATAACCCGACCGTCTACATGGCCGACGATATGCCCGACAACTATAACCACCAGTACATCAACGATCCTTACGGCACTTTTGATTTCTGGACATTGGGCGATGCCTTCACAGCCACCGAGCGGTTTGTCAACGAAAAGGAAGCGCCAGAGCTACTAAAAGCCGTGTCCTTTGTGACCGGCACAGCCAATACAAGGTACGAGATCAGCGTGACCCAGAACGGCGAGACGAAAAAAGTGGCCGAGGGCGTCAAGAAATACCCAGGCTTCTACACCGAACGGCTGAACCAGTCCATTACCATCCCACAGGGCGGCACCTTTGACATTAACGTGAGGGTTGAGAGTACCGTACCGGGACAGAGCACCAGCATTGGCGTCAGCCTGAGAAAAGAGGGAACCACCAGCGGGGTACAGCCCAGGAGCGATGTGGCCTTCATAACCTTAAACGGTATGACCGAGGACGTTGGAAAAAAAACCATCTTCCCCAATATCCGAGCCTATACCTGTGACGTCAATACCCACGCCTATACCGAAAGCGGCATAAACACCGAAGCGGCAGACCAGAAAACAGAGGCGGCTTCGCAGACACTTCCTGAGGGAGCATTGCAGAATGTCGAGATCACCGGGGAGGATACCGCCTCCGTCAACGGCGCGGTGGCCCTTTCCATCAAAGACTCCGGCAGCGCCCAGGCCCCAGCGAGAGATCTGCCCGCCAGGTTTGACCTGAGGGATACCAGCACCCTTACCCCGGTGCGTAATCAGGGAGCCACATCCGCCTGCTGGACCTTCGCGGCCACCGCCTGTGTCGAAAACAACATCGCCCGGACCGGCGGCTTTGCCACCGACTACCCCACTGGCATCAGCCTGAGCGACAGTGAAAAAAACGTCCTGCTCACAAAAGACGCACCAGAGCAGCCCGTCACCCTGACCGCCCGCCTCACCGGGGCCGACAGCCCGTCAAGCACCCGGATCAACTGGAGTGTAACCGGGGATGTGGACAGTGTGCGCCTGGACAGCACCTTCAGCCAGAACGGCGAGAGCGTTCCAGTGCTCACCGCCTTAAAGCCCGGTGTGGTCACCCTGACCGCAGCCAGCGATGCCGACATGACCGTTACAGCCAGCTGCACCATCACCATCACCGCCCAGGGCGTGGAAACCCTGAGCATCAGCCCGGCCGCCCTCACCCTGAACAAGGGCGAAACCGGAAAGCTCACCGCCCAGACCGGCCCCAAGAGCGCTGTGAATAAAACCGTGCTCTGGGAAAGCGACCACCCCGAAATTGCCAACGTGGACGCAGACGGCAACGTTACTGCCATCTCCGGCGGTAAGGCCACCATCACCGCTAAAGCAGGCACCGCCGTTGCCACCGCCGAGGTCACCGTCAAGGGCACCCCGGCCATCAACCCGGGAGCAGACAGCCCAAAAACCGGCATTATTCAGGACAGCACCCTGTCCGCAGCCCTGTGCGCAGGGCTGCTGGCACTGTTTGCGATCTGCGGTCTGGCCTATAAAAAACAATAGAATGAATACCGTCATTAAGGAGAAGAAATGAAGAAACGATTTTTAGGCATACTGCTCAGCCTGCTCATGGCATTTTCAGCCCTGCCACTGCCAGCCCTGGCGCAGGAGAGCAGTCCGGCAGACTACGGAACCCCGGGAACCGACTATGTGGAGGGCGAGGCCATTGTCTGCGTGAGCGGCGGAGCCGGAGCCTTATCTGGCAGAGCCCAGCGCCGAAGCGCCGGGCCCTCCTACAGCGCTGAGACCCTCATGAACCTGGACAGTAGCCAGAACGCAGGAGAAGCCGTCCCGGCGATGCTGCGCGCCGCAGAGCCCCAGACAGAAGACACGCTTGTCCTTGTCAAAACACAGGACGGCAGCAGCACCGAAACCCTCATTGAGCAACTGAGTGAAAACCCGGCCGTGCGCTTTGCCGAGCCCAATTACATCCTGAAGGCAAACGCCGTGGATGAAAACACCTATGAGGATATGAGCGCCCAGCAGTGGGGGCTTGCCAACAGGCGCCAGAATCACGCCGACCTGAATATCGCGCCGCTGTACCAGTCTGGTGAGAAGGGCAGCGAGGAGGTTGTGGTGGCCGTTATCGACTCAGGCATCGACGCCACCCACCCCGATCTGGCCCCGCAGATGTGGGACAGGGGGCTTGATTACCCTGAGCTTGCCGCCATGGGCGGGGGAGCGTACGGCATGGTCACCAACGCCAACTATGACGATACCCGGAACACCAGTGACGACAACGGACATGGCACCCACTGTGCAGGCGTTATCGGCGCGTCCTGGAACAGCCAGGGAACCCAGGGTGTCTGTGCTGATCTGCGCCTCATGGCCCTCAAATATCTGGATCAGAACGGAAACGGCAATGTGGGCTGGGCCGTCAGGGCCTACGCTTACCTGTCCAAGGCATGTGATCTGGGAGTAAACCTCAGGGCTGTCAACAATTCCTGGGGCGGCGTATATATCAGTAGCGCCGTCAGGGCCGCTGTGGATGAGCTGGGGAAAAAGGGCGTCGTCTCGGTTTTTTCTTCGGGGAATAATGCCCAGAACACGGACGAAAATCCGCGCACCAGCCTCTCTTCAGCCCAGAGCCCCTACGCCCTCAATGTCAACGCCATGGATGAGTACGGTCGTCCCGCCTCCTTTTCCAATTACGGCGCCTACAGCACCGACATTTATGCCCCCGGCGTCCGTGCCCTGTCCACCCTTCCTCAGGATAAGGCAGAGTACAACAGCCTGCTGAGCCGGGACAGTCTTGTTTATACAGGCTTCGAGAAAGAAAACAGTGCCACCGACAAGGCCGATATCCCAGACGCCAATGGCAACGCCCTTACCTTCTATGCTTATGATGATACGAAGGAATACAAGCTGGGCGAGCCTTTTATCGCAGCCGGGCCGGATAAGGTGGCCTATGGCGCCAGCGCCCTGGACATAAACCCAGGGAAGCAGAAAGTCACCCGGATCATCTCCGCCCCCATTACCCTGGGGGCGCCGCAGGAAGGGCTGAGTCTCTCCTTTACAGCTACCGCCTCGGATTTCAGCGCCGTTGAGGTTTATATTCACAACCTTGCAGATCAAAAGACCTACACGCCAAAGCTTTATAATTGCGCCGGCTTTTACAATGAGGATGGCAGCGTTCTCTCCATCACCGATGGCGACTGGGTTAACAACACGGCAGCGCTTGAAGCCGGGTGGGTGGACACCCCCTTCCAGATCGAGATCGATTTGTATGAAGCTTCCGACACCAATGTCCCCACCTATATGGACACCGTAGGTATCGGCAGCCGTAAGGTGCCTTACGGCACCATGAGCGGCACCTCCATGGCAGCGCCCGCGGTTACGGGTGCGGTTGCCCTGCTGTCCGCCGCCTATCCCGATGAGGACGCCGGAAAAATCAGCGCACGGATCAGCGGCGGAGCCAATCGGAGCCTGAACGCAGCCATGAACAGCCAGTGTATCAGCGGCGGCAGCCTGGACACAGCCAAGGCCTGGCAGAACCCCGATCCAGCGCCCAGACATTTTGTGCAGGATACCGGCAGCCTTACCATCGACGGCTATTTCTTTGGCGAGGATCAGGGCAGGGTAGAAATCGGCGGTGCAGAAGCCACCGTTACCAGCTGGTCCGATACCCATATCACCGCAGCCCTGCCCGAGGGTTTTGAAGCCGAGGGCATGACCGAGGTGCGCGTCACCCGGTCAGACGGCAGCTTGGGAAGAAGCTATCATTCATTTACAGCCAGTCCGGCCCAGTCCGCCTTCCAGGCGCTGGCCCTGCCTGCCGAGTCTCCGGATTACACGGGCTCCATACTCGAAAAAGCAGGCACTGCCGGCGGTTTTATGGCCGCCACAGGCCAGAAGCTCTACTATCTGGGAAGTGACATATTCAACGAATCCAACTATGCCGGAATCACCGATTACGCCACAGAGCTCTGGTGCTACGATATTCCGGGCAATGTCTGGCAAAAGCTTGCCAGTCTGCCAGACGTCCCCTATAATTTAAATGGCTTCTGCGCATGGGAGGGAAAATTATACGCCTTGGGTGAGTACCAGCCAGACGAGGACAGCGGCGAACAGTGGGTTTATACCTATGACCCCGAAACCGGCGCCTGGAATGAAGGCCATCGGGTGGATACCCATTATCCTTTGTGCGGCGGCCTCATCAATTATCAGAACAGGCTGGTTATTGTCGGCGGCCTAAACCCATGGGAGGCTGCCGATACCGCGGGCCTGTATGCCCTCGATCCAGAAACCGGCAGCCTCAGCCAAATGGAAGGCGCCTGCCTGCCCGAGAAAATGTCCAATGTCAATATTACTGTCGGCGGTGCAGACCGGGAGCAGCTTATCATCAACGGGTATAGTCAGCTGGTTGGATACATGCTCATCGATGTCAGAAAAACCTGGCGGTACGATGGTCAGAACTGGGCGGAAACCATCATACCTGAGAATACCGCGCCCACCGGAACCACTGCTCTTGGCGGCACCAAAAGCGGCGCCCTGATCACAGGGTACAGAAGTACCAGCGAGAGCAGCCAGGACACCATCGGCATGAGCCCGGATGGGGCAGTCTTCATACAAGACAGTTTTTATCCCACCGCGTCCTGCACTTTTTACAGGGGCATCGCCTACAGCGGACATTACTATGTGATGGCGTCCGCCTCAGACACCTCCAGCCTTGTCTTTAAGCGTATGGCCGCGGATACGGCCGAGCCGGAAGAGCCCGTCGATCCGGAGCCATCCCCCAGTGTGAAACCGGCGCCGTCCGAACCCCCGGCCAACAGCAGCCAGAACCCCGGGGACAATGCAGGCACTGGCCTCACCGGACAGCAGACAGCTCTGGCCGCCGCCCTGCTCACACTCGTCGCCCTGGCAGGATTGGCCCTTTGGAGAAAGTTTATGTAGGGAATTAAGCCGTCAGGCAGCCCCCGCGGCACGACGGGGCGTCGTGCCCTACATGTCAATAAAGAATCGGCAGAAACTGGAAGCCTTTATTCAAAAACACGCAGACTAGTGCGGATGAACCATCCGATTCCGTTTATTGCCCGGGCCACCGATTTAAGCGAAAAAGAAATAGAAGAAATCAAAGCGAGTATGGAGTCCTGAAGGTAGGGAACCACGCCCCGGGGTCTGCCCCCGAGCTGTTTGATCTGCCTGACAGCCTTTCAGACGCGCAAACAGCCCGGTTTTCCACATAGTGAAAACCGGGCTGTTTTTATGTCTTAATCCATAAAGCTGTTAAGCTTTTCTGTTTCTGCGGTAGAGGATAAAGCCGCCGCTGGCTGCCAACAGGAGGACGGCCGCGATGGTCAGACCCATGCCTGCTGTGGTGTCGAAGAGCCCTGTTCCCACGTTTTTGCCGCCGCTGGTAACATTCTGTCCGTTATCATTGGCTGGGGGCGTGGCGCCGGAGCCTTCACCGGTGCCGGGGTCGCCGCCGGAAGGCGTGTCTGGGGTTACGGCCATATTCAGCACATAATGAGCGCCGTTGTTGCCGCGGGGCGCCGAGGTGGTATCAACGGTCACAGCACCTGGGGTGTTTAGCACTGCTGCGTCAAGCTTTGTGCCCTCCTCATAGGCCTCGCCGCCCACTGTAATAACTGCCTCGCCATTCTCTGTCTGTGCGCTCAGGCTAAAGGCTGCCGCGCCCTTGGGCAGGCTGATGGCTGCGGCCAGGTCGGTGACGTTCTGGCTGCCGAGGGATTGTCCCTGGGCGTCAAAGGACTCGCCGCCCAGAGTGACCGCCGGAGCCGTGTCCTGATCGACTGTAAAGGCCTTGATCATAACATTACCAGGGTAGGCCTTGTTATCCCCACCAATAGGTATCACCTGAAATGCGTTAGTAATGGTTTCATCGGTAATATCCTTCCATACCGGCACCGGCGCTTCAGCCTGATCAGTAAACAAGGTGTTAAGGCCGTAGACAAAACTCTGTCCAGGCGCATTGGTCGCTGTCTGCTGAGTATAGTAAGTGTAGACGGTCTGCCCGTTTTTGTCCTTAACATCAACCGGTGCAGCATTTTTCAACCCTATCTCAATGGGGACACCGTCGTGGTCTGGATAGGTAATGGTCTGGACAACGGAGAAATGCTCGCCGGCCTTTAAGCTAATAGGCGTTTCAGATCGGAGCTCAAGGGTGTAGTAGCCCGTATTTGAGAACGTGTCCTCCTGAGTATATACAGGAGCGCCAGAAATAGGACTGCTGGTATCTGGCACGCGGTAGATCTCCGTGGTAACCGTCGCGTTGGCGTCATTGGCGGTAAGGGACACAGCCTTTAAGACCTCAGCCTTGTCCGCCGTGAAAATGTTGGCAACCTTCAGAGGAATATTCTGGGCTTTAGCAATTTGTCCGACAAACGTATCAATATTTACAGCAATGGCGTTCTTGTTACCTAAATAGTCGTACTGATAGTTGTTGTCATAGTCATACAGGCCCATTTCGCCGCTGTCGGCTGTGCAGCTGGCGTACATGGTCATAGTGGCGTCATAGTAGGACAGGTAAAAATACCCATCAGTGCCCCATTTGTCGCTCCAGCTATTTTTGACAATCCACGCACCGGCTCCTGGCGGTACAGTGGTGAAATTCTCAGAATTGGCTGTAAAAGTGTCGTCCCACCCCACAATGCTCACGCCGTGGTTGGGAGCCATAAAGGTATCATGGTAGTAGGCGCTTGTATCGCGCTTAAAGTAAGGGCTGGGAGAGGGATTTTCTTCGGTAACATCCTCCGGCTTAGATTCGTCAGCGTTAAACATTACCGCGACGGCTCCGTTGCTCATGATTTTATCCTTGACTGCGTTTACGACAGCACCAACCTGGGTCATATCGGTGCTGCCGGATTCCCTGTTTACTGCGCCCATGATTAGCTCCATATCCTCCAGATGGTAGGCATTGTCATTGATCTGGCTGTAAGGGACAGACCAGTCGTCTTTCGGGTCAAAATAAGAGACATCGTAGAGGCTGCCATCATGGCTGGGGACTTTACCCATAACGGTATTTCCCTGAGCGCCTTGATATGGGATTTCCTTCTCTGTGCTGGCCCCATACCAGGTAGAAAGCTGAGCGCCAAACCCGTAGAAATTGCCGCCTGCATCGTATAGCTCATTGGCGTTCTTTGAGACAATGGTGGTTCCTTCCTTGTTTTCAGGCGTTGTGTTCTGCGCCTGATAGGTGAACCAGGTCGCAGCCTTTTCAGACAAATCGATACCTGCGGAGGCTTTGCCTTCAGATAAAAGGTTGGATTCCACAGAGCTGATGCCCGCAAAGGCCCAGCAGGCGCCCCAGGGGTTCTGGAACTTTACCGGGGTGGAAAAGCCTTTTTCTCTCAGATCATATTTATCTGGATAGCCCATTCGGTTTTGAACGGGTGCAGATGAAGTACTGGGCAGATTGTCCATATCCATCACAATACCGCCGTGCTGTTCCAGATTCATGGAGAGGCCCGCCCCTTCAGGCAGAGCAGACGCAAAAACCGATGCGCCCGGCAGGGCCAGGGCTGCGGCAAGTGCCAAACCGACAATCCGACTGATCAAATGTTTCTTTTTCATATCTATTTCCTTTCTGATAACGGTTAATTCTATTCTAATATAACCAATATCAGGAGTAAACAGTGATTATGTAAACAGTCATTTTATTATGTAAACGGTCGTACAAGAAAAAGAAAACTTAAGAATTAAGAAAAACATGAAGATACAATGGAGGTACATGATTAATTTTGTGTCCGGAAAAATTATGAAGTTAAAAGCCATTTGGGTATAACGGTCCAAAGGCAGATAAAAAGTAAAGGAGCCTGATCAAATGATCGAAAAAATAACCATGAAAGAATGGCTGTCCCGGCGTGTGCCAAAGGTGAAGAGCAGCAGCCTCAAGACCTACCGAAGCTATGAGCGCGCTCACATCCTGCCCTCTCTGGGGAATATCCCCATAAGTGAGGTGGGGGCCATGCTGCCAGCCTTCAGTGTGCAGCTGGCCGAGCGCCTGGCCCATAAAACCGTGCGGGATATCCTCACCTATGTGCACACCATCCTGAGGGAGGCCGAGGCAAAGGGGCTGGCCGAAGCGTCCAACATGCCCAAAATAACCATGGAACCAAAGGAAAAGGAAGTGCTCACCTACAGCGAGCAGAAAGCCCTGACCGCCCGGCTCAGACAGAGCGCCGCCCCGCTGGACATGGCCGTGCTGCTGGCACTGGCCACCGGGCTGCGCCTGGGCGAGGTGGCCGGCCTGCGGCACAAAGACATCGATCTGGAGGCCGCCGTCCTGCGGGTGCGGCGCAACAGCCAGCGCGTCTATGACGGCCATGACGGCCACACCCCCCTTAAGAATACCACGCCCAAAACCCGGCGCAGCCGGCGGGACATCCCCCTGCCCAGAGCCTTTGTCGCAGTACTGGCCCGATACATGGAAGACCGCGAGGGGCAACCAGCCGCCGCGCCCCTCATCGCCGCGCCGGGCGGCAGCGCCTACGATCCGCGCACCATCGAGCGCCGCTTCGATAAGCTGAAAGCCGAGCACGGCCTGAGCTCAGGCGTCACCTTCCACAGCCTGCGCCACAGCTTCGCCACCCGGGCCCTGGAGGCAGGCGCCGACATGCGCACCGTGTCCGACCTGCTGGGCCACAGCAGCGTGGCCTTTACCATGAACTGCTATAGCCACAGCGCGACAAAGCTCAAGCGGGAGCAGATGGAAAAGATCAACGAATATTTTTAAATGCAATAAAAAATGCCGTTAAGTTGGGAACTTAACGGCAAAAATATAAGTAATATTATTAATAGAATAGCATAAGGGTGAGAAATCTGCAAGTGTTAAATAAAAAACAAAATAGGAAATTAAGCCACCCCTAAATAGGGGAGGTTTTTTGAAATAAACATCAGTATTCTCTTTAAGCTGTCGTTAAGTTCCCAACTTAACGGCGTAAATTCCTGAAAAAGCTTAAAATAACCTGAGAGATCAAGAGAGGATATAGAAGATGAAGGCAAAGCTCAAAGACAAGCGGCTCCTGCTCACCGCCGTATTTTTCTGCGCCCTGGCTGCAATGTTTTTGTGGTCAACAGAGGTAAAGGCAGCGGGCGAAACCGGCGACTTTACCGTGACGGGTGGAACGTTGGGGACAGATTATAGCTATGATAGCACAAGCGGTGTGCTCACCGTCAACGGCGGCGCGAATCTGACCATCAAAAATACCAACCCCGGCACGGCTACCGGCAATCGCATTGTGGTCGCTGGAAATGCCAGCATTACCCTGAGCGGGGTTAACATCGAGGTGAGTGGGGGATCGTCTTCCTGCGCCTTTAATATCCAGACAAGCGCGAGCGTCAATCTGACGCTGTCAGGCGAGAATACTTTGAAAAACAGATACGGTGGCGGGTTGTTTGTGCCGGAGGGCGCGGCCCTCACCATCGGCGGCACGGCCGGCAAAGACAGCCTCACGGCGACCAGCGGTAGTGTGGGGGCAGGTATCGGCTTCGGCAATTATGACTCATGCGGTAAGATTACCATCACTGGCGGCAGTGTCAAGGCCACCGGCGTTATGGGTATTGGCGGCTGGGGTGATAAAGGCGACCAAACAGTCGAGATCAAAGGTGGCGAGGTCGAGGCCAACAGCATCGGAGGTGGATCCACTGCGGTGGCGATTAGCGGCGGTACGGTGACCACAAGTGAGAACATCAGCAGCTCCGGTTTGATGACAATTAGCAGCGGTACGGTCAAGGTTGGAAAAAACATCAATAGTGGCACCGGTACGGTAACGATTACCGGCGGTACGGTGACTACAGGTGAGAACATCGGCGGCACCGGTTCGGTGACGGTTAGCGGCGGTACCGTTGATACCCATAATATCACGGCCAACACGCTTGCCGTAACGAACGGCAAAGTTACAGCAGAGACTGGCATCAAAGGCGGCACCCTCAATGTGAGCGGGGGGACGCTTACCGCTAGTGGCGAAAATGAAAAAGCCGCCATCAACAGCGATGTCACCATCAGCGGCGGCAGTGTCACGGCCAACGGCGGCAGCACTGCTGCCGGTATTGGCGGCAACAATGGAGAAGCCGGTAAAAACGTCACCATCAGCGGCGGTATGGTCATCGCCACAGGCGGCACCGGAAATGGACTGAGCGGAGCCGGTATCGGAGGCGGTAATAAGGAAGCTGGCGGCAAGGTCACCATCAGCGGCGGCAAGGTCGTCGCCAAGGGCGGCGACTACGCGGCGGGAATCGGCGGCGGCCGGGATGGAAAAGGCGCTGACGTCATTATCACCGGCGGCAGCGTCAAGGCATCTAGCATCGGTGGAGGAGGAGCGTACGGCGGCGCCGGTGGCGGTAGCCTGACAGACGGCAAGGGCAACAGCGTCACCCTCAAAACCTTCACCTTACAGGATAGTAGCGGAAGTCCCGTTACGGATACGGCTATCGATGCTTTTACAATCCCCACCTACGGCATCAAGGACGTGCGCACCGACACTGAGGGCAAGCTGTATTTCTACCTGCCCAACAGTATCACGGACGGCACCCCGGTCACCGTCACCGCGGACAGCACAGGATATGAGGGGAGTGTAAGCGGTTCAGCCACGCTCAAACCCTTTGCCGGCGACATCGACCTGTCCCAGGGCTCAGGCAACCTGTACATCTGGGGCGACGGCTATATGCGTGGAGGCAGCGCGAATGAAAGCGCCAAAAAGACCTACACCGGCGATTACACCCTGACCGGCGGTACAGCCGAATCAGCCACTGCCAACACAGTCACTGTCATGGGCGACTACAACGGTAACCCGGTGAGCGGTACGGAAAAGACCATCACCCTGAACGGGGTCAATATCGACGTGAACAGCCAATCGTATGCCTGCGCCTTTAGTATCCAGGCAGGCACAGGCGCGGGCACAGGCGCGGACGTCAATCTGATGCTTTCAGGTGGCAATACCCTGAAGAGCGGCTCATTCGCTGCCGGACTGGGCGTGCCGGAAGGCGCGTCCGTCACCATTGACAGCGTGCCCGACACGGGAAGACTCACTGCCACCGGAGCTGACGCTGCAGCGGGTATCGGCGGCGGTAATAACAAAGCCGGCGGTACCGTCACCATCAACGGCGGTATAATCGATGCCATTGCTGTATCGAGACAAGGCACAGGCGGCGGAGCCGGTATTGGCGGTGGAGCCAGCGGTGCAGGTGGAGATATCACGATCAACGGCGGCAAGGTCACGGCCGCTGGCTGCAACAGTGCGGCGGGCATCGGCGGAGGATATCGCGGAGCCGGCGGAGCGGTCACCATCAACGGCGGCAGCGTCGTAGCTAAAGGCGACGGGGCGGGCATCGGCACCGGCGACCAATACACCAGCAGCGATTTTGGAACGGTCACCATCAGCGGTGGTACCGTTACGGCCACGGGCGGCGACAGTGCGGCGGGCATCGGCGGTGGCTATCAGGTATCTGGGGAAGATGTCAAAATTACCGGCGGCAGCATTGCGGCGATGGGTGGTAGTGGCGCAGAAGCCATCGGCCACGGCACCAACGGCTCCGGATCTGGCACCCTGACAGACGGAAGTGGGAACGACGTCTATCTCAACACGCTCACCGTAGGCGAGGGCGGCCAAAGCATGGAAATTGCTGTGGAGAATGAAGTCACCATTGACGGCGCCACCAACTATGGCACTACAGATGTCACCACTATGGATGGCGGCAAGCTCTATTTCTATCTGCCAAATAACACCACCAATCCGGAAATTGCCGTCACCCACGACGGCACCACCTACAGCCGGAACTACCAACGAAACAGTGCGGCACGGGCCAATACCTACACCGCCACCCTCCTGCCCCCGCCCACCTACACCATCACCATCCCGGAAAAAGTGGATTTTGACAGCCCAACCTACCAGCCAGCGGGGAGCGGGCAGTACAACGACAAAACCTTTGAAGTCATACCGACAACCCTCACCAACCTGACCGACGGCCGCGGCCTGAGCGTCATGGTGAAAGACGGCGGCACCAGTCCCAGCACCGGCACTGATTATCAGCTGACCGGTTCAGATTCAAGCGACACCCTGAATTATCAGGTCTATCAAGGCGCCAGTGCCACAGGTAGTGCTTTAGATGCCGCAGGGGCGACCCTTGTAAATAAATGGGAAAAAGCCGCGGGCGGCAGTTTACCAAGCGCCCAATCCGGCACCCTGCGCCTCGACCAAACCCAGATCAAGTACAGCGTCAGCTACACCGGCACCCTGACCTTCACCGTCAACGTGGTGGACAGCAAGTAGGAGGAGCTCATGAAAAAACAGACAAACATCCTGATTATTGTGCTGCTGGTACTGCTGACCGCTGCGGGCGGCGTGATCGCCTGGCTGGTGACCCATCGTCCCGACCCGTTGGCGTTGGAGCCCAACGTGGTCGCCCTGACGCCCACCCCAGCCGGACAGACCGCGCCAGACGGCATCCAGATCCCCGGCTATCCCACCTTAACTGTGGACAGCGCCACCGGTACGGTGAACACCGTGTTCCAAAACCCCGAGGGCAACCGCTGCACCTTTGAGCTCACCCTCACACGGACCGACACCGGCGAAGAGCTCTGGCATTCCGGCAAATTTAAACCCGGCACCGGCATCCAGAACCCAGCCTTAACCGTCACACCGCCGCCCGGTACCTACCCCGCGGCGCTCACCTATACCACCACCAGCCTGAAAGACCAAAGCCCCATGAACGGCGCCGTCATCAACACCGAGCTGGTCGTCAAATAAAATCTAAGAGAGGATAAAAGAATGAAAATCAGAAAAACACTCACCACTCTGGCCCTTGCCTGCCTGCTCACCGCGACATTGGCCGCTCCCGCGCTGGCAGCAGACCCCACCATTGTCTCGCCAGCCACAACCGCTGGTTCAGCCGTGAACGCAGCAGTCGATAATGCCTACACGGTCACCATTCCAGAAAAAGTTGATTTCGGAAAATTGACTAAGGATTCAACCGGTGACGCTTTGATTAAAGATTTGACCGTCAGCGCAGCCGGTGTTGTCATTCCAGCCGATAAAAATCTGAATGTTACAGTAAAAGGCGATGGAACGAGCGAAGCCTTTACCATTGACACAGCCGCTGGCGGGATCATAGGATACAATGTCTATAATACGGTGGATACCACCGGAACAGGCGTCACTACCGGAGGAACTTTTAAAGATTTTGAAGCAGGAAAGCCCTCCACTACACAAACTGTCAATGGCAAGGTCAAATTGAAAAACGCACCCGTCCATTCCGGCGATTATACCGGCACTCTCACCTTCACCTGCACTGTCGCAGCACCAACCCCATAAAAAGGAGACCATCATGAAAATCAAAAAAGCCCTCATCCCGCTGGTCCTCACCGCCCTGCTGGCCCTCGCAGCCACCCCGGCTCTGGCGACCGAGATCGAACAGGGAACAGCAGCACCGACCTACACAAATACCGGCGACACCAGCGTCACCGCCAGCGTGGACACTACCTACACCATCACCATCCCGGACAGTGATACCCTGAAGTTTGAAAAACTGACCGGCACCGCCGAGGAAGCCGCGCATACTAAAACCTTTAACGTGAGCGCAAAGGGCGTCACCCTGGAACCCGGAAAACAGCTCAACGTCACCGTTTCCGGTGAAAACAATGATTTTAAAATGACCAACGCTGCGCTTTCGTCCGTCAAGCTGCCCTACACCATCACCCCAGCTGCCGGCTCAGCCCTGAGACCCGGCGGCACCATCGCCAGCTTTGCAAACAACAGTACCGAGACGGTCATCAGCACCCTCATCGTCAACGCCCCCACCATGGGCGCAGGCAATTATTCCGACACACTGACCTTTACCTGCACCGTCGCAGATAAAACCCCATAAAAAAATGGAGAATGGAGAATTAAAAGAGCAAAATGCCGCGCATTTTGAAGGGAAGAATGGCCGCAGGCCGTTCTGAT
Organism: Eubacterium callanderi; assembly: GCF_900142645.1. GTDB lineage: Bacteria > Bacillota > Clostridia > Eubacteriales > Eubacteriaceae > Eubacterium > Eubacterium callanderi. The sequence continues at coordinate 250,665 of NZ_FRBP01000004.1, forward strand.
CAAATCTGCAAAAGCAGATTTGCACCAGAATTTTCCATTTTCCATTCTCAATTTTCCATTATTAAATCCTGACAAGAAAAAAGGAGATCACCATGAAAATCAAAAAAGCCCTCATCCCGCTGGCCCTCACCGCCCTGTTGGCCTTTGGCGCAGCGCCCGTCCTGGCTGGTGATATTATAAGCCCGGCCACCACCGGCACCGCCGACCTCCGTGCTCAGGTCGATGCCACCTACACCGTGGTTATCCCAGCCTCCATGACCGAGGACAAAAGCCTGAAGGGCGGCACCAACACCATCGGCGCCCTGAGTGCCACCAGTCTGAACCTGGAGCCTGGCACCAGTCTCACCTGTACCCTCAGCGGCGATACCCTGACGCGTGAGAATGGTGTGGAAACCCTGGCTTACAACGCCCATTTCGGCACCGACCAAGCCGCCAAAACCACCACCCTGGCCGAGAGCGCCAGCGTTGACGTGAACGTGGAGGTAGACAGCGCCCGTCTGGCCCAGGCCAAAGCCGGCACCTACCGAGGCACCCTGAACTTCACCCTGAGCGTGCAGTAGGAGAGCGCCATGAAAAAGCTTCTTTCCATTCTGACCCTCCTGCTGGTTCTGATCGCCGGCCTGAGCGCGCCCGTGCTGGCCGACGAGGTGAGAGGCACCGAGCTGCAGCTGATCGTTACCGAAACACCTACGCCAACGCCCGAGCCCACAGTGACACCTGCGCCAACGCCACCAGAAAATTCAGCGCCCCAGGAAAGCCCACTCACTGAGAATCCTGTCCAGACAGAGGTCAGGAACCCTGTCACAGGCAACCCCATGACCCTGAAAGAAATCGGGGTGGCGGGCATGGCAGTGGCTGCGCTTATTCTGACAGCCTGCATGGCCGCGGCACAGCATAAAAAGAAAATTCACGTAAAATAAAATAGCAGAAAATGGGACAACGGCTGTCACCCATCAAAACACCGAAGGCCACATACCGATATATGTATGTGGTCTTCGGTGTTTTTTGCACAAAAAACCGAGAAAAAGGAGAAAAAATGGCATTTGCAAAACGTTTGAGAGACCTGCTGAAAGCACTGGAACTGGATCTTAAGACCTACCTCAAAAAGCACTACGAGCTCTTTGAGGCCGTGGATACCGGCTATGTGGCCAAAGACGGCAGAGAGCACCTGACCGAGCTCATCTACCACGGCCACAGCGGCCATGTCTGCCGCTATTGCAGGCGCGCGCTCAAAAAGAAAACCCTGCGCCTGGTGGAAAAGAACGGCAGAAACCATGTGGTCAACGGCCTGTCCAAGGAAGTGGAGGACTCCGACGGGCACCTGTACGTGCTATGGGTGTGCAGCTGCGAGTATGGGCACTGCGCCAGACGCCAGCGCGTACTGCCTGTTTTTGCAGCGCGCTGGATGCGCCACACCCTGTTCACTGTGGCCCAGACCCTTTTACATTTGTTTGAAAACGATGAACTGGACGCAAAACCCCTGAAACCGCGCCGCGGCCGGCCCGTACTTACCATGCCTTTTTACGGGGAGCTGAGCACCGTGTACCGCTGGCGGCAGAAAATAAAAATAATTTTTAATTCATGATAATAAAAACACGTTCGCGCGTCCGTTAAAACCACAAATTCCTGTAAGATAGAACCATCAGCAAGAGCAAGAAAAAATTGCACCGCTGAAATCAAACCATTATATTTTACAGGAGGTTTACAATGAATCGTAAACAGACAACCCCAAAGTGTGAAACGGACAAAAAAGTGTTGAGGCCATGGTGTGCTTCGTGCGCCCTGAAACAGGAGGACCGCCTTTTAGGCAGCTTCGAGACCCTGCCTGATGTGGATAAGGGCATTGAGCTTGTCTTTCTGGATAAGCAGATAAAAGTCCTGGAGCAGGAATTTGCCGAAAAAGCCAATATCTATCTGAAGAAAACAGAACCAGAGCCAGAGGGCTGTGCAGTGGCAGACACGGCGTGCAGTGTGGAGGAACTGGCCGAAAAGCTGCAGGAGTACGGCGTCGATATTGGCAGAAACCAGCTGTTTAAATGGCTGCGGGACAATGGTTATGCCCGCTACAGCAACGGCAGCGCTTACCAGAACCTACCCACCGAGGAAGCCTTAGAAAAAAACTATCTGATCACGGTACAAGTACCCTATCGAAAAAAAAGAACCGGGAAACTCATGCACAGCCTGCGCATCCGGGTGACCCCTTTGGGTCAGGATTTCTTTGGCAGAGCCCTCATGGCAGAGTACGGCACAGCATCCAAGGCGGTGCGCCAATGAGTCACGATTGCCTGAACCTTGAAACCTGCTTCTGCCATACCGCCTATATTTTTGGCAAAAGCCATGAGCCCCTGCGCGCCATGATCGTGGGCGGCCGCTCCCTGGCCTGGCATATGGAGGACCTGGCCGCCCTGCTGGGCCTGGACGATGAGGACGGTTTCCTCGATAAGCTGCGGAACAACCGGCGTGTGGGTGTATGGCGCCGCCATTTTCCCTCCAGAGAGGACCCGATGCGGCTGGAGGTCATGGAGTTTGTGGACATCGGCGGCATGTGCGACCTGCTGCAGTACGCCCGCGACAGCGGAAAGCTCACCCCGGACGAGGCAAAGGACTGGCACTTTTTCCTGGACGGCTTGATGATCATGCAGCTGCGAAAAAGCCAGGGCTGCGGCACCGCGCACCTGCTCTTTTCCACCCGATGAATTACCTGACCGAGCTGCTGGCCTTTTACAAATGGCTGGAGACGCACCCCCTGAGCCCGCTGCTCCAGGCCTACTGGCACCTGCTCATGTATTACAACAACAAAGCCGCTGTCCGGGCAGAGGACGGTGGCTGGCACTGGCCCGTAGATTTCAAGGTGCCCAACACTGTGCTCATGCCCCTTTTAGGCATCAAAGACCGGCGCGTACTGCTGAGACAAAGAAAGTACCTCATAGACCACGGCCGCGTGACGTACCAAAAGGACAAAGGCCAGTGTGCAGGCACCTACCGCCTGGTGCCCTTTGACAGAGGCCTGAGCATGGCAGCCCTCAGGGCAGAGACAGGGGACAGCGTGACACAAATCTGGACACAAGCTGTCCCGCCCCCTGTGACCGGAGTGTCCCCGTTTATAAATATAAATAATAAACATGCTTCTCGATTGTATTCTAATCAGGAGGACGCGCCGTTTATGCCCCAGTTCAATCTGCTGCCCCAGATCACCGAGGAGGAGAAAGCCGCCATCCGGGCAAAGTACCCCGGCGACGACGTGGCCGCCTTTAACGCCATCTGGGCCGCGAGGGAATTAAAACAAATGGAGAATGAAGAATTGGAGGTAACAACATGAATCAATATGGCAAAGGCCCGGCCATCATACGCTGTCGCCGGGCTTACCTGGTCGAAGCTGAGTGCCGGATGCAGGCCGGCTTTTACGCCCGCAGCGCCGAGGAGGCCGAGGATGCCTTTAACGAGCTCAGCGCCGCCGTTGAAGACCGGTTTCCCGGCCTTGTGCTTGAGATTACAGACGTCTATGAGGACGAATAGGAGGCTTATTGAAAGAAAAATACGCGTTGATCGACACCTGGGTCCAGGAAGCAAAAAACAATGACAAAGCAGCTAAAGAGCAGCTGATCAACACCTTTAAGCCCCTGATCCTGTCCGTCATGCAAAAATACATCTACGACACAGACGCCTATGAGGACGCCCTGCAGGACGGCGCCCTGGTCGTGATGGAGGCCGTACAGGCCTACGACCCGGATTTAGGCGTCGTATTCCCCTTTTATCTGAAAAACCGCCTGTTCCATCATTTTGTCAATGCGGCCAAAGCCATCAAAAAACAACAGGAAAACGAGCGCGCCGTCACAGGCGGTGGGGAGGATGGGGAAAACAGCCTGGAACAATATCCAGATGCTGGGCCATCGCCAGAAAAAGAAATGGTCAGACAGGAAAAAAACGCAGTGCTTGAGCAGATGCTCGCAGAAATAAGAGCAGAAAGAGCAGACGTTATCCGGCTGCGCTACTTTGAGGAAAAAAGCCTGAATGAAATCGCCCAGATACTGGACATTAGTCCTTGCCTGGCCGGCGTACACGTGCATCGGGGAATAGAAGCCCTAAGGAAAAATAAGCACCGCCTGCAATAAGAATAATCTTTCAATAAAAACAACCAAAGCAGCAAATTTGGTTGTTTTTATTTTTTTTGAAATAACTGTAAAATTTCCACCCTTTTTTCCATTGTAAGAGTGTAAGGCAAAACGCCGAAACCAAAAACAGGAGGTAAGCACATGGCAATTGAAAAAACAGTGGAATCGGTAGGGATGAAGATCACCGTCAATCATGGCGAAGTGGGTGGAAAGATCGTCAAGGCCTCCAAGACCTACGGCGACGTTAAAGAGGGCGTGACCGACGACGCCTTTGTGGCCACCGCCAAAGCCATCACCGGCATGCAGGAGCCCATCCGGGAAAAGCAGGTGAAAGTGACGGCCGAAGAGATGATCGAAGTGGCTTAACAGGATTGGAACCCAGAGCACAAATTAAAAAACCAGGAGGAAACAAAACATGGCAGCAACAACCAGCAAAGATTTAACCATCACCTTTCAGCGCGCAGACGGGAAGGATCATAAAATCACCATCCCAGATTACAAGGACGGCATCACCGACGCCGAGATCAAAACCGGGGCCCAGGCCATCGTGGACCAGGGCGCCTTTGAGCCCGACGGTTTTGCCCTCGCCAAGGTCGTGGGCGCAGTGCGGGTAGACACCACCAAGACCGACGTGGCAGTGGAGTAAGAGAAGCGGTAGAAAAGGGCGAAAGCCCTTTTTTAAGTGGAAGCTTAACCGTTGATACAGAAAGGAGATTCCATGAAAAGTGTGCACAAACGTATTTTTATCCTATTAATAGCAGTGCTAATCATTGCGGCCAGTGGTGTGTTTTTTAAAAGTTTTCAGACAGGGTCAGAGGCGTCAGTTCTCAAGCCATCGCCCCCGGCACCTCAGCAGGAGCGCGCGCCAGAGACCAGCGTACCAGAACCAGAGCCACCGTTACCGCCAGAGCCCGAACCCCTACCCGACGGGGCCGTCATCGACCACCCGCTGCCTGAGGACCCCATCCTCACCAACGGCCCCTGGGCCTCGGCCCACTTCCTCATGGACGAGTACGCCTGCGACTGCGCGGGCTACTGTGACGGCTGGCCCGCAGCCATGGACCCCGAGCTGCTTGAGAAAATCGAAGCGCTTCGGTGTTATTTTGACCAGCCCATCATCATCACCTCCGGCGTTCGCTGTGAAAGACGCAACGCCGAGGTGGGCGGCATCCCAAACTCCTGGCATCTGTCCGGCCACGCGGCCGATTTGTACTGCCCGGGGGTACCTTATGACGAGGTGGCTCGGGCGGCCAGAGAACTAGGGCTTGGGGTCATCGAGTACCCGGACCAGCAGTTCGACCATTGTGAAATATGGCATTAAAAGGATGTCCCGTAACAGGGACGTCTTTTTTTGTGCAGCAAAAGCACCATGTTATAAAAAAGCTGTTCAACAGCTAAAAAAGAGGTTATAATGAAGAAAAAGAAGAAAAAATGAAGGAGTATCAATGGAGAAAGAAAACTTTATCGAACGGTTCTGGAAGGTCAAGGCCTCGGGCTCAACCGTCAGGACTGAGATCATTGCCGGGTTTACGACCTTTTTGACCATGGCCTATATTGTTTTTGTCAATCCGGCTATTATTTCGGCGCCGGCAGGGGTGGATGCCGCTTATTTTTTTGGGGCGGATGCCCAGACGGTGCAGTCTGCACTGTTTGTGGCCACCTGCCTCTGTGCCTGTATGGGGACGCTGCTCATGGCTTTTCTGGCAAGGGTCCCCTTTGCCCAGGCGCCGGGTATGGGGCTCAATGCTTTTTTTGCCTACACCATTATGCTGGGCATGGGCAAAACCTACGCTGAGGCTCTGGCCATTGTGCTGATCTCGGGCCTGCTGTTCATTGTTTTAACGGTTACAGGCCTGCGGGAGGCCATTGTGCGGGGGATACCGGCCAATATACGGGTAGCCATATCGGGTGGTATTGGCCTGTTTATTGCGTACAGCGGCCTGAAGAACGCAGGGCTGCTTAAGTTCACCCTGGACCCGGGCAGCTATCTGGTAACCGACCCGTCCGCGGCCACGGGCCAGAGCACTGTAGTGGCCAATGCCTCGGCGATCCCGAGTCTGGTGGATTTTTCGTCCTGGACGCCTGAGACGGCCGGCGCGGCCCTGGCGCTTCTTGGGCTTATTATCATCGGGGTGCTTTACGCCCGCAAATGCAAGGGGTACATTTTCATTGGGATTGTTGTTACAGCCATCATCGGGATTCCCCTTGGCGTCACCACCTTACCGGCATCCATTGATTTCAGCCGTATCGGCCTGCAGTTCCAGGACTGGGCCCAGGTTTCACTGCTGCATCTGGATTTTTCATCGCTGGTTCATGAGGGCAGCCTGGTGGGCACGCTCTTTAATATTCTGATGGTGGTCGTGGCTTTCTCGCTGGTCGATATGTTCGACACCCTGGGGACCATCATCGGAACTGCCCAGCAGGCGGGCATGCTGGACGAAAAGGGTGAGTTCCCGGCGCTCAAGCGTACACTGATGGCCGATGCCTTTGCCACCACAGCCGGCGCGCTCATGGGCTCCTCTACGGTCACCACCTTTGTGGAGTCCAGCACTGGCATCTCGGAGGGAGGCCGGACAGGGCTGACTGCTCTGGTCACCGCGGTGCTCTTTCTGGCGGCGCTGGTGCTGTCACCGGTGCTGGAGATTATCCCGGCTGCGGCCACTGCGCCGGCGCTCATCTTTGTGGGCGTGCTGATGGTCGGCCCCGTCAGAGACATTGATTTTACGGACATCACAGAGGCGATCCCGGCCTTTGTCACCCTATTGTTTATGCCGCTGACCTTCTCCATCGCCGACGGCATTGCCTTTGGGCTCATTACCTATGTGCTGTTAAAGGCTCTGACCGGGCACTACAGAGAAATTCAGCCGGTGACGGCGGTTCTGGCGCTTTTGTTTATCGTCCGGTTTTTATTCATGCAGTAAAAAGAATTGGGTGCTTTCCAAATCATAAAGGGCAGAGGACGTCAAACGCGCTGGCTGCAGATGGGTTATCCTTTAGGTGAAGGAGGTGCTTACAATGCACGCATGGGATGCGATCCAGACCACTCTGGATTATATTGAGACACATATGGATGAGGAACTGAAAATTGAGGCGCTGGCAGAGCAGGCGGCCTTATCGCCCTTTTATTATCAGCGGCTGTTCTCTCGGCTGGTAAAAAAGCCAGTGCGGGAGTATATAAGACTGCGGCGTCTGGCGCGGGCCAGCACGATGCTGAGGGAGGGGGATGCCCGGATTCTGGACATTGCCCTGGACTGCGGCTTTGGCAGCCACGAGGTTTTCAGCCGGACCTTCAAGGACGCCTATGGCATGACCCCGGCGGGCTTCCGGGAGGCTCCTGTGGCCCTGAACCAGTTTGACAAGCCGGATTTGCTGTTAAATTATGTGCTGATCGACGAGGGGGTGCCCCTTATCAGCGAGGGTCTGGTGCTGGAAATGAATTGCCGGCATCTCGGTAAGCCTGTCCGGTTTATGGGCATCAGCGGCGCTGTGCCCATCGACGGCCAGATGCCCCTGGGCGAGGCCACCGGTGTGGATATCCCCGGAGAAATCTGGGAGCGGTTCCACCGGGAAAAACACCGGATACCGCGGGCAGCTGCCAGCCGGGAGGTGGGAGTGGCCTACATGGGCGGCGCGCCTGAGGGCTGCTTCACGTATTTTACCGGCGCCGAGGTGGCCGCAGATGCCGAGGTTGATGGGTTTATGACCTGGGAGCTGCCAGCCCGGGAATACGTGGTCTGCGGCTTTGAGGCCGAAAGCTTTGAGGAGCTGGTCACTGCCGCCCTCAATAAGGCGGTCAAATACAGCGCCCAATGGCTTGAGCATAAGGGCCTGACCATGGGGGCCTACTCGCCGGAAATCTACTATCACCGGGATCAGGCAGTACCTTATATGGAGCTGTGGATGCCAGCAGAGAAAAAGTAAAAAAAAGGATGCTCCTGTAAAGGGAGCATCCTTTTTTAATGGTTTAGCCAAGGTTTCGTTTCCGGTAGAGCAGCAGTCCTGCCGCGCAGGCGGCCAAAAGCACGGCGGCCAGCAGGATACCGGCATTACCGCCCACAAAGCCTGTGGATGCGTTGCCGCTGGTGCTGGGGCTGTCCGGCGTCGCTGGATTGACCGGATTTACGGGGTCGATGGGTTTTTCCCGCTCCTCACCGGGCTGGGGCAGGGTTTTTACACTGCGGTCCACGCTAAACACGCGGTTGTTTTCGGCGTAGTTGGTTTCACCCAGAACGTAGAAAGCATTCCGGTAGGCGGTACCGGCGCCGCTGAAAACCCGGGCGGTGTTCACAATTTTACCGGTTGGCTCAAAGCCGCCTGTGTCAAAGTTCAGGGTATAGGTATCGGCAGTGACCTGTCCGCTGTCTGTGTCTGTGACCACAGGGCCGGAAAGGATCATGCCGCCGTCGATGGTGCCAAAGGCGCCGGTGTAGTCCTGGCTTTGAGCCAGATCCTGAGGCAGGATGTTTTCGCGGACTGTTGCGCTCTGGCCGTTCTCAATTTTTTCGAGGCCATCGGCCATGCTGCCGTCCGCCGCGGTTCCGGCGGCCACATAGACGCTGTTGTCTGCCGTGTAGGCCACTGCCGGTGAGACGCGGGCAGTGATGAGATCGCCGGTTTTTTCAGTGGTCTGGCTTTCCATATCCACGCGGATGATGGCAGTCTGGGCAATGTCTTTGCCTTCCACTGTTTTTTTACCGCCCACGAGCAGAACCTCGCTGCCGTTGTTGATGAGCGCCGGCATGGAGAGGTCTGCGGTCAGATCGGTGGTAAAACGGCTCCATGTGTCTGTGTCCGGGTCATAAATGCCAATACCGGCGCCTTGAGGCCCTTCGGTGTAGATGACGAGACGGCCGTTCCAGGTGCAGGCGTTATTTGCTGAGGGGAAGATGCTCTCATCGCAGTTGAGCCGTGTCCAGCCGTTGTTTTCGGCCTGCCCGGGGGTATAGCGCCAGAGCTCGACTGTATCGTTTGAGTTGAGGCCCGTGTAGTACAGGCTGCCATTCAGGCCGGTGAGGCTGCCGTAGTAGCTGTTGTAGAAGCGCGCGTCATCGGGCAGGGGCAGGCGCTCGTAAAGGTTTTTGACTGCGCCCAGGTTAAAGGACTGGTGGCCTGAGCCTTTGTCTGAGGTCACCTCAATGCGCTTAACGCCGGCCTCCATGCCCTGGGGCAGATTGACCACAATGCTTTCATCCGATGAGGATACCACCGGGACGGCTGTGCCGTCAATGGTAACTGTTGGCGCGCTGCCGAAGAAATAGCCGCCGATGGTCAGCTGGCTGTCGCCGGTGGCGGCAGCGCTGTTGACAACCGGAACCGTGTTTTCTGCCAGTGCCCGGTCGACCTGGGCCAGACCCTCGGAGACGCTTTTGCCCTTCTGGCTGTCAATTTTTTTAACACTGCCGATGACCCGGGCAGCGGTTTTGGCAGCGTCTTTATCATCAAAATGTTTTGCCACAATGGCAACTTCGCCGGTGACAGCTGGCGTGGCCATAGAGGTGCCGCTCATGTAGTCATAGGCGGCGGTGTCATCGCTGAGACCCAGATTGTCGATGTAGACATCGCCGGGGACAGTGGTTTGGCCGTCAGGAAGCACACGCAGCGTAGCGATGCGGATCTGGAAGCTGCTGTAATCGGTATTGTCGGGCAGTGTGTAAATTGCCGGGCCCCAAGCTCCGGCCAGTGTAACGGACTGGGCGAGGGGGTGCCATTTTGGCGTGCCGTCCTCGTTTAACTCAGTAGTCTTAACGCTGACACCGGTTAAGGCTGCCAGAATGGTCTGGTCTGGGGTGGAATCGGCACGGTACATATAGGACAGGTACTTGTATGGGGTGGCGGAAAGGTTCAGGGCTTCGCTTTCAATGGTGCCCTGGTTTGCGGCGGCAGTCACCCTGAAGCTTTGGCTGCCCTCAAAGGCCATGCCGCCCGAATAGGCGGTGGTGGTGCCTGGGTTGGGTTTAAAGGTTATTTTGGCAGCCGCTTCATCCTCAAAGTCTTCAAGGAATGGTGCGGTAATCAGGCGCGGGTCGGCCTTCCCCATGCTGGTGGGCACAGTGGAAAGAATGTCGACGCCCGGAGCGGCCACGTCGGTGGTGGTGGCGCCAAAATTGCTGAAGCTTGCCATGCTGCCGCCGACGTCAGTCGCGTTGACGGCAATGACATAGGGGTTGTCCCGCAGGGTAGAGACAGTTTTAGAGGCATTGTCACAGTCGGCGCTTTCATTGCCTGCGGCAAAAACGCTGACCACACCCTTTTCTCCCACAGCGGTGACTGCGCGGTCCAGCGCCTTGCCGCTGCTGCCACCGCCCCAGGAATTGTTGATGGCTGTGACGGGCACGCTGTTTTCCACGGCGCGCTGAATGTAGGCATAGCCCCTGAGCACGCCAGCGGATGCAACGCGTCCCTGATCGTTTGCGGCCTTGACGGCCATGATCTGCGTGCCGCTGGTGGCGCCGCTGACGCCCATGTTGTTCCAGGACGCGGCAATGATACCTGCACAGTGGGTGCCGTGGCTGTGGTCGTCCATGGGGTCGGCGGCATCGTAGGGAACGTCCTCGGAGTTGGCTGCGATGGCGTTATAGCCGTGGTCGCCGCCGCCGATAATGGCTTTAAGGCTGCTGTCGGCAGTCCACATGACGGATTTCAGATCCTCATGGTCGTAGTCGACACCGGTGTCCAGTACGGCGACCACTGTACCGCTGGTGTCCACTGCAGGGGCTGGCGTACCGTCTGCTTTGTATTGGTTCCAGCCATCAATGGCCATGCTGAAATCGCCGTTTTTATCATAGGCCCACTGCATACCGGTGAGATCCTTGGTGCCTTCGGAGACAGTGTATATGTAATTGGGCTCTGCGAATTCGACCGTGTCCAGCTTTTGAAGCTCGTCGATGAGCTCTGCGGTGCTCAGGGTGTCGGAGCGCACCAGCTTCAGGCTTTCGGCGGGTGCGGCGCTGCGGCTGTAGGCGTTTGCGCTGCTGTCCAGAGCCATGAGGGTTTCGGCTCCGGCCAGCAGCGCAGGCTCAGCCGACCGGCCGTAAAAGCCTGTGTCCTTTACGCAGACAATGGCCTCTCCAGGGACGTAGTCGCCAGTAAGGGCGTCTGAGCCGCCGTTTTCCTGGGCCAGGGCCGAGATCGGCAGGCTGCCGAGCAGGAGTAGAGCGGTGAGTAACAAAGTTAGTAATTTTTTCATCGTATCCTCCATATTTTAATTTGTTTGATGGGCAAAGTATAACATGCCTGCGGCCGACAGGGCAAGATACGTGTAAAGAAAGCTTAAGACAAAAAAGAAAAAGGACTGCTGCAGCAGTCCTCAGAATTTGGTTTAATCAATGGGGAACATTTCCACGATCACACGTTCCTCGTCAAAATCATGGAAGGTAAGGCGGCGGTTTTCGTATTCGCACTCGCCGCGCTGGTTGTCATAGGGGTCGGCCCGCAGGTAGGTTTTCGGCGGATCAAAGTCCAGCTGGAATTCGGAATTGGCGGCCATACGGAAGGGCTCCAGATTGCCGAAATAGAAATTCCAGCGGTTTTCGGCGCCGTTTCTGTAGGCGCTGCCCCCAAAGGAGCAGTCACAGTGCAGCCAGCCATAGGGCGCGATGTAGAACATGGCCCAGTCGTGGTTGCCGATGCTGGCCGGATTGACATAAGAGCCAGACTGCCACTTGGCTGGGATGCCCGCGCAGCGGCACAGGGTAATGAACAGCAGGGCCTGAATGCCGCAGTCGCCCTTGAGCCCGGTGGCCATGTAGTCCGGTATGTTGGTGATGGTCAGGTACTCACGCACGTAGGAGTAGTGCACCCGGGTGGTGATAAAGTCATAAATTTTGCGGGCCTTGACGAGCGGGTTGGTTTCGCCGCCAGTCAGCTCTTCGCACAGGGCGCGGATATAAGGTGAAAAGGCAATATGGGGCAGAAGCTCCTGGGTTTCAAAATCCGGCTGCTCTGCGTCTACCTTGTCCGGGTCCAGCTTCACGTATTTCGCATGGTTTTCATAGGAATATTCCACGGTAAAGGTGTCGCCCGCCTCCAGTGGCTTTTCAAAGTAGACGGTGCGCTGGCCATAGGTTTCGTCTGCGATCTTGACCGGCTCTGGTGAGATGTCAATGAGCTTAATATTGCTGATCTGATCGGCGTTCTGCGGAATGGGCAGATAAACACGGATTCGGTTGCCAAGCTCCTCGGCTTCTTTTTTGATCTTAACGGTGTGGCGGATGTGGATGAAGTAGTTCTTTTCACCCTTTTCAATCATTTCGTTGACGGTCTCGTCCAGGATTTCTACTGGGCTTACCTCGATGGTCTTCTGGTCTTCATCCACCTCGATGTCCTTGTATTTCGGGACAGTCTTTGCGATGCTGGCCACAAACATGTCTTGGAAGTGTACGACACCGTTCACGTAGATCCAGTCTGCATAGCCGTCATCCTTAAGGGTTTCCAGGTCTTCACGGGTAAAACCCGGAACCTTTTCCTGCATCATTTTCAGGGCCTCGTCATAGGGGTAGGGGTACTGCATGGGCAGCTCAGCCAGTATGGAAAGCTCCAGCGTAAGGCGTTCGGCCAGAGCCTTTGGAATGGGGCGTGTCAGATATTTTTTAATGAGTTCTGCCGCTTTGTCGAAGTCTCCCCAGGCTTTGAGCAGGGCGATGTCCTCGGGCAGGTTTGTTTTAAGGGCTTGCATGTTGTTCATTTATTTCTCTCCTCCTTATATCAGCGTTTTATTTTAAATTCTCTAAAACCTTTACCAGGTAATCCCAGGTGCGGGCTGTCGATGAGATGGACAGGCGTTCCTCCGGGGTGTGGATGTCCTGCATGTCTGGTCCGATGGACACGATGTCGAGCTCTGGCAGCTTGGCGGAGATCAGGCCGCATTCCAGGCCAGCGTGGATGGCTTCCACTGTCGGGGTCTTTCCGTACATTTCCTCAAAGGTTTTGCACATCATGTCCCTCAGGGCAGATTCCCTGCGGTATTCCCAGGCCGGATAGGAGGACGCTTCAGTGTAGGTGCCGCCCAGATATTCGGTAAAGGCCCGAACCCTGGCGCTCAGGGCTTCCTTGGCAGTGCCGATGGAGCTGCGCATGGCAAAGCTGACGAGGAAGTAATCCTCTTTGGTGTACATAATCCCCAGGTTCAGCGAGGTTTCCACCAGTCCCTCAATGTCGAGGCTCATGGCCTGGACGCCGTTTGGTATCTGCATGAGCACAAAGATGGCGCGCTCCGCGGAGGCTTCGTTAAAAACCATGAAATCCCCTTTTTCGAGGGTTTTCAGGCTCAGGGTAAGCTCTGGGTCCTTAGAGGCGTAATTCTTCTTATAGAGGACTTCCAGAGCTTTCAGGCGGTCGGTTACAGCCTGTTCATCATTAGGGTCAATGACAATGGTGGCGGTTGCTTTTTTGGTGATGACATTGTCCTTGGTGCCGCCGGTCAGATCGATGATATCAAAGCTCAGGTCCTGGGACAGGTCGTTCAGCAGAGTGCCAAGAAGCACGCTGGCGTTGGCGCCGTAGCGGTTGATCTCCTGTCCGGAGTGGCCGCCGTGCAGGCCGGATACGGCCAGCTCGCAGGACAGGCCGCTTCTGGCGGTGCGCCTGATATCAAAGGTGCAGTTGGCGCGGACACCGCCGGCGCAGCCGGCCAGAATAATGCCCTCGTCCTCGGAATCGAGGTTGATCATATAAGCCGCGTCGCTGACAGGAGTCAGGTCGATGGCGTGTGCGCCCTCCATTCCCACTTCCTCCTCGGTGGTAAAGATCACGTAGAGCTTGGGATGGGGCAGGGTGTTGTTGTCCAGCAGTGCCAGACCGTAGGCCACGGCAATGCCGTCGTCGCCGCCCAGGGTGGTGCCGTCAGCAGTGATCCAGTCGTCTTCAATCATGAGCCCCAGAGGATCGGTTTTAAAGTCGTGGTCTGAGCCATCAGCCTTTTCACAGACCATATCCAGATGGCCCTGCAGGATCACGGGTTTGGCGTTTTCGTAGCCTTCGCTGGCTTCTTTTATGATAATGACATTATTGGCGTCGTCCTGATGGCAGGTGAGTCCCCGCTCCTCGGCGAAACGGACGCAATAATCCGAAATTCGTTTTGTGTCAAAGGAACCGTGCGGAATTTCACAGATTTCTTCAAAATAGTGAAAAACCGGTTGGGGTTCCAGGGTGTTTAGTACTTTATCCATAGTGGACCTCCCGATAATAATTTGTCTTGAACCAGAGAAAAACAGCCGCTGCTGATGCTTCGGTAAAGTCAGATGATCGTTTGTGTTTTCATCTCCGTACAAGAATATATCATACACCATTTAGCGGGTTTAGTAAAGTGAGGAAGCTGGCAGAAGGTTTAAAAATACTCGAATATGGTAATTAAATAGTGGTCTTTTTGGGTAGAACAAGATATAATTAAAGATACGAAGTTTTGGCTGTTGATAAGGGCTTTTGGCGGATGCTCTCCGCTCCTGGCCTTTTCTGCGGCCAAGGGAAAACAAGTTGATTCAATTAAAAGGAGAGAGTAAAATGTCAATTAACTATGTGGATGTTTACAACGCTTATGGCAGCGACCAGCCGGCAGACAAAAGAGAACTGTATCATATGAACTGTGCGGAGGTTCTGCTGCGCACCGGGAATTCAGAATATGGGCTTAACCTGCCTGAGGAAGCGTTTAAAATGATGCAGGGCTTTGGCGGCGGCTTTAACTCTGGCCGGACCTGCGGCGCGTTCTGCGGCGCCCTGGCAGCCTTAAGCGCAATGTACGGCGAAGAGCGCCCCAGCACTCAGGACAAAGCAAAGAAGGCCTCCAAGCTTTTAGTCGAAGAATTTGAAAAGGAATTTGGCAGTCTGGATTGCAGCTACATCAAGGAACACCACCGCGATGAGGTAAAAGCCTGCGATCCTGTAAAACAACGTGCAGCCGATGTTCTTGCGCGTGTCGTTGAGAAAATGAACGCGGAGGAATAGAGGCGGAAAGGAAACAGCGTGAATAAAGAAAACATGAGAGTTAAGGGCATCGAGCTTCTGGACCGCGCCTATGGCAAGTGGT
The DNA here is from genome assembly GCF_900142645.1 of Eubacterium callanderi. Taxonomy (GTDB): domain Bacteria; phylum Bacillota; class Clostridia; order Eubacteriales; family Eubacteriaceae; genus Eubacterium; species Eubacterium callanderi. The sequence continues at coordinate 265,797 of NZ_FRBP01000004.1, forward strand.
GGATGATGCTCCTCGAGGGCATCAGCCTGGTTGTCATCTGCGGGATGACCCTCTTTTTGCCCGATGTAACCTTGTCTTTCCTCGTGATGGTCATCGGTATCTACCGTGTGGCCATGGGAGTTTTTTACCTGATTGTCGGTATCGCCAACCGGGTAGAGTACGGCGTGAGCAACGGCTTTAGCTTTGGGCGGGGCATTGTCGATATTTTAGTGGGGGCGGCATTTTTGCTCTGGCCCGCCACCATCATATCTTTCTTTGTCGTGCTTGTGGGCATCTGGGCCATCATCACCGGCATTGTGCTGCTGGTCATGGGCGGAAGCTCTCTGGGCATGGGCCGGATTATAAAAATTGTGCTCGGCGTGCTTCTGATCATTTTTGGTATTTTTACATTTATTAACCCTGTTGGGCAGGCAGTGTTCTTCATTGTCTTCCTTGGAATTGTGCTGGGGATTCTTGGGTTTTTCTTTATTATTCAGTCTTTCAGTATGAAAAAGAGCTATAAAGAGCTGAAAAAACTGAATGAAGGCTTCAAAGATTACGATGTGCATTAATTGAAAAGGTTGTATCTCTTTTTTACCCTTGAAACCATATAGAAATAAGGTTAAACTTATCCTAACAACTGTGTATCTTTAAGACATCAGGGTAAGATGAAACTAAGAATTAAAGTGCAAAGGAGAAAAATTAAGTGAAAACAGTACAAATTAAAAACGACATTTACTGGGTCGGCGTCAACGACCATGAAACCTACCTGTTTGAGGGCATGTGGCCCATCGATCAGGACGGGGTGGCCTATAACGCCTATATCATCAACGACGACAAGGTCGCTGTTGTGGATACGGTAAAATCCTTTAAACAGGGCGAATATATCGAAAAGATCAAGTCCATTATCGGTGACAAGAAGGTTGATTACCTCATCGTTAACCATATGGAACCAGACCACTCCAGCTCCATCGCGGATCTGCTGGCCGTTTATCCGGATATGCAGATCATCGGCAACAAAAAAACCTTCCCGATCATGAAGAATTTCTACAATATTGATAAAAACATACTGGAAGTCGCCGACGGCGATACCCTGGATCTGGGCCATCACGAGCTGCAGTTCTACATGACGCCAATGGTTCACTGGCCGGAATCCATGGTCACTTACGACGCAACCGACAAGGTTCTGTTCTCTATGGACGTGTTTGGCAGCTTTGGCAGCACCGACGGCAGTATTTTTGACGATGAAAATGATGTGGCTTCCTACGAGGACAACACCAGACGCTACTATGCCTGCATTGTGGGCAAGGTCAGCGGGCAGGCTCAGAAAGCGCTGCAGAAACTGGGACCACTGGACATTCAGACCATCTGCCCGTCCCATGGCCTTATCTGGAGAAGCAATCCAGGCTACATTGTAGATTTCTACGACCGCATGAGCCGCTATGAAACGGAAGAGGGCGTTGTCATCGCCTATGGTACCATGTACGGCAATACGCTGCACTCCGCAGAGCTGCTGGCAGGCTACCTGAAGGACGCTGGCGTGAAGACTGTTAAATTATTCGATGTTTCCAAAACCGATATTTCCTACATTGTCAGTGACATGTGGAAATACACAGGCCTGATTCTGGGCGCGCCGGCTTATTACGGCCGCATTTTCCCGAAAATGGCCAACCTGTTATACAAGGTGGAAGAAATTGGCGTAAAGAACCACAAGGTGGGCTTCTTTACAGACTTTAGCTGGAGCAACGGGGCAGACCGTTACTTTAATGCATTTACAGAAAAGGCAAAGGCCGATGTGGTTGGCGACATGGTCAACGTCCAGGGCCTGGCAGACGCAGAAGACGAAGCGAAGCTTAAGGCATTGGCAGATGCCATGGCCGCAGCCATCAAATAAGACGTTCGCCAGCCTGACCGCACTGGGAGGAGGATAAAAATGAAAATAGTAGTAGGTATGTCCGGCGGGGTGGACTCTTCCGTCGCGGCCCTGCTTTTAAAGCAGCAAGGGTATGACGTCATTGGCGTTTTTATGAAAAACTGGGAGGAAAAGGACGAAGACGGAGTCTGTACCGCCACTGAGGACTATGAAGATGTCCAGCGTGTGTGTGAGACCATTGATATTCCCTATTACACGGTAAACTTTACCAGGGAATATTACGACCATGTTTTTGCCTATTTTCTCGATGAATACAAAAAAGGCCGTACTCCGAATCCCGATGTTCTGTGCAACAAGGAAATTAAGTTCAAACGATTTTTAGATTACGCTCTGGGGGTGGTCGGCGGCGATGTGCTCGCGACCGGCCACTATGCCCAGAAGGATGTGCATGAAGGAAAATTCCGTCTGATCCGCGCCTTTGACCATAACAAGGACCAGACCTATTTCCTCTGCCAGCTTGGCCAGCATCAGCTGGAAAATGTCATGTTCCCCATCGGGCACCTCGACAAAAAGGAGGTCCGTGAGATTGCGGAAAAGAACAACCTCATCACTGCGGACAAAAAGGACAGCACGGGAATCTGCTTTATCGGAGAACGCAACTTCACCAAGTTCCTGAGCCAGTACCTGCCCGCCCAGCCCGGAGAAATCCGGGATCTCGACGGCAATATCAAGGGAAAGCACGAGGGCCTCATGTACTATACATTGGGTCAGCGCCGCGGCTTGGGTATTGGCGGACAGGGCACAGGCGAGCCCTGGTTTGTGGTGGAAAAGGACCTGAAGGACAATGTGCTCTACGTGGTTCAGGGTGAAAAGCATCCGGCTCTGTATTCCAGATCGCTGGAAGCCACAGATACCAGCTGGGTGGCCGGCGAAGCACCGGCCCGGGAGTTTTCCTGTACGGCCAAGTTCCGTTACCGGCAGCCCGATCAGGGCGTCCACGTCACGGTGAGGGACGATGGCGGACTGCATGTTGATTTCGATAAAGATCAGAAGGCTGTCACGCCGGGCCAGGAGGTCGTCCTGTATGACGGCCAGGTATGCCTGGGCGGGGCAACCATTGACAGCATTGAGAAAATTTAATACAATACCATGCAAAAAGAGCGTATTCTCCATTTGATGGGGAACACGCTCTTTTTGTGTTTATGTTAAAGGCATAATGTTTGAAAAATCAACCTCCCGGTTAAATGCGATGGCCTCCTGTCCGATACGGTCAAGCTCCGCCTTTGGCACCCCAAGCAGCATCTCCCGGGAGGAGCTCAGGAAATTGGCCATTTCCGCGATATTCACTGTGCCGAGGGCCCCTTCCACATAGTCAATAACCATCTGTACCCGGCCGCCGTAACCAAATTTCTGCGCCATGTTGGCATAAGCATCGTCCACAAAAATGTGATAATCCTTGAGAGACTGATGATAGACCTCGGTGATAAAGTCGGCCAGCTCGCTGCCGCCATAGTTGGTCGAATGGACAGATTGGGCCTGGGTGAACTCATAATAAAAACGTTTTGTGTTTTCTTCGGTCAGCAGGTTTTCATAGTAGGGGATACTGGCGTAGAAGTGAAGCTCCAGGGCATTCAAGGGTTTGTCGGTATTTTCCAACGTGTGGTCATAGAGCCGTTCAAGAAAAATTTTCAGAATGGAGGAGACGATCGCTTCCTTTTTCTTAAAATGATAGGATAATGAGCCGAGAGCAATCCCTGTATCATCCGCGATGTCCTGCATTCTTGTTTTACTGTAGCCGTCACAGTAAAAATGCTTCTTGGCATTTTCAATAATCCTTTCACGGGTGCTGCTGTTTTTTTTCTTCTCTTCCATTGTCATTTTGCTCCTTTAGCGCATTTTCGGTATCGTGCTGATATGCACTATTATAGCAGATAATCCTTAGACAAAAAAATAAAAATACTTTAAATATTTACAAAATATACTTTTACCTGAAAAACTTAAATTTTCCGATAAAATAATCGGAAAAACTTGACTTTTCAGGCAAAAGGAATTATACTTCAATTACAAGATGCTTGTGTAAATGTTTTCCGGAAAAATAAAAAGCATACTGTAGAGATAATATTGGCGTTAATACGTATTTTATGTATGAAAATCTTAGATAATATTGGAACAATTAAGATTTTTACTATGAAAGGGAGAGAAAAATGGCTGAAAAAGTTAAACCCAGAGTTTCTCAGTTTATCGTAACAATATTTGGTTTATCAGAACTGACGGCTTTAATGGTAGCAAGCCTATCGACAAGCTATTACTCATACTTTATCACGAATGTTTTGATGGTTGCACCGGCTGTAATGGGGACGATCCTGATTTTTACCAGAGCCTTTGACATTGGTACCCTGCTGCTGTCCGGTGTTGTGGAGGAGCGGATGAACCCGAGATGGGGGAAATACCGTTCCTGGCTCCTGCTGATGTGCCCCTTGGCGGCGGTCATCGGTATTTTACAGTATTCCAGCGCTGGCGGAACACAGACCGTCCAGCTCTGGATATCGGCAGTCTGCTATATTGTGTTCTTTGCGCTGTTCAATTTTGGGCGGACCGCGCAGCTGGCGCTGCTCAACGCTCTGGGGGCCACCCCCGAGGACCGGGCCATGCTGTCTGCCAGAAAGGCCCAGTTTGCGGCCGTGGCAGGGATTGTGCTCAACTCAACCTTTATGCCGCTGGTGCTGTGGTTTTCCGGCGAAACCAAGGATGCCACATCCTTTGGCTTTCTGGCAGCGGTCGTTATTTTTCAGATCGTATACCTGATTCCTCAGATGGGGCTGTTCAAGGTCTCCAGGGAATATGACAAGCCAGAGGAAAAATCGGTGGCGGTCAGGAAAAAGCTGTCGGCCAAAGAGATGGCTGAGCAGGTCTTTAAGAACCCGCCGCTCATGCTCATGCTGGTGGCGGAAACCTGCAAGACGGTGTGCAATACCCTGGTGCTGAGCATGGCAGTCTATTATTTCAGGGTTGTTGTCAATAATCTGGAATTTCAGCCGGTCTTTTCAACCGCGATCAGCATTGCGGGCTTTGTGGGCTCCTTGATTGCCGGTCAGTTCATTGTAAAAAAGCTGGGGAAGAAAAACACCTATCTCATCGGCTTTGCCGCGCCGGCCATCGCGCTGGTATGCGCCCGGCTGTTTGGCGGTCAGAGTGATATCACCTTTATGACAATCATGGTTATCGGCTGGTTCTTCTTTACCTTTATCGCGACGCCTGGCCCTGCCATGTTTGCGGACTGCGTCGAATATGGAAAATTTAAAATCGGTAAGGAAGGGCGCGCTTTCATCATGTCGCTCTACACATTGCCCATCAAAATTGGTGTCCTGATCGCAGGCGGATTTTCAGGCTATCTTTTAGCCGCTGTTGGTTATTCGGCGGAGGCTGCGGTAACGCCGCAGGTGGTTTCAGGAATATTCAGCGCCATCACACTGGCACCGGCCGCAGTACTGGCTGTTGGCTTCGTATGTATGCTTTTCTATAAACTGACAGAAAAGCGTGTCCGGGAAATTATGGAAGTGAACCGTCAGAATGACGGAATTTAATGAAGCAAAAGGGAAATGGAGGAAAGACAGTTGGATGTGAATCAATTAAAACAGGAAAGACAAGCGGATTTAAAGGCAGTATATTCAGGCAAGGTGCCTAAAAGGGTGCCCATACATCTATCCTTTGCCTTTGAAGCGTCGGTTTCCTATGCCATTGATCAGGGCATTGTGGAAAAGGGGAAGAATCTCCGCAACATCTATTGGGAACCAGAAACCTGGTACGATATCTTTGACCGGGTCAATAATGACTTTTATTCCGATATACCGCTGGGGCCTGGCGCCATACGGTTACCGATTCTATACCAGATACTGGAGGCGAAATCTATTATCATGGGGGCCACAGGCGTCATGCAGCACCCAGAGGTGCACTCGCTGGAGCCTGAGGAGTACGATGCTTTTATTGAGGACCCTTTCTTTTATATGTCGGAAACACTGATGCCGAGGCTGTACCCGGCGCTGGATACCACGCCCGGACGGCGGGCCATGGTTCTGGCACAGGCGGTCAAGGCCAACGCCGACCAGTTTGCCGTCATCGGGCAGATGATGGGTAAAATCGCTGCAAAATACGGCTATCCAGCCGCGCCCAGTGGCCGCTCCACAGCCCCATTCGATTATCTGGCGGATTTTCTCAGATCCTTTACAGGGATATCAAAGGATATGCGCCGGTACCCGGACAAGGTTGTGCAGGCCTGCGACGCGCTGGTACCGCTGATGCTGCGGGAAGGGGTTCCAAACCCGGACAGCCTGCCGCCGGATTACCGGGTGATGATCCCGCTGCACATGGGCAGCTTTATCAACGAAAAGCAGTTTGAGAAATTTTACTGGCCCTCCTTCAAAAAGCTGATGGATGGTCTGGTAGCGCCAGGAGCCGGTGTTGACCTGTTCGTGGAGGATAACTGGATGCGCCATATGGACTATCTCAAGACCTTTAACGGGTCGGTGAAAATGCAGTTTGAATACGGCGATCCAAAGCTGGTAAAGGAAAAGCTCAGCGGAACCCGCCATGTGATCACAGGCTTTTTCCCAATCTCCCTGCTGCAGTTCGGCAGTGCGCAGGAGGTTAAGGACAAGGCCAAAGAACTTATTGACATCCTGGCACCAGGAGGCGGCTATATCTTTGGATTCGACAAGGGTTTGTTCTCGCTGGAGGGCAATACCATTAAAAACCTGCATGTGCTGACCGACTTTGTCCGTGATTACGGTGTTTACAGATAAGGAGCAAAAAATGGACGATAGAAATCAAAGCTTTGAGACCAAAAATTATGTTAAATGGGATGATTATTTGAAAGAACACGATCATCTTTCAGATATTGAAAGGGCAAGCGACATCCAAAAGTATGAGGACGTAGTATTCGCGCTGGTTCTCAGGTTATTCAGATAGTATAGAAGCCCCGGCAGTGTCTGCTTGCCGGGGTTTTTTACTGGAAAGGCAAAAAAATGAAAAAGCGTATTACAGGAATTGTGCTGTCGGCCGCTGTTTTTATCGGCTACCGGTTTGTGCCGGTTCCGCAGGGATTGGAAATGTCTGGTATGCAGACCTTGGCGCTTCTTGTTATTGCTATTCTTCTGTGGGTGACAGAGGCCATGCCTCTTGGGATTTCGAGTATTTTTGTTTTGGTGCTCCCGATGTTTTTCGGACTGGCAACCATGAAGGATTTTCTGGTGGCCTTTCCCAATCCTACTCTGTTTTTCGTGCTAGCAACCTTTGGCCTGTCGGCCGCCATTTCCAAGGTGCCCACAGCCAAGCGCATTCTGCTCATACTGCTGGAGAAAATGGGGAGCAAGGTCCACCTGTTTATTCTGGCCATGATGCTGGCCACAGCGCTCATTTCCTCCATCATGTCCAACATACCGGCGACGGTGATGTTCATGGGGCTGGCCATCAGCTTTCTGGAGCTTTACGATTCGGAGGAGGAACGCAGGCGCACTGGCAGAGCCATCATGATCGCCCTGCCCATCGCGGGCATGATCGGCGGGACCATCACGCCAGCTGGCAGCTCTAACAATATTTTAGCCCTGGGTCTGCTGGAGGAGTATGCAGGAGTGACGGTGCGATTTGTGGACTGGATGGCGATCTGTATTCCAGTAGTACTGGTCATGCTGCCCCTGGCGTGGCTGCTGATCATTAAAATTTTCAGGCCGGCGCCGGTTCATCCGGATAAAATCAGGCAGTTTATTCTGGAACTCAAGACCCTGGACAAGCCGGGCAGAGAAGAAAAAATGGTGGTGTCCATTCTGGTGGTAATGATCCTTCTCTGGATTCTGAGCTCATGGATTCCGGCGCTCAATGTCACCCTGGTTTCCATCTGCGGGCTGGCGTTTATGTTTTTGCCGGGTATTGATATTTTGCACTGGAAAGATTTCAAGGATGAGGTGAGCTGGGACGTCATTCTGATGATCGGCTCTGTCCTCTGCATCGGAAATCTGATTCTGGAAAACGGTGTGGCATCCTGGCTGGCGGACACCTTCTTCAGGGTGGACAATGGAACGAGCATTATCCTGCTCATTCTTCAGCTGGCAGTTTTCATGTATATTATGCAGCTGGTGCTGCCCAATGCCCCGGCGGTCATCACCTCCACCACGCTGCCGGTTACCATTGTGGCGGAGGCGCTTGGGATAAACGCGGCTGTTCTGGTCATTCCGCTCTGTATTTTTTCAAGCTGGACCATGATCCTGCCCCTGTCTGCAGTGCCGATGATGACCTATTCTAAGGGCTACTACAGTATGACGGATATCGGCAGGGCAGGCATCCCTATTCTGGTGATTCTCGCCCTTGTGCTGGCACTTTGGATTCCTTTTATCTGCGGGGTGCTCCTTTAGTTTTATGAATGTTGAAACCTGTATATTTGCGATGAAGCCAGAGACGGCAGAGCATGAGAAAAGCCTTTCAGGATCGATCAGACCTGAAAGGCTTTTATTTATTTGAGGCTGTCCTTATTTTCCTTGCTTTCCTCAACGAGATTGTCCTTGCGGACCTCAGATTCCTCGTTTTTGATTTCCCAGTGGATCAGGGCTGTCAGGGCAGCGCGCAGCAGGATGATCCCGCCGACGATGATAAGCTCACTGGGCTGGCGGACAACGACAGTCCTCAGGATTTCGCTGCCAAGTTTGAACTCCAGTGCCATGGCCATACCCTTGGCCAGATCCAGACGGGTGGAGGGCCTGCGGCGGATATAACCCCAGATGCCCTTGATGCCCGACCATATCAGCACGCCCACGCCAACGTACTCGAAGAACAGGATTGCGTACTGGACAATGGTATTCAGAACTTCTTCCAGAATTTCCATGGCTATTCCATTGCTACCAGATTAACGTTATGGACGCCGCGCAGTACCACCAGATCACCGACGAGATCCTCGATGCTTCCCAGAAGGTCCTTTCCGTCAAGCGTCAGGATGACAACGGCAGCGTGGTTGATAGGGATATCCTGATGAATGGTAATGATGCTGGTCTTGTGCTCGCGCAGAATGTTCAGCACATTGGACAGAATTCCGGGCTCGTCGTCGAGGATCATGGAAATGGTAAATTTCCGCCCAAAATCTTCAGAGGGCTTAAAAATATAGTCTTTGTATTTGTAATAAGTGCTCCGGCTGATGCCGACGCGCTTTACCGCGTCACTGACCGATTTGCACTGGGAGGATTCCAGCAGAATGCGGGCCTCCACCACCTTGCTGTAATACTCGGGCAGTATTTTTTTGCTGACAATCAGATAATCACGTATCATAGGCTTCTCCTTAAGAGTGCTGATCGGTACAAACGCCTGTGTTGTCCGGCTCCAGCTTGAGCAGGGTCCATCCCGGCAGCTTTTCTTTTAAATACTTACCCATTTCGGCATAAAACTGGTCATTGTCTCTGGTGGTAATGGCCAGAAGTGTGGGGCCGGCGCCGCTGATGCAGGTATTAAGCGCTCCCAGCTCCCGTGCTTTTTGGGAAACCTCATCATAATGGGCGATGAGGCCCTCGCGGTAGGGCTGGTGCAGCTTGTCCTCAACGCTGACCTTAAGGATATCCGGCCGCCCTTCAGTCAGGGCAAGGTAGGTCATGGTTGCGCGGGACACGTTAAATACTGCATCCTTGTGGAATACTTTTTTCGGCAGTGCCTTGCGGGCCTCCATGGTGGACAGGGTAAAGTCCGGAATAAGGCCGTAGAACTCAAAACACTGTGAAACCTCTTTCTTGATATAGTGGTTTTCTTCCTTGAGTCCAAGGGAAACCACCAGGCCGCCGAACATGGCGGGCGCCACATTGTCGGGATGGCCCTCCATCTCAACAGCCATGTCAAAGAGCTCCTTGCCCGTCAGGGGAGCGCCGCAGAGGGTGTTGGCCCCCACCAGGCCGCCGACAATACAGGCGGCAGAGCTGCCCAGGCCGCGGCTTACAGGAATGTTGACGTCGGTGTAAATGTAAATGCCCTTTGGCCGGTAGTGGACACGGTTAAAGACCTTGAGCATGGCCTTGTAGACCAGGTTGGACTTGCCCTGGTAGCGCCGTTCGACGCCCCGGATGGTCAGCTTGCCGTTGTCCCTTTCCTCAAAGCTGAAGATGTTATATAACTGAAAAGCCATACCGAAGGCATCAAAGCCAGGTCCGATATTGGCTGTTGTTGCGGGTACGCGTACTTTTATCATGAATGGTTCACTCTCCTATTTGTCTAAAAATGCTGTGATGCAGCCGGCCATTTCCTCCGGCCTGCAAACTTTGTCGTGGCGGTTTTCTTTCTGATCCAGATCTCTCAACGGAACGGGGATTTCCGTTTGGGTCCGGGCGGCCAGCTCCTTGAGCACTGCGTAATCGTCCATGCCTTCAGGCACTTCGCCGAAGATGCTCTCATAAACGCTGCGGCCAAATTTGTACGGGCTGGCAGTGGACAGGATGACGGTCGGAGTCTCGACATCACCGGTATCCGCGCGGTAGTCGCTGTAGACCTTGCTGGCAACAGCAGTGTGTGGGTCCATGAGGTAATGGTTATACTCAAACATACGCTTAATGGCCCCGGCGGTTTCTTCCTCGTTAGCGCAGCCGGCATAGAAAACATGGTCGTCGCCCATGAAGAGAAGCTCGCGTTCCAGCGCGTAGGAGCCGTCTGTGCTCAACTGGTTCATCAGGTCTGCGATCACCTCGCTGTTGCCGCCTGTGATGTCATAGAGCAGGCGTTCCAGGTTGCTGGAGATCAGAATGTCCATGGATGGAGACATGGTTTTATAGAAATCGCGGTTGCGGTTATATTCACCAGTGTGGAAAAAGTCGGTCAGGATGTTATTTTTATTGGACGCGCAGATGAGCCGGCTGACAGGCAGACCGATGGCACGGGCGTAGTAGCCGGCCAGAATGTTTCCGAAATTACCGGTCGGCACCACAAAGTTGACAGCCTCTCCCAGGTCGATAACTGCTTTTTTGTAGAGCTGCATGTAGCTGTAAAAATAGTATACAATCTGGGGCAGCAGGCGTCCGATGTTGATGGAGTTGGCCGAGGAAAAAACATAACCCTGTTCCCGCAGCTCCTCGATCAGGCCGCTGTTGTTCAGAATTTCCTTGACGCCGTTCTGGGTATCGTCAAAGTTGCCGGCCACACCGATGACGCAGGTGTTATCGCCATCCTGGGTTAGCATCTGTTTTTCCTGGATGGTGCTGACGCCGTCCTTCGGATAGTAGACCACAATGTTGATGTGGGGCACTTTGGCAAAGCCCTCGAGGGCAGCCTTTCCAGTATCGCCGGAGGTGGCGGTCAGAATGACGATATCCTTGCTGATATCGGCGTTTTTCATGGCCGTTGTCATCAGATAGGGGAGAATGGTCAGCGCCATATCCTTGAACGCGCAGGTAGGGCCGTGGTAAAGCTCAAGAAAATAACGATCGTCTACTTTTTTAAGGGATACGGGTTCCTCATTTTCAAATTTTCCGGTATAATAGGCATTGTGGATACAGTCTTTGATCTGTTCATCACTGAAGTCGTCCAAAAAATATTTGAAAATTTCAAAAGCCAACTCTCCGTAGGTTGCATCCTTCAAAGCTGTCAGGTCAATTTTTATGTCATGGATGAATGAAGGGACGAATAAGCCGCCATCCTTGGCGATTCCTTTGATAATTCCTTCTGACGCGGACACGTTTGCTTCGCCTCCGCGTGTGCTGACATATTTTTCTTTCATAGTTCCTCCAAAATTTTTATTGAATATCCTTAATATATATGATAGAATGTTTTCGAGATAAAAACAAGTGTTTTTTTCATGAATACATTTACAGAGGTGAAAATCATTTGAATATTGGATTATTGGGGTTCGGAACCATCGGAACCGGTGTGTACGAGCTCATCAATTTAAACAAGGGAAGGTTCGCCAAGAACCTGGACGAAAAAGTTGTGATCACCAAAATTCTGGATAAGGATCCCAACAAGAAGGTAGCTGAGGAAGACAAGGTAGCCCGCGTGGTTACGAACCCGGATGACATTATGGACGATCCGGAGATTGAGATTGTCATTGCGCTTCTCGGCGGTATGGATTTTGAGTATGGCCTTATCAAGCGGGCGCTTCAGAGCGGAAAACATGTGGTAACCGCCAACAAGGCTGTTATATCGGAGTATTTTGAGGAGCTGCTGACCATCGCGGCGGAAAACAATGTGATTCTGCGCTATGAGGCCAGCGTCGGCGGCGGGATTCCCATTATTGGCTCTTTAAAGGAAGAATTAAAGATTAACCGTGTCAATGAAATCAAGGGAATTCTCAATGGAACCACCAATTTCATTCTATCAAAGATGACTGAGGAAGGGGCCGATTTTGCGGATACCCTGAAGCTGGCCCAGAGCATTGGCTTTGCAGAGGCAGACCCGACAGCCGATATTGAGGGCTATGATGTTTCCAGAAAGCTGGCGATTTTATCCTCACTGGCCTACGGCGGCATCATCAAGGATGAGGATGTGCGCAAGCGCGGCCTGTCTGATGTGCGCGCTGTGGATATCGAGATGGCCGGCGATTACGGCTATATCATCAAGTATCTGGGTCATTCTGTGTTAAAGGAAGGAAATCAGGTCTATACGACGGTGGAGCCGGTGATGTTTAAGGAAGCTTCTATTATGAGTAATGTTAATTCCGAATTCAACATTATCTCCATTGTGGGCGACATTATCGGTGAGCTTCAGTTCTATGGCAAGGGCGCAGGTAAGGATGCCACAGCCAACGCCGTGGTGGGCGATGCCCTATACATCATCAACTGCATTAAGGACAATAACTTCCCCAAACCGCTGGTCTTCAGGAAACAGCTGGACAAAAAAGGCGTTGGCGCCTTTAAGGGCAAGTATTATCTGCGTGTGGACATTGACAGCCATGAGACCTTCGAGCATGCCTTAAACGCTGTGGACGAGGTCTGCGCACGCAAAAATATCATTGTCAGCGACAACCGGGTCTTCTTTATGACCGAGCCGGTGGAGGCAGATGTCTTTGACGCCATGGTTGCCAAAATCAAAGAAAAACAGAGCGAGTGCTTCTACGCGCGCATCTATGAATAAATAAAAGAGAACATTATTAAAGAGGAGTATGTATGGAAGATTTAATTGTGCAGAAATACGGCGGCACCAGCGTCGGCACGGTTGAAAAAATCAAGCGAGTTGCAAGGCGGATTGTGGAGACGAAAAATGCCGGCAATAAGGTCGTTGTGGTTGTTTCCGCCATGGGCAAAACCACCGATGAGCTGGTGGATCTGGCTCTGGCCATCAATCCGAATCCGCCGAGCCGCGAGATGGATGTGCTGCTGGCCACAGGTGAGCAGGTGTCCATTTCCCTTTTAGCCATGGCCATCCAGACCATCGGCCATGATGTGGTGTCTCTGACAGGCGCTCAGTGCGGCATCCAGACATCGGACGTGCACAAGCGCGCCCGTATCAGCGGCATAGACACTGCCCGTATCGAGAGAGAGCTTGCCGATGAAAAGATTGTCATTGTGGCCGGCTTCCAGGGAGTGGATGAAAACCGCGATATCACGACTTTGGGCCGAGGCGGTTCTGATACCAGTGCGGTGGCCATTGCAGCGGCTTTAGAGGCAAAATGCTGCGAAATTTATACCGATGTGGATGGGGTCTATAATGCAGACCCGCGCGTTGTGCCCACAGCCACCAAAATGGATGAGGTCTCCTATCAGGAGGTTCTTGAAATGGCCAGTCTTGGCGCCGGTGTTCTGCACCCGCGTTCTGTGGAGCTTGCTGAAAAATTTAAAATGCCGCTCATCGTAAGATCGAGCTATAATAATAACGAAGGAACGATTATCAAGGAGGATGTTAAAATGGAAAAAGTGTTAGTTAGAGGAATTGCGTTAGACGAAAATATCGCTAAAATATCAATTTTTGAAGTACCGGACCAGCCAGGGATTGCTTTCAAGCTGTTCAGCATGCTGGCCTCCGCCAATATTCACGTAGACATGATCGTGCAGAATGTCAACCGCACCGCGGTCAATGATATCTCATTCACCGTCGATGCCGACGAGCTTCAGGAAGCGGTAGAAGTATCTCAGAAGTTTGCTTTTGAGGTCGAAGCCCAGAAGGTTGCCTTTGACAAGGGCGTTGCCAAGTTGTCTGTTGTGGGTACCGGCATTGTTGCCAATGCGGAAATTGCCTCTAAATTTTTTGAATCCCTCTTTGAGCTCGGCATCAATATCCAGACCATCAGCACCTCTGAAATCAAAATTTCCTGCCTGATCGATAAAGAACGGGCCAAAGAAGCCATGATCCATATTCATAAAAAATTCGATATGTAATATACTTTATCCGGATTGCTTTAAGGCGGTCCGGTTTTTTAATCACCAGCTTTTCATCAGAGAAAATCTGCGCTATAATATAGAGTAAGAAATCGTGCTGAGGAGGGAAAGTATGAAAACAATTCAGGATTTTGCGGCACTGTTAGACGGCAGAGAATATAAAAAGGAAATGACAGAGGATGAAATCATACAGGCCAGAAAACTTGGCTTTGTCATTGTCTTTGGCTGCTCCGACGACCGGACGGTTTTTCACGGTGCCATCGAGGAGGAACGCCAGACCGTTGACGGCGGCACCCTTTATATTACGGAAAAAGGCCTGTTCGAGGACTGCCCCTGTAACTGTATCTATTCACAGGAGGCAAAGGAAAAGGCCAGCCCCATCGAGGTGAGATGGTGTAAAGGCCCCTATGTCTGGTCCTACAGAACTGAGATCCCCCACGAAAGCTTTGAGATCATCGACAATCAGCCCGCAGAAAACCTCAAGTTCTGCCAGGGAATGGTGTTTGACCTGAAAGGAATAGAATAAGCCTTTGTGCAGCGTGCATATAAGACACGCTGCTTTTTTATTTGTTTCATTTCAGTCTCCTTTGGGTAATCAAAGAATATGATGAAAAAAGGAGAAATTAGAAATGGAAAAAACCATTGGCGACAATCGAAAGCTCAGAAATGGCTTTATTACTTATTTTATTGTCCTGATCGCCCTGGGCGCTGTCTTAATTCCCGTGCTGCCGGGAGGGGCGCTGCCTCTTGAAATTGCATTCTTAATTTTATTTCCGGGTATTCCCGGCACTGTGGTGTGGTACATTACCAATAACGGCCCCAAAAAGACGCCGAAGGAATGGCTGCAGTACAACTGGTACGGTGTTGTGCTGTCCGTTGTCATTATCTTGACCGCGTTGCTGCTGCTTTTGCCGCAGTTCCGTTACCCGACGGATTACCTGTTCTTCACCCAGACTTTTGATGAGAATATTCCACGGGCAATCGAGAATGGACGGGCCTTTGAGGGCGTTCTTCAAAATCTTTTCTCAGGCCTGACACCAGAAAGCGCCTGGATGCTCAGAGCCTTTAACGTGGCTTTTCTCGTGCTTTTCGGCCTTCTTTTGGATCAGTGGCGCCGGAGTAAATCGCACAATGACCTGGTGGCTTTTCTGGTAACCACAGTCCTCATGGCTTTTTCGGTGATCACAGATTTCACCGCCTATGCAAGCCTGGTTTCCTTTATCCCGGCCGTTTGCTGTGCCGGCGTCTGTGTTATTCTGTATGACCGATTTGACAGCGCACTGGCAGACCGTGACCTTAAAACCGCTTATATCGCGCTGCTGCTGTCACTGGTCTTTTTGCTCGTGACCTTCCTGCTGGCTCAGGTTCCCACCATGGTGACCTTTGTCCTGCTGACTGGCTACGTTTATTTTAACAGGGCGGCTCAATCCTCGGTGAAATACGTCGGCTTTTTTGCTTTGCTCTTTGTGTGGGGAACTGCCATCTATTTCGGCATCGCCCAGGCTCTGGCAGGCTCGGCGCAGCGGGTGCTTAACCTTGGACTGGACCCGGCAGGCTCTCTCGGGGCCTTTGGCGGCCGCCTGCTGTGGTTCTTCGGTACCGTGGTGCCAGGCTGTCTGAATAAGATCGTTGAGGCCTTTTTCGGCTCAGCCGTCTACTACAAAGACCCCATCAATCTGGCGGTGACGCCCTATAACCAGATGGTGGCTGGCATTTTTGTATTCTGCGTTCTGTTTTTCTTTATCCTGTCGCTGGTTACCTACTATAAAACCAGGCGCAAGGCGGCGGATGTTATTTTGCTGTTACTCTTTGTGCCGCTGGCTTTTATGTATTATCTGGTGCTTCTGCCCACCACCTTTGCCTCCTACGATACCCTTGGTGTCAATGCTGTTATTGTGTTTATCATGGTATTCGGTATCCGGGACCTGGTGCTTGTTGGGCGGGATACACCCAGTAAGCTTCAGAAGCGGGTCTACGTTTCCATCATCAGCGTTCTGATTTTTCTGCTGATCCTAAACAGTAACCTCTTTACCGCGCAGTTTATTACGGGCTGAGAAGTCCGGTCCAACGCCTCTTTGTCAACGATTTTTAGTGGCAAAGAGGTCTTTTTATACGCTTTTTCAGCAAAAACTTTGATAAATTTACAACGATGCTTGTTATGTGACAAGACAGATGCTATAATAGTTGGAAAGACTGTATACACGGAGGAGAATTATGAACGAGATGGTTGAGCGGATTTTAGAGCTCAAAAAGGAAAAGGATGTCGTGATTCTGGCACACTATTACGTGACCGGTGACATCCAGGATATAGCTGATTATGTGGGAGATTCCTACCTGCTCAGCAAAAAAGCAGCAGAGGCCAGTGAAAAGGTCATCCTGTTCTGCGGCGTCGAATTTATGGGAGAGAGCGCGAAAATCCTGAGCCCGGATAAAACCGTGCTCATGCCAGATATGGAGGCCGACTGCCCAATGGCCCATATGGTAACGCCTGAGGATATCCGGCAGCTCAAGAAAGAATGTCCCGATGCGGCTGTGGTCTGCTATATCAACTCAACCGCCGAAACCAAGGCCTGTGCCGATGTCTGCGTCACCTCATCCAACGCTGAGCGGGTTGTGGCCGCCATGCCTCAGAAGGAAATCTACTTTGTGCCGGATTCCAATCTCGGCCGCCATATTGCTGAAAAGCTGCCGGAAAAAACCTTCTATTTCCACAATGGCTTCTGTCCGACTCATGCCCGCATCAGCGAAGCACTTGTCAGGAGGGCAAAGGAAGACCACCCCGGCGCCAAGGTGCTCATGCATCCCGAGTGTATTCCGGAGGCCCTGGCTCTGGCCGACTATATTGGAAGCACCTCGGGTATCATCGACTTTCCGGGAAAGGATGGCGGCGACAGCTATATCATCGCTACTGAGGAAGGCGTTATGCACCAGATGAAAAAGCAGTACCCGGACAAGGCCTTTTATATGGTCGATGACCTCTGTATCTGCGAGAATATGAAGAAAAATACTTTGGAAAAAATCCTGCGTACCCTTGAAACCTTTGACAATACAATGGAAATGGATGAGAAGCTGCGTGTGCAGGCATCCTGTTCCCTTAAAAAAATGCACGAGTTAGCACAGTAAGGAAGTGTGTGAAAATGAAGAATCATGCCGATGTTATTATCGTCGGAACCGGAGCGGCAGGTCTGTTCTGTGCCCTTAAGCTGCCCCAGAATTTGAGAATTATCATGATTACCAAGGATGAGGCTGAAAACAGCGATTCCTTCCTGGCCCAGGGCGGTATCTGTATGCTGAAGAGTCCTGAGGACTATAAAAGCTATTACGAGGATACCATGAAAGCCGGCCATTACCAGAATGACCCACAGGCCGTATCGATGATGATCAACAGCTCGCCCCATATCATTGACGAGCTGGTCCGCTATGGGGTGGATTTCAGACATGAGGGCAGTGAGTTTGCCTTTACCCGCGAGGGTGCCCACTCTACCCCCAGAATCCTGTATCACGACGATGTGACTGGCCGGGAGATCACCAGCAAGCTGCTGGAACAGGTAAAAACCCGCAGAAACATCGAGTTTCACGAGTTTACCACCATGATTGACCTGATCTGTGAAAACAGCCGGTGCTCTGGCATTGTGGCCCGGAGCAAAACAGGGGAAATCTTCCCGCTTTGCGCGGAAAACATTGTATTGGCAACAGGCGGCCTGGGCGGCCTGTTCCGCTATTCCACCAACTATCCCCACATCACCGGGGACGCTCTGGGCATTGCCATCCGGCATGGCATTGCGGTGAAAAACATCAATTACATCCAGATCCATCCCACCACCCTGTATTCCCAGAAGCCGGGCCGTTCTTTTCTGATCTCCGAATCGGTCAGGGGAGAGGGCGGTATTCTGTTAAATGCCAGGGGCGATCGCTTTGTCAATGAGCTGCTTCCCAGAGATCTGCTGACTGAGGCTATCGAGAAGCAAAAGGCCATCGACCACAGGGAGTATGTGCGTTTATCCGTCGTCCATCTCGGGGCGGAGGCCATTAAGGGGCGGTTTCCAAATATTTACAGGCATTGTCTGGAAGAGGGCTACGATATGACAAGGGAGCCCATACCCGTCACGCCGGCCCAGCACTATTTTATGGGCGGCATTGAGGTTGATCTGGACAGCCGTACTTCTTTTGAGAATCTGTACGCGGTGGGGGAAACCAGCTGCAACGGCGTTCACGGGGCCAACCGCCTCGCCAGCAACTCTCTGCTGGAGAGCCTGGTCTTTGCCGAAAGGGCAGCCCGGCATATTGCGGCAGAGCCGCGGCACAGCCTGGCCTTTGGCCTGCCATCACCGAGGGTGCTGTCAGCGCCTCAGGTGGTTCCAGATTACAAATCATTGATATTAGAGGAAATTAAGAGAGAGGACACACATTTTTATGAACAATGGTGCAACAATTAAAATAAATGTTGACGAGGCAATACTGAGCGCCCTGCGGGAGGATGTGACCAGTGAGGACATTAGCACAAACGCGGTCATGCGTGAGCCCAGGCAGGGCAGGGCAGAGCTCATCTGTAAGCAGGACGGTGTGATGGCTGGCATTGGTGTTTTCAGAAGGGTATTCGAGCTTTTAGACGATACTGCGGCCTTTGAGCTTTACTATGAGGATGGCGACAAGGTGTCAGAGGGGACCGTTATCGGTGTTGTCACCGGTGATATCCGCTGCCTGCTCACCGGCGAGCGGACGGCCCTGAATTTTCTCCAGCGTATGAGCGGCATCGCCACTTATACCAGAGGTCTGGCCGATGTGCTGGAGGGCAGCCGGACAAAGCTGCTGGATACGCGTAAGACTACGCCAAATATGCGTGTTTTTGAAAAGTACGCTGTCAAGGTCGGCGGCGGCTACAACCACCGCTATAACCTGTCCGACGGTATTCTGCTGAAGGATAACCATATCGGTGCTGCCGGAAGTGTTAAAAAAGCAGTGGCGATGGCAAAGGAATACGCTTCCTTTGTGCGCAAGATTGAGGTAGAGGTTGAAAATCTTGAGATGCTGGAAGAAGCCCTTGAGGCCGGAGCGGACATTATCATGCTGGATAACATGGATAACGAGACCATGAGAAGGGCAGTGGCCATGGTTGACGGCCGCGCCGAGACCGAGTGCTCGGGCAATGTTACCCTTGAGCGTCTGGCCGAGATTGCCAAGATTGGTGTTGATTATGTCTCCTGCGGTGCGCTGACACATTCCGCACCGATTCTGGACTTTTCACTCAAAAATCTCAGGCCCGTCAGAGTATAGAATACACGAAAAGAAAGGTTGGTGATTATTTGGACGGAGAACAGCGGCGCAGAGAAATTATGGATGTGCTCAGGACCACCAAAGCTCCCGTATCCGGCGCCTTTCTGGGAAAAAAGTTTCATGTCAGCCGGCAGGTTATCGTTCAGGATATTGCCCTGATCCGTGCGAGCTGCCCAGGCATTATCTCCACACACCGAGGCTATATTATGACTCAGCCTGCCTATGTCAGCCGGGTCTTTAAAGTCTGCCACGGCCCCGGCCAGATCGAGGATGAGCTTAACCGTATCGTGGATGCGGGCGCAAGGGCTGTGGATGTCTTTGTCAGACATGCTATTTACGGTAAAATCGAAGCTGAGCTCAATGTGTTTTCCAGGCGGGATGTGCGCCTCTTTGTGGACAAGGTCAAAAACCATGGAGTAAAACCTCTGACCGATATTACTGGCGGAGAACATTATCACACCGTGGAAGCAGACTCTGAGAGTATTCTGGATGAGGTCGAGGAGGCCCTGCAAAGTGCAGGTATTCTTATAGGCGTTGAATAAAAATAAAGCAGAAGCAGCTAAATGCTTCTGCTTTTTTCATTGTTCTCAAAAGAGCCGAATGGGTATAAATGACATTAAATAAGGGTTTCTTTTTTGATGAAACCGTTATATAATAGAATCATCAAGGAAAAGAGGTAAGAAATGAAAAAGAGACATTTAATCGCACTTTTTATGATTCTTTTGCTCCTGATCCCGGCGCTCAGCGGCTGCGGGAAAGATCTGACCACAAAAATATCTCTGGAATCAGGAGAATACTATGGCGAACAGGAAATCACCCTTTCAAATGCCGGAACCGGAACGATTTATTACACCCTGGACGGCTCTGACCCAAGGGACGGCGGAAATGAATACAATCCTGAAATGCCACTGAAGATCAACTATGGCTCAACTCTAAAGGCCTACACCAAGGAAGGCAGCAGTAAGGGGAAGGTCGTTGAGGCTACCTACACCATTAAAAACATGGAACAGACCGATCAAAGCTCGGGTGCGCTGATGTTTACATCCTATATACGAGGCACCTACCAGAGCGGCGATTCCAAAATCATCTTTAACCAGGACCGCTCACTTGAATGGCAGAACGGCTCAGATGCCGGCAGTTCGCCCTATACCATTACAATGTCCAGCGACGAGGACCCGTTAAAGGCGACCCTTACTTACATCAATAATGATGGTAAGGAGGCTAAATACGATATTGACGCCAACGCCATCTGGGAAGATGGTTCCCTGGTTATCAACGGGACTACCTACCAGCCCGTGGATGAAGAAGAGGAATAAGTGGCTGATCAGCCAATAATAAAAAGAACCGCCCAATTGAGCGGTTCTTTTTATGTATAAGAGATTAGTAGGTAAAGAACGAGGATTTATACGCGCGGCATGGTTTTAGTCGCAACAACATCCACACCAGTGCCTAAGACGTCTTTAATGATGACATCGCCCATTTTGACAGGAGCATCGACAACAATTTTGTCGATTTCTTTCATGACATCAAAGATTTTACCCTTTGGCACAGCGTCAGCTGTTTTGACAGGCAGACGAGCCATTAAAGCGCCGTTGATCACCACAGTGGTCGGGATCACACGTTTAGGATTGGTAACTTCTTCAATCCCATATTTCTCACCATTTTTACAGGTGTTGCCCGTTACAGTGTATTTGCCGTCTTTTTCTTCAACGACCATTTGGCATCCTAAAGGGCATGAAATACATGTTACATTAGTTTTCATTTTTTTGCCTCCTTCGGTTCGACAATAAATTCTATTTTACCATTTGGGTATTTTTCCAGTACTTCTTTTTTGATATTGAAGTTTACCATTTCAGCAGGCAGGAATTTTCTGGCTTTTTTGGTAGCGATCTTTTCACCGTTAATATAGGCATTGACAACGCTGTCGGCATAGACGTTGCGGACACGCATGTAGAAGGTCAGAGCATCGTCCATATTGGCCAAGGATACATGCTGCGGCACGACATAGGAGATACCCTCACCATTGACGGTGTCAAAGTTTGTTTCTGTGGATAATTCACCCTTGATATATTTGGCAGCGCCTTTACCAGCAAGTACGGATTCTTCGGATACGAAGTCAACCAGGTCATGTACATGTACAACATTACCGCAGGCAAACACGCCAGGCATGCTGGTTTCACGCAGTTCTCCGACAACCGGACCACTGGTGCGGCCATCAATATCAACGCCTGCGTTGCGGGAGATTTCATTTTCAGGAATCAAACCAACGGATAAGAGCAGGGTATCACATGGGATAAATTCCTCTGTTCCAGGAATTGGTTTGCGGTCATCACCGACCTGCATGACAGTAACGCCTTCGATACGGTCCTTGCCGTGGATAAAGGTGATGGTGTGGGATAACTTCAATGGAATATCATAGTCATCCAGACACTGCACAATGTTACGAACCAAACCATTTGAATAAGGCATTAATTCACAGACAGCCTGCACATGAGCGCCTTCCAGCGTCATACGGCGTGCCATGATGAGTCCGATATCGCCGGAACCCAGGATTACAACTTCCTTACCCGCCATGTAGCCTTCCATGTTGATGAAACGCTGCGCGGTACCGGCAGTGAAAACACCAGCGGGGCGGTAGCCCGGAATGCCAATAGCGCCGGAGGTACGTTCGCGGCAGCCCATGGTCAGGATAACCGATTTAGTTTCAATGGCTGTATAGCCGTCTTCTTCATTGATGGCGTGGACGATTTTAGTGTCGCCCTTGTCTTCCATGTCAAGAACCATGGTGTTAAGCTCATAGGGAATTCCCAGTTCAACAACCTGGTCAATATAACGTTCTGCATATTCAGGGCCTGTTAACTGTTCTTTAAATGTATGTAAGCCGAATCCGTTATGGATACACTGGTTCAGGATACCGCCGAGTTCGCGGTCACGTTCCAGAATCAGCACATTTTCAGCACCGTCTTTTTTTGCTTCTACAGCCGCAGCAAGGCCAGCAGGGCCGCCGCCTAAAATAACTACATCATAAATCATTGCTTATGCTTCCTCCCCGTTAGATTTTGTTTTTCCGCACAGGATATATGCCTTGTCCTTTGAATCGTACATAACATCATCCATTTCACAGTCCAGTTCCCGGGCTAAGATTTCGACGACTCTCGGAGAACAGAAACCGCCCTGGCAGCGTCCCATACCGGCACGACAGCGTTTTTTAACACTCTTAACAGTGGTTGCACCGGCACTGCGGTGAATAACGTCAAGGATTTCGCCTTCTGTGATGGTTTCGCAACGGCAGATAACCTTACCGTATTTAGGATCTTTAGCGATCAGCTCACGTTTTTCTTCTTCAGACAGTTCGTTAAAGTAAACGTGCTTTCTGTTTTTAGGATTGAAGTTTTCATTTTCTTTTACATCGATGCCTTGGCGTTCGAGCATTGGGATAATGATTTCTTCAACAACATACCAGCCGGCAGCCGGAATAGAGGTCAGGCCTGGAGATTCGTAGCCAGCAAAGTTGACGAAATTTTTAACCGGAGATTCTTCGATGATGAAGTCGCCGTCTGTGGTCGTGTAGGTATCCGCAACCGGTGTGTTTCTTGTACCGGCGTAAGAACGGATAATTTTGTTGAAGCTGTTCTTTAAGGTTGGGCAGTTCTTCAACGCATTTTCCTTAATGTAGTCAAGCTTATCCTGTGTGGTGGAGATATCACCTTTTTCAACAGGGGAAGCATCTGGTCCGATTAACAGGTTGCCATGTACGGTTGGGGCAACGAGGATACCCTTACCGTTTTTAGTTGGGCATGGGAAGATAACGTTGTTAACCAGTCCGCCAACTTCTTTGTCAAAGATGAAGTAGTTGCCCTTACGCGCTAAAAGTTTGAAGTAAGGTTCTCCAACCATCTTATAGATGTCATCCGCATAAACACCGGCAGCGTTGACAACAATTTTGGCTTCAATGTCTTCGCCAGTGGTTTTAATTAAGAAGGAACCATTTTTATTCTGGATATTGGTTACCAGATGGTTCAATTTAAGTGTAACACCATTGTCAACTGCATTTTCAGCAACCTTGGCGCATAATTCGAAAGGTGAAACCAGGCCGGCAGTACCAGCGTATAAAGCACCGCAGATATCAGGGTTGATGTTTGGTTCCATTTCATGAACTTCATCCTTGAACAGGATACGCATATCCGGAACACCATTAACCAGACCATTCTGATAGAGTTCGTGGAGCTTCATCATTTCGTGCTCAGTATGGGCAACGACCAGGGAACCGGTGCGTTTGTACGGAACATCCAGGTCAGCACACACCTTTTCGTACATGATGTTTCCAGGTGCATTAAATTTACCCTTTAATTTATAGGAAGGCGCATCAAAACCAGCATGAACGATAGCTGAATTCGCCATGGTAATCTGATTTCCCACATCATTTTCTCCGTCCAACAGAACCACATCCAACTGAAAGCGGGATAACTCCCGGGCTATGTAGGAACCGGCAATACCAGCGCCTATAATAGCGATATCATACATAATAAATCCTCCTTGATTTGTTATAATATATTTAAAAATATAGACAAAGTTAGTTGTTCAATAAAAAAACCACACAATCTTCTCAGAAATTTGAAATACTAAGAAAATTAGTGCGGCTCTCCATTGCCATTGATTTAGTTTTTTATTCTCCCTCAGGTTTAAGGGGTTCATCTTCTCTATTATTTTGCTCATTTTTTATGCTTGAAAAGGCGTCCCATAACGGCTTATATGAGGTACTGGCAGAGATCGCACCAGCGTCGATGCAAGAACGAACCTCTTCTTCTGTCTCGATAAACCCGCCAGTGATGATTGGAACCGTCAGCTCCTTTTTTACACTGTGGATAATCTTGGGAACGAGTCCGGGCAAAATCTCAACGGCGTCAGGCCGGATTTTTTTTGCCGAGTTAATGGAAACGTCCATGGCGGACGAGTCCAATAAAAATAAACGCTGTATGGTCATCAGACCTTCCTGCTTAGCACGGGCAACGAGAGAATTCTTCGTTGAGATAATGCCAGTAGGGTTGATCTCTTCCTTCAGATATTTGATAAAATAATTATCCTGCGCGTATCCTTTGATAAGATCCAGATGGACAAAGGCATACTTACCGGCATGGTTCACATACTCAACCATTTTTTTGAGGTTGTAGATGTTTCCGCCCAGTAAAAAGATAATCTGCGTGTCTGATGCGATGGCATCGTGAATATCCTTGGGATTTCTGACAGCGGCGATGATCGGATTCGCTTGAAACATAAGAAAACATTTTCTTGTCGACATTAGGTCCTCCTTAGACTCATCTATGCCTGTATTCTAGCATAAAGGCATTCGGAGGTAAATAGTTTTTTTAGACTTTTTGTACTTTTGTTAAAGTTTTTGTCGGGAAAGTCCGAAAACTCCCCGACAAAAACCATTCATTTTTACTTTTGATAATAAAGAGGCTTATTCAGCTTCTTCCCATCCTTTTGCACATTCTACAGCTTTTACCCAGCCTTTGTACAGTTTAGCGCGAACTTCAGAATCCATCATTGGTTCGAAGGTTCTGTCGATCTTCCATGCATCGGTAACTTCTTCTTTGCCATGCCAGAAATCTACAGCTAAACCAGCTAAGTAGGAAGCACCCATAGCGGTGGTTTCAACGATAGACGGTCTGTCTACTGGAACACCAAGGATGTCTGCCTGGAACTGCATTAAGAAATCATTGTTACATGCGCCGCCGTCAACTTTGAGAGATTTCAGAGATACGCCGGAGTCTTTTTCCATAGCATCCAGAATGTCTTTTGTCTGGTAAGCTAAAGATTCAAGAGTTGCACGGATTAAGTGGCATTTGTTTGCGCCACGTGTTAAACCAACAATTGCGCCACGAGCGTAAGCATCCCAATGCGGAGCACCCAGGCCGGTGAAAGCAGGTACCATGTATACACCGTTTGTATCTGGAACTTTCTTAGCGAAATGTTCGGAGTCTGGGGAAGTATCGATGATCTTTAATTCATCTCTCAGCCACTGGATAGCAGCACCAGCAACGAAGATAGAACCTTCAAGTGCGTAGTCAACCTGTCCGTCAAGGCCCCATGCGATGGTTGTTAAAAGACCGTTTGTAGATTTAACGAATTTTTCACCTGTGTTCATTAACAGGAAACAGCCTGTACCGTAGGTATTTTTAGCCATACCAGGTTCGAAGCAAGCCTGTCCAAAGAGAGCTGCCTGCTGGTCACCAGCGATACCGGCAATTGGAATTTCGCCACCAAATAAGGTAGTGGTTCCGAAAACACCGGAGGAAGGTTTAACTTCAGGTAATAAAGACATTGGGCATTTGAATTCAGAACATAATTTTTCATCCCATTTGAGTGATTTGATATTGAAAAGCATGGTTCTGGAAGCGTTAGAGTAATCTGTTGCGTGAACTCTGCCTTCAGTTAATTTCCAGAGCAGCCATGTGTCAATGGTACCAAATGCTAATTCGCCTTTTTCAGCTCTTTCGCGAACGCCTTCAACATGGTCTAAGATCCATAATAACTTAGTGGAGGAGAAGTAAGGGTCAAGAATAAGACCGGTATTGTCCTGAACATAATCAGCGAAGCCAGGAATGGCGTTAAAGTCATCAGCATAGCTGGCGGTACGGCGGCACTGCCAAACAATTGCATTATATACAGGTTCGCCTGTTTTTCTATCCCAAACAACGGTGGTTTCACGCTGGTTTGTAATACCGATCGCAGCGATATCATCAGCGGTTGCGCCAACTTTTGCCATTGCTTCACTTACAACACCACTCTGAGTAGCCCAAATTTCCATTGGATCATGTTCAACCCAACCTGGCTTTGGATAAATCTGAGTAAATTCTTTCTGTGCAACGCTTACAATTTCGCTTTCATGATTGAATAAAATCGCTCTTGAACTTGTGGTTCCGGCATCCAGTGCTAATACATACTTTTTAGACATAAGTATAACCCCCTAAAATAAATTAAAATATATTTATTTAATTATGCTTCTGAGATACTATCAGCATAAATAAATCAAATGTTAATAAATGGTACAGTTTTCATTAAAAAAAGGCACAAACTAACAACATTAACATATTCTTTTTATGCAATGCGAAAGTATGGCCCTCCTAGACTCCTGCCCAATATTTAGATAACAACAATTCTACTGACATGTCTGCGATTACATCACTATTATATAGGATACGTCGCACTCAGTTCGATTTAATGATATTATAGCACAATATGGATATTGTGTAAAGGATTTACAATCTAAAAACAAAGTTAATTTTTTAACAAACCCCAAAGGCGCCTGTTTAAGGGGCTTTAAGCGGATTCTGAATTTTTTTCAGAAATAATCAGGAATCCCCAAAAAATCATTTCATAGATGAAAAGAGTGTTTTTTTGTTCAACAAACATAAAATTTTGCCAATTGAAAAATTAACTTATCAATTGGGTAAAACTGTGATATAGTATAAATTAAATAACCAAAGTTCATTAGGAGGGAATTCTTATGAAAAAATTTATCAATGATGTTGAAAACGTTGAAAACGAGATGCTTGAAGGGATCGTCGATGCCCACCCGGATTATGTCAAACGCCTTGAAGGTTTAGACGTACTGGTAAGAGCAGATAAAAAAGAAGGAAAAGTAGCGCTTGTCAGCGGCGGCGGCAGCGGACATGAACCAGCTCACGGCGGTTTTGTCGGCAGAGGAATGCTGGATGCCGCGGTAGCTGGCGCTGTATATACCTCTCCAACACCGGATCAGGTTTACGAAGCAATCAAAGCAGTTGATGCCGGAAACGGTGTATTATTAGTCATTAAGAATTACACTGGTGATGTCATGAATTTTGAAATGGCTGCTGAAATGGCAGAAGGTGACGGTATTGAAGTGGCTTCTGTTGTTACCAACGATGACGTTGCAGTACAGGACAGCCTTTATACGACTGGCCGCCGCGGCGTTGCCGGAACTATTTTTGTTCATAAAATTGCTGGGGCAAAGGCAGAAGCAGGCGCTTCTTTAGCCGATGTTAAAGCTGTTGCTGAAAAAGTTATCGCCAATGTACGTACCATGGGCGTTGCCATCAAACCATCAACCGTTCCTGCGGCAGGAAAACCAGGCTTTGAACTGGCAGAAGATGAAATGGAAATCGGTATTGGTATCCATGGCGAACCGGGAACTCACCGCGAAGCTTTAAGACCGGCGAACGAAATCGTTGACCATCTGCTTGAAAAGATTTTAGCAGATATTGACTACTCAGGTTCCGAAGTTGCTGTTATGGTTAACGGCGGTGGTGCAACACCTGCGATGGAACTTTACATTCTCAACAAACGCGTTCACGATGTATTGACCGAAAAAGGCATTAAGATTGCCAAAACCTTTGTTGGCAACTACATGACCTCCATCGATATGGCTGGGGCTTCCATCAGTCTGTTAAAACTGGACGACGAAATGAAGGAACTGCTGAACGCGCCGGCAGATACCATTGCATTAACACAGTTTTAAATAATTCTTTAAATTAGATATGATATTATAATGACAGGCCTAACCGGCCTGTCATTTTAGAGCATATTAAAAATAACACAGAGACATGGAGGATATGGAGAAAACCGCACGGAACCTCCGGCTCTGTGTCTTTGTGTTTCTTTTAATCGTAGAAAGGAATTAATTATGGCAGCAACAAAAGAAAATGTATTAACTTTTATTCACCTGTTTAATGATAAAATGCAGGAACACCGTCAGGCTTTAACCGATATGGATCAGGCCATCGGTGATGGTGACCACGGTATTAACATGAGCCGTGGCATGAAAGCCGTTGAAGAAAAATTGCCAACATTTGAAGAAAAGAACATTGACGACATCTTAAAGGGTGTTGGCATGACATTGGTTTCCACTGTTGGCGGCGCATCCGGGCCATTGTACGGCACTGCGTTTATGAAGGCTGGAATGACCTCTAAGGGAAAGGATGAGCTGACCGCTGAGGATATCAGCGCAGCTCTGGAAGCCGCCATTGAAGGGATTAAACAGCGCGGTAAGTCTACCACGGGTGAAAAAACCATGCTCGATGCCATTGTACCAGCCAAAGAAGCCTATGATAAAGCTGTTGGTGAAGGAAAAGGCATTGCGGACGCACTGGCGGATGCTGAAGCTGCTGCATGGGACGGTGTCGAGTATACCAAAACAATCATCGCAACCAAAGGCCGCGCAAGTTATCTGGGCGAACGCAGCATCGGACACCAGGACCCTGGAGCAACCTCCATCACCTATTTAATTCAGGCAGCGAAAGAGGCCGGAGAACAGGCCGGAGCGTAAACCATGGTAGGAATCGTTGTTGTATCACACTCACAAAAAGTAGCGGAAGGCGCTAAGGAACTGGCGCTACAGATGGCGGCTGATGCAAAGATTGCAGCGGCAGGCGGTCTTCAGGATGGGAGCATTGGCACTGATATGGAAAAGATCACCAATGCCATCAATGAAGTTATGTCCGATGATGGCGTTATTATGTTAGTCGATATGGGGTCAGCCATCATGACCTCTGAAATGGCCATCGAGATGTCTGACAATCCTGAAAAGATTAAAATTGTCGATACTCCTGTTGTTGAGGGAACAATCTTTGGAGCGGTTGAAGCTTCAATTGGCTCTTCAATGGAACAGATTATGGACGTTTTAGCGCAGGCAAAAACTCAGCCAAAATTTTAATTATCTTCTAATTATTATTTAATGAAGGAAAGTTCAGGACCGTATGTTTAAGCACGGTCCTTTTTCTTTTTTGATGAATTGTAATTGAGAGGTCATTATTCTTGAAACCCTATTAAAAGTATGATACTATTGGGAAAATATGAGAAAAAAATATATTGTGTAAAAGGATAAGAATGAGTGTGGTATGAATGAAAAGCAAAAAAAAGTAGTTCTCTGGATAAGCGTGGTTGTATGGATGGGTCTTATCTTCATGTTTTCGGCGCAGAATTCTACAGAGTCATCCTCCTTAAGCGGGAGTGTCGTCGGTGTGATACTCCATGCCATCAAGACTATTTTTCCAGATATACGGCAGGTAGAGCTGAATCATCTGCAATTTTGGATCGGTTTTTTTGTCAGGAAGGCAGCGCACGCCTCCATTTACTTTGTTTTAGGCATATTAGTATACACAGCAATCGGAAAAAAGGTCAGCCGGAAAAAACGTTTTTTGATGACTGTTGCGGTTTGTTTCCTTTATGCGTGCACCGATGAATTTCACCAGCGTTATGTTCCAGGCAGAAGCTGCGAATTCAGAGACGTATGTATTGATACTGTTGGAGCGCTTTTGGGGATCGGCTTTGTTATTTTTATCAACTGGGTAAGGCGCATTAAGAATGGCAGACCATGGAAAGAAGCCGTCCGTGACATCCGTATTCACGGAATTCTTTGGGGGATTGCTGGTGTTATCTTTGTGATTGTTTTATGCTGCCTTTACCTGTATCTCGGTAAGAATATCCTGGTGACCACAAAATATACCATGAAATCAGCGGATATACCGGAAGCCTTCGATGGCTATAAAATACTGCAGATATCGGATTTTCACTCAAAAAAATTTCCAGATAATAACGAAGGGCTGGCAAAAACGATCAGTGCGTTAAAGCCGGACATTATTGTGGCAACCGGTGATATGCTGAATGCCGCCCAGGATGATGATGGAGAGGTGTTTTTAGAGCTGATTCCAAAGATAGACCCGGATATTCCGATTTACTATGCGGCAGGCAACCATGAAACTGTTGATGAAGTAACAGATCCCAAAAGTGCAGGTGTATATTTTGAGCAGATTGCAGAGCTGGGCGTTGTTCGTCTTGACAATGAGAAGGTCGTTTTGTATAAAGACGGTGAGAGCATAGATCTGTATGGTTTGGAAACAGAGATGACCTATTACAGAGATCGAAGAAATCCAAATTTTGATAAGCTCAAGCTGAAATCAGAGCATATTGAGGAATTGATTGGTCCGGCAGAGAATTCAAGGTTTGTAGTTTTGATGGCCCATAACCCACTTTATTTTGAAGCTTATGCTAACTGGGGGGCAGATCTGACGTTATCGGGCCATATCCACGGCGGAATGATCTATGTGCCGTTTAAGGGCGGAATGTTTTCACCGGAGTATAGTCTCTGGCCGCAGTATTATGCAGGCGACTATCATATGGGCGACAAGGTTATGTTTGTAAACAGAGGGATTGGCAGCAGCGGAACCATACCGGTACGAATCCTGGATAATCCGGAAATATGCTTAATAACTCTGGAAAAGCTTCAGTAAAATGACTTCTCAACATTGGACAGTGCTGTTGAAATTAACAGCACAAAAAATAGATGATTTATAAAATAAAAAATTGATTTATTGGTTGTTTAATAGTATAATCACTTATAAATAAATTAATTAGAAGGCATTATTGATTAAAACAATAATGCTTTTAATATGTCTGAGAGCATGGGAGAAGTTAATGAAAAAAGATTCCAAGGATATGGCAGTACGTGTCGCATTCCTGATTTTTTTGGATGCTGTGGTACTCTTTTTATCCTATTTATTCGCGTTTTTGCTGACTTACAATTTCAAAATTCCCTTTAATTTTGTCAGTGGCGCGCGTTGGTTTTTAGCCATGGGGATCGGCATTAAGGTGGTTGTTTTTTTTATCACTGGTATGTACAACACCCTCTGGCGCTATGCAAGTATTGAGGAGCTCTGGCAGATCACCTTTTCTGTTATTCTTGCGAACATTCTGACCTTTGTGCTGTACTTTGCCATCGGTGCAGGGGTTCCGACAACTGTTCAGATTCTGTCATTTGTGTTTGATTTGATCATGGTAGGCGCAATCCGCATTTTTTATCGGACAGGCAGGCGCATAAAACAAGGCGTCGGAGGTAAGGGAAACAGCAGGAATGTACTGATTGTCGGCGCAGGAGAAGCGGGTATTAAGATTCTGAGGGAGCTGGCGGCAGGCGAAATGAAAAGTTATGTCGTTGGTTTTGTGGATGACAATGTCTATAAACAGAAAAAGAAAATCAATGGTTTGACAGTCTTAGGCGGCCGAGAAGATATTCCCGATATTGTCGAGGATGAACAGGTCAACGAAATCATTATTGCGCTGCCGTCTGTTCCGAAAAAGGAAATGAATGAAATCGCGGAGATCTGCCATAAGACAGGACGTCCAGTCCGGGTTTTACCCAGCTTTGATGATATCCTGAATTATGACGTCAGCCTCAGCAAGTTAAGAGATCTGCAGATAGAGGATTTACTGGACCGGGATGAAATCCATCTGGATAAAAGTGTCATTTCTGAGTTTATCAGGGGCAAAGTGGTGCTGGTGACGGGTGGTGCGGGCTCTATCGGCTCTGAGCTTTGCCGGCAGATTATCAAGTACCAGCCGAAGCAGCTTGTTATACTGGATATTTATGAGAATACACTGTATTATTTGGAACTGGAGCTGCGGCGTTATATCCACGAACTGGAAATTGAAAGTGGCTATGGCATACGCCTGGATCTGGAGATTACAAGTATTCGCGATAAAGCCAGTGTCAACAGCCTGTTTGAACGTTATCGTCCGCAGGTAGTCTTCCACGCGGCGGCGCATAAGCATGTCCCGCTGATGGAGAAGACGCCAAAGGAAGCGGTAAAAAACAACATTTTTGGGACAAGAAACGTGTTGGACGCCTGTGTTGAGTATCAAGTTGAAAAATTTGTGCAGATATCCACAGACAAGGCTGTTAAGCCAACCAATGTGATGGGAACAACCAAGCGCATCTGTGAAATGCTGATTCAGCTTTACGATCAGCATAATCAAACGGAGTTCGTCGCTGTTCGTTTTGGAAATGTCCTCGGAAGCAATGGCAGCGTTATTCCCATATTTAAAGAACAAATTGCAAATGGAGGACCGCTGACAGTTACCCATCCCGATATAGAAAGGTTTTTCATGACCATTCCCGAAGCAACACAGCTGGTTCTTCAGGCTGGCAGTATCGCCCATGGTGGAGAAATCTTTGTGCTGGATATGGGAGAACCGGTTAAAATTAAGGATTTGGCTGAGCGTATGGTCCGCCTCTCAGGCTATGAGCCTTACACAGAGATGCCGATTGTCTTTTCAGGATTGAGGCCGGGGGAAAAATTATACGAAGAGCTTTCTTACGATATGGCTGAATTTGATAAAACACGGTATAAAGATATTTTTGTTGAAAAGCCAGAGGTTTTTGATGAAATAGTAATATGTGATGAGCTTGAAAAATTGAAACAAATTGTCGATGGTGGAACAATGTCTGAGGTGATTGACCAATTGAAAGTAATCGTTCCAGACTATCACCCAAACCGTGAAACTGCTATTTAAAAAGAGATACAAGGAATATAAAAATTCCTTGTATCTCTTTCTTTTTTAAGTTATAATTGTTTTTGTTATAATAAAATAGTTATAATTTAAAGTATACAAAATAATGAAGGGAAAATTTTGATGGAAGAGATTAGTTTACATGACATACTGGATATGTTAAAGGAAAACTGGAAATTTATTGTCATTTTAACCTTGTGTTTTATGATTGTGGTTTCAGTGTTTACCATCTTTTTTATGAACAAAGAGTACAGCAGCTACACAACATTAATGATTGGTAAATCAGAAGGCTATTCTGATACAAATGCCAATGCGAACTACAATGAAGTATTGACTAACCAGAAATTAGTTGGCACCTACAGTGAAATCGCAAAGAGTAAGAGTGTTGTTTCAGAGGTTGAAAATAATTTAAACCTTGATTTAAGCGATGGACAGCTGTCCAAAATGATCGATGTCACAACCGTTAATGATACGGAGCTGATAAAGATTACAGTTACAGATGAGGACCCTGTAGAGGCAGCCAGTATTGCCAATGAAACAGCGAAAGTATTCATGTCCAATATCGGCGAATTGATGAAGATCAGTAATTTACAGGTAGTCGATGCGGCAGAGGTCAACTCCACTCCAGTTTCTCCGAATTTAAAACTGAATGTTGCGATTGCCTTTTTGCTTGGTATTGTTGTGAGTGTTTTCATTATCTTTATCAGAGAAATGCTTAATACCAGTGTTAAATCTGTTGAAGAATTAAAAGAGCTCATTGATGGGGTACCGGTTGTTGCGGTTATACCACATTCTGAAGAGCTGATGACCCATTCTGAAGGAGGTAAAAAATAATGAAGGATTCCATAATTACCTATAAATCTCCTAAAGGCCCTATCTCTGAAGCCTTCAGGAATATGCGTACCAACATTACATTTGCGGATATTGATGAGGAACTGAGGGTTCTGACGATCACAAGTACAGGTAAAGGTGAAGGGAAGTCGACAATTATTGCGAATTATGCTGTTGCACTTGCCCAGTCAAAAAAGAAAGTGCTCTTGATTGACTGTGACCTGCGTCGCCCCAGAATTCACCGTTTGTTTGAACAGCCCAATAAACGAGGACTGACAAACATACTTTTAAGAGAATGTGAACCAACAGAAGCGATCCAGACAACCGATGTGGAGAATCTTTTTATGATTTCTTCAGGGCCTATCCCGCCGAACCCTTCGGAAATTCTGGCCAGCAAGCGGCTTATTGAATTAATTAACCAGTTTAAACTGGCTTTTGATTATATCTTGATTGATGCGCCGCCGGTTGGCGTTGTAACAGATGCTGCGGTTCTTTCGCATGTAACAGATGGTTATATTGTAGTTGCGGCAATCAGCGTGACAAATAAGGAAGGGGTGCGCATGGCCCTTGAAACACTGCGCAATGTCAATGGAAATATTGTCGGTGTCGTAGCGAATAATGCTCCAGTAAGTAAACGCAGCGGTTACTACTATTATTACAGTGCTTACGAGGAAGACCAACATCAAAGCAAGAAAGAGAAGAAGCATCGGAAAATCAAAGAAAAAAGAGGAAAGTAAGGGGCAGACAGTATGATTGATATACACACGCATGTGCTATACGGTATCGATGATGGTTCCCCAACAATTGAAAACAGTCTTGAAATGCTCAGAGTTGCGGAGCGGATAGGTTTCCGAGGTGTGGTTCTAACACCACACTATATGAGCTATACAAATTTTGTTTCCAGAGTTGCTGAGAACAAAAAAAGATTGAAAGCTTTGATAAAAGCAGTTGCGGAAGAAAATATCAATATACAGCTGTTTTTGGGAAATGAGCTCTATTATGAACCGGATATGATACAAATGGTTGAAGCAGGTGAGTTTACCACCCTGAACAAAAGCAATTATTTTTTAGTGGAAACCATGCGGCATGATTCAAGTGTCGAGCATTTGCAGGAATTTCTTTACCGGTTACAGGCTAAGGGGTACTCAACGATTTTAGCACACCCTGAAAGATATGATTTTGTAAGGGAAAATCCCAATGTATTATTGGACTTTATAGATAAAGGAACCTATATACAAACAAACGCATTGAGCCTGACAGGGTTTTACGGAAGTGCGTCGAAAGAGACTGCCGAGATCATGCTGGAGCACAATATGGTCCAGTTTCTGGCCAGCGACGCACACCGTGTTAAGAGCTACGAACTGATGGAAAGAGCATTAGAACGTGCGGAAGAAATTGTTGGGCGTAAAAAGTTTGAGCAAATTATGAATTTAAATCCGGCAATCGTTCTTAGCAATAAAGGGACGATTGAGTGTAGTCCGGTCGAATACAGCCCTAAGAAAAAACATCATTTTTTCCCTTCATTTAGGAAGACTGGCAAAAAACGTTTAGGAGGGGTGGGGATTCAGTAAATGAAACATGTAAAAAATACAGTGATTGTTATTTTGTTTGTGGTGTTTTGTGTCCTTATTGTGTATGGTTTAAAAACCTGGAACAATGACGGCAAAAAGAAAGTCGCAGCAAATGCGAACCAGCCGGCTACCACTGTACAAAATACGGATAAAACCACTGCGCCAACGATTACGATTACCTCAAATAATCTTTTTAATGAGAACAATGTGACAAATGGCGATGTGTCTGTCGCGTTTAAGGCTTCTGATTTAAAGGATGCTTTTGTCAACGGAACATCTTTGAACGATCCGCAGTCCCAGGAAAAGGTAACGGAGGCTCTTCTGTCTAATCCAGGCAGTTATGAGATCATTGTGGAAGATAATAATGGCAGTAAAGCCGTCTTAAGGTTTTCCATTGATCCTAATGTGGTTATCTCTGAAGAAGGCGGAAAAAAAGCTTCTGACATTAAATCTGAGCCTTATACAGGTGAGGTAGCACAGGTGCAGCAGGGACCTGCGATTACAGCGCAGACACCAGCCGGGCTTATAAATGGGGGAACTGTCAGTTCTGAGTTTGTAACCCTGGCATACAGCAGCCCGGAGCAGATTACATCTGTTACGCTTGACGGCGAGGCAATGGAGGTCATTGGCACGGTGACGAGCTATATGTCTGGAAAACACACAGTGGTGGTTACAGACAGTAAGGGAGCAAGCTCAACCTTTACCTTTACAAATAATTATTAAAGCTAAAAAAAGAACACCCAATGTGGTGTTCTTTTTTTTAACAGTGTTTATCAGACACTTTGATCTTCAAAGATATAGGCATCCATTTTTTCACGGACCGTTGGAATATCAAATACCAGATAGTACACACCATCAATCATCTGCCCATTGGCGTCATCATCCTGCGGGAAACGATTCTGCCGGATCCCCTGCTTGGCAAGTGAACCGTATTTGGCAGTCATATCAAGCATTTCCTGGTTAGAAAGGCTGGTGGTGATATAAGGGGCAAGATCACTGATCAGGCCTGGATAGCTGGTTACAGGCTGCTGGATCATTTTTATGACAAGCGCATTCAGGACAGTCCGCTGACGTTCAGTTCGTTTAAAGTCATTGCCGCTGGCATAACGGATTCTGGAATAAGCCAAAGCCTGCTCACCGGTTAAAAGCTGAGTACCGGACTGGTAAAGTCCTGGAATCTGGCCGGTCGCGATTTCTTCATCAGTGATGTCAATGCTGACGCCGCCGAGCATATCGATGATTTCAGGCATTGAGGTAAAATTGACGGACATAAAGTCTGTGATGTTCAGACCAAAATTTTCGTTGAGCGTGCGGATTGCGAGCTCAGGGCCGCCAAATGCATAAGCGTGGTTGATTTTATCCATTCCGTGGCCTGCGATATCAACATAAGAGTCACGCATGACAGAGGTCAGCTTGATGCGGTTATGGACATTGTCTAAAGTCAGGATCATGATCGAGTCGGAACGGCCAGTCTCGCCTTCAGCGGCGTCGATACCGTAGAGCGCAATGTTGACAATCTCTCCGTTTTTGTTTTCAGTAATACCCAGATCCTGAGCATTATCTGAAATATCAACCTTATCCATTTTGTTCATGGTATTCTGAATGTATGAGTAGGCATATAAGCCACCCCCCAAGATAAGAGCAAAAATGACAGCTACAATGATCAAAGCTGCTTTTTTTCCGGTGCTCATGCCGCCGGCTTTGTTTTTTCCCATATAAAAAGACACTCCTTATTTATTTTATAATTGACAATTATACCATATCTCCACTGCGCTTTCTATTATAATTCAAATTATTTAACAGGAACTTTGAAAAATGCAATTGTAACCGGGAACAATATTATCCATCTGGGACAATAGGGGGTGTATTTTGTTTTCGTAATGTGATATAATATGAGAAATTATTGGAAAATAACAAAGAAAGGAGGGAATACAGATCGAATCTGAATTTACACATTTACATGTCCACAGTGAATTTAGCCTTTTAGATGGTTTTGGAAGAATTAAGCAGCTCGTGAAAGAAGCAAAGGATTTGGAAATGAAAAGTCTCGCGCTTACAGACCACGGGGTGCTTTTTGGCGCGGTCGATTTTTACAAAGCATGCCTGGAGGAAGGCATCAAGCCGCTTATCGGCTGCGAGGTTTATGTTTCTCCCCGCCGTCTTGACCAAAAGGAAGGTAATATTGACACCAATCCATATCATCTGGTGCTGCTGGCCGAAAACAACGATGGCTATAAAAATCTGATGAAAGTCGTATCTGAAGGCTTTATTGATGGATTTTACTATAAACCCAGGGTTGACCATGAATATTTAAGAAAGCACCATGAAGGCATTATTTGTCTGTCGGCCTGCATTGGCGGGGAAATTCCAAGACTGATCATTGAAGGACAGCTGCAGAAAGCAAATGAAATCTGTCAGATGTATCAGGATATTTTTGGAAAGGGAAATTTTTTCCTTGAAATACAGGATCACCGTATGCAGAAGGAAGCGCAGGTCAATGAGGTGCTCATTGACTTTTCTAAAAAATATGACATTCCTCTGGTAGCGACCAATGATGTCCATTATGTCCGGAAAGCGGATGCCGAAGCCCACGATATATTGCTGTGTATTCAGACAGCGGCTTCTGTGGACGATGAGGAGCGGATGCGGTTTCCAAATAATGAATTTTATCTGAAATCCCCAGATGAAATGTCCCGGTTATTCATTGATGTGCCGGAGGCCATTGAGAATACCAACAAAATTGCCGAGCGCTGCAACGTGAGTTTTGACCTTGAAAGCGCCCATTTGCCTGAGTTTGAACTTCCAGAGGGAGAACCCTCTGCGGGTGGTTACCTGAGAAAGCTTTGTGAAGCAGGACTTAAGGCCCGGTATCAGGAGATTACGCCAGAAATAAAGGAACGCATGGACTATGAGCTGGATGTGATCCATTCCATGGGCTTTGACAATTATTTCCTGGTTGTCTGGGATTTTATTAAATACGCCAAGGATCATGACATCATGGTCGGACCAGGCCGTGGGTCCGCCGCGGGAAGCCTTGTGGCCTATGGGCTGGATATCACGACACTGGATCCCCTCAAATACAACCTGCTGTTTGAGCGGTTTTTAAACCCTGAACGAATCACGATGCCCGATATCGATTGTGATTTCTGCTATGAACGAAGACAGGAAGTCATTGATTACGTGATCAGAAAATATGGCGCAGACCATGTGGCGCAGATTATTACCTTTGGTACCATGGCGGCAAGAGGTGCAGTGCGTGATGTGGGAAGAGCTTTGAATATGCCCTACAATGCGGTGGATAAGGTAGCCAAAGAAATTCCGATGCACCCAGGGCAGAATATTACGATTGAAAGGGCTCTGGAAGAAAACAGCGAGCTTCGGAAGATGAAGGAAAACGATCCGGAGGTTTCCAAGCTTCTGGATATGGCCGAATCCATGGAGGGTCTGGCACGTCATGCCTCCACCCATGCGGCTGGTGTGGTTATTTCAGATAAGCCGCTGATGGAGTATGTTCCGCTTTACAGGAACGGAGACATGATTACCACCCAGTTTCCCATGGGACTCTTGGAAGACCTCGGGCTTATAAAGATGGATTTCCTGGGTTTGAGAACCTTGACGGTTATACGGGACGCCCTTGAAAATATAAAACACAGCCAGGGGATGAACATCAATTTAGACAACATTGATCTCGAAGACCCCAAGGTTTATAAGATGCTGTCCAAGGGAGACACCCTTGGGGTATTTCAGCTTGAGAGCAAAGGGATGATCGCTTTTATGAGAGATCTGCAGCCAGAGCATTTCGAGGACATCATTGCCGGAATCTCGCTTTACCGCCCTGGTCCGATGGATCAGATCCCCAGATATATTGAGAATAAAAAAAGTCCGGAAGCCATTACCTATCTTCATCCGATTTTGGAACCAATTCTGGATGTTACTTATGGATGTATGGTTTACCAGGAACAGGTTATGCAGATATTCAGGGATGTGGCAGGCTTTACCATGGGCAGAAGTGACCTGGTCCGCCGTGCCATGTCGAAAAAGAAAATTGATGTCATGAATCAGGAAGGTGAAGTTTTTATCCACGGCGAGGTGGATGAAAACGGCGAGACCGTCATTGACGGCGCGGTACGCCGGGGCGTGCCGGAAAATGTGGCAGAACAGATATACGCGGAAATGAAGGATTTTGCCAAATACGCCTTTAACAAATCACATGCCGCTGCATACGCGGTTATCGCCTACCAGACTGCCTGGCTCAAATGCTATTATCCGACAGAATTTATGGCGGCGTTAATGTCCTCTGTGATGGACGATGAAAAAAAGGTATCTAAATATATTGAGGACTGCCGTAAAAATGACATCAAGGTGCTGCCGCCGGATGTGAATGTCAGCTATGACAAGTTTTCTGTAAAAAACAATAAGATCTGTTTTGGCTTAGGGGCCATTAAGGGACTTGGGAAAAATGCCATTGTGTCCATTGTAAATGCCAGAGAGACCGATGGCGCTTTCAAAGGCTTTCGGGATTTCTGTGAGAAAGTCGATTTAAAGGCTTTGAATAAACGCATGGTGGAAGGCCTGATCAAAAGCGGCGCCTTTGACTATACCGGAAGTACCCGCGCCCAGCTTTTACTTGGTGCAGAGCGGATGGTGGATCAGGTGCAGCGTGAGAAGCGTGACCGCCTTGCCGGCCAGATATCCTTGCTGGATTTTGGCGGAAACAGCAGCCTGAAGGAGGACTTTTTACCCGATGTCGCACCCTTTACCAAGGAACAGCGGCTGGCGCTGGAGAAAGAGGTGCTCGGCCTGTATGTTACGGGGCATCCCCTTGAAAAATATGAGAATACCTTAAAAGAAAAGACAAACCTTAACAGCAGTATGCTTGACAGCTACGAGGACCTGAGGGATTCTGGGATCAGGGACGGCGGCGCGGTAATCATTGGCGGACTCATTGATGATGTCAAAAACCAGATCACCCGCAATGGCAAGCTGATGGCTTTCATGACACTGGAGGATTTATACGGCCGCCTGGAGGTGGTTGTATTCCCCAATACATTGGAAAAATACCGTCCTCTTCTGACCGTGGACCACGCGGTGATTGTGAGAGGTAAGATAAATTATAATGAAGAAATGAATGTTTCTGTAATCTGTGAGCAGGTCTATCCTCTCAGCCTTAAAACGGATATTCCGCAGGTGAAAGAGGAAAGAACAGCGTATGCGCCGGCTGAAAAGAAGGAGAAGCTGGTCATTCATTTTACAGATTTTACACAAAAGCCCTTGCTAAAAGAGATTAAATCCGTTTTAATGAAAACACCGGGTCCGGTACCGGTGGAGCTGCATTTTGAAAAGGAACATAAAAAATTTGGCGCAGATAAAAACCTGTGGGTAAGCGTCTGTGATGAATTAATAAATAACCTGGAAGCAATTCTAGGGCAGAATAAAGTGGAGGTACTCAAATGAAGATTGGTATTTTAACGAGTGGTGGTGACGCACCAGGAATGAACGCGGCGATCCGGGCAGTTGTCCGGACAGCCATTTATCATAAAATTGATGTTTACGGCATCAATCGCGGTTATGCAGGACTGCTGGATAAAGATATCAGCCCATTAAACGTCTATTCAGTCGCAGATATTCTGCAAAAGGGTGGTACCATTTTAAGAACCTCCAGAAGTGAGTTTTTCCCGACAGAGGCAGGACAGAAACGCGCAGCAGAGGTTCTGAGAGAGTATGGCATTGAGCATCTGATTATCATCGGCGGGGACGGGAGCCTGAGCGGCGCGCTGGCACTGAAAAAGCTGGGTGTGAGCGTTGTGGGAATTCCCGGCACCATCGACAATGACTTTGGCGCCAGTGATTTTACCATCGGCTTTGACACCGCTGTGACCACAGCCATTGAAGCCATTGGAAAAATCCGCGACACCACCTTTTCCCACAACCGGATCAATGTGGTGCAGGTCATGGGACGTACCTGCGGGGATATTGCCCTGTATGCGGGCTTCTCAGTCGGCGCGGAGGCATTGATCATCCCTGAAATTGAAACGAACCTTGAAGGAATCTGTGACCGGCTGCTGGCAGGCAAGGATCGTGGGAAGCTCCACAGCATTGTCATGCTGGCTGAAGGCTGCGGAAGCTACCGTGATTACTGTAAAAAAATCGAGGAATTGACACAGGTTACAACTAAAGGCACCAATTTAGGGTATATCCAAAGAGGTGGATCACCATCTCATTTTGACCGTAATCTTGCGAGCTTTATGGGATATAAAGCAGTAGAAGCCATCGTTAACGATAATACCGGAAATGTTGTGGTGCAGCGCAAGGGCGAGTACATTATGGTTCCCCTTGAGGAGGCGCTGGAAACACCAAAAGCTTTCCGTAAAGATATGTATAAAATTGCGAAGATTCTGTCCATTTAACGATTCAAGAAGTTTGACATAAATAATAATATAAAGTGAGGTTATAACAGTATGAAGAAAACAAAAATGGTGTGCACCCTTGGGCCTGCATCCGATTCAAAAGAGATTTTAACCAAGATGATCCAGGGCGGGCTGAATGTAGCGCGTTTGAACTTTTCCCACGGAAGCCACGAAGAGCATGCGGGAAGAATCCAGAGAATTAAGGAAGTACGTAAGGAGCTGAATATTCCAGTTGCGCTGATGCTGGACACTAAAGGCCCTGAAATCCGTACCGGGGATTTAAAAGAAGGAAAGGTTACCCTTGAAACCGGTAAAAAGATTGTGCTGACCTCAGAACAGATCGAGGGAGATGCAGACCGCGTCAGTGTCAGCTATGAAGGGCTGCCTGATGACCTGTCTGTAGGAAACAAAATTTTGATTGACGACGGACTGATCGAACTGAATGTTGACCGTATTGACGGAACAGAAATTTATTGCAGCATCGACAATGGCGGCGTACTGGGCTCTAAAAAGAGCGTCAATATTCCAAATGTCGAAATCAATCTCCCAGGTCTGACTCCAAAGGATGAAAGTGATTTAATCTTTGGGATCAAGCAGAAAGTCGATTTTGTGGCAGCGTCCTTTGTGCGCAAGCCACAGGATGTTATCGCGATCCGTAAGGTTCTCGAAAATAACGGCGGTGGAAATATCCAGATTATTTCTAAAATTGAAAACCGCGAAGGCGTTGAAAAAATTGACCGCATCTTAGCTGTTTCGGATGGTATTATGGTGGCCAGAGGGGATCTTGGTGTCGAAATCCCGGCCGAGGAAGTGCCACTGGTACAGAAAAGCATTATTAAAAAATGTAATCTTCTGGGTAAGCCGGTTATCACAGCCACACAGATGCTGGATTCCATGATCCGCAACCCGAGACCAACAAGAGCCGAAGTCGGAGATGTTGCCAACGCAGTGTTTGATGGTACAGATGCAGTAATGCTTTCCGGTGAAACCGCAGCGGGCGCTTATCCGGTACAGGCTGTTGAAACCATGGCAAATATTGTGGAAAAAACTGAACGCTCTGAAGAATACATCAATCGTCAAAAACCAGAACACGGTGAACTGACCATAACCAATGCGGTAAGTGAAGCAGCTGTTCAGATTGCGGCGAACCTGGACGCAACAGCTATTATTGCGGCGACTTCTTCTGGACATACACCGCGTATGCTGTCTAAATACCGCCCAGAATGCACTATTTTAGCCGTCAGTGATAAAGTATCCACTGTCCGCCGTTTAACCCTTTCCTGGGGCGTTTACTGCATGTATATGACAGAGCTCAGAGATACAGATTCCATGGTGCACGATTCTGTACAGGCAGCTGTAGAGCTGGGCGTTGTCAAGATTGGTGATCTGGCTGTTGTAGCTGCTGGTGTGCCGCTTGGTGTACAGGGCAACACCAATATGATAAAAGTCCATACTGTGGGCAATGCAATTATGAGTGGCATTGGTATCGGCGATAAGCCTGTAACAGGCTATGCAAAATTGATTAATGAAGATAACGCTTCCGAATTCAAGGAAGGGGATATTCTGGTTGTCAAATCCTTATCACCGGATATTTCATGGATTCTGGATAAGGCAGCGGCCATTATTACCGAAGAAGGCGGCCTGAGTTCTGAAGGCGCCATCGCCGGATTACACTATAATATCCCGGTAATCGTCGGTGTCGAAAAAGCCCTTGAAATCATTGGACATGGTAAGCTGATCTCTGTTGATCCAAAGCGTGGGATGGTTTATCAGGGTAAGGTTCGCATGGTTTAAGTTGAAAAGTGAAATAAAAAAGAGCGTGCATTTTGCAGGCTCTTTTTTAATGGATCAAATTTAAGAATCGGTTTCGGTTTCTTCCAGCCGGACAATCTTGATTTCAAGAACACACTTCAGGCTGGCTTTTGTGATGGTAACAGCGAGATTTTCATAGGTGAAGGTATCGCCGACCTTTGGTATATGGCCAAGCAAGTCAACGACCCAGCCGTTTACCGTATTAGAGTCAAGATCCTTATTTTGAAACTGAATATTGAAATATTCAAACATATCAATAAGATTGGCATGGCAGGAAACCAGGGTGGTATGCTCATCCAGTGGTTTGAAAACCTCCACAATCTGGTCGTGTTCATCCCAGATGTCGCCCACAAGCTCTTCCAGGATATCTTCAAGGGTGACAAGCCCAAAGGTGCCGCCGAACTCATCCGCGACAATGGCCATATGGGTTTTGGATTTTTGAAGCAGGCGCAGCAGGGTTGAGATTTTCATGTTTTCGCTGGCA
Organism: Eubacterium callanderi; assembly: GCF_900142645.1. Classification (GTDB taxonomy): domain Bacteria; phylum Bacillota; class Clostridia; order Eubacteriales; family Eubacteriaceae; genus Eubacterium; species Eubacterium callanderi. The sequence continues at coordinate 309,680 of NZ_FRBP01000004.1, forward strand.
TATACCACATCGGCCACAATTCCCTGAATGGAAGTGATACCGTGGTTGATCAGTGAATGGAAATCCTTCTCGTGGATCATACCGACAATATTATCAATACTTTTAATATAGACCGGGAGTCTGGAGTAACCGGTGGTTGAAAAAAGCTGTTCTATTTCATCCAGAGGTGTTTCGAGGTCAATGGCAGTGATATCGACTCTGGGAATGGCAATATCCCCGGCGCTGAGGTCATCAAATTCAATGGCGGAACGGATCAGCTCGCTCTCATGTTCGTCCAAAACCCCTTCGTTTTGAGCTTCATCCACAATGGTTTTTAATTCCTCATCGGTAATGCTGGGGCCGTCAGAAGATTTGAAAAATTTTGACAGCAGTCTTTTCCATTGGGAAAAGACAAAGGTCAGGGGCGTCAGAAGATAAATAAAAAAATTTAAAATCGGCGCTGAAAAAATAGAAAACTTTTCAGGGCTCTCCTTAGCCATACTCTTGGGGGAAATTTCTCCAAAAATCAAGACAAGAATGGTCATGACCACAGTGGAGATGGTGACGCCCAGATCACCAAAATGTCTGGTGAAAAGAACAGTTGCCAGCGAAGCTGAGGTAATGTTCACAATATTGTTGCCAATGAGAATGGTTGAGAGCATTTTGTCGTAGTCTTTGCTGATATTCAGTACCAGAGCTGCTTTCTTATTGCCTTCAGCTGCCATGTTTTTCATGCGGATTTTGTTAAAAGTCGAAAAGGCTGTTTCGGTGGCCGAAAAATAGGCCGACATTAAAATAAGCAGTGCGAGCACAAACATCATTATTAGACTGCTACTGTCCATAAAATAAATTTTCCTCCTGAAATGTATTCGTTATTATATCCTATTATAGCATAGTCAGCCGTTCTTTTGTTAAAAACGTGCACAGATATTTATAAAGAAAATGCCCGGGTACCTTGCTGATATCCGGGCGTTAGGATTAGTTGATGTTATAGTCGATTTTGTAAATCTGTGAAATGGGCTGTCCCTTGGTGTCGCTGGTGGCTGTTTCTCTTTTTTTCTCAATAGAGAAATAGATTGTGGACTTATAGGGGTGTGCAATAATTGCCGAGGTCAGGGTGAGCGGGGCGGATATCTGCAGCTTGTTTTTTCCGTTTGCATCCATGATCCAGATGGACTGGGAAGTCTTGGTATTGATGCTGGAAAACTGTGTGTACAGAATTTTCTCCCCGTTGGGCGTATACGCTGCCGAAGTGAAATTCCCCTCACTGACAACGGAGGGCTGAGCGCCTTTGCTGATGCTGTAGCTCATGATCCGGTTGGAGTCGCCATAGTTCTGCGTATAGATAATGCTGCCATTCTGGCGGTTAATATCAAAATTTATAACATTTTCATCAATCAGAGTGGAGCTGAGCTCATCACTTCCGTCTTTTATCTCAGACAGATACAGGTTTGTTTTTTGATCATCGGTCGGGTCTGTGCCGGTGAAGATCACCGCATTATTTTTAGGATAATACTGGATATCATGGACGGGAATGCTGCGGACCGTGTGGTAAATGCGGCGGTCACCCTCTGAGGTTGCCATGACGATCTGATTATTGGAGTTGCTGTAAATAACGCTGCTGTCATCCACAATACAGATATTCGAGTTGACATTTTCCTCAGGTGAGGAAATCGTCTTTGTAACACTTTTGTCAATGGAGGTCCAGATAAGCTGGTTAGAGGATTTTTCATTTTCTGTGTCCAGCCCCTTTTCCACATAGAAGACGCCTTTGGCGTATTCATCAAATTTGGCGGAAAGCTGGTGCTTTTCAGAATTGACAAAACTGGTCAGCTGGTTCTCGTTCTCACTCACCTTAAGCAAATTGATGTTATAGGTGATGGGCGGCGCCTCGGTTGTATTGAGTAACAGGAGGGTGCTCCCGTCGTAGGAAATATCCTGAACCGTTCCTGTTCCGATGTTTTCAAAGGAAAGAATCTCCATTTTACTCTGGGGGTTTTTTTGCTGAAGCAGTGTGTTGTTGAGGGCCAGCGGTTTATCCTGAGGTACCAGGAAGCTTCTGCAGCCACCGAGGAAAAAGGGAAGCGTGAGAAATAAAAGCAGCGCGATCCATTTATTCTTTTTCATTTTTTTCACCTCCGGCGAGCGCTTTTTCAATGACAGGCAAGGTTACAATCACGTTGGTACCTTCGCCGACCTGGCTGTCAACACGGATGGTACCATTGTGTTTCTCTACGATCTGTTTTACAAGGTAGAGACCAAGTCCGGCTCCACCCTCGCCCTCACTCCGGGCGCGGTCCTCATCGACACGGTAGAAGGCATTGAAAATGCGGTCCTTTTCCACGTCGGAGATACCAACACCGTAATCGCGGATTGAGACAACAATATTGCCGTCTTCGCGCGTAGAGACCACGTCGATAATATCCCCTTTGTCGGAGTATTTGATGGCGTTGTGTAAGACATTGATGAAGAGCTGTTGGAGCCGATCATAGTCGCCGAGTATTTCCGGCAGGTTTTCATCCGATTTATAATTGATCTCAATATCATTTTGACTGGATTTAATCTGCATTTGGTCAACCACATCGATGAGCAGGGCATGCAGGTCCAGGTTTGCTTTCTTAACATCAAATTCGATTTTATCGAATTGGTTCACATTCAGCAGATCATCCACAAGACGCAGCAGTCGATGGCCCTCGCGGTTGATGGTCGATAGTGAACGGTTTAGAATTTCAGGGTCCACAACCTGTCTCCGGGTGAGCATATCCGTATAGCCGATAATGGTTGTCAGCGGCGTCCGCAGCTCATGGGAAACAGAGCTGATAAATTTTTTCTGTTCGTTCTGAAACTGCTTGGTGGCGGTGACATTACGGATAATGATCATGTAGTTTTCTTCATAGCCGGCCTCCCGGATAGGGCTGCCGATAATGAGCAGGTTACGGCCGTTACAGTCAATTTCCTCTGATATGTGGTCCTTGCCGTTTTTAAGGTCATCAAACATATCCCGAAGGAAGGACTGGTACTGGAAGTCGTAGATTGTTTTGGGGTTGGATATGTTAAAGTAGGTTTTGATATAGGAATTGGACGTGATGATGTTGCCCTTTTTATCAATGGCCAGCAGCCCATCGTCGAGTGAAGCCAGAACACTGGCGAGGCGTTTACGCTCAGATTCCAGCTGAAGGATCACATTGTTGACATTCTGGGACATTTTGTTAAAAACCTGGGTAAGATCCCCAATCTCATCATCCCGGCTGTAGTGAACCATGACATTGTAGTTACCCTTGTTAATTTCGCTTGAGATGCGGGTCAGGTCCTTGATGGGCTGGACAAAATGCTTCGAAAAGGATAAGGTGACCACAACCAGAATAGTCAGGCCGAGAATCCCGCCGATGACAAACAAAAGCGTGCACAGACTGAGGAAGGAGTCCATATTGTCCAGTGAATAAATAAAACCGACGTAGCCAAGAAAATTATTGTCGATCTCAATTGGCGACACATAATAAAGAACACTGGCGTTGTCGATATTTTTTAAGGTCATAACCGGGCTGTCCTTTTGACGGGAAAGCTCAATCTCATTACTCAGGAATTGATTATCGGGGATTGAGACAGAGTCCGCGATGGCGCTGCCGGCAGCGTCGAAAAGAATAACACGGCTGTTTTCGAGCTGGGCAATACTTTTGCTGAAGGCCAGGCTGTTGTCAATATAGCGGGTCTCATTGGCCGCCTCGGAGGAACTGGCCTTTAGCTCCTGTCCGATGTAGAGCACGGCGTCCTGACTCATCACCCCGAGCTTATCCTTAGCCTGGTTGATATAGTAGTAGGTAACCCCCTGGATCACGCAGAAAATAACAATGATAAAGGTAGCGATAAAAAGGGCGATGTTGTAAACAATCATTCGCCCCCGGTAAGTCATTTGCATTAGATTTTCCTCATTTTATATCCGATCCCAAAAACGGTTTGGATAAATTTATTGGGCTGCGTATCAATCTTGCGGCGGATACGCTGGACGTGCATGTCGACGGTCCGGGTATCGCCGTAATAATCGTAGCCCCAGATTTTTTCAAGCAGGGTATCCCGTGGAAAGACCTGCTCGAGATTGGAGGCCAGCAGATACAAAAGGTCGAATTCCTTTGGCGTTAGGTGTACTTCCTTGCCGTCAAGCAAAACGGTCCGTTCATCCGGCATGATGCTGAGAGGTCCATTCTTGATAACGGCATCGGTCTTTTTGGCGGCTGGGGCCTTGGTAGCGCGGCGGAGATGGGCCTTGATACGCGCCAGCAGCTCGCGGTTGTCAAAGGGCTTGGTCAGGTAATCATCAGCGCCCAGCTCAAGGCCGAGAACCTTGTCGATAATATCGGTTTTAGCAGTTAAAAGAATGATGGGAACATCCATCATCGGCGTCAGGGTTTTGCAGACATCGTAGCCATTGACCTTGGGCAGCATGATGTCCAGGACAATGAGGTCCGGCTCAAAGCTCTGGGCCTTTTCGATGGCCTCCTGGCCATCATAGGCGGTCTCTACCTGATAGCCCTCAAAGTCTAACTCCATTTTGATTAAATCTACGATGGCGGCTTCGTCATCGACAACTAAAATTTTTTCGTTCATGCTGTTCTCCTTCTATATAAATATCATGTAATATAATGTGTCGTAAAAGTGATCAGAACCACAGGTGGAACTGTTCTTTGTTCTGGATGGCTTTCAGGATGCGGTCATCCAACTCTGGAATGGTCTTTCGGAGCTCTTTCATCATATCCTTCATGTCCTCACGTTTGGTATGGCCGTCGGCGGGGCAGGTGCTTTTAATGACGGGCAGCTCTTTGATCTCAGGATTATAGATAATATCCTTTTCCTTAACAAAGATTAAGGGACGGATCAGGGTGATATCTTTCCGGTCAAGATAGGTTACCGGTGAAAAGGTATTGATGCGGCCCTCATAAAAAAGACTCAGGAAAAAGGTCTCGATGGCGTCATCGGCATGGTGGCCGAGGGCAATTTTGCGGCAGCCCCGCTCAATGGCCAGGTCGTGCAGTGCGCCGCGCTTCATTCTGGCGCAGAGTGCGCAGGGATTCTTTTCCTGCCGGGCCTCAAAAACAATGGGGCCAATCTGTGTTTTTTTGATGGTGTAGGGAATGTCCAGCTCAGCGCAGAGCTGAACCAAGGGTTCAAAGTCCATTCCGCCAAAGCCCATATCCAGGGTAATGCCCTCCAGTTCAAAGGGAACTGGTGAGAAATATTGAAAGCGCTTCATGGCGACCAGCAGCGCAGTGCTGTCTTTACCACCAGACAGGCCTACTGCAATGCGGTCGCCCGGGCGTATCATTTCGTATTTTTCAACTGCTCTTCGCAAAGGTCCGAGGATCTTTTTCATGATGTCTCCTTTATATAACAAACTACTGGTATTTTACCATTATACAAAGGAAAAAACAAATTTTGCATCAGGTTTTTAGCTGAAAATAAAACTTTTGGAAAGCTTGTCAGTCGCCTTTATAGTTGTTTCGGATAGAAATTAATGTTATAATTTTAAATTGCATATTCCGATATTGGAAATGCTTAAGTTTTGATAAAGATGATTAAAAACAAAGGAGAAACGAATGTCCCAGGCGATTATTAATTTTTTTGCTTTTTTACCTGACTGGCTGGAGGTTTTCATTATTTCAGCCATCCCGATTGTTGAACTCAGAGGTGCGATTCCATGGGGAACCCTGGTGCTGCATATGCCTTATTTACAGGTTTTTCTGTTATCCTGGCTTGGAAGCATTATTCCGGCGCCTTTTATACTGCTGTTTTTACCGGCGGTCTTAAAATGGATGCGCGGTACCAAGATTTTCGGCCCTTTCGCCAACTGGCTGCATACAAGAGGGATGAAAAAGTCACAGAAAATCACACAATACAAATTTTGGGGATTGATGATTTTCGTGGCCATTCCTCTGCCGGGTACTGGCGTCTGGACAGGCTGTCTTGCCGCGTCGCTCATTGAGATGGACTTTAAGCGCGGCATGCTGTCAGTTATTCTGGGCTCAGCCATCGCAGGTGTGATTGTAACAGCATTGTGTGCCCTTGGCCTTATGGCCGTTGGGGGATGATGATATGGTTCGTTTGATTGCCCTTGATCTCGACGACACCCTTCTGACAACAGACAAGCAGATTTCCCGCAAAAACCGGGAAGCGCTGAAGGCGTGTATGGACAGGGGAATCCGGGTGGTTACAGCAAGCGGACGGTTCAATGAATCACAGCTGGTGTTCATTAAGAATGTTGGACTGGGGCTCGAAAAAGAATACCACGTCGGCGACGGCGGTGGGACAATTTTTAATGAGGATAAAATTTTAAAGGTAATGGGCGCCATTGACAAAAGCCGGTATCTCAGCGTTTTAAGCCAGACCCGGGAGCTCAAGGTGCCCTGCTTTGTGGCCACGAGCCACAATATGTTTTATGATATACCAGACCAGCCGCTGTGCCGAGTCTATGGAAAGGTGCCCGGTGTGCGCCGGCCGTATATTGAACAGCTGGAGGATCTTTCGGCAATCGAAAATGCCCTTAAGTTTGTGTTTTCCTATCAGTCTGAGGAAGAGCTTGAGCGGATCCAGTCGATCCGCTGTGATGGGACCATCACTTTTCACGCAGGGCGAAATCTCATGGAAATCACCATGGAGAGCCTGAACAAATTCGCGGCCCTTACGGAGTTGGCCGGGCTTTATGGCATTGCAACCGATGAAATGGCCTGTATTGGGGACAGCGAGAATGATATTCCGATGATCGAAGGCGCCGGGCTTGGGATGGCGGTCAAAAACGCCATGGACAGCGTTAAGAAGCATGCCGATATTGTTGGTGAGAAAACCAATGACGAGGATGGTGTGGCCTGGCTTTTAGAAAAGTATATATTGTAATAAAAAAGAGGCGTGGTGAAAAGCGCTGCCAGTTTTGCCTAAAGATCAAATTCAGCGCTGTGAATAACGGCCAGGAATCGTGCGGTACTACCGTAATAGCCGGACACTGGTGAGATAAAGCATTTGCTTTAGTCAATAAGCTGCCGGTGAGAGGGTAGCGTCCGCAGAACGCTTTTGTCTTCCTTAGGTAAAAGGTTTCGTCTCTCAGGTTTTTTGACAGACTAAGATCAAATTCAGTATTGAATTTGGTCTTTTTTATGTTTACAATAGACCTTAGTGACAAAATAATGAAAAAGGAAGTGTGAAAATGCCATTATCACAGAATTTTTATAGACAAACCCGCAGGGAATTAGGCGAAAAGCTGGAGCCGGAAAGCCTGGCGATCATCTATTCTGGACGGGCAGTTCAGCAGTCTTTGGACGCGGACTATCCCTTTTATACCGATAACAACTTTTATTATCTGACCGGCATTGAGGAGCCTGATGTGACCCTTTTGATGAAAAAGGATGCAGGCGGCGAGGTTTCGGAGTGTTTATTCATTGATGAGCCAGACCCCTTCAAGGAAAAATGGGTAGGTGCTAAGATCAGTATTGAAGAAGCTCAGGCGTTGTCTGGCATTAAAGATGTTCGCTATAATACTGAGCTGGAGTCTTTTATTTTACAGGAAACCCGTTTTGATAACCTGTATTTCGATTTTACCATGCCCAAGCACCAGAGTTTTGCAACCAGCGACCCGCAGATCAAGCTGCTGTTCGCGGATATGGAGCTTCAAAATCTTCAGCCCTATCTGACCGCCATGCGGCTGATTAAAAAGCCCGAGGAAGTCCAGGCGCTGCGTGATGCCATTGAGATAACTGCGAAGGGGATTGACGCTATTCTTGAAAATCTGAAACCGGATATGAAGGAATACCAGATTCAGGCGGTTTTTGAATATACCATCAATATGATGGGCGCCCAGGGAGTTTCCTTCCAGACTATTGCGGCCTCAGGAAAAAGCGCTACGGTGCTGCATTATATTAAAAACCAGGCGACCATGAAGGGAAGCGACATGGTGCTTCTGGACCTGGGGGCCCGCTACAAGGGCTATTGCGGCGATATCAGCCGAACCTTCCCGGTTTCAGGAACATATACCGATGAACAGGCCACGGTCTACAATATGGTTCTCGAGGCCCAGAGAGAGCTGATCCAGATGTACCAGCCCGGTGCAAAAATGCTGGATATCCAACAGGCAACCAAGGATATTTTTCTTGAGAAATGTTTAAAAAACAACATCGTGCCTAAAAATAAGGACATCAATGAATTCTATTACCACGGTATCGGCCATTCGCTGGGGCTGGATACCCACGACACCAACGATAAGCGGGAATACATCCTGGAGCCTGGCATGGTCATCACCTGCGAGCCCGGTCTTTACATTGCCGAAATGGGGATGGGCGTGCGGATCGAGGATGATATACTCGTGACAGAAAACGGGCCGGAAAACCTGTCGCCGCAGATTCCAAAGGATATTAATGTTATTGAAAAGCGGATGAAGGGATAAGCTCTTTTGTTTTTTTAATGAAAGGGGCTTGACAAAATTGCCCTGTAGGTTTATCCTATTACAAGTAATTGAATATTTACCTATCCAGAGAGGTGGAGGGACAGGCCCGATGAAACCCGGCAACCAGCATAAGCATGGTGCCAATACCTGCAGTTAAACTGTAATGATGGGGTTTTTGAACGAATCTAACCCCATGCGCGCATGGGGTTCATTTTATTTAAGGATTTGAAAAATCTGTGATCTTTATCAAGGGTAAATAGAATTACGACAATACAAATTTTTAAGGAGCGAATGATGAAACAATTATTTACCTCAGAATCCGTTACTGAAGGCCATCCGGATAAAATCTGTGACCAGATCTCCGATGCGGTGCTGGACGCGATCATCGAACAGGACCCAATGGCCCGCGTTGCCTGTGAAACGTCCGTATCAACCGGTTTGGTTTTAGTGGCGGGCGAAATCACCACCAACTGTTATGCAGACATTCCCAAAATTGTCCGTGAAACCATCCGCGGTATCGGCTATGACCGGGCGAAATATGGCTTCGACTGTGAAACCTGCGCGGTTTTAACCTCCATTGACGAACAGTCCTCAGATATTGCCATGGGCGTTGACAAGGCCCTTGAAGCAAAGGAAGGAAAGCTGGAAGAAGAAGACCTGGCTACCGGCGCTGGGGACCAGGGCATGATGTTCGGCTTTGCGTGCAACGAAACACCAGAGCTCATGCCAATGCCAATCTCTCTGGCGCACAAGCTGGCTAAAAAGCTATCTGATGTACGCAAACAGGGTGTTGTCGATTACCTGAGACCAGATGGAAAATCTCAGGTGACCGTTGAGTACAACGACGGCGTACCCACCAGAGTGGACACCGTGGTCATCTCCACTCAGCACAGCGCAGATGTGGACGCTGCTACTATCCGTGAGGATATGATCGAAAAAGTTATTAAACCCGTAATTGACCCATCACTTTTGGATGAAAATACTAAATATTTTATCAACCCGACCGGCCGTTTTGTCATCGGCGGACCGCAGGGTGACGCCGGCTTAACCGGACGTAAAATTATCGTAGATACCTATGGTGGATACGGACGCCATGGCGGCGGTGCTTTCTCAGGAAAGGATCCGACAAAGGTTGACCGCTCTGCGGCTTACGCAGCCCGTTACGTTGCCAAAAACATTGTGGCGGCAGGGCTGGCGGATAAATGTGAGGTCCAGCTTGCCTATGCCATCGGTGTGGCTGAACCGGTATCCGTTTTTGTTGATACCTTTGGAACCGGCAAGGTTGCCGACGATAAAATTGCAGAGCTGGTAAGAAAGCATTTTGATCTAAGACCAGCCGCCATCATCAAGAATCTTGACCTGAGGAAACCGATCTACAAGCAGGTGGCCGCTTATGGTCATTTTGGCAGAAACGACCTGGATTTACCCTGGGAAAAAACCGACGTCGCAGAAAAATTAAAAGCGGAAGTTTAAAACAGAGGATCACAGCTGAAAAGTTGTGATCCTTTATCTTTTTGTTTCTTAAAAAGGATATAAAGTATCCAAAAATTAAGGCAAAGCGTGACCGTTTTGTGTATAATTAATGCATTCGAGTAATAATTTGAATACTTTTAGATAAAACTTGGATAGAAAATCTTGTTTTTGTGCGTTAAAAAGTATAAAATAAACTGTACAGCATCATTGGCAACTGCCAAAAGACCAAGCTGCTAGGAAGATGATTGAATGATTGAATTTATAAATGTTACAAAAACGTATGATAAAAATGAAAAAGACGCCTTAAAAAATGTAAACCTGTTTATTGATAAGGGCGAGTTTGTATTTCTGGTTGGCCGAAGCGGCGCCGGGAAGTCTACCTTTATCAAGCTCTTGCTCCGCGAAATCGACGCGAGTACCGGGACGGTTAAGATCAAGGGTCATGATATTTCCAAGCTTTCCAAAAAGGAGATTCCTTATCTTAGAAGAAAGCTGGGCGTGGTTTTCCAGGATTTCCGTCTGCTTGAAAATAAAAGTGTGTATGAAAATGTGGCTTACGCCATGGAGATCATTGGCCGGCCCGAGCGCAAGATCCGCAAAAAGGTGCCGCTGGCATTGGAAATGGTCGGGCTTTCACATCGGGCAAACCATTATCCCAATGAGCTCTCCGGCGGGGAACAGCAGCGTGTTGTTATCGCCAGAGCCATTATTAACAACCCAAGTATTCTGATCTGTGACGAACCGACAGGGAACCTTGACCCTGTGACATCGCGTGATATCATGCGTATTCTGGAAGAGATTAACAAGCATGGCACCACTGTGGTAGTTGTAACCCATGACAGTGAGATGGTTAATATTATGAAAAAAAGGGTATTAACCTTGGAAAATGGCTATCTCACCAGCGATGACGTCAAAGGACGGTACCGCAATGCGAAGTAATCACTGGAAAACAATGCCCCGGACGATCCTCCGCGATACAGCACAGAGCATGCAGCGAAACAGTCTTATGAGTATTGCGGCTGTTTTTTCCATCATTGCAGCGCTGATCATTTTGGGAATCTTTCTGGTGCTTACCATCAATATCCGTCAGGCGACGGCGAATGTGGAATCCCAGCTGGAAATGAAAATTTTTCTGAAGGTAGACTACACTGAAGAACAGCGCGCCAGCCTGGAACGGGATCTCAAGGCCAATCCTCTCATTTCTGAGGTTCGTTTTGAAACAAAGGACGAGGCTCTGGAAAATTTTTCAAGCTCACTGGACGACTACACAGGTCTTCTCAGTGATTTCAGTTCCGAGAACAACCCCATGCCCGCCTCTTTTATCATTCAGGTAAAAGACTCGGAAAGCATGGACGATGTTAAGGCTTTTGCTCTGACTTATCAGGACAAAGGGGTCGAATACGTAAAATACGGCGAGGAGTATATCAACGCTCTGCTGAATTTTAACCATTTTGCCAATACAATGAGCATCGTTGTGCTGATTGTCCTGTCAGTCATTTCATTATTTTTGATTTATAATACCATCAAGCTCACGGTGTTTGCACGCCGGAAGGAGATTGGTATCATGAAATATGTCGGCGCGACCGACGCATATATAAGAACGCCATTTGTCCTGGAGGGAACTTTTCTGGGGCTGATTGCGGCCGTTATGGCTGTGATGATCGTGCGTTTGGCTTATTACTATATATTGGGCATGCTCGGCGGCAGTGTACTGCTTCCCATGACCTCAGCATTGGCGACACCGGATCAGGTAATGGGTCAGCTGATCTTTTTCTTTACAGTTTATGGTGTGGTCATCGGTGCGGTAGGCAGTGTGTTCGCTATTCGAAAATTCTTAGACGTATAAAAAACAGGAGGGGACTTCAGAAAATGAAGAAGAAAATTTCTTTAATTGTAACGGCATTATTTTGTTTATCTTTATTTATTTCTCCGGTTTACGCAGCCACAAAAGACGAATTGCAGCAGCAAAAAGACGACGCGTCTGCAAAAAAAGAGGCTGCCCAGTACCAGGTGGATATGACCCAGAACACCATCGAAGGGATTCAGACTGAAATCAGCAAGGCTAACGCAGAGATCGACAGGATCAACGGCCAGATCAGTACTCTGGACGGACAGATCAATGATCTGACCGCTAATCTGGAAAGAACCACAGCCGAGCTGGAAGCGGCCGAAGAAAAACAGGCCAAACAGGAAGAAGAATTAAAAGAACGTGTCCGTGTCATGTATATGTACGGGAACGAAGGCTATATGCAGGTTCTTTTCTCAGCCACAGACTTCGCGGATTTCATCGCCAAGGCGGATATGATGAAATCCATCGTGCAGGCCGATAAAGACTGCGCAACAGCACTGGAAAAAACCCGTGCGGAGGTAGAAGAGAAAAAAGAAACCATTGAGACAAACAAAGCACAGGTAGAGCAGGCAAAGGCAGATCAGGAAACTGCCCTGCAAAGCCAGCAAAGTGTCAAGGCTCAGAAGGATGAGCTGTTAGCTAAGAACCAACAGGTAGTACAGCAGTATCAGGCAGAGGTTAATAAGCAGGATGAAATCCTGAAACAGGCCGATGCAGAGCTGGCAGTAATCGCTCAGCAGGAAGCTGAAGCTCTGGCAGCCCAGAGAGCACAGGAAGAAGCAGAGAGAGAGCAGGCGGCCCAGAATGGTTCTGGCGGTTCCGGCAGCGATGCGGACAGCGGCTCCTCCGGCGGCGGTAACGTCGTAGTTTCCAGCGGCTTTATGTGGCCGTTGCCAGGCAACTACACCATTACCAGCTGGTTTGGCTACCGTCCAGCTTCCGATACCAACGGTATTGGCTCCACCAATCACGGAGGAATGGACATTGCCGCCTCCACAGGCACACCGATCCATGCACCGGCTGGCGGTTATGTAACGAAGGCATCTTGGTATGGCGGCTATGGCAACTGTATCATGGTGGCCATGGACAATGGCGATACCCTGTTATTTGGCCATTTAAGCGGTTATAATGTGTCTTACGGCCAGCGTGTCAACCAGGGCGATATCATCGGCTATGTGGGCAGTACAGGCAATTCTACCGGACCACATCTGCATCTGAGCTACTTTGCGAATAACGTCACACCTGTAGATCCATGGGATTACATCTATTATTAAAATATTGACAGAATTTGGAAAGAATCGTCCGGTTCTTTCCTTTTTTATTGTTTATTTAAGGCTTTTAGTGTATTCTTTTCAGGTAAGTATTGACTCAAATTGATTTGAAAGGATTGACAATGGATAAAGGGCAGAGAAAAAAGCTCATCGTTATTGCGGTAATAGCGCTTATTGTTACAAATATTTTAACCTTTTGCCTGACAACAGGCGCCAATGTAGCGCTGGGCAATAAGGTGATTTTAAATGTTGACAGTACAGAAATGGCCGATGGACTTAAAAAACTGGTAAGCTTAAAAGGTCATATCGATAAGGAATATTATAAAGATATTGATGATACGACCCTGATGGAAGGGGCCATGAAGGGCATGTTTGAGTCCACAGGAGACCCCTACAGCGGCTATTATACTGAGGAAGAATTTCAGAAGCTGATGGAAAGCTCAACAGGCACCTACAGCGGCATTGGCGTGGTCGTGACTGAGGATGAAAGCGCGACGACCACAGTGGTTACCCCCTACAAGAACACCCCGGCGGGGGATGCGGGAATGCAGATTGGTGACAAAATCGTCAAGGTAAACGGTGAGGATGTCAGCGGAAAGGGATCCGAGTACACCGTAAGCCTGATGCGCGGCGATCCGGGCACTGAGGTGGAGGTAACCGTACTGAGGGACGGACAGGAACAGACCTTTAACCTGACGCGTCAGAGCATTGACACCCCAACAGTGGACTCCAAAGTCATTGACGGCATTGGCTATATTTCTATTTCGGAATTTACCAATAAAACCTCTGAGGATTTTAACGCTGAGCTTGAAAATCTTCTGAGCCAGCATATCAGCGGGCTCATTATTGATCTTCGCTATAACGGCGGCGGTGTGGTTACCTCCGCGGTGGCAGTGGCAGACCGGCTGCTGGGCGATACGACGGTGGTCTACACGGTTGACAAAGACGGCAGCCGGAAGGACTATACCTCGACCGGGGAGGTGAAGCTGGACCTGCCGATGGCCGTACTCGTTAACGAAGGAACCGCCAGCTCCTCCGAGATCCTGTCTGGGGCGATACAGGATACCGGGGCTGGACAGCTTATAGGAACACAAACATTCGGTAAAGGCATTGTCCAGGAGGTTGTGCCCCTCAAGGATAAGAGCGGCTACAAGCTCACCAATGCGGAATACTTTACACCGAACGGCCGGAACATTAACGAAAAGGGCCTGACGCCCGACGTGGCTGTTTCCCAGAACGAGGCCTATAAGAACACGCTGAACGTCCCGGAAGACCAGGATTTACAGCTTCAGAAGGCACTTGAGATTTTAAAGGGTAAGTAAACAGGAGGGGAGGATCGGAGTTTTAAAACTTCGATCCTTTTTTCTGCTATATTGAACTGATTCCCATTGACAAAACCGACAGAAGTGGTACAATAAGAGAACACATGTTTCTTGGATTGAAGGGTTACAAAGGTGATTGAATGAAACCATTTAAAGTAGTGTCCGACTATGAACCAAAGGGCGACCAGGAAAAGGCCATCCGGGAACTGGCCGACGGCATTGATAAAGGGATGAAATTTCAGACCCTTTTGGGCGTCACCGGTTCTGGTAAAACCTATACCATGGCCAAGGTGATCGAAGCTGTCCAGAAGCCGACGCTGATCATCGCCCACAATAAAACGCTGGCGGCCCAGCTCGCCAACGAGTTCCGGAGCTTTTTTCCGGAAAATGCAGTGGAATATTTTGTATCTTATTATGATTATTACCAGCCGGAGGCCTACGTGCCGCATTCCGACCTTTATATTGAAAAGGACTCCTCCATCAATGATGAGATTGATAAAATGCGCCACTCGGCCACAGCGGCGCTTTTTGAACGCCGGGACGTAATTGTGGTGGCCAGTGTATCGTGTATCTACGGACTTGGGAGTCCTATTGATTACGAAAATCTGGTACTTTCTCTGCGTCCGGGCATGGAAAAGGACCGCGACGCGGTTATCCGGAAGCTGGTGGATATCCAGTATACCCGCAACGATATTGCCTTCGAGCGTAATAATTTCAGGGTAAGGGGCGATATTCTGGAGATTTATCCGGCGGCATCCTCAGGGAAGGCCGTTCGGCTGGAGTTTTTCGGCGATGAAATCGACCGGATTACCGAGATCGACACCATTACAGGCGAGATCACCGGTGAGCTCAGCCATGTTTCCATTTTTCCAGCCTCACACTATACCACCACGCCCGAAAAGCTGGATGTGGCCATCAAAGGTATCCGTGACGAGTTGGCAGACCGGTATGATTATTTTACCGGGCATAATCAGCTGGTGGAGGCGCAGCGCATTCTGCAGCGGACCAACTATGACCTGGAAATGCTCAAGGAGATGGGCTACTGCAACGGCATCGAGAACTATACACGCTACATTAACGGCTCGCCTCCAGGAGCGCCGCCCTATACGCTGATCGACTATTTCCCAAAGGACTTTTTAATCTTCGCGGATGAGTCCCATGTGTCCATTCCGCAGATTGGCGGCATGTCCTCAGGCGACAGGGCCAGAAAACAAAATCTGGTGGATTATGGCTTCAGGCTCCCGTCTGCCTATGATAACCGCCCGCTCAACTTTGAGGAGTTTGAAGGGAAAATCAATCAGATTGTTTTTACCTCGGCCACACCGAGCAAGTATGAAAAAGAACACAGCGAACAGACCGTCGAACAGATCATCCGCCCCACCGGCCTCATCGACCCTGAAATCTTTGTGCGGCCCATCAAGGGACAGATCGACGATTTGATGAGTGAGATCAATGAGACGGTATCCAAGGGAAACCGGGTGCTGGTGACCACACTCACCAAAAAAATGGCGGAGGATCTGACCCAGTATTTCAAGGAAAACGGCATTCGGGTCAACTACCTGCACTCCGACATTGACACCATCGAGCGGACAAAAATCCTCAAGGAGCTGCGCATGGGCGAGTTTGACGTTTTGGTCGGTATTAACCTTTTAAGAGAAGGGCTGGACCTGCCAGAGGTTGGACTGGTCGCGATCCTGGATGCGGACAAGGAAGGCTATCTGCGATCAGAAACCTCACTCATCCAGACCATCGGCCGCGCGGCCAGAAATGTGGAGGGCAAGGTGCTTATGTACGCGGACAGAATTACCAGGTCCATGGATTATGCCATCACCGAAACCAACCGCCGGCGGAAAATCCAGAGTGAATTCAACGAGGCCCACGGTATTATTCCGCAGTCTGTCCACAAAGAAATCCACGATTCCCTCGAGGTGACAAAGGTCGCTGAGGATCAGGCTTCCTATGTGGTGGAAGACGAGGTGATGGATGTGGAAGCTGAAATCATGAACCTCGAAGCAGAAATGCTGACCGCTGCGGAAAATCTTGAGTTTGAAAAGGCCGCTGCGCTGCGTGACCGGATTAAAGAACTGAAAGGAAATAAATGAAATACATAGACGTCAAGGGTGCCAAGGAGCACAACCTTAAAAATATTAATGTGAAGATACCGAGAGACCAGCTGGTGGTGCTGACCGGTCTCAGCGGATCGGGAAAATCCTCGCTGGCTTTTGATACCATTTACGCCGAAGGGCAGAGACGCTACGTCGAGTCCCTTTCTGCTTACGCGAGGCAGTTTTTAGGCCAGACACAGAAGCCCAATGTGGAGAGCATTGACGGCCTGTCACCGGCCATTTCCATTGACCAGAAAACCACCAACCGGAACCCCCGTTCGACTGTTGGGACAGTGACGGAAATATATGACTATTTCCGTCTGCTTTATGCCCGTATTGGCATTCCCCACTGCCCAAAATGCGGCAAGGTTATTGAGTCGCAGAGTGTGGACCAGATTGTGGACACCGTTCAGGCTCTGGAGCCCGGCACCCGGTTTCAGATTCTGGCGCCGGTGGTGCGCGGTGAGAAGGGGCAGCATAAAAAGCTGCTGGACCATTTGAAAAAGGAGGGCTATGTCCGTCTGATCGTAGACGGCGAGTCCAGAGAAACCAGTGAAGACATCGAGCTGGAAAAAAATAAAAAGCACAGCATTGAGGTGGTGGTTGACCGCCTTAAGAGCAAGGAAAACATGACCAAACGCCTGACCGACTCCATCGAGACAGCCCTGCATCTGGCAAACGGCCTGGTGATCTGTGATGTGATCGGCGGCGAACAGCAGCTTTTCAGCGAAAAGCTGTCCTGTCCAGACTGCGGCATTGCCATGGATACGCTGGAGCCCCGGACATTTTCCTTCAACAACCCCTTTGGGATGTGTTCCGAGTGCCACGGACTCGGTTTCCACAAGGAAATTGACCCGGACTTGCTGATTCCAGACAAAAGCCTGTCCATTGAACAGGGGGCCATCAAGTTTTTCGGGCTGAAAAATGACTCGAAAATCATGGTCAATCTCATACGCGCCATTGCGAAAAAATACAATTTTACCCTGGACCAGCCCCTGACAGAAGCGCCGGACGCTTTTCTTCAGGAGCTTTTGTACGGCTCGGATGAAATTCTGGAAATCGAGTATGAGGGCAAGTTTTCGGGCACCTATACCACGACCTTTGAAGGCCTTGTCAACAATATGGAGCGCCGTTATCAGGAAACCCACTCCGAGGGTATGCGCAGCCTTATCGATAAATATATGTCTGAGATTCCCTGTCCAAAGTGTAAAGGGAAGCGCCTGAACCCCACAAGCCTTGCGGTAACGGTACAGGATAAAAATATTATTGACCTTACGGATATGTCGGTCAAAGAGCTTTTGGGCTTCTTTTCAAAGATGCATCTCACAGAGACAGAACAGATGATAGGCGAACAGATTTTTATTGAGATCAACGCGCGCCTGAAATTCCTCCAGGACGTTGGTCTGGAATACTTGACCCTTTCCCGTGCTGCAGGCACCCTTTCCGGCGGCGAATCCCAGCGTATCCGCCTGGCCACCCAGATCGGTTCCGGACTTGTGGGGGTGCTCTATGTACTGGACGAACCCAGTATCGGGCTGCATCAGCGGGATAACCAGAAGCTGCTGAAAACCCTGCGCCGCCTCACCGATCTCGGCAATACCCTGGTGGTGGTGGAGCATGATGATGAGACCATGGAGGAAGCCGACTGGATTGTGGATATTGGCCCCGGAGCGGGCGTTCATGGCGGCGAGATCATTGCCGAGGGAACCGTTGAGGATATCAAGAAGGTGCCTGAGTCGATTACCGGCCAGTATCTGAGCGGCAAAAAGCAGATTGAGGTGCCAAAGGAGCGCCGGGACGGTAAAGGCACGGCCATCACCATTAAGGGCGCGTCTCAGAACAATCTGAAGAACATTGACGTTTCCTTCCCGCTGGGCAAATTTATCTGTGTCACCGGTGTTTCCGGCTCAGGAAAGAGCACCCTGGTCAATGAAATTTTGTATAAGGGCGCTTCCCAGAAGCTGTACCGCAGCTTTAAGAAGCCTGGAAAATACAAAAGCATCGAGGGATTGGATGAGATTGATAAGGTCATCGCCATTGACCAGTCCCCCATCGGGCGTACCCCAAGATCCAATCCAGCGACCTATACCGGTGTGTTTGACATGATCCGTGACCTTTTTGCCAAGACACCTGAGGCCAAGGCCAGGGGCTATAAAAAGGGACGCTTCAGCTTTAATGTCAAGGGCGGCCGCTGTGAAAAATGCAGCGGTGACGGAATACTCAAAATCGAGATGCATTTTCTGCCTGATGTCTATGTACCCTGCGAGGTGTGCCACGGACAGCGGTATAACCGCGAGACGCTGGAGGTTAAGTATAAAGGGAAAAACATCGCGGATGTGCTGGATATGACGGTTGAGGAATCCCTGAAATTTTTCGAGCATCTGCCCAATATCCGCAATAAAATGCAGACCCTCTATGACGTGGGGCTTGGCTATGTGAAGCTGGGACAGCCGTCTACACAGCTTTCCGGCGGGGAAGCGCAGCGCATCAAGCTTGCCACAGAGCTCTCAAAGCGCAACACGGGCCGCACCCTTTATATTCTGGACGAACCGACCACGGGGCTTCATATGGCGGATGTCGCAAGGCTGATCGACGTACTGCAGCGCCTGGCCGATACCGGCAGTACAGTGGTGGTGATCGAGCATCAGCTGGACATGATAAAGGTCGCCGACCATATTATCGACCTGGGGCCAGAGGGCGGCGACGGCGGCGGAACGATTGTATGCACAGGGACCCCGGAGGAAGTCGCCAAAGTGAAGGAATCCTATACAGGGCAGTACCTGGCTAAGATTTTGAATAAAACCTATGACAGGTCGTGACATCAGTATCGAGATGCCCCACGCCTGAAACAGACAATAAAATAAGCGCATGTGGTCTCTGAGCAGCCGTTCAGAGCCCCTGCGCTTTTTTGATATTATACGCCGAAAGGAGGCGATGTGTATGGGAGAAAAAAAGAATACCAAACAGGATAAAACGCAGAACTGTCAGCCCGATGACCTCATCGTGCTGACTGAGAGAATTATGAAAGCGCATGGTAAGCGGGATCTGGAGTTTGTGATGCGGCATATGGATGAGCATGTGCTGTGGATCGGGGCCCTGCAGAACCAGTATATCCATGGGAAAAAAGCAATGCGCGCGGTACTTGAGCGTGAACAGGATGTGCCCATCTGTTCAGAAGGGGTGGACTGTGAGGTTACCTACAGAACAACGGATACCGTCATTGTGACCGGCCGCCTGAATGCCTATACAGACCCGAAGACAGGCTATGTCCTTAAGCAAAACCAGCGGCTTACCTTCGTCTATCAAAAGCAGTCCGGGGGCTGGCGTGTGGTACACCTGCATGTTTCCAACGAATGGGATGTGCTTCAGGAAGGGGAGGTGTTCCCCTATGCCTGTGGCCGGGAAACTTACCGCTACATGCAAAAACAAATTGATGCAAAACAGCGGGATTCCCAAAAGCTTGAGGTGCATATCCGTAAGCGGCCATATATTCTGGAAACCCACAGTATTCTTTTCATCGAGGCCTTTAAGCACCACTGCATGATCTGCCGCGTGAGCGACCGAATTCAGGTCGATGAATCGATCACTGCCCTGGCAGAACGGCTTCCGAATGCGTTTTTAAGGGTCCACCGCAGCTTTATCATTAACCTGAACTATGTGGACCACCTGGCATACAGCTCTGTTTTTCTGTGTGATGGAATTGATATTCCAATTCCCAAGCAGCACTATCGGGAGACTAAAACACACATTATGGACAGGCTTTCCCAGCTGGGGATTACGGTGAAGGAAAATCCGGCATCCCGGTAAGTTCAGGCAGCGGGTTTGATAGCCTGTGCTACCATTGATGGTGTTTAACCGCCTATTGGTGCACAGGCCATTGATTTTTTTGGTATATTTTATATAATAAGAATTAATTAAACGTTTTAAAGAGGAGGTCCTACCATGAAAAGAACACTTCGACTTAAGAGATGTATGGCTTTTCTGCTCATCTTAACTCTGGTACTGGGTGGCAGTCCAGTGGCACTCGCTGGTGAGGCGGTTGACCTGACAAAGCCATCGGGAGCCGAGAATCAGCCAATACAGCTGCAGGCAGCAGACACGATTGATGGGGTTGCTGACCTTGTCGTCACCAATTTAAAAGAGGCCGTAACCCAGGACGGACTGGAAAGCGCCAAAACCCAAAAAAGTCTCCATGCCGACGCCCGTTATATCAGCGGAACACTGACGGTCACCGGCATAAAGGATACAGACTGGTACTATCAGACTTTGGCCGGAAGCAAAAACCAGCTTAACAATCTGCACCTGGGCGGCGCCTTTGACACCGCGACAGTGGTATCGCTGAGCGTTGACCCCAAAACGCCGGCCCAGGCAGACTTTATGCTAAAGCTTCCAGAGGATGCGGTGATGTCTGAATCGGCAGGAAACCTTACTCTGGAGTCTGCCTGTAATGTGACAGCGACGGATCTGACGGTGAGCGTGCCGGTAGAGACGGTGTTTCTGGCCCTTGCCGGAGATGGCATTACTGTCGATGATCCCCAGGCAGACAAACCCTCCTACACAGCCGTTGTCAATATTGATGGCGGAAAGCTCAGCAAACGGCTGACCCAGGGTGACGTAAGCTTTGACGGCGCCTTTGCGGGCGCTTCGGTCACTTCGGTAACCACCGATGCAGATAAGACCGGATTTACAGTCAAATTTACAAAGGAGGCCAACACAGATACTTCCAGGGCACGCACTGGGCGCCTGATTCTTCCAGCAGACATCCTGACCTACACAGACGGCGCGGCTCTTAACCGCGACGTCACGCTGACAATGCCGGACGAGTATGTCCCCAAAACGGTTAACCTCACAGGCGGCGCGAGCGGCGGCCCTGTCGTCAACGGGACAGATATAGGCAAGCAGATCGCAAATCAGAGCGTGACGGTGGCGACACAGGTTCTCAATAAGATCAATGATACCGCAGGCTTTGCGGGACTTGGTTTCCTCAACATTATCACAGATCTTATCTGCAAGCTTGACGCTGGTGCGCAAGACAGTGAGCTGGCTAAAATACAGGATCAGATCAGCCAGGTCAGCCGTCAGCTGAATAACAGCACCGATGAAATTATTAACGGGCAGCGTCGGAGCGATATTCTCGCGAGGCTTAATGCTTTAAACAGTGTGGCGGGCGATCTGAAAAATGATTTTGACGCATGTAATACCTCGGCTAAAACCGCGATCCAGTACATGGCGGGCCAAACCACTGACGGACATTTAGAGGAGATTCGCACAGCCATGAGCCATGTGTATTCCAGCCAAAATAATGATAACCGTTATTATGATCATATGATGAATCTGGGCCGCGGCATCACCGGTGAGGGGGCGCTTTTAAAAGATACCGATATTTTTACTGCCTTTAAGAGCCTGTCCTCCTATAATTACGACTGGAGCAGCCAGACCCTGGACGGACGCGAGTCCTTTAACGAAGCCATCAAAAACTACTATGCCCAGGGATACGGTAATCTTCTCACCGCTATGCAGTATGATTATGACAGCAATGAAGCTGAAGCCAAAGCGAAAATCCAGGCCATTTCAGATATGCAGACCCTATTGAAGGCGGGCGGGCTGAACCCGGCGGATGTCGAGAGTCTCAACAAGCTCATTGCCCAGTACGGCGGCAATGTGACGGATGCGGACGGCACGCCCAATGGCGGTGACATTGGTCTGTGCAATATGCGTATGCAGCGGACAAAGCAGAATATGGACAGCCTTACGGCCATGCAGGCAAAGATTAACAGCCTTTACACCAGTGCTGCCCAGGGATGTAAGGCTGACCGTCAGCTGGATGCGGACGGAAAGGTTTTTAACTATCGTGTGAATAAGACCTACAATAAAACCCTGCAGGGCTTAAAGGGCAGCAGCTGTTACTACCGCAATAAAAACCACTACACTGCCAGTGACTGTACGCAGACCCAGAAAAACGACCATGCCAGCCGCAGCGATTATGAAACCATGATGCAGGCAGCACGTATCAGGAAGTACAGTTCCTTTAAGGATGAACTGACCGCTGCCGGGCTGACACAGGTTAACATGACCGCGGAAAAGACCACAAAGGCGCTGAGCGGTCTGGATGCTGCGGGCTTCTATATCGGTAACGGCTCTGTTAAAAAGAGCGGAACCTTGCTTTTTTCACGGCTTAATTTTAAATACTGCCTGGCCATTATTGATATGAACGGCAGCTATGACGGTGCCCATGAATGTTACCGCTACGGCAACCTGTGGGGCAAACTCAGCTGGCAGCCCAAGGAAGAGCGGCCACTGCTGTTTTTACTGGAGGTTAAATAAGCGCAGCCGATCACAAGCTAAGTTTTTACATAAAAAATGCTAAATATTACCAATCTTTTCACGAAATGCGTTGACAGGTACTGTCTAATTAAGTATAATAAAGCTAACAAAAGAGTTTAACAGACAGTGGGTGATAAAGATGAAAACAACATTGAAGGATTTAAGACCTGGTGAATCAGGTGTGGTTGATACAATTTCAGTGGAAGGCCTTATGCGCCGTAAGCTCATGGATATGGGCGTAACCCCTGGTGTCGAGGTAATGGTCGATAAGGTAGCGCCTTTTGGAGATCCGATCGAAATTCACCTTAGAGGCTACGCGTTAAGCCTGAGAAAAAACGATGCTGAAAATATATTAATCGCCTAATTGTTTAAGATTTTGAATAAATATTAAATCACAAAAACCGCCTTTTTCGAGGTGGTTTTTCTCTTGTAAGGACAAGTTAGTTTTATGTGACATCCTAAAACCGAGGAGTATTTTATGAATTATCGCGTTGCACTGGTGGGAAATCCGAACTCTGGAAAGACCACCCTGTTTAACAGCCTGACTGGAAGCAATCTGTATGTGGGGAACTGGCCGGGCGTCACCATTGAAAAAAAGGAAGGGGATCTGCGGGATACCGCGAGCAAAATTACGCTGGTGGACCTTCCCGGCATTTATTCGCTGGCGCCCTATTCGATGGATGAAATTGTATCGAGGGATTTTTTGCTGAGTGAACCGCCGGATTTGATCATCAATATTTTAGATGCGTCAAACATTGAGCGGAACCTCTATCTGACCACCCAGCTGATGGAATTGAAGATTCCCATCATCGGCGTGCTGAACATGATGGATATTGTTGAGAAAAAGGGATTGAAGCTGGACCTCCAATCCCTGAAAAAGGGCTTTGGGTTCCCATTTATGGAGATATCCGCCCAAAAGGGAATCGGTATTGAGGCATTGATCAAGGCAGTCGAGGAAAAGCTGGAGGATGACCGGAAATCCGGGAAAGCACCGGAATTCAATCCGGTTTTTCCAGATAATATCGAAAAGGTCATCATTGATTTCGACAACCTGGTGCAGCGGTCTTACCCGGATATTCTGCCCGGCTATCCCAAAATTTTCAGAAGCATCAAGCTCATTGAAAAGGACGATGAAATTCTGAAAAAGGTGGCGAACTGCTTTGGACTGGATCAGGATATTTATGACGCCCGGGAAAAGATCCGAGAGATCAGCGGGCAGGATGTGGACAGCACCATTGCGGATTACCGCTACCGCTTTATCACAGATCAGGTAACTAGGGCTACGAAAAAGATCGGTAAAACCCATCTGGCCTTTGAGGACAGGCTGGATAAGGTACTCATGAACCGCTACGCGGCCCTGCCTATTTTCTTTATCTTTATGTTTATCATTTATTTTGTGTCCATCAACGTGGTGGGGGATGGAACAACAGGCCTTATCGAGGGTTTTATCAGCGAAATGCTGATTCCCGGCGTGACGGGCTTAATGGAAGGGCTAAACGTGGCTCCGTGGCTCATTGCTCTGGTGACAGAGGGTGCGATCACCGGTGTGGGGGCGGTTTTGACCTTTATCCCACAGATTACCGTGCTGTTCATCTTTATCTCCGTGCTGGAGGACAGCGGCTACATGGCGCGGGTGGCCTTTATGATGGACCGCGTATTCCGAAAATTCGGCCTTTCGGGAAAATCCTTTATCCCGATGGTCGTGGGGCTTGGGTGCTCGGTTCCTGGAATTATGGCAACCCGTACGCTGGAAAACGAACGGGAGCGGAAGCTGACCATTATCCTGACTCCCTTTATCTCCTGTGGCGCCAAGATGCCGATCTATGTGCTTATGGCGTCAGCCTTTTTCTCAAAGGCCCAGTCCGTCATGGTCTTTTCCTTATATATCGTAAGCCTGCTGGTGGTTTTTGTGTCAGGCGTGATTTTGTCCAAGACGGTATTTAAAGGACAGGATTCCGGCTATCTGCTGGAGCTGCCGCCCTACCGCCTGCCGGTTCTTAAAAACACGGTTACCCAGGTATGGCAGCGTGTGAAGGAGTTTATTGTACGTGCCGGCACCATTATTTTTGCGGCCTCGGTTGTGCTTTGGTTTCTCCAAAACTTTGGTACGGACTTCCAGATGACGGCCAATGCCGATGAAAGCATTCTGGCGGCCTTCGGAAAATTCATCGCCCCGGTTTTTGCCCCGCTGGGCTTTGGCAACTGGGTGGCCAGCGTTTCGGTATTGTCGGGTATCGCGGCCAAGGAAATGATCATCAGCACCATGAGTGTCTTGACCAGTACCTTTGACGGCGGCTTTACCATGGCGCTCGGACAGATTTTTACCCCGCTTTCGGCTTACAGCTTCATCCTGTTTGTGCTCCTGGCATCGCCCTGTACGGCAGCGCTGGCGACCATGAAAAAAGAGCTGGGAAGCTGGAAAACTTTTGGCTTTGCCATTTTGTACCAAACGGGTACTGCCTATCTGATCTCCATGCTGGTCTACCAGATTGGAAGCTTGTTTATTTGATTTATCTGCGGCCTCAGGCCGCTTTTTTGTTACCACTTTAGCATCTTTGGGTAGATATAATCCTATACAAATGAAAGCAAAATGGAGGAAACCATGAAAAAGACACAGGTATCTGCCCAAAATGGTTCGGAAGGCCGCTCTTTTGCGGCGGGGCTGAATTTTTATAAGCTCTTCTGGATTTTTATGATCGGCTGCTTTTTAGGGACGATTCTTGAAATGATTTTTTGTTTTGTAACCCAGCACGGCCTTATCGAAAGCCGATCAGGTTTGATTTACGGCCCCTTTAACCCAGTCTACGGCTTTGGAGCTGTGGTTCTGACCATTGTTTTAAGGCCTCTTGCCCATAAAAGAGACCTGATCATCTTTCTTTTCAGTATGGTCATTGGCTCAGGCTTTGAGTATCTCTGTTCAGCCTTCCAACAGTATTTTATGGGGACAGTATCCTGGGATTACAGCAACCTGCCCCTCAACATCGGCGGGCGTACCTGCCTGCTGTACGGTCTGTTCTGGGGGCTTCTGGGGCTTTTGTGGGTAAAGGACATTTATCCGTATTTCTCCAAATGGATCGAAAAAATCCCCAACAAGGTGGGGATTGTGCTGACCTGGGTGTTGGTGGTGTTTATGATTTTTAACATGGCCATTTCGGCCCTGGCTGTCCAGCGCTGGGATCAGCGTGACCATGGTGTCAAGGCGGACAATTCGTTTGAAGAATTCCTGGATAAGACCTATCCCGATGATTTTATGCGCAAGATCTATCCGAACATGATCCTTTAGGAAACTGAAGATTGAAAATGGAAAATTCAGGTACAAAAAGCCTCTGGCTTTTTGATTGAGACACGGCTTGCGCCGCAATTTAATCAAATTGCCAGAGGCTTTTTTTCGATAATTTGCCAACTCACTTATGCAAATTTATTTGTCTGCGGCCGCAGGCCGCTGCTTAAATCGCTTTTGTCAACGGCAAAAGGGTTCTGGAATTTTCAATTTTCCATTTCCTCACTGGCAGCAAGCTCTAAATTTAAATCAGGCGTCTCAGCTGGTTCCTTCCCTTTAAACACGGTGAGGATCGTGACGCCGGTCAGGATCAGCGCGCAGCCCAAAACACTCTTGACGGTGATGGGCTCGCCCAGAAAGGCGATGCCGCAGACCACGCTGGTGATGGGTTCAAACATGCTGAGAATGGCGGCTGTGGTACCCCCAGACAGCTTGACGCCAACCTGGAACAGGGTGATGCCCAGAAAGCCACAGAGCATGGCCACCAGAAAGGAGAGCAGCCACCCCATGGGGGTGATGTCAAGGGTCAGCGTTCCTGTGAACAGTCCGTAGATAAAAACAAAGCCGGCCACAAACAGGTTGATGTAAAAAGACAGCTTGAGTGGGTGCAGCGCAAGGAGGCTGCTTTTATCCAGATACAGGATGTAGAAAGCGTAGGTCAGGCCGGAAACCAGCGCTAAGAGGATGCCAAGCAGTCCACCCTCAATTTTACCGCCCATAAAAAAGCTGATACCGGCTGTGGCGATGACCAGGGCCAGGATCTTGGGCTTGGTGAGATGTTCCTTAAAGATCAGAATGGCACCCAGAGCCACGAATACCGGATAGACAAAGTGCAGGGTGGTGGCAGTGCCCACGGGAATATAATTGTAGGACTGGTACAGCATCAGTGTGGTGACAGCAGAGCCGATAAAACTGATGATCAAAAGCTGCTTAAGCTGCGTTTTTGAAAGCTTAAAGGACACCTTCTGCTGTTTTAAAATAATCCATAGGACCGGTACACAGAAAAAGGTCCTCAGAAAGGTCAGCATAATGGAATTGCTGCCGTTAAGATAGGTAATTTTTCCCATGATCGGTGTAAAACCAAAGATACAGGCCGAGAGTATGATAAACAAATTTCCTTTTAAGCTTTTCATTTTTCCTCCAACAATATAAATGCTTCCCAACAGCACAAGCATACACCATAATCAAAGGAAAAACAAGGGGTCAAAAAAGTAAAAACGGCCTGCGTGCCGGGCAGACCATTTTCAAATGAATCTTTTTAAAAAGCAGATTTGTAGATGTATTCCGAGGTCGAGGCGTGAAGGGCGCTGACGTAGTTACAGCGGAAGGACACAATATCCCCGATCTGGTAATCACGGCTGCATTCCGTAATATCCACAATCAGGTGGTCTGAGCTGGACGCGATGATTTCAAGGTTGGCATCCAGAGGCGTCAGATCCTCCATGGTGGTATCCTGCTTGCCCAGAGCGCAGATGGCCCGCTTGCGGATGCCCCGGTCTTCAAAGACCGGGGTGCAGCCATAGGCGTCACAGCCGATTTTGCCGATGGGCATGGAGGGCTTATCCTTGATCTCGATAATCTCCACATCCAGGATAAAATTGTCATCATGGAGATTTTCATAGCGCATGTTGTTGGAGGTATCGTTTCCGATAAGGATCAGCTCGCCAATGCGCAGGTTATTGATACAGGAAGGAATAGTGCCATCCTCCACCATAAAATAGGTGCTGGAGGCGCCGCCGGAGGTGATAGCGCAGTCCAGGCCAAAGCGTTTTTTAAGAAGAGTCTGGAAATCGTCGAAGCGCTCGTAGGTTTCCACAGTGGGGACGATGGCGCCGGTACAGGACAGGTTTGCGCCGATGCCCCGGATATCAATGTTTTTAAGCTTCAGCATCTCTGCCATATCCGCGCAGAATGATTCCTCTGAGAAATAGCCCTCGCGCAGATCGCCCAGATCCACCATGACCAGCACCTCATGCTTCCTGTGATGCCTGGCCGCCGCGGTATCCAGCGCCTGGACGGTTTTTAGCTCAGAGTTCAGGGAAAGGGTGGCGTACAGAACGGTTTCTTCAACCTCGGAGAGCATGGGCATTCGGATCAGCCATTTTGGACAGTCGAGGTCCGCAAGGGTGACGAGATTTTGGACACGGGAATCGCCAAGGGCAGTAACGCCGCCCGCCAGCAGGGTCTCGGCAATCTCATAATTGCCCCCGGTGCACTTGGTAATGCCAGTAACGCCGATGTTTTTTTCGGCAGCGGCCCTTACAACGGTCTGTGTATTTTCAAGAATTTGCTGTTTGTTAAATCGCAATAATGGATACATGGTTCACCTCAAAAATTTTATACGTCTTAGTATACCATGTTTTTATAAAGAGTGTATGAAGATTTTTAAAATAATTACACCCTTTCCGGCGGCTTTAGGTTGACAGTATTTTCTGCCTTGTTTATAATTAAGGGTGCACTTATAAACGTATTTTGATTATTAATTTGGAGGAACCCATGAAGATATACGACCATCATAAAATTGAGAAAAAATGGCAGAAGTACTGGGAAGACCACGATACCTTTAAAATCGAGCAGAACTCGGACAAAGAAAAGTTCTATGGTCTGGTAGAATTCCCGTATCCCTCAGGAGCCGGACTGCACGTTGGCCACGTCAGAGCCTACACATCCCTTGAAATCATTTCAAGAAAACGCCGGATGGAAGGCTTTAACGTCTTATTCCCCATTGGCTGGGACGCCTTTGGCCTGCCAACCGAGAACTACGCCATCAAGACGGGCCGCCATCCGAGAGAAGTCACCGATGAAAACATCAAGGTATTTACCCAGCAGCTGAAATCCATTGGGTACTCCTTTGACTGGGACTGCGAGATTGACACCACCGATCCAAACTATTTTAAGTGGACCCAGTGGATATTCTTACAGCTTTTTAAACACGGTCTGGTTTACAGAGACCGCACCTATGTCAATTTCTGCAGCGGCTGCAAGGTTGTTCTGGCCAACGAAGACTTCCGCGAGGGCAAATGCTCCATCTGCGGCAGCGAGGTCGTGCAGCTTGAAAAGGACGTTTGGTTCCTGAAAATCCGTGAGTATGCCGAAAAGCTTCTGGCAGGCCTGGACGATGTGGATTATCTGCCGCGTATCCGCCTGGAACAGGAAAACTGGATCGGTAAATCCATCGGTGCCGAGGTCGATTTTGACATCGCGGGCGCAGACCAGAAGCTCCGCGTTTTTACCACCCGCCCCGACACCCTTTTCGGCGTGACCTTTATGGTCATCGCGCCCGAACACCCGCTGATCGAGGAAATGAAAGACCGTATCACCAACATGGATGCCATTGTGGATTATCAGGAAGCCGCCAAGCGCAAGACAGAATTTGAGCGTGTCCAGCTGGCCAAGGAAAAGACCGGCGTCATGATCGAGGGCATCCGCGGCATCAACCCGTTAAGCGGGGAAGAAGTCCCCATTTTTATCGCGGACTATGTTATGATGGGCTACGGCACCGGCGCCATTATGGCGGTTCCGGGACATGATACCCGTGACTGGGAATTCGCGAAGAAATTTGATCTGCCCATCATTGAAGTCATCAAGGGCGGCGATGTGAGTGTAGAGGCCTATACCGATACAGCCAGCGGCGAGATGGTGAACTCCGGCTTCTTAAACGGAATGGAAGTCAAGGAAGCCATCGCCAAAACCATCGAATATCTGGAAGAAAAAGGTCTTGGCAAAAAGACCATCAACTATAAAATGAAGGATTGGGCCTTCAACCGCCAGCGCTACTGGGGTGAGCCGATTCCGATCGTTCACTGCCCGAAATGCGGCATGGTGCCTGTACCGGAAGACCAGCTGCCATTAGAGCTGCCAAAGGTCAAGAGCTACGAACCGACCGACACCGGCGAGTCTCCGCTGGCCGGCATCCCTGAATGGGTCAATACCACCTGTCCGCACTGCGGCGGCCCAGCCAAGCGCGAAACAGACACCATGCCGCAGTGGGCGGGCTCCAGCTGGTACTTCCTGCGCTATTTTGACAACAAAAATGACCAGGCACTGGCCGACTATGACAAAATGAAATACTGGATGCCTGTCGACTGGTATAACGGCGGTATGGAACACGTCACACGACATCTGCTCTACTCCCGCTTCTGGCATAAATTCCTGTATGACATCGGCGTGGTGCCCACCGCAGAGCCTTATAAAAAACGGACCATGCAGGGCCTGATTCTTGGCTCAGACGGCGAAAAAATGTCCAAGTCCAAGGGCAACGTGGTCAATCCTAACGATATCATTGATGAGTACGGCGCAGATACCCTGAGAACCTATGTCATGTTCATCGGCGACTATGAAAAACCCGCGCCGTGGTCCGAAAATGGCACCAAGGGCGCCAAGCGTTACCTGGACCGTGTCTGGAAGCTTCAGGAAATTGTGACAGACGAAACAGGCTACAGCCAGGAGCTGGAAAGCATGATGCATAAAACCATCAAAAAAGTCAACAGCGATTATGAAGAAATGAAATTCAACACCGCCATCGCTGCCCTGATGACCCTGCTCAATGAGTTTAACAGCGTGGGCAAGGTGACAAAGGATGAATTTAAAACCTATCTGCAGCTGCTGTACCCGGTAGCGCCGCATATCACCGAAGAGCTCTGGGAAATCGCCGGACTGGAAGGCTGCCTGCACGATAGCCCATGGCCTGTTTATGACGAAGCCAAAACCGTGGACGATGTCATCGAAATGGCTGTCCAGATCAACGGTAAGGTGCGCGGTAAGATCAGCCTGCCCGCCGACGCGGATAAGGAAGCCGCCAAGGCCATCGCTCTCGAGCATGAAAATATCCGCAGCTATGTGGAAGGCAAAAATATCGTGAAGGAAATCTTTGTGCCAGGTAAAATCTTTAACCTGGTTGTGAAATAAACATGAAGTATGTCGAGCTGTATACAGATGGCGGATGCCGCGGCAATGGCCAGGCCGGTGACAACATCGGCGCCATTGGCGGTATCCTCATCTATCCGGAAAAAAATATCCGCAAGGAATACAAGAAAGCCTATCCCAATACCACCAACAACCAGATGGAGCTGCTGGCAGTCATCACAGGCCTCAAGATGCTCAAAGAGCCCTGCGAGGTCGTGATCCACAGCGATTCCGCCTATGTGGTCAATGCCTACAACCAGAACTGGGTGACCGGCTGGAAGGCCAAAAACTGGAGCCGCGGCAAGGCCAGCCCCTTGAAAAACAAGGAGCTCTGGATGGAGCTGGACGAGCTGGTCAACTACCACGACGCCCGCTTCGCCAAGGTCAAGGGCCACGCCGATAACGAACTCAATAACCGTGCCGACGCGCTGGTGAATGAGGCGATGGATGCGTATGGGAAATGAGAAGAGATTAAAAATAAATATTCAGGGAGAGCTTATAAGCTGCTATCCCTAGCCCCAAAGAGAACCGATATGCCGCCAAATTAACTCCCGGCATATCGGTTTTTAAATCCCTATACCACCTGCTTAAAATATGGGATCACTCATCCCATCATTTTAAAATAAATGTAAAACGATTACGGAGGTAATCGCAGAAAGGAAATGCAAATGGAAGCAAACACGCAGTACCATTTCATCAACTACGATGACGCTGTCAAGGCCTATGAGGGAGAATATCCGCGGCTGACGCGGGACAAGGTGGCGGAGCTTTTTTCGGATTTGAAGCGCGGGGCGCCGGTGGCGTTTATCAACCGGGGAACGCCGGCCCAGCCCATGACAGCCATTGTATTCGCGGATGAGACAGTGCTTTTGTGGCCGCGGTCACCGCATTTTGTGGTGGACGCTATCGGACGGTATTTTGACAAGGACATGAAGCAGTGTCGAAGAAACAATCGAAAACGATTTGGTTACAGGCGGCACTTTCCCATCATTTTGGGTGAGGAGCTTCAGCTTTTACCAGTTGTGACAAAACTTCCTGATGGCGGCAGAGGAATCAGTTTTCTCTGCCGTCATTTTTTTATCCATTTGAGCGAGGAAAAAATGCTGGTATCATTAAGTGGATTGGCTGTTGCTTACTGCTGCTCGTCAACTCTGATCAAGGATAAAATTCTGGAGCTGACACGGCTTTGCCGGGCATTATTTATAAAAGAGCTGCTTAAAAACGGGCACAGCTTTAGCCTGGCGAATAACCCTGCCTGCCGCAGCTGTGCTTTGCTTGGGGTGTGCCATGACCTGTTTTATGCAGCCTATGGTTTTTAAGGTTTCAAAAATAAAAAAGAAACCCTTCAGATCAAACTTTTGGGCTGAATCGGAGAAAAACAACCGTTTTATATCATTTTGAAGCAAAAAAGTCTCAATTTATGGGGCTTTTTTGTTTTTTTTGAGGGGATTTTCGCGCTGAAGGAACTTTGATTTGTGCGGTTCTAATGCTTTAGAATGGCATTAACACCCGGTAAACGGCGGTGAATTGCAAATCAGGAGGACTGAAATGAATCAGACCAAAAATCTTAAGAAGCCTGCGGACATGAATGGAATGGAGCGCGTAAAAGCGCGGAAGGATTTACGCCATTACCCGGTGCCGGATTATTTAAAGGATCTGGGCGTCTCGAGCATGGCGGATTTAACCGAGGAGATACCCCTGGTTTACCACTGTGACAATCCATTTTTCCAAGAGAACAAAGGTTATCCGATCCGCGAAACACCCGAGGAATTATGTAGAGAGACCTTGGCCGGAAGCCTTGGGCAGATTTGCAGGGTAAAGCTGGGCAACAGCGCACATCCGCTGCATATTTTTGAAGCGATGTGTGACGGCAGACCGCTGAAAGAATGCATCTTTCCGGATGGCAGCACCCATCTGTGCGCCCAGGGTGAGATTGAATCTGAAGGGGAGACGCCGCTTTCGGATAAGGATATCGAAGCCTTTCAAAGCCCACTGCTGAGGGCAGCCACAGATCAGGCCTTCCTCAGTGATTCCATCGACATGAAGCGCTGGGTGTACCGCCTGCGCGGCCCATGGTCGGACACATATTTTGTATTGATTGAAAAAGGAGAAGCCCATGAATAAGCATATAACCTTAAAGATAAACTGTTTTGAAAGCCTCTTGTTTGGGAGTATCCGCATCCTGGTGGAAACAGTGGATGTGCGGGCTCACAACAAAGCCATCGAGAGGGAGATCCGTGAGATTCAGAAACGCATCATGTATGATATGGACTGCGAACTTGTCAGCAAAGCCATGGACCGGCTCATCGCACTCAAAAAGCAGATGCTGAGGACCGGGGACGGGCGGAAAGAGTGGTTTGTGGTAAAGGATGTCTGCAGGGCCCTGGGGTATAAGAGCCACTGCGGGGCGCTGCGCACCCATGTGCGCAGTGAGGATGTGACAAAGCGGGAAATCCGCGACGCCAATAATCACCGCCAGAAAATGCTGGTCGTCAATGAAAGGGGACTGGACGCGCTGATCCTCGGCGGCCGGCTGCACGCTGCGCCATTTTTCAAGGGGTATATCACTGGGGTGATACTGCCCTCGATCCGGGGAGTAAAACCGTGGTTCCCCTGGCCCTGTGTGGAAACGGTGTGCGCTGGATGTGTCCCCGGCCCCTTTGGAGTGAATCATGAATTACCTGACTGAGCTTCTGGCCTTTTACAGATGGCTGGAGACCACGCTCATCAGCCCGATCCAGCAGGCTTACTGGCATCTGCTCATGTGCGCCAACAACAGGGCCGCTGTCCGGGATGAGCTTGGGGACTGGTACTGGCCTGTGGACTTTAATCTTCCCAACACGGTGGTCATGCGGTTTCTGGGCCTCAAAAAGCACTATCAGGTCGTGCACCTCAGAGACCAGCTGATCCGCACCGGGCGGGTGCAGTATGAAAAGCACCCTGCCCAGCGGGCAGGCACCTATCGCCTGCATCCTTTTAACCAGGGACTTGAGGCGATCTGGATTACTGCGGAGAGGGGGTGCGTGCGCACACAGGTCTGGAACGTCGCGGGCAGCCCGTCCGCACCTGGGCTGGAAACGTACATAAATCCTTTAAACAATAAAAAAGCTTTTCTATCAGGTAGTATTCCTGAGGACACGCTGTCCCCCAACGGCTTTAATCTGCTTCCTGAGATCTCTGAGGAGGAAAAGGCAGTGATCCGGGCAAGGTTTCCGGATAACGATGTGGCCGCCTTTTACGCGATTTGGGAGGCACGCGAGAAAAAACAGATGGAGACTAAAAACCTATGGAGGTGACGAGATGAATCGATATGGCACAGGTCCCGGCATCCTGCACAAGCGCCGGCCCTACCTGGTGGAAGCGGAATGCAGGGTGCAGGT
Organism: Eubacterium callanderi; assembly: GCF_900142645.1. Taxonomy (GTDB): domain Bacteria; phylum Bacillota; class Clostridia; order Eubacteriales; family Eubacteriaceae; genus Eubacterium; species Eubacterium callanderi. The sequence continues at coordinate 343,990 of NZ_FRBP01000004.1, forward strand.
GGGCTTTTATGCCCGGACTGTGGAAGAAGCGGAAGATTTATTCGGCGAGTACTGCCAGGCTGTGGAGGACAGGCACCCGGAGATTGTATTGAGTATAACGGATCTTTATGAGGATGAATAGGAGGGGGGAATGAATCAATACAAAGAGATCGACGCGTTGGTCGGAACCTACAAAAATGGACAGAAATACCCCCCAAACAGCCCAGAGCGGGAAAACGCAAAAGTGGCGGGAGAAATGCTCATCATAACCTTTAAGCCCCTGGTGCTGTCCGTGATGAGCAGGTTTCAGGTGCCAGATGAGCAGTTTGAGGATGGCTTTCAGGACGGTCTTCTGGCCTTCATGAAGGGATTGGAGCGCTTTGACCCTGAGCGCGGCGCAGCTTTTAATGCTTTTATACGCACCCATCTGTGTCAGTATTACAGAAAATGGAAAAGTGGGCGCTTTAATCAGTCGGTGACGGCCAAAAAACAGCTTGACGACAAAGCACCAGGAACGCAGGGGCTCACCTTTGCAGACACGCTGGCAGATGAAGCCCCCGGCCCCGAGAACGGTTTTATCTGGAAGAAAGAAAACGAGCGCCATCAAAGGAAACTGGCAGA